>NZ_JBQUZZ010000011.1:0-1909 GCF_056313605.1 Gellertiella sp. DMC107 | reverse complement strand
AAGGCCGCCATCCGCGAACGGATCGCGCCGCTTGTCGAAGACCGGTTCATGGGCGACGACATGGCCGCGGCCGGCGAGATCGTCGCATCCGGCATGCTGATCGGGGCGGCAGGCCCCGGCATCCTTCCCGGCCTTACCGCATGAGCGCGCCGTTTACCGTCACGCGGGGCGATGGGCCGGTGGTGCTCGGTATGCCCCATACGGGCACCTACCTGCCGCCGGACATGGCCGCCAGGCTGAATGCCGAAGGTTTGTTGCTGCGCGACACGGACTGGCACGTGGATGCGCTCTACCGGGATATCGTTCCCGGGTTGACCGTCGTCGAGGCGGGGTTTCACCGCTACGTCATCGATGCGAACCGCGACCCTTCGGGCCAGAGCCTCTATCCCGGCGCATCGACCACCGCGCTGGTGCCGCAGACCAACTTCGATGGCGTGCCGATCTGGAAGGAAGGCGCAGAGCCCACCCCGGACGAGGTGGCCGAGCGCCTGGCGCAATTCCATGCCCCCTATCACGCGGCCCTTGCCGCGGAGATGGAGCGGGTACGCGCCCGCCATGGCGTGGCGATCCTGTTCGATTGCCATTCGATCCGCTCCGTCATTCCCTGGCTGTTCAAGGGCACGCTGCCCGATTTCAACATCGGGACGAATGACGGAACGACCTGCGCGGCGGTCCTCGAAGCCGCCGTGGCGGAGGAGGCACGCATGTCCGGCCAGAGCCATGTGGTGAACGGCCGCTTCAAGGGCGGCTGGACGACCCGCCACTATGGCCGTCCGGACCAGGGCTTTCACGCCATACAGATGGAGCTCGCCCAGTCGACCCATCTTGCATCAGAAATTCCACCCTTCGCGCTCGACCCCGCGAAGGCCGCATCGCTGCGAAAGGTCCTTGCCCGGATGCTGACGCGCCTTGCCGAACGTGCACCGCAGCTTTCCTGAAGGAGGACCATGATGACCCATTCGCCGAAGAATGCCCGCCACAATGCGCGCGAAATCTATCCCCCGACCGGCACGGCTCTGAATGCCAAGAGCTGGCTGACCGAAGCGCCTTTGCGCATGCTGATGAACAATCTGCACCCGGATGTCGCCGAAAACCCCCATGAACTCGTGGTTTATGGCGGCATTGGCCGGGCCGCCCGCACCTGGGAGGATTTCGACCGGATCGTCGCTGCGCTCAAGGAGCTCGAAGCCGACGAGACGCTGGTCGTGCAGTCGGGCCGGCCGGTTGCCGTCGTCAAGACCCATGCGGATGCGCCGCGCGTGCTGATTGCCAACTCGAACCTCGTGCCGCACTGGGCCACCTGGGACCATTTCAACGAGCTCGACCGCAAGGGCCTGATGATGTACGGCCAGATGACCGCCGGGTCCTGGATCTATATCGGCACCCAGGGCATCGTGCAGGGCACCTATGAAACCTTCGCGGAGGCCGGACGCCAGCATTATGGCGGCAGCCTCAAGGGCAAGTGGATCCTGACGGGTGGTCTCGGCGGCATGGGCGGCGCGCAGCCGCTGGCGGCGGTCATGGCCGGCGCCTGCTGCCTGGCGGTCGAATGCGACGAAACCCGCGCGGATTTCCGCATTCGCACCCGGTATTGCGACGAGAAGACCCATTCGCTCGACGAGGCGCTGGAGATGATCGGGCGCTGGACGAAGGCCGGCGAGGCGAAATCCGTTGCCCTTATCGGCAACGCGGCCGAAGTCTTCCCGGAACTGGTGCGCCGCATGAAGGCGGGCGGCCCCCGCCCGGATATTGTCACCGACCAGACCTCCGCGCATGATCCGATCCACGGCTACCTCCCCATCGGCTGGACCGTCGCGGAATGGCGCGCCAAGCAGGAAAGCGACCCGAAATCCGTCGAGAGCGCGGCCCGCGCCAGCATGAAGCTGCATGTGGCGGCAATGGTGGATTT
>NZ_JBQUZZ010000010.1:0-3119 GCF_056313605.1 Gellertiella sp. DMC107 | reverse complement strand
AACTCCCCCACGCGGGTAAAGCCGGTTTCCAGCATCTCCACATAGGCCATCTCGGCAACCGCCTGCATCTGGTCGGGATCGAGATGCAGCGCGAACCGATACATGGCCTCCCGCCAGGTCCAGAAACTGTCCGCCGAAGGGCCGCGTGTCTCGGCCAGTCCGGACATCGCTCTCTGGAAGGCATGGCTGTGCAGATTGGAGAGCCCGGGAACGAGGGCCTCGGCGGTCACATCGCCCGGCTGCGGCGTGGTATCGGGCACGACCTCCGCAATGAGGGAACCATCGAAGGCGATACGCACATTCCTCGCCCAGCCCTGCGGCAGCAAGGCCGCCCTCGCGAAAATCTCCCTGGCCATTTCTGTCCTTTCTCCCGTCAGAGGGCTATGCATGCGGATCATTTATATGTATATACCTATTCCAGCGACAAAGGAAGAGCCGAGATGAGACCTGCCGGAGAAACAGCCATTCTTCTCGAGAACGCCATGCTTTACCGGGGCCCGTCCGCGCAAGCGACGACGGAACCGGGATCGGTTCTTATCGGCAACGGGCGCGTGATTTCCGTCGGGGCCGGCCTTGTCGCTCCCGAGGGGGCGACGGTGGTGGATTGCGCGGGCCGGCTTGTGACGCCGGCGCTGATCGATTGCCACACGCATCTGGTCTATGGCGGCAATCGCGCAGCCGAGTTCCAGATGCGTCTGGAAGGGGCAAGCTATGCGGAGATCGCGGCGGCGGGCGGCGGCATCGTCTCGACCATGCGGGCCACGCGAGACGCGAGCGTGGAAGCGCTCGTGGCCCAGGCATTGCCCCGTCTGGATGCCCTCCTCGCGGAAGGGGTCGGCACGGTAGAGATCAAATCGGGATATGGTCTCTCGGTCGAGGCGGAAATCCGGATGCTGCGGGCCGCCCGGCTGCTCGAGGGTCTGCGCCCGGTCCGGGTGAAAACCTCCTGGCTTGCGGCCCATGCGCTTCCGCCCGAATTCGCGTCCGACCGCGCCGCCTATCTCGATCGCGTGGTGCTGGCCGGGCTGGAACAGGCCCACGCGGGAGGGCTTGTGGACGCCGTCGACGGGTTTTGCGAGCATCTTGCCTTCACGCCCGATGAAATCGCGCGCGTCTTCGACAAGGCGGAGGCGCTCGGCCTGCCGGTGAAACTGCATGCGGAACAGCTCTCCCATCAGGGCGGTGCGGCGCTGACGGCGGCGCGCGGCGGGCTCTCGGCCGATCATCTCGAATATCTGACCGAAGAGGATGCCCGCGCCATGGCCGAAGCGGGAACCGTGGCGGTGCTGCTGCCGGGCGCGTTCTACATGCTGCGCGAAACCCGGCTTCCTCCGGTCGCGGCGCTCCGCGCAGCGGGTGCCGATATCGCTCTTTCCACCGATGCCAATCCGGGCACGTCACCCATGACCTCGCTGCTGATGGCGATGAACATGGGGGCTGTCCTCTTCGGCCTGACGGTCGGCGAATGCCTGCGCGGCACCACCGGCGCTGCGGCAAAGGCGCTCGGCCTTGCCGGCGAAACCGGCGCGATCCTGCCCGGCCTCTCGGCGGATCTTGCGATCTGGAATGCGCAGAGCCCGGCGGAACTGGTCAATCCCATCGGCTTCAATCCGCTCCATGCCCGTTACTTCAAAGGACAGAAGGTCTGACATGACACGATTTCTCACCCCCGGAAACGTTACGCTTGCCGATCTGGAAGAGATTTACTGGAACGGAACGCCCGTACGCATCGCGCCTTCGGCCCATGCCGCCATCGACCGGGCTGCGGCCCGGATCGCCGAAGTCGCGGCGGGCAATGCCGCTGTCTATGGCGTGAATACCGGGTTCGGCAAGCTGGCCTCGATCAAGATCGACCGCGCCGACGTGGCGACCCTGCAGCGCAACCTCATCCTCTCCCATTGCTGCGGCGTGGGCGATCCGCTGCCCGACAGCGTGGTCCGCCTGATCATGACGCTGAAGCTCATGTCGCTCGGGCGCGGCGCTTCGGGCGTGCGCCGGCTGATCGTCGACCGGATCGAGGCGATGCTCGAACAGGGCGTGCTGCCGGTCATCCCCGAAAAGGGCTCGGTCGGCGCATCCGGCGATCTGGCGCCGCTGGCCCATATGACGGCCGTTCTGCTCGGCCATGGGGAGGCCATCGTCGGCGGCCGCCGGCTGCCGGGCGCAGAGGCGCTGCGTTCCGTCGGGCTGGAGCCGATCGCGCTCGAAGCCAAGGAAGGCCTGGCGCTGATCAACGGCACGCAGGTTTCCACCGCACTCGCGCTTGCCGGTCTCTTCCGGGCCATGCGCGCGCTGAAATCCGCCATCGTCACCGGGGCGCTCTCCACCGATGCCGCCATGGGCTCCACCGCACCCTTCATCGAGGAGATCCACACGCTGCGCGGCCATGCCGGTCAGATAGAGGTGGCGGCGGCGCTCCGCCTCCTCATGGAGGGCTCGGGCATCCGCGCCGCCCATGCGGACAATGACGAGCGCGTGCAGGATCCCTATTGCCTCCGCTGCCAGCCGCAGGTCGACGGCGCCTGCCTGGACGTGTTGCGTCAGGCGGCCCGCACCCTGGAGATCGAGGCAAATGCAGCGACCGACAATCCGCTCGTCCTCTCCGACGGGCAGGTCGTATCCGGCGGCAATTTCCATGCCGAGCCGGTGGCGCTCGCCGCCGACATGATCGCGCTCGCCGTGGCCGAGATCGGCGCGATTGCCCAGCGGCGCATCGCGCTGCTCGTCGATCCGGCGCTGAGTTACGGACTGCCCGGCTTCCTGACGCCCAAGCCCGGCCTGAATTCCGGCCTGATGATCGCGGAAGTCACCACCGCCGCGCTGATGAGCGAAAACAAGCAGATGGCGCATCCGGCCTCGATCGACTCCACGCCCACCAGCGCCAACCAGGAAGACCATGTATCCATGGCCTGCCACGGCGCGCGCCGGCTTCTGCCGATGACCCAGAATCTCTACTGGATTCTCGGCGTCGAGGCGATGATGGGTGCGCAGGGCGTGGAACTGCGTGCCCCCCATGTGACCTCGCCGCGACTTCTGGCCGTAAAGGCCGCCATCCGCGAACGGATCGCGCCGCTTGTCGAAGACCGGTTCATGGGCGACGACATGGCCGCGGCCGGCGA
>NZ_JBQUZZ010000009.1:2500-5423 GCF_056313605.1 Gellertiella sp. DMC107 | reverse complement strand
GGGCGTTTTGGGATTTTTTTGTGAATGATTTTTGTGATTGGTTGCGGGGGCAGGATTTGAACCTGCGGCCTTCAGGTTATGAGCCTGACGAGCTACCGGGCTGCTCCACCCCGCGTTAGATTTTTTCCGGGATTATCCGGGACTTGGGAATGGGTTGAGAGAGAAGATATTGAGTTGCACTTTGCAGACCTGGCAGCGACCTACTCTCCCGCGTCTTGAGACGAAGTACCATTGGCGCTGGGGCGTTTCACGGCCGTGTTCGGAATGGGAACGGGTGCAGCCACCCCGCCATAACCACCAGGTCGGCGAAGAGCAACTAAATGATTGAGAAGCTGGTGAAGCGCTGATTGCGTTTTCTTTTTTGTGATGAGCATTGATCAATGGGAACGATCAAGCCGATCGAGCTATTAGTAACGGTAAGCTTCATGCATTACTGCACTTCCACACCCGTCCTATCAACGTGGTCGTCTTCCACGGCTCTGATAGGGAATACTCGTTTTCAGGTGGGTTTCCCGCTTAGATGCCTTCAGCGGTTATCCCTTCCATATATAGCTACCCTGCTATGCCCTTGGCAGGACAACAGGTCCACCAGAGATATGTCCATCCCGGTCCTCTCGTACTAGGGACAGATCCTGTCAATATTCCTACACCCACGGCAGATAGGGACCGAACTGTCTCACGACGTTCTGAACCCAGCTCACGTACCGCTTTAATTGGCGAACAGCCAAACCCTTGGGACCTGCTCCAGCCCCAGGATGCGATGAGCCGACATCGAGGTGCCAAACAACCCCGTCGATATGGACTCTTGGGGGTCATCAGCCTGTTATCCCCGGCGTACCTTTTATCCGTTGAGCGATGGCCCTTCCACGCGGGACCACCGGATCACTATGACCGACTTTCGTCTCTGCTCGACTTGTCAGTCTCGCAGTCAGGCGGGCTTATGCCATTGCACTCGACGAGCGATTTCCGACCGCTCTGAGCCCACCATCGCGCGCCTCCGTTACTCTTTCGGAGGCGACCGCCCCAGTCAAACTACCCACCATACACTGTCCCGGACCCGGATGACGGGCCGCGGTTAGACATCCATGACGATAAGGGTGGTATTTCAAGGATGGCTCCACAGAAACTGGCGTCCCTGCTTCAAAGCCTACCACCTATCCTACACATGCCGACACGAATGCCAGTGTAAAGCTATAGTAAAGGTGCACGGGGTCTTTCCGTCTGACCGCAGGAACCCCGCATCTTCACGGGGAATTCAATTTCACTGAGTCTATGCTGGAGACAGCGGGGAAGTCGTTACGCCATTCGTGCAGGTCGGAACTTACCCGACAAGGAATTTCGCTACCTTAGGACCGTTATAGTTACGGCCGCCGTTTACTGGGGCTTCAATTCAAAGCTTGCACCTCTCCTCTTAACCTTCCAGCACCGGGCAGGCGTCAGACCCTATACGTCGTCTTATGGACTTCGCAGAGCCCTGTGTTTTTGATAAACAGTCGCTACCCCCTGGTCTGTGCCACCCTTCTACGGTTGCCCGCAAAAGGGTCACGCTTCTTCCGAAGTTACGCGTGCAATTTGCCGAGTTCCTTCAGCATAGTTCTCTCAAGCGCCTTGGTATACTCTACCTGACCACCTGTGTCGGTTTCGGGTACGGTCTATAATGGTGGAGCTATTTCCTGGAACCGCTTCCCTGCCCAGTCAATCCAATAAGACTGAACAAGTTACGCAATCCGTCACTACCACCAGGCCCACGAATATTAACGTGGTTCCCATCGACTACGCGTTTCCGCCTCGTCTTAGGGGCCGGCTAACCCTGCTCAGATTAACTTTAAGCAGGAACCCTTGGTCTTTCGGCGAGAGGGTCTCTCACCCTCTTTATCGTTACTCATGTCAACATTCGCACTTCCGATACCTCCAGGGCCCCTCACGGATACCCCTTCACAGGCTTACGGAACGCTCCGCTACCACGTGTGCAAGCACACATCCTCAGCTTCGGTGCATGGCTTTAGCCCCGTTACATTTTCGGCGCAAAGACCCTTGTTTAGACCAGTGAGCTGTTACGCTTTCTTTAAATGATGGCTGCTTCTAAGCCAACATCCTGGTTGTTTTGGGATCCTCACATCCTTTCCCACTTAGCCATGACTTGGGGACCTTAGCTGGAGGTCAGGGTTGTTGCCCTTTTCACGACGGACGTTAGCACCCGCCGTGTGTCTGCCGAGTAGTACTTCCCGGTATTCGGAGTTTGGTTAGGATCAGTAAGACGGTGAGTCCCCATAGCCCATCCAGTGCTCTACCCCCGGGAGTATTCGCTCGACGCTCTACCTAAATAGATTTCGCGGAGAACCAGCTATCTCCGAGTTTGATTGGCCTTTCACCCCTAGCCACAAGTCATCCCAATCTATTGCAACAGATGCGGGTTCGGTCCTCCAGTTGGTGTTACCCAACCTTCAACCTGCTCATGGCTAGATCACTCGGTTTCGGGTCTAATGCAACGAACTAAGGCGCCCTATTCAGACTCGCTTTCGCTACGCCTACACCTACCGGCTTAAGCTTGCTCGTTACACTAAGTCGTTGACCCATTATACAAAAGGTACGCCGTCAGGGTTGCCCCCTCCGACTGTTTGTAGGCATCCGGTTTCAGGTTCTATTTCACTCCCCTCGTCGGGGTGCTTTTCACCTTTCCCTCACGGTACTTGTTCGCTATCGGTCATGCACGAGTACTTAGGCTTGGAGAGTGGTCTCCCCATGTTCAGACAGGATTTCACGTGTCCCGCCTTACTCAAGGACAACAAGTCTTAACCGCGTACGGGGCTATCACCCACTCTGGCCGACCTTTCCAGGTCGTTCCGCTTCATCCCTTGTTGCCACTGGCCTGGTCCGCGTTCGCTCGCCACTACTTGCGGAGTCTCGGTTGATGTCCTTTCCT
>NZ_JBQUZZ010000008.1:0-94781 GCF_056313605.1 Gellertiella sp. DMC107 | reverse complement strand
ACCTGAAGGCCGCAGGTTCAAATCCTGCCCCCGCAACCAATCACAAAAATCATTCACAAAAAAATCCCAAAACGCCCCCGCAGGGCGCACATCGCGTTCAAACCATAATACCGCGCCGGTCCAAACCCGCCGCCCGTAATCCCCCCACAAAACCCACCCATAAACCATCTTTCCATCTCTTCCTCGCTTCAAGAAAACTATAACGTATAACAACCACAAGCCGGGACCCGCAGGATGTGCCGGTCCTCGCACACCTGTGCCCCAGGTGTCGTCATAGCAGCCGTGGCTTGTGGAGGAAGACTTGAACCGGACCATGGGAGACCCCATCAGCTTCGACGGATGTGCCGGATTCATTCATGATGGCGGCGGGCGAACCGGTGTGCTCATGCTGCCAGCATGGGGATTCGAGGAAATGACGATCCGGAGAGGCTGGGCGACCTTCGCCGATCTTCTCGCCAACGCCGGGTATGTCTGCCTGCGTTTCGACTGGCCTGGTACGGCGGATAGTCTGGGCGACGCCGGCAAAGACATCCCAATTTCGGATTGGTTCCACGCCGCCCACCGGGCGGCAGCGGTCTTGCGTGACGATTTCGGTGTGGACAGGCTCGTTCTCGTCGGCCATGGCATCGGAGCATTGCTCGCGCCTCATATTGCTGCGCAGGTCGACGCTTCCGCGATCGTCATGATGGCCCCTCAGACCGAAGGCAATGTCGGCTTGCGGGAACTGGATATCTGGAGCCGGATGATCGGTTCCTTTCTCCGGCTTCCGCCCAAGGAATCCAAAGATAGAATTGAAGTCGCCGGCCATCGCCTTTCCCTGTCGCTTGCGCAGGAGATTGCGGGTCTGAGGCTTGCCGACCTACCGTCGCCCGTATCCTCACGTTCGGCGCTCTTGATGCTGCGCCCGGGTATCGATGGACATCTCTGGAAAGAAGGTCTGGACAAGGCAGGGTTTGCGGTGACGGACGCCGTCTATACGGGGTGGGATGGTTTTCTATCGCAAACGGCCGCCTCCAAGCCACCCTTCGATGATTTCAATACGGTTCGGGACTGGATAGAGGCGCAAGCCGCGCCGAGGAGAGGTGAGCGGGACACCCTTGGCGCACGCGACTGTGCCCCCCTGGCCGGAGATGGCTTCACGGAAGTCTCGCTCCGTTTCGGCCCTCAGAATGACCTCTTCGGCATCCTGTGCAAGCCAGCCGGACGCCCTTCCGAAGCCGTCGTCGTCCTCATCAATTCGGGAGACAATTACCATATTGGCTGGGCGCGGATGCACGTGGAGTTTGCCCGTGCCCTGGCGCGCGAGGGGATTTCGAGTTTCCGTATCGATACGGGCGGGATCGGCGATGCGCGGAGCGTCGACGGCCACCTGTTCTATGTAGAGCGACAGATCCGCGATGTGATCGAAGCGGTGGAGACGATGGGCTCCATGTCGCTCGGGCCGGTCATCCTTTCGGGGCGGTGCAGCGGGGGCTATGCCGCATTGCAGGCGGCAGTGGTGGAAAACCGTGTCAGGGCGGTGGTCGCCGTCAATACCGCCCGGCTATCGCTCGATCCGAGCGAGACCTTCGAGGAGATCATGAGCGCGGGGACGTCTTCCATGGCAGACTACAAGAAGCGTGCGCTCTCGCCTCGCCTTCTGCTGGATATCGTGACCGGAAAGATGTCTTTGTTGTCCGTCGCGAACAAGGCCCGGCATATTCTCAAGACGCAGCTCTCTCTCCGTTTCCCCCGGATTTATGGGGCCGTGACCGGGGCAGGCAAGCTCACCCGTTTCACCCGGCAGCAGGCCCGGCAATTGTCGGAAAGAGCCGTAAACCCCATTCTTATCTATGCTGATAATGACGGCGGGCTCGACGAATTGGCCCGGCATTTCGGAAAGAAGCCGCCGGAGGCCTATGAACATGCCTCGGTTCGTATCGTGCCGGGCGCGGAACACAATATGACGACCTCATTTGCCAGGGATGCGATCCTGACCGCCCTTGTGGAAGCTGCGAAGCGCGTCGCTTGATATCCCTTCCTTTTCTCGAAGAAGCGCGGGGAGGTCATGTCCGGGCTGCCGCCGATCTCTGTCGCACTGCCAGGCGAGCGGATAAAGTTTTAATAAATTCGCATATAAATATGTTCTGTTATTAACTAAATTTTATGCTCTGGGACGCTATGGGTGGAAGGCTCAGAGGAATATTGAGATGCGCGTTGCGATAGTACATGACTGGCTTTACACCATTGGAGGCGCCGAGCGGGTGTTGCAGGAGATGCTGCAATGCTATCCGGCTGCAGACGTCTTTTGTCTTTTTGATTTTCTGACGCCTCAGGATCGCGCCAAAATCGGTCTTGGGGAAACCAAACAGAGTTTTCTGCAGAAGCTTCCTTTCGTGAAGAAGGCGCACAGGGCCTTTCTGCCGCTCATGCCCATGGCAATCGAACAACTGGATCTGTCGTCCTATGACCTGATCATTTCCAGCAGTTATGCCGTGGCGAAGGGCATTCTCACAGGCCCCGACCAATTGCACATTTCCTATGTCCATTCGCCCATCCGGTATGCATGGGATCTTCAACACACCTATCTTGCGCGGAATTCGAACCCCCTGACCACGTTTCTGGCGCGGCCGCTTTTGCATTGGCTTCGTGTCTGGGATACCCGCACGGCGCATGGACCCGACCAGCTTCTGGCCAACTCGCATTTTGTGGCGCGTCGAATCCGCAAAGTGTACGGCCGCCAGGCCAAGGTCCTGTATCCGCCAGTGCGCCTGTCGGAGAAATCGCAACCGCCTGAAAAGGGTAATCACTTCCTGGCAGCGAGCCGGCTGGTGCCCTACAAGAACATCGAAGCGATCGTGCGCGCCTTTGCCGATCTTCCCGACCAGCACCTTATCGTGGCGGGGGAAGGTCCTGAAGGCGCGAAATTGCGCAAGATTGCCGGCCCTAATGTGAGTTTTGCGGGGTTCGTCAGCGACGGTGCCTTGCGTGATCTGATGGGCTCCGCGCGCGCCTTTATCTTTGCAGCGGAGGAAGATTTCGGGATCATCTCCGTCGAAGCCCAGGCCGAGGGAACGCCGGTCATCGCGCTTGGCCGCGGCGGTTCCTGCGAGACGGTGGTGAACGGTCAGACCGGGTTGTTCTTCGACATGCCTGAGCCTTCCCTCATTGCCGAGGCGGTCCGGACCTTCCTGACGCGGGAAGGGGAATTCACCGTCGAAGCATGCAAGGCCCATGCGGAGCGTTTTTCCGCACAGCATTTTCGCGATGGCCTGAAAGCTCATGTGAACGAGATGATCGCTGCCTACCGGACGTCGACGGTGGGCTATGTCCCGGACAGCAAGTTCGTAACCGAAGGCTTGTGACCCCATGATCACCAAGCGCGACAAATCCGATATCGGTGCCACAGCCCCCGCTGGAGTGCCCGGCTTTGGCGTGCTCGGCGCCCTGTGGCGGCACAGGCTCCTTTTCGTCGCTACCGCCCTCGGGGTTCTCGTCCTTGCGGTTGCCGCGGCGTTCCTGCTTCCTGCCCGGTATCAGGCCAGCGCTTCCATCATCGTGGCGGAAGCAGATCCGGCGACCCGCATTTCCGATGTCTGGGCCATGAAGCAGGGGGACCCTGCCGACCTCGAAAGCCAGATCATGATCCTGCGGTCGACCAGGCTGGCGAAGCTCGCCCTTGCGCAGCCCGGCGCGTATGAAGCCGTGATGGCCGAATGCCGTGACGGGGGTGATTCATGCGCCGGCATGAAAGTCGACGATCCAAAGCTTGCGGATGAGGTGGCTGGCCACTTCTCCATCGCGGCTGTCGGAAGGTCCCGTGTACTGTCGGTGTCCTACAGCTCCGCCCTTCCGGAGACGGCCATGACTATGGCCAATGCACTTGTGACCGCCTACCTGGATGACCAGCGCGGCAGCCAGTCGAACAGCCGTGAAGTGGCCGCCAAATGGCTTTGGCAGGAACTGTCGGATCTCGACAAGGAGATTCGGGACCGGGTCATCAAGATCGAAACCTTCCGTCGGCAGAACGGTCTGGTTCAGGGCGCAACCGCATCCATCAGTTCGGAAAGCCTGACCGCCATAAGCCAGCAACTGGCAGCGGCTGAACAGACCAAGGCCCAGGCCCAGGCCCGGCTGGATGCCATCAAGGATATCCGCAACGGGGGCGATGTAACCGCCTCGCCCATGGCGCTTGAAAACCGTACGGTCGGCGACCTGAAGCAACAGATCGCCGCGATCGGCAACCAGCTTGCCGCAAGCAGCACGGTATTGGGTCCGCGTCACCCGCAGCGGCGGATGCTGGAAGCCTCCATGGGCGTTCTGCAGACGCAGCTCAATGCTGAAATCAACCGCATTTCAGCGAGCGCACAAAAGGATTACGAGGCCGCAGCAAACCTTGTCACTTCTCTTCAAGCGCAAGTGACCAAGGCAAAGGACACGGCAGCCAGCGCCCTTTCGGACGAATCGTCCATCGAGGGAATGGTGCGTGACGTCGAGGCCAAACGCCAGCTTTATGCCCAGCTTTACCAGCGGGCCAGCGAACTTGAGTCTGAACGCCGGTCCCTGAACGGAGGCGCAAGGCTTGTCAGTCTCGCAGAAATTCCGACAAAGCCCTATTTCCCCAAGAAAACGCCCATGCTGGCAGCCGGTTTGGTGATCGGTCTGATGCTGGCGGCGGCTGCCTGCGTGATTTGGGACCGCTTCGGCGGCACCCTTCGTTTGCCGTCCCGACTGACGCTCAAGACCTCGGCTTTCGGGTCCGCCCACCCCGTAAATCGCTCGGCCACGCTTCGTGTCGTGGGCACATTGCCGGACTGGCCAGTGGCAGGCCTGGCGGACCGACCGGATGATAATCTGATGACGGCCGTGCGTCGAACCCTGCTGGCGCCGAGTGTCCAGCAAGCGGTAACGCAGGTGGCAACAGACCTTCTGGACGGGAGTGAGGGAAGACCCATCCTCTTCCTTTCGACCGAACCCCGCTCGCGCCAGGGAAGTTTTGCGAGTCTCCTGGCGGGACAGGCTTTGGCCAAGGCTGGCTTGAATGTCCTTTTGATCGAATGTGCACCCCAGAAACCGGAATTTCCGGCTGCATTCGGGTTGCCCTTTGACCAACCCACGCTGGGCGACATCCTCAGGGGATCGGTGGAGCCGGCGGATGCCGTTTCCAGCACTGTCGTGGCTGGTCTCCATGTGGTCGCTGCGGGCGAAGGTGATGCTGCACTGATCGAGTCCGGGGCGCTTGAAGGCCTGGTTCGGCTCTTGGCTTGGGCGCGGCCCTATGATCTGGTGCTGCTCAGCGGTCCGGTGCTGGCAGGCCGAAGGACACAGGAGCGGTTGCAGCGGCTGACGGAAAGCCTGGAGCTGGATGCTGTGGTGTGTCTGGCGAAAGGCGTGGATGACGAAGCGCGGCTTCGGGATGCCGCCGTTGCTCTCGAGGGGCTGGATTTCAGGTCGGCGGGTGCCCTGCTGCTTCCCGGCGGGGGAATTCAGTCCGTGCCGGTCGATCCCTTCGCGCGCCAGCGCCTAAAGGCGGGATGATGAAGGCACCGCGGGTTCTTTTCGTCAATCAGACGGGCGTGATGTCGGGCGCGGAATATGTTCTGGCAAGCCTTTCGGCTGGTTGGCCCGGTGCGTCTGCCTTCCTGCTAGAGGGAGGGCCGCTGGAAGATGTTCTCCATCAAAACGGACTTCAGGTTATCGTTGCGCCCGAGGGCGCTCGCCTCGGCGCCATAAGGCGAGATCAATCGCTTCTCGCCGCCCTGCCGCTGATTGCCCGTCTTTACCGACTGATCCGCAACATTATTGCCGCCGCCCGCAAGAGCGATGTGGTCTATGCCAATTCCCAGAAGGCTTTTCTCCTTTCGGCCATCGCATCCTTTTTTTTCAGGCGGCCGCTCATCTGGCATCTGCACGATATCATGGATGGACGGCACTTCGGTGCCGCGCAACGCAAGCTGCAGATTGGACTTGCCAATCGCAGGGCGTCCTGCGTCATCGTGCCCTCGACGGCGGCGGCGGACGCATTCGTGCAGGCGGGCGGTAAATCCGCACTGGTCACTGTCGTGCCGAATGGAATTGCTCTCGATATTCCGCCGGGCAGCGGGCGAAAGGCCCTGAACCTGCCGGATGGGCCGCTGATGGGCGTGTTCAGCCGGCTTGCACCCTGGAAAGGGCAGCATGTCGTGCTGGAAGCCCTCAAGCGGGTGCCGGAACTTCAGTGCATTCTGGTGGGCAGCGCCCTCTTTGGAGAAGATGACTACAAAGCCCGCCTGGAAACCATCGTTCGATCCGAGGGTCTTTCCGACCGCGTGCATTTTCTGGGACAGCGTCGGGACGTGCCCGATCTTATGCAGTCGGTCGATGTGGTGGTTCATCCCTCTGTCGATCCGGAGCCCTTCGGCCTGACACTCGTCGAGGCCATGCGGGCCGGCACGCCCATCATCGCAACCGATGCGGGCGCTTCGGCGGAAATTCTGGACGGCGGCAGCTGCGGAACGCTCGTCCCTCCTGGAAATGCCGAGGCTCTCGCGCTCGCACTGGCGAACCTGCTTGCCGACCGGCAACCCTATGCCGACAAGGCTGCGCGCGCCAATGCCCGGGTGCGCAGTACCTACGGGCTGGAACAAATGCGTCAGAGAATTGCTGATATCATCGTGAAGGTGGCGGCCCGATGATGCCATCGAAAGCTGAGATGCGGCCTGTTTTCACCGACATGCCTCCGCTGCCCCCGGTCCGTGACGGAGGGGTTGCCGGAGGCGTTCTTGCTACCGCCGTGCCTTTCTTGCCTTTCCTTTCCCATTCTCAGTGCCGGATCTCCTGATGGAAAACATGCTCGATCCCCAGGACCAGGCACCGTCTACGCCGTCGATCAAGGTGGTCGCGGCGAAGCTTTCCACCGGTGCGCTCTTCAGCAAGAGCCTCGGCTTCGTCCGCGAGATTTTCATGGCGCATGTCGTCGGGGTCGCCGCCCTTGCTGACAGCTTTCGCGGCGCGATCACGATCATCATGCTGCCCCTGGCCTTCATGCAGAATGAAAGTGTGCCGGCCATTCTCATTCCGCGGATGCAGGAAGCCGGCCGGCAAGGGGAGGCGGCCCATCGCCTGGCTGCCATGACAATCGCGCTGTCCGCGATCGGCGCTCTGCTGATGCTGATTACCATCGGGATCGCTCATCTGCTGGTCGATGCCATGCTGGCTGGCGCCGCGCCCGCCCAGAAAGAACTGACGATCCGCTTCGTTCATATCCTGGCGCTCTCGATGCCGGCATCGGTTGCGTTGAATTGTCTGGCTTCGGGCGAGATAGCGCTCGGCAAAACGCGCGTCACGAATGCGCGGGCAAGCATCCTCAATGTCGGCGTCATGCTCGGGCTGGGGATGCTGGTCCTGACCGACTGGGCACTGACGCTGGCCATTGCCTTTACCCTGTCGTTCAACACGCTCGCCCTCTGGGCCAGCTGGGCCTTGTGGCGGGAGGGCAATCTTTCATTCGAACGATTGTCGCTTGCCGATGTCTGGGCGGAAACGACGCTCTTCCTCCGCAAACTGGTTCCTTTCGTTCCCTTGCCTGCGGCGGAACAGACCAATATCTGGCTCGAACGGCTTCTGGCTTCCCGTCTGATGACGGGCGCGATTGCTTCGATGGACTATGCCCGCACGCTGACGGAAAGCGCGTTGCTTTTGGTCAGCCAGCCCATCGGGCTGGCGGTTCTCTCCCATGGGGACGAGACGCGGATCAAGGATCAGGCTCAGTCCATCACCCGGTTCGTGGCGATCCTGATGATGCCAGCGTCCGCCTTCATATTCGTGTTTGCACCCGATATCGTGCGGCTGATTTTCCAGCGAGGAGCTTTCAACGCCCTCGGTGTGCAACTGACCAGTGAAGCGCTGCGCGGCATCAGCGTCGGCCTCTGGGCCTCGACACTCGGATGGATCCTCCTTCGCCTCCTGAACCGGGACAACCGCAGTGCGCTTGCGGCCGGCATTCTCGTGTCCTCGTACATGACCAACATCGCCATCAATGCGATCACCTCCAGCCTTGCCCAGGCCCACACCTATGGCATTCTGTTTCTCGGCTTCGGCGAAACGGTCCGCAGTCTGGTCATGTGTGTTGCCGTGATCATCGCTTTGGGCTCGCCTCTTTCGCTTTTTCGCCTTTTGGCGCGCGGATTACTACCAGCTGTAGCAATGGCTCTGGCGGGTTTGGAAATTATTGACGCTTTTGAGGGTACTTTGTCGCGTCTGGCGCTTGGACTTGGCAGCTATATCCTTGCCGTTATGCTTGCGACAGCACTGCTTGCTCCTGAAACCTATAGGAGATTGTACGCCTTTGTTCTGACTAGAAAGGGAACCTAGCCAGATGACCGACCGAGTTTATTCGGCCAAATACATCTCCGGTTCCATGCTGGCCCAGACGGCTCGGTGGATTGATGCGCTTCGCGGGCAGCGGGGTTGCTTCTTTACCTTCCATCGGGCGGTATCGTCCGCCAACTGGCCGGCTTTGCCCAATCGCGGCTTTTATCTGGATCTGGACTTTCTCGATAGTCTGCTCACCTACCTGAAGGCGAGCGGCCGACGCATCGTGACCATCGAGGACGGTCTGCAGATGGCGGCAGATGACCGGAACAACGACAGCTTCGTCAATTTTTCGATCGACGACTGCTACCGTGACACTTACGAGCACGTCGTTCCGCTCTTCCGACGCCATGGAGTGCCGATTACGCTTTTCGTCACCACCGGCATTCCCGACGGGACGATGCCCATCTGGTGGACGGGGCTGGAGGACACGATCCTCAACCGTGATTTCGTCATGGTGGATGGCGAACGCATCGAAACCGATACGACCGAGCGGAAGACGACCGTCTACATGATGCTGCAGACCCGTTGGGACGGTCCCGGGGTCGCGGAAACATATGCGCGCTTCTGTGCGGAAAACGGTGTGGATATGGACGCCGTTCATTGGAAGCACGCCATCAGCTGGAAGATGCTGGAAGAACTGGCTGCGGATCCGCTGGTCGAGATCGGCTCTCACACGGTGTCTCACCCCCGGGTTTCGATTCTGTCGCCCGAGGAAGCCCGTTATGAACTCGTTCATAGCCGCGAGCGGCTTCGCGACAAGCTCAAGGTACCCGTCAGCCATTTCGCCTTTCCCTTCGGACGCAAGAAAGATTGCGGCCCGCGGGACTTCGCCATTGCGCGAGAAGCGGGATATGAGGGCGTGGGCATCACCACCAAGGGCGTTCTCAAGGCAGGCGCCATTCCGTTCGTCTATCCCAGGATCACGTTGAATGGTGCCCATCGCACATTGATTGTGCCCGAACTGCACATGGCCGGTGCCAGTGCCATTGCTGCAAGGATGTTAGGTCGTGTCTGAAGAAAAACTGAGGGTCATTTCGATCGCGCACACGGCCGCGTCGCGCGCTGCGGGGCGTTTGCGTTATGCCCCATTTGCCGGACGCGACGACCTGGATGTGCATCTCGTGGTTCCTGCGCGTTGGGAGCAGTTCGGCCGCCACATCGTCGCGGATCCCGGTCCCGATCCGGGTGTGACGACGCATGTCTTGCCGATCCTCTTTCCGCATGTGGGTCCGTTTCACTGGTACCTGCACCTCTATCCCGGCCTGAAGCGGCTCATTCGCACCGTGCGCCCGCATGTCATTCATCTCTGGGAAGAGCCGTGGAGCCTCGTGGCGCTTCAGGCGCGCCGCCTGAAGCAGGATGCTGCCCTTGTTCTGGAAGTGGACCAGAATATCCTGAAGCGCCTTCCGCCGCCCTTCGAAACCATTCGCAGGCATGTGCTGGGCCGCACGGATCACCTCCTGTCCCGCAGCCGGGATGCGACTGAGGTGGCCGAGGCAACCGGCTATAGCGGCCCGGTCAGCCTCATCGGCTACGGCGTCGACCGGCACCTGTTCCATCCCGCAGTGGAGACCGTTGCCCGCGCCGACGGGGCCCCCCTGGTGCTCGGTTACGTCGGTCGGGTCGTGGAAGAAAAAGGCATTCAGGATGCCCTTGATGCCATGGCTCGGTCCACGGTCCCCGTTGTTCTGAAAATCATGGGCGAAGGCCCTTATCAGGAGGCGCTTCGCAATCAGGCAAACCGGCTGGGCCTCAATGATCGTGTGACGTTCCTGCCGTGGGAGAAGCCGGAGGGCGTGGCTGCGTTCCTTCGTTCCCTGGATGCGCTCATCCTGCTGACGCACACGACCTCCAAGGTGAAGGAACAGTTCGGCCGGGTGATCATCGAAGCACAGAGCTCCGGAACGCCGGTCATCGGTGCCCTCTCGGGCGCCATTCCCGACGTCATGGCCGAGGGCGGATGGGTCGTCCCCCAGCATGCGCCAGACGATCTGGCCGCTATCATGGCGCATATTCACGCCCACCCGGAAGAGCGATTGGCGCGGTCGGCCGCCGGGATAGCCAATGTGGAGCAGCGCTATACCTATGATGCCGTTGCAAACCAGCTTCTTTCGGCCTGGAAGGAAGCCGCATGGCGGCGCTTTCCCGAAACGCGGTTTCTAGCGGGTGACGAGCGCCATATAGGTCTCGCCGCCGGGCAGGGCCTCAAAGACAAAACGGTCGCTGCCTGACAGGTCCCGGATGTCCCGGATGCCGTCCCAACCCCAGAGTTCGATACGGCGAGCGCCTTCGGGCAGGTCGATCTGCCAGCGTCCCCCGCTGATGTCCGTCCAGCCGCGGCGATTATGCCAGACGAAGAGGTCTCCCTTCGGCCCTGCAAGATGCAGCGTGCCCGTCCGATAGGGATCGGAAGACAGGATCTTCATATCGCCTGCCAGATCCAGCACGCGCTTGAGCACCCGGGATCTTTCTTCGGGGCTCCAGGGCGAATCCGATGTGGCCATGGCATAGCCGGGTCCCTGCGTGCGACCCGTTTCGGCCAGATCCCAAGGGAAGGCAAAAACCGTGATCGGCTGCCCGCGGGCACCCACGACGCCCAGATTGTCCCAGATGGCGGTGAGAAACAGCTTTGCCGCCGTTTGTTCGTCCGACCAGCCTGCCGTCCGCGATATATTGAATTCGGTGGCGTAGAAATTGATGTCCCGTTTCAGCCCCAGGGTCTGCTTGATGCGATCGAAACAGGTCTGGGCTGAAAACTGGCGCCCTTCCGTGAGGGGATACCAGCGCTCATTGTAATAGGTATGCAGATCGATTCCATCCAGTTTCCCTGCCTCCAAGAGGTCGGCAATGGCGGGGCCATAGCCTCTCAGTGTCGCGTCCCCATCGATATTGCACGCTGCGAAGCCGGCTGGCACGACCTTCAGCGCCGGATCGACCGAGTGGATGCCATCGGCCAAGCCCTCGAGAGCGTCATGATAATCCTTCTTGGGAATCGTATTCTGGACATCCGGTTCGTTGACCGCGGAGAAAATGGTGGCGCCGAAATCCTTGATCCCGTTTTCCCTGGCCCAGTCTCCGTTCGGCCGGAAGCGGGTGGCGTATTGGACGCCGGCCTTGAACCAATCCTCGTAGGAGCCGATCGGCTGCGGCGGATCGAGCGTCTGGTAGCTGCCTTCATATTCCAGAAGCACCACGGGCGTGATGCCATTTTGGTAAGCCTGCATCATTGCGGCGTCGAAATCGTGGGGCGTCGGCACGCGCTTTACATCGCGCCATCCATAGGAGTTCATCCGGCCGAGCCGGGCGCCGACGTGGTGGAGGGCGTCCAGAAGCGGTGTGAGCTGATCACCTGCCATGAACGTGACGAGATTTCCGCCGCCGGTACGCCAGCGGAGCGTGCCGTCATTGGCCGTAGCCGGGGACAGTTGAATGCCGGTTGCGGCCAGAAATGCAACCAGGAATGCCAGATGTTTCCTGCAGATCACGATCCAATCTCCTCGAGACGAGCCCGAAGTCCCGCAGGGCCTCTTCCACACCTGTGAAAGTATCCCGTGGGTTCTTCCGGTCGAGCGACGCGAAGGGGAAACATCCCGGCGACACCGGCCTCTTTATCGATTGTTAATTATAACAATAAGGCATGATGTCGATAAAATAAGTCTTTGATGGTTAAAGATAAAATGCGACGGACCGGCGTTCTCCCTTCAGGAACGCCGGAATTCGGGTCTCGCTTCGAAGGGAGGCGCGCCGGTTCCCTTTCAGGGTTCGGCGTCAGGCGGACGGCGGCGTTTCCGCAGGCACCGGTATGGCGCGCCGGTTTTCCCTGCCGAGCAGACGGATGGCGAGTGCCACGAAAATGATGGTCATTGCCGGCCAGTACATCCAGTTCATGGCCGCGCGCTTCCCGAAATTGATCAGGAAGAACAACCAGATGATCCAGACGCCGGTGGTATGGATCTGCGTCCAGCACCCCGCGCCGATCATAAGGCGGGTTTTCTCAAAGGATGTGGCCGCCAGAAGGAGGATAACCACATAGGCGGTGCCGCCGGCAATGAAGCTCACGGGCGTCGTCAGGCTGTCAAACAGGACCGGGTCGAGCAAGGCCAGACGCACAAGAACGGCCGCATGCAGAAGATGGGAAATGACGAAGGCGAGCCCCATGTAGCGCCGGTTCTTGAGGAGCCACCGGCTGCCGGCACCCGGCAGGAGGCGATAGAGACCGGAGGCGATAAACGCGAGCGAAAACAGGACCAAGGACGTCCGGGCCGTCAGTCGGACGGCGACCCGCGTGCCGTCGACCGCATCGGGGCTGCGCACTGCCACAAAGGCAACCATGATGGTCAACACGGCGGCCAGCAGCGCAAGTAGGCTCCACCCCTGGGGGACCAAACGGGATAAGGGCATCGGGATCTCCTGATCGTTCAATGTAATCACTGTTTACATGAGTTTTGCCGATCGTCAAGCGGATATAAGCACTGCTTACATCCGCTGTGGTATAGGGAGGTCATGAGCACTGATTCACCGGCGGAAAAAGCCGCCTATCACCATGGCAATTTGGTGGAAGCCCTTCTGGCATCGGCAGTGGCCCTGATCGAGGAGAAGGGCGTGGAAACCCTGTCGCTTCGCGAGGTCGCGAAGAAGGCAGGCGTTTCGCCGGGCGCGCCATTTCGGCATTTTGCCAGCAAGACAGCCCTGCTGACGGCCGTCGCGGAGCAGGCCATGGCCCGGCTGTCGGCCGCCGTGGAAAAGGACCTTTTCGGTCATAGCGAGGAGGAGCCGCTGCAGGCGATCCACATCATGGGGCGTGCCTATCTGAAATGGGCGCTGGCCAATCCTACCCATTTCCAGGTCATCAGCTCGCGGTCGTTGATCGATTTCCATGGCTCGCGCAAGCTGGTGGATAGCAATGAGGCCCTCAGACGAGCCGCAGTCCGGCTTTTCACTGCAGCGCGTCTGCGGGGCCAGCTGCGCGAGGGCCTCGATTTCGAAGATGTGGTCTTTGCCGCCCGCGCCTTCGTCTATGGGGTCGCCCGCATGTGGGTGGACCGGCACTTTTCCGAATGGAATGTGGTCAAGCCCCCGGAAGATGCCATGCAGGGTGCACTCGACGTGTTTATCCGGTCCATTTCGTCGGAAAGCATGGTGCTCGCAGGCAAAATCTTGCCGGCAATCGAACCAAATTAGAATACTAAATCTATAGAGATTACCCGGTGGCTGCTAGAAGGAGTGCAACAATTCCTCAGGAGACCGCCATGCACCTTCGAAGCCCTGCCGGACTGTTCACCTTGCCGGGTGCGGCCATGCTCGCATCCTACGGGTTTATTGTGGCCTTGCTGCTTCTGCTGTAAGTCAAGGCGCGCCACGCTGGCTGCGAAAACGGAGGCCCCTCCCAGCCCGTTTCGGAAACCGGCCGAAAATCGTTCCCAAGGAGTTCATCATGACGCTGCGCATCAACCAGACCGCACCCGATTTTACCGCCGAGACGACCAAAGGCGAGCTTCGCTTCCATGACTGGATCGGCGACAGCTGGGCGGTTCTCTTCTCGCATCCCAAGAATTTTACCCCGGTCTGCACCACGGAGCTCGGCGCTATGGCGGGTCTTGCCGACCAGTTCGCCGCGCGCAATGTCAAGGTGATCGGCATCTCGGTCGATCCGGTCGAGTCGCACTTCAAATGGAAGGAAGACATCCGCACCGCGACGGGTTTCGACGTGGATTATCCCCTCATCGGCGACCGTGATCTGAAGGTGGCCAAGCTCTATGACATGTTGCCGGACGATGCCGGTGACAGCGCCGAGGGACGTACGCCGGCCGACAATGCGACGGTCCGTTCGGTCTACATCATCGGGCCCGACAAGAAGATCAAGCTCATTCTGACCTACCCGATGACCACCGGCCGCAATTTCGAAGAGATCCTTCGCGCGATCGATTCCATTCAGCTGACGGCCAAGCACCAGGTGGCAACGCCGGCCAACTGGAAGCAGGGGGAGGATGTGATCATCACCGCCGCAGTGTCCAATGAAGATGCTGAAAAGCGGTTTGGCGCCTATCAAACGGTGCTGCCTTATCTCAGAAAGATCAAGCAGCCCGCCTGAACGGCATACCTTGCGGTGAGCGGCTTGCCGTACGCGGCTGCTCGCCCTTTGGCTGAAAGACCGAGGTTCTGCTGCCCTAGGGCTTTTCCGGAACGGCGAGGGCCTCCTCCATCTTGTGATCCTCCACCAGTTTTGCGGCCGCTGCGGCCACGCTGGTTCCGTCCTGAACGAAAACGGTCGGGAAGGGGATCCGAATGCCGTTTTCCTCAAAGGCCCGGCGAATGGCGAGGTAGGCCTTTCGTCGCAAGGTAAACTGGTGTCCGGGCTTCGTCTTCATCTTGATCCGTAGTTCGATGCCGTAATCCCCGAAGGCCTCGATCCCCTGCATCTTCATCGGCTCCAGCACATAGGGGGCAAATTCCGGTTCCTGTGCCAGCTGAAGGCCGATTTTCTTGATGAGCTTGCGGGCCATCTCCACATCGGTGGCATAGTCCACGTTGACGGAAAACTTCTCGATCACCCAGTCGCGGCTCATGTTCTGCACGGCGCCCAGCTCGCCGAAGGGCACGGTGAAGATGGGGCCACGGTGATGCCGCAACCGCACCGAACGCAATGAGAAGCCCTCGACTGTTCCTTTGTACTTGCTGGAGACGATGTACTCGCCGATGCGGAAGGCATCGTCGAACAGATAGAAGATCCCCGCGATCACATCCTTGACCAGCGATTGCGCGCCGAAGCCGATGGCGACACCGACCACGCCAGCGCCGGCAATAAGGGGCGCAATATCGACGCCGAAGGAGGATAGCACCATCAGGATCGCCACCACGGCGATGGCGGCGAGGAGAATGTTCTGAATAATCGGCAGAAGGGTCAACAGCCGCGCAGATTCACCGACGGCTCCTCCCTCGTCATGATCTCCGGGCGATGCGGCGTCGGGATTTGCGCCGATCTTGCGGGCAATCAGGGCTTTGGAGACCGCCCAGACGAAATCCGCGGCGAGCAGGATGACGGCCGCCTTCAGAGCGCCGCGCAGCAGCCGCGCCAAAGTCGTGTCGTCTCCCGTCATCATGGCGCTGTCGAGATCCATGGCCTGGGCGAGCAGCAGACCGGCCACGAGGATGATGAGGATGCGCATGCCCCGTTCTATGACGGCGACAAGCAGGGGGCTCATAGGCGCGTCGCCTGTTTCCTCCTCGGGCGACGGAGCCCGCAGGATGTACTTCACCGACCGGTTGCTGGCCACAAGCAGTGCCGGCAGGAAAACCAGGGCGACCGCCAGCCAGAAAAGGACATAGACGCCCGACAGCCGCAGGAACCAGAGCAGAAGGACATAGGCGGTCAGGGCCCAGGTGACGGCCTTGTTGTTGGGTGCGCCCGCCGGCGGGCGCGTCCAGAGCGCGCCCAGGGTGAGGGCGGCAAGAACCGTATCGAGCGGTACAGCGAGCACTTCGATCGAAATGGCCGAGAAACCTGCCGATTGCAGCAAGGTAAAGGATGCGCCGACGAAAGCCACCCATACTGAAATCCAGGCGGTCCATCGATACCAGTGATCCGACCGCGCCTCGTCCATGGGAAGGATGCGATATTCCCGGGCGTGTTCGAGCCCCATGAAATGCGGCAGCAGCAAGCTCCGGAAGGTGACCAGCGCCGCGCGCGCTGCGGTGGCGGCGAACAGGTAGGAAAGGATCACCTCCTGCAATACGGGAGGCCATTCGAAAAGCAGGAAAAAGCCGATGCTGCCCACCGCAAAGGCGGCCAGCATGAGACCTCCGTAAAAAATGCGGGCAAACAGGGCAATGGAGCGGCCGCGTTGCGACCGATGGGATTGCGCCAGCATCCAGAGGCGGAAACCCCGGGTCAGCCGGTGCGCGAGCCAGTCGAGCGCGAGACCGCAGGCGATGAAGCCCGCAACGAGCAGCACGACATAGGGCACCCCGCGCGTCTGGAGTTCGGCACGCAACATGCCCGTCGCGTGCATGAACTCTGTGCCGAGTCCAGGCACGGACGTAGCCAGAAGACGGACATGCTGGCGAAAACTCTCCAATTGGGCGGACATGCCCGATTTCTGCATGCCATTCGGGGCTGGCAAGGATGGCTGTTCAGGCGCAACAGGCGCTGTTTGCGCCTTTTCGGCGATAAGCGCCCGAATGTCGGGATCGTCGAGCAGACGGGACAATTCGCCGAGCTTTTCCTCCAGACCCGGAGGCGGTGGGGTAGGAGCCGCCGGTGCGGCTTGGAGACCTGGCGCCAGCAGAAGCAGGGTCGCGATTATGCTCAACCATTTCACGGCCCGTTTCATCACGCCTCCCTGGCATTTCCCTATCCCGATGCGGGTTTAAATTTATTTTATGATAATATTTACCATGGAAAGATGCGGCGTCCAGTGCGCTGCGCCAGCCCGGACTCGCCGACAATCCCGAAATCCCCGGGTTTGACAGGGGTGTTCTGCGACCGTTACACCCAGAGCCTCCTTTTCCCGCCTGAGATTGTCCCATGATCCTTCTCGCCAATTCCGAAGCCTGGCCTGGTTTTACGAAGAGCATCGACCTCCTGAAAACCGGCGCGACAGGCGTGGATGCCCTGGTGGCGGGCATCGGCGAGGTTGAGCGCGAAGCCAAGGTTCGCAGCGTAGGCTATGGCGGATGGCCCAACATGCTCGGTCGCATGGAATTCGATGCCGCCGTCATGGACGGTACGACGAGAGAGATCGGCGCCGTCGGCGCAGTGCCGGATACACTGCCCGTCGCGGCGCTGGCGCGTGAAGTCATGCGCCGTCTTCCGCATGTGATGCTGACCGGCGAAGGCGCGCGCCGTTTCGCGACCGAACTGGGTTTCCCGCTTGACGAGACGCTTCACCCGGACAGCAAACGCGTTTGGTGGGAACGGTTGGAAAAGGAACTTTCTCCGGACGCGCTTGCAGCCTTTCCCGACGTGCCTTTGGCTCCGCTCAGCCATGCCATCACCGATCCTGAGCGGGTTCGGGATACGACCGTCTTTCTGGCGAAGGACGCTTCGGGCGGGCTTTCGGCTGTCACCTCCACCTCGGGTTGGGCATGGAAATATCCCGGACGGCTCGGGGATTCGCCGATACCGGGCGCCGGTTACTATGCTGACAGCCGCTTTGGCGCG
This sequence comes from Gellertiella sp. DMC107, assembly GCF_056313605.1. NCBI lineage: Bacteria > Pseudomonadati > Pseudomonadota > Alphaproteobacteria > Hyphomicrobiales > Rhizobiaceae > Gellertiella > Gellertiella sp. DMC107. Next base: position 77,287 of record NZ_JBQUZZ010000008.1, on the reverse strand, counting down.
GCGGCCTGTACCCATACGGGCGAGATGACGATGCGGTGCGGCACCGCACGCTCGATCGTTCTTGCCTTGCGTCTCGGCCATTCCCTGGAGGAAGCGGTGGATCTGGCCATTGCCGAACTCCGGGAATTGCGCGAGGGCTTTATCGGCGGCGTGGTCATCCATGCGATGGATGCCGACGAGCGGCATCGCGTCGTCAGCCTGAATTGCGATGAACCCATCTTCTACTGGTATTGGCAGGACGGCATGACGGCGGCAGAAAAACGGGTGGCCGAGGCGGTCTGACGTCTAGGCCGCCGGTCTGGACCGCCAGGCCCAACGGCCAATCACATGATCGAGGGAGAGGCGCCCCGGCCCCCGCGCAATGACGAGAAGCAGGCAGGTGGCCCAGGTTCCGTGGGTCGGCCACGCGCCCGGATAGACAAAGATCTGGATCACCAGCGTCATGATGAGAAGCGCAAGACCGGAGAGCCGGCTGAAGAGGCCGAGCACGAGCAGCACCGGGAAAACATGCTCGGCAATGGCGGCCAGATGCGCCGCCAACCATGGCGTGACGAGCGGCACCCTATATTCGTTCTCGAACAGATAGAGCGCCGTATCGTTGAGGACCCAGCCATCCACCTTTGTACGGCCCGATTGCCAGAACACACCGGCCATGGAAAGGCGTGCAAGGAGGGCGATCCCATCATGGGGAATGGCGGAGAGCAGGTCTCTTGCCCTGCCAAGAGGCCCCGATGTGCCTGAACCCGTTGTGCCCTTCGTCATGATGCCTGCTCCCCTTGCAGTCCGATGAAAGAGCCTGACTCGATCATGACGGTCAGGGCCAAGGTCAGATCGAAGCATTCGGCATAACCGGCCGCGAGGGTCGCGGCCTGCCCCAGAGGAAGGCCATCCTGCAAGGATCGCAGGAAGAGCGCGCAACCGGATGGCAGCCGGCGCATTTCGACCAGCAGCTGAGGCCGCGTCACCAGCACGTCCTCGCCCTGCCAATCGTCCACCGGCTCGGATGTCCGTCCATCTTGATGGCGTTCCCATATCGTCAGGCAGGGATAGGCAGAGTGGAGAACGGACATTGCGGGATGCGCCGTCAGTCTGACATTCTCGAGGACATCCGGCTCGAGGGCGGCGAAAGCATCCGGGGTCAGGGGTCGCATATCGGCGGCGTGATAGGCTCTGCTGCGCGCCGCCTCAAGCCGAACGATATCGGCCAGATAGGGCACGGACCGTGCGGGTTCGAAAGCCTCCACAAAGGGGGCAAGATCGTCGCCCCATTCGAGAAGAACCGGGGAACGAGGCGGGTGCACCGCGACGAATTCGGATGCCATGGACCGGAAAAAGGTCTTGCCGACCAAAGCCTCCGTAACAGGATGGCGGGCAGCCAGCGCCTCGGTCAGCCCCTGCTGCACATTGTTCCGATAGATGGCGAAGCGTCTGGCGGGCGTATCCCCGTTCCGGACGTCGAGGTTGGCCGGTACGGCGAGACCATCCTGCATAAGCGCGGCGGCAAAATGAGCCAGGTTGCGCTCTTCCGGAGAGGATTTGTCCATCAGGCGGCATCCGAGGCGGCGACGCGGTCGAGCAACCTCTGCGCCGTTTCCGCTTCCGCGCGAAGCAAAGGCCAGTCGGGCACGTCGTGATCCCATTCGATCAGGCTCGGAAGGGGGCCTCTCCTGGCCAGGACCCATTCGAAAAGGTCCCAGACCGGATCCCGAACGGCGCTGTCATGGCTGTCGATGAGGACCGGCGCACCGTGGCCATCGGCGACGACGGCATGGCCGCCCAGGTGAATCTCCTCGACGAAACCGAGAGGAAACCGAGCCATGTAGGCCCAGGGGTCGAGGTTGTGATTGGTTGCCGAGACGAAGACATTGTTCACGTCGAGCAGCAGTCCGCAGCCGGTCCTGCGGGCAATGGCGGACAGGAATTCGGTTTCCTCAAGCGTGCTTTCCGTGAACAGCAGATAGGTGGCCGGATTTTCCAGCAGCATCCGTCGCCCCAGTCGTTCTTGCACCCGGTCCACATGATCGGCCACCCGCTCCAGCATGAGCGGCGTGTAGGGCAGGGGCAGCAAGTCGTTCAGGAAACTGCCGTCATGACTGGACCAGGCCAAATGCTCGGAGAAGCTTTCGGGCTGATACCGGTCGCAAAGCTGCCTGAGGCGGGTGAGGTGCTCTTCGTCGAGCGGGGCCGGCGACCCGATGGACAGTCCTATACCGTGAACGGAAAGGGCATACTCTTCCCGCAGCCGGCTCAAGCGGGCGTGAGGCGGCCCGCCTTGCCCCATATAGTTTTCCGCGTGGATCTCGAAGAAACCGATGGGTTGCCGCGCTTCGATGATGGCGTTGAAATGCTGGGGCTTGAAGCCCACCCCCGCCCGTGGCGGCAGACGGCAAGGACAGTAGGCATGCTCTGCGATGAGAGCCTCCCCGATCTTGCCGCCCTGCATGGGAAATCCGCCGTCCATGTCAGGCCGGAGCTTCGCCGGGTGTCAGCGAGCCATGACCGTCCGGGGTCTTCATCGTCTCGCAGGTACCCGCAGGCACCAGCTTCCAGGCATTTTTCTGGTAGTCCACCTTCGATGTTCCGGCGCAGGTGGTGCCGGGACCGGCTGCACAATCATTCTGTCCCTTGAGCGCAATCCCGTAGCATTTTTCCTTGGCGTCCTCTGCCAAGACAGGGCCGGAAGCAACGGTCGCGAGCGCCGATGCGAGTGAACCGGCCAGGGCCAGGCTGGCAATAGATCTGTTTTTCATCCCACTCTCCAAGATTTCTGCGAGGCAAGGCGGCACCACCGCCTTCGCAAAAGATACGCAAGACATGCGGGCTTCGTTACCGGGCACTATTCACGAATTCGTGATCGTCCGGTAGGTGCGAGAATTGGCAGGTATCGTCAGATGCCGATGCAGACCCGGTTCCGTCCTTCTCCCTTGGCGCGATAGAGTGCGGCGTCGGCCCGACGGAAGAGGTCCTCGAAGCTTTCCCCCGAATGGGATGCCATGCCGAAACTGGCCGTGACCGCCGGCAGAATGATTCCATCATAGGGAACCGGCATGGATTCGATGGCTTCCCGCAGCCCTTCGCAAAGCAAGAGGGCGTTCTTTGCATCGCTCCGGTAGAGGATCGCGAATTCCTCACCGCCGAAGCGGGCGGCGACGTGGCCGTTACCCAGCTCCCGATGCAGCAGGTCACTGATGTGGCGGATGACATTATCGCCTGCCGGATGGCCGAAGCGGTCATTGATGCTCTTGAAATGGTCGATGTCGATGAGGATGAGGCAGGTACCGTCGAGGGCGCTTGTCCGGTGAACGAGCCGTTCGAAAGCAGCCCGGTTGAGAAGGCCGGTCATTCCGTCAGTATCTGCCTCGGTTTTCAGCCGGTTCACGAGTGCTGCCCATTCCCGCATTCGCTCGCCGAGAACGACCAGAGCATCGTATAGTCGCCGCATTTCCTCTCCGCGCCACGGCTTTGCGGGTGATCGGACGGGGCGGCCATCGGCGAGGTCGATCACCATGGCGCTTGCATGCAGCAAGGGGCCGAAAAGAAAGATCTGCACCGCGGCGGCAATGCCGATGAGGAACAGGATCACGATGAGCGTTCCCGAAAAAACGGCCATGAGCATCAGCCGGGCATGTCTTTCCTTGGAATAGAGATCGGCGATTGCCGCGGACAGAAACAGGTTGCGCACCTCCTCCACGGGCTTGATGGTGGGTACGTAATCGCGCGACAACTCGGCCGCCGTCTGGCTATAGGCCGCGTGCCCGTTTCCTTCGTCCAGGGCCCTGTCGACGATTTCCAGACCCTGATGGAAGAAAAGCCGTTCGAACTGCAGCTTCTTGCGGGAGATCAGATTCTCCTCGGGATACGCCGCTATGCTGAGATCCAGCAATTTCAGAAGTTCGGCCACGCGACCGCGCGTCAGGCGGCTTTCGATCTGGTTCTTGAGCGGCATCGGCTGGCGGACGATCAATGGCGCGATGATGTGGGACGCGATCCGCCCGGTGTAATCCCGAAGCTCGCTCAGAATATGGCCGCCGATGACCGGCGTCGCGAGGTCCGGATCCTCTCCGATCAGGCTGCCGCTCAGCCAGCGCAGGCAATCTTCCATCGCATCGGATGCGGACATCATGCTTTCGATGGCGGATTGTATGTCGTCGTAGGTCCGCCGGTCTGTCGGCTTGGCAAGAACGGCGTCGACCGTCTGCCGCGCCTTGGCAATCTGATGAGACAGGCGCTCCTTCAAGGCAGGGGGAACCGTGTGGCGTTTCACAAGAACGGATGGTTCCATGAGGGTGACAAGGCTTGCGTCCGTCTTCTGTCTTGCCTCCTGCAGCCGGGCAAGCTTCTCCGGCAAGGTGGCCAAGGGCTCGCCCATGGCGGAGTTCGCCGGCCCTCGTTCTGCCGCCAGGGCCGTCGCCGCATCCAGCACAGCCCGATAATATTCGACATCCCTGACGTTTTCCCGGCTCCGGTGATGGCTGTTGTAGAAATGGAAGAGCACCGCCGCCGACAGAATTAAGGTGCAGAAGGCCATCAGCAGGGCCGATGTCCAGAGCGCGCGAACCGTTGTATGATCGGGACCCCGGGGTGAGTGGATTTCGTTCGGAGGGGGAATTACGAGCACCGTGCCCCCCTGAAGATCTCCCCGGTCATGGGCGCAGAGCGTAAAAGGGCTGTCGGGGTCGCGTGCAATGTGTGAACAATCCTCATGTTCTCTATAGTTATAAATTATAATCGATTTACGACAATAGCTTGGGTTGGGAAGAATTGATGTTTCCGTTCACGTCAATGTGGATGACGCAAGTCTGAAACAAGCTGCCGGATCGAAAAAAGCCCAATTTTGCCTCCAGGCGGGTCGAGCGCTTCCACGGGCATTGTACCAGGCTCGGGGGAATGGCTTTATCGACGGCTCAAGGGAATCAGTTTCGGTATGGTTTGTGGCCATGCCCGACAGCACAGCGAGAACCAATGAATCAGCTTTCGATTGCCTTTCAGACTGCCGGTGAGATCCTGTTCGGGCGCGGCAAGGCTGCGGAAGCCGCATCCCGCATTCGCCGTTTCGGCCGGCGCATTTTTCTGGTGCACGGGCGGACGCCCTCCCGCGTCGACTGGCTGGCGGCGGGGCTCGAGGCCCTGGGGGCCGAAATCACCGGATTTGCCGTCGCCGGCGAGCCGGATCTGCCCCTGATCGAGATCGGTGTCGCCGCGGCCCGCTCGGCGGGGGCCGACGTGGTGGTTTCAATCGGCGGCGGATCGGTGATCGATGCCGGAAAGGCAATTGCCGCCCTTGTGAATGCCTCGGCACCCATCATCGATTATCTCGAGGTCGTCGGGTCGGGCCGCGTGATCGAGGAAGCCATGATCCCCTTTATCGCTGTGCCCACGACGGCCGGTACCGGGGCGGAGGTCACCCGAAATGCGGTTATCGGCGTGCCATCCCATCGTCGCAAGGTCAGCCTGCGGGATGGCCGCATGCTGGCCCGGCTGGCTCTTGTCGATCCGGCGCTGACCGACAATACGCCGCGGGGGATTACGCTCGAATCGGGTCTGGATGCGGTGACGCAGGTCATCGAACCTTACATCAGCAGCCGTGCCAACCGGTTGACCGACGCTCTTGCCGTCCAGGCCATACAATCCGGACTTTCCGCCTTGCGGGTGCTGATGCAGCGGGAAGACGAAGGCGCGCGTGACGAGCTGGCGTGGACAAGCCTCTGCGGCGGGCTTGCACTGGCCAATTCCGGGCTTGGCGTGGTTCACGGCCTGGCGGGTCCGCTGGGCGGACTGTCGGATGCGCCGCACGGGGCCATTTGCGGGGCGCTCCTTCCCTACGGGCTTGCGGCCAATCGCGATGCCGTGACGGAGCCCTCCCATGTCCGGCGAATCGAGGAGGTGCTTGGCATGATTGGAGCCGCGTTCGAAACCAGCGCCGGCAAGGCCCTGTCGGCCCTTGCCAACTGGGCCCGCGCCAATGGTTTGCCAAACCTGACCGCGATGGGCATTTCGCCGGCCGACCGCGAAAGTGCCGCGGCCATGGCCGCTTCATCCTCATCGATGAAAGCGAACCCCGTTCCGCTGGACCAGGCAACGCTGCTTGCCATACTTGAAGCGGCAAGCTGACAGGGGATGGGGCCAGTTCCGCAATTTCACCGGTGCTAAGGTCCACCTGGACTTGAAAAACATGCGCCCCGGTGGAAGGACAGAAAAGCGTCAACAGGGCCTGCGCAAGACGCAGCCTGCGAGGAACAAAAAGGGCAGCCGCCGTGACGGCACATCCGGCTGCTGGATGGAGGATTGCATGACCGAGCGTACCTATTATGCACCCGCAGGCGGTGCGCCCCCGCAGTCCCAGCTTCTGACCGGCCGGGCCGTTTTTACCGAAGCCTATGCGGTCATCCCACGCGGCGTCATGATGGATATCGTCACCAGCTATCTGCCGTTCTGGGAGGGAACCCGTCTCTGGATCATCTCTCGCCCGCTCTCCGGTTTTGCCGAGACCTTTTCCCAATATATCATGGAAGTACAGCCGGGCGGCGGAAGCGATCGCCCCGAGCTCGACCCTCTGGCCGAGGGCGCCCTCTTCGTGGTGGAGGGAGAGCTGACCGTGATACTCGACGGGACCTCCCATCGCATGACCCCTGGCGGTTTTGCCTTCCTGCCCCCGGGCAGCCGGTTCCGTATCCGGAACGAGAGTGCTGCTCCGGTCCGGTTCCACTGGATTCGGAAGGCCTACGAGGCCGTCGAGGGTCTGGATGTGCCGGAAGCCTTTTTCGTCAACGAAAAGGACATTCAGCCGGTTGCCATGGCCCATACGGAAGGCAAGTGGGCGACGACACGCTTCGTGGATCCGCTCGATCTGCGTCACGACATGCACGTCACCATCGTGACTTTCGAACCGGGCGCCGTCATTCCCTTTGCCGAGACGCATGTGATGGAACACGGCCTCTATGTGCTGGAGGGCAAGGCGGTCTATCGCCTGAACCAGGATTGGGTGGAGGTGGAAGCCGGCGACTACATGTGGCTGCGCGCCTTCTGCCCGCAGGCCTGCTATGCGGGCGGGCCGGGGCGCTTCCGCTACCTTCTCTACAAGGATGTCAACCGGCACATGAAGCTCAAGCTCGGCTGAATTGTCTTGGAAATCGGGTGTCTCTGACATTATAGGAATTCTGGATATACTGACGAGATACGGCCGGTCTTTTCCGGCCGTCTTACAGGAGGCCGGGACATACCCGTCGATCAACGCATGACCCGCCCCGTCCGCATCGTTTCGACCGGCGCGTGCCTGCCGGCAACTGTTCTTTCCTCTGCGGAAATCGACCGCCGGCTCGGACGACATGCCGGTTTCGTCGAAAAGATGACGGGCGTCGCCGAACGACGCATCGCGACGGAAGAAGACCAGATAGAGCTTGCTGTCAGGGCAGCGCGACAGGCGCTGGACGAGGCTGACCCTTCCGTACAGCCCGACCACATCCTGTTTGCTGCGGCTGTGCCCTATCAATCGATCCCGTCGACGGCGCCGCTCATTCTCCAAAGGCTCGGCCTTCCGCCCGGAAGCGCCGCCTGCTTCGACATCAATGCCACCTGTCTGAGTTTCCTCACGGCGGCGGATCTGGCCGGCACGATGATTGCCGGCGGGCAGGCCAGGAACGTCCTCGTGGTTTCCTCGGAAATCGCGTCCCGCGCCCTTCCCTGGGACGAAGCGCCGCTGACGGCCGCCTTGTTCGGTGATGGCGCGGCGGCGGCCCTTTTTTCCGCTTCCGGAACGCAAGGGTCGCGCTTTGTGGCCAGCCTGATGGAAACCTATCCGGAGGGATATGACGCCTGCCGGCTCGGGGCGGGCGGCACACGTTACGATTATCATCGGTCACCGGAGGAATTTGCGGCCAACAGCACCTTCGACATGGACGGCAAAAACCTCTATCGTATCACCTTCCAGCATTTCGAAGGCTTCCTCCAGCGGCTTCTGGCCCGGGCGGGATGGGCCGTGGGAGATGTGGATCTGGTCTTGCCCCATCAGGCCAGCGTGAGAGCTCTGGCGCATCTGGTGGATCGTTGCGGTTTTACCGAGAACAAGGTCGTCGATCTCATGCGCGTCTATGGCAATCAGGTGGCGGCATCGCTGCCCGTTGTTCTCGATCATGCGCTGCGCTCCGGTCGTTTGAAACCGGGCATGCGGGCCGTGATGCTCGGCACTTCGGCGGGGCTGTCGCTGGGTGGCCTTGCTTTTGTCACATAAGGCCAAACCATGCGAATTGCAGTGACGGGAGCGACCGGTTTTGTGGGAGGACGGCTTGTCCGGCATCTTTCGGCCCGGGGCGACGTCGCGCTGGGTTTCGGGCGTAACCGCGAAAAGGGAGCGCTTCTGGAGGCATTGGGCATTCCCTTCTTTCCGGTCGATCTGGAAGCCTCCGGCCCGCTGCCTGCCTTGCCATCTGCGGACGTGTTCGTGCATGCGGCAGCGCTTTCCTCGGCCTGGGGGCCGGCAGCGCATTTTCATGCGGCCAATGTGGACGGCACGGCGCGGGCGCTTGCCATGGCGCGGCAGATGGGGGTTCGCCGTTTTGTCTTTCTCTCGTCCCCCTCCGTCAGCTTCGAGCTGAAGGACCGCATGGATATTTCCGAGGACGACCCGCTGCCGAAACCGATCAATGCCTATGCTGCCAGCAAGGCGGCTGCCGAAGGCAGGGTGCGGGCGGCGCGGGATCTCCGCCCGATCATTCTGCGCCCGCGGGCTATTTACGGGCAAGGCGATGGGGCGCTTCTGCCCCGGCTGGTGCGTGCCGCCCAGGCCGGACCGCTGCCGCTGCTGCGCGGCGGGGTCGCCGTCACTCAACTCACCCACGTGGATGATGTGGTGGAAGCGGTCTGCGCCGCTGTCGATGCGCCCCTCAGCCTGGCAGGGGGCACCTATCACGTGACCGGTCCGGAAATCCTGCCGGTTCGTCATATTGCCGAGGCCGCCTGCCGTGGTGTGGGCATCGAACCACAGTGGCGGGTCGTGCCATGGCCGGTGGCGCGGGCGGGCGTGGGGCTTCTGGAAGCGGTCGCCCGGTGTCGCAAAGGTTCGCCGGAACCGCGAATTACGCTTTATGGGCTCGGGCTCTTTGCCTTTTCACAGGTCCTGAATTCCGATGCCATTCGAAGGGATCTGGCCTTCGAACCGCGCAGGGATTTCAGGACCGGGCTGGCGGAAGCCTTTTCGAAAGAGGGTGGCTGATGCAGGCTCCTGTCTTTCTGAACAGCGCAACGGTCCGGGTGCCTGAATGGATGGTGCTCGGCGGCGGTCGCCTTCGCCAGGTGCCGGTTGCGATCCGCTACGGCCTCCTGGATCATCCGCTGCTCGGACTGACGCTCATCGATACGGGATATGGCCCGCAGGTGACGAGCGATCCGCAGCGCAGCCTGTTTCTTCGGACCTATGCCCGCGTGTTGCGTATTCGCCTGCAGGAGGAGGAAGCGCCAGCGGCGGTGCTTGCGCGTCTCGGCCGGGAACCGGAGGACGTCAAAACCATCCTTCTCAGCCATTTTCATGCAGATCACGTGGCTCGCCTTGCCGAGTTTCCCCGTGCCCGGATGCTTGTGCCGGGACAGGCTTTTCATACTCTCTCCTCGCTCTCCCGGTTGGCCCAGCTGCATCACGGCTATTTCCCGGAATTGTTGCCTGAAGATTTCAGAGACCGCATCACGCCTTTCGAGGACAGGACCTTAACGCGTCATCCCTTCTGGGGCGCATGTCGGGATCTGGCCGGCGATGGCTCGGTGCTGGCTGTCGATTTGCCGGGGCACGCGCTCGGTCATCATGGATTCCTGTTTCCGAAACTCTCGGAGCCGCTGCTTTATGCTGTCGATGTGCAGTGGCACCGGCTCGCGCTGCAGGAGGAGCGATGGCCCGGTTTTCCCGCCTCAGCGGTCTACAGCGACCGGCGCGCCGCCCTTGCGACCAGCCGGAAGGTCGCGGCCTTTGCAGAGGGCGGCAACCGCGTGGTGCTGTGCCACCATCCCGAGGCCCCGAGCGAAGGGGGTGCTGCTTGACCCGGACCGATGCCTTCCAGACAGGCGAGGCCGTGCGAGCCTTTCTCGCTACCCGCTGGCGTGCGCAGACCCTGAAAACGCGGGCGGATGTCGAGGCCTACCAACGCCGCCGGCTGAGGGGCTGGCTGGCCGAAGCCGTGCCGGCCGTTTCCTTCTATCGCGATCGACGGGCTCGCTCGCTCTCGGAGCTTCCCCTCTTGTCCAAGGTGGAGCTGATGGCCGATTTCGGCGCGTTCAACCGCCTCGGCCTCTCCGCGGAGGACGGATGGAGGCATTTCCGGGCCGGTACGGCGCCGGCCGGCCATTTTGTCGGGGCGAGTACCGGCACGTCCGGCAATCGCGGCCTTTACGTCATCTCCTTGGCCGAACAGGCGCGTTGGCTGGGTACCATGCTGGCCAAGCTCCTGCCGCACTTTCCGTTCGAGAGCGCCCGGGTGGCGGTGATCCTGCCCCAGAACGCGGCGCTCTACCGGCAGCCCGGAAAAGGCGGCCGCCTTGCCCTTCGGTTCTTCGATCTGCATGAGGGTTTCGCCACCTTGCCGGACCGGCTTCGGGACTATGGCCCCGATACGCTGGTCGCCCCGCCGAAGGTGCTGCGTTTCCTGGCCGAGAATGGTCCGCCTGCCGGAATACGCCGGCTCTTCAGCGGAGCGGAGGTGCTCGATCCCACAGATCGCCAACGCATCGAGACCGGGTTCCAGCGGCCGGTTCGAGAAATCTATATGGCAACGGAAGGTCTTCTCGCCACCGCTTGCCGCCATCGCCGGCTGCATCTTGCCGAAGATGCGATGCATTTCGAACTGCAGGACGGACCGGCAGGAAGCGGACTTGTGACCCCGGTGATCACCGATTTTTCCCGCTCGACGCAGATCATGGCCCGCTATCGGATGAATGACCTGCTGCGCCTTTCCCGACAGGCCTGTTCCTGCGGATGCCCTTTCCGGGTTGTCGACGAAGTGGTCGGTCGAAATGACGATTGCCTCCTGCTTCCGGCTCTATCCGGAAAAGCAAGAGTGACGCTGACGCCTGACGTGCTGCGCAACACGATCCTCAATGCCGCGCCCACTGCCGAGGATTTCCGGTGCGAGCAGGTCAGCGGTGAAACGCTCCTCGTCCGCATGCCCGAAGGGCTGTCCGAATCCGAAATGGCGGCTGTGCGGCGCGATCTCGAACGGCTCGTCAGCCAGAACGGGGCCTGGGTCCGGATCGATCTGCGGCAGGAAGCGCTTTTGCCGACGGTGAAGAAGCTGCGCCGCGTCAGCCGCACCTGGGGGGAAGCGACATGAAACGGATTATCGTCACCGGTGCCCGTGCTCCCGTGGCCCTTCATTGGGCGCGCCTCCTGAAAGAGCAGGGCCATCGGGTGGTCTTGGCGGATACACAGCTGCTGCCCGTTTCGCGACCGACCCGTTTCAAGGACCGGTATGTCACGCTGCCACGTCCGATCGGACAAATGGCAGCCTATGCCGCCCGTTGGCGAGACCTTCTCAATGAGGAAAAGCCCGATCTCGTCCTTCCTACCTGTGAGGAGGTCTTCTTCCTTGCCGCCTTGCGTGACCGATATGCGCTTCCGCTTCCCCTCTTTGCGCCACCGTTCGACAGGCTAGCCGAAGTGCATGACAAGTATCGTTTCGCCCTGATGGCCGCCGCGCTCGATACTCCCTGCCGGCCGCCTGAAACGGCGCTGATCCGTGACGCGGACGATGCGGAGCCTTTTTTGGCAGAGTCCGGCAATTTCGTTTTCAAACCCGTTTGGTCCCGCTTTGCGGACCGGGTGTTGCGGCGGCCGGATCGCAGGGCACTGCAAGGCATGGATTGGAAAACCGGGGGGCCTTGGGTGGCCCAGGCCTATCTGCCGGGAGAGGAAATCAGCGCCTACGCGCTGGCTCATCATGGCCGGCTGCTTGCCCTTCAGGCCTATCGCGGCCTCTTTCGGGCCAGTGGTGGTGCCTCTGTGGCCTTCGAACCCGTCGAGGTTGCGGAAGCTTCCGCCTTCGTCGAGGCTTTCGTCCAGCAGACCGGATGGCACGGACAGGTCTCTTTCGATTTCCGGCGCGATGAGGCCGGTCTGCCGCGGGTAATCGAATGCAATCCCCGCGCCGTGAGCGGGCTGCATTTTTTTGCCGCGCGGGATGGTTTGGTGGATGCTCTCTTTGGTGTGGGGGCTGCCCGGGCGAGTATCCGCACGCCGCAAACGGTCAAGCTGGCGCTGTGGACCTACGGTCTTGCCGATGCGCTGTCTTCGGGACGGCTCGGGGCGTGGCGGAGCGCCCTGTCTGCCTGCGCGGATCTGACCCGCTATCCGGGAGATCGCGGTTTTGGCTGGGTGCAGCTTGCGGCGCTGGGCGAAATCGCCATGCTCGCCCTGCGCCACCGCACCGGCCTCAAGGCTGCCGCCACGGCCGATACGGAATGGAATGGCGAACCCCTATAGTTCCATCTCGTGATGGAGGGTCTCGCCTGCAAAGGCGGGTGTCCGTCCTGCCAGGATGTCGGCAATCGCCGTCCGCAACACATCGAGCGGACCGATCACTGCGGACGGCGTGCCGAAGCTGGCCGCATTGTCCCGGCAGGCTTCGAGAATATGCTGATCCTGCCGGAGCGCAATCTTGAAGAAGGGCCGCAACAATGCCGCCTTCACGTAGCCCAAACCGCCTTGGCGGGGACCCGCCAGAATGGCTACACCATGAACGGTTTCGTCGGTTTCCTGCCGCAGGTGAAAGGTGGTCGACAGATTGATGCGCTTCTGCCCCCAGAACTCAAGCTCGGCAATGCCCGGTGCAAGGAAGCGCGCGACACCCTTGCCACGCTGGCCTTCGAGGAGTTTGCTGACCAAACCGTGCTGTTTCGGCTCGCCCTCGTAGATGGCTTCCACCCAGTCGGGACCAGCCCTCAGTTCTATACGCACCCGATAGCGTTTGTTGCTCAGGCCGCGCAGCAGGCCCTTGTGGGTGAAATGGGTGTGGGTCGCGTCCAGAATATTCTCGGCCACATCCAGAACGGTCGACCGGACCCGGTTTTCGAGCCGCATGGCAATCGTGTCGGCCTGCTTCCATGCGGAGGCAGCCGGAGGCAAGCCGGGCTTGCGGGACAAGAACAGGATGCCATCCTGTTCGGTCACGCTGTAACTGGGCACGCCCAGTCTCGGTACGGCGCCGATCAGGCAAGGCATGCTTTGCAAAAGACCCTCACCGTTGAATTGCCAGCCGTGGTAAGGGCATTCGATGTGCCCATTGACAACCCGACCTCCCGAGAGGGGGGCGTGGCGGTGTGGGCACCGGTCCTGAAGGGCGCGGGCTGTGCCCGTCTCGTCCCTGAAAAGCACCAGCGGAAGGCCATCCGCCCAAATTTTCACGGGCTTCCTTCGGAGTTTGCGGCTCAAGCCTATGGCCTGCCAGACGGGAGTCTCTCGGGATGGGGTCAAAGTTCGAATCTCTTCATCAGAGGAATGCCGATCCGCGTAAGGACCGTCTCGATCATGCGTGTGGACAGGCGATTGGCAAGGGGAAGATGGTCGATGTAGACGGCGGTAAATTCGATCGCCGGCTGCGCACCGCGGGTGCGCTTGAAGAGCGCGGCGCCGGCGCTCATGTTGTAGAGGAGACGACGTCGGCGCGCCTCCAGCATTCCGAAGGCCACCAGATGCCGATAAAGCCCCGCCTGCTGGGGCTGCGCCATATCGTAACCGACGACAGGAGCGGTCAAGACGTCCTGCCCGGCAAAAAAGCCGATCACACCCTGCATGGCTCCATCGCCATCGCGCAGTACATGGAACTCCAGGAGACCGGCCTGGTGCATGCGCTCCATGAAGAGGGGGGTATAATCCGGATTGAGCGGGGTATATTTGTCGAGATAGAGCTGCCCGTAAAGATCGGCAATACGCACGAAATCCTCGGTGGTGAGCGTTTCGGGACCGTAGAACCGCAATCCGCTGCGCTCCATCAGTCTGATGTCGTTCTTCAAGTCGCGCCGGAGCGGGGGCAGGTTCTCGCGACAGTCATAAAGATAGACCTGACGTGCGGGCAGAAGCCTGTATCCGAGCCCCCGAAACGCGTCCAGGACCTCTGCATCGCTCCCGTCGTTCAGCGAGCGCCAGACAATGGCTCTCGACGGTTCCCGCGACACCAGCCTGCGTGTGAGTCCCGCCAGAGATTCCGCATCCCATTGGCACCAGATGTTTGTCGAAAGCAGCCAATTGTTGGGCTGAACCTGCCGGTCGAGTCCGCTCGCCGCCAATAGCGGCCTCGCCAGCCCGACCAGTCGCCCAAGGACAGTCTTCAGAAGGGGGGAGGCCGCGAAGTTGCGCAGTTCTTCGAGGGCATAATCGGTATATGCCACCATCGGCGCGCAGATATAGCAGGTTCGCGCGCCGTCATTCCAGGTCAGCGGAATTCCCCCTTCGACAGTCAGGCGTGTCGAGAGGTTGGCGACGAAAGCGCCTATGTCCTCGCTGCCTATCGTTGCTGCCAGGCGTTCCGCCCTGTTCTCCGGTTGCGCCATGGGTGTCGACAGGCCCTCCCTTTCCCTTGGCGACCTATACAGCCTGGCCCGGTGTCGTGCCACCCTGCAGACCGGCCCGCCTTCCATGTAAATGGACCAGACCAATTCCGGCGAAAAGCCTGTTCCTCAACCTCGGTTTTCTCACAATTATGAAAATGAATTTCATTTATGTCGTTGAAAACGGGTTTCCTGTTGACGTCCGTGAAATTTTGCAGCAGGTTGACGAAAATAAATTACGAAAAGGGGATGGAGACAGGATGAAAGTGGGCATCATTGGCCTTGGCTTCCGCCTTGGCTATCTGGGCTATGTTTTCAAGGCAGTGGATCCGAGTTTCGAGATCGTCGGCTATGTCGATCCGGAGCCCGCGGGCCTTCCCGGTCTTCAGGCCAAGGGCATTTCTGCCGGCAAGGCCTATGCGACCCCGGAAGAGCTGATTGCCGGCGAGAAACTCGACCTCTTGATGATCGGTTCGCCGAACCACATGCATCTCGACCATATCCGTCTCGGGCTTGAAGCCGGGCTCAAGATCTTCTGCGAAAAGCCCGTCGTCACCACCATCGAGGAAAGCATCGCGCTCGCCGCTCTCATGCAGAAATTCGGTCATGACCGGGTGCAGGTGGGGCTGGTGCTGCGCTATTCGCCGCTCTACCGGGACCTGCGCGCCATCCAGGCGGAAGGCAAGCTCGGCCATGTGGTTTCCATCGAAGCATCCGAACACATCGAGCCTTATCACGGTGCCTTCTTCATGCGTGACTGGCGCCGCTACGGCCGCTATTCCGGCAGCTTCATGCTGGAAAAATGCTGCCACGATCTCGACCTCTACAATGGGGTGATCGGCGCGCGGCCGGAGCGGGTCGCGAGTTTCGGCGGCCGCAAGAGCTTCGTGCCGGAAAACGATCCGGTGCGCGAGGGCATCAACGATCTCGAGCTGTTTCACCGCAAGCCGTCCGGCTGGCTCGGCTCCGACAAGGTGTTCGACAGCGATGGGGACATCATCGACTACCAGGTGGCCATCGTCGAATATGCAAACGGCGTCGGCATGAATTTCCACACCAACCTCAATGTGCCCGACCAGTTCCGGCGCTTCGCCATCATGGGATCGCGGGGCAAGGCGGAGGGCGATTTCGTGCGCGGTTATCTGAATGTGCACGAGCAGCTTACGGGGAAGCATATCGTCGCCAACAGCTATAGTGCCACGGCCCTGTCCGAGCATTATGGCGCCGATGAGCAGATGGCAGCGGACCTGCTCGAAAACGCCCGCACGGGCGTCGCCCTGCCGGTTTCTACCTTGAATGCGCTGGAAGCGGGGATCCTGGCCATGGCCATGGATGAGGCGCGCATGACGAAGAGCGTCATCGATCTTCGTCCGGTCTGGGACCGCTTCGACGAAGCGTTGCACGGCAAGGCGGCCTGAGGGGAGGGCGCGATGACGGTGAAGAGAAGCGCGACACTATTTGCCTGGCTCCTGCTGCTTCCGGCGGTTCTCTACGTGGCTGTCATCGTGGCCTATCCGCTGGTCGATACGATTATCCTGTCCTTCACGGATGCCTCCCTGAAGAAAGTCACGAACTTCGTCGGCTGGGCGAACTACCAGAAGATCTTCAAGCCCACCTTCGCGGAGGTCATCACCCGCACCTTCGTCTGGACCTTCTTTTCCGTTCTTTTCAAGATGATCATCGGCGTCTTCGGGGCAAGCATGCTGAATGCCGCCGTGCCGGGTCGTGCGCTCTTCCGGGTGCTGACGATGCCGCCATGGGTCGTGCCGATGGCCATCGGCATTTTCATGTGGGGCTGGATGTATAACGGCCAGTTCGGCATGATCTCCGGCGTTCTGCAGAACATGGGCGTCGTGGATGGGCCGGTCGCCTTCCTGGCCTATGGCAACACCGCCTTCTGGGCGACGATCATCACCGACGTGTGGATTGGCGTGCCTTTGGTGACGCTCTACATGCTGGCAGCCATGCAGGCGATCCCGCAGGATCTCTACGAGGCCGCCTGGACGGATGGCGCCGGGCGCTTCTATCGCTTCCGCCGCATCACGCTGCCGCTGATCCTGCCGGCGCTGATCACCATGTCGATGTTGTCGCTGATCGCCACCTTCAACTCCTTCGACATCATCTGGATCCTCACCCGCGGCGGGCCGAACGGCGACACGACCACGATGATCATCGATACCTACAAGACCGCCATCGGCTCGAAGAAATACGGCGAAGGCGCGGCCCGCGCGGTGCTCATCTGCATCTTCCTGTCGCTCTTCTGCCTCGCCTATTTCCGCATCACCAGCCGCCTGACATCGGGAGACCGCAAATGAAGACGTCCCAGATGATCGCCCGTTACAAGTGGTATGAAATCGTCGGAATCTATGCGGGCATCGCAGTGTTCCTGACCTTCATCCTCGCGCCCTTCATCGAAGGTTTCCTCGTTTCGCTGAAGCCACTCGGTCTTCTGTTCTCGTCGCCTTACCGATTTTGGCCGGAAAACGGCTCGTTCCGGGCCTATGTGACCATGTGGGAAAGCGTGCCGGGCTTCGGCTGGTACATCTTCAACTCCTTTTTCATCTCCTCGGTGGTGACAGCCATCGTGCTGGTGATCGTGGTGCCGGCAGCCTATGCCTTCGCCCGTTTCGAATTCCGGGGTTCGGGTGTGTTGCTCGGCGCATTCCTCGCGGTGAACATGTTCTCCGGCGCCGTTCTTCTCATTCCGCTCTTCCGGCTCATGCGCAGCTTCGGCGTGCTGAACACCTATTTCGCCATGATCGTGCCCGGTGTCGCCTTCCTGATCCCGTCTGCGATCTGGCTCCTGCGCACCTACATGATCCGCATTCCCAAGGAGCTCGATGAGGCCGCCTTCGTGGATGGCGCCAGCTATTTCTATACGCTCCGCCGTGTGATCCTGCCGATTGCCATGCCCGGCATTACCGTGGTCGGCATCACCACCTTCATCGGCGCCTATGCCCAGCAATTCATCTTCGCGCTGACCTTCAACTCGAAGACCGAATACATGCCGCTTCCGGTCGGACTGTTTGCCTATTTCGGGCGGCAGGAAGTGGTGTGGAACGAGCTCATGGCCGCAAGCTTCGTCGGTATTGCGCCCGCCATGATCCTCATCTTCCTGATGCAACGCTATCTCGTCGCCGGTCTGACCGCCGGCGCCGTGAAACAATAGTCACCGAACAATAGCTTCCAAAAAGCAAGGGGAACTGACCATGACAAAGAAACTTTCGCTTCTCGCAGGCAGCCTGGTGCTTCTCGCCAGCACCGCCATGCCGACGCTCGCCGAAGACAAGGAACTGTCCTTCATCGTCTGCGGCGACACCATGAACAAGGTGCAGGAACGGGTGATGCACGAGTGGGAGGCCAAGAACCCGGGTTACAAGGTAAAGCCGGAAGTCGTTGGCTGGGACCAGTGCCAGGACAAGGTGACGACGCTCGCCGCCGCCGGTACGCCGGTCTCGCTCGCCTATGTCGGCTCGCGCACGCTGAAGGAATTTGCCAGCAACGACCTGATCGTTCCCATCCCGATGTCGGATGAGGAAAAGGGTGCCTATTATCCCAACATCGTCGATACGGTGACCTTCGAGGGACAGCAGTGGGGCGTTCCGGTCGCCTTCTCCACCAAGGCGCTGTTCTGGAACAAGGACCTCTTCAAGCAGGCCGGCCTCGATCCCGAAACCCCGCCGAAGACCTGGGACGAAGAGCTGCAGATGGCCAAGACCATCAAGGAAAAGACCGGCATTCCGGGGTTTGGCGTGGTCGCGAAAACCTTCGACAACACCATGCACCAGTTCCTCCACTGGGTGTACACCAACAATGGCTCGGTGATCGACAAGGACGGGAAGATCACGCTCGACAGCCCGCAGAATCTCGCGGCTCTCACAGCACTGAAGAATATCGTTCCCTATGCGGAAGAAGGCCCAACCGCCTACGAGCAGAACGAAGTGCGCGCCATCTTCCTCGACGGCAAGGTCGCGATGATCCAGGCCTCCGTCGGTGCCGTCGTGCGCCTGGCCGATACCAAGATCAACTGGGGCGTCACCAATCTGCCGCTCGGCCCCGATGCAAAGGGCCCGGGCACGCTTCTGATCACCGACAGCCTTGCCGTGTTCAAGGGCACTGACGTGGAAGACAAGGCGATCGATCTCGCCAAGTTCCTGACCGCACCGGCCGCACAGTTCGAATATGAACTGTCCGAAGGCCTGACCCCGCTGCGCCCGAGCGCGGAAGTGGACAAGCTGGTAGCCGAAAAGCCCTACTGGAAGCCTTTCATCGACGGCATTTCCTATGGTGGTCCGGAGCCGCTCTTTACCGACTACAAGAACTTCCAGAATTCGATGATCTCCATGGTCCAGTCCGTCGTGACGGGTCAGGCAGAGCCGGCTGACGCGCTGAAGAAGGCCGCAGCCGAAATCGAAGAGTTCAAGTAAGATCGGTGCAGACAGGCGGCCGCCGGGAGACCGGCGGTCGCTGCCTTTCCCAAGGGAAGAGGCCAATCGCGGGAGCGGATATTGGGACAGCTTGATATCAACAAGGTACAGAAGTTCTTCGGCACTTTCGAAGTGCTGAAGCAGGTGGACCTGCAGGTCCGTGACGGCGAATTCGTCGTCTTCGTCGGTCCGTCCGGCTGCGGGAAATCCACCCTGCTGCGCATGATCGCCGGTCTTGAGGACACGACGAAGGGCGACATCGTCATCGATGGGGTAAGGGTCAACGACCTGCCGCCCGTGAAGCGCGGCATTGCCATGGTGTTCCAGTCCTATGCGCTTTACCCGCATATGAGCGTGTTCGAGAACATCGCCTTCCCGCTGCGGGTCGAGGGGATGGAAGAAGCCAAATTGCGGAAAAAGGTCGAGGATGCCGCACGCATCCTGCACCTGGAACAGCGGCTGGATCAGAAGCCGGGCCTGCTTTCGGGCGGCCAGCGCCAGCGCGTCGCCATCGGCCGGGCTATCGTCCGCGAACCGAAGATCTTCCTGTTTGACGAACCGCTCTCCAACCTCGACGCCGCCCTGCGTGCGGACATGCGCATCGAGCTTGCCAAGCTGCACAAACGCCTGAAGGCCACCATGATCTATGTAACCCATGATCAGGTCGAAGCCATGACCATGGCGGACCGCATCGTGGTGATGCATGCGGGCGGTATCGCCCAGACCGGAGCGCCGCTCGAACTCTATCACAAGCCGGCCAATCTTTTCGTCGCCGGTTTTATCGGCAATCCCAAGATGAACTTCATTCCCGTCACCTGTGTGTCCCAGGGCAGCGAGGGGGTTACGGTCGATTACAAGGGCAATCGTCTGACCGTCCCCGTGGAGGGCAGGGGCGGTCTTGAGGGCGCCATGCTGACGCTGGGCATCCGGCCTGAACATGTGGAACTCGGCGCGGGAGATCTCACCGTGACCGTCATCCCTTCTGTCATCGAGCGGCTGGGTGCGGAAACGATTGCCTACGCCTCCCTGGATGGCGAAAGCGAGAATTTCTGCGCCACGCTCGGTGGAAGCGCGGTGCTGCAGACAGACCAGCCGCTCCCCATGGCCATCAAGGCGACAGATTGCCATCTTTTCGACCAGGCCGGGCAGGCGCTTGAGCGCCGGGTCTCTCTATCGGCACTGGATTCGAGAACGCCGGTCCTTCAGCGGATGCCGGGCTGAACAGACTTTGCAAAAGGGTGACCGGCCTCTCGCGGTCACTTGAAGGGAGGGATGCGCTGGTGGTCGCATTCCTCCCTTTCTCTTGCCGAAAAGGGGTGGACGATGGCTGATGCTGTGGTGCGGGCGGCAGCCTACCAGACGAGGCCGCGGGCGGCGACCGGCTCCACCCGGGTCACGATGCCCTCCTGGTGAAACACCATCGTGTCGAACAGGTTGGAAACCACGCAGGTATGATTGGGGATGATGCGGATCTTCTCTCCGATCTCCGGCTTTGTTGCCGACGCGGAGAGATCGATGACACCGTGCTCCTCCGACAGCCCCGTTATGACAGCGCCCGG
Source organism: Gellertiella sp. DMC107 (assembly GCF_056313605.1). Classification (NCBI taxonomy): domain Bacteria; kingdom Pseudomonadati; phylum Pseudomonadota; class Alphaproteobacteria; order Hyphomicrobiales; family Rhizobiaceae; genus Gellertiella; species Gellertiella sp. DMC107. Next base: position 56,781 of record NZ_JBQUZZ010000008.1, on the reverse strand, counting down.
ATAGCCGACAACCAGCCCGTAATCGTGAAATCCGAGCAGGTCAGAGGTCAAGGCCTTCGAACCGGCATCGATGACAGCGCGAGTCTCTGTCGGCCGGGAAACGACGGTCGCAAGGATATGCATGGCGCAGTCGTCTTCGGTGCAGTGGCCAGCCCGGATCATGGCGCGATCATTGTAGATATAGGTCCCGGCCCGGTGCTCCGTTGCAGCGGGCACCCGATGGGCTTCAAACAGGCTTGGCGTGCCGCCATTGCTCACGATCGGGCATTCGAGACCTGCCTCGGTGAGGCGTTCAAGAGTGTGTTCGAGAAAAGACTGCACCTCGGCATGCCCGCCCGGACGCGGATAGGTCAAAAGCCCGCCGAAGGTAAGTCCGGGCGCACGGTCGATCCGCTGCGCCAGCGCCAAGGCCTGCTGCGGCGTCTGGACGCCGCAGCGACCTCCGCCCGTATCGCATTCGACCAGGACGGAAAGCGGCTTGCCCCGTTGAAAAAAGGCGGACAGACCATCTATGGTAACGGCACTGTCCGCCACCACCTTCAAACCCCCGATCCGGCCATGAAGAGCCGCCAGGCGTTCATGCTTTTCCGCGCCGAGAATGTTGAAGGTGATGAGAATGTCGTCGAAACCGGCTGCGGCAAACACTTCCGCTTCCGTGATCTTCTGGCAGTTGATCCCTTTGGCCCCGGCCTTGACCTGGGCTGAAGCAAGCGCCGGAATCTTGTGCGTCTTGATATGGGGCCGGAAGCGGATGCCGTGCGCGTCCATATAGGACTGGACACGCTCTATATTGCGGGCAAGCCGTATTTCGTCGATCAGGGGGCGCGGGGTCGAAAGGGTCTCGATGGACTGGCCCGGCCGGCCAAGTTCCTGAAATTCCGCCGATGTCATGCCTCGCCTGCTCCCATGGTCAATCCGTGTGGGTCCTCGACCATCGGCCAGATGGTCTTCGGCGCCCGCCGATAGGGTGTCTTTGCCGGGTTGTTGGGATAGGGCGTTCCGGCCGAACAGTAAACGATCTCCGACGCAATCCGCGAGAAAGACGCAAAAAAGTGGTTCGTCGATTTGATCACCAGGATCTTCCGCGTGGTCGGATCGATCCCCATCGCCGAAAACAGGCTGGGATCGAAACTCTGGGCGCGGGTGGAGTTCAGGATGATCTCGATGCCGTTCATGATGATCAGGGCGGCATCGCCGAAGGGGGCGTAGCTTTCCCCGAACCGCATTTCGGCATTTTCCACCAGCTTCACAACCCGCACATGCCCATCGATGGGATTGCCTGTGCCGGGAGCGGACTTGGCGCCGAAGCGGAGCGGGATTTCAGCCCCTTCGCCGGCGGCCATGCAGATCTTCACGGCCATGGGATCCCAGATCGTGCCGATGGCGGTATCCGTCGCGCCGCGCGCCAGAAGCTCGGAAAGAAGCACGGTGGCATCGCCGGCCGTGCCGCCCCCCGGATTATCCCAGACATCGGCAATCACGACCGGCCAGGCCGTTGCCTTCATCGCATGCTCTACCGCCAGGCGCTCGTCGACCTGCGGCATGATAAAAGTGCCGCGCTTTTCGAAGAGTTCGAGACCAAGCCTGCGGGCGAGCGCATCGCCCTTGTCCTTTCGGTCATCCGTGACCACCAGCATCTTGGTGCCCATTTCCGGTACGTCACCGGCCATGAAGCCATGAATGACCGAAATCGACAGAATGTCCGGATCCTGTCGCTCTATCTCCACCAACCGGTCGACAAAGGACCGCATCGGATCGCGGGAGGTCGGGTAGACATCGATCATCCGGCAGTCGAATACGGACATCACGGGCTTCACCCGGCCTTCGAGCGTCGCGACCGTGATGCGCCACAGATCTTCCGCGCGATCGACGAAATCCGTATGCGGGAACTCCTTGAAATAGACGAAGACATCGGCCGCCTCGAGCCGCTTTGCCGTTAGATGGCTGTGGGGATCGAGCTCCGCCGTGATCAGCACATCCGGGCCGACGATGGCGCGCATGCGGGCAAGGATATCGCCCTCCGTATCCTCATACCCGGACGCCACCATGGCGCCATGCAGGCCGAGCACCACCGCATCGACGGGCAGGGCCGCCCGCAACTGTTCCAGCACCTCGTCGCGCAAGCCCTCATAGGCCTGCCGGTTGACAAGCCCCGCAGGATCGGCCCAGGCGGCGGTCCCCTCTATGAGCGTCCAGCCCTTTTCCCGGCAAACCCGCCGCCCAACGGTGATGGGGGCGGAGCACAGGGTCGGCGTATCGGGATGCGTCCCCGGCGGTGCGTAAAGCGATGCCTCGAATGCGGATCGGTCCACGCAGATCGGGGAGAAAGTATTGGTCTCGGTGGCAAGCGCTGCCGTGAAAATCCGCACGTTTCAAGCCTTTGTTTCTGAATGTCCCGACCGCAGAGCGGCCTCAGCCCATCGGATTCGGAAGGTAGCCGGTGAAGCCGGAGATTTTCCAGCGGCCTGCATGATGGCGGCAGTAGTAAAGGGTCTGCCACTTCAGCACGTCCTTCGAGCCGTCCGCCTTGGTGATGCTTCCGTCGAACTTCTTGCGAACAAGGGCGGTCTCACCGGCAATCTCGATGTCTTCCAGGCGGGTGGTGGTAAAGATGGCCGTGCGCGGATCCTCCGCAAAGCGCTCCTTCCTGAAGTCCTCCGCCTGCCGCAGCCACTCGTCGCGATAGGCGTCGAGGGTCGGGAAGGCAAGCCGCCATTCATCCGGATTGGTGTGTTTGCCGGCATCTATGCCGAGAAAGCCCTCCGCAATGAAGTCGCCGGCGACAGCCTGCCAGTCGGCAGCCAGGAACGCATCGATATCCCGGGTGACAAGCATCTCCCAGATGGCATGCCGGGCCGTGTCTTCAGGGGGGAAGGGATTGCGGAAGGGGTCACGCATTCGGGCCTCTCATTAAAATTCTTTTCATAAACGCCTGTTTTTCTCTGGTCAAAATCGGCTTTATGTGGTCATTTGTCAACTATCACGAAAATAATTTGCAGGAAATCGACATGACGATCAAGCGCTATGGAACCGTCCAGCAAGGTGCAGGCGGGAAGCCGCTGCCGTTCGCGCGGGCTGTCGAGGCGGATGGATGGCTTTATGTTTCCGGTCAGGTTGCCATGGAAAACGGGGAGATCATAGAGGGCAACATCATCGCCCAGACCCACAAGACCATCGAGAATGTGCTCGCCATTCTCCGCGAGGCCGGCTACGGGCCCGAGCATGTGGTGCGTTGCGGTGTCTGGCTTGACGATCCCCGGGATTTCTGGACATTCAACGCCATCTATCAGCAGTATTTCGGCGAGCATCCGCCGGCACGCGCCTGCGTGCAATCGGCCATGATGGTGGACTGCAAGGTCGAAATCGATTGCGTCGCCTACAAGCCGAAGGATGCCTGAGCCATCAAAAGCGGAGCGACGGGCATGGATCTCTTCTCGACATTGCAGGAGGAAAAGGGGCGGCTTTCCCAATCGGAAACGCGCATTGCCGATATCATCCTCAATGATTTCGAATTTGCGGTGAATGCCTCGATCATCGAGCTGGCGGAGCGGGCCGATGTCTCGCCGCCGACCGTGACACGCTTCTGTCGCCGCCTGGGTTGCGAAAGCTTTTCCGATTTCAAGATCCAGCTCGCCCGAACCGCCTATATCGGCGTGCGCTACCTGAAGCCGGAGCCGCAGAGCACCGATCCGGCGGATGTGGCGAAGGATATTGTCGCGAAGGCGCAGAATGCCCTTTACATGCTGCATCAGGCGCTGGATCTCGCGGCCTACGAGCAGGCGACGGAGCTGCTTGCCCGGGCCGAGATGATCTACGCCTTCGGCGCAGGCGGCAATTCCTCGATGATCGCCAGCGAAATCCAGAACCGCCTCTTCCGGCTCGGCCTTCGGGTCACGGCAAGTCCGGATCACAGCATGCAACTGATGATGGCCGCCGCCGCCAAGCCGGAAAAGGACGTGCTGATCGGATCCTCCTTTTCGGGCCGTAATACCGAACTCGTGCGCGCCTTCCATCTGGCCCGCGAAGGCAAGGTCTCCACGATTGCGCTCACCCAGAGCGGCAGCCCCGTGGCGCGCGCGGCCGACGTGGTGATCGCCATAGACATGCCGGAAGGCACCAATATCTATCGGCCCACCTCCACGAGGATCGCCTATCTCGCGGCCGTGGACATTCTGGCGAGTCTGGTCGCCCACAAGATCCAGACGCAGGCCACGCAAACCTTAAGACGCATCAAGCAGCAGCTCGTTACCCATCGCGACGGGGATGACCGGCAGTTGCTCGGCGACTAGACGAACAAGAAGGATACGGGAATGCCATCGACACTCGCAATCGTGACCGGAGCGGCCGGAGATATCGGGCGGGCCATCGTCAAGCGCCTGGCGCGGGATCACGATCGGGTGCTTCTGGTCGATATCGATGGCGATGCCGCGGCCAGGGCTGTAGAGGGGCTCGGGGGTGGCGCCGGCCTGGAAGCCTTTGCCTGCGACATCACCGATGAGGGGGCGCTCGATCGTCTCGCTGCGCGATCCGCCAGCCTCGGCATCCTCAAGACGCTCGTGAACAATGCGGGGGCGGCGCGGGCAGTCAGCCTGCATGACACGACGCCGGATATCTGGCGGATGGACAATCAGCTGAATCTCGAAGCCGCCTATCTCACGTTCCGGGCGCATGCCGATCAGCTGAAGGCGTCGCGCGGCAGCCTGATCAATATTGCATCCGTCAACGGTCTCAACGTGTTCGGGCATCCCGCCTATAGCGCCGCCAAGGCAGGGCTCATCCACTTCACCCGGCTTGTGGCCGTTGAATATGGCAAATGTGGCATCCGCGCCAACACGGTCGCGCCCGGAACGGTGCGCACGCAAGCCTGGCAGGCCCGTGCTGCCGCGAATCCGCATGTCTTCGAAGAGGCAAAGCGCTGGTATCCGTTGCAGCGGGTGGTCGACCCGGATGATGTGGCAGAGGCAGTCGCCTTTCTGGCAAGCCCACTTGCCGCTGCCATATCCGGCATCTGTCTCCCTGTGGATTGCGGCCTCACCGCCGGTCAGGCCGAGCTGGCGCGCACCTTTTCCCAATCGGAACACTATTGAGAAACGCGCGGCGACGGCCATGTGATGCAGGGGCTGCGCCGCGGGCGCGGCCTCTTTTCCTTGTCATTTCCCGATAAGCAGATCGCCATGTTCCGTTATTTGCCGCCCGTATTCAGCGAACCCACCGTCCGCGCCACCATGCTCGCCATCCTCGCCTTCGGTTTCTCGGGCGCGGCGACATCCCCCTATCAATCGATTGTCGGGATACAGGAACTCGGGCTCGGCAACGGCGCCTATTCGGCCCTGGTGCTGGTTGCTTCTTTCGTGAATGTGGCTGCCAGCATCCTGCTCGGCAATCTGGCGGACCGGATCGGCGCCTACCGGCACATGATGGTCGGCGTCAGTCTGGTGGGCGTGATTGCCTTTGGTTTCATCTATGCCTTTCCGACCCAGTCCAGTTTCGTGTTCAGCCTTCTGTTTCTCATACCGATCTACGGATCGCTGAATGCATTGCTGTTTGCCAATGTGCGCAGCGTGACCCGGCATATGGCCTCTTCGGACATGGCATCGGTGAACTCCGGCGTCCGGGCGATGATTTCCGTTGCCTGGATTCTGGTGCCGGGAATAACCGGCATTCTGCTGGCCGGTTCGCCCAGCATGCTGCCGGCCTATCTCTATGCCGCGTTGGCCTGTCTCGGCTGCCTGGTCATCGTGCTTGCGCTCATGCCGCGCGAGGAGGGGGCTCACAAGGCCGTTGCCAACCCGCTTTCCCATCTCGGGGCCCTCGGAGAGGTGTTGTCGCCCCGCGTTTTCGCCCGGTTGAGCGCCATTGCCCTGATCTGCAGCATGCTGCACATGAACGGCATCCTGCTTCCGCTGATCATGACGACCAGCGCCCGCGGACAGGTGGCCGATATCGGCTTCATCGTGGGCATCGTCGCTCTGCTGGAGGTGATCTTCATTTTTGTCTGGGCGCGACTTCAGCGTCGCATGGGGGCCGTCAGGGCGCTGGCGGCAGGGTCCGCCATTTATGTCGTGAATTTCCTGCTGCTCGGCTGGGTGAACGCCCCCTGGCAGATTTACGCCCTGACCATCATCAGCGGCTTCGGTGCTGCGGCCATCATCACCATTCCGATCACCTATCTGCAGGACCTGATTGCCGAGCGACCCGGTCTTGGCAGCTCGCTCATCTCGGTCAATATCTTCGTCAGCAGCGGAATGAGTGCGCTGATTTTTGCGATAGGAACGGCTCTGACCTCCTATCCGGGCACCGCCTTTCTCTCGGCGGTGGCGGGTGCGGTCGGCATAGGCCTTTTGCTGGTTCTCGAAAGAGGGCGCTAGCCGGGATCAGACGATCCCGCCGCCCGAACCGGTGACCGCGGGGCGCTCTGCCGCGACCCGGGCGCGATAAGCCGAGGCGCGGTAAGTGGCGACCGGATCAATCGCGCCGCCCGATTCCAGCCGTGCCATGGCCAACAGCGGCTCGACATCCGTGCGGAACGCCGACTTGAGGGTCGTCGTTGCCATCAGAGCGTCGTTTCCGTCCTGATAACCGGCAAGCGCCGTCCGGTCGACGATCAGGGACTGCGCATAAGCGCGCACCACCTCCATGGCCGAGACCATCAGGCTTTCGATCGGATCGGTCACGTTATGGCTCTGGTCGAGCATATGGGCCGGGTTGAAGCCCTTCACGCCGGAGAGTTCGGCGTCTGCCAGTTCGTTGAAAACCAGGAACAGGCGATAGGGATCGATGGAGCCCGTATCGAGATCGTCATCGCCATACTTCGAATCGTTGAAGTGAAAGCCTCCCAGCTTGCCGAACTGGATGAGGCGCGCGACGATCATCTCGATATTGGTGTTGGGCGCGTGGTGGCCGAGATCGACCAGGCACTGGGCCTTCGGACCGAGCTCGGTTGCGATGATGTAATTCGTGCCCCAGTCCTGCACCACGGTGGAATAGAAGGCGGGTTCGTACATCTTGTGTTCGGAGAACAGCCGCCAGTCGTCCGGAAGTGCCCTGTAGATCTCCCGCATCGAAGAGAGATAGCGCTCGAAAGCCTTGGTGAAGTGGCTCTGACCCGGAAAATTGGAACCGTCGCCCAGCCATACGGTCAGTGCCTTCGAGCCGAGCTTGCGGCCGATCTCGATACATTCCACATTATGGGCAATCGCCTGCTCGCGGGCGGCGGCGGACGTGTTGGTGAGCGAGCCGAACTTGTAGGAATGGGCCTGGTTCGGCTGGTCCTGGAACGTGTTCGAGTTCATTGCATCGAAGCCTAGACCGAGCGCGTCACCGGTTTCCTTCAGCGCGGCGATATCATCCACCTTGTCCCACGGAATATGAAGCGAAACGGTGGGCGTTGCCCGCGTCAGCTGCTGGATAACCCCGCAATCCGCCATCTTGTCAAAGACGTGGCGCGGTTCCCCCCTGCCCGGAAAGCGGGCAAAGCGGGTACCGCCCGTTCCGACACCCCAGGAGGGGACGGCGACGCCGAAGGCGGCGATTTTCGCCTTGATGGCTTCGATATCCACCCCGCGGCGGTCGAGAATTGCGGCGAGATGGTCGTAATCGGCGCGCAGGGCTGCGAGCGACCGGGCATTCTCCTGTTCGATCAGGTCGCGGCTGATCATGTCTCGGCTGGTCATCCTGTCCTCTCCCTTCCGATCAGCGGGTAAAGGACTGGGCATTGCCCGCGTCCACATTGATGATGTTGCCGGTCGATTTCGCGCTCATGTCGGAAGCGAGGAAGAAGGTGGCCTCGGCAATGTCCTCGGGATAGACGCTGCGCTTCAGCATGGAGCGCTTGCGGTAATGTTCCTCAAGCTCGTCAGGCGCCATATTGTAGGCGGCCGCGCGCTGCTCGCGCCATTCGCCGGTCCAGATCTTCGAGCCGCGCAGCACCGCATCGGGGTTCACCACATTGACCCGGATGCCGAATTCCGCGCCCTCGAGCGCCAGGCACCGGGCCAGATGGATCTCGGCGGCCTTTGCCGTGCAATAGGCCGCGGCATTGGGAGAGGCGGCAAGCCCGTTCTTGGAGGCGATGAACACCATTTCTCCGCCGATCTTCTGGCGCTTCATCAGGCGCAAGGCGGCCCGGGAGACGAGGAAATAGCCCTTGGCGAGAATGTCCATGTTGCGGTTCCACATGGACAGATCGGTCTCGTCATAGGGGGCGGAGGACGAAATGCCGGCATTGGAGACCAGCACGTCGACGCCGCCGAATTCCACCGTCGATTCGCGGAAGGCATGGTCGACGCCTGCCTCATCGGTCACATCCAGCTTCAGCGAGCGGACCTGATCGGCGCCATGGGCGCGCGCCAGTTCCTGGTGCGCTGCAGCAAGGGCGGTCTCGTCGATATCGCCAATAACCACACAAGCGCCATCCTGCAGGAAGCGATTGGCGGTTGCCTTGCCGATGCCGCCGGCGCCACCGGTGATGAAGGCCACCTTGCCGGCCAGCGCCTTGGGCTTAGGCATGCGCTGGAGCTTGGCTTCTTCCAGCAGCCAGTATTCAATGTCGAAGGCTTCCTGCTCCGGCAGGCCGCAATATCTGGACACCGAGGAGGCGCCGCGCATCACGTTGATCGCATTGACGTAGAATTCGCCGGAAATGCGAGCCGTCGCCTTGTCGCGGGCAAAGGTGATCATGCCGACGCCCGGCACCAGATAGACAACCGCATTGGGATCGCGCATGCCGGGACTGTCGTGCCGCTTGCAGCGTTCGTAATAGGCCGCGTAATCCTCGCGATAGGCGGCAATCGCCTCCGGCAAGGTGGCAACCAGTGCATCGACATCCGGGCGGGCAGGATCGAAGGCCAGGACCAGCGGGCGGATCTTGGTGCGCAGGAAGTGGTCGGGGCAGGAGGTGCCGAGCGCTGCCAGCTCTTCCAGACGGTGCGAGCCGACAAATTCGAGCACCGCATCGCTGTCGTCGAAATGACCGAGCTTTCGCTCGGAGACACTGATCATGCCACGGATGACGGGCATCAGCCGTTCGGCAATCGCACGCCGTTCGGCCGGCGCCAGCGCCTTGACCTTCTCGCCGCCGAAGACAGGCCCAGTTTTCTGCCCGTCAAACCAGGTCATGGCCTTGGAAATGATCTCCAGCGTGACCGCATAGCAGCCCTCTGCCGTATCGGCCCAGGTGAAAAGGCCATGACTTTCCAGAATGACCCCGCGCGCCTTCGGGTGATCGAGACAGAATTTCTCGAGCCACAGGCCAAGCTCGAAACCCGGCCGCTTCCAGGGAAGCCAGCCAATATCGTCGCCGAAGATGGCCGCGGTCAGTTCCTTCGAATTCTCCGCTGCCGCAATGGCAATGATCGCATCCGGGTGCATGTGATCCACATGCTTTCTCGGAACGAAGGCATGCAACGGGGTGTCGATGGAGGCCGCGCGCGGATTGAGATTGAAGGTGCAGTGCGGGAGATAGCCGACCATCTCGTCTTCGTGGGCGAGGCCGCGATAGAGCGTCTTCAGTGCCCGCAGCTTGTCCATGTAAAGCGTGGAAAAGCCATCCAGCTTGATCGTGCCCACATCGCCGCCGGAGCCCTTTACCCAGAGAACCTCCACCTCTTCGCCCGTCAGCGGATCCTTTTCCATCACCTTTGCCGAGGTGTTGCCGCCGCCGTAATTGGTGATCCGCTTGTCAGAACCGAGCAGGTTTGACCGATATCGGAGCAATTCCGGCTCGCTCATCTCCGCTGCCTTGGCGATATCCCACAGATTGGCGAGGCTATTGGCTGAATTCGTCGACGGCATTGTCCGTTTTCCTCCCGGCGGCGGATTTCCGGTTACAGAAATCACGCTATTGTCTCATCGCTCAAATCCCACGGGCAGAAAGCGATGTCAATCAAAAATGATCATTTCCAATCATATTGCGCTGCACAATGAAATAATATGATCAGAACTGATTGACAATGAACGAAGATGATGGAAGCATGAACGTATTGGAGGAGCCATGCACGAGAAAGAACGCCACAGGATCATTCTGTCCGCGGTGCTGGAAAAGCCCGTCGTGACGGTCGCGGAGCTGGTCGATTTGACCGACAGTTCCGAGGCGACGATCCGCCGCGACATTGCCGCGCTTCACGTGCAGAAGAAGCTGCGCCGGGTGCGGGGCGGGGCGGAAGCGTTGCACCCGCCGCAATTCGTCGGGCTCGCAGGGCGCCCCTTTTCCGTCAACGAGACGATCAACATCCGCCAGAAGCAGGCGATCGCCAAGGAAGCGGTGGCGCTTTGCGAGGATGGCGATCCGATCATCGTCAATGGCGGCACGACCACATTCCAGATGGTGCATTTCCTCGCCAATCGCCGGCTGCAGGTTTTTACCAACTCCTTCCCCATTGCGGAGCATCTACTGAAGAATTCCAAGAACACGATCATGCTGTCGGGCGGCACGATCTACCGGGAGCAGAACATCATCCTCTCCCCCTTCGAGAATGATGTGACCCGGAATTTCTATGCGAAGCGGATGTTCATGGGTGCGCAGGGGCTCGGACCGCTCGGCCTGATGGAGGCAGATCCGCTGCTGATCCAGGCGGAGCAGAAGCTCATCGATCAGGCGGACGAACTGGTCGTGCTGGCCGACTCGTCGAAGTTCACCAAACGCTCCAGCCTCATCCTGTGCGGGCTGAAGCGGATTGCCACCGTCATTACCGATTCATCCATCGAGGACCGGCACGCCGCGATGCTTGAAGCAGCAGGCGTCAATCTGATTGTCGCCAAAGTGCCAGATGTGAAGTCGAACCCATCCGCCGTACTCGCCTGACCTTTTGGGCGGCACGGTACGAAGCAGACCATCCACGGGAGGAAAAAATGGGATTGCTGAAGAAAATGCTCGTCATGGCGGCCGTCTCTACGGCGCTTGTGGCCAATGTCGCCCATGCGGAAAACAAGAAGATCGCCCTCGTCGTGAAGGCGCTCGGCATCGGCTTCTTCGATGCGGCCAACAAGGGCGCGCAGGAAGCGGCCAAGGAACTCGGTGACGTTGACATCATCTATACCGGCCCGACCGACACCACCGCCGAAGGCCAGATCGAGGTGATCAACTCGCTGGTCGCCCAGAAGGTGGATGCGATCGCCATCTCTGCCAATGACAAGGATGCGCTCGTCCCCGCCCTCAAGAAGGCCATGGAACGCGGTATCAAGGTCATTTCCTGGGATTCGGGCGTCGCGCCGGAAGGCCGGATGATGCACCTCAACCCGTCGTCCAACCCGCTCATCGGCAACATGTGCGTGAAGATGGCCGCCGACAACTTGCCTGAGGGCGGCGATGTGGCGATCCTGTCGGCTGCCGCCACCGCCACGAACCAGAACACCTGGATCGAGGAAATGAAGAAGGTGCTGCCGAACTACAAGGGCATCAACATCGTGGCCACCGTCTATGGCGACGACAAGACCGACAAGTCCTACACCGAAGCCCAGGGCCTGATGAAGGCCTATCCCAACCTGAAGGCCATCATCGCTCCGACCTCGGTCGGCATCGTGGCCGCGGCCCAAGCGGTGGAAGATGCCGGCATGACCGGCAAGATCAACGTTACCGGCCTCGGCCTTCCCTCCGAAATGGCGGGCCATGTGAAGTCGGGCGCTTCCAAGTCCTTCGCGATCTGGAACCCGATCGATCTCGGCTATGCCGCGACGATGATCTCCTACAACCTCGTTACCGGCAAGGAAGAAGCAAAGGCCGGCGCCGAGCTTTCCATGGGCCGCATGGGCAAGGTGAAGCTGGACGACAACAATGAAGGCGCGATGGCCGATCCCTTCGTCTACGACGCCAAGAATGTCGAAGAATTCGCCAAGATCTTCTGATCGGGCGACACGGGCCGCGCCCTGGCGGGGGCGCGGCCTTCCCTCTTTCGGGCCTGCATGAGGCCGGCCTCTTCCAAGCCTTGCACAGACAGGAATGACCCCCGTGACCCTTGCTTCGTTTCCGGCTTCGCCCCAGGAACCGGCTCCGGATGTGGCCCTGCCGCCGTCCGTGATCCGCCTGGTGGGCATTGCCAAGACCTTTCCGGGTGTCCGGGCGCTTGATGGTGTCGAGCTCTCGCTTCACGCGGGATCGGTAACGGCGCTGATCGGCGAAAACGGCGCCGGAAAATCCACTTTGGTGAAGATCCTGACCGGCATCTACCAGCCGGATGAAGGCCATATCGAAATGGATGGCCGTCCGGTCCGGTTCCCGACCACGATGGATGCGGCGCGCGCCGGCGTGACGGCGATCCATCAGGAAACCGTTCTGTTCGACGAATTGTCTGTCGCGGAAAACATCTTTCTCGGGCATCAGCCGCGAAACCGTTTCGGCCTGATCGACTGGCGGCGCATGCATGCGGAGGCGCGCCGGTTGCTGGACCGGATCGGCGCCGAGATGGATCCGGGCATGCGGCTCCGCGATCTCGGAATTGCCAACCGGCATCTGGTCGCCATCGCCCGGGCGCTTTCCATCGATGCCCGGGTGGTCATCATGGACGAGCCAACGGCCGCCCTCTCGCACAAGGAAATCGGCGAGCTTTACGAGCTGGTGGAGCGGTTGAAGGCGGAAGGCAAGGCCATCCTGTTCATCAGTCACAAGTTCGATGAGATCTTCCGGATCGCCGACCGATATACGGTGTTTCGCGATGGCCAGATGGTGGGGGCCGGCCTGCTTCGCGAAACCACCCAGAACGATCTGGTCCGGCTGATGGTCGGGCGCGATGTGGGGCAGGTCTTTCCGAAAGTGCCCGCGACAATCGGCGCGCCTGTCCTGACCGTTTCCGGCTACAGCCATCCGACGGAATTCGAGGATATCGGCTTCGACTTGCGCCGCGGCGAGATCCTTGGTTTTTACGGCCTCATCGGGGCCGGGCGTTCCGAGGTGATGCAGGCCCTTTTCGGCGTCACCCGGCCATCGAAAGGTGCGGTGAGGATCGATGGCGATATTGCCGTCATCCGGACGCCCGCCGAAGCGGTGGCACGCGGCATCGTCTATGTGCCGGAGGATCGCGGGCGGCAGGGCGCCATTGCCGCCATGCCCATCGTCTCCAATGTCACGCTGCCCTCGCTCAATCGCACGTCCCGGCGCGGTTTCATCCGCATGGCGGAAGAATTTGCGCTGGCGCGGGATTATACGGCACGGCTCGATCTGCGCGCGGCCGCGCTCGACCAGAATGTCGGTACGCTGTCGGGCGGCAACCAGCAGAAGGTGGTGATCGCCAAGTGGCTGGCCACGAAGCCGAAAGTCATCATTCTGGATGAACCCACCAAGGGCATCGACATCGGCTCCAAGGCGGCCGTCCATGCCTTCATGAGCGAGCTTGCGGGGCAGGGGCTCTCGGTCATCATGGTCTCCTCGGAAATTCCGGAGATCATGGGCATGTCGGACCGGGTCATCGTCATGCGGGAGGGGCGGATCGTCGGCCGGTTCGAGCGGGAGGGGCTGACACCCGAAATGCTCGTCCGGGCTGCGGCGGGAATTGGAGACATGACATGAAGGCCCTTCTGAAACATCGCGAGCTTCAACTCGTGGCCGTGATCCTTGTGATGATCGGGCTGATTGCCACGCGTTTTCCAAGCTTCGTGACACCCGCAAGCCTCGGTAATGTCTTCAACGACACATCGATCCTGATCATCCTCGCCCTGGGACAGATGACGGTCATCCTGACCAAATGCGTCGATCTTTCCACTGCCGCCACACTCGCACTTGCCGGCATGGTCGCGGCCATGCTGAACAACCTCTATCCGGAGTTGCCGGTGCTGCTGCTGGTGCTTGTCGCCATCTTCACCGGCGCTGTTGCAGGTGCGATCAACGGCCTGATGGTGTGGAAGCTCGACATGCCGCCGATCGTGGTCACGCTTGGCACCATGACCATCTATCGCGGCATCATCTTCCTGATTTCCGGCGGCAAGTGGATCAATGCCCACGAGATGACCGATGCGTTCAAGGCGGTGCCGCGCTCGGATCTGTTGGGCATTCCCGTGCTGAGCTGGCTGGCGCTTCTCGTGATCGGTGTGATGGCGGTGGGTCTCAGCCGCTTCCGCACCGGCCGCGCCTTCTATGCGGTCGGCGGCAATCCGCATGCGGCGGTCTATACCGGGATCGATGTGGGCTACACGCGCTTCCTTTCCTTCGTCCTTTCCGGGGCTCTCTCCGGTCTCGCCGGCTATCTCTGGATTGCCCGCTATGCGGTGGCCTATGTGGATATTGCACTCGGCTTCGAGCTGGATGTGGTCGCAGCCTGCGTGATCGGCGGCGTCTCTATCGCAGGCGGCATCGGGACGGTCTACGGGGCCGTGCTTGGCGCACTGTTTCTCGGCACGATCAAGAATGCGCTTCCGGTCATCAACATTTCGCCCTTCTGGCAGCTGGCCATCTCGGGAACGGTCATCATTCTTGCCGTCGCCTTCAACGCCAGGGCCGAGCGCCGCAAGGGCCGCGTCATCCTGAAGAAAGCCGAGGTCTCCGCATGAGCGCGCCGTCCGCCCGTACCGAACCCCGTTTCGTGCCCGACCGGCTGCAGGGCCGAAGCGAGCGGCTGTTCAAGAGCTGGGAAGCGCTGCTGCTGGCGGTCGGTATCGCGATATTCCTGATCAATGTCTGGTCCTCGCCCTATTTTCTCGATCCCTGGAACCTGTCGGACGCGACGTTCAACTTCACGGAAAAGGGGCTGATTGCCTTTGCGCTTGCGCTGGTCATCGTGTCCGGCGAGATCGACCTTTCGGTGGCGTCCATCCTGGCGCTTGCCTCGACGTTGATGGGACTGGCGATGAGCCATGGGGCCGGAACGCCGGAACTGGTTGCCATCGGCCTGTTGACGGGGCTGGTCTGCGGTGCGGTGAACGGCGTTCTGGTAAGCGGTCTCGGGCTTCCCTCCATCGTCGTCACGATCGGTACGATGAGCCTGTTCCGCGGGATCGCTTTCATCATTCTTGGCGACAAGGCCTATACGGGCTATCCGGCCGATTTTGCCTGGTTCGGGCAGGGTTATGTCTGGTGGGTGTTCTCCTTCGAACTCCTGCTGTTCGTTCTGGCAGCCCTTGTCTTTGCCGTGCTGCTGCATGCGACCCGCTTCGGACGGATGGTCTATGCCATCGGCAATAATGCGGTCGCGGCGCAGTTTTCCGGCATTCGGGTAGAGCGGGTGAAATTCATCCTCTTCCTGCTCTCGGGTCTGATGAGCGGTCTCGCCGCGATTTGCCTGACCTCTCGCCTCGGCTCGACCCGGCCCTCTATCGCCACCGGCTGGGAACTGGAAGCGGTGACCATGGCGGTGCTGGGCGGCATCAACATTCTGGGCGGCTCGGGACGCATTGGGGGTGTCGTGCTGGCTGCCCTGATCATGGGCATGGTCACCTTCGGCTTCGGCCTCCTCAACGTGCCGGGCATCGTCATGTCGATCTTCGTCGGCTTGCTGCTGATCCTGGTCATTGCCCTGCCGAAGGTCGTGGGCCGGCTGCGCCATACGAAGCGGAAGGGCTGATCATGGGCCTGCCGCAACGGATCGCCGTCATCGACATCGGCAAGACCAATGCCAAGGTTGTGCTCTTCGATGCCGCACTTGGACGCGAGACCGTGCAGCATTCCTGCCGCAACAAACCCCTCACGGCTCCCTACCGCCATTTCGATACGGAGATGCTGTGGCATTTCATCCGGGAAAGCCTTGCTTCCATCGGGCGCGAAACCGGCATCGATGCGATCTCGATCACGACGCATGGCGCCTGTTTCGCCCTTCTCGACGGAAAGGGAGATCTTGCTCTTCCGGTGATGGATTACGAAGAAACCACGCCGGATGATCTGGATACGGATTATCGCGCGCTGCGGCCGCCCTTTTCCGAAACGGGCTCGCCGCGCCTGCCCATGGGGTTGAATGCCGGGGCGATGCTGTACTGGCAGTCGCGCGCCGACCGCGCGGCCTTCGCCCGTGTGAAGCACATCCTGCCCTGGCCGCAATATTGGGCCTATCGGCTGACGGGAGTGATCGCCAGCGAAGCCACCTCCCTCGGCGTGCATACCGATCTCTGGAATCCGCATGAGGGGCACTTCTCCTCGATGGTCGACCGGCTCGGCTGGGCGGGTCTCATGCCACCGATACGCGCGGCTGCGGATGTGCTCGGCGCGTTGCGGCCGGCCCTTGCGGCCGAACTCGGGCTTCCTGCCGACATTCCTGTGCATTGCGGCATTCATGATTCCAATGCATCGCTGCTGCCGCATCTCTACCAGCGCCGGTCGCCCTTTTCCGTGCTGTCCACGGGAACCTGGGTCGTCACGCTTTCGGTGGGGGGGCGGGACGTGGCGCTGGACGAGGAGCGCGACACGCTCCTCAATGTGAATGCCCTTGGTGGCAAGACCCCTTCTGCCCGTTTCATGGGCGGTCGAACATTCGAACTTCTGGCCCCGCGGGAGCCGGCCGGCATCACCGAGGCTGACCGGAAGCGGGTGCTCACGGAGCGGATCATGCTGCTGCCGTCCATCCCTTCAAAATCAGGCCCTTTTCCGCATGCGGAAGGGCGCTGGACCCGCGATCCCGGAAGCGGTGGAGAGCGGCTCTATGCGCTCTCGCTTCATCTGGCGCTGATGGCGGGCGTGACGCTCGATCTCGTGGGTGCGGAAGGGGATACCGTGGTGGAGGGGCCGTTTTCGGCCAATCCGGATTTTCTTGCGATGATTGCTGCGCTGCGCGGCCGCCATCCGGTGGTCAGCGAAGGGCGCATGACCGGGACGTCCTATGGCGCGGCGTGCCTTGCCCTCGGACCCTCCGCCATAACCGCCCCAGCGGCGGCAAAGCCTGCCCGTTCATCCGATCCCCGGCTGATTGCCTATGCGATGGACTGGCGCGTGCTGGCCGGTCACTGACAAGGAGCGACCATGACTGAAACCTTTGCTTTCCGCATGAACCTTTTTCCCGGCCAGGCCGAGGAATACAGGCGGCGCCACGATGCTCTTTGGCCGGAGCTCGCCACGCTGCTGAAGGCGGCGGGTGTTTCCGATTATTCGATCTGGCTGGATGAGGATACGAACCATCTTTTCGGGGTTCTCAAGCGGCCAAAGGATCACGGCATGGACCGGTTGCCCTTCGAACCCGTGGTACGCCGCTGGTGGGACATGATGGCCGACATCATGGAAACGGAGCCCGACAATACGCCGGTGCAGGTGCCGCTCCGCAAGATGTTTCATCTTCCCTGAACTCAGAAAGGGCGCCCCGGAGGCGCCCTTTTCAGCCGCCTTCAGGCGGTCATGGGTGTTTCCCGCATGGCCTTCAGAAGAGCGGGTCGGTTTTCTGTCACCAGGGCCTCGATGCGGGCGACCCGCTCGGGCGTGAAGTGCTGCTCCACATCCAGAACATTCACGGTGCCGATCACCTCGCCATTCTCGGAGACGGGCATGTTCAGGGCCGAATGGCAGCCAAGCGCATTGATCAGCGGATGATCGGAAAAATAGGGGGAAAAGCCGTCCGTGGTATTGGCCACGAAGGTCTTGCCGCTGTCGATCACCTGTTCGCTCCAGCCATCGCTGCGCATCGGCTTGACGCCCGAGGTGGGATATTCGGCCGGGTGAGACGTATAGGCCCGGCGGGCCAGCCTTGCCTTGCGATCAAGCACCGTAACGGTAAAGAGGCGCGCGCCGACGGCGGTGTCGATGAGTTTGTGAAGGGATGCAAAAACGGTTTGGGGATCGGAAGACATGAGCTTGGTCCTGAAACAGATTCTCTCTGGGCGGCGGGGCCGGATGCCCCGCCGCCTCATAGCCTTGGGAGGCTTTGGCTCGGTTAGTTTTTCTTGACGAGGCGATAGAAGACGAAATCCGAAATCGCGCCGTTGACGTAGCCGGAGACCTTGGCATTCATGGCCACCTGCTTGACTTCCTGGAACATGACCACGATGGGCGAGCTTTCCTGGACGGACTTCTGAATCTCTTCATAGAGCTTCAGACGCTTGGCGGAATCCTGTTCCTTCAGCGCGGCCATCGTCTTGTCGTTCAGCTCGGCCGGCGGCATCCAGGCATTGCGCCAGGTGGTGGTCGACGCATACTTGTCGTCCGCATTGTCGGCATTATGCGCGAAGGCATAGGCGTTCGAATGCGGATCCATGAAGTCCGGGCCCCAGTAGAGCAGCATGGCCTCGTGGGTACGGGCGCGATACTTGGTAATGACCTGCGAACCCGTGCCGGGGACGATCTCGAAATTGATGCCGGCCGGTGCGAAGGACTGCTGCAGGGCCTGCGCCATGTCGTTGAAGGGGTTGGCGTTGATGACGTCCATCTTGATGGTCATCGGCAGCTTGACGCCACCCTTTTCCAGAATTTCCTTGGCCTTGGCCACGTCATAGGTAAAGGGCGTATCGTTGAGCGCGCCGGGGAAACCCTTCGGCCAGAAGGCCTGGTGAATTTCCATCTGACCCTTCAGGATCGTGTCGGTCATGCCCTTGTAGTCGACCAGGTAGCGGGCCGCTTCCCAGAAAGCGGGGTTGGTCAGCGCCTCGACCTTCTGGTTGAAGGACAGCCAGTGAACGGCGGCCTGCGGATAGGTCTCCACCTTGATCGATGCATTGGTCGAGAGCCCGGCAATCTGGTCGGGCGTCAGGTTCTTGGCCAGGTCCACGTCGCCGGATTCCAGCATCAGGCGCTGGGTTGCGGCTTCGGCCACATGGCGGATCACCAGCTTCTGCATGGCCGGCGCGCCACCGTAATAGTTCGGGTTTGCCTTCATCGACAGCATTTCGGCGGGGCGGAAATTCACCAGCTCGAAGGGACCGGTGCCAGCGGAATGCTGGTTCAGCCAGGCTTTGCCCATGTCGCCATTTTCCTCATGCGACATGACCGTCTTCATGTCGACCACGGAAGCCGGGCGGGAAGCGAGTACGTTCAGAACGAAGGAAGGCGAGAAATCGCCGGTCCACTTGACGGTCACCTTGTTGCCCTCGACAGTGACCATCTGGTCCATGTTTTCGGGCGTCCAGCCGAGCTGCGTCAGGATGAAGGCCGGCGCATCGTTGAGCTTCACCACGCGCTTCCACGAGCCGGCGACATCTTCGCCGGTCAGCGGGTTGCCGGAGGTGAAGGTGACGCCATCGCGGAGCGTGAAGACGAGCGTCTTGTTGGCCGCGTCTTCCGTCCATTCGCTGGCAAGACCGGGCGCGAGCTTCGAGGGATCGGCCGCATCGTAATGCACGAGGGGATCATAGACGTTGGCGACATATTCGCCCGAGCTGAACTCATAGGCGGTCGCCGGGTCGATGGTGACGATATCGTCGATATTCTGCGCGACAACGAGCGCATCATCGGGCGTGGCGGCCAGTGCAGGCGCGGTTGCGAGCGCCAGCATGCTGACAGCAAGCGTCGTTCTGAAAATGGACATGTTCCCTCCAGTTCGTTTTTTCAGATTTTTGTCATATCCGGCCCGGAGCATCCCGCCCCGGAGCCGCCTGGACCCCCGTCGATAAGCCTATTCGGGGGTCTTGCCCAGCAAGCGCGGCGCCGTGCCCGTCCACAGGAGACGGGCTGGCCGGTCGCCGATATTGCCGAAGGAATGGGGCGTATCGCCCATGAAATGCAGGCTGTCACCCGGGTGCAGCACCATTGCGGTATCGCCCAGGGTCTGGCGCACGGTACCTTCCAGCACCATGATGAGTTCCTCGCCCGTATGGGCGGTGATTTCCGACTGATAGCCCGGCGGAATCTCGATGATCAGCGAGGACAGCGTTCCGCCGGGAAGGCTTGTCGTGATGCGTTCGTAGACAAGCGAGCTGTCCGCCAGGGAAAATCGTTCGCGTTCTCCGGCGCGGGTGACGCTGTCGCGCGGCTTCGGCGTGGCGATAAACCAGTCGATCTCCACGCCCAGCGCGGCAGCAAGGGCTGCGAGCGTGCCGAGCGAGGGGGTGGCCTTGTCGCGCTCCACCTGGCTCAGGAAGCCGACGGAAATGCCCGCCTGATCGGCAAGTGCCTGAAGCGTAAGGTCATTTTTTCGGCGAAGCTCGCGAATGCGGCTGCCGAATTGCGGGGAGTAGGGCGAGTCCGATTTTTGAAGAGGTGCGTTCATGCGAAGCCGTTCCGATATTTCTTTTGACCCTAGTAAAAATTTTTTGCTATGTCAAAAAAACTTTATGGGGGACCAATTATGACACAAAAGGGCAGGGCTCGTCTTCTCCCCCCGGGGCTGAAATCGGCCTCGGGCTTCATCCTTTCACTGGCCATGACCGGGCTGGGGCTGCTGGCGATCACTTTTTTCATTGGCCGCGTCGTGCCGATCGATCCGGTCCTGGCCGTCGTCGGCGACCGTGCCCCGCAGGCCGTCTATGAGGCGGCCAAGGAGCGCATGGGACTGAACGATCCGCTGATCCTCCAGTTCATCCACTATGTGTCGGCGATCCTGCAGGGCGATTTCGGCCTTTCCGTCAGCACGCAGCGGCCCGTCATGGAGGATATCGCCCGCTATTTCCCGGCGACGCTGGAAATGGCCACCCTCGGCATCCTGATCGGCGTGGTCATCGGCGTGCCGCTTGGCGCGCTCGCCGCCGCGCGGCAGGGAACGGTCATCGACCAGATCATTCGCGTGATCGGCCTTGCCGGTTATGCCATCCCGGCCTTCTGGCTGGGGCTGGTGGGCCTCGTCGTCTTCTATGCCAAGCTGAAATGGGTGTCCGGCCCCGGTCGGATCGACATCTTCCTCGACGGCATGGTGACGCCGGTGACCGGCCTGCTGCTGATCGACAGCCTCATTGCCGGCGATTTCGAGAGTTTCGGCAATGCGCTCAGCCATATCCTGCTGCCCGCCTCGATTCTCGGCTTCTTCAGCCTTGCCTATATCGCCCGGATGACGCGAAGTTTCATGCTCGACCAGCTGGGGCAGGAATTCATCATCACCGCCCGCGTCAAGGGCGTGCCCGCCTGGGTGATCATCTGGCGCCACGCCTTTCGGCCGATCCGGGTGCAGCTGATCACGGTCATCGGTCTTTCCTATGCGGCGCTTCTGGAAGGCTCCGTCATGGTGGAGACCGTGTTCTCCTGGCCGGGGATCGGCAATTACCTGACCACGGCGCTTCTCAATGCCGACATGAACGCGGTTCTCGGCGGCACGCTGGTCATCGGCGCCGTCTTCATCGCCATCAACAAGATCTCGGATGCGCTCTACCGCATCCTCGATCCGCGCGCCCGCTGAGGAGACGGTCCATGGCTCTTTCCCTTCTTTCCCGCGACTGGCTGCTCGACGAGAACCCGGAAACCCGGATGCAGGCCAAGTTCGGCCAGTTCTACCGCATGAGCCGGGCGCTGATGCGCAATCCGCTGGCGGTGCTCGGGCTCGTGATCATCGTCGCGCTGGTGGCGGTTGCGGCGCTCGCGCCCTGGCTTGCGCCCTATTCCCCCATTGAGGGCTCTTTGTCGAACCGGCTGCTGGCGCCCTCCGCCGCCCACTGGATGGGTACGGATGAACTCGGTCGTGACATTCTCTCGCGCGTCATCCACGGTGCCCGCATCACCCTCTACATCGTGCTTTTGGTTGCGGTTCTTTCGGCTCCCCTCGGTCTCGTGCTCGGGGCGGTCTCCGCCTATTTCGGCGGCTGGGTGGACCGGCTGCTCATGGGGATTACGGATATCTTCCTCTCCATGCCGCGTCTCATCCTGGCCCTTGCCTTCGTGGCGGCGCTGGGGCCGGGCATCGGCAATGCGGTCATCGCCATCACGATTACCGCCTGGCCGGTCTATGCCCGTATCGCGCGGGCGGAAACGCTCACCATCCGCAACAGCGACTTCATCGCAGCGGTGCGGATGCTGGGCGGCAGCCACTGGCGGATCATATCCCGGCATATCCTGCCGCTCTGCCTTTCCTCCACCATCATCCGCGTCACGCTCGACATGGCCGGCATCATCCTGACCGCTGCCGGCCTCGGCTTCATCGGTCTCGGCGCGCAGCCGCCGGCGCCGGAATGGGGCGCCATGATCTCGCGCGGACGCACCTTCATTCTCGATCAGTGGTGGGTCGCCACCATGCCGGGTTTTGCCATCGTCATCGTCAGCCTGGGCTTCTGCCTGTTCGGCGACGGCCTGCGCGATGTTCTCGATCCTCGCCAGCGGAGCAAGTAACCATGGCCCTTCTCGAAGTCGAAAACCTGAAAGTGCGCTTTCCGACCGAGCGCGGCGTTGCCGAAGTGGTCAAGGGCCTGAGCTTCTCGCTGGGGCAGGAGCGTCTCGGCATCGTCGGCGAAAGCGGATCGGGCAAGTCCATGACCGGCCGCGCCCTGCTCGGCCTTATCCCGAAGCCCGGTATCGTTACCGCCGACCGCCTGCAGTTCGATGGCATCGATCTCACCCGGCTGAACGAGCGCGCCTTCCGGAGGCTGCGCGGCGCGCGGCTGTCCATGATCCTGCAGGACCCGAAATTCTCGCTCAATCCGGTGATGACCATCGGCGAGCAGATCGGCGAGGCGCTGGCCTTTCACGGACGGCTTTCCGCCGGAGAGCGCCGCAAGAAGGTGCTTGCCATGCTTGAAGCCGTCCGCATCGCCGATCCGGAGCGGGTCTATCGCCTCTATCCGCATGAGGTTTCCGGCGGCATGGGGCAGCGCGTGATGATCGCGATGATGACCGTGCTCGAGCCGGACCTGATGATTGCCGACGAACCGACCTCCGCGCTCGATGTTTCCGTCCGCGGACAGGTGCTGGAAATCCTCGACGACCTCGTGCACCGGACCGGCATGGGCCTCATCATGATCAGCCATGACCTCAACATGGTCGCGCGCTGGTGCGACCGTATCCTCGTGATGTTCAACGGGCGGGTTGTGGAGGAATGCGCGGCCGGCAAACTGTCAGAGGCGACCCATCCCTACACGCGCGGATTGATCGCCTCGCTGCCCCGCCTTGACGAAACCCGTGAAACCCTGCCCGTCCTCGACCGGCAGAGCCTGGGAGCCCTGTGATGATCCGCATCGAAAAACTCAACGTGCATTATGGGGCCGCCCATGTGGTCCGGGATGTCTCGCTGGATATTGCAACGGGTGAAAGCTTTGCCCTGGTGGGTGAAAGCGGGTCTGGCAAATCCACCGTGCTGAAGGCGCTGGCGGGGCAGGTGCGGGACTGGAGCGGTTCGGTGGAGATGGGCGATGCCCGTCTGCAGCCGGGCGGAATAGACCGTACGCTGGTGCGGAAGGTGCAGATGGTGTTCCAGGATCCCTATGGCTCCCTGCATCCGCGCCGCACCGTCGACGATCACCTGGATGAGCCGCTGCATATTCACGGAATCGGGGACCGGGATCGCCGTATTCTGGAAATGCTGGATGCGGTCGGTCTGGCGCGCAAATTCCGCTTCCGTCTTCCCCACCAGCTGTCCGGCGGCCAGAGACAGCGCGTGGCCATTGCCCGTGCGCTGATGCTGGAGCCGGAAATCCTGCTGCTGGATGAACCCACGTCCGCCCTCGACGTATCCGTGCAGGCGGAAATCCTCAACCTTCTCAAGGGACTTCGGGCCGAACGGGGCCTGACCTTCCTGCTGGTCACCCACGACCTGCCTGTCGTCTCCTTCCTCTGTGACCGTCTCGCCGTCCTGAAGGCAGGGCAGATCCAGGAAATTGCCGAGGTGGAGCAGTTGCGGCATCGCGACCTGAAGAGTGCCTATGGGCGGGAACTGATGGCGGCTGCCGAAGGCATGGGGGCGGAGGCCGCCTAACAGGAGAGCGCAGATCCCAAGCTTTTTTGCCCTGCGGATGCGTGAGCATGCAACGAAATGCCGATTCGATGGTTTCGGTTCAGCGTTGTGAATGTTCCTGTCCTTTCTGGACTTCGCTGATGGTGACACAGCCGGCATGGCGTTTTGAAGACGTTCGCATCGATTGAAATGGCCGGTTTTCGTGGAAGCGGCTGTAATTCATGCAGTATGGCGAGCAGGTTCATGAAGTCAGGCGGACGGGATTATGTGGATATGGAGAAGGCTGAAAGGCGTTTCCGGCTTGACGAGCCGCGCTCCGCCCTGCGCGTACCGTCAGCCGAAGCCGAGGGCCTTCCTTCCTTTCGCGAATATGTGAACGCCCTCGACATACCTGCGGGCGCGCTCACGGTGGCCGGAGATTTGCTCCATGGCAATCCGGCATTGATCCGGCTCATCCAATCCTCCCGGGGAAGCGACAGGGACAGTGCGGCCGAGCCCGGTTTTCCCGAGGATGTGGTTGCCGCGCTCGACGCACTTGTGCAGCGTGCTGCTCCCGCCAGAAGCGATGCGGACATCAAGATCCGTATCGATGGAACCATGCGCAGCTTCAAGGTCGTTGCGGTTCCGTTCGGAGACCGCGAAGAACCGGTGATCGCCGTGACTTTCCATGATGTGACGCGAACCGTGCTGGTCGAACAGCAGGCGCAGCAGCTCATGCGGGAGGTGGATCACCGGGTCAAGAACACGATGGCGCTGGTCTTGTCCATTTCCAATCGTACCGCTTCCAGTGCGGACAGTCTGGACGGATTTCGCTCCGCCTTCTCGGGTCGCATACGGGCCTTGGCTGCCACGCATAATATCCTTGCTGAACGGGCCTGGTCGTCCGTCCGGCTGGCGGATATTCTTGAGACGGAATTGCGCCCCTTCGACACCGCGCTGGCAAGCCGGGTTCGTCTGACAGGGGCGGACACCGCCTTTCTGCCCCGTGCGGCCATCGCGCTCAGCCTGATCCTGCACGAGCTCATTTCCAACGCCATCCGCCATGGTGCCCTCTCCCGCGGAAGCCGGGGCGAGGTTGCGATCGACCTCACCTGTCAGCCAGGCGCGGCCTTTGCAGAGCTGAAGTGGCGGGAGCAGGGCGGCCCTGCCGTCAAACCACCGTCACGGTCGGGATTTGGCCAGGCGGTCATCCTTCGCAGCCTTCAGTATTCCCCCCATGGCGGCGCCGATCTCCATTTCCCCAGGAGCGGGGTCGAATGCACGATCCGCATTCCTGTCGAGGACTTGGCCTGACGGGCTTTTTCGGATCTTTCTGCTTCGCCGCAAATGCGAAATAAAATTACGCGCCGGCGTAAGAATAAAACATAATGCAATGGACGCCGCGCTTTTCAAGACGAGGCGTCTATGTCATGATTTCCGTGAGTGAGGCTTTTAAGTCATTGTTTTAAAAGGCTTGATGGATGACCGCAGGGAGAAGGCGGCATCCTTGCCGGGGAGGCAATCCATGTTTCAGGCAACCATGCGTTTCGCGCTCGGGGACGAGGCGGAGGCCGTTCGGGATACGGTGGAGCGGTTCGGCCGCGAGCGGCTGCAGCACCGGGCGGACGAAATCGACCGCACCAATGAATTTGCGCGGGACCTGTGGCCGGAGCTCGGCGCGTTGGGGCTGCTCGGCCTGACCGCCGATCCGGAATTCGGCGGATCGGGGCTCGGCTATCTCGCCCATGTGGTGGCGGTAGAGCAGCTGGCGCGCTTTTCCGCATCCACTTCGCTCTCCTACGGGGCGCATTCCAATCTCTGCGTGAACCAGATCAGCCGGAACGGCACGACGGAACAGAAGGCCCGCTATCTGCCGAAGCTTTGCTCCGGCGAGTATGTGGGCGCGCTCGCCATGTCCGAGCCGGGTGCCGGGTCCGATGTGGTGTCCATGAAGCTGAAGGCCGAGAAGCGCGGCGGCACCTATGTGCTGAACGGCAACAAGATGTGGATCACCAACGGCCCCGATGCGGATGTGCTGGTGGTCTATGCCAAGACCGACAGTGCGGCAGGCGCCAAGGGCATTACCGCCTTCCTGGTCGAAAAGGGCTTCAAGGGCTTTTCCACGGCGCAGAAGCTGGACAAGCTCGGCATGCGCGGCTCCAACACCTGCGAGCTGGTGTTTTCCGATTGCGAAGTGCCGGAGGAAAACGTGCTGGGTTCGGTCGGCAGCGGCGTCCGGGTGCTGATGTCCGGGCTCGACTACGAGCGGGTGGTGCTGGCCGGTATCGGCATCGGCATCATGCATGCCTGCCTGGACGTGGTCATGCCCTATGTGCATCAGCGCAAGCAGTTCGGGCAGCCGATCGGCGAGTTCCAGCTGATCCAGGCGAAGATCGCCGACATGTATACGGCGATGAATTCGGCGCGCGCCTATGTCTATGCGGTGGCTGCGGCCTGCGACCGCGGCGAGGTCACCCGTCAGGATGCGGCAGCCTGCTGCCTTTACGCATCGGAACAGGCGACCCAGCAGGCTCTGCAGGCCATCCAGGTGCTGGGCGGGAACGGCTATATCAACGACAATCCGACCGGCCGTCTGCTGCGCGATGCGAAGCTGATGGAAATCGGTGCCGGGACCTCCGAAATCCGCCGCATGCTGATCGGCCGGGAACTCTTCAAGGAGACGGACTGATGGCGGTCCTTTCGTCCTCGCACAATCCGGCCAGCGCCGAGGCGAAGGCCAACCGGGCGGCCATGGCGGAGAAGATCGCGGAGGTCCGTGCGGCCGTCGATCTCGCGCGGGCCGGGGGCGGGGCGGAGGCGCGCCAGCGGCACGAGAAGCGCGGCAAGATCCTGCCGCGCGAACGGGTGCAGCGCCTGCTCGATCCGGGTTCGCCCTTTCTCGAAATCGGCGCAACGGCAGCACATGGTCTCTATGACGGGGCGTCGCCTTCGGCGGGGATCGTCACGGGCATAGGCCGTGTCGAGGGACAGGACGTCATGATCGTTGCCAATGATGCGACGGTGAAGGGTGGCACCTATTATCCGATGACGGTCAAGAAGCATCTCCGCGCGCAGGAGATCGCGGCGGAAAACCGTCTGCCCTGCATCTATCTGGTGGATAGCGGCGGCGCGAACCTGCCCAATCAGGATGAGGTCTTTCCGGACCGGGATCATTTCGGCCGCATTTTCTACAATCAGGCGCAGATGTCGGCCGCGGGCATTCCGCAAATCGCGGCCGTGATGGGCTCCTGCACGGCGGGCGGCGCCTATGTGCCGGCCATGTCGGACGAGTCGATCATCGTCGCGAACCAGGGAACCATCTTCCTGGCCGGCCCGCCGCTGGTGAAGGCGGCAACGGGAGAAGAAGTGAGCGCCGAGGATCTCGGCGGCGGCGACGTGCACACACGGCTTTCGGGCGTGGCGGATCATCTTGCCGCCGACGATGCCCATGCGCTTCAACTGGTGCGCCGTGCGGTGGCATCGCTCAACCGCCGCAAATGCATCGATCTTGCGCTGGCCTCCCCGGAAGAGCCGCTTTACGACCCGGAGGAGATCGCCGGCATCGTCCCCGCATCGCTGACCCAGCCCTATGACATCAGGGAGGTGATCGCCCGGCTGGTGGATGGCTCGCGCTTCGAGGAGTTCAAGGCGCGCTACGGTACGACGCTGGTGACCGGCTTTGCCCATGTCATGGGCTTTCCGGTGGGGATTGTCGCCAATAATGGCGTGCTCTTTTCCGAAAGCGCGCAGAAGGGCGCCCATTTCGTGGAGCTTTGCTCGCAGCGCAAGATCCCGCTCGTCTTCCTGCAGAACATCACCGGCTTCATGGTCGGGCAGAAATATGAAGCGGAAGGGATCGCCAAGCATGGAGCCAAGCTGGTGACCGCCGTCGCCACCACGGCCGTGCCCAAGGTGACGGTTCTGGTCGGCGGGTCTTTCGGTGCCGGCAATTACGGCATGTGCGGGCGCGCCTATTCACCGCGCTTTCTCTGGACCTGGCCAAACAGCCGCATCTCCGTCATGGGCGGTCCGCAGGCGGCGGGCGTTCTCTCCACCGTCCGGCGCGAGGCGCTGGAGCGGGCGGGCAAGAGCTGGAGTGCCGAAGAAGAAGCGGCCTTCCGCCAGCCGGTCATCGACCAGTTCGAGCGGCAGGGGCATCCGCTCCATGCATCGGCGCGCCTCTGGGACGACGGTATCATCGAGCCGACGAAGACCCGGCAGGTGCTCGCCCTCAGTCTTTCCGCGGCGCTCAACGCGCCGATTGCCGAGACCCGTTTCGGCCTTTTCAGAATGTGAGGTGCGCCGTGATCCGCAAGGTTCTGATTGCCAATCGTGGTGAAATCGCCGTTCGCCTCATCCGCACCTGCCGTCGGCTGGGCGTGCAGACGGTTGCCGTCCATTCCGATGCGGACCGCGATGCACTCTTCGTCGACATGGCCGATCAGGCCGTTTCGCTCGGCGGAGAAACGGCGGCCGAAAGCTATCTGAAGGGCGGTCTGATCATCGAGGCGGCGCTTCGCACCGGCGCGGATGCCGTCCATCCCGGCTATGGCTTTCTTTCGGAAAATCCTGATTTTGCCGAAGCGGTTGCCAGAGCCGGTCTGCGCTTCATCGGCCCGCCGGCGGATGCGATCCGGGCCATGGGTTTGAAGGATGCAGCCAAGGCCGCCATGGAAAAGGCCGGCGTGCCCGTGGTGCCCGGCTATCACGGCGAGAGCCGGGATCCGTCCGCGCTGCTTCGGGAGGCGGAGCGGATCGGCTTTCCGGTGCTGATCAAGGCTCGCGCCGGCGGCGGCGGCAAGGGCATGCGTCGCGTGGAGACGCCAGAAGCCTTTCCGGCCGCGCTTGAAAGCGCCGAGCGGGAGGCCAAGGCGAGCTTCGGCGATCCGGCCTGCCTGATCGAGAAATATGTCTCCCATCCCCGCCACATCGAAATTCAGGTTTTTGCCGACGATCATGGCAATGTGGTCCATCTGTTCGAACGCGACTGTTCCGCCCAGCGCCGGCATCAGAAGGTCATCGAAGAGGCGCCGGCACCCGGCATGACGCTGGAGATGCGCGAGGCGATGGGCGCCGCGGCCGTGCGGGCGGCGCGTGCCATCGGCTATTCCGGTGCCGGAACGGTCGAATTCATCGCCGATGCCTCGGAGGGGCTTCGCATGGACCGGTTCTGGTTCATGGAAATGAACACCCGTCTGCAGGTCGAACACCCGGTCACGGAAGCCATCACCGGCATTGATCTGGTCGAGTGGCAGCTGCGCGTCGCCTCCGGCGAGCCTTTGCCCTTGCGGCAAGAGGCACTTGCCATTTCGGGATGGGCCTTCGAGGCCCGGCTTTACGCCGAAAACCCGTCGAAGGGCTTCCTGCCGTCGACCGGCCAGATCCGGCATTTGCGCCTGCCGGACGAAACGGCCCGCGTGGACAGCGGGGTGTGTGCCGGAGACCGGATCAGCCCCTTCTACGATCCGATGATCGCGAAGATCATCGTGCATGCGGAAGATCGCGACGCGGCCCTCGAAAAGCTTGCCCGTGCGCTCGACCGGACCGATGTTTCGGGCGTCGAAACCAATGCGCGCTTTCTTGCCCGGCTCGCCCGCCAGCCCGACTTTGCCGCCGGCAATCCGGATACGGGATTGATTGCCCGCCATGCCGATGCACTGGTCGGCAGTGATCCCTCGACGCCGCTTGCCCGCGCCCTTGGAGCAATTTTCGCTGCCGGTCTGGATGCCTCCGGCGAGGGACCGGACCCCTGGTCGCAGCGCTCGGGTTTCCGCCTGTTCGGACAGGCGGAGGAGGTGGTTGTCCTGGAGGAAGAGGGCGCGATCCATACCGTCCGGCTGACCCGGACGGGCGAGCGGCAGTGGGCGGCACGGGAGGAGGGCGCACCCTTGTCGTTCCGCCTGATCCCGCTTGCGCCCGGCGTTTTCCGCGTTGACGCCGAAGGGGCAAGCACCCAGCTGATGCTCTTTCGGGATGGTGAGGGCGCGGATATCCGCATGGAGGGCCGCAGCCATCGCTTCCGCCTGCATGATCCGGTGCCCGATACCGCTGCACAGGCCGGGGGCAACAGCGTGCGCGCGCCCATGCCGGGTTTGATCAAGCATCTTGCCGTGTCGGTCGGTCAGTCCGTAAAGACCGGCGACCCCGTGATCGTGATGGAGGCGATGAAGATGGAGCTCTCGCTCTCCGCGCCGATGGACGGGCGGATTTCCGCCATCCATGCGGATCTGCGCCAGCAGGTGGCCGAGGGGACGTTGCTCGTCGAGATCGAGGCCGAGGAGGGAGCGGCATCGCATGGGTGATTTCGTCCTGATCCATGAAATGGCACCGCGTGACGGCTTGCAGAACGAAAAGCGGCTCATTCCGGCTGCCGACAAGATCAGGCTGGTCGATCTTCTCTCGGAATGCGGCTTTCCGCGCATTGAGGTCACCAGCTTCGTGCGGGCCGACTGGGTGCCACAGATGGCGGACGCCGCCGAAGTGATGGCCGGCATTCACCGACGGGAAGGCACGGCCTATACGGTTCTCACGCCCAATCTGCGCGGCTTCGAAGGCGCGCTTGCCGCCCGGGCTGACGGGGTTGCCGTCTTTGCTGCCGCGTCCGAGAGCTTCAGCCGGAAGAACATCAACTGCTCCATTGCCGAAAGCATCGAGCGGTTTCGTCCTGTTTTGCTCGCGGCGCGGTCGGCGGGCATTCCGGTGCGGGGCTATGTCTCCTGCGTCACGGACTGCCCCTATGAGGGTGAGATCGCACCGCAAGCCGTGGCGCATGTGGCAGAAGCGCTCGCCGCACTCGGCTGCCATGAAATCTCGCTTGGCGATACGCTCGGCCGCGCCGTGCCCGACCGCACCGCTGCCATGCTGGAGGCGGTGCTCGGAGGCGTCGATGCGGGCATGCTCGCCGGGCATTTTCACGATACCGGCGGATGCGCGCTCGAGAATATCGGGGTCGCGCTCGACAAGGGGCTGCGCGTTTTCGACAGTTCGGCAGGCGGGCTCGGCGGATGTCCCTATGCGCCCGGGGCCGAGGGCAATGTCGCCTCCGGCGCGGTGGTGGATTATCTCGCGGCGCGAGGCTTCGAAACCGGGATCGACCGGGCAGCACTCGCCCGGGCGGAAGCCTTTGCCAGCAGCCTGAAGGGAGCGGCCCATGAGCTTTGAGACCATAAGGTTCGACACGGATCATCGCGGGATTGCGAGCATCACGCTCGACCGGCCCGAAAAACACCATGCGCTCAACGAGGCGATGATGCGGGAGCTGATCGCCGTCGCCGACCGGGTCGAAACGGATGCGTCCATCCGTGCGGTGGTGCTGCGCGCAGAGGGCCGCAGCTTCTGTGCCGGTGGCGATCTTGGCTGGATGCGGGAACAGGCCGGGCTCGACCGGGCCGGCAAGATGGAGGGCGCCCGCCTGCTCGCCCGCATGCTGCAGCGGCTGGACGCGCTTCCGGTGCCCCTCATTGCCCGGGTGCAGGGCAATGCCTTCGGCGGGGGGCTCGGCATGATGGCGGTGGCGGATATCGTGATTGCCGCAGATCAGGCGAGCTTTGCCCTGACCGAAACAAAATTGGGTCTCATTCCCGCGACCATCGGCCCCTATGTGGTGCGCCGGATCGGGGAGGGCCATGCGCGCCGTATCTTCCTGAATGCGGGGCGGTTCGGCGCAGCGGATGCGTTGCGGATGGGCCTTCTCTCCCGGGTCACCGGCGCGGACGGCCTCGATCAGGCGGTCGAGGAGGAGGTGGCAAGCCTTCTCGATTGCGCACCGGGTGCGGTTGCCGATGCGAAGCGCCTTGTCCGCATGTTGGCGCGGGGCGAGGCGGAGGATCCGGTTGCGGCCAGCATCGAGGCGCTTGCGGATCGGTGGGAGAGCGACGAGGCAAGGGAGCGGATCGCGCGGTTTCTCGCCAAGGCCTGAGTGATACAGCGGAACGCTCCGGATTGCTTGCCCGGGTTGCCCCGGTCAGACTGGGCTATTGCCATGCGTTTCGCTTCGGGGCTAACTCACAGGGGATGCCACCGGCGCCAGAGCCGGTCTGTTGGCAGGAGGAAGGACTTCAACATTCATGGATGACAAGGATCTCGCGCTTCTGAAAGCGCTGCAATCCAATGCCCGCCTGACCTCCATCGAGCTTGCGGACATGGTTCACCTTTCCCCGTCTCCTGTCCAGCGGCGGCAAAAGCAGCTGGAGCGGGATGGGGTGATCCAGTCCTATGTGACGCTGCTCGACCAGGAAAAGCTCGGTCTCAAGGTCAGCGTCTTCGTTTCCGTGCAGCTCGTCAGCCAGGATGACGAGAATATTTCCTCCTTCGAGCGGGATATCGCCACCGTTCCCCAGGTGATGGAATGCTACCTGATGACCGGCGACTACGATTATCTGCTGCGCGTCGTCACCCGCGATCTCAACGAGTTCGAGGATCTTCTGCGCTCCCGGTTGATCAAGATGAAGCAGGTGAAATCCATCCGCTCCAGCTCGGCGCTCCGCCGGGTCGTCTACAAGACAGCCCTGCCGATCGGCTGACCGGCAAGGCCTCTCCTTACATGTGCAGCCCGTGGCCGAGGGCTGCCATGGCCGCTTCGGGGAAGGCTTCCGACAGGGTCGGATGGGCATGGATCGTGCCCGCCACATCCTCCAGCCGGGCACCCATTTCGATGGCGAGTGCGAAGGCGGCCGAGAGTTCCGACACATGGTCGCCGACCGCCTGGATGCCAAGAACCAGATGATTGTCCGCGCGGGCGACGATCCGCACGAATCCCTCTTCAGCCCCCAGCGTCATGGCCCGGCCATTGGCCTGGAAGGGGAACTGGCCGGTGACCGTTTCCAGCCCTTGTGCCTTCGCCTCATCCGGCGTCAGGCCGGCGCTCACCACTTCCGGTGAGGAGAAGCAGACGGCCGGAATGACGCGCTTGTCGAAGCTGCGGGGCTTCCCGGCCACCAGTTCCGCGACCATTTCCCCCTGCGCCATCGCCCGGTGGGCGAGCATGGGTTCGCCTGTCACGTCGCCGATGGCGTAAAGACCGCGCATGGAGGTGCGGCATTTCTCGTCGATGCGGATAAAGGGGCCGCTCATGTCGAGAACGAGCTCTTCCCGGCCCCAGCCCTCGGTCACCGGCTTGCGGCCAACGGTGACAAGCACCTTCTCGGAACGGATTTCGCGTGGGCGGCCATCGCTGCCCTCGACGGTCACCCGTCCGTTCGCATCGCCGTCCTTGACGCGCGTGCCGGTCAACACGGTGACGCCAAGCGCGGCCAGACGCTTCTCCACCGGACGGACCAGGGTCGGGTCGTAAAGGGGCAGGATTCGCGGCTGAGCCTCGACGAGCGTCACCTTCGCACCGAGTTTGGCGAAGGCCGTCCCGAGCTCGACGCCGATATAGCCGCCGCCGATGACGGTGAGGCTCTCCGGAACCTTATCTAGCGAGAGGGCTTCGGTGGAAGATATCACCGCTCCGCCGAAGGGCAGCATGGGCAGTTCCACCGGTGTCGAACCGGTGGCGATGATCGTGTTTTCCGCATGGATGACCTGGGTTCCGGTTTCGGTTTCCACCGCCACCGTCTTGCCGTCGCGGAAGCGCGCATGGCCGATCACCGTCTTCACACCCGCCTTTTTCAGCAGGCCCGCAACCCCATTGGTGAGCCGGTTGACGATGCCGGATTTCCAGGCTTGCGTCATGGTAAAGTCGAGGGTGGGCCGAGCATGGCCGAGGCCGTAGGGGGAGGGCTTTTCCGAGCGGCGAAGTGCTGCGTGAAACTCCTCCGCCGCATGGATCAGCGCCTTTGACGGGATACAGCCGATGTTCAGGCAGGTGCCGCCGGGGCGAGCCTTTTCCACGATCACCGTATCGATGCCGAGCTGGCCGGCGCGGATTGCGGCCACATAGCCGCCCGGTCCCGCGCCGATCACCAGAAGCCTGCAATGGATCTCTTTCATGTCAGTCCTCGACGAAAATCATGGCCGGGTTTTCAAGCAGCGCCTTGATGCGCTGGATGAAAGTGGCGGCGTCATAGCCGTCGATCACGCGGTGATCGAAGCTGGAAGAGAGGTTCATCATCTTGCGCGGCACGAATTGGGTTCCGTCCCAGTGGGGGCGGACCGCCATCTTGTTGACGCCGATGATCGCCACTTCCGGATGGTTGATGACGGGGGTGGAAACGATGCCGCCGAGCGCACCGAGCGACGAGATGGTGATGGTGGAGCCGGAAAGCTCTTCCCTGAGCGCGGTGCCCGTGCGGGCGGCCTCGCTGAGGCGGACCATCTCGCGGGCGCAATCATGGATGTCGCGCGCCTCCGCGTGGCGCACCACCGGTACCATCAGGCCGGTCGGCGTCTGGGCGGCGATCCCGATATGGACCCCGCCATGCTGGCGGATGATCCCGGCCTCGTCATCATAGATCGCGTTGAAGATCGGCTGGTCGGCAATCGCCTTCACCATGGCGCGCATCAGGAAGGGCAGAAGCGTGAGCTTCACCCGGCCGGGCTTCAGGCTGCGGTTCATGCCGGCGCGCAGCTCTTCCAGCGCCGTCATGTCCACCTCGTCCACATAGGTGATATGGGGAATGCGGCTCTTCGAGCGGCTCATCTGTTCGGCAATGCGGCGGCGCAGGCCCGCCATGCGGATTTCCTTGACCGAGGTGTCGGCTCTCAGACCGCCGGTCTGGGTTGGCGCCGGTCCTTCGGACAGAAAGAGATCGAGGTCTTCGTGGGTGGTGCGCCCTGCCGGACCTGTTCCCGGAACCTGGCGAAGATCGATGCCCGCTTCGCGCGCCCGAAGGCGGACGGCGGGAGAGGCAAGCGGCTTTTCGCCTTCCGTGCGTGGCGCGCCCGGCAGATGGGCGCTGCGGGCAACCGGCACGGCGGGAGCCGCGGCCACCGGCCTGGAGGTGGGCAGGCGGTCGGGGGCGGCGTTCTCCGGGGCCACGGCCTGCGGTTTCGGCTGCGGTGCGGGGGCTGGCTTTCCCGTTGCCGCATCAGGCGCGATTGCGGGTGCCTCGGAAGAGGCCTCTTCCTCGCCGTCGCCCGCATGCTCGATCTTCAGGATCGGCGTGCCGACGGGCACCATCTCGCCGATCGCAGGGCCGATCCAGGTGATCTTGCCTTCGACGGGGGAGGGGATTTCCACCGTTGCCTTGCCGGTCATCACGGCGGTCAGCACATCGTCCTCGCGGACGAGGTCGCCGGGCTTCACATGCCATTCGACGATTTCCGCCTCGGCGACACCTTCGCCCACATCGGGCATCTTGATCGTTTGTATCGCCATGATCAGGCCTCCATCATGTCCTTGAGCGCCTGGCCCACACGGGCCGGGCCGGGGAAGTAGTCCCATTCCTGCGCATGCGGATAGGGCGTATCCCAGCCGGCCACGCGGGTGACGGGTGCTTCCAGATTGTAGAAGCAGTGCTCCTGCACCAGCGCGGCCAACTCACCGCCGAAGCCGGAGGTCAGGGTTGCCTCGTGCAGGACCATGCAGCGGCCGGTCTTCGTGACCGAGCGGATGATACTGTCGAGATCGAGCGGCAGGAGCGTCCGGAGATCGATGATCTCCGCATCGATGCCGGTTTCCTCGGCAGCGGCCATGGCGACGTGCACCATGGTCCCATAGGTGACGATGGTGACGGCGGAACCCTCGCGGGCAATGGCGGCCTCGCCGAGCGGCACGACGAAATGGCCGTCCGGCACTTCGGCGGCGGGATGGCCGGCCCAGGGCGTGACAGGGCGGTCGTGATGGCCGTCGAAGGGGCCGTTATAGAGGCGCTTCGGCTCGAGGAAGATCACCGGATCGGGATCTTCGATGGAGGCTATGAGAAGCCCTTTCGCGTCATAGGGAGTAGACGGGACGACGACCTTCAGTCCGCAGACATGGGTGAAGAGCGCTTCCGGGCTCTGGCTGTGGGTCTGGCCACCGAAAATGCCTCCGCCGGTCGGCATGCGCACGACCATGGGACAGGTGAACTGGTGGTTGGAGCGATAGCGCATGCGGGCCGCTTCCTGGGTCAGCTGGTCATAGGCCGGATACATGTAATCGGCGAACTGGATCTCGACGCAGGGCTTCAAGCCGTAGGCGGCCATGCCGATCGCCGCGCCGACGATGCCGGATTCGGAAATCGGCGCGTCGAAACAGCGGGTACGGCCATATTTCTGCTGGAGGCCCTGCGTGCAGCGGAAAACGCCGCCGAAATAGCCGACATCCTCCCCGAAGACGACCACCCGGTCGTCCCGTTCCATGGTGACATCCATGGCGCTGCGGATGGCTTCGATCATGGTCATGCGTGGCATGGGTCAGACTCCCGCCTGCTGGCGCTGGCGTTTCAGGTGCGGCGGCATCTCGGCATAGACGTCCTCGAACATGTCGCGGGCGGAGGGCTTGCCGCCGGCATGGAGGGTGCCGTGCTTTTCCGCCTCCTTTTGCGCCGCGATCACCTCGTCGCGGATCTCCGCTTCGAGCTGCCGGTGCCGGTCCTCGTTCCAGAGGCCGCGTACGATCAGGTGATTCTTCAGCCGGAGGATCGGATCGCCCAGCGGCCAGGCGCCGGATTCCTCCTTCGGGCGATAGGCGGAGGGATCGTCCGAGGTGGAGTGCGCACCGGCGCGATAGGTCACGTGCTCGATCAGCGTCGGTCCGCCATTGCGGCGGGCGCGGTTGGCGGCCCAGAGCGAGGCGGCGTGCACGGCAAGATAGTCGTTGCCGTCCACCCGAAGCGCCGGGATGCCGAAGCCGAGGCCGCGGGCGGCGAAGGTGCCGGACCCGCCGCGGGCAATGCCCTGGAAGGTGGAGATGGCCCACTGATTGTTGACGATGTTGAGGATGACCGGCGCGCGATAGGTGGAGGCAAAGACGAGTGCGGCATGGAAATCGGAGGCCGCCGTCGAGCCGTCGCCGATCCAGGCGGAGGCGATTTCGGTGCCTTGGCGGATGGCAGACGCCATGGCCCAGCCGACAGCCTGAATATACTGGGTGCCGAGATTGCCGGAGACCGAGAAGAAGCCATGGCTGCGGGCCGAATAGAGCACCGGCAGCTGCCGCCCCTTCAGCGGGTCGGCATCGTTCGAATAGATCTGGTTCATCATGTCGACCATGGGATAGTCGCCGGCAATCAGCAGGCCCGCCTGACGGTAGGTCGGGAAGTTCATGTCGCCGGGTTTCAGCGCCCGCTGGAAGGCGCAGGAAATGGCCTCCTCGCCCAGATGCTGCATGTAGAAGGAGGTCTTGCCCTGGCGTTGCGCCATCAGCATGCGCTGGTCGAAGGCGCGCAGCATCATCATGTGGCGGAGCCCGGTGAGAATATCCTCATCGGTGAGCGATCCCGCCCAGGGGCCGATGGCCTCGCCCTCCGGGTTGAGCACGCGGATGATGGAATAGGCGAGATCGCGCATGGTCTCGGCAGCCGCGTCCTCCGGCGGGCGACGGACGGACCCGGCTTCGGGAATGTCCACCTTCGAGAAATCGGGCTTGCCGCCCGGTCTCACCTCGGGTTCGGGCACATGCAGGCTCAGGCGCTCGTTCATGGGCATCGTTCTTCCTCCTCCCGCGTCTTCCCGAGGGATCAACGCGCTGCCATGCGAAGCGCTCCGTCAAGGCGGATGACGGAGCCGTTCAGCATGGGGTTTTCAATGATTTCGATGGCGAGCCGGGCATATTCTTCGGGTCGCCCGAGCCTTTGCGGAAAGGGCACGGACTGGCCGAGCGCCGCCTGCACCTCTGCCGAAAAGCCCGCCATCATGGGTGTTTCGAAAATGCCGGGTGCGATGGTCATCATGCGGATGCCGAACCGTGCGAGCTCGCGGGCAATCGGCAGGGTCATGCCGGCAACCGCCGCCTTGGAGGCCGCATAGGCTGCCTGGCCGATCTGGCCCTCGAAGGCCGCGACCGAGGCCGTGGAGATGAGCACGCCCCGTTCTCCGTCATCCAGCGGCTCGTTCTTTTCCATCAGGGCGGCGGCATGGCGAATGAGGTTGAAGGTGCCGGTGACGTTGATCGCAAGCGCCCGCTCGAAGCTTGGCAGGCCGTGCGGGCCGGCGCGGCCGAGCACGCGTTCCGAAGGGGCAATGCCCGCACAGGCAATCGCGCCGCGGAGCGGCCCGAGCGCGGACATGCCGGCCGCAAGCGCATTGCTGAGGGCCACGTCCTCGGTGACGTCCGCAGCGGCGAACAACGCGCCTTCCCCCAGTGCCGTCGCAAGGGCTTCGCCGGCTTCAGGGTTGCGATCGATCAGCGTGACCTTGCCGCCCCGCTGTACGATCCGCCGCGCCGTCGCCGCCCCGAGGCCGGAGGCCGCACCGGTGATCGCAAAGTGATGTCCTTCGATCTGCATGGATCCGTTCCCGTTCAGAAGAGTTCGACCGCAACCGCCGTGGCCTCGCCGCCGCCGATGCAGAGAGATGCGATGCCCTTCTTCAGACCATGGGTCTTCAGCGCATGCAGCAGGGTGACCAGGATGCGGGCGCCGGAGGCCCCGATCGGATGACCGAGTGCGCAGGCCCCGCCATGAATGTTGACCCGTTCCCGGTCGAGACCGAGCTCGCGGATGGCAATCAGGGCGACGACCGCGAAGGCTTCGTTGATTTCCCAGAGGTCCACATCTGCCGCCTTCCAGCCGATGCGGGCCAGCAGCAGTTCGATCGCGCCCACAGGCGCCGTCGTGTATTGCGCGGGGGCGCGGGCATGGCCGGTATGGGCGAGAATCCGGGCCATCGGGGTGAGGCCGCGGTTGCGCGCTTCGCTTTCGCGCATCAGCACCAGGGCTGCCGCGCCGTCGGAGATAGAGGAAGCATTGGCCGCCGTCACCGTGCCGTCGGCGCGGAAGGCGGGCTTCAGTTTCGCGATCTTATCAGGGTCAGCCTTTGGCGGCTGCTCGTCCCGGTCAAGCCGCACGGCTGCCCGGCCCTCGCCTTGGGAAATGCCGATGATTTCGCCCGCGAAGGCGCCATTCTGCTGCGCGGCCAGGGCCTTTTCGAGCGACTGGCGGGCATAGAGATCCTGTTCCTGCCGGGAAAAGCCGTATTCGGCGGCGCTATCCTCGGCGAAACTGCCCATCAGACGGCCGGAATAGGCATCCTCGAGACCGTCGAGGAACATGTGGTCCTTGAGCTCGGTATGGCCGAGACGGGCACCGCCCCGGGTCTTCAGCGTCAGGTAGGGCGCGTTCGTCATGGATTCCATGCCGCCGGCCACGACGATCCGGTTCGAGCCGGCGATCAGCACGTCATGGGCGAGCATCACGGCCTTCATGCCCGAACCACAGACTTTCGAAACCGTGGTTGCGGGCAGGGCTTCGGGCAATCCGCCCTTCAAGGCCGCCTGTCGGGCAGGGTTCTGCCCAAGGCCGGCGGAGAGCACGTTGCCCATGAAGATCTCGTCCGGATCTTCCGGCTTGATATGGGCAAGCTGGACGGCCGAGGAAACGGCGATGGCACCGAGTTCCGGCGCGGCCAGCGGTGAGAGGGCGCCCTGAAACGCCCCCATGGGCGTGCGCACCGCCGATACGATCACCACGGGATCGGATGTGAATGGAAAAGTTGACGTCATGATACGGCTCCACGCGGCAGGTGTTGATGCGGGCAAGTGGGGCGCAGGGGAACGTCGGGCCGGACCGCAGGGGCGGCAAGGCGTCGGCCAGGGCGAATGCCAGGTTCCAGATACATCGCTTCTCCTCCCGAAAATCAGCGAGGATGGGATGATAGCGTGAGCGCCTGAGGGGAATCTCCGCTATCTCAAGGCAAAAGGAAAGGGACCGCGCAGATTTTCTGCGTCACAGGCCGCGCCCACGGCGAAGCGCACCAATTTGGCCTCGTACCGGTTTTCCTGGCTGCTTCAGCGGGACAGGTAATTTTCAATCCCTGCGGCGGCCGCATCCCCGGTCGCCAGGCAGGCGGTCAGCAAATAGCCGCCTGTCGGGGCTTCCCAGTCGATCATCTCGCCGGCGACGAAAAGGCCGGGCACCTTCTTCAACATGTACCCTGCATCGATTTCGTCCCAGACAATGCCGCCAGCCGAGGAAATGGCCTCTTCCAGCGGCGTGGGACGGTCCAGCGTCACCGGCAAGGCCTTGATGCACAGGGCAAGCTCCTGTGGCGAAAGGCGGGACGCGTCAGGGCAAATCTCCCGCACCAGTGCGGTCTTGACCGGATCGAGGCCTGCGCCGCGCCGCAAACGGTTCGGCAGGGAAAGCCGTGCGTGCTGCCGCTCCAGGTCGCGCACGAGACGCAGGCGGTCACGGCCGGGGGCCAGATCCAGCGTTAGCGTAGCCTTACCTTCTCGCTCGATACCCTCGCGCAGGGATGCAGCATGAGCGTAGACGAGACTGCCTTCCATACCGGACGCCGTGATGACGAATTCGCCCTGTCGCGATCCCCCGGGGCTGTGGGCAATCACCGACTTTACCGGTGCTCCGGCAAATTTTTCGCGGAAGGCTGCAGACCACTCCCGTTCGAAACCGCAATTGGCCGGTTTGAAGGGCCGGACTTCCACGCCCAGGGCCCGGAGGGCGTCCATCCACCCCCCATCGGAGCCAAGCCTCGGCCAACTGCCGCCGCCGAAGGCGATGAGCGCCGCATCCGGCCTGACCTCGACGATACCGTTCGGGCCTTGAAGGCGGTGCGTGCCGTCGGACGTGACGTCCATCCAGCGATGGCGAACCTGAATGCGCACGCCCTGGCTTTCAAGCTTGCGTAGCCACGCCCGGAGCAGGGGCGAGGCCTTCATGACACGGGGGAAGACGCGGCCGGAGCTTCCGACGAAGGTTTCCGCTCCCAGACCGTCGGCCCAGGTGCGGATGCGCTGCGGCGCCATGCGTCGGACCGCCTCCTCCAGCACCGCACGGGCCTCGCCATAGCGGCCGATGAAGGCTTCCAGTTCTTCGGTATGCGTAAGGTTGAGGCCCGACTTCCCTGCCAGCAGAAACTTGCGCCCGACGGTGGGCATAGCCTCGAAAAGGGTCACGGAGAGGCCCGATGCGGACAGGTGGTCAGCGGCCATGAGCCCCGCAGGACCGCCGCCAAAAATGCAGATGTGTTTCCGGGCCGTGTCCGTCATTTTAACCGCTGCGTTGCAAGAATCATCGGCTCCCATACTAACGGGAACTGTCTGAAGGTTCATCTTGGGCGATCCGACCGCAGCATTTCTTTCGTTCCGGAATGCTTACTCTGTTGTAGACGGGTGTCAGGTGAGCGCCGACCGCCTTGAACAGGCTCGAAGCGGATTGATTTTCATAGCCTTCTTTAGTCCGTGCTTTATATGAAAATGCAGACAATCCGTCTGCGGGACAGCGAGCGAATGACCACACAGCGTCCGACCATCAAGACCATCGCGCAGGATACGGGGCTTTCCATCGCCACCGTCTCGAAGGCGCTCAACAATTCCCCTCAGGTCCGGCCGGAAACCCGCGAACTCGTGCTGAAATCCGCGGCGCGGGTCGGCTATGAGCTGAACCTGCACGGTGTTCAGTTGCGGACGGGCAAGACCTATCAGGTGGCTGCCGTGATGACGGCTCCCGCCGCGGGGCAAAGCGAATGGGAAGGCGTCGAATACGCCCAGCTCCTCAGCGGCATATCCTTCGCGCTGGACAACACGCCCTATCGGGTCGCCTTGCATCCGGTCCGCAATTTCGAGGAAAGCCAGGCTGCGGTCCGGCAAATCGTGACGATGCGCAAGGCGGACGGCATCATCGTGTCGGGGACGCGGGCCGACGATCCGCGCGTGCGCTTCATGCAGGAGGCGGATTTTCCCTTCGTCACCTATGGCATGACGCTGAACAACGCCCCCCACGCCTTTGTGGACCAGGACAACCGTCAGATGATCCTTGCGGCTGTGCAGCGGCTGGTGGAACGAGGGCATCGGCGCATTGCCCTGATCAATCCGGCTCCGGAGCTTACCTATGCCATCATCCGGCTGGCTGCCTATCGGGACGCCCTCGAAATGGCGGGTCTTCCCTATGATCCGGATCTGGTGGCCGAGGGGCGGCTCATTCCCTCCATCGGACGCGAGCATGTCATAGCCATGTCGGCTTTGTCCGATCCGCCAACCGCCTATATCTGCGCCAATGAGTCATCCGCGCTGGGGGCGCTTTCGGGCTTTCACGCGCGCGGGCTCGTGCATGGTCGCGACGCGGTCATCAATGCCACGGACGATCTCAACATCAGCGGCTATTTCGCGCCGCCGATCACGACCTATTTCATGCCCATCAGCATTCCGAGCGCCCTGCTTGGCCAGTTCATCCTTCGGCGAATGGAAGGAGAGCCCGTGGAAAACCTGCAAAGCTTGCTGATGCCGGAATTTCTCGAGCGTTCGGATGATCGTTTGCAACGGTGATCCCGCTGTTTCCGGTCAGCCGTTGAAGGCTCGCCAGCCCCGGGTGCGGGCGACGGCATCGCCGAAGCGCTGCCGGTCGAGGGCCCGGTTTATGCTGCGCGGATC
The DNA here is from genome assembly GCF_056313605.1 of Gellertiella sp. DMC107. Classification (NCBI taxonomy): domain Bacteria; kingdom Pseudomonadati; phylum Pseudomonadota; class Alphaproteobacteria; order Hyphomicrobiales; family Rhizobiaceae; genus Gellertiella; species Gellertiella sp. DMC107. The sequence goes on along the minus strand of NZ_JBQUZZ010000008.1, from coordinate 14,751 downwards.
GTGGCGGGATACACCCATGCCGGCGGGTGAGGGCAGGTCGTGCCCCCGCCCGTCTGCCGCGAGTTGCGCCGTGCCGAGTGCCGTCCGCTCGTCGAAGGTGGAGAGGACTACGCTCCGCTGGAGCTGATCGGCCAGGAATTGCACGAAGTAGTGGCTCCGGGTCAGGCCGCCATCGACAGAAATGCTTTCGCCGATCGGAATTTCAGCCGCCATGGCCTCGATGACCTCCGCGGTCCGAAGAGCAATGCCCTCAAGCAAGGCCTGCTGCAGATCCTGCCGGGTCGTCGCTCCGGACATGCCGATGAACAGGGCTGCGGCGCTCCGGTCCCAGTGGGGGCAAGCGAGACCGGAAAGTGCGGGGACGAAGGTCAGGCCGCGTGAAAGGGCGGACGAGCCCTCGAACCGGTCGAGCTCGGCGAGATCCCCGACCAGCCCGATCCGCTGGGCCCATTCGACCGCAGATCCCGCATCGTAGACGCCGCCGTCGAGCGCATAGGCGGTCCCGGCGTTTCGGCCCCAGGCAATGGTGGGCAGCAAGCCTTTTTCCGGCGCCCGGACGATCTGCTCGCCGGTCACCGCGAGCGCGAAAGCTCCCGTCCCGAAAGTGATCTTTGCGTCCCCCTTCTGCCGGCAGCCGTGGCCGTAGAGAGCAGCCTGCTGGTCGACCACGCTGGCGGTCACGGGAATGCCGCCAATGTCACCGAAATGGCCGGATGTGGGCCTGATCTCCGGCAGGCATTCGATGGGGACCCCGAAAACGGCGCATAATTCAGGATCCCATTGCCCGGTTTGCAGGTTGAGGAGGGAGGTCCGGGAGGCCGTGGTCAGGTCGGTTGCAAAGCAGCCGGCGAGACGGTCCAGGAAAAAGGCATCCGTCGTGCCGAGGCGAAGTCGCCCCTTTCGGTGGGCATGTTCGGCCTCGGGGCAGTGCCGGAGGATCCAGGCGAGCTTCGAGGCGGAAAAATAGGCATCCAGCGGCAGGCCTGCCCGCTCCAGCGTCAGGGATGCTGCGCCCTCCGCCTCAAGCGCGTTGATGCGATCGGCGGTCCGGTTGTCCTGCCATACGATGACGGGGGAAAGCGCCGTACCCGTGACGGCGTCCCAGGCTAGGCAGGATTCGCCCTGGTTGTCGATGCCGATCGCATCCACGGTATCCGCAACCATCAGGCATTCGCGGATGTTCCGCAGCAGTTCCTCGGGATCATGTTCGACCCATCCGTCCCGCGGATGGATCTGACGATGGCGTGCTGCGTGCCGGATGGCCGCGTTTCCGCTGTCGTCGGCAACCAGCACGCGGGTGGATGTGGTTCCCTGATCAATGGCCGCTATGCGCATGGTCTTCTCCCGGCTTTCCTCAGTTCTCAAGCGTGAGGCGAATGGTATCGGCTCCCGCCAGCGGGCCCGCCTGCAACAGGATTCGCCGTTCCGGCCGGCTTTTCAGGCGTGTGCGGGAAAGGATCTTTCCGCCACCGTCCCGCGCGACCAGCCAGCCGTGGAACGGCTTTTCCAGCCGGAGCTGTATCTGCTCCAGACCTCTGCCCGTCAGCCGTTGCGGCATCACATAACGGATGCCGGGGCCGACCGATATGGCCGCTCCTTCGCGGATCGGCGGAGGGTTCAGCCCGAAATCCTCCACCATCGCCCTTGCAATGCGCCGACCTTCCCGGAAACACCAGCCCGCAGTCTCCACCGGGCGCAGGAGATTGCCTGCCGCATATACGCCGGGCATGCTTGTGCGCCCCTGATCGTCGACGGCGGGGCCACCCGTCAGGGGATCGAGCTCCAGCCCCGATTGCCGCGCCAGATGGTTTTCCGCCGTGAAGCGTCCGCTCAGGATGACCCCGTCGCAGGCAATCATTTGCCGTTTTCCTGCGGACTCGATCACCACATGCTCGACTCGCGGGTTGCCGGCAATATCCACGATCCGGGTCCCGGTCATCACCGGCATGCCCAGAAGCCAGGGATAGAGAAAATAGCCCTTGCGGGCGAGAACCTCGTTCTGTTCCTCAATCATGGCGACCGGATGGATCCCCATCGACCGGCAGGTCAGGATGGCTGACAGCGACACCAGCTCCGTGCCGACAATCAGCGGGCGACGGAAAGGCGAGCGGCCCTCCAGATAGGCATAGGCCTGCAGCGCGCCGGTATTGATCACGCCCAGTGGACGCTCCCCCGACAGGAGGCGGGCCGAGCGAGGGGCCTCACGGGTACCCGTGGCGATGAGCACACGCCGCGCCCTGATCTGCGCGAGGCCGGACGGTGTCGTCGTCGAAAGGACGAGATTGCCTTCCTGCGCCTTCATGTCGACCACGGAGGTGTCGCACCGGATTTCGGCGCCCAGACCGGCTGCGGTGTCAACCAGGCGTCGCGCATAGGAAGGACCGGTCAGCAGACGTCCGAATTCCCGCAATCCGAAAGGAGGGTGGCCGCAGTGTCGAGGAATGCCACCCGCCGTGCCCTCCCGCTCCAGTATCACGACGGTTCCCATCCCCGCTCTTTTCAATTCGGCTGCTGCGGAGAGGCCGGCAGGGCCGCCTCCGATGATGGCGATGTCGACGGATCTTTCCATCATTCGGGCTCCGCTCCGATGGGAAGGGGGATGCGCAGGTAAGGCTCGCTCAGCGTCGCCACCCGTGCCTGGCAGTTGAAACCCTGGCACCGCCCTATGCCGCAGCGGGTGCGGCGTCGCAAGCCGCCATAGTCGCCGGGGGGCAGCGGGCTGTTCAGGGCCTGCTCGATTTCCCGCCGGGTCACCATTTCGCAGTGACAGACGATGCCGCCATGACCGGGCGACGCCCAGTCTCTTGGCCGATGTTCGGCCAGGTTGGGCACCGTCACATGGGGGACGTCGCGGACCGGGTCGAGCGGCTTTTCGCCATGCGCGCGGAGCTGGCGGTAGAGCTCGACCGCATGGGCGGCAATGCCGAGCGATGCGGTGAGTCCCGTGGAGCGGATACCACCCAGCGTGATCCAGTTTCGCTCCGCTTCGACCCGGATGCGATACTGCTTCTTATCCGATGCGGGCCTCAGGCCAGCATAGGTGGCGGTGACCGGCATGCCCTTGAGGGCCGGAACCAGTTCGGCAGCCTTTTCGAGCAACGCTTTCAGCGTTGCCTCCTGCGTGGTGGCCCGGTTTCGATCGTCCTGTTCCTCGGCGGTGGGGCCAACCAGCAGGTTGCCGAAAGCGGTGCGGCAGAGCACGACCCCTTTGGTGCGCTCGTTCGGCACCGGCAGGATGATGGTGTTCAGGAGGGCTGTCGCCCACTTGTCGAAGACGACGAACTGACCCTTGCGGGGATGAATGGAAAAATGCGCCTCGCCGAGCAGGCGCTCCTCCATGTGGTCGCCGAACAGGCCGGCGCAGTTGATGATCGCGCGGGCCCGATGGGTGCCTTTCGTGGTCTCGACGGTCCACCACTCGCCATCGAAATGCCCGCCTGTGACTTCCGTTTGAAAGTGGAACCCGGCGCCGAGGGCCTTTGCCTGCATCATGTAGGCGAGGAAGGGCGACCAGGGATCGATGACATGCTCGCCCGGCACCTGCACGGCATCCAGCGCGGCCGGGGACAGATGCGGTTCCAGTGCCCGGATCTCTGCAGGGCCAAGGCGCTTCACATTTGTCACACCATTGGCAACGGCCTGTTCGGCAATGCCGTCCAGCGCGGCCTGCTCGGTCTCGTTCCAGGCGACCACCATGGCACCGGTTTCAAGCAGCGGCAAATTGAAACGGTCGCGGATATCGAGGTACTCGGCATATCCCGCTTGCATGCACTGGAGTTCCAGGCTGCCCGTAGGCGCATCGAAACCCGTATGCAGGATGGCGCTGTTGGCCTTGCTGGCACCGGACAGAATGTCAGCGCCCTTTTCGAGCAGCACCACCCGCGCGCCTTCCAGCGCGAAACGACGGGCTGCCGCACAGCCAACCACGCCTGCCCCGATGATGAGAATATCTGCCGCCATGACCGCTGTGTCCGTGAGAGCCCGGACTTCACCATGGGCATTTGTGACCGATCAGTCAACCATGACGACCGATCGGTCAAATTTCAACTGGACTTGGTCTTCGATACGGAGGCATGCTACGAAGACTACAACCAACAAGTCAGGTATCTGCACCATGATGCAGCCGGAGATGCGGCGCGCCGCCATTCTGGATCTCGTCAGGCGGGAAGGAAGGGTGAGCGTCAACGCGCTTGCCGACGCCCTGGGAGCGTCCCGGGAAACCATCCGTCGCGATCTGACCGAACTCGAAGCGGCGCGTGCGCTCCGAAAGGTCCATGGCGGTGCGATCGCACCGGAGCCGCCCGTCTATCAGTTCGGTTCGGAAAGCCCGTTCAAGGCACGCTTGAACGAGGGGGCGGAGGCAAAGCGTTCGATTGCCCGGGCGGCGGCGCCGATGTTTCAGGCCGGCGATACCCTGTTCATCGATACGGGTAGCACCACGCTCCTGTTTGCCGAGGAGTTGGCGACGAAGAGCGGGCTTACGGTCATTACCAATTCCGGCCTGATTGCTGCTCATGCGGCGCGAGGCACGGATCAGCGGGTCATCCAGCTCGGAGGAGACTTCCGGAGCGATGGAGCCGAAACAATCGGCGCCGTCACCATCGAGCAAATCGGGCTCTACCAGGTCACGCATGCGGTGCTGACCATCGGCGGGCTGACGGAAAAGGGCGCCCATGACTATGATGCGGCGGAAGCGGACATTGCGCGCGCCATGGCGCGTCAAGCCCATTGGGTTGTCGTGCTCGCCCATGGAGACAAGTTCTATCGCAGTGCGCCTTACCTCGCGGTCGATCTGGCGTCCATCGATGTGCTGGTGACGGACAGGGTCCCGGAAGGGTCGCTCGCCGATGCTCTCGACGCTGCCGAGGTCGAGATCGTGCTGGCCTCGCTCTAGCCGTTCTGCTCGAGAGGAAAGGTAAGGATATAGGTTATATCCGTTTCCGACTGCCGGTAATCCGCTTCTCCGCCGACAGAAGCAGGCACGACATGTTCCAGAACCGTGCTGCCGAAATGCTTCTGCGGCCGACCCATTCCCAAGGCCTGGCGCAAATGCGGCGCCAGCGGCTCGCGCCACTCGAAACGGATGGCTTCGCTTTCTGCCTCGTGGATTCGCGTGCAAGCGATCATGATCGGCTCGGACCGTGTGTCGAAGACCGTGCCGTGATTGGTCGCATTGGTCATCAGTTCATGCATGGCAAGGCCGAGATGCATGGCGGCATTCGGCGTGAGGAAGACATTGTCCCCTTCGATGTGCAGCAGCCTGCGATTCTCTGGCGAGAGGTGTTTCGACTGCTGATAGACGAGGTCGAAAAAATGGGCACCGCGCCAGCGCGAACCCGTAATCAGGTCCTGCGATTGAGAAAGCGAGAGCAATCTGTCCCGGAACTTCTTCAGGAATTCCTGGAGGGAGGTGGAATGGCGGGCGGTCTGCGAGGCGATGCTTTGTATGACCGCCAGCATGTTTTTCGAGCGGTGGCTGCCCTCCCGCTGAAGCGAGTGCAGCATCTGCTCGCTGTTGCGCGCGTCGGTAATTTCGTCGATGCGTGTACGATAGAAGAGGACGCCCGCCTCATCCGAGACGCGGCTGAGCGTGAAGCGGAAGACCTGCTCGTCCACTTCCACTTCCAGGCTTCGTTCGACACCGGACGATTCAACATTGCGTTTCAGATCGGCCAGTTTTCCGGCTATGTCCGCTCCGAAGAGGGTCAGATCGGTCCGCACTCCCTCCTCGGGCAGGTCCCGTTGCCAGCAATCGGGCAAATTCGCAATCAAAGTATAGGTCCATCCCGCATCCTGCAGGAGAATGCAGCTTGCTGACCCGGACAGCGCCAGGGCCAGCAAGCTGTTTCGGCCCGCGCCGCCAGGTACGGGCTGAAGCCAAAGTGCTCGTGACATCTAAGAAGCCATTCCTTTGCAGAGCCCCTTCTGCTCCAGGGCCGTCAGGCGGGGTTCGATACGCTTGCGTTGAAGAACAGGGCCTGACTGATCATCGCCTTCACCACGTCGGGGTTGAAGGGTTTGGTCACGAGGAAGGTGGGTTCCGGGCGTTCGCCTGTCAGCAGACGTTCCGGGAATGCGGTGATGAAGATCACCGGAATGCTCGCCTCGTTCAGAATGTCGGAAATGGCGTCCAGACCCGAGCTGCCATCAGCCAGCTGAATGTCGGCCAGCACCATTTTCGGGCGGGTCTTGTGGAAGAGTTCGACTGCCTCGCGGTGGGTTCGGGCAATGCCGGTAACGAAATGTCCCAGCTCGTGCAGCATCTGCTCGATATCCATCGCGATCAGGGGTTCGTCCTCGATGATCATGATATCGGTGGCGATTTGTTCGGAAATCTCGCGCGACGCCTGGTCGAGAAGCAGCTTCACGTCATCTTCCGTGACCTGAAGGATTTCGGCGGTTTCCGACAGGGAGAATCCTTCGACGGTGGTCAAAAGGAAGGCCTGCTTTGCCCGGGTCGGAAGGGCGGACAGGTTGGCGGCGGCGCGCTGCTCCCACGCAAAGGGAGAATCCGTGGCCGGGATTCTTACTTCAGCGGAACCGAATATGGTTGCGAAGAGTTGATAGAGCGAGACGCGGTCGCTGGAGGATTTCGGGAAAATCTTGATGTCGGCGATCAGCGCCTCAAGCGTCGCGGCGACATAGGCATCACCTGATGTCTGGGAACCGCTTACACTGCGGGCATAACGACGAAGGAGTGGTAGATGGGCTGCGATGCGAACCGATAGAGACATTTTTTAGCTTTCCAGTTGTGTCGGACGACCCCGACGCTCCACAAAACGCATCTGCGGAAATAAAGTTCCTTTCGCTTGGAACTTTTTCTGCGCGCTCCGCATTTACCCGCCAACTAATCAAAACAGGTCGCCATCCATCATGCACGAAAAACACAATGAGGCTGCGGAAAATGTACAAGCCGGCGCGGAATCCAGTGTCATAGATCCAAATTCGCTCGTGTCCCGTGTCCTGCGGGAGTTGTACGACAGCGTCCAGAACGAGGCCATTCCCGACCGTTTTCTGGACCTTCTCGAGAAACTGGACATGGCGGAAAGCTCTGCCAAGGCGGACGAAACCCCATGAACGAAAAGATTGAATCCGACCAGCGTCGTTTCAAGCGCGAGCTTCTGGCAGCCCTGCCGAACCTGCGCGCCTTTGCGGTTTCCCTCGTCGGACGCCATGATCGGGCCGACGACCTCGTGCAGGACACGATCATGAAGGCCTGGGCCAAACAGGACAGTTTCGAGATCGGTACCAACATCAAGGCCTGGCTGATCAAGATCCTGCTGAACAGCTTCTACAGCCAGATGCGCAAGAACGGTCGCGAGGTGCAGGACAGCGACGGGATCCTGACAGAACGTCTTTCCGTTCATCCCGCGCAGCACGGCGCCCTCGATCTTCAGGATTTCCGCATGGCATTGAACCGCCTGCCGCCGGATCAGCGCGAAGCCATCATCCTCGTCGGCGCCTCCGGCTTTTCCTATGAGGAGGCTGCCGAGATCTGCAATTGCGCGGTCGGCACCATCAAGAGCCGGGTCAGCCGGGCGCGCCAGCGCCTGCAGGAGTTGCTCGGCATTACCGGAGAAGCGGATTACGGGCCCGACGCCGCGGCAACGGCCGTCACGGCAAGGCCCGTTTCGAGCTCACCGCTCTGATCATGAAGAAGCCGGGTCAAAAGCCCGGCTTCTTTTTTTGGAGGTGTCTTTCCCCGATAGATTACAGGAGGCGTTTCAGGGCCGCCATCAGAAGGCTGTCGTCGAAAGGCTTCGTCAGCTGTTCGGTCTTGCCGGGAGGGAGTTCGCCAATGTCCACGTGCCCTGTCGCGATCAGCGCCGGCAGATCGGGACGCAGTTCGCGGGCCCGGTGCAGAAGATCGATGCCGGTCATGTCCGGCAAGCCAAAGTCCGTGATCAGCACGTCGATGCGCGAGGTTTCGATGGAGGCCAGCGCTTCTGCGCCGGTTCCGGCTTCGATGACCAGAAAATTCTCGTCCTCCAGGATTTCCGCAGTCGTCAGACGGATCAGGTAATCGTCCTCGCATAAAAGCACCACGGGCCTTCCGTGCAGGTGTCCCTGCGGCTGGTCGCTTGCGGACGGAGCGGATGCCGGCACGGGAGCTAGGAGCGCAGCGGTTCCGTCCCCCGCAACGGCGGATGCCTCCTGCTGGCCCTTCATGTGATCCAGCGCCTTGCGCACCTTGTTGGCGAGCGCTTCGCGAGAATAGGGCTTCTGCAGCAATTCGATCCCGCTTTGCTCGATTTCCGGCTCGTCCGGGCCGGCATAACCGGATGTGAGAAGGATGCCAAGCGCCGGCCGCATGTCGCGGGCCCGCCGGATCAGATCCGTGCTCTTCAGCTGACCGGGCATGATCATGTCGGCAAATAGAAGGTCGACCGGTGCTCCGCTGTCGATGACGGTGAGGGCGGTTGCTCCGTCCCTTGCCCTGAGGACACGATATCCGAGGTCAGAGAGAATGGCGGCTACGGTTTCCCGGACGGCCTCGTCGTCTTCCGCTACCAGAATGGTTTCGCAACCGCCGCTGACCGGCAGCTGTTCTTCCTCCGGCACCTGATCCTGATCCTGCGATGCGGTTGAGCGGGGCAGGTAGAGCCGGATCGTCGTGCCCCTGTCGATCTGGCTGTCGATGATCACGTGCCCTCCGGATTGCTTGACGAAACCATAGACCATGGACAGGCCCAGGCCGGTTCCCTTTCCTTCGGGTTTGGTGGTGAAGAAGGGCTCGAAAACCTTGTCCAGCAGATCGCTGCTCATTCCGCAACCGCTGTCTTCCACGGCCACCATCACATAGTCGCCGGCGGACAGATCCATGCCATTGCGCGAGACATGTCCGGGGATGGAAACATTGCGCACTTCTATCGTCACCCGGCCGCTGCCGTCCATGGCATCCCGGGCATTGATAGCCAGGTTGAGAATGGCATTTTCCAGGTTGCCCGGATCGATTTCCGTATTCCAGAGGTCATCGTCGATGCGCGTCTCCACGGAAATCGCTTCGCCGAGCGCCCGGTGCAGGATGTCATCCATATTGCGGATCAGTCGTCCGATATGCAGAACGCGCGGCATGAGGGGTTGGCGGCGACCGAAGGCCAGCAGCTGGGAGGCCAGCTTGGCGCCACGGGTCACGCCCTTGATGGCATTTTGCAGTCGTGCTTCCAGAACAGGGTTGCTGACCATGTCCTTGGCAATCAGATGCAGGTTTCCACTGATGACCTGAAGCAGATTGTTGAAGTCATGGGCAATCCCGCCCGTCAGATTGCCGATGGCCTCCATCTTCTGGCTCTGGCGCAAGGCATCCTGCATGCGCACGAGTTCTGCCGTGCGGGCCTCGACCCTCTGTTCCAGGTTGGCGGCCAGATCTGCAAGAGCCGCTTCCGCACTTTTCTGATCGTCGATATCGGTGTTCGTCCCGATCCAGCGCTTGATATCGCCGGCCTTGTTGCGCACCGGCACCGCTCGCACGATATGCCAGCGATAGACACCATCGCGCCGACGCAGGCGAAACTCGGCCTTGTAGAGATGTCCGTTTGCGACAGCGGCCTGCCAGGCTTCCTGGATTCGCGGCAAGTCGTCGGGATGGATCATCCGGACCCAGTTCTCGCCATCGAGCGCGCCGCGCTGAAGACCGCCATAGTCGTAGACCCGCTCGTTGAACCAGTCGAGATGGCCATTGGCCCTTGCCGTCCAGACATGGTTCGGCATGGACTGCGCAAGCAGCCGGAATTTGGCCTCGCTTTCCGAAATGGATCGTTCTGCCTGCTTGCGCAGGGTGACGTCGAGCAGAAGCACGCCGATCCGGTTGCCGGAAACCCGTTGCGCGCGGGCTTCGTACCATCGCTCGAACGGCCTGCCGAGGCACAACTCGAATTCCGCCGGTGCGCCGCTTGCCATGGTGCGTTGAAGCGCCTCGATGACCGCCTCGTCCAGATCGGGCACCAGGCTCCGAAGGCTCTGCCCGGCCATTCGTTCGGCCGGGTGGTTCAGATGCTTCAGAAGGGCTGCGTTGAATTCCATCACCTGAAAATCGCGGATGGTTCCGTCGGCGCCCATCACGGGATCGCCGATGAAAAAACCTTCCTTCATCTGTTCGAAAAGTGTTTTCCAGCGGTTCTCGTTGTGGAGAATTTCCTGTTCGGCCCGTTTGTAAGCCGTCGTTTCCATGACGATGCACAAGGCCCCGCCAATCTCGCCATTCGCGTGCTTCAGGGGGCTGTAGTCGAGATTCAGCCACACATCGCGAAACTGTCCATTCTCCCGCAGCCGGACGGATTGATCGCTGAGATGCACCCTTTCACCGGCCAGGACCGCATCGAGCGCCGATCGATGCAGTTGGCAAAAGGTCTGCGGAAAAGCACCGATCGGCTCGCCGAACAGGCGTGGATGAAGGTCGCCGGCCAGCGGTGCGAAGGCATCGTTGTAAAAGGCCTGCCCACGGCTGCCCCACAGCACAAGCATCGGAAGTGCAGAGTCGGAGGCCAGATTCATCGCGTGAAAGAGAGTGGGCGGGCAGCTTTCTTCCGGGATTATACGGGACGAGTGCCCCGGTTGTGGGTCAGGCTGTTCTGAGATCGTATTGCTTTCCGGTCTGTTCGCGTCGGGCCGATCTGCGGCGAGGGTCATCTAATCTGCTTTCTGTTCGATCTGGTCGACAATCGGTGCCCGGTCAGGCTGACAGCGGTTGCTGGTGGCTGCGGTCGGGAAATCGGAAGAGGTCTGCATCGGGGTCCTGCCGGCCCTCGACGGCTGCACGCACGATGTCGGCGGCAATCTGGCAAAAGCTCATGCCATTGGCGCCATAGCCGAGTATGGCATGGGCCTGATGCTGGTCAGGAAGGCGAGCGATGACCGGCAAGCCGAGCGGCGACGTGGAAATCGAACCGGACCAGCAATAGTCCGGTTCCCCGATCTCCAGACCGATCAGCCGGGAAACCTTTTCGGCGAGCTTCTGGAACCGTCCGAACGCGGACAGGGGCGACTGCCAGTTGCCCTCGTCTTCCGGTGGCGCGAGGCAGTGGGCAATGATCCGGCCATCGGTCGTGGTGCGCAGATTGAGCATGTCCTCGGAATGGACGCGGACCACATGGCGGGTGAGCCAGGACGAGGGGACCAGGCCCGGCTTGCTGGCAATGGCGACAACCGACTGGAGCGCGCCGGGTTCCGAGGGAACACAGTCGGGCGTTTCGCAGCCGGTGCAGAAAATCACATGCCCGGCGCTCAGAAAATCGCCTTCGGAGGTCAGGAGATGCGCGCGTCCGCCACTTTGCCGGGAATCCAGCACCTCGACATTGCTGACGATTTCCGCGCCCCGGCGCGCAGCATGCGCCAGAAGACCGGCGGCCAGCTGTACGGGATTGAGCGTGGCTGCGACGGGTGAACTCAGCGCGCCGGCCCTGTCTATCCCGAACTGGGCGATCAGCTGATCCCTGCTGACGAACTGGGTTCGGATGCCGCACTGGTTGCGGGTTTCCGCTTCCCTTTCGAGCAGGTGGGCAGTCTGGTTTTCGCCAGTCAGCACCAGGCTCCGCTTGCGCTCCAGGCCGCATTCGATGCCCAGCCGCGCGACGAGCCCCAGCAGTTGTTCCACGGCATGGTCGGAACGATGCCATAAATGCTCAGCCACGTCAGGAGTGACGGCGTCCGACAAACCAGCCAGTCCGATCTCAAATCCGGGCTGCAGGATGGCGGAACTGGCTGCCGTTCCTCCCGAAAAGGGCAGACGCCGATCGATGACCAGCAGGGAGCGGCCGGTGCTGCTCAACGCCTCGGCGACCAGGGCGCCCGTGAGGCCGGCGCCGACAACGACAATATCGTAGGAGCGTTGCAGCGGGCCGCGGGTGACGGGGAGCGTGCTGTGGGGGAGGGCGTTCCAGTATCCGTGGCTGGCATCCAGCCCTGCAAGAACTGCCTTTTCCAGATCGGCCGCACTGTTCCAAGGCTGTCTCATGGCTGTTCCCTCCCGCTTGGCGCACGACACAGCGGCGCACAAGCGTGAACGTCCCATGACCCGATCGGTTCCAGCGGGAATGCCGGAACGGGCAAAAAAGCGGAAACGGAACCCGTGAGCGAGCCTTGACGTTGAGAAGCGAACCAGTTTCCGGAAAGGGAGGCTCCCATGATCTTCAAGGAACGCCGCTTTCATCAAACGGATCCCTCGGACGAAGCGCTTCGGGCGGGCGATCTCAGCTTTCAGGCCGATCTCGAGGCGCGCATTGCGGATTTTCTTTCCAGTCTCGCCGGGCTTGACGTCACGCAAATGTCGGTTGTGGTCGGGGATGGAAAAGCCATCCTCGGAGGCTTTGCTGCCTCGGAGGCGGAGCGCCTGAAGGCCGAAGAGGCCATCCTGCATGCCTTCCCGGGTGTGCCTGTCGACAACCGGCTGAGTACGGCCTGAGGGCAAGGATGGTTGGCCGTGTGCCTCGCATCGCTTCAACACCGTTTCGATCGCCCTGCTCCTGAGGTCGCGGCGAGACTGATTGGCTGGACCTTGCTTCTGGAGGGCGTGGGCGGCGTGATCGTCGAAACGGAGGCCTATGCCCGGGATGACGAGGCGTCACACAGTTTCCGCGGGCCGGGAAAGACCAATGCAGCCATGTTCGGCGCACCCGGAACTGCCTATGTCTACAGAAGTTACGGCCTTCACCTCTGCCTCAATTTCGTCTGTGCGGAAGCGAGCGCCGTCCTCTTGCGGGCGCTGATGCCCACGGACGGACAGCAGCGGATGCAGGAACGCCGAAGGACGGGCAATCCCCGCCTCTGGTGCAGCGGACCGGGGCGGTTGGGTCAGGCGCTCGGCGTCGGGCGGTCTCTCAACGGAGCGCCGCTGGCCAGCCCACCCTTTTCCCTCACGGAGGGCGCACCGGCCGGACCGGTTGTTGCCGGACCGAGGATCGGCATTTCCCGGGCGCGGGACAAGCCCTGGCGTTTCGTCCTTTCCGGTTCCGCCTTCCTCAGCAGGCCGCCCCCTCCAAACTCTCAACCCCATCCTCCCTTGGAAGGAACCATCCGATGACCATGTCCCGGGATCTTCAATCCGACCACAAGCCGCGCAAGGATTACTTCGCGATCTTCTCCAACACCATATCCGAATGGGCGGGCAAGCCGGTTACCTTCGTGCTTGCCGTTGCCGGCATAGGGCTCTGGGCTCTGCTCGGGCCGGTCCTCGATTATTCGGAAAGCTGGCAGCTGGTGGTCAATACAGCGACCACCATCGTGACCTTCCTTATGATTTTCGTCTTGCAGAACTCCCAGAACCGGGATGCAAAGGCCCTTCAGGTCAAGCTCGACGAACTGATCCTGACGAATACGCGAGCCGAAAACTGCTTCATCGGCGCGGAAGCCTTGGGTGAAGCGGAATTGCTGCGCCTGCGCACCATGCTGGATGCGAAACTCGAAGCGGCGGAGAATGCCCGCTCCCCGGAAAAGCGCGAGGAAATAGAAGATCGTCTCGAAGAAACGGTACGGTCAGCAAAAATAGCGTGAATTGTTGGAACATAAATGGTCCGCAGTTGGTTGTAATAGGGCGGGGGCAAGTGTTTCAACCGATCAGGATTAGCCGATATGAAATATATCCCTCTGTTTGCTAGCGTGTTGTTGCTTTCTTCGGTCGCCGCTCAGGCGCAGACCAGTTCGGATGCCAATACAACCGAAACGCCTGCCGTTTCTACATCCGAAACGAACAACGCCAATGCACCTGTCGAAGGGCAGAACAGCTTTACCGAGGACCAGGCGCGCGAGCGCATGGCAGATGCCGGCTATACCGACATCAAGGACCTCAAACTGGACGACAAGGGCTTCTGGAATGCCTCGGCGATGAAGGGAGGCAGCTCCGTTCACGTGGTGCTCGATTACCAGGGCAATGTCGTTACCCAATAATTCTCTTTCCATGAAAGGAGTTCTCCCATGAGAACAGTGACCGGAATTTTCGATACTTATGCCGATGGTCAGGCCGCAGTGCGTGCGCTTGAGAATGCCAATGTTCCCCGCGACCAGATCAGCATCATGTCGCGCGACGAGGACGGAACGGTTCGCGACGGTGACGGCGCCGTGGATGGCGCCGAAACCGGTGCAGGGCTCGGCGCTCTTGCCGGCGGCGCGGGCGGCCTTCTGGCCGGCCTTGGCATGCTCTCCATTCCGGGCGTCGGTCCGGTGGTGGCTGCCGGCTGGCTCGCCTCGACGATTACCGGTCTCGCAGCCGGTGCAGTCGCGGGCGGTGCTGCGGGTGGCATTATCGGTGCGCTGACCGATGCGGGCGTTCCCGAAGACGAGGCCCATGTCTACGCGGAAAGCCTCCGCCGCGGCGGTACGCTGGTGACGGCCCGTGTCGATGATGCCATGGCGCCCAGCGCCGCACGCATCCTGGATGACGCTCATCGCGTCGACTGGAACACGCGTCGCCGGGAATATACCGAAAGCGGCTGGAGCAATTTCGACGAAAACGTTCCCTACGACCCCGCACCGGGGCGCTATCAGGGCAGCGGACTTTCGGGCCGACTGTAAAGCTGCACGGCATACTCCCATAAGAATGGCGGGTCGCAAGACCCGCCATTTTCCATGTACGGGGTACGGTCACTTATATATAGGGCGAAAGGTGATGCTTAAGGATCGATAAACAGGCTTGCCAGGCGAGCCATTTGAACGCGCCTCGAATAAAAATAATAAAATCAATCACTTACAAATTTATATAATTTTTTTGACGGAATGGTGTTGACTGTTTTTGGTTGGTAGTTCTATAAGGCGATCACT
>NZ_JBQUZZ010000007.1:0-238268 GCF_056313605.1 Gellertiella sp. DMC107 | reverse complement strand
CTCTCCAATGCCTCGGCTGCCCAGCCGACCTTCACCGCGCCGACCGTGGCGTGGAATGCTTCGCCCGTTACCCTCACCTTCAGCCTGCGGGTGAATGACGGCGCCCAGAACAGTGCCACCGCAGATACGGTCTCGATCACCGTGAATCCTGCGGCCAATCAGGCCCCGACCGCCAATGCCGGTCCGGACCAGACGGTTGCCTCGGCGGCATCGGTCACGCTCAACGGCACCGGTTCTACCGATCCGGAAGCCCAGACGCTCACCTACACCTGGACGCAGACCGCTGGCCCTGCGGTTACTCTCTCCAATGCCTCGGCTGCCCAGCCGACCTTCACCGCGCCGACCGTGGCGTGGAATGCTTCGCCCGTTACCCTCACCTTCAGCCTGCGGGTGAATGACGGGGTCCAGAACAGCGCCGCCGCAGATACGGTGTCCATCACCGTCAACCCGGCCGCCAATCAGGCCCCGACCGCCAATGCCGGACCCGACCAGACGGTCGCCTCGGCGGCATCGGTCACGCTCAATGGCACCGGCTCGACCGATCCGGAAGCGCAGACGCTCACCTATAGCTGGACGCAGACCGCCGGACCGGCCGTGACGCTCTCCAATGCGTCGGCTGCGCAGCCGACCTTCACCGCGCCGACCGTGGCGTGGAATGCTTCGGCCGTGACGCTGACCTTCAGCCTGCGGGTGAATGACGGGGTCCAGAACAGCGCCGCCGCAGATACGGTGTCCATCACCGTCAACCCGGCCGCCAATCAGGCCCCGACCGCCAATGCCGGCCCGGACCAGACGGTCGCCTCGGCGGCGTCGGTCACGCTCAACGGTACCGGCTCCACCGATCCGGAAGCGCAGACGCTGACCTATAGCTGGACGCAGACCGCCGGCCCTGCGGTTACGCTCTCCAATGCTTCGGCTGCGCAGCCGACCTTCACCGCGCCGACCGTGGCGTGGAATGCTTCGGCCGTGACGCTGACTTTCAGCCTCACCGTCAACGATGGTGTGCAGAACAGTGCGGCGGCGGATACGGTCTCGATCACCGTCAATCCAGCGGCCAATCAGGCCCCGACCGCCAATGCAGGCCCGGACCAGACGGTTGCCACGGCGGCATCGGTGACCCTCGACGGTACCGGGTCTACCGATCCGGAAGCGCAGACGCTCACTTACAGCTGGACGCAGACTGCCGGCCCTGCCGTCACGCTGTCCAGCAGCACAACGGCCCAGCCGACCTTCACCGCACCGACGGTTGCCTGGAACGCCCCGGCCGTGACGCTGACCTTCAGCCTCACCGTCAATGATGGCGTCCAGAACAGCGCGGCGGCAGATACGGTCTCGATCACCGTAAGCCCTGCGGGCAATGTTGCGCCGACCGCCAATGCGGGTCCTGACCAGACGGTCGCCTCCGCCGCCTCCGTCGCGCTCGATGCAACCGGCTCCACCGATCCCGAAGCGCAGACGCTCACTTACAGCTGGACGCAGACCGCCGGCCCGGCCGTGACGCTGTCCAGCACGACCGCCGCGCAGCCGACCTTCACCGCGCCGACGGTTGCCTGGAACGCCCCGGCTGTGACGCTGACCTTCAGTCTAACCGTCAATGATGGCGTGCAGAACAGTGGCGCGGCGGATACGGTCTCGATCACCGTCAATCCGGCCGCCAATCAGGCCCCGACCGCCAATGCCGGCCCTGACCAGACCGTCGCCACGGCGGCATCGGTAACCCTCGACGGTACCGGCTCCACCGATCCCGAAGCGCAGACGCTCACTTACAGCTGGACGCAGACCGCCGGCCCTGCCGTCACGCTTTCCAGCACCACAACGGCCCAGCCGACCTTCACCGCGCCGACGGTTGCCTGGAACGCCCCGGCCGTGACGCTGACCTTCAGCCTGCGGGTGAATGACGGCGTCCAGAACAGCGCGGCGGCCGATACGGTCTCCATCACCGTAAGCCCCGCGGGCAATTTGGCTCCGACCGCCAATGCCGGTCCGGACCAGACGGTTGCCTCGGCCGCTGCCGTTACCCTGAACGGCACGGGTTCCACCGATCCGGAAAGCCAGCCCCTCACCTACACCTGGACGCAAACCGCCGGCCCTGCCGTCACGCTTTCCAGCACCACAACGGCCCAGCCGACCTTCACCGCGCCGACGGTGGCGTGGAATGCTTCGCCTGTCACCCTGACCTTCAGCCTGCGGGTGAATGACGGCGTGCAGAACAGCGCGGCGGCCGATACGGTCGCCATCACCGTAAGCCCTGCGGGCAACGCGGCCCCGACCGCCAATGCCGGTCCGGACCAGACGGTCCCGTCGGCCGCGTCGGTCACGCTGAACGGCACCGGCTCTACCGACCCGGAAAGCCAGCCGCTCTCCTACACCTGGACGCAAACCGCCGGCCCTGCCGTCACGCTGTCCAGCGCCTCCGCCGCCCAGCCGAGCTTCACCGCGCCGGCGGTAGCTTCGAATGGTTCGCCTGTCACCCTCACCTTCAGCCTGCGGGTAAATGACGGCGTGCAGAACAGCGCGGCGGCCGATACGGTCTCCATTACCGTAAGCCCCGCGGGCAATTTGGCTCCGACCGCCAATGCCGGTCCGGACCAGACGGTCCCATCGGCCGCGTCGGTCACGCTGAACGGCACCGGCTCCACCGATCCGGAAAGCCAGCCCCTCACCTACAGCTGGACCCAGACCGCCGGCCCTGCCGTCACCCTCTCCAGCGCCTCCGCCGCGCAGCCGAGCTTCACCGCGCCGGCGGTGGCCTCCGGCGCACCGGCCGAAGTGCTGACCTTCAGCCTTCTCGTCAATGACGGTGTGCAGAACAGTGCCGCAGCCGATCAGGTCACTGTGACGGTGCGGCCCGGCACGATCGGGATCACCCCGGCATCCGGCTCGGCGCTTGCCGCCGGCACGGTGGGCACGGTCTATGCAGACCGCTCCATCTCTGCCAGCGGGGGCACCGGCGCCATCGGCTATGCCATCACCGGCGGTGCCCTGCCCGGCGGGCTGGCGTTGAACGCCTCCTCGGGCGCGATCACCGGCACGCCCTCGGCGGCGGGCGATTTCTCCTTCACCGTTACGGCGACGGATTCGGTCAACAGCACCGTGTCCGCCAGCTATACGATCCGCATCCAGCCGGCGCGGGTCACCTATGTCTTCACGCCGGCCGCCGGGGCTCTGCCTGCCGCCATGGTGGGCAGCGATTACCGCCAGTCGATCACCGCGACCGGCGGCACCGCACCGCTGCTTTACAGTCTCGCCTCGGGAACCCTGCCCAAGGGACTGGTGCTGAATATCTCGACCGGGGAGCTGACCGGCCCGCTCGCTGCGGATGCGGTGCCCGGTCGCTATACCTTCAGCATTGGCGTGACCGACCGCACCGGAGCGACCGGCGCGGCGGCCTATACGCTGGAGGTCAAGCCCGTGAAGACGACCGTTCCGGATGTCGTCATCGAGGTCACCGCCGGCTCCAGCCCGCCGAATGTCTACCTCAATCGCGGCGCCACCGGCGGGCCCTTCACCGGTGCCGAAATTGTCGATGTCACGCCGCCCGATTCCGGCACGGCCAGCATCGTGCGCGGCGAACTGGCCCAGGCTGGTGCGGCCGCTCCGCCGGCGGGATGGTATCTGAAATTCGTGCCCGATCCGGCTTTCACCGGCGAGGTGCGCGTGCGCTACCGCCTGATCGGCATAACCGGTCCTTCCAATATCGGCACGGTCACCTATCGCATCACCCATGATCCGGTGAAGGTGGCGGAGGATATTGACGGCCTCGTGCGGGATTTCGTCGCCACCCGCCAGAACCTGATTGCCAATACGATCAAGGTGCCGAGCCTCGCCGACCGCCGGCGTCTGGGTGAAGCGACCGATCCGGTCACGGCACGGATGACACCGTCCGACGGCGGCATGACGGCCAGCTTCTCCACAAGCCTCAACCAGATCGAGGCGGCCCGGGACCGGGCGGACGGCGTGGACGGGGCGGAGCCCTCTCCCTTCAACGTCTGGATCGACACCACCTTCCTTCTCCACACCCGCGAGGAGATCGAAAACCGCTGGGGCAGCTTCGCGATGGTCAGCCTGGGGGCGGATTACCTCGTCACCGACCGCGCCCTTCTCGGCCTGTCGCTGCATATCGACCGGATGACGGATCCCGTCGATGCGGATGCGGAGCTGACGGGCAATGGCTGGATGGCCGGTCCCTACGCCTCCATCGAGCTTGCCCGGAACATCTTCTGGAATGCGAGCCTGCGCTATGGCGGTTCGTCCAACGACATCGACACGGCCATGTGGGACGGCAGTTTCGACACGACCCGCTGGATGGCCGATACCTCGCTGGAAGGCGAATGGATGATGGAAAACGGCCTGACCGTGTCCCCCAAGCTCCGTATCGTCTACTTCTCCGAATCCGTCGACGACTACACGGTGCGCGATGCATCCGGCACCGAAGTGGCGGTTCCCGGCTTTGACGAGAACCAGTTCCGCGTCAGCCTCGGGACGGAAATCGCCCGCTCCTTCACCCTGGAGGACGGTTCGAAGCTGACGCCGAAGCTGGGTGTGACGGCAGGCTATGCCGGCCTCGACGGCTCGGGAGCCTTCGGCATGGTCACCGCCGGCGTTTCCCTCGAAACGGCCGACGACTGGACGCTGGAGGCGGGCACGCTCTTTACGCTCGCCGAGGAAGGCGACCTGTCTGTCGGTGGAAAGCTGCGGGCTGCCAAGCGGTTCTGAGTCTGGCGCCCTCACCCGAAAGCCGCCGCCCGGTTTGCTCCGGGCGGCGGCTTTTGTTTTGCCCACCGATCACGCCCGTGAATCGGTTGCCGCCAACCGATTCAAAACTCTCATTGGACCCGTCGCGCGCTCGGTGGTCTTCTCGGTTCATGGACGAGAACCGACTTCACTTTCATCTGCAGCGGCTGGACCCGGCCCGCAACATGCGCCGCTTCTACATGCTCAGCGTCGAGCGGGATCTGTTCGGTGCGCCCCTCCTCATCCGCCGCTGGGGGCGGATCGGCACCCATGGCCAGTCGCGCTGCGAAACCTTTCCGACCCTTGCCGCCGCGGAAGAACGCCTGCAGCGCTGGCACCGCGCCAAGCGCCGCAAAGGTTACTGTTGACAGGCCAGAGAGACGGTTGACAGCTGTCAACCGTCCGTTGCTCCCGGCGACTCGCCGGTTCGGCCGGGACTCTCTGCGGTTGCGCAGCCGATTCCTTTGGTGGAAAAGCGCCTTCCGCCGGTTGACAGCTGTCAACCGCGTCGACTCTCCTGCCGGCAGTCCCCTGAGTCTGCGCAAAAGCCCCGGTTTCCGGGCTCTGTTAAGGTTTTGTTAACCCAAAAACACTTGACGCGACTCGGCATCTTCGCCAACGTTTACGCAATTTCGAGCTTAGACCCACAATTTCGCGTAAGTGGTCCCATCGTCTGTAGGTCGCAAGGCCGGCGTAACCCCACCGCTTCATGAAGAGACGGGTCATCAGCTTTTTGCAAGGGCGCCAGGGTGCGTCCGGAGAATGGAGTGAGGGATGGCATTGCCATCGAACAGGATCGAGGCCCCGGAGGCCCAGAACGAGCGCCCCGCCGATGTGACCATCGCGGAAGATGCGCAGGCATTGTCGCTGCAATTGAAGGCCATGCGGGAGCGGCTGTTCCCGCCGGCCTCGCAGAAGACGTTGCGCAGCTTTTCCTCCGTCGAAGCGGCGCGGCTGATCGGTGTGTCCGACGGCTATCTGCGCCAGCTCTCGCTGGCGGGGGAGGGGCCCCAGCCCGATATCGGCCCCGGCGGGCGGCGGTCCTATTCGCTCGCCGATATCGATGCGCTGCGCCAGCATCTGGCAGAGCAGGCACGGGCGAAGGGCAATGTCGCCAAGGCGCGCGCCTATGTGAAATGGCGCGACGAAAGCGCGGGCGAACATCTGCAGGTCATTTCGGTCACCAACTTCAAGGGCGGCTCGGGCAAGACCACGTCGTCGGTGCATCTCGCCCAGCACCTCGCCATGACCGGCCACCGGGTGCTGGCGATCGATCTCGATCCGCAGGCCTCGCTCTCGGCGCTCTTCGGCTACCAGCCGGAACTCGATCTCTCGGGCAATGACACGATCTATGGCGCGATCCGCTATGATGGCGAGGCGCGGCCGCTGAAGGAGATCATCCGCAAGACCTATTTCCACGGGCTGGATCTGGTGCCGGGCAATCTCGAACTGCAGGAATTCGAGCATTCGACGCCGCGGGCGCTTGCCGCCCGCCGCGCCGGCGAAACGGAAAAGCTGTTCTTCACCCGGGTGCAGGCGGCGCTGGCCTCCGTGGCCGGCGACTATGACGTGGTCGTCATCGATTGCCCGCCGCAGCTCGGCTATCTCACGCTCTCGGCACTCTGCGCCTCCACGTCGGTGCTGGTGACGGTGCATCCGCAGATGCTCGACGTCGCCTCGATGAGCCAGTTCCTGTTCATGACGTCGGATCTGCTCGGCGTGGTGCGCGAGGCGGGCGGGCAGCTGAACTTCGATTTCCTGCGCTACCTCGTCACCCGCTTCGAGCCGCATGACGGGCCGCAGGCGCAGATCGTCGGCTTCCTGCGCTCGCTGTTCGGCGAACGGGTGCTGACGGCGCCGATGGTCAAGTCGACCGCGATTTCCGATGCGGGCCTGACCAAGCAGACCCTTTACGAAGTCGGCCGCGAAAACTTTTCCCGCGGCACCTATGATCGCGCCATGGAATCCCTCGAAGCCGTGAATGCGGAAGTCGAGGCGCTGATCCATGCCGCCTGGAGGCGTTGAGGATGGCAGGACGCGACCGGAAGAATTCGCTGAAGGAACTGTTCTCCGCCGACGTCGCGCGGGTCACGCCGCCGGCCGCCGCGCCGATGGCCCGCGCGCCGGAAACCAAATCCGCGGTGTCCGCGGAAGGCCTATCCGAGCCGCAGCGCGCCACCTCGGGCGCGGTCAAGGCCATGGGTCTGTCGCTCTCCTCCATCACCCGCGAGGCGGAAGAGGCGAGGGCGCTCCGTGAGGCTCTGGAGAACGGTGACCGGGTCGTGGCGCTCGACCCGGCGGAGATCATCGGCAGTTTCGTGAATGACCGTCTCGACTGGACGGGACACGAGGATACGGAATTCGACGCGCTGCTGGAGAGCATTCGCGAGAATGGCCAGCAGGTGCCCATTCTCGTGCGTCCGGTTCCCGGAGAGACGGGGCGCTACCAGGTGGCCTATGGCCATCGGCGCCTCAAGGCCGCCCGCCAGCTCGGGCTTCCCGTGCAGGCGCTGGTGCGGCCGCTGTCCGATGACGAGCTGATCCTGGCGCAGGGCAAGGAAAATGCCGAGCGCCGCAATCTGAGCTTCATCGAGCGGGCGCTGTTTGCCCGCGCCCTTTCCGAACGGGGGATTTCCCGCAAGCTGATCGGTGAGGCGCTGGGCGGGCTTAAGAAGGACGAAATGTCCCGCCTGATGCGGGTGGCCGAAACGGTGCCCTATCCCGTCATCTACCGGATCGGTCCCGCGCCGAAGACCGGTCGCAACCGCTGGCTGGCGCTGGCGGACCTGTTTGATCGGGACAACGGCGCCGATTTCGAGAAGGCCACGGACGAAACCCACGCGCCCGATTTTCCGGGCCTCGACAGCGACGAGCGCTTCCTGCGGGTGTTCAACCGGCTGACGGCGCCGAAGGCGCGGGCGGAAAAGCCGGTGCGGGCGCTGAACGGCCGCGACGGCCGGCTCCTGGCCCGCATCGAGCCCCGGGACAAGGGCAAGGGAACCACGATCGTGTTCGAACGGGCCGTGTCGCCGGCCTTTCTCCAGGCGCTGGAGGAAGAGCTTGTCACGCTCTTCGAGCGTCACGGAAAAGACGCCCAGGCGACATGACAGATCGTCCCGCACCCGGAAGGGGCGGGGGGTGACAGTGCAATATCGAAGGAAGAGGAACCAGAGACAAGAAAAAAGGACCTCCAAAGCGTTTCCGCTCCGGAAGCCCCTGTAACGTAGCAATTACAAGGAATCACTTCCGTCTCTTGAAGTCAAGTGCTCGGCGAATCGTTTGTTCGCCGAAGACGAATTTCTTTGCCTTTTCCGCGACTTGCGCGGTCGATGCAAAGGCTGGCGTTCCGACCGGAAAACCGGCGGAACGGAGAGACAAGACGCAAATCACCGGAAGGGTGCTTCGCGTCGCTGGAGTTGTGCGCCCTGTCAGAGGTCCCGCTTTCCTCGTCGACGAGAGGACAAGGGGATGGAAACACGATTGACGACGCCATTCGGCGGCGGACGCTTTTCTGCGCATACAGCCCTGCTGCAAAAATCCGTGGCCGAACGGCAGGCGGAGCTGAAGCAGGGGTCCGGCCGCAACGATGACGGGCGAGCCGACAAGTTCGCGCTGCTGTCCGCGCTGACCGAGGCGCGGTTTGCCTATGGGCTGGGTGACCGAGCGTTGGCGGTTCTCGACGCGCTGCTGTCCTTCGTTCCGGGCCGCATGCTGGATGGCCGCCAGCCGCTGGTGGTCTTCCCCTCCAACCGGGCGCTGTCTGCCCGGGCGCGAGGCATGGCGCCGGCGACCCTGCGCCGGCATCTCGCCCAGCTTTCCGACTGCGGTTTCCTGATCCGGCGCGACAGCCCGAACGGCAAGCGCTACCAGGTCAAGGACGAAACGGGCCAGCAGGCGGATGCCTTCGGCTTCGATCTGGCCCCGCTTGCCCTGCGCGCCACCGAAATCGAGGCGAGGGCGGAGGAAGCCCGCGCCGGGATGCGCCGCGAGAAGGCGCTTCGAACCGAGATCACGCTCGAGCAGCGCGACATTGCCCGCATCATCGCCACGGCGCTGGAAGAGGGCAGGGAAGGGGACTGGGAAGGCTTTGCCCATCGCTTCGCGCTCTGCGCCCCCCGCCTTCGCCGCCGGGACAGCGCCCCAGAACTCGAGGCCCGCCTGACCGCGCTTGCCGATTTGCGGCTCGAGGTGGAAAACGCTTATCTCTCAAGCCTTTCTTCCGAAGAAATGAGCGCCAATGATCACCAGAACGAGCGCCATATTCAGATTTCAAATACAGACCTTCCCTCTGAATTAAACGGCAAAGAAGTTATAGAGAGGCGGAGCGAGGAGAGCGAGGCCGCAAAGGATAGTATTCCTGTTCTGGAAAGAAAGGGGCTGGGCGTCTCGCTCGAACGCTTGCTCCGGGCCTGCCCCAGCCTGGCGGATTATGCGCCCGGCGGGGTCATCGAGAGTGCGGAGGCGTTCCTTCGGGTGGCGGGGCTGGTGCGATCGATGCTGGGCATTTCGCCCGATGCCTGGAAGAAGGCGGAAGAAGCGCTCGGCCGTCAGCAGGCGGCGGCGGTCATCGCCATGATCCTCGAAAGGGCCGAGCAGATCCGCTCGCCGGGAGGCTATCTGCGCAACCTGACGGCCAAGGCGGAAAAGGGCGCTTTCAGTCTCGTTCCCATGCTGAAGGCGCTGGAGGCGCGGGCGGAAGCGGAGGGGTCCGGTGTCAGGTAGAGATGACCGTGAAGCCCGGAGCGGAGCGGGTGACCGCGCTTGCCGGCTGGTCGGTCATCATCAGCGTCATGCCGAGATGAATCCGGTCCTGCAGGGCGGCCACCACCTTGGGCTCAGCCGCAAAGCTGGCGCCGGATTTCGGCTCCTGCCGGGCAATGTCGGTTTTGACCCAGTGCAGGTTGCCGGCGGCGAAATCGGCCCCGGCCAGCGTGAAAACCCTTTCGCCGAGCGGGGCGGGCTTGCCCTTGAAGCGAATGTCGCCCTGTGCCACCTCGCGGCCGTTTTCCAGCACGGACATGCGGCGATCCGCGCCGCTGACGACAATGCCGGTAATCCGGTCGGGCGCATCGCTCCGGCGCATGTATTCCCGCTTGAGAACGCTGGTTTCGGCGGCCCTGTAGGTGCCGAGCGTGCTGTCATCCAGCATCAGGCCCGGATGGGCAATGGCGGGCGGGAAGGATGTGTCGTCGGCGAGAATGACCGTCATGCCCAGCTGGGTGATGCCGAAGAGCAGCTCCGAAAACTCCATGGGCAGCCGAACGCAGCCATGGGAGGCCGGATAGCCCGGCAGATTGCCCGCATGCAGGGCAATCCCGTCCCAAGTCAGCCGGTTCATGTTCGGCATGGGCGCGTCGTCATAGGTCTTGGAGCGGTGAAACTTGTCCTTCTGCAGGATGGTGAAGACGCCGGTCGGCGTCTCATGGCCCTTCTTGCCGGTGGAGCAACTGGAGGCGCCGATGCGGATGCCGTTGCGATAGACATGCACGCGCTGTTCGGGGATCGACACCACCACCAGCACCGGGCCGGTCGGCGAACGCTCGGGAAACCAGTTGAACTCGCCGTTCTTCAGTTCTTCCGCGAATTTCATCACCTGTTTGGCCAGCGCCGGGGCGGCTGGAGCAAGGCTTGGCAGTACCAGACCGGAGGCAAGCAGAAAATCGCGGCGGCGCATCAGCCTTCTCCCATATACATCACGTTCTTCACCGCACCGTCGGGGCCGAGAATGCAAAGCCAGGGCCGTTCGGCGCCCTTCAGGCCGATGCGCACGCCGGCCCCCGCCCGCGACGCTTCGGCTTTCAGCACGGACGTATCGCCGATCGGCCGGTTGGCTGTAGCCGCCACGGCGGTGCGGCAGGTCTCGCCGGGGTCTGCGGGCCCTGCCACGGCGGGTGTCACGGGTGCGGGCAAGGCGGGCAACGGTTCCGGCCGCGTGGTGCAGGACGCCGCGAGCGACGCAAGGGCCAAGCCTGCAACAAGTCC
The DNA here is from genome assembly GCF_056313605.1 of Gellertiella sp. DMC107. Classification (NCBI taxonomy): domain Bacteria; kingdom Pseudomonadati; phylum Pseudomonadota; class Alphaproteobacteria; order Hyphomicrobiales; family Rhizobiaceae; genus Gellertiella; species Gellertiella sp. DMC107. Next base: position 227,552 of record NZ_JBQUZZ010000007.1, on the reverse strand, counting down.
TATCCTGTTCATCGTCCCTGTCTCCCTCCTGCCGCAGACCTTCGCATCTCCTGCGGAGAACGAAGCGGGCTTTTGTTTCCAGTCGAGATTTAGACCCGGGCAAAATGCCCGTCTACCGCTTTCGCAACAGGCGGGTGGCGCGCCTCCGAGGCGGATGCGGAGCGACGGAGGAGAGGCGGCAATGACCGGGCGTTTTCCGAAAAGGAAGCATTTACAAGGGGATGCCGGAAATTCCGCCGGTGTCGAGGCGCTGCCGGGCGCGCGCGCGGACGTGAAATTTTCTGGCTAAAAATGAAATTGTCTCAACCATAACATGTTTTTTTCATTGTTTATCCCATTCGCACCTATGCGACAAAGCGACATCCCGTCCCTGCTGCACGCTCTCGAGCCGGGGTCCGGGGGCATGAAGCCGGGCGTTTGCGCCTGAGGGACAGGGGGAACATCATGAAAAACAAACTGGCAGCGGAGCTGCTCGGTACATTCTGGCTGGTCTTCGGCGGCTGCGGCAGCGCGCTTCTGGCCGCCGCCTTTCCGGATCTGGGCATCGGTTTTGCAGGCGTCTCGCTCGCCTTCGGCCTGACGGTGCTGACCATGGCCTATACGGTGGGCGGCATTTCGGGCGGGCACTTCAATCCGGCCGTCTCGGTCGGTCTGGCGGTTGCGGGACGCTTTCCGGCGGGACAGCTGGTGGGCTACATTCTCGCGCAGCTGGCGGGCGCGATCCTGGCGGCTGGCGCGCTTTACGTCATCGTCACGGGCAAGACAGGCGCTGAAATCGGCGGCTTTGCCGCCAATGGCTACGGCGAGCACTCGCCAGGCGGCTATTCGCTGGCGGCCTGCCTGCTGACGGAAGCCATTCTCACGGGCTTCTTCCTGTTCATCATTCTCGGGTCCACCCATCAGCGGGTTCCGGCGGGCTTCGCGGCGATTGCCATCGGTCTTGCGCTGACGCTGATCCACCTGATCTCCATTCCGGTCACCAACACCTCGGTCAATCCGGCCCGGTCCACCAGCCAGGCGCTGTTTGCCGGCGGCTGGGCGCTGCAGCAGCTCTGGCTGTTCTGGGTCGCGCCCGTGATCGGGGCGGTCGTGGGAGCGCTTGCCTGGAAAACGGTGGGCGACAGCGAGTAAGAGAGCAAACCGGGTCGCCCCGGCGGCGGCCCGGCGCTCGACAAGAAATGTCGAATAGAAGTGATTAGATACTCTAGTGTTTCATTATAGTTTGTTTCGCTCTAGACTTCTCCGGCGAGCGGCCGCCCAGGGGGGCGGGTGCAATCCCGCTCACGGCTCATGACAAGGCGACAGGCAATGGATAGCCGGCACAATCTGCGTGCGCTGCACACGTTCGAATCCGTTTCGCGGCACCTGTCGGTTGCCGCAGCGGCGCAGGAGCTGGGCGTGACCCAGAGTGCGGTCAGCCACCAGCTTCGCCTCCTGTCGGAAATTGTCGGCGAACGGCTGGTGCAGAAGCGGGGCAGGGGGATCGAGCTCACGCCGGCGGGGCGCAACCTGGCGCGCAAGCTGCAGCCTGCCTTTGCCGAGATCGAGCGGTCGCTGGCCGGGGCCATCGGCGGCACGCGCGACCGCATCCGGCTTGCCGTCTGCAGCAGTTTCACCTCCGCCTGGCTGGTGCCGCGGCTCGACCGCTTCTATGCCGCCCATCCGCTGATCGACCTGCAGATCGTGATGTATGCCACGGATCCGGAGCTGACGGATGCGGTGGGCGATGCCTTCGTGACCACCTTGCCGCGCGACCGGGGCTATCATGCCCAGTTCCTGTGGGCCGAACGTCTGGTGCCGGTGGCCCCCGTCGGCGCGAAGCTTGCCGCCCTGCCGCTGATCACCACCGACCTCAAGCCGGGCACGGTGGGGCTGGACTGGCAGACCTACGGCCAGGAAAGCGGCAAGGGCGATATTGCCCCGCCGGGCGGTCGCTGGCTTCAGGCTTCCCATTACGTCACGGCCCTGCAGATGGTGCGGCAGGGACTGGGCGCGGCCCTCCTGCCGGATTTCCTCGTCGAGGAGGATCTGGAGGCCGGCCGAATCGAGCGGATGGACGAAACCAGCATTGCCACCCACGAGGATTACCATCTCTGCATCAAGGAAAGCCGCCGCTCCGAGCCGGCGCTGGAGGCGCTGAGCCGCTGGTTCCGGCAGGAGCTGGACCGCATGCAGGGCCGCGGGCCGAAGGCCCGGTTTGCGGTGGTGCATCGCTGATCCTGAAGGATTGATTCCCCCCGCCAAGGCGCTAAGCTTCTTTGCGAGGCCGAGAGAGGCCCGGGAGGAACAGCAATGCGACGCATGTGGCCGGAAGAATTCCAATTCGTCATCGATCAAGCCGAGGAAGTCACGCTCGACATTCCCCACGCGCTGCGCGAGGAGAGCGGCGATCGGGACGTGATCCATCGCAAGGCCCTGCGGGTACGCCTGCCGGAAGAGGTCTGCACCCGGCTCTGGCCGCTGGCCGAAGCCCGCTATCGCCTTTCGGGCCGCCATGCGGGCAAGGCAATCACTCTCATTGCCAACAATCCCCATTACCACGCCGTCCATCCCGCCGATGGCGGCACGGAGGAGGGCGTGGCCGACAGCGGCAAACATTACACCACCCGCTATCTGGTGCTGCATTTCCTGCTGGACGACGTGCGGGAGACGGCGGAAACCGCCTGAGCGAACGTCTCGTCTCGAACGGGCAGGGCCGCGCCCCCTTTCCGGTTTCCAGCCGGAAGGCACGGGCCGCGGCCTGCCGTTTGTGGCCTTTTCGGGCGGTTACCGCCCGGATACCGCATTCTGCTGCGCACATTAAGTTTCCAAGTTACCTAAGGTGATCGGTCCGCTATCAAGATCGGCGCACGGCGCGAGCCGTCCGTTCGACGAAAGGAACCGATGATGAAAAACACCCTTCTCGCTGGCCTGATCCTGCTTCAGGCCACCACCGCCCTTGCGGGCGATTACCTGGCCTATCCCGGCGCCGGCGACATTGCGCCGCCCATGACCCGGAACGAGACCTATGACACGGTTCTCGGCTCCGGCCTCGGCCCCGACATCGACAAGACCAAGGGGTACCGGATCGAGAATTTCGGCCAGGGCGCCCATATGGTCACCAACGGCGTCTACCAGATGATGGTGCTCGTGACCGCCGATGGCGTCATTCTGGCCGATGCGCCGCCACCGCTCGGTGACATGATTCTCAAGGCGGTGGACGAGATCGCGCCGGGCCGGCCGGTGACCCATCTCATCTACAGCCACGCCCATGTGGACCATATCGGCAGCGCGGCCGCGATCGTCGCCGCCTATCCGAAGGTGGAGATCGTCGCCCATCGGGAAACCCGGGACATTCTGGCCCGCGCCGCCGATCCCAACCGGCCGCTGCCCACCCGCATCTTCGATGGCATCGACAAGCCTTTCCGGCTGGAAGCGGGCGGCCAGACGCTTCAGCTCAACTATTCCGGCCCCAATCACGAGCCGGGCAATATCGAGATCTGGCACGCCGGGAGCGGCACGCTGATGCTGGTCGACGTGGTGTTTCCGGGCTGGATGATGTGGCGGCGCATGGCGATTGCCCATGATATTCCCGGCGTCTTCGCTCTCGTCTCCGCCCTGAACGGCAAATATGACTACAAGCACCTGCTTGCCGGCCATGTGGGCCGGGCCGGCACCCGCGCCGACGTGGAGCAGCAACTCGCCTTCATGACCGACCTGCACGGCGCGGCCGCCAAGGCGCTCGGGGAAACGACCCCCGGCGAGGGCATGCAGACGAAGGACCAGACCAATCCCTGGGCGGTCTTCGACAATTTCATCGACCGCGTGACGGTGCGCTGCGTGGCCGACCTCGCACCCAAATGGCGGGATCGCCTGTCCGCCTTCGATGTCTTCATCTACGACCAGTGCATGGCCATGGAGCAGAGCATCCGCGTGGACGGGCCGAGCCTCCGCTGAGGCAGGCCGCGCCCTTCCGTCAGCCGGGCTGGCTGCCCGGCCTCTCGACAACCGGCTCGGGCGGCGTCAGGCCGCCCTTCTGCTTCTGCTTCAGGCGATACCCCACATCGACAATGGCGCGGATCGCCGGCAGAAATTCCTGCCCATGCTCCGTCAGCACATATTCCACCGAAGGCGGCGAGGTCGGCATCACGTTCCGGCCGATGACACCGCGATCCTCCAGTTCCCGCAGCCGCTGGGTCAGGACCTTGGCGGAGACGAGCGGAATGTCGGACCGCAGCTCCGAAAACCGTCGCGGACCTTCCGAGAGATACCAGAGGATATTGGGCGTCCAGGCACCGCCGAGAACCGCCATGCATTCCGAGAGCGGGCAAAGCGGGGTTGGCGTGCGGTTCTTGCGTCGCTTCAGCGGCATGGAGCTCTGGCCTTTCCTCGTGCCTGCCGGGTCCGCAAGGGGGATAGCCGGACGGGCGCTAATGCTTTGTTTCTTTGCAGGGATCGACGGAAAGCCGGCGACCATGCCTTTCCCGGAATGCTCTGGTTACCGCCAGGATACTCCATTCTGTCGGGCACTTCAAGTTTCCTGATTACTTAAGGTGACTGCGCCGCTAGGGTGGCTTCGCAACGCAAACATCAAGGAGCTTTCCATGAAGCTGTATTACAAGCCGGGCGCCTGCTCGCTCGCCTCCCACATCGTCCTGAACGAGCTTGGCGATCCCTTTGCCATCGAAGCGGTGGACACGACCGCAAAGCGCACCGCCTCGGGGGCGGATTACCTCCGCATCAACGGCAAGGGAAAGGTGCCGGCCCTCGAGATCGACGGCGACGTGCTGACGGAAGGTCCGGCGATCCTGCAATTCGTGGCCGACCGCAAGGGCCGCCGCGATCTGGCGCCGGAAACCGGCACGATGGCGAGGGCCCGCGTTTCCGAAGTGCTGAACTTCACCGGCACGGAACTGCATGTGGCCTTCGGTCCGCTGTTCAACCCGGCCTCCGATGACGCCGCCAAGGCCTCGGCCCGCAAGGCGGTGACGGCAAAGCTCGGCTGGCTGGAAGACCGTCTGGCGGACGGGCGCGCCTTTCTGACCGGCCGGGACTTCACCATTGCCGATGCTTATGCTTTTGTGGTGGTGAACTGGGCCAATTTTACGGGGATCGACCTGTCCGCCTGGCCGAAGCTGGCCGGCTTCATGAGCCGGGTCGCGGCGCGGCCGAGCGTCCAGAAATCCCTGCATGCAGAAGGACTTGCGTGACCATGTCAGACAAAACCGCCCTTGATGCCATCCTGGACGTGGTGAAGACCTATTTCGACGGGCTGCATTATTCCGATACGGCCCGGCTCCGCCGCGTCTTCCATCCGCAGGCCCAGTATGTCTGCGTCAGCGATGGCACGCTGCTCTATCGGGACATGGACACCTATTTCGACGTGGTCGACAAGCGGCCCTCGCCCGCCTCCCGGGGGGAAGCCCGCAACGACGAGTTCGTTTCCGTCGAGTTCGCCGGACCGGTCACGGCACGGGTGAGCCTCAAATGCAGCATCGGCAACCGCGATTTCATCGACTTCCTCACCCTGATCTTCATCGACGGGCGCTGGCAGGTCATTTCGAAAGTGTTCCATTTCACCGAGAGGGATGCCTGACATGCCCTATGTGAACATCAAGATCACGCGCGAGGGCGTGACGCCCGCGCAGAAGGCCGAGCTGATTTCCGGGGTGACGGACCTGCTGGTCCGCGTCCTCGACAAGAATCCCGCCACCACCTTCGTCGTCATCGACGAGGTGGAGATGGAAGACTGGGGCATCGGCGGATTGCCCGTGGAAGACTATCGAAAAACGCTCGCCGCCCGCTCCGGGTCGCGCTGAGCCCGGCTTTCGAGCCTCGAACCGGCGGCGCGGCGACGCCGCCGGTTTTTTGAAGGGGAGATGGTTCTTTTCCGTCTCTCCGCCCCCTTCCGCTTCCGTTTCGTGCAGGAAGCACCGGTTCCTGAGCCGGAGAAGGGAACTTTGTCGGCCTCCCGCGATTATCAAAACGGCACGCTGCACATGGCAGCCGCGCACGAGAACCGGGAGACATCACATGACCGATTATCCAGACCAGATCCGGGACGGACAGACGGGACGCGCATCCGGCATGGGCAGCGACCCCCAGTCCGCCCGTTTCAGCGACTTGCAGGACAAGGCCGCCCAGGACTTCAGCGAAATCAAGGAAGCGGCCAAGGCCGGCGCTTCGAAGGCGCTCGATACGTCCGCCGAAATGGCGGCGGAGAAGAAGAACATCGTGGCCGACCAGCTCGCCGGCGTAGCCGAGGCGCTGGAGAAGGTCGGCGGCGAACTGAAGAGCGGCGATCATGCCACCGTCGGGCGCTATGCCCGCGATCTGGGCTCCAGTACCCGACGGCTCGCCACCGACCTGAAAAACCGCGACATGGGCGAGGTGATGTCGATGGCCGAGGATTTCGGCCGTCGCCAGCCCGTGGCCTTCCTCGGACTGGCCGCGCTGGCCGGTCTCGCCGCCAGCCGTTTCGTCACCGCCTCCGCCAGCCGGCAGACGGCAACCGCCGACGCCCGTGGCGCCGGCGTGAACACCTCCGCCAATCCCATGGCGGGGCGGCTTTCGCCGGAAGCGGCGGGCAGCGGGGCTTCCGCCTCCTCGCCCGCGCCGAAAAGCGCCGACAGCATCAACCGGACGATCACCCCGGCCCCCTCGGCCCCGGCGAACCGGACCGGCACCTTCCAGCCCTCGACCGGCCCCTCCGCGCCGGCCAGCGCCCGTCCGGCGGGCGGGGCCGAGGCCACGGGCATCGGCGGCACGGGGCTCGGCACCTCGCCCGACCGTCCTGCGGCGGCGAGCGATACGCCGACCCTGAGCCCCTCGGCCCCCAACCCCTATCCGCCCGGCCGTGTCGCCCTCGGCGGCAGCGCCGAGGGTCAGTCGACCGACCGGCCTTCCACGGGCCAGACCTATAATTCCACCACCAGCCATGAGGGCAGCAACCATGTCCAGCAGCGATAATCGTCCCCTCGGAGAGCTGCTCTCCGGCCTTGTCGGGGATCTCTCCAGCCTGTTCCGCAAGGAAATCGACCTTGCCAAGCGGGAGGCCTCGGAAAAATTCACCTTCGCCGTCGGCGGCATCGAAATGCTGGTGGCGGGCATGGTGCTCGCCATCGGGGCCATCGGCGTGCTGCTGTCAGCCCTCGTCAGCGGCCTTGCCGCCTTCCTGGTCGCCCAGGGCTTTACCGATGCCGGCGCCCATTCGCTGGCAGCGGTGATCGTGGGCGTCATCGTCGCACTCGCGGCCTGGATGTCCATGTCGCGCGGCCTGTCCATCCTGCGCGGGACCGATCTTTCGCTCGACAGGACCGGGCGCTCGCTTCGCCGTGACGCCGAAGTCGTAAAGGAGAAATTGTCATGAGCTACGACACGGAAAAATCCTCCGCCGACATCGAGCGCGAGATCGAACATGACCGGGAGCGGATCGGCGAGAAACTCTCCGCCATCCAGGAAAAGCTGACCCCCGGCCAGCTGATCGACGAAGCGCTCGGCTATCTGAAGCACAGCGGCGGCGCCGAATATATCGGCAATCTCGGGGGCGCCGTGAAGGCCAATCCCCTGCCGCTGGCCCTGATGGGCGTCAGCATCGCCTGGCTGATGGCCGGGTCCGGCCATACGGCGCCCCGGATGGACAATCCGCGGCCCGACCGCGCGCCGCTCGATTACCCGCTCGCCACGGTCAGCGGGAACGTGCGCCGCACCGGTCCGCCGAAGATGGAGAACGGCCGCCATTACGCCCATTTCGAGGACACGGGCGGCAAGCGCTTCCGCGCGCTGACCGACGAAACCGGTCGCCGGGCCGGCGATTACATGGACGAGGCGGGCAGCGTCTTCCGCGGCTTTGCCGATGCCACCGGTCGCCGCATCACCGATATCCGGGACGAGACGGGCGCGCTCTTCGACGATGCGCTCGGCTGGGCTGCCGATACCTGGGCCTCCGCCCGGGAAACGGCAAGCGGCATGGTGGACAGCGTGACCAGAAGCCTTTCCGGCATGGGGTCCAGCATCGGCTCCACCTCCTCGTCCGCCCTGTCGGGCGCTCAGGATCAGGCCGGCCGGCTGAACGACATGATCCTCAAGACCTTCCGCGACCAGCCGCTGGTCGGCGGTGCGCTGGCCTTTGCGGCCGGTGCGGCCATCGGGGCCGCGCTTCCGCACACGGAGCGTGAGGACCAGCTGATGGGCGAAGCCGCCGATGCGGTGAAGGACGATCTCGGCGAACGGTCCGCCGCGCTGATGGATCAGGGTAAGAAGGTGGCCGGCGATGTCTATGACAAGGCCGTCACAATGGCCGACGAGCTGCATGACCAGGCCCGCGACCGCATCATCGAGGAAAGCCGCAGCTTCCGCGATCTCGGGGCCACCCCGGAAAACCGGAGCCCTTCGGCGGGCCTCTGATCCGCTTGCCCCCTTCTGATCGTCACGACCTCCCGCCCCCCTTTCCAGACCGGAAAGGGGGGCGAATGCATTGGGGGGTCAGGCTTTTTTCTCCCGGTCCCGCTCCTTGTTGTATTCGGCGCCGGACAGGAGGATGAAGACCGAAAGCCAGAGCCAGATGAGAAGGCCGATCAGCGCGCCGAGCGCGCCGTAGGTGGCGTTGTAATTGGCGAAATGGCCGAGATAGTAGGAAAAGCCCGCCGAGGCGACCAGCCAGCAGAGCGTGGCGAGAACCGCGCCGCGCAGGATGCGCCCGAAGGCCAGCGGCTCCCGGCTCGGTCCGTAGCGGTAGAGCAACAGGATTTCCGCCAGCACCATCAGCGTGATCACCGGCCAGGGGGCAAGCCGTACCAGCCGGTCCGTAAAGCCGTCGAGATGCAGAAAGGCGAGCAGCGCCGGCACGATCCCCATCCCGAGAAGGACGATCAGCCCGACCAGCATCGTGCCGAGCGTGAAGCCGAGCGCGAGCAGGTTGAGATGCAGGAAGGAGCGCGTCTCTGTCTCGTCATAGGCGATGTTGAGCGCCTCGAAGACCGCCTTCACCCCGCTGATCGCGCTCCAGAGCGCGGCGAGGAAACCGATGATCACGGTTATCGAAAGGGCCCCGGCCTCCTTGCCGGCAAGATCGTCCAGCTGCGTTTCCACCATGTCGAGCGCCCCGGGGGGCAGCACGGGAGCGAGCACGTGGATCTGGGCGGCGAGGTCGGAAGGCTCGGTGAAGAGGCCGTAAAGCGCGACCAGCACCCCGAGCGCCGGAAAGGAGGCGAGCAGGATGTAATAGGTCACGCCCGCGGCGGTCATGGAAATCCGGTCTGCGGTGATCTCGGCATAGGTGCGGCGCAGAACGGGGCTGAAGAGAATTTCATAGGTCTTCGTGCTGGGCATCGGGACGGGTCCATGCTGGGTTGGCCGGCAAGCGGGCGTGTGCCGGTCCCGGCATTACGTCCGGAAGCGGCGGATTGTTCCCGCGGGCGGCGCATCTCTTAACGGGGCGGACAATTTATTTTCGCTCAGGCGGAACCAGCCGTATCCGGGGGCGTTATGGCGGGTTGGAGAAACCCGGTTCCCGGGCGATGACGGCCGTCCGGCCGGTTGCGCGGGGGCAGGGGAACGGGGCGGGGCTTTCATCGGGGCCTTGCCCGCCGCCGGCACGAACAGAACAAGCACCCTTACCGAAGGCGCCGAGACAGGTCGGCCCCGGAATTCTCGGAGAAGAGATGAAACAGACAGCAGCGGTGGCGTCTTCCAAACGAAGGCTCGGTCTCGATCCCATCGTTGCGATCAGCCTTTCGGGTGTCTTCGCCTTCTTTATCCTCAGCACGCTGCTGGCGGTCTATACGACGCAGCGGCTGCGCGACAACAATGACGGCGTCATCCAGACCCACAAGGTCATCGTGGGCATCGACCAGTTGCTGTCGGATATCCAGGATGCGGAGACGGGACAGAGAGGCTTCCTGCTTACCGGCAACAGCCGCTATCTCGATCCCTACCGGAAGGCCACCGACCAGCTCAGCCCAAGGCTCGCGGAGGTGAAGGGCCTGATCGGCGACGATCCCGCCCAGCTGCCGCGCTTTGCGGAGCTGCAGCAGCTGATCCGCTCCAAGCTCGAGGAACTCACCTCCACGATAAGGGCCCGGGATGAGAAGGGCCTCGAAGCGGCCATCGCCATCGTCAGCTCCGGCAAGGGCCGGGAAGACATGGATGCGATCCGGGCCGAAATTGCCGATATCCGCAACGAGGAGCTGCGCAAGCGCGGCCTGCGGCTCGCCGAAATGCGCAATGGCTATGCGACGGCGCTCGCCACCAGCCTGCTCTCGGGCTTTTTCGGCCTGTTGCTGACCATCGGCATCGGCATGCTGCTGCGGCGTTCGACGCTGGCCCGGCGGCGCGAGGAATGGATGCAGAAGGCCAAGGCCGGCCTGAACGCGGCTGCCCTCGGCGACCAGACGACGGAGGCCGTGGCCGAAAAGATCCTTCGCTTCATCGCCGATTATACCGGCGCGGTGGCCGGCGCGATCTTTGCCGACGACCGCAACGGCTTCCGCCGGGTGGCGACCGTCGGGATACCCGAACAGGCGGGCGTTCCCGAGCGGCTCGGTTACAAGGACGGCCTGTTCGGCCATGCCCTTTCGGAGCGGCGCACGCTGCGGGTGGGGGAAATTCCCGATGGCTACATCGCCTTCGGCTCCTCCTTCGGCCAGCAGAAGCCGCGCCACCTCCTCATTTCGCCCGGCATTGCCGATGGCCAGGTCGTGGCGCTTGCGGAATTCGGCTATCTGGATGCGGTCGACGACACCGTGGCGGAACTGATGGACCAGGCTTCCGCCATCATCGCCACCGCTATCCGCTCGGCGGAATATCGCGCAAGGCTGCAGACGCTGCTCGTCGACATGCAGCGCCAGACCGAGGAGCTGCAGGTGCAGGGCGAAGAGCTGCGCGTCTCCAACGAGGAGCTGGAAGAACAGGGCCGGGCGCTGAAGGAATCCCAGGTCCGGCTGGAACAGCAGCAGGTGGAGCTGGAACAGACCAACAGCCAGCTCGAGGAGCAGGCCCGCGAACTGGAGCGCCAGCGCGACGATCTCGAACGGGCCAAGGGCGCCATGGAGGTCAAGGCGCGGGAGCTGGAGCAGGCGAGCCGCTACAAGTCCGATTTCCTCGCCAACATGTCGCACGAGCTGCGCACGCCGCTGAATTCCTCGCTGATCCTCGCCCGGCTTCTGGCCGACAATCCCGACGAGAACCTCACGCCGGAGCAGGTCAAATATGCCCAGACCATCCAGTCCTCGGGCAATGATCTCCTCAACCTCATCAACGACATCCTCGACCTCTCGAAGATCGAGGCGGGCCATGTGGACATCAAGCCGGAACCGGTGTCCATCGAACGCCTCGCCAATGCCATCGGCCAGGTCTTCGACCCGCTGGCAACCGACCGCGGCCTGACCTTCTCCATCGCGATAGCGCCGGAGCTGGAACCGGGAATGGAAACGGACCCGCAGCGGCTGGAACAGGTGCTGAAGAACCTGATCGCCAATGCGATCAAGTTCACCGAAAAGGGGCAGGTAACGCTCTCCGTGCGTCCGGCAGGCGGGGAGCATGTCGCCTTTTCCGTCACGGATACCGGCATCGGCATCTCGCCGGAGCAACAGAGCCGGATCTTCGAGGCCTTCCACCAGGCGGATGGCACCATCAGCCGGCGCTATGGCGGCACGGGTCTCGGCCTGTCGATCTCGCGCGAGCTGGTGCGGCTTCTCGGCGGTGAAATCCGCCTGCAGAGCGCGCCGGGGGAGGGCAGCACCTTCACGGTCGTGCTGCCGCTCCGCTTCGATCCGCAAAAGGTCGCCCCGCGGCCGGTGATGGCCGCCCCCGCCGGGGAAAAGGCCGTGGCGCAGGCGGTTGCCGAACCGGCGGTGGCCACCGTTCCCACCGTCCGGCGCGGCATGCTGGTCGAGGACGACCGGGCGCTTGGCGGCGATCCCGAACGCACGCTCCTGATCATCGAGGACGACCATTCCTTTGCGATGATCCTGCGCGATCTTGCCCGCGAGATGAAGTTCCGGGCGCTGGTCGCCCATACGGCGGAAGAGGCGCTGACGCTCGCCCGGCAGTTCATGCCGAGCGCCATCATCCTCGATGTCGGCCTGCCGGACCAGTCGGGCCTTTCCGTGCTCGACCGGCTGAAGCGCGACGTGCGCACCCGCCATATTCCGATCCACATCGTCTCGGCGAATGACTTCTCCGAGCGGGCCTTCTCGCTCGGTGCGATCGGATACATGCTGAAGCCCGTCACCCGCGAGCAGCTCGTGGACATTCTCCACACGCTGGAGGCGAAGCTTTCCCAGAACGTGCGCCGGGTGCTGATCGTCGAGGACAACGAGGTCCAGCGCGAGGCGGTGACGAAGCTCCTGTCCTCCCACGACGTGGAAACGGTCGGCGCAGGCACGGCGGCGGAATGCCTGTCGCTGTTGCGGGAGCAGACCTTCGACTGCATGGTGCTCGATCTCTCGCTGCCGGATGCTTCCGGCTACTCGCTGCTCGAAACGATCAGCCAGGATACCGCCCATTCCTTCCCGCCGGTCATCGTCTATACGGGCCGGGTGCTCTCGGCCGACGAGGAACAGCGGCTGCGGCGCTATTCCAAGTCGATCATCATCAAGGGGGCGAAATCGCCGGAACGGTTGCTGGACGAGGTGACGCTCTTCCTGCACCAGGTCGTGTCGGAACTGCCCGACGAGCAGCAGAAGATGATCCGCCGCGCCCGCCACCGGGATGCGCTTCTCGAGGGGCGGCGCATCCTCGTGGTCGAGGACGACGTGCGCAATGTCTATGCGCTCACCAATATTCTGGAGCCGCGCGGCGCCATCGTCGAGATCGCCCGCAACGGCGAGGAGGCCTTGCAGAAGCTCCAGGCCTCCTGGGAAACAACCGATGCCCGCATCGATCTCGTGCTGATGGACGTGATGATGCCGGTCATGGATGGCCTGACCGCCACCCGCAAGATCCGCCAGAATCCGGATCTGCGGAAGATCCCCATCATCACCCTCACCGCCAAGGCCATGCCGGACGACCAGCAGCGCTGCATCGAGGCCGGGGCCAACGACTACATGGCCAAGCCGCTCGACGTGGAGAAGCTGCTCTCCCTGGTGCGGGTCTGGATGCCCCAATGACCGAGCCCGCCGATCCGGTCGAGGATATCGAGATCCGCCTGCTGCTTGAGGCGCTCTTTCACCGCTATCACTATGATTTCCGCAATTATGCGCTGGCTTCGATCCGCCGGCGGCTGCGGCAGGCCTGCGGACATCTGGGCTTTGCGACCATTTCCGCGCTGCAGGAGGCGGTGCTGCACGATGCGGCCATGCTGCCGAAGCTGCTCGACTATCTTACCGTGCAGGTGAGCGAGATGTTCCGCGATCCCGACTATTTCCGGGCGATCCGCGAGAAGGTGGTGCCGCACCTGCGCACCTATCCCTCGCTGAAGGTCTGGATTGCCGGATGCAGCAGCGGCGAGGAGCTCTATTCCTTCGTCATCCTTTTCCGCGAGGAAGGGCTGGAGGAGCGCACCATCTTCTACGCCACCGACATCAATCAGGATGCGCTCGCCCGGGCCGAGGCCGGGATCTACGATCTCGAACGCATCCGCCTCTTCACCGAAAATCACCGCCGCTCCGGCGGCCGAAGCTCGCTGTCCGATTATTATCACACGGGCTATGGACGGGCCGTCTTCGACAAGAGCCTGCGGCGGCAGGTGGTCTTCTCCGATCACAGTCTGGTCACCGATTCCGTTTTCGGCGAGATGCATCTGGTTTCCTGCCGCAATGTGATGATCTATTTCGACCGCGACCTGCAGGATCGCGCCATCGGGCTGTTTCGCGACTCCCTGCCGCGCAATGGCTTTCTCGGGCTGGGATCGAAGGAAACGCTGCGCTTTTCCGCCCATGCGCCCGCCTTTCGCGATTTCGTCCGGGAGGAAAAGATCTATCAGAGGACCGGACCATGACGGCACCCTCGCCCGCAGCGGTCATGATCGGCGCTTCTGCCGGTGCGGTGGAAGCCCTGTCGACCATTCTTCCGGGCCTGCCCGCCGATTTCCCGCGGCCGGTGATCGTGATCGTCCATGTGCCGCCGGACCGGAGGAGCGTCATGGCGCCGATTTTCGACCAGAAATGCCGGATGCGGGCCGTGGAACCCGAAGACAAGGAGCCGATCCGCCCCGGCACCATCTATTTCGCGCCACCCGACTACCATCTGCTGATCGAGCGGGAAGGGACGATCGCGCTGTCCAACGAGGAATTGGTGTTCTTCTCGCGGCCTTCCATCGATGTTTCGCTGGAGAGCGGGGCGGATGCCTGGGGCGCGGCGCTGACCGCCATCATCCTGTCCGGGGCCAATCAGGACGGGGCGCTCGGCCTGCGCGCCGTGTGCGATGCGGGCGGCACGGCGATCGTCCAGGACCCGCGCGAGGCCTATGCCGCGGCCATGCCCGAGGCCGCCGCGCGGCTCTGCCCCGAAGCACGCATCATGACGCTGGAAGGCATTGAAGCCTATCTGCAAGGAATGACACAGTAATGCAACCGGTTACCTTCCTGCTCGTCGACGACCTGCCCGAAAACCTGCTCTCGCTGGAGGCGCTGCTGCGGCGCGAGGATCTGCTGCTGCTCAAGGCCCGGTCCGGCGACGAGGCGCTGGAACTGCTTCTGAAGCACGACGTGGCGCTGGCGCTGATCGACGTGCAGATGCCCGGCCTCAACGGCTTCGAACTCGCCGAGCTGATGCGGGGCAACGAGCGCAGCCGGCGGGTGCCGATCATCTTCGTGACGGCGGGAAGCCATGCGGTTCAGCGCCGCTTCGAGGGCTATGAGGCGGGTGCGGTGGATTTCATCCAGAAGCCCATCGAGCCCGATATCCTGCGCAGCAAGACCGATGTCTTCTTCGAGCTCTACCGGCAGCGGCAGGAGATCGCCACCCAGCGCGACATCCTGCAGGCGCAGGCGGAAGCCCTGAAGCAGGCGGACCGGCGCAAGGACGAATTCCTGGCGATCCTCGCCCATGAATTGCGCAATCCGCTCGCCTCCATCGACGGCGGGCTGAAGCTCCTCGGCCGCAATCCGGACCGGGAAGCGGCGGCCCGCATCACCGGCCTCATGGAGGGGCAGCTCTCCCATCTGGTCCGGCTGGTGGACGATCTTCTCGACATTTCGCGCATCACGCAGGGCAAGATCGAGCTGCGCAAGGAGCGCTTCGACCTGCAGGAGGCGGTGACGGCGGCGGTGGAATTCGCCCAGCCGGCCATCGATGCGCGCCGGCACCATCTCTCCGTCACCCCGCCGGACCGGCCGGTCATGGTGGAGGCCGATCTGGTGCGCATCACCCAATGTATTTCGAATCTTCTGCACAATGCCGCCAAATATACGCCCGAAGGCGGGGAAATCGCGGTCACGACCGGTGAGGACGGCGGCTTTGCCACCGTCAGCGTCAGCGACAATGGCCTTGGCCTGCCCTCCCATGCGCTGGCCAAGATCTTCCGCCCCTTCGTGCAGGTGGACGATCATCTGGATTATGCGCAGGGCGGGCTGGGCATCGGCCTCGGTCTCGTGAAAAAGCTGGTCGAGCTGCATGGCGGGGAGATCCGCGCCACCAGCCATGGCGAGGGAAATGGCAGCCGCTTCCAGATCCGCATTCCCCGCATCCTCGCCGAGCGGGCGGTGGGCTGAGGAAAGTCCCGGGAGCGGGGGAGGGCGGCTTTCCGTCCGGCACCGCGCAGGACGGCGTCAGGGCCGCGCCGGCGGATAATTCGCCTCATAGGTGGAGACAAGCAGCGTTTCGACGGCTGCCGCCGCCGCCTCGCCGTCGCGGGCCTCGATCGCCAGAAGAACCTTTTCATGCTGGGCGAGAGAGGCGCCGAAACCGCCGCTCCGCGCAAAGGTGCGCGGAATGCTCAGCATCAGCGCCGTGCGGATGGCGGACGCGACGGGGATGAGGAAGCGGTTGCGGGCCGCGTGGAAGATGCGCAGGTGAAAATCGATATCGGCCTCGATGGCCTCGTCCACCGCCATGGAGGGTCGCCCCATGCGTTCATAGGCATCGCGGATCTGGGCGATGTCGGCCCGGGATGCCCGCCGCGCCGCAAGCCGCGCCACGAGCGGCTCCACCGACAGCCGCAGCTCGAACAGTTCTTCCGCCACGCCCCCCTCGTCCTCCACGTCCCGGTGCCAGCCGAGCACGACGGGATCGAGCGTGTTCCAGTGTTCGGCGGCGCGCACCCGGGTGCCGATCTTCGGCTTCGCCTCGATGAAGCCGGTGGTGGACAGGATTTTCAGCGCCTCGCGCAGGGTCGTGCGGCTGACCTCCAGCCCCTCGAGAAGCTCGGTTTCGGGCGGCAGCCTTTCGCCGGCCCTCAGCTCCCCGGAGATGATCCGGCGGCCTATATCGGCGGCAATGCGGGCCGGAAGCCCGCGTTCTGCCGCCGCAATCGCCCTGATGCTCTTCATGCCTCTTCCCATTCCGTCCGGCTATTCCTCCGGAAAATCCCCGAGCGCCTCGGCATGGCGGCGGGTCATGGCCAGCCCCTCCGCCGTCGGCCGCAGGGCCGGCGCCCGGTCCTCGATGGCCAGGCCCGCCCGCATGCCGAACAGGCGCTTGCCGTAGCATAGAAGATTCTCCAGTCCCTGCATGGTGAAAACGACGCCCGGCAGAAGGGTTCTGTAGGCGTCCTCCGCATGCAGCGTCCAGCCATCCATGAAGAATTCATAGGCACGCACCGCGTGATCGATGCTGTCGGGCGCAAGGATCATGCCCCGGCAGCCGATGCGGAGATTGTCGATCAGCTCCAGCCCGGCGCGGCCGTTGAAGACGGGCAGGGTACCGCCGGTGATCTCGATCAGCCGGGCAATGTCGACGGCGGGTCCTTCGCCCTTGATCAGGCGGATATTCGGATTGTCGCGCACCAGCCCGGCAATATCCTCCGCCGAAAGGCCCCGCCCCATCAGGGCCGGGGCGTTCTGGATCGCCACGGGCAAGGGCGCGCGGGCGGCGACACGGCTGAAGAAGGCGATATATTCGGCCGCCGAATAGTGTCCGATCATCGGCGGCTGCAGGATCAGCCAGTCGGCGCCGGCCCGGACCGCATGGCCGATCTGGCGCGCCTGTTCCTCCACCGACGGACCGGAAATGGTGATGGCGACAGGCACCCGGCCGGCCACATCCTCCACCAGCCATTCCATCACGGTCTGGCGCTCGCTCTCGTCGAGCTTGCTGGCTTCGGTGGCAAGGCCCAGCGCCACCATGCCGTGCACGCCGCTGGCGAGGCAGATCTCGGTCTGGCGGCGCATCGCCTGCCGGTCGAGCCGCTCGCTGCGGTCGAAAAGCGCATAGAGGACCGCGTGAATGCCATGCAGGCTTTCGGGATCGAACGATATCATCTCTCGTCTCCTCAATGGCTTTCGCGCGGCACCGCGTGACCGCGGCTGCCGACCAGAAAATCCAGATCCGCGCCCGTATCCGCCTGCATGACCCGCTCCACATAGAGGCTCTGATATCCGCCCTTCATGGCCGGTTCCGGCGCTGTCCAGCGGGCGCGGCGGCGTGCGAGCTCCTCCTCGCCGACGTCGAGATGCAGCCGACGGGCCTCCACGTCGAGCACGATCACATCGCCGTCGCGCACCAGCGCGAGCGGTCCGCCCACCGCCGCTTCCGGCGCGGCATGCAGCACGACGGTGCCGAATGCGGTGCCGGACATGCGGGCATCCGACAGGCGCACCATGTCGCGTATCCCCTTTTCGAGAAGCTTGCGGGGCAGCGGCATGTTCCCCACCTCCGCCATGCCGGGATAGCCGCGCGGCCCGCAATGCCGCAGCACCAGAACCGAGGTTTCGTCCACGGCGAGCGCGGGATCGTCGATCCGGGCCTTCAGGTCCTCGACCGTGTCGAAGACGACGGCCCGTCCGCGGTGCCGCATGAGATGGGGGGAGGCCGCCGAAGGCTTGATGACGGCGCCCCGGGGCGCCAGGTTGCCTGTCAGCACGGCAATCCCGCCGCTTTGCGTCAGCGGATCGCTCAAGGGGCGGATCACCTGCGGATTGTGGTTTTCCGCCGCCGCAATCGCCTCGCCGAGGGAGATGCCCGCCACCGTCGGGGCATCGAGCGCGAGGAGACCGGATATTTCCTTCATCAGCGCCGGCAGGCCGCCCGCATAGTGGAAATCCTCCATCAGATAGGCGCCCGAGGGCATCAGGTCGAGGATGGTCGGCACGTCGCGGCCGAGCCGGTCCCAGTCCGACAGGGTGAGATCGACGCCGACACGCCCGGCAATCGCGAGGAGATGCAGGACCGCATTGGTGGAGCCGCCGATGGCGCCGTTCACCCGGATCGCGTTTTCGAAGGCCTTGCGGGTCAGGATATGCGAAAGCCGCAGGTCCTCCCGGACCATGGCGACGATGCGCCGCCCGGTCAGACGCGCCAGACGCGCCCGGCCCGCATCGACGGCGGGAACCGTGGCATTGCCGGACAGGGCAATGCCGAGCGCTTCCACCATGGAAGCCATGGTGGAGGCCGTTCCCATGGTCATGCAATGGCCGGCCGACCGGGACATCCCGCTTTCCGCGGCAGCAAAGTCCTCGGCCGTGATCAGCCCGGCCCTGACGTCTTCGGAAAACTTCCATACATCCGTGCCGGAGCCCAGAACCCGGCCCTTGAAGCGGCCATTCAGCATCGGCCCGCCCGATATCACGATGGAGGGCAGGTCACAGGAGGCCGCCCCCATCACGAGCGAAGGCGTGGTCTTGTCGCAGCCCGCCATCAGCACCACGCCATCCATGGGATTGGCGCGGATCGACTCTTCCACATCCATGGAGGCGAGGTTGCGAAACAGCATGGCCGTGGGGCGAAGATTGGACTCGCCGCAGGAAAAGACCGGAAATTCGAGCGGCAACCCGCCCGCTTCGAGCACCCCCGCCTTGATATGCTCCACCAGCCCGCGGAAATGCGCATTGCAGGGGGTGAATTCGGAAAAGGTGTTGCAGATGCCGATCACCGGCCGTCCGTCGAAGGCATCGTCCGGCAGGCCGCCATTCTTCATCCAGCTGCGATGGATGAAGGCATCCTTGTCCTGTCCGCCGAACCACATCCGGGATCTCAAAACACGTGTCATGGTCGTCTCCTCGATAAAATCATATAATCGGAGTAATAGAAGGTCAATGGCCGCCGGGCGGAGGACGGGAGGGCGCCGGAGGGATCCTAGGTGTGGTGCCGGACACTCAGTCCACCGTCGACGGTCAGGCAGGCGGCAGTCATGAACGGGCATTCGTCCGAAATCATGAAGACCGCCGCCCGGGCGATTTCCTCGGGCGTCGCGATCCGCCCCTGCGGATGGAGCGCCAGCGTTTCGGCGCGGGCCGCCTCGGGGTCGGCGGCGCTGTTCCACCACTCGATGGCTTTCTGGGTCGCCACATAGCCGGGCGCCAGCGCATTCACGCGGATGCCCTGGCCCGCATATTCGAGCCCGAGCGACTTGGTGAGGCCGAGAAGCGCATGTTTTGCGACCGGATAGGGAAAGGTGCCGGGAATGATGGTGAAGGCATGGGTGGAGGCGATGTTGAGGATCACCCCGTGCCGGCGCGCGATCATGCCGGGCAGCACGGCCCTGCTGCAGGCCCAGGCGCCTTCGAGGTTGATGGCAAAGCAGCGCTGCCATTCGGCCTCGCTGGTTTCCAGCGGATCGTGAAAGACGTTGACGCCGGCATTGTTGACCAGCCCGTCCAGCACCCGATGCCTTGCCGCCTCGCGGAAGGCCTCTTCGAGCCGCGCATGATCGCGCAGGTCCGCGCAAGCCGTCCTGATCGTCCGCTCGGGAAAATCCGCGCGGAGCGCGTCGGCCGATGCCAGAAGCAGCGGGCCGTCCACGTCGAGAAGGAAGAGATCGGCGCCCTCGGCGGCGAAATCCCGGGCGATCGCCAGCCCGATCCCCTGTGCCGCGCCGGTGATGGCGATATAGCGTTCCGTCAGGCGACCGGCCATCTCACCACTCCGCCACGCTGCCGTCTTCATGCCGCCAGACGGGGTTGCGCCAGCGATGGCCCTCGCGGGCGCGCTCGATCACATAGTCCTCGTTGACCTCCACCCCGAGGCCCGGCCCCTGCGGAATGGCCACCATGCCATCCGCATAGGAGAACACCTCCGGATTGGCGATATAGTCGAGAATGTCGTTGGAGGCATTGTAGTGAATGCCGAGGCTCTGTTCCTGGATGAAGGCATTGTGGCTCACCGCATCCACCTGCAGGCAGGCGGCAAGGGCGATGGGGCCGAGCGGGCAATGGGGCGCCAGCGCCACGTCATAGGCCTCCGCCATGGCGGCGATCTTCCGGCATTCGGTGATGCCGCCCGCATGGGACAGGTCCGGCTGGATGATGTCCACATAGCCGTCGGCGAGCACCTGCTTGAAATCCCAGCGGGAGAACAGCCGCTCGCCCAGCGCGATCGGCGTCGAGCAGTGATTGGCGATTTCCTTCAGCGCCTCGCGGTTTTCCGAAAGCACCGGCTCCTCGATGAACATCAGCTTGTAGGGCTCCAGCTCCTTCGCCAGCACCTTGGCCATGGGCCGCTGCACGCGCCCGTGGAAATCCACGCCGATGCCCACATGCGGGCCGATGGCCTCGCGGATCGTGGCAATGGTTTCCACCGCCTTGTCGATCTTCTCCCAGCTGTCGACGATCTGCAGCTCCTCGCATCCGTTCAGCTTGATGGCCTTGAAGCCGCGGGCCACCACCTCGCGGGCATTGCGGGCGACATCGCTCGGGCGGTCGCCGCCGATCCAGGAATAGACCTTGATGCGGTCGCGCAGCTGGCCGCCGAGAAGCGAATGGACGGGCTGGCCGAGCGCCTTGCCCTTGATGTCCCAGAGCGCCTGATCGATGCCGGCAATGGCGCTCATGTGCACCGCGCCGCCGCGATAGAAGCCGCCGCGATACATGACGCTCCAGTGATCCTCGATCAGGAACGGATCCTTGCCGATCAGGTAGTCCTCCAGCTCGTGCACGGCGGCCTGCACCGTCAGCGCCCGTCCCTCGACCACGGGTTCGCCCCAGCCGGAGATGCCCTCGTCCGTCTCGATCTTCAGGAACAGCCAGCGGGGCGGCACGATATAGGTGGTCAGCTTGGTGATCTTCATGGAGGAGGTTCCGTTCGACGGCGTGTCCGTCAGGGCTGGCGATGGGGTTTGAGGGCGCCCGAGAGATCGCGCGCGGCCAGATCGAGCATGCGGGACGAGCAGGCTCGCGCCGCCGGCCCGTTGCGCATGCGCAGGGCCTCGACCAGTTCCCGGTGGATCTCCAGCGCCTCGTCATGCCGCTCCACCGCCCGGTTGGAGGTGAAGAGCGAATATTTCAGCGCCGCATGGATGATGCCGGAAAGCTGCCGGAAGACCTGGTTGTGGCTGGCGCGCAGGAGAATGGTGTGGAAGGCCACGTCGGCCTCGGTGAAGCGCTCGTTGTCGCCCTCCAGATCGCGCATCGCCATCCAGGCATTTTCCAGATCGGCAATGTCCTGGCTGGTGGCCCGGGCCGCGGCAAGCTCCGCCGCCGCCGGCTCGATGGTGCGCCGCGCCTCCAGGATGCAGCCGACCAGATCGAAATCATAGATGCGCGGCCCGATCCATCCGAGCACCTGCGGATCGAGAATGTTCCAGTCGTCCTTGTCGCAGACGACGGTGCCAACCCGCGAACGGCTTTTCACCATGCCCTTCGATTCGAGGATCTTCAGCGATTCCCGGATCACGGTGCGGCTGACGCCGTAAAGGGCGCACAGGTCGTTCTCCCGGGGCAGCTGGCTGCCCGGCGGATAGCGGTCGTCGCACATGTCGAGCGCCAGCGCCTCGGTGATGTTCTTGGCCACGCGCGGACGCCGGCCTTTCATGTCCGTGCTGTCAGCCTCCGGGCCCAAGACCGTTTCCTCCAACTGCCTCTCCTCCGCAAATGCCATCCGGCTTCTCTGATCCGCTGGCATATTACGTTCTGTGTGCAAGCGCCATAGCAGGGGCGCCGTGGCCTGATGATTGAAATCATATGTCGGACAGGAATACAAGATTCATCATACAAAGGCAATTGACTGGTATGATGAATTGTCCTAAAGATTTTTTCACCTGCATGGGAGCAGGCGTCAAAAGGGAGAGAGACAATGCGCTTTTTCAAGGCCGCCATCCTGGCGGGTACGGTCGCCGTCATTGCGGCCACCTCGGCATTTGCCGCGGATGTGAAGATCGGTTTCGTCGTGAAGCAGCCCGAGGAGCCGTGGTTCCAGGACGAATGGAAATTCGCGGAAGTGGCCGCCAAGGAAAAGGGCTTCGAGCTGGTCAAGATCGGCGCGGAAGATGGTGAGAAGGTCCAGTCGGCCATCGACAATCTCGGTGCGCAGGGCGCCCAGGGCTTCATCATCTGCACCCCCGACGTCAAGCTCGGCCCCGGCATCGTCGCCAAGTCGACCGCCAACAATCTGAAGCTGATGACCGTGGACGACCGGCTGGTCGGCGCGGACGGCAATCCGATCGAGGACGTCCCTCATATGGGCATTTCCGCCACCAAGATCGGCGAGGCCGTGGGCCAGGCCATCGTCGACGAGGCGAAGAAGCGCGGCTGGGATCCGAAGACCGTCGGGGCGATCCGCGTCTCCTACGACCAGCTCCCGACCGCTGTCGACCGGGTCGAAGGCGCGATTTCCCTGCTGAAGGCCAATGGCTTCCCGGCCGAAAACATCTTCGACGCCCCCCAGGCCAAGACCGATACGGAAGCGGCGCTGAATGCGGCGACCACCGTGCTCAACAAGCATGCCGACATCAAGAACTGGGTGGCCTTCGGGCTGAATGACGAGGCGGCGCTGGGCGCCGTCCGCGCCACCGAAAGCGTCGGCATCGCGCCGGAAAACGTGGTGGCCGTGGGCATCGGCGGCGCCGATTCCGCGATCAACGAGTTCAAGAAGCCCAACGCGACCGGCTTCGTCGGCACGGTCATCATCTCGCCGAAGCGCCACGGCTATGAAACCGCACTCAACATGTATGAGTGGATCGCCAACGGCAAGGAACCCGAAAAGCTGATCCTGACCTCCGGCCAGCTTGCGCTGCGCGACAATTATGCAGAGGTTCGCAAGGAGCTCGGCATCGAATAGCCTCCCGGGCGTACGTGGGGTAATCCGGTCCGGAGGCCCGTTCAAGGTGCCGCCGGGCCGGATGGTCATGGGGAGGGAACATGGCAGATTTTCTCGAATTCAGCGGATTGTCCAAATCCTATCCCGGCGTGCAGGCGCTGGCCTCGGTCAGCTTCGGTGTCGCCCGCGGGGCGGTGCACGGGCTGATGGGCGAAAACGGCGCCGGCAAGTCGACGCTGATCCGCCTTTTGTCCGGAGACCAGCAGGCCGATGCCGGCGAGATCCGCATCGATGGCGCGGTGCAGCACTTCCATTCGGTGCGCGACGCCTTCCATGCGGGCGTCATCGTCATTCACCAGGAGCTGCAGCTCGTTCCGGAACTGACGGTTGCGGAAAATCTCTGGCTCGGCCGCTTCCCGGCCCGCGCGGGCATCATCGACCGCAAGACCATGATGGCGGAAGTGGGGGCGCGCCTTTCCGACTACGGGATCGGGATCGATCCGGCCGCCAAGATCGCCAGCCTTTCCATCGGCGAGCGCCAGATGGTGGAAATCGCCAAGGCGGTGATGCTGGAAGCCCGGGTGATCGCGCTCGACGAGCCCACCTCGTCCCTCTCCTCGCGAGAAAGCGAGATTCTCTTTTCCCTGATCGCCCGTCTGAAGGCCGCCGGTACGGTCATTCTCTATGTGTCCCACCGGCTGGACGAAATCTTCCGCCTTTGCGACAGCATGACGGTGCTGCGGGACGGCAAGCTGGCGGCCCATCATGCCGATATCACATCGGTGACCCGCGATCAGGTGATCGCCGAAATGGTCGGGCGCGAGATTTCCAACATCTGGGGCTATCGCCCGCGCCCCGAAGGCCCGGTGCGGCTGTCCGTCGAGGGGCTTTCCGGGGCGAAGCTGCCGGAGCCAATCCGTTTTTCCGTGCGCGCCGGCGAAATCCTCGGCTTTTTCGGCCTGATCGGCGCCGGGCGCAGCGAAATGACCCGGCTGCTCTACGGGGTCGATGTCAGGCGCGGCGGACGGGTGGAAATCGACGGGATCGCCGTTCCTGCCGACAGCCCGCCGGCCTCCATCCGCGCCGGGCTGGTGCTCTGCCCGGAAGACCGCAAGCATGACGGCATCGTGCAGGGCCGCCCGGTGGAGGAAAACATCGCGATTTCGGCCCGCCGGCTGTTCTCGCCCTTCGGCATCATCCGCCCGGCGCGCGAGGCCGCCCTTGCCGACCGCTTCATCGAACGGCTGAAGATCCGCACCCCCTCCCGCCGGCAGGATATCGTCAACCTCTCCGGCGGCAACCAGCAGAAGGTGATCCTCGGCCGCTGGCTGGCGGAGGAGGGCGTGAAGGTTCTCGTCGTCGACGAACCCACCCGCGGCATCGACGTGGGGGCGAAGTCGGAAATCTACGCGCTGCTCTACGATCTCGCCGCCCAAGGCATGGCGATCGTCGTCGTGTCCAGCGAACTGCCGGAGGTGATGGGCATCACCGACCGGTTGATGGTGATGTGCGGCGGCCGCGTGACGCGTGAGTTCCGGCGCCCGCACTATCAGGACCGGGACATTCTGGCAGCCGCCTTCCCCGATGCGGGTCGCGGCACCGCCTGAGGCCCCTTTCGCCGTCATTCCCCTTCAAGAGAGACAACCGTGATGCAGGCACTCAAGAAAATCCTTCTCGGCGAGCAGGGGCTCGTCGTGATCTTCGCCATCGCCTTTCTGCTCGTGTCCCTGACCGTGCCGAACTTCCTGACGGAGCGGAACATGCTGGGGCTCCTCCAGTCGGTGGTCACCATCGGCATCGTCGCCTGCACCATGATGTTCTGCCTGGCCTCGCGGGATTTCGATCTCTCGGTCGGCTCGACGGTGGCCTTTTCCGGCATGGTGGCGGTGATGGCCTCCAATGCCACGGGGTCGATCTTTCTCGGCCTTCTCGCGGCCCTGGCCAGCGGCGGGCTGGTTGGCCTCGTCAATGGCGTCGTCATCGCCCGCTTTCACATCAACGCGCTGATCACCACGCTTGCCACCATGCAGATCGTCCGCGGCTTTGCGCTGATCGCCTCGGATGGCCGGGCCGTCGGCATCAACGATCCCGCCTTCTACGATCTCGCGCTCTCGCGCATCCTCGGCATTCCCGCGCCGGTCTGGGTCATGGGCCTGTTCTTCCTCTTCTTCGGTTTCGTGCTGAACCGCACGGTATTCGGCAAGAACACGCTGGCCATCGGCGGCAATCCGGAGGCCTCGCGGCTGGCGGGGGTGAAGGTGGTCAACATGCGCGTCTGGATCTTTGCGATCCAGGGACTGGTCTGCGGTGTCGCGGGCATCCTGCTCGCCTCGCGCATCACGTCCGGCCAGCCGAATGCGGCGACGGGGCTCGAACTCTCGGTCATCTCCGCCTGCGTGCTCGGCGGCGTGTCGCTCGCGGGGGGAAGGGCGGCCATGTCGGGCGTGATCGTCGGCGTGCTGATCATGGGCATTGCGGAAAACGTCATGAACCTCATGAACATCCAGGCCTTCTACCAGTATGTGGTGCGCGGCCTGATCCTGCTGGTGGCCGTGCTGCTCGACAATCTTCGGCTTTCGGCCCTGAAGCGCGGAGCCCGCTGACATGACCGGCCCGGCCTCCGTCCTCCGGCTTTCCCGGGGCGGTTGCCGGCTCCTGGTCTCGCTTGCGGGCGGGGCGGTGCTTTCGGCGGAGCTGGACGGCGCGCCGCTTCTGGTGCCGACGACGACGCCGGGTCTCGCCTCGCGGCTCCATGGCCGGGAAGCCTGCTT
Organism: Gellertiella sp. DMC107; assembly: GCF_056313605.1. Lineage (NCBI taxonomy): Bacteria > Pseudomonadati > Pseudomonadota > Alphaproteobacteria > Hyphomicrobiales > Rhizobiaceae > Gellertiella > Gellertiella sp. DMC107. Next base: position 201,732 of record NZ_JBQUZZ010000007.1, on the reverse strand, counting down.
TCCCATGCTGCCTTTCGGCAACCGGATCGGACGGGACGAATTCCAGTCCGCCGGGCAACGCCACCGGCTTCTGCCCGTGCCCGGCTTTGCCGACGTGCTGCACGGGGATGGCTGGCGGTCTCTCTGGTGGGCGGAGGCGGCGGGCCCGGACCGGGCCGTGCTGGCTCTCGATATCCGGGCCGATGCCCGCTCGCCCTACAGCTACGGCGCCCGGCAGACCGTCGAGGCGCTGGAGGATGGCCTGCGTCTGACGCTTTCGGTGACCAATCGGGGCGACACGGCCTTGCCCTTCGGCATCGGTTTTCATCCCTATCTGCCGAACGGGCCGGACCACCATTTCCGCTTCAGGGCAAACCGGGTCTGGGAGGAGGGGGCCGGCCATCTGCCGGGCGATGCCCGCGCCGCCGACGGGCCTTACGATTTCTCCCGGCCGCGGCCGGCGCCGCCGGGATGGATCAACAATGTCTTCGATTTCCCCGAAGGCACGGTGACCGCGACCGAGGGCAACCGCCGGACGGTGCTGACGGCCGACCCGGCCTTTAGCCACCTCATGGCCTACAAGCCCGACGGTCCGACGCCCTATTTCTGCCTGGAGCCGATGAGCCACATGCCCGATGCCCATCACCGCAGCGATGGCGGCCTGTGCCTGCTGGAGCCCCGCGCCATCCTGACCGGGACGGTCACCCTCCGGCGCTCCGAGGGCTGAACCGGGCAGGAGACCTCAGGTCGCGGGGGCCGGAAAGCGGGCCGCAAGCCAGGTCTTCCAGGCCTCTTCCCAGCGGGCCGCCTGCCGTTCCCCTTCCTCGCCATAGAGGTAGAAACGAACCGGCACCAGAACCGGACCGCCCATCGGGAACGCGAAGAAATGGGCCAGCGCCGGACAGGGCGTCTCGAGCCGCAGGATCAGGCCGGGCCAGTCGGGAGGGTTCACCACCTCGACCCGTCCCGAAAAGGCAGGGGCGGGCGCCCGCACATCCACCCGGCTTCCCGGTGCCACGCCGTCAAGGCCGAGGGGCGCGAGGACGTGTTGCCAGACCTCCGCGACCGACCCGGCGGAAACGCCCATGGCCTGCACGATATGGCTGGGCTGGCCGCGGAAATGGTCGAGATAGAGGCGCAGAATGGCGAAGAAGGCTGTCCATCCATGGCTGTGGCCTTCGAACTGCGAATCCCAGTCATCGGTCTCCGCGAACCAGCTGTGCACCACGCGGACCGTGCAGGTGCTTCCGGAGGCGGCCTCCACCGTCCATTCCGTGGCGACCGTGCCGCCGGGGCCGTCGGCCTCCGCCACGAAGCGGCGGGGCGGCTCCCAGGCGGTGATCGTCGCGGCGGAATCCATGCTGTGATCGGCGGCAAAGCGTGACACGGTCACGCCGCCCACGCGGGGTTCCAGCGTGGTGGGCACGAACCAGGAGGAAATGCCGGGCCCGGAGGCGATGGCCTGCCAGACATCCTCCGGCGTTCCGGGTACTTCGGTCGAAGCCTCCACACTGCGGCGGCCGGAGGGGTCCTTGTGCACGGGCATGGCATGTCCTTTCCGTTTTACGGTGGGGGGAGGGGATAGGAAACGGCAACAAGCCGGTGCGGCCGGCCGCCGGGCGCGGTGTCGTCGTGATAGCGGCTTGCCAGCCGCATCACCGCCTCGCTCAGCTCCCGGGTGAAGGCCGCCCGGTCGGCTGCGCTGGCGAAACGGATCTCCGTATCGATGGCCAGGGTCGCCAGATGCTTGTCCGCCGCCCGCGCCCGGCGCCAGAGGTCGCCCACCTCCTTCACGATGCGGGCGCCAAGCGCGATGAGATAGCTGGCGGCAAGCCGGTCCCGCGTCCGGGCCGGATCGGCCGCTGCCGGGCCGAGCGCCTGCGGCGACACCACATAGGCGCTGGCGCTCGCCACCATCAGGCGCTCCGTCAGGCCGCCCCAGCTGCGCGTATCGGCGACGCGGACGAGGCCATGCTCCTCCAGCGTGCGCAGGTGGTAGTTGATCTTCTGCCGCTTGATGCCGAGCCGGGCGGCCAGCGCGGCTGCCGAGGCCGGCTCGCCGAGCTCGGCGAGAAGCCGGCTGCGGGTCGGTTCCAGCGCCGCCGCGGCGGCGAGGGGCTCATCGATGACGTCGATATCGAGCATGATTGATTTCCTTGACAGATATCAAGCAGGATGGCATTGACAAATAAAGTTGTCAAGGCGCGGGAGGCGCATCGTGACCCTGTCCCTTTCCGATCTTCTGCAGCGGCTGGACGCGCTTGAGACCCCCCGGCGGCGCGGCCGGGACAGGCCGGGAGACCGGAACTCCGCCATCCCGCTTGCCGGGGTGCGGGCGCTCGCCAAGGCCTGCGGCCCGGACCATGCGCTGGCGCTGGCGCTCTGGAATACGGGGGAAACCGCGCCCCGGCTTTTGGCGACGCTGCTGGCGCGGCCGGGGCAATGCACCTCCGATGAACTCGACGCCATGGTCCGTCAGATCGAGGATGCGAAGCTTCTCGACTGGTTTGTCGTCCATCTCGCCCGCCGGAGCCGTCATCGAAAAATGCTGGGCCCGATCTGGAGGGATGCGGAGGCGCTTGTCGGGCGGGCGGGCTGGCTTCTGGCCGTCGACGGGATCCTCAAGGACGATCCGGCGCTCGATGCCGCCGAGCTGCTCGACCGCATCGAGCAGGAGATGGGCACCGCCCATCCGGACAAGCAATGGGTGATGAACCGGTGTCTGGCGGAAATCGGCATCCACCGTCCCGCCTTGCGAAGCCGGGCCATCGCCGTCGGCGAAACGCTCGGCGTGCTGATCGATTATCCCGTTTCGCCGGGCTGCACGTCGCCCTATGCGCCGGTCTGGATTGCCGAAATGGTGCGGCGGCGGAAAGGTTGAAGTCGGGAAGCCTCCGAGGGCTGGACGCTAGGGACGGCCCTCGGCCGCCGGGGCGAGCAGGCCATGCAGGCCGGCCAGCTGGAAGCGCCAGAAACAGGCAATGGCCGCCTCTATCTCCGCGGGTTCGGCATGCTCCCGCAGAATGGCGGCCAGCGTGTCGAGCGTGCGGGTGAAGATCTGGGTGAGAACGAAGCGCAGGGCCGCTTCCTTCGGGCGGTCCCGCATCGCTTCCTCCGTCATCTCCGCTATGGCCTCCTGCCGGATCGAGGCGAAAGGCGTGTCCTCCGCGCGGGCGAGCAGGATTGCCGAGAGATGGCGGTTTTCCATCCAGAAGCTGAGAAGCCCGGCCGCCCGGTCCGAGCGCCGGGCATCGAGGGCCTGCCAGTCCGCCCGCAGCGAAAACTCGGCCAGACGCTCACGCAGCAGGCGGCCATGCTCGTCCACTTTCCCTGCGGGCACCACCTGGTCGAACAGGTCTGCCTTGTCCTTCACATATTTGTAGACATTGCTGGCGCTGGTGCCCGCCCGCGCCGCGATGTCGGAAATCCGCGCCGCGCGAAAGCCCGCCTCCGCGAACACGCTGCCGGCCGCTTCGAGGATCCGCTCCCGCAATTCGTCCTTCAGGACCTGGACCACGCAAGCCTCCCGATCTGCCGGATGATTCCAGCGTCCCAGGGTGCGGCGGTTTCCAGCGCGAAGGCAAGCCGGAAAAGCGCTGCATCCTGCCCCGGCCAGGCGGAAAAATGACTGCCCGCGGGAAGGCCTGCCGCATTCCGGTAGAGCGGCACGGACATGGCCGGCTGGCCCGCCAGCGAGGCGGGGGCCGTATAGCCCGCGCTCCGTTCGAAATGCCGGCGCAGCACCTCCGGCGAGGCCTGCGGACCATGGAGGCCAAGCGGAAAGGCGAGGAAGGGAACGGTCGGCGACAGCAGCATGTCCAGCCCGGCCAGGGCCGCGAGCGCCTGCTGGCCAGCCGCCTCCATATCCGCAAGCGCCTCGGAAATCCGGGCCGGCGGCAGGGCCGCCCCGTGGCGGATCAGATGGAGCGTGTAGGGTTCGAGAAGATCCGCCGCCGCCGCGTCGGGCAGGCCGGGCGCGATCATCCCGACCATGCCGGCGGTCGAGAAGGCCATGAGGTCGAAGACGGCGGCGGCGGCACGCGCCGCATCGAATTGCGGTCCGCTGACGGGAACGAGCCGATGCCCCATCGCTTCCAGCAGGCCGACCGTCCTCTCGAGCGCGGCGGCCGCATCCGGCTCCGGTTCCTCTCCCCAGCAGTCGCGGCGATGGTAGCCGATGGTCAGGGGCGGCAGCGGCTCGGCCTGCAGGCGCTGCCAGTCCGGCAGGGGGGCGGCGAGGTCCGGCCGTTCGGTGACGGAAAGCCAGGTCGCGCTGTCGCGCACCGAGCGGCTGACGCAATGGTCGGCAAGAATGCCGGCAAGCGGCGCATCTTCCGGCATACCGGCGGGCAGGGTCCGCCCCCGGCTGGGCTTGAAGCCGAAGAGACCGGACAGCGATGCCGGACCGCGAATCGATCCGCCGCCATCGGACGCATGGGCGACCGGCACGATGCCGGAGGCCACAGCCGCCACGGCACCGCCGGAGGAGCCGCCCGTCGACCGGGAGAGATCGGAGGGATTGCGGGTCGCTCCGCAGGCCAGCGTTTCGGTGGTGCCGAGCAGCCCGAATTCCGACGTGGTGCTCTTGCCGATCACCACCAGACCCGCCCGCGCCAGCGCCTCGCTATAGGGCGAACCCGTCTCCGGCCGGTAATCGCCGAGAAGGCGGGACCCGAGCCCCAGCCTCTGGCCGGGCCATGCCAGGAGATCCTTGATCAGCACCGGCACGCCCTCGAAAGGGCCCTTGCCGGGCGTGCGGGACAAAGCGTCGGCCAGAAGCGCCCGCCCGTCGAAGCTAAGCGCATTGACCAGAGGGTTCATGCGGTCCAGCCGGACAAGGGCCGCCTCCACGAGATCGGCAGGCCGCAGCCGACCCGCCCGCACCGCCTCGGCCTGCGCCGTGGCGTCCAGCGCGACCAGTGGCAGGACCTCGTCCAGCCGTTCCCTATCGCTTACCGTCATCCGAACCTCCAAAAAAGAATCATCAATTCTCTTTTAAGCTAGGGCATTCGCTGGGACCTGTCCAGCGGCGGCGAGGGCGAACGGCGAAAGGGCGGCCGGTGGTCGCCGGCCGCCTCAAAGGGTCGCGCATGCCTGCCTCAGGCAGCCGCCGCGCGGGAGCGGCGGATGGCGCCATATTCCAGCTCCGTCAGCACCAGCACGGCGCCGGCCTGCAGCACCAGGAAGGCATAGCCCATCGGATTCGGCGCGATCAGCCCGGCAAGGGGGAGGGCGATACTGGCGACCGCCCAGCCGAGATTGCCGAGAAGGATCAGGGCGACGGACAGGGCGGGGGGCCGGGCTGCGGCGGCCGTCAGCAGCATGAAGCCTCCAATCGGCAGAAGCGCGGCGCCGGCCCAGAACAGCAGGGCCGCAGGCAGGCCGATCAGGGTCCCGATCGGGCCGGAGGCCGCGACCAGGGCAAGCCCCATGCCGAGGCAGGTGGCGGCATCGATCCGCAGCAGGATTTTCAGGGGAAGGGTGGTGAGCGCGGTGATCATGGTCTGAACCTTTCAGCAGGAGGGGGGGTGTGTTGCCGGCAATGGAGGCATGGTCCACCGGTTTTGTTCTGGGGTCGATTACCTGCTAGGTAATTGAATGAAGACAGCCGGAGAGCGAGACAGGGCGATGGACACGGATATGCAACAGTTCGGCGGCCTCCTCCGGGAGTGGCGCACCCGCAGACGCTTCAGCCAGCTGGCGCTGGCCGTGGATGTGGAGATCTCCCAGCGCCATCTGAGCTTTCTCGAATCGGGCCGTTCGCGGCCGAGCCGGGACATGGTGCTGCGGTTGACCGATCATCTCGGCGTGCCGCTTGCCGAGCGCAACGCCTTCCTGCGGGCGGCGGGCTTTGCCCCGGCCTATCGGGAGCGATCGCTGTCGGCGCCGGAGCTGCAGGAGGCGCTCTCAATCATCGCGCAGATCCTCGCCGCGACGGAGCCCCATCCCTCCCTTGCCGTCGACCGGCACTGGACGCTGCTGTCGGCCAATGCGGCGATCGGTCCCTTGCTGGCGGGGGTAGCGCCCCATCTGCTCAAACCGCCGGTCAACGTGCTCCGCCTCAGCCTGCACCCGGAAGGGCTGGCGCCCCGCATCCTCAACTACCGGGAATGGCGGAGCCATATTCTGGCGCGGCTGGCCCGGGATATCGAGGCCTGCGCCGACCGGGTGGTGATCGCGCTGAAGGAGGAAATTGCCGCCTACCGGCCACCGGCCGGAGGAACTGCCGGGCCGGCCCACCCGGTGGCGGGGCAGGGCATTGCCATTCCGCTCCGTCTGTCGAGCCCGGAAGGCCCGCTGGAATTCCTCGGCACCACCACCGTTTTCGGCACGGCGGAGGACATCACGCTGGCGGGCGTGGTGATCGAAAGCTTCTATCCGGCCGATGCCGGCACGGCCGCGGCCATGCGGCGGCTTCTGGAGGGGCTGTCGCCCGCCTCCTGAGCGGCCGCCGCCTTGCCGGACCGGCCTGTCCTGCCTATCTTTGCCTGCGGACGGGCGTGACCGTCCTTTCCCCGAAGCGTTCAGCCCCAAGGGTTTCCATGGTTCGCAAGCACAGGCAGGACGTCACGTCCTGGTATGAGCAGCCGGCGCCGGTGATCTGTCCGCTCTGCGGCCGGGACATTCCACCGGACCAGCGGGACGAGCATCATCTCGTGCCGAAAAGTCGCGGCGGCAAGGTGACGGCCACGCTGCACCGCATCTGCCACCGGCAGATCCACGCGCTCTTTTCCGAAAGCGAGCTGGAAAACCGGTATGCCTCGGCGGAAGCCCTGCTGGAGCATCCGGATATCCAGACCTTCGTGCAATGGGTGCGCAAGAAGCCGCCCGGCTTCATGGACGGCACCCGCCGCAGCAACCGCCGCCGCGACCGGCTCTAGCTCTTGTCGTCGCTTTTCCGGGAAATGCCCGAGGGCCGGCCGGCGTTCAGTCCTGGCCGTTCCGCAGCGTTTCGTAATGGGCCTTCTTGTCCTCGTACATGGCGGCATCCGCCCGGCGGAGGATCGATTCGATGCTTTCCCCGGGGCCGGTGGTGGCCGTGCCCACCGCAAGGCTCAGCGGGCAGCTCGAATAGAACTGGTTGTTGATCTTCAGCAGTTCCCGCAGCGTATCCAGCAGGGCGGCCATGGCCTTTTCGTCCGCCCCGGGCATGAGGATCGCAAATTCGTCGCCGCCGATGCGGGCCGCGTGGCTGGGCGCCGAGACCGCGCCGTTCAGGATTTCGCCGAGCCGCTGCAGCAACCCGTCGCCTGCCGCATGGCCCAGCCGGTCGTTCATGTCCTTCAGCCCGTTGAGATCGATGATCGCGGCCGATACGGGGCGGATCACGCTCCGCTCCAGCCGGTTGACCTCCTCCACATAGAATGCGCGGTTATACAGCTTGGTGAGCACGTCATGCTTGCCCAGATATTCCAGATAGGCTTCGGCCTTCTTGCGGGCGGTGATGTCGGTCAGGGCCACCTGCACCCGCGACCAGTCCGCCTCATGGCCGGGAAAAACGGAAAAATGCAGCAGCAGATGCCGCTCCCCACCATCCAGCGCATAGTTGACCACCTCGCGATGATGCACCAGCGAGCCGTTCCACAGGTCGGTCAGCTGCTCGCGGAACGGCTTTTCCATGCCGTCGCGGAAGATGTCGCCGAGGCGCAGAAGCAGGGTCATCCGGTCGGGAGCGCCGAACAGGTCGAGCGTCGCCCGGTTCACGTCGATCACCCGGATCTCGCTCATGCATTGCCGCACGAATTCGGGATGCACATCCATGAAGGTGCGGAAATCCAGGATGCCGCGGCTGCGGATCGCATCGATCAGCGCCTTTACCCGGCTGAAATCCTCGATCCACAGCGAGATGGGCGAATGTTCGAAAATGCCTTCGGCCAGCAGCCGCTGCTCCCGCTCGGCGCGCCGGGCATTCTCCCGCTCGGTCATGTCCTCGGTGGTCAGCAGCACCCGCTCGAGCGAGGCTTCATGGCCGGGCATGACCGTACCCCGCAGCTGGATGTCCAGTCGCCGGCCCGTGAGGGTGTAATTGACCGTGGTGGAGGAAAAGGCATGCCGGCCCTCGAACAGCTCCGCCAGTTCGTTGATGTGGTTGTGCAGCATGTCGTCGCGGAAGACCTGACCGAGATTGTCCGTCAGATGGGCGAGATCGCGGGCCTCGAAGAGCTCCAGCGTCTTGCGGTTCACCGCCAGTACGCGGATGCGGGACGAACAGGCGGCCACGCGCGCCCGGTCGGCGGAGAGATAGGCGCGGATGTCTTCCACCCCCTCTGCGCGCCATTCGGCAAACAGCGCCTGTACCGCACTGAAATCCTCGATCCACATGGCAATCGGGGAAAGATCAAACAGGTCTGACTGGCTGGCTGGGGACATGCTGTATCGCGTCTTGATCATTCGGAGGAATATTGGACTACTTTTATCCCGATAACTCAACAGGCATCGCTGCAAGGGCGGGGAAAAGGGCGGGCGGCGCCCCGTCGCGAGGGATCGGGCTTGGGGTCGGCTCAGGCGATCGACAGGATTTCCAGTTCGTGCTGCCCGAAGGTGACCACGTCGCCCACGGCCTTGCCGGCCAGCAGCCGGGCCACCGGCGCGACATAGGAAATCGACCCCGTCTTCGGATCGGCCTCATCCTCGCCGACGATGCGGTAGGTCTGGACGCGTCCGTCGTCCCGGGCAAAGGTGACGGTGCTGCCGAAGGCGACCGTGTCGGCCGAAGCGGGCGCAGCCCTGAGCTCGGCGGTGCGCAGGCGTTCGGAAAAATAGCGGATGTCGCGCAACGGCGAGGCGGTCAGCCGTCGCCGTTCGTTGACATCCTCCACGCCATTGGCTGCGGCATAGGCTTTCTGCGCCTCTTCGAGCTGCGCTTGCAGCCCTTTCAGCCCCTCTTCCGTGACCAGATTGGGATGGGGCGACACGGGGCGATCCGGCAGCTGGGTCTCGGCGGCGGTTTCCGCACTCTCTTCCTTGACGAAGGCGACGCTCATCCGGCTCTCCTTTTCGATGCCCGCGGGATTCTTCCGGAGAGGATATAAGGAGATGCGGCGCCGGATGAAAGGCTTGCGGGCGGCAATTGCCGCTCCGGCTGCCCGCGTGCCGCCCGTCTCCCGCCCCACGCGGGCGCGCGGCCTCTCGTTCCAGTTTGCGAAAACGCAAAGTAGGGCGCTCCGGCGCCCTCTAGGGTAACGGCATCGAACGGACCCATCGCATCGGCGGGGAGAAGAGCATGGCCTATACGGAACGGAACGGGGAACAGGCGGAAGGCGCGGGCGATCTGCTGATGTGGATACTCGTCTGGGGAGAACTTCTGATCTTCGCCGCCCTGATCGGCGCTTTCGCAGTGCAGTCGGTGATGGACCCTGCCGGATTTGCAGCCGGCCGCAGCCTGCTGTCCAGCCGTCTCGCCGGCCTCAATACGGTCATCCTGCTGCTCTCGGGCTGGTTTGCCGCTCTGGCGGTGCAGGAGGGCGTGCTGCCCTTCTTCCGCCGCCTGCATCTCGTGACCGCCAGCGGCCTCGGCTTCGCCTTCGTCGTGCTGAAGATCGTCGAATACCGGCAGGAATGGGCGATTGCGAGCCTGAAGGGCGCGGAAACCTTCTTCCAGTCCTATGTCATGCTGACCGGCTATCATCTGGCGCATGTGGTCTTTCTCGCTGGATTGCTGCTGCTTCTCGCCTTCCGTCCCGGCTCGGGCGATACCCGCCGGGTGGCCGCCCTCTGGCATGTGACCGATCTGGTCTGGCTTGCTCTCTTCCCCCTCCTCTATCTGAGCTGATCCCATGAAAACCAAGACCCGTGACATTCTCTTTGCCAGCGGAAACTGGATACTCGCCCTCGGCACCGTCGCGGCCCTTCTGGCGTCGCAGTGGAAGCAAGGCCCGCTGCCGGCCCTGGTGCTGGTCGTGATCCTGATCATGACGCTCGTGAAATCCCGGCTGATCATCCTGGATTTCCTCGGCCTGCGCGGTGTGGGGCCCCGCCTGGCACTGCCCCTCTACGGCTTCATGGGCTTCAGCTCTGCGGCAGCCCTCCTGGCCGCCTTCCTGCCGGGCTGAAGGTCAAAACGCCCCGCTGACGACAACTGCAAGTTTCGCCATGGATACCGGAAATTGACCGGTGCAGTTTTTTCAAAGAACTGGATGGTCTTTCAGTGTAATTTCAGTAATTTCATGTTCTATGGTGAAAATGCGAATGCTTCTTGTCTCCCCGGGAGTGTCATGGGCAGAAAAACGGAAGGTCTCGGCGGAAAGTCAGACGTCCCTCTTCTTGCGGGCAGCGGCGGTGACGCGGCCATAACGGCCAATTTTGCCGAAGCGACCCGGCTTGCCATTCTCGCCATCGACCAGACCGGCCACATCGTCTATGCCAATCCGTCCGTGCTCTCCCTGTTCGGCTACAGCCGCGAGGAGATGATCGGAAAACCGGTGGCGATGATCATTCCGGAGCGGCTGCGCAGTGCCCATACCAAGGGCTTTGCCCGGGCGGCGGCGGGCGCCGAGCTCAACCTGGGCGGCCGCACCGTCGAGGTTCCCGCGGTGAAGAAGGGAGACGTGGAGTTTCCGATCGAGATCACCCTGTCGGTCTGGCGCACCGGAGAGGGCATGTGTGCCGGCGCCATCATCACCGACATCACCGAGAAGCGCGAGCGGGACAACCGGTTGCTGCGCCTTGCCAGCGTGGATACGCTGACGGGGCTGCACAATCGCCACCGCTTCACCGAGCTGCTGCGGGACACCATGGCCTCGGGCGCGGCGGCCGGGCTCTTCGTGCTCAATCTCAACGGTTTCAGTGAAATCAACGACATGCATGGACATGCGGTGGGAGATGCCATCCTCCAGGCCGTCGGGGTCCGGCTTCCCTATCTGCTGAAAACGGGCGCGCAGGTGGCCCGGTTCGGCGCCGACGAATTTGCCATCCTGGTTCCCGACATGGACGATGCCCGCGCCGCCCAGCACCAGGCCGACGCCCTGCTCGACAGCTTTTCCACGCCCGTGGACGTGGCCGATCTTTCCTTCGAACTGACCGCCAGCGTCGGCTATCTGCTGACGTCGGTGGCGGGGTCCGGGCCGGAGGAGGCCATTGCCTGTGCGGATTTTGCCCGGCACCGGGCCCGTGCGGCCGGCCGCCAGACGAGCTGCCTCTACAGCGACACCATGCGCAACGAAACCCGGGTGCTGCGCGATACCTGCGACGAGCTGCGCCGGGCGCTCCGCTTCGGCGAGCTCGAGCTTTACTTTCAGCCGCAGGTCTCGCTTCTCGACGGACGGGTGATCGGTCTGGAGGCGCTCATTCGCTGGAATCACCCCGAGCGGGGTCTCCTGCCGCCCCATGCCTTCCTGCCCGCGGCCGAGCAGAGTTCGCTGGCGCTGGACATCGGCTGGTGGACGCTCGAGCACGCCTGCCGGCAACTGGCGGCCTTGCGGGCCGCCGGGCATCCGGACATCCGCATGGGTGTCAATCTCTTCGCCGCGCAGGTGCGCGCGCCCGGCCTCGTGCAGAAGGTTTCTGCCGCGCTGGAGGCCGAGGGGCTCGTGCCTTCGCTGCTGGAAGTGGAGGTCACCGAAACCATTGCCCTCAACGACGATGGCCGCTCGCTCGACGCGCTGGCCCGGCTTCGCGCGCTGGGCGTGGGCATTGCCTTCGACGATTTCGGCACCGGCTTCGCCTCGCTCAGCTCCCTGCAACGCTATCCGCTGACCACGCTGAAGATCGACCGCAGCTTCGTGCAGGATCTGCCGAGCAAGCCGAGCGATCTGGCGATCATCCGGGCGCTCGTCTCCATGAGCGGCGATCTGGGTCTGGGCACCGTGGCCGAGGGCATCGAGACCGCCGAACAGGCGGCCCTGATCCAGGCGCTGGGCTGCGCCGTGGCGCAGGGCTATCACTACGCCAGACCCATGTCGGCAGCGCAACTGCTGCCCTATCTCTCCCGGACGGCGCGCCATGACCGGTTTGCATGAGGCAGGGAGGGTCGGCACCCGACCGTACAGAAGAACGGTGCGCAACAGGCGTGGACTGCGGGAGATGCCCGCTCAGGCCGTGCCCTGAGCCCCGGGCGAAGACGTGACGCAACAAGGTGCCGGTCAAGGGTGTTTCCCGAGTGGCAGATCCATTCAAGCAGCAAGGACAGTGCATGACCCCGCCGTTTTCGCAAAAACCTGCACCCCTGCCCGCCGGGGCGGAGACGGCCGCCTATGACCGGTCCGCCGAAGAGCTGGATTTCTGGATGGGCTGCGTGGGCGCGCCGCTGGTGCTCGTCGAAAAGGCCTGCCTGCAGGTGCGCCGGACCAATCTGAGCGCGCGGGCCTTCTTCGGGCTGGGCAACGAACCGGATGCGGGTCTGCCGATCGAGGCGCTGGTCGGGCCGGAAGCCGCCGCCATGCTGTCACAGATCTGGAACAATGCGCCGGTGGGACAGCCCGGCGAACCATTCATCATTCGCGCCCTGGTTCAGGAGCAGGAGCGCCCCCTGGCGGTGCAGGTGACCAAGCTCGCCATCCACGGCGAACTGCTGCGCCTCTTCACCTTCACCGATGCGCCGCCGCAAGGCACGATTGCGCTGGCCGGATGGCAGGAAGACGTGATGTCGATGCTGAACTGGATGCCCTTCGGCTTCGAGATCGCGGCCGCGGACGACCAGATCCAGTTCGCCAATTCCACCTTCAAGGAGCTTTTCGGCTATTCCCAGGATGAAATCGCCACCATCGAGGACTGGTGGCGGCTGGTCTATCCCGACCCCGACTATCGCGAATATGCCCGGTCCAGCTGGTATCGGGCCATTGCCGAGGCGCGCGAGCAGAATCGCGAAATGACCCCCTTCGACCTCACCGTCAGGACCGCCAGCGGCACGGAACGGCGCGTGCAGTTCCGTCATCGCGCGATCGGCAAGTTCCACGTCAACCTCTATATCGATGTCACCCGGGAGCGGGCCTATGCGGAAGAGCTGGAGCGACTGGCCAATACGGATTCCCTCACCGGGCTTCTCAACCGGCGCTGCTTTTTCGAAAGGGCCGAGCAGGTGCATGCCCGGGTTGCGGGAACGCCCGGCGCGACGCTCGCGCTGCTGATGCTCGACATCGACCACTTCAAGGCGGTGAACGACAATTTCGGCCATAGCGCGGGCGATTTCGTGCTTGCCGAATTTGCCCGGCGCTGCGGCGAACGGCTGGACGCGTCCCATTGTCTGGCCCGCCTCGGGGGAGAGGAATTCGCGCTGATCGTCGAAGGCGCCTCGCTGGACGCGGCCCGCGCGCTGGGTGAACGGCTGCTTCATGCGGTCAATGGAAGCGCTTTTACCTTCGAGGATGCCGCCATCGGCGTCACCGCCAGCATCGGCGCGGCGGTCTCGTTTGCGGCCGAAGAAAGCTTCGGTTCGCTGGTTTCCCGGGCGGACAAGGCCCTCTACCGGGCCAAGCGCGAAGGGCGCAACCGCGTGGTTGCCTCCGCGACCTGAGCCGGGCTCCGGCTTCCCCCTGGACGGGTGCCGCCTGACGTCGGGACCATCGAGAACTCCTCGCTGCGCGGTCGCCGATGGGCGCTGCACCGCAAGACTCCGCTCATTAGGCAGGCACTGCCCGCAATAGCGGCAGGCCGTGCCTGTTTTTTGTGCAAACTCTTCGCTGCGATGGGCCGAAGCGCGCCTCCAGACTGGCACGGCGATTGCATTCCCTTGCCGATCGAAAAGCACGTCATCCTCATTGATTAGGAACAGGACTATCAGCATGCAGAAATTCAAGCTCGAATATATCTGGCTCGATGGCTACAAGCCGACCCCGAACCTGCGCGGCAAGACGCTCGTGAAGGCATTCGAGTCCTTCCCGAAACTGGAAGACCTGCCGCTGTGGGGCTTCGACGGTTCGTCCACCCAGCAGGCCGAGGGCAGCAATTCCGATTGCGTCCTGAAGCCGGTCGCGGTCTATCCCGACAGCGAGCGCAAGAACGGGGTGCTGGTGCTGTGTGAAGTCATGATGCCGGATGGCAAGACCCCGCATCCGTCCAATTCCCGCGCCACGATCATGGATGACGAGGACGCCTGGTTCGGCTTCGAGCAGGAATATTTCTTCTACAAGAACGGCCGTCCCCTCGGCTTCCCGGAAACCGGCTTCCCCGCGCCGCAGGGCCCCTATTACACCGGCGTCGGCTATTCGAACGTCGGCGACATCGCGCGCAAGATCGTCGAGGAACATCTCGACATCTGCCTCGCCGCCGGCATCAACCATGAGGGCATCAATGCCGAGGTCGCCAAGGGCCAGTGGGAATTCCAGGTATTCGGCAAGGGCTCCAAGCGCGCTGCCGACGAAATCTGGATCGCCCGCTACCTGCTGCAGCGCCTGACCGAAAAATACGGCATCGACATCGAGTATCACTGCAAGCCGCTCGGCGACACCGACTGGAACGGCTCCGGCATGCATGCCAACTTCTCGACCAAGCACATGCGCGAAGTGGGCGGCAAGGCTTACTTCGAAGCGCTGATGGGTGCCTTCGCCCATGCGCGCGAAGACCACATCGCCGTCTACGGTCCCGACAATCACATGCGCCTGACCGGCAAGCACGAAACCGCCTCGATCCACCAGTTCAGCTACGGCGTGGCTGACCGCGGCGCATCCATCCGTGTCCCGCATTCCTTCGTCAACAATGGCTACCGCGGCTATCTGGAAGACCGTCGCCCGAATTCGCAGGGCTGCCCCTACCAGATCGCCTCGCAGATCCTGAAGACGATCTCGACGGTTCCGACCGGGGTCGAAGCCCGCGAAGCGGCCTGATACGGCCCCTCGACCAGCTTTGTCCTTCCTGAAGCGCCTGCCCGGACCTCCGGGCGGGCGCTTTCTTTTTGCGCGGCCTTCCGCTGTGCGGGCGAGCGTGTCCCGGCAGGTCCCTGTGTCGGATTTGCAACAAGACCGGTTGATCGCCGTTCTGCGCGCTTCGCTTACAGGAATGTAAGTTTGCCGTGTCTCCAGCGAAAATTTCGAGGCGCTTCCTTCGATCATTCCTGTGTCGGAATGCTACGAAATGAAGGGTCTGAATATGTCAAACATGAAAATCGCTCTTGCGGGAGCACTCCTGTCGCTTTCTGGTGTCCATGCCCTTGCGGCGGATGCAATCGTTGCGGCCGAGCCGGAGCCGGCGGAATATGTGAAGGTCTGCGATGCGTTCGGGGCCGGGTTCTTCTTCATTCCCGGAACGGAAACCTGCCTGAAGATCGGCGGTTATGTTCGCTTCCAGGTCGGTTTCAACAGCGCCAGCTTCGATCGCAAGTGGGACGCCACCTCGATCGGCGACCTCCAGTTCACCGCAAAGAGCGATACGGAATATGGCCCGCTGGTCGGCTTCGTCGAAGCGGTTGCGACCAATGACGACGGGACGTCCAACACCTTCGGGCTGGATCAGGCCTATATGCAGCTCGGCGGCTTCAAGGCCGGCTACTTCGCCACCTATTTCGATGCGGGGATCGGCGAGAACTCCTCCTGAAAGTCCAAGGCGAAGTTCAATGCCCTGTCCTATACCTACGAAGGCGATGGCTTCGGCGTCGGCCTCGGTCTCGACGAGACGGGCGAAACCTCCTACGGTCTCGGGATCGAAGGCCAGATCAGCGCAGGCGCCGGACCGGTGAAGGCGACCGTCATCGGCGTTTACGATACGGATGCGGATCAGGGCGCCGTCAAGGGCATCCTGTCGGCCACCGCCGGTATCGGCACGCTGAGCGTCGCGGGCTTGTGGTCGAATGGCGAGAATATCTATACCGGCGCCACCCATTGGGCCGTCGGTGCGGCCTATTCCATCAAGGCCACCGAGCAGCTCACCTTCATGCCGGAATTCCAGGTTTCGGAAAACCTGGCCGGGGACCAGAACTGGTTCGTCGGCGCCCTGACCAGCTATCAGGTGACGGATGGTCTCGCCGCATCGCTCGATCTGAACTACAACAAGGACGAGAGCGTCAGCGGCTACTTCCGCCTGCAGCGCTCCTTCTGATCGAGACCGGTTGCCAAGCGAAAGGACCTGACGGACAGTCGGGTCCTTTCGTCGTGAGCGGAGGCAGGCAGGAGCCGGGGGCAGGGGCCGGGGGCAGGGGCCGGGGGCAGGGGCCATGCGCATACTTCTTGTCGAAGACGACAGACAGATGATCGCCTATATCCGCAAGGGACTGGGCGCGGCCGGTCACACCGTCGATAGCCTGGAGGATGGCAGGGATGCGCTCGCCCATGCCCTGGGGGAAACCTATGAGGCGCTGCTGGTCGATCGCCGGTTGCCCGGCCTGGACGGGCTGGCGCGGGACCGGCCGGTCAGACGGGAAATTGCCGTGGAGGAGGCGATTGCCCATGAACTGAAGCGGCCTCTGGGCCGGATTTTCCTGGAACTGGAGGAGATCCAGTCGCGGTCGGATCTGAATGACCCCCATAACCTGAAGCGGAGGATTCAGGTCGTGGCCGAGCAGGTTCGCGACATGGGCGAGATCTTCGATGCGATTCTCGACATTTCCCGCATCCGGTCCGGTCTGTGTGGCGCGCCGGGAGAATTGCACGACCTCGCCGCCATTCTCGTCGATGCCCCGTGCCTGCATCGCATTCCCTTGCGGCAACTGGACCGGAGCGGTGCGAACCGGGGTCTTTGCGTGCGCGGCGACCGTCGCCAGTTGCTGCAGGCCTTTTGCAACATTCTGGAGAATGCGCTGCGATACGGAGGGCCCGCCAGCGGGCTTGACGTTTCCATCGAGTCCGGAATGACGGCAACACGGGTGGTGATTGCCGATCGCGGTCCGGGCATTCCCGCCCATATGCGTCATGCCGTCTTCGAGAAATTCGTGCGCCTCGATATGTCGGACCGGCGCGGAAGCGGCCTTGGCCTGGCGCTGGTCAAGGCGATCATCGAGGCCCATGGGGGCTCGGTGGCGCTGGAAGACAACAAACCGGGCCTGCGGGTGGTGGTGGTGCTTCCGGTGGCCGAGATGCGCGCCAAGGGTCTGCGCGAAAGCCGGATGCGCCGCTTCAGCTGATCGAGGGGCCCCGGCGGGCAGATCGCTGGCGCCACGGCAAAAAAAGGCCCGACTGAACGAGGTCAAACTTCAGTCGGGCCGTTCAAGCATCTGGAGCGGTGGATCGCCGTCAGTGCACGCACCTTATGGACCGCGAAGATTACACCGGCTTTCCCGCTTTCTTACATTTTGCAAGAATCCTGCGGCCTGCGGACATCAGACCGCCTCGCGTCGATCCTCTGCTTCCCCCTCCGGCGGCAAGCGGAACCGGTTGACGACGCAGAGGAGCTCGCCGGCCTCGCCCGCGAGGCGGCGGATGGAGGCAAACGTTTCTTCCACCATCACCGCATTCTGCTGGGTCATGTGGTCGAGCGCACCGAGCGCCGAGCCGACATTGCGGATGGCATCGGACTGGTTGTGACTGGCAAGGGCAATCTGTGCGATGCCCTGGGACGCGTCCTCGATCCGGCGCGCAATATCGTCCAGCACATGGCCGGTTTCCCGCACCAGCCGCGCGCCGTCCGCCACCTGCTCGGCGGATCGGTCGATCAGCGCCTTGATCTGGCGGGCGGCACCGGCCGATTTCTGCGCCAGTTCCCGTACCTCCTGCGCCACGACGGCAAATCCTTTTCCCGCGCCCCCGGCCCGCGCCGCCTCGATACCGGCATTGAGAGCAAGAAGGTTGGTCTGGAAGGCGATGTCGTCGATGACGTCGACAATCTGCCCGATATGACCGGAAGCCGCCTCGATCCGGCCCATGGCCTCGATGGCCTCGCCGACCACGCTGGCCGAGGTCACCGCACATCCGCGCACCTCGTTCATGACGCGATTGGCTTCCGCAGCACTCTCGGCCGTCGCCAGGGAGGTGGTGGTGATTTCTTCCAGAGCGGCCGCCGTTTCCTCCAGTGCCGCGGCCTGATGTTCGGTGCGTTTCGCCAGGTCGCTGACGGCCCCGTTGATCGCCTCCGCCCGTCCGGAAATCTCGCCGCTATGGGCCGTGATGTCACAGATGCTCCGCTTTAGACCGCCTAGCGAATGGTTGAAATCCGTTCTCAGTTTTTCGAGCTGACCGTGAAAAGGCCGGTCGAGGCCGGTCGAGAGGTCGCTCGCCGCAAGCCGTTCGAGACCCCGGCCGATATCCGCCACGGCGATACGGATCTGGCGGTCCATTTCGGCCTTTTCCGCCAGGTTGTCCCGCCGCTCGGCCTCTGCCCCGGCGCGTTCGCGCGCCGTCCGTTCGTCCGCCTCCTGTTTGGCGATCGCATTCTGCTTGAAGATTTCGAGGGCTCTGGCCATGTCGCCGATCTCGTCGCGCCGCGCCAGCCCGGCGATGGCGGTTTCCATCGCGCCGCCGGCGAGACGCTTCATGGCCTGGCTCATGCGGCCGATCGGCCCGCGTAGGGTCACAACCAGCGTCACGCCGGAAAAGAGGCAGAGGAGAATGCCGAAGGCCATGACGCCCAGCGAGGTGCGATGGGTGGATGCCCCCACGTCGGAGGCACTCTGCTTCTGCAGATCGGAAAAGCGGGTGATCTCTGCGGCAATGGCGCCCAGCGTTCCGGTGGCTGCGGCGAAGCTCTGCTTCCGGTCCCGCGCGATTTCGCTCAGGCTGGCGCTGGTTCCGGCAACGGTTTCGATGGCCGGAATGAGCCGCTCCTTCAGCCCCTCGGCAAAAGGCTTTCCGGCGGCGGCGGCCACGAAGGATCCGAGGTCGCGGCGGAAGGATTCCAGTTCCGTGCCGAGATTGGCGAGATTGTCTGGCGAAGGGTCACCCTGAAAGGCGGCGAGCACGATCTGCAGCCGGTAGGATGCACTCTGAAACTGCCGCCCGGCCACCAGGATCGCCTCGGTCGCCGCCGTTGCCGCGGAACGGTTGGCCGCGCCCGAGCCGATGCCCTCGAGACTATTCTTGGACAGGGTTTTCAGGGCGACGGACAGACCGCCAAGCGGCTGGATCGCCCGCAGCAGATCGGCCTCCGGCCCTGCGCCTTGCAGCGCCTGCCGCAGGTCAGCCAGGGCTTTCTGCAGGTCTGTCGCCAGGATCTTGTTGCGTGCGGCAAGCGCATCTGCCAGGGCGCGGCGGCGGGGAACGATCTCGGCCACGAGCGGTTCGATGGTCGACCGGATGGTTTGCGGCGTCGTGCCATTCGCCCGGGCGACCACCTCCTCCAACCGCCGAGCCAGTTCGTCCGCCCGGGTCGCCAGCGTGATCTCCCGCAGCAGGGCATCGCGGTCGGCACTGGCCGTGCGCTCTTCCGCCAAAAGTCCCGCCGTCACCTCGGCCTGCGAGGCGACGATTTCACCGGCCATGGCTTGCATCGTCCCGGCCAGCGTCACTTCCCGGCTATGGAGCGACCAGAGTGTGTCGACCTGGGCATCCACCGCATTGATGAGGGCAGCGGCGCGGGTCAGCGCCGCCTCTCCGGCGGAGCCCTTGTCGACACCCTCCAGCGTATCCTGAAGGATCAGGCGCTGGGTCGCCAGCCGCTGCAGCAGATCCCCGCGGGCCGCTTCGGTGGGATTGGCCAGAAAGCGCTCCATCCCCTCCGAAAAGGTGCGAAACCCGCCCAGCGACTGCATGGCGCGATTGGAAGTCTCGATCCGG
The DNA here is from genome assembly GCF_056313605.1 of Gellertiella sp. DMC107. Classification (NCBI taxonomy): domain Bacteria; kingdom Pseudomonadati; phylum Pseudomonadota; class Alphaproteobacteria; order Hyphomicrobiales; family Rhizobiaceae; genus Gellertiella; species Gellertiella sp. DMC107. The sequence continues at coordinate 182,182 of NZ_JBQUZZ010000007.1, read as the reverse complement.
CTTTGCAGCGTGCCGCTGGCATGGAGGCCGGAAAAGCCCAGGGCGGCAATGCTGAGGACGAAGGGCGACAGAAGAATGAGAACCTTGGTCCCGATGGAAAAGCGCGACAGGAGACGGTCAAGCAGCATGGTGGGGCTTCCCTTTTGAAGGCGTGGCGGCACAGCGAATGAAGGTCTGCTTCATAAAATGTAGTACTACCATACTAATAATGCTATTTAGAATGGGTTAAGCGCCGTTTTGCGATTGACAGCGCAAACTAGTATGGTAGTTATGCGCTTGAGGAGACCATCTGATGAGAATTGTGAATTTGAGAGCAACCACGGTGGCTGTGCCCCTGGAGGCGCCTTTGCGCCACTCCAACGGGGCTCACTGGGGCCGGTTCGTCCGCACGATCGTGGAAGTGGAGCTCGACAACGGCGTTGTCGGCCTCGGTGAAATGGGCGGGGGCGGGGAATCGGCGGAAGCCGCCATTCTCGGGCTGCTGCCCTATCTGAAGGGTCATGATCCGTTGCAGCTGGAGCAGTTGCGCTGGAAAATCATGAACCCGGTCGGCAGCCTGTACAACAACCGCATGCAGCTTCATGCAGCCCTTGAAATGGCCTGCATGGATGCGGCCGGCAAGACGCTGGACGTGCGGGCCTGCGATCTGATCGGCGGGGCGTTGCGCGAAGAGGTGCCCTTTGCCTCCTATCTCTTCTATCGCTACCACGATCCGAAGACCGGGCTGGGTGGCGAAACCCGGGCAGAAGAGATCGTTGCCCATGCCCGCAGCCTCAAGCAGGCCCATGGCTTCACCACCCACAAGCTCAAGGGTGGACATTTCCACCCGGACCATGATCTGGAGGTCTATCGCGCGCTGGCCGATGCCTTTCCCGAAGACCGTCTGCGGCTCGATCCCAATTCCGTCTGGACGGTGGAGGAGGCGATCCGGGTCGGCAACGCGATCCAGCATCTGCGGAACGATTATTTCGAGGACCCGACCTGGGGTCTGGAGGGCATGCGGCGGCTTCGCCAGTTCGTGAAGATCCCCACGGCCACCAATGCGGTGGTGGTGAACTTCGAGCAGCTGGCCCAGTGCATCCGGCAGGATCTGGTCGATGTCATCCTGCTGGATACCACCTTCTGGGGCGGTCTGCGGCAGGCCTACAAGGCCGGCAACGTGCTGGAAACCTTCCAGTACGGCGCCTCCGTGCATTCCTCGGGGGAACTGGGCATCCAGCTTGCCTCGATGCTGCATCTCGGCGCGGCCCTGCCGAACCTCTTCTTCGCGGCGGATGCCCATTATCACCATCTCACCGACGACGTGATTGCCGGCGGCAGGATGACCTACCGCAACGGCTGCATCGCCGTGCCGCAGGGACCGGGTCTCGGCATTACGCTCGATCCGGACAAGATGCGCCGCTACGCCGAATATTACCGCGAGACAGGCGGCTACGCCTATGATCGCGACCCCGCGCGGCCGCACTGGTATTCGGTGTTTCCCGAGCGAAACTATGCCGATCCGGCGGTGAAGGACATGCCGGGGGGTACGGTCTGATGGCTGGCGTCACACTCACCAATGTGGTCAAGGCCTATGGGTCCCATCCGGCCGTGAAGGGTATCAGCCTCGAGATCGAGGATCGGTCCTTCGTGGCGCTGGTCGGCCCTTCGGGATGCGGCAAGTCCACGACGCTCCGGATGATCGCCGGGCTGGAATCCATCAGCTGGGGCGAGATCCGCATCGGCGACCGGGTGGTCAACGATCTGCCGGCGCGCCAGCGCGGCATTGCCATGGTGTTCCAGAGCTATGCGCTCTATCCCCACATGACGGTGCGCAACAATCTGTGCTTCGGCCTGAAGATCGCGGGCATTGCGCGGGCGGAAATCGACAGGCGGGTGGCCTTCGCCGCCGAGATCCTGCAGCTCGGCCCCTATCTTGACCGCAAGCCGGCCCAGCTCTCCGGCGGCCAGCGGCAGCGCGTGGCCATGGGCCGGGCCATCGTGCGGGAACCGGACGTGTTCCTCTTCGACGAGCCGCTGTCCAATCTGGATGCCAAGCTGCGCAACCAGATGCGCGCCGAAATCAAGCGGTTGCACAAGCGACTGAACAATACGGTGATCTATGTCACGCATGACCAGATCGAGGCCATGACCATGGCTGACAAGATCGTCATCATGCGTGATGGCCGGATCGAGCAGGCGGCTACCCCTTATACCGTCTTCTCCGATCCGGCCAATCTCTTCGTGGCAGGCTTTATCGGCACGCCGGCGATGAATTTCATCCAGGCGGAGGCCATTGGCCCGACGACTCTCACCGTTCCGGCCATCGCAACCCCGGTGGAGCTGCCGGCGGGCCGCTTCCGGGCGCTGGAAAAGAGGCAGAGGGTCACCTTCGGCATCCGGTCGGAGGATGTTTCGGTCCGGGGGCACGGCCTCGTTCCGGAACGGCTCGCCAGCTTTTCGGGGGAGGTGCTCTTCACGGAATGGCTGGGTAACGAAGCGCTCGTCTTCACCCGGCTCGGCGAAACCGAACTGATTGCCCGCATGCAGCAGCCGCGCCCGGTCGCGGATGGCGAGCGTCTGGACTTCGATATCGATCTCACCCGCGTCCACCTGTTCGACCCCGAAAGCGGGGAAACACTGCGCGCGCGGTAGGCGATCCAATCTCACGATCTAAGACCTTGGAGGAGGAAAAATGATCAGGACCATACTCAAATACGCGGTGCTGGCCGGCACGCTTCTGGCCTCGGTGGCCACAAGCCAGGCCGCCGATGTGACCATGGCGCACGACAAGGATTTCTGGAAATCCGGCTTCGACGTCATGGCGAAGAAAGGCGGCTTCACCCATACGAGCTATGCCACCGACCAGTACAAGGCCTATCTGCAAAGCTCGATGACAGCCGGCAATCCGCCGGATCTCTTCACCTGGTGGACGGGCAAGGCGCTGGAGGACGTCGTGGCTTCCGGCAATGTGGCCGAGGTGGACGAGCTTTGGGACAAGAAGATCGCCAGCGGCGAATTCTCTGCCGGCAACCGGGCCCTGTTCCAGGTGGACGGCAAGACCTACGGCATTCCCTTGCTGCTGGCCCGCTGGGTCGTCTTCTACAACAAGGCCGAATTCGAAAAGGCCGGCGTGACGCCGCCGAAAACCTGGGCCGAACTGGAACAGGTGGCCGCCAAGCTGAAGGCCGCCGGCATCACACCGTTCAACGCGACCGTGCAGGATGGGTGGCGGGGTTTCATCTGGTTCGAGGAACTGATGATGCGGACCAACCCCGCCGCCTATGCGGGTCTTCATGACGGAACCGTCCCCTATGACGGGCCCGAGGTGCAGGCCGTGTTCGACCGGTGGGTCGATCTCTATGCCAAGGGATATTTCACCGATCCCCGCTCCACCGAGGAGGTGGCCGATTTCGCCCGCGGCAAGGGCGCCATGTATCTGATGGGCGAATGGGCCACGGGCCTGATCGAGGAACAGGGCATGAAGATCGGCAAGGATTTCGGCGCCTTCATCATGCCCAACATCTCGGCCGATGCGCCGGCCCAGATCGTGGTCGAGGGCTCGCCCATCCTGATTTCCAAGGCCGCCTGGGCGGATCCCGCAAAACGCGCCGCCTTCGAATACTGGGCCAGCGTCGACGGTGCGTCGGAATGGTCCAAGGCGCAGAGCCTTTACACCGGCAACCTCAAGGCCTCGCCGCCGAACCAGATCGTCGCCGACATCTCCGACGAGATGCTGAAGGGCGGACACAAGGCCGTGACCCGCTGGTGGGAAGCGGTGCCGGCTGAAATCCAGGGCGATCTGGTTGCCCAGATGAGCGCCTTCATGCTCACGCCGACCAAGGAAAAGGCCAAGGAAGTCATGGCCGCCATGCAGAAGATCAACGCCCAGTACTGGGCCGCGAAGTAATCGAAACCGAACGGGCCCGCGGTTCCCCGCAAGGGGAGCCGCGGGTGCCGCGTTCCCGGACATGCCGATGACACCCGATCCCTTCAACCTGTCGAAAGACGAGCTCGAGAAGATCGATTTCGCCAGCCTGGACTTTCAGGCTGCGCGGGATCGACGCCGGCAGCGTCGTACGGCGCTCCTGTTCATGTCTCCGGCCCTGGTGCTGGTCTGCGGCATGCTGCTCTACCCGGTGCTGTTCAACGTGTGGATTTCCTTCACGAACTGGAAGAAATTCTCCGGCCTGTCCTCCTTTGCCGGGCTGCGGCAATACGAGCTGCTGCTCACCAATCCGAATTTCGGCGACGCCATTCTCAATACGTCGATCTGGGTTCTGGCCTCGCTTGTGCTGCCGGGCGCCATCGGCCTGTCTCTGGCCATGATGATGCGGGGGCAGCGTTTCGAGGAGCTGGCCAAGAGCATCTTCTTCGTGCCGCGCATTCTCGCCCCCACCTCCGTCGGGGTCATGTGGTTCTATCTCTATGCGCCGGAGGGTCTTCTGAACGGCCTCCTGTCCCGGATCCTGGGCGAACCCGTGACCTTCGGCTGGCTGTACGAGTCCAGCACCGTCACCTGGTCCGTGGTCGTCGCCTATATCTGGCAGACCGTCGGCCTTTCCATGGTGCTGTTTCTCATCGGTCTGTCGGCGCTGCCGCGCGATCCGCTGGAGGCCGCGACGGTGGATGGCGCGTCGGGATGGCAGGTCTTCCGGCATGTCACCCTGCCGCTTCTCCTGCCGACCATCCTGGTCGTCGTCATCCTGTCGGTGCTCGCCGGCTTCACCGTCTTCGACCACATCTGGGTGATGGCCAAGGACTACCCGGCCAAAAGAACCCTTTCGCTCACGGTCTACATGTATGTGGAAGCCTTCGAGAAGAGCGCCTGGGCCTATGCCTCCGCCATCTCGGTGGTGCTGGGGGCGGTGGTGCTGGCGGTCACCTGGACCCAGGCGGTGCTTCAGGACCGCATCGAACGCATGATCCGCTAGGAAAGATCCCCATGGCCTTCGACATCACCACACTCGACCTCGACCAGCTGTCGCGCAACGAACGCAGGAAGCGCGGAAACCGGATCATCGTCCTGTTCATGGCCGGCCTTTCGCTGGTGTGGCTCCTGCCCTTCTACTATGTGGCCGTCTCGATCCTGAAATCGCCGGAAGAATATGCGCAAGGCGGCGCGCTTGCGCTGCCCCAGGGCTTTGCCCCTCTCCTGGACAATCTCGTGGGCGCCTGGACCGTCGCCAAGATGGGACAGGGCATGTTCAATTCCCTGCTCTACGGGCTCGTCGGCGCAGGCCTCGCCGTGCTGATCGCCGCCATGGCAGCCCATGGCCTGTCCCGCTTCGAGTTCAGGGGCCGCGCCTACTGGTTCCTGTTGATCTTCTCGGGAACGGTGTTTCCGTTCCAGATGTATCTGATCCCGCTCTTCTTCACCTATATGCACACCGGCCTCCTGAATACACGCCTCGGCATGATCCTGTTCTACACCGCGATCTGCATTCCCTTCCCGGTTCTGGTTTTGAAGAACTATCTCAACCAGCTGTCCCGGGAGATGGACGAGGCGGCCCGCATCGATGGATGTGGAGAGCTGAGACTGTTTCTTCAGATTGTCCTGCCGAACTGCTATGGACCGCTGGTGGCCGTTTTTCTGCTCCAGTTCACCTGGATCTGGAACGATCTGCTCTTTTCCACGGTGCTGACCCAAAGCCCGGATGTCCGGTCGATCATGTCGGCACTGCAGGTTTTCCAGGGCGCCTATGCCCGGGGAGCCCAGACATTGGTGATGACCGCGTCGGTAATTGCATCGCTGCCGACGCTCGTTCTGTTCTTCGTGTTGAAAAAACGGTTCATGCAGGGCATGCAGGTGTCCTGAGATCGATTTGGGGGTGTGATTTGTCAAGACGACGCAATCTGGAGGAAATCACCGAAACCTTGCCCGTGCCGGAGCTGAACGGCGACGGGCCCGTTTCGATGCAGATCTTCTGCTATCTCCGGCAGCAGATCATCCAGACCTCCATCGCGCCCGATACCGCCCTGTCCGAGGGCGGTCTCTGCGGTTTCTTCGGCGTCAGCCGCCAGCCCGTGCGCGAAGCGCTGTTGCGCCTGTCGCTTGCGGGCCTGGTCAACATCTTTTCCCAGCGGGGATCGATCGTCAGCCGCATTTCGCTGACGTCGGTCTACCGCGCCCAGATGATCCGCGAGGCGGTGGAAGTCGAGGCGCTGCGCCGGGCGCTGAACGGGCATGGCGAGGCGCTTGCCGACCAGCTGAAGGCCGAGCTTGCCATCCAGAAGGCCTGCCAGGTGCACAACCAGATCGAGCGGTTCTACGAATCCGACGAGCGGTTTCACCGGGCGATCGGCGACCGGAGCGGGATCGTCGGCCTTGCCTCCCACATCGAGGAGGTCAGGGCGCCGCTGGACCGGGTCCGCAATCTCGATCTGCGCTGGGCCAATTCGCTCGGTGAGCTGGTGGAGCAGCATGCCGCCATTGCCGACGGGATCGCCGCGCAGGATTTCGGCCGGGCCGAAACGGCGCTCAGGCTGCATCTGCGCCGGGTCTTGAAAGGCATTCCCGAACAGGTGGCCGCGATGCCGGACTATTTCGAAGATGTGATCCCGCATCATGCAAAGGCTTGACCTGCACTGGGACAGGGGCCGGGTGGAGGTCCAGTCCCTGGGCGGCATGCTCGGGCCGCTCGACCTGGTGCTGGAAGACGGCCGCACCGTGTCGCCGCTGGCGGTCGCGCCCTGGTGCGAAGAGACCGGCGATCCGCGCTATCCGTCCCTTCCCGGCCTGATGAAGCGGTTGAGGGGGGAGTGGCCCTGCGTGCCATTCGGGGCGCCCGCCCCGCCCGAGGGTCTCCCTGCCGCCTGGACGCCCGGGCCGGCCGATCCGGTCGAGGCCCATTTTCACGGCTTTGCGTCCCATCACCACTGGCAGCTGCGGCAGCTGAGCGAGGCCGCAGTGGAGATGCAGATCGATTACCCCGATGCGTCCCCGGTGAAGCGTCTCACCCGCCGGGTGGCGGGCGTTCCGGGAGAGGCCCGGCTCGAATGCAGCCTCGGTATCGAGGTGCGTCGCAGCGTCTCGCTGCCGGTGGCGCTGCACCCGGTTTTCTCGCTGGGTGCCGCACGCGCGGGCACACGGCTCGATATCCCGTTCCGGCGCGGTCTCGTCTTCCCGATGGCGGTGGAACCCGGTGTCTCGCGCCTGAACCCCGGCGCGGCCTTCACCCATCTCGAGTCCATACCGGCCGGGGAGGGCTCCCTCTCGCTGGCGCATCTGCCGCTGCCCTTTGCCACCGAAGAGCTGGTGCAGTTGCTGGACGTGCAATCCCCCGCGCGGCTGGTCCATGGGGAGGAAGCCTATCGCGCCGAGTTTTCCTTCGATGCCTCCGTCTTCAGAAGCATCCTGCTCTGGGTCTCCAATCGCGGACGCTCCGCCTGGCCCTGGAGCAGCCGGTTCGAAGCTCTCGGGATCGAACCGGTGGCAGGCGCTTTCGATCTGGGGGCTGCGGTGAGCGCCGATCCGGCCAATCCGATTGCGGCCTCCGGCATTCCGACCTGTCTGCATCTCGATCCCGACAGACCCTTCCGGACCGACTATGCCCTCTCGGCCTTCGCCCTTTCGGCGTGACGCGCCCTGACCCTTCGTCTGGACGCCAGTCCTAGTAGGGCTCTCGAAAGGCCGTTTCCGGAAGGCCGCCGATGCCCGGGCGAAGCCGGATGAGGGCGCCTTCGGCAGGGTTCCGCGCGCAGTCTGCTGCCGACAGGCCGAAAGTCGCCGTGGTGATGTAAAGCTCATCGAGCCGCGATCCGCCAAAGCCGCAGGCGGTGGGGTTTCTGGCGGGCAGCTCCACCACCCGGTCCACCCCTCCTTCCGGCGTGTAACGGATCACGCATCCCGCGCCGAAACGGGCCGTCCACAGGCATCCCTCCGTATCGATGGCGGAACCGTCCGGAACGCCCGGCCCCCCTTCCACGAAAACCCGGCGATTGCCAATCGTGCCGTCCGCCTCGTCATAATCGTGAACCCAGAGAAGGTTGCGGGCGCTGTCGCCGAAATAGAAGCGTCGGCGGTCCGGCGACCAGGCCATGGTGTTGGGAATGCCGAGCATCCGCTCGCCCATGGGTGTCACCTCGCGCCCGTCCACGCGGTAGAGGCGGCCGATGTGGCCGGCGGGGGTGCGCGGCTTTCCCTCCGGCGTGAGGTTCGTTTCCATGCTTGCCGACCAGAAGCGCCCCCGGGGATCGCATTTGCCCTCGTTGAGGCGCATCAGCCCGTCGCCCTCCTCCGGCGCGGCCAGAGGCAGGGGCCGACCCTCTGCCGGATCGAGTAGAACAAGTCCCGAGGCGAGCGACAGCAGCAACCGCCCCCGGTCGGTGAGCGCGACGGCGGTGGGAAAGTCGGGCAGGGCGAGGCTGGTGACGCTTTCGTCCGGCCCCCGCCAGCGCAGCGCCTTGCCGACGATATCCACCCAGTAGAGCCTGCTGAGGACAGGATCGAAAACCGGGCTTTCGCCTACGACATCATGGGTTTGCGTGAGGATTTCAGGGGTCACGCGCCACTCCTCGGCGTGCCGCCGATGAGGCTGAGCAAGCCGCCATCCATCTTGATGATCTCCCCCGTCACGAAGGACGAGCGATCGGACAACAGAAAGAGCACCAGCTCGGCCACTTCCTCCGGTCGGCCGGAACGGCCCATGGGATGCATCCGGTTGATCGTCTGGCGCAGCGAGACGGGATCCTCCGAAAGGCCGATCGCCCAATCCAGCATGGGCGTGTCGACCGAGCCCGGTGCAATCGCATTGGCGCGCACCCCGTCTTCGGCGAAATCGACCGCAATGGATTTCGTCAGACCGTTGAGACCGTGCTTGGAGACCGTATAGGCCGCTACGTTCTTCTGCGAGGCAAAACCCTGGACGGACGACATGAAGACGATTGCCCCCCTGGTTTTTCTCAGCTCCGGCAGGGCGGCGCGCGCCAGGAGGAAAGCGCTGGTCAGGTTGACATCGATCACCGATGCCCAGGTGGCGTCGTCCGTGGTCTCGGCGCTGCCATATCGCTGGATACCCGCATTGTGGGAGAGGCCGGTCAGGCGCCCGAAATGCTCGATGGCGAGGCGCACCGCGGCCTGTGCCGTTTCGTCGTCGCTGACGGACCCCGTCAAGGCGATGGCCTTGCCCCCCGCGGCCCGGATGTCGGCAAGGGTGCTCCCGGTCCCGTCTGCGTCCACGTCGACCAGCACCTGCGGCCACCCCTCCCGTGCAAGACGCAAGGCGACAGCCCGCCCGATGCCCTTTGCCGCCCCCGTGACGATGACTCCCATGGACCTATTCCTCCCTTGCAAGAACTACCATACTAGTATTATATCGCTTTGGGTCCCCTTGCAAGCACCCGCTCCACCATGGGGGCCGATAACAGTATGGCATCAGGGCAGCGCGGGAACCATGGCATCCGGAGCGCCAAGGGCAGGGGAAGAGGCATGCGCAAGAACAGGATCGTATCCATCGGCGAAGCCATGGTGGAGCTTTCGCGGGGGAGCAGCCCCGGGAGCTGGCAAGTGGGCTTTGCGGGGGACACGTTGAACACGGCCTGGTACCTGCGCCGGCTTCTGGGCGAAGGCTGGCCGGTGGCCTATCTCACGCGGGTCGGTACCGGCGAGTTTTCCGAGCGCCTCCTTTCCTTTCTCGCTGCGGAAGGGCTGGAGACGGGCTTTGTCAGCCGCGATCCCGAACGGGAGGTGGGGCTCTATGCCATTACCCTGCGGGAGGGGGAGCGCAGCTTTTCCTACTGGCGGGACAATTCCGCCGCTCGCCGTCTGGCGGATGCGGCAAGCCGTCTGGATCCCGCCTTGTCAGAGGCCGGCATCGCCTATTTTTCCGGCATAACGCTGGCGATCCTTCCGGAGGACGGCCGCGCCATTCTCCTGCACAGTCTGGAACAGGCGCGGGCCCACGGAACGAAAGTGGTGTTCGATCCCAATCTGCGGCCCGCCCTCTGGCGTCACGCCGAGGATATGCGCCATTGGATCGCCGCCGCCTCTGCCCTTTGTGATCTAGTTCTTCCGAGCTTCGATGACGAGCGGATATATTTCGGCGACCGCAGCGAACAGGAGACGATAGCCCGCTATCACCGCTATGGCGCAGGCGAGGTGGTGGTGAAGGCAGGCGGCGGCCCGGTGCATTATTCCACGGTGCAGGAAGGCGGAGTGGTCACGGATCTGCCCCGGGAGGTGCCTGTGGATACGACGGCGGCGGGCGACAGCTTCAACGCCGGTTATCTCGCGGCCCATCTTTCCGGAAGCCCTCCGGAGGTCGCGATCCGATCCGCCCATGCCCTCAGCCGCCGCGTGATCCTGCATCCCGGAGCGCTGGTGGCGGCAGCGCTTCCGAAGGGTGACCCTGTCATGGACGCCCCTCCCGCCGGGACGACCGCGGCCGGCGTCAAGCGAAGCCCAGCCCTCTGACAGGCGTGTCCCGGGCCGGAACGTGCAGACAGGCCGAAAGCCCGCTTCTGCGCCGAGCCTGCCCGTCGCTGAAAGCCCATTCACCACTTTGCTGGTCCTTCCTCGACCGGATCGCCCTTTCCGGCATGGATCCGCATTGTCCCGGCGCCGCTTGCCTGAACATGCCCTTCTCCCCTCGGAAGGGTCGTCGTTCCCACCCCGGGGGCGTTCCTCTGTGCCTCGCAACCGCTCCGGCCCTCTTCCTCCACGCCTGTTGGCAGCGCCCGCAGAGAGCATCCAAGGGCGTCTGAACGATTATAATCTTCACTATCGATACTTGAAGACTATCGATAATGAATAGGCTGAAGGTGAACAATCATGCCTGGCAGACATCAAGCATGGAATAAAATCCATTTCATGAAAAATATCGAAGTAAAAGAGACGGATAGGGGCTGTGCCGGATCCATGAAAACCCTTCAGACCGGCATGCGCTGGCCCCGCGCCGCTCTCGAAACGGGGCGGGGCAACGCTGGCTGTGGATCGATCAGGGTGCCGCGGTCACCGGGAATTCGAGCTTGCTGACATCGTAGCCAAGCTCCGCCGCCTTGGCTTTCATGCGCTCAAGGGCGCGAGGGGTGGGCGTCTTTCGGGCGTAGATCCAGAGATAGTCCATGCCCGGCGTTGCGCTGATGAACCAGCTGCGATCGGGGGCGGTGTAGCGGACCCAGTAGTCCATCGTGATGAGAAAGGGGTAGCGCACCCTCAGCTTGCCCCGACCATCCCCGGGATCCTTGATCGTGCCGATACCGTTGATGGTTTTCAGCTCTCCCTTCGGACCGCCCATGCGGCAGCCATCCTCCACCAGCACGCGGTCCGCGGAGAGGCCGCGCGTATAGGTGGTGTAGCCCGCGACACAGCCATCGGTGATCCACATGGGCGTTCGGCCCACTTCGAGCCAGGTGCCGGTATAATGATCCCGCGCAACCGGAACGACGGCCGGCTCTGCATGGGCAAGGCCGGTTGCGGCACCGGTGCAGGCGAGTGCGATGGCGGATGCTGCCACGATGGTACGGATGGACGTTCGCATGATCCATGTCTCCTTCATATCGAGTTCGTCCGATGGGGTCGGCTGGAAGAAAGGACGTGAAAGAGCGCCGCGAGTTTCATCATCGCGACAAAAGTCTTTGCCGTGCGGTCAATCTGGAGGGGGCTTATCAAGGCCAGGGCATGGCTGCCGGCGGCGCCGCAGGCGCTGACGGAAGGGGCAACCACCCCTTTTGTCGAGATTGTAGCTGATCGCCTCCGGGTCGAGGATTGTGCGATGCAGCACGTGGCCAGTCCGGCCGGGAACCGCTGGTCTAGGCTTGAATTCCGATTTCAAGCCCTTTTTGCAATGGACCTATCCGCAATGAAATCAATTTTTTGTCACCGGCTGTCCCTAGTCGAATGTGAGGGCAGGAGAGGGGGTAGGCAAGACCCGTCGTCTGCGTTGCCTGTCGGGACCGACCTCTGCCTAGTCCCTGGTTCCGGTTAATAATGCTGCATTGCAGCACGTATAATATTACTTTTGGACTTTACAGCGTGCCGTGAATGGGCAATCAATTGGCTCGGCCGCCATTGGAGGTGGGGGCCGTTCAATGGGAGGAAATCATGAACAGGATTTTTAAACTTGCGCTCTGCGCAGGTGTGGCCTCGCTCGTCTCTACGGCAGCCATGGCGGCTGGCATGACGGTCGGTTTCTCGCAGATCGGCTCGGAATCCGGCTGGCGTGCGGCAGAGACCTCCGTCACCAAGCAGGAGGCAGAAAAGCGCGGCATCACGCTGAAATTTGCCGATGCGCAGCAGAAGCAGGAAAACCAGATCAAGGCGATCCGCGGCTTCATCGCCCAGGGCGTCGATGCCATCCTTGTCGCCCCCGTGGTCGCGACCGGCTGGGAAGAAGTCCTCGGCGAGGCCAAGGAAGCGGAAATCCCCGTCGTCCTGCTCGACCGTGGCGTCGAGGCCCCGCAGGATCTCTACCTGACTTCGGTGGCATCCGATCAGGTCAAGGAAGGCCGCGTTGCCGGCGAATGGCTGGCCAAGACCGTGGGCGACAAGCCCTGCAAGGTGGTCGAGCTTCAGGGCACCGTGGGCTCCACGCCGGCCATCAACCGCAAGAAGGGCTTCGAGGAGGCCATTGCCGGTCATTCCAACATCACCATCGCCCGCAGCCAGACCGGCGATTTCACCCGCGCCAAGGGCAAGGAAGTGATGGAAGGCTTCATCAAGGCCGAGAATGGCGGCAAGGACATCTGCGCCATGTACGCCCATAACGACGATATGGCCGTCGGCGGCATCCAGGCGATCAAAGATGCGGGCCTGAAGCCCGGTTCCGACATTCTCGTCGTCTCTATCGATGCGGTGCCGGATATCTTTGCGGCCATGGCGGCCGGCGAAGCCAATGCCACCGTCGAGCTGACGCCGAACATGGCAGGCCCGGCCTTCGATGCGCTGGAAGCCTTCAAGAAGGACGGCACCCAGCCGGAGAAGTTCATCATCACGGAATCGAAGCTCTTTACGCCTGCCGACAATCCGCAGGGCGAGTATGAAGCCCGCAAGGGTCTCGGCTACTGAGATCCTCCCCGAAGAGCCCCCGTCAGCCCTTGGGCGGGGGCTTTTTGAAGCTTCTAACCTGTCAGCAATCCGGATAGGATCGCCCGGCATGGGCGTTGGGGGGACGACAAGCCAATGACGATCGATCAGCGCCCGCTGCTGGAAGCAGCCGGCATTACCAAGATGTTCGGCAATCATGCCGCCCTGAAGGGTGTTGATGTCACCTTTCATGCGGGCGAGGTGCATGCCCTGCTCGGCGAGAACGGTGCCGGAAAATCCACCCTGATCAAGATCCTGACCGGCGCCTACACGCTGGATCAGGGCAGCATCCGCCTCGATGGCGCCGAGGTCTCTTTCTCGACGCCGCTTCAGGCGCAGGCACTCGGCATTGGCACGGTCTATCAGGAGGTCAATCTCCTGCCGAACATGACCGTCATGGACAATCTCTATATCGGCCGCCAGCCCCGCCGCTTCGGTCTGGTCGACCGCCGCCGCATGGAGCGCGATGCCCGCGCCGTGCTTGCGACCTACGGTCTCGACATCGACGTCCGGGCCGAGCTTTCAACCTTCTCCGTCGCCGTGCAGCAGATCGTGGCGATCGCGCGGGCGGTGGAACTGTCCGGCAAGGTGCTGATCCTCGACGAACCCACGGCCAGCCTGGATTCCGCCGAGGTGGAGAAGCTGTTCGAGATCGTCCGCCGGCTGAAGGCGCGGGGCCTTGCCATCGTCTTCATCACCCATTTTCTCGATCAGGTCTTCGCGCTCAGCGACCGGGTCACGGTGCTGCGCAACGGCCAGCTGATCGGCACCCGCCCGATCTCCGACATCAACCGCACCGAACTGGTCAAGATGATGCTCGGCAAGGATCTGGTTACCCATCACGGCGAGATCCTGGCGGAGGAATCCGCCGTCGGCGAAACGCTGATTTCGCTGGAAGCCTATGGGCTGAAGGGGCGTGTCGAGCCGCTCACGCTCGACATCCACCGGGGCGAGGTCATCGGCGTCGCGGGCCTGCTCGGCTCGGGTCGAACGGAGATGGCCCGACTCCTCTTCGGCATCGACATGGCCGACAGCGGTCGCCTCACCATCGACGGCCGCAAGACCGTCATCCGGTCTCCTCGGGATGCCGTCGAGCTGGGCTTCGGGTTTTGCCCCGAGGACCGCAAGCTCGACGGCATTTTCGGGGATCTTTCGGTCCGGGAAAACATCATCATGGCCGTACAGGCCCGTCTCGGCTGGTTCCGGGCGCTCAATCGCGACGAGCAGATGGAGATTGCCGGCCAGTATATCGAGGCGCTCGACATCCGCACCGCCTCTGCCGATCTGCCCGTCAAGCTGCTTTCCGGCGGCAACCAGCAGAAGGTAATCCTCGCCCGCTGGCTCGCTACCGATCCGCGCTTCCTGATCCTCGACGAGCCGACACGCGGCATCGATGTGGGCGCGCATGCGGAAATCGTCCGGGTGATCAGCCGGCTGCGGGAGGACGGGCTTGCCCTCGTCGTCATCTCCTCGGAGCTCGACGAGGTGGTCAGCTATTCCTCCCGCGTCGTGGTCATGCGTGACCGGGCGATTGCCGCCGAGCTTCACGGGGCCGACATCAATGTCTCGCGCATCGTCGAGACCATCGCCAGCCATCATGCCGAGACGCAGCCATGAAAGCCCAGAGCCTTTCCCCCTTCTTCAGCCATCAGGTGCTGGCCCTTGCGGGCGTGCTGCTGATCAACTGGATGGTCTTTCCGGGTTTCTTCGACATCACCTGGCAGGACGGTCGCCTGTTCGGCAGCCTGATCGACGTGATCAACCGCGGCGCGCCGGTCGCCATCCTCGCCATCGGCATGACGCCGATCATCGCGACCCGGGGTGTCGATCTCTCGGTCGGCGCGGTCATGGCGGTAGCCGGTGCGGTGGCGGCGACCTTCACCGTCTCGGGCCATCCGCTCGTCGTGACGCTGGCGGCGGCACTGGCCGTCGGCATTGCCTGCGGCCTGTGGAACGGTCTCCTGATTGCCATTCTCGCCATCCAGCCCTTCGTCGCAACCCTGGTGCTGATGGTTGCGGGGCGCGGCCTTGCCCAGCTGATCACCGAAGGCTCGATCGTCACCTTTTCCGATCCGGCGCTGATCTTCATCGGAACGGGTTCCGTGCTCGGTCTTCCCATGCCCGCCGTCATCGCCTTTCTGCTGATGCTGGCAGCCCATGTCTTCGTGCGCCGCACCGCCATGGGTCTCTTCATCGAAGCGATCGGCACCAACCGCTCGGCGGCCACCTATACGGGCCTGCGCAGCCGCTCGCTGATCCTGGCAATCTATGCCTTCGGGGGGCTCTGCGCGGCCATTGCCGGCATCATCGCGGCGGCGGACATCAGGGGCGCGGATGCCAACAATGCCGGCCTCTGGCTCGAACTCGATGCCATCCTTGCCGTCGTCATCGGCGGCACGTCACTGCTCGGCGGCCGCTTCTCGATCCCGCTCTCGGTGCTGGGCGCCATCATCATCCAGGCGATGAACACCGGCATCCTCGTGTCCGGCTTCCCGCCGGAATTCAACCTGATCGTCAAGGCCGGCGTGATCATGATCATTCTCGTTCTGCAATCGGCGCGGCTCGGCGACATCGTCTCGGGCCTCAGAGGCCTGAAATTCCCGGGGAGGAAGGCGCCATGAATGCCCGTTACCGGCCGCTTGCCGCCACCACGCTGATCTTCATCGTCGCCTATGCGCTCTGCGTGAGCCAGTATCCGGGGATGTGGTCGACCCGGGTTCTCGGCAATTTCCTGACCGATAATGCCTTTCTGGGCGTTGCTGCCGTTGGGGCCACCTTCGTCATCATTTCCGGCGGCATCGATCTCTCGGTCGGGGCGGTGATCGGGCTGACCGGCGTCGTGACCGCCCTGATGATCACCCGGCTCGGGCTCCATCCCCTCGTGGTCTTCCCGCTGGTGCTGGCCATGGCCGCGCTGTTCGGCGCGGTGATGGGCGCGATCATCCATTTCCTGCGGGTACCGCCCTTCATCGTCACGCTGGCGGGCATGTTCCTGGCGCGAGGGCTTGCCTCCGTGCTGACGCAGGACAGCATTCCGATCGACCACGAATTCTATCGCACGATCTCCTCGCTCTATTACAAGCTGCCCGGCGGCGGCCGGCTGAGTGCGATCGGGCTGACCATGCTCGCGGTCTTTGCCGTCTTCGGGCTGATCGCCCACCGCACCCGCTTCGGATCCTATGTCTATGCGATCGGCGGCAATCCCGTTTCGGCGGCGTTGATGGGCGTGCCGAAGGGCAGGACGACGGTGGCGATCTACGCGCTTTCGTCGTTCCTGGGCGGCCTCTCCGGCATTATCTACTCGCTCTATACGTCGGCTGGCTATCCGCTCGCGGCGGTTGGTATCGAACTTGACTCGATTGCAGCCGTGGTGATAGGCGGAACCCTGTTGACCGGGGGTTATGGCTTCATTTTCGGCACGCTGATCGGAGTGATGCTGCAGGGTCTGGTCCAGACATTCATCGTATTCGACGGCACCCTGTCCAGCTGGTGGACGAAAATCGCGATCGGGTTTCTGCTTTTCATGTTCATTCTCCTGCAGAACCTGGTCTTCAATCGACAGAACGGGCCTGCCCAGCTCAGGAAAGGCCCTGCATGAGCGAACCGGGGAGCCTCCTTCGCTCCCTTGCCGGGCGAACGACGGCGCGGAATTTCCACTCCCACGTGATCAACGAGATCGGGGCCGGGGTCATCAACGGCCGCTTTCCCGTGGGAAGCACGCTGCCCAACGATGCCGCCCTGATGGCCGAGTTCGACGTGTCGCGGACCGTGCTGCGCGAAGCGCTGAAGACGCTGGAAGCCAAGGGCCTGCTCGAGGCGCGCCCGAAGGTGGGCACCAAGGTGGCGAAGCGCACCCGCTGGAACCTCTACGACGCGCAGGTTCTCGCCTGGCATTTCGGCCAGCCTCTGGAGAAGGATTTCCTGTCCGGATTGAAGGACATGCGACGCATCGTCGAGCCCCATGCCGCCGCTCGCGCTGCGGAAAGGCGGACCGCCGACCACGTGCGCCTGATGCAGTACTGGATCCGCCAGATGGAGATTTCCGGATCGGAGACGCAGAATTTCGCCCTGGCGGATTTCGAGTTGCACCGCATCATTGCCGATGCCTCCCAGAACCCGTTCCTGCGGAGCTTCATTGGCGTGATCGAGCTTTCGCATGCCTTCGGCTACCGGCCGCTGGTCGAGCGTCCCGACGAGGAGCGCATGGCCGCGCTGGTGCAGGCGCATCGCGCGCTCGTCACCGCCATCGAGCGCGGAGAGCCGGATGCCGCAAGCGAAGCGATGACGGCGACCATCACGCTTGACGAGATCGGTGCCGGGCTCTGAGCCGACGCCGGGCCGCCTCAGCGTCTGAAGAGGAATATCCCACCATTCCGGAATATCCGGCCATGGCCGCAGGTCCGGTTCGTTCAGCGCGTCAGGCCCGATCCGAGGTCCTGGAAGGGTCTGCCAGCACGATCGCCAAGGTTGCGGCCTCATCCGCAGGTTTTCCGTAGAGATATCCTTGTCCGATGGCGCAGCCGATGTCGATCAGGGCGGCTTCCTGTTCCAAGGTTTCTATACCCTCCGCGATACTCGAGAGCCCAAGGTCAGCGCTCATCCCGATCAATGCGCGAACGATCGCTGCATCGGAGGACTTTTTCTCGTGAACGTGCTGAACGAAACTTCGGTCGATCTTGAGGGTGGAAAGGGGAATTTTCTGAAGGGAGCTCAGGGAGGCATAGCCGGTGCCGAAATCATCGAAGGCCATGCCCACGCCGATTTCCCTCAGGGCCTTCGCGGTGTCGATCGCTCCGCCGACGTCGTCGAGGGCGATTTCTTCCGTCAGCTCCAGCTCCAGCTTGTCGGGGGAGAGATTATAGCGCTTCACGCAGGCATTCACCCGTTCCACAAGGGTGGGCGCGCGGAACTGCATGGGAAAAAGATTGACCGCCATCTTGTAATGCCCATGGTGGTTCAGGGTCGCGGCCACACGGCAGGCTTCCTCCAGCGTCCACCATCCGATATCCAGCGCCAATATGCTCCGATGCAGGAGAGGCAAGAACAGTGCCGGGGCAAGAAGCCCCCGTTGCGGATGCTGCCAGCGAATGAGCGCTTCGAAACCGACGAGGCGTTTGCTGACCAGTTCATATTGCGGTTGGTAGTATAGCCGGAGCTCATTGTGCGTGAGGGCGGCACGAAGTTCGTCTCGCAGAACCCTGAAAGATTCATTTTCCTGGCGCATCCCGTCGTCAAAAAAGCTGAATGCACGCCCGCCGCTCGAGATCGCTTTCTGGAGGGCGAAATCGGCCGCGGCCAGCAAGACCTCGGCATCATCATTTTCATGATCTGAAATGGCAATGCCGATGCTCGCGCTGAGCTGAAATTCCATGCCGCCCAGGCTGAAGGGCTTGTTGAACGTGTGGACAAGTTCGGTTGCCAGCATTTCTGCTTTCGAACGGGAATCGAAGCCCCGCACGAAGACCGCGAATTCATCTCCCCTCAGCCTGGCGACGTTCGACTCGTGACCCAGGACGAACAAGAGCCGCACACCCACTGCTTGTATCAGGGAGTCCGAAATAACTCGGCCGAACAGATCGAATACTTCCCGGAATCCGCCCAGATTGATAACCAGAACACTCGTCGGGCCCTCCATTATTTCTTCAGACAGGCGGTCCCGGAACGCCTTGTCGTTGAGAAGGCCTGTGAGGGCATCACGGGTGGCAAGGCGAAGCAGTCGGGCGTCCCGGGCGCGACGGTCGGATACATCCTTGATCATCGCGCCCGCCCAGACCTGGCCCTTGTTGCGCCAAACCGACAGTGTCATTTCAATCGGAATTTCACTTCCATCCGACTTGAGCGCATGGACCTCCACCGGGCTGCCGCCCAGTTTCGACTCGCCCAGTTCGACCGCTCGCTCCATCCCGCTGTTATGCGCGCCGCGCAGGCGTTCCGGTATTATGGTGGTTATCGGCCTTCCGATGAGGTCGGCCGGTCGATAGCCGAGGATTGAAGAGACCGCTGCGTTGACATATTTGACCTCTCCTTCGTGGTTCACGATAAGAAGCCCCCAACGTGTCGAGGTGGCAAAGCCTACCAGTAACGAATTGGTATTCACGGCGCGATTCCCGGAATGAATTCGAAGTCTTTCCGGCGAAATATCCTTACAGAATTTCTTAATATTGAATTTTCGTTGAGCCACGATGAAATGGAATATCCAATGACAGTTAAAGTAAAATCCGTTGAATTACCTCTTGTGTAATTCAACAGTGCTTTCATGGTTGTCTTCAACGTGGTATTCTCCATCACGAACGTTCGGGCTTGGGTTCGAGGCTCCGTCGCTGTCGTGCGTGGCCTCACAGGGGACTTTGTCGGTGTTCGACGGCATCCAGCTGCGCATCGAATGGGGTTGTTCGCGGACCGTCCTTTATCAGTATACCGTGATATACTTCGGGGTTTTTCCTCAGGATTTCGACCGTTTTTTTCTCGGCCGAGCGCGCTTGAGGCTGGGAAAAAATTACCCATATCTGGGGATTCGGCATAGCCACAATCGATTTAAAGTCTACGAAATGCGTATGAACGGATGTAAATTCTATCAATGGCTCATAATGGTGGACGAACGACATCGCGCGCTGGGTGCAAAATCCAGGAGCGCAACTATTTGGTATCGACATCTGCGGCGAAGCACCGGCCTTCGCTCGAGCGTTTCCCAACAGGCCAACATGTGCGGCCGTTAAAAAAACGGTTACGGGCGCAATCGCTCGCGGCGAGCAGGGGGATACTGCGATGAAATATTGGGCATCACGCTGGACATTATGTTTGCAGACACGCTGATTGGGAGCGGCGATATACTGTCATCGGCATGGGCGCGGAGGTGCGGCCGAGAAAAAATCCGCATGGGGACGCCGATCAATTCGTCCCGATTTCCTGCGGGAGAAAAGCATCTTCCATGCCCTGCCATTCTGCCTGACCAACGCCCTGCTCGGTGAAACTCGGCCACCATGGAGCCAATGGCAGCCGAGTCTTCACCTCGTTTTTGGATGCTTTATTCGCTTCGGAGTTTCTTCGAAGAAAGCACCCTCCCGATCATGGATCACTTTTTGGAAAAGGCGATTCGAACATCGATGGATTGGAAATGGGGGGCCGGAGTAAATTTCCGGACGACCGCAACTCTACAGGTGCCATGGTGCGGCGAAAAAGGCACGCTGCCGTACGGGGATACGCCAGGGAGTTGCGGCCGTCAGGCTGCGGCGACCGATCGGGAGGCCGCCGCATGGTCAAAACTGATACGCCACGCCAATCATGCCGAACGGCTGAACATCTTTCTTGACGACCGGGCTGTTCTTCGCGTCCCCGGTCAAGATGCCCACGCCCGCCACGCTGGTGACGGCCCAGTTTTGATTGATCGCATAGGTTGCGGATGCCTTCAGATCGACCCGCTTGAAACCGGCCTTCGGGTCGAACTCGTTGAGACCTGATTGCTGAGATTGGGCTTTCGTGACGCCGAAATAGGATTGCATGTGCTTTTCATCCGCCCATACGCCCGAGGCCTCGGCGGAAAACATGAATTTCTCGTACTGATAGGACGCCTTTACACCGACGGTGCCAATCAAGCCGTTGCTTCCGCCCACCGTTTTGTCGAGCTTGCCATAGGCCTGGATCGGGCCGGCGTCATAGCTGACGAAGCCACCGACAACGCCGCCATTGTCGATATCGCCAAGTCCTTTGAGATAGCGCGAATCGTCTTCCTTGCGGCCAATTTCATAGCCGCCCTTGACGCCCATCCGGAGGCCGTCATGCTGCAGCACATCCACCGACACACCCGTGATATCGGCATTGACCCGGTCGCCAATCCTGGCCGACACAATGGGTAGCGGACGGACTTCCAGCTTGTCCGATCCTTCATATTCCGGCATGTAGAGCGCGCCTGCGCCCAAGGTCAGCTCCCAATCCCGCGGCTGCCCGTTGGGGTCGCTGTAACGCTGCGCATCAAACCCCTGCTCAGGCGCTGAACTCGTTGCGCCCCCGGCATTCAGGTCCGCAGCATGGGAGGCACATGGCATAATGGCAATGACACAGCTTGCGTAAAGACCACGCAGAAGCGGGCGCTTGCGCTCATGGATGGAAAGCGCATGGGGTGCGAAAGGGTTCACTCAATAACTCCTGGCAAAATACAATGATGCGGATGAGGCTCTAGGCTCCGACGCGCGCACGATGCAAAGCCAGGATTACGGGAACATTACGTGTTTGCCGGTCTTCGGGGCGGGAGAGCACTTTTGACCTGCCCAAATTTTCCTGTGGTGTCCGGCACCCTCTGGGACGCGTGATCATGGCCGCAATCAGGGCTCGTCTGAGGGGGGATTGGCGCGTCTGCGCCGGAAAATCCGCTCGCCGCCGAGGAAGAGGGAAATCTCCTCTGCCGGGGAGAGGGCCGGACACGCGAGATCGGCAACCGCCTCCTGCCGCAGGGCTACGAGATCCAAGAGGGCGTCGGAGTGGTTTGATCGTTTGCCTGCACCGTCGCCCAGGAGGGCCGCCAATGTGCAGACTATCGAGGAGGTCTTGCGGTATGGCCCGCGAGGAAAGAAAAAATGCGAGCCGGGTTGATCAAGTCCGGCCCGCTTCAATCGCCTGCGTTTTCAGTGTGTGTGATCCCTCTTTTCACCCTGCTGCTGGGCACGAGGGCCAGGGAGGCGTCAGGCATCTCGCTTGAGGAGGTAGCCTACCCCTCTGATGCTGTGAATGCTGACCCCCGCCTCCGCATCGCCAAGACGTTTCCGCAGCCTTGAAACATGCGCATCGAGAGCGTTGGACTGGATCTCGTCCTCGTAATTGTAAACGGCGGCCTCCAGCGTATCCCGGCCCACGGTCTTGTTGATGCGTTTCGCCAGGGCGACAAGAAGCAACAGTTCTCGTCTCGGAATGTCGATCTGTTCCGGACCAACATGCACCGTCATATGGACGGGATCGATGATCATGCTGCCGGCCGCAAGTTTCTGCTCAACCACGGTCACCGGGCGGCGCAGGAGTGCGCG
The DNA here is from genome assembly GCF_056313605.1 of Gellertiella sp. DMC107. Taxonomy (NCBI): domain Bacteria; kingdom Pseudomonadati; phylum Pseudomonadota; class Alphaproteobacteria; order Hyphomicrobiales; family Rhizobiaceae; genus Gellertiella; species Gellertiella sp. DMC107. Next base: position 160,165 of record NZ_JBQUZZ010000007.1, on the reverse strand, counting down.
GACCCTGGCGATGAGCTCGTCCATCAAAAACGGCTTTCCCAGATAGTCGTCCGCCCCGAGGTTCAGCCCCTTCACCCGTTCCTGCGGGGTGTTTCGCGCCGTCAAGACGAGGATCGGGGTCGTTCCGCCGTCGCCTCTGAAGCTCTCCACAAACGACAACCCGTCGCCATCCGGCAGCCGGTGGTTCAAGAGGATGGTGTTGTAGGTGTTCTGGCGTGCGAGTTCGAGCCCGTCGCCGATCAAGGTGGTATGATCGACGAGAAGACCATTCTTTCCGAGCACGGACACCAGCATGGATGCGAGCTCCACCTCGTCTTCTATCAACAAAAGGCGCATCAGGGCTGCTCCGCTGCTCAGTTTCGGCGGATCAGGTATTCAGCGAAGAGAATGCAGCCGATCCAGGCCCCACAGAAGGCCGCATCGGCAACAAACCCGGCCGGCGCATCTCCGGTGATCAGATAAACGGGAAAGAATATCATCGACACGGCGGTGGCACCCATGCCGATGGCATAGGCCCGGATCATCCAGTTGCGGTGGCGCAAGACCTGTCCCCGGCGAATGGCCTGCACGGCAATCGTCAAGGCGACGGCAAGAAGGACGCCGAAGATCAATCGAGCGCCGCTGATGGCGACCGAATAGGCCTCCGGAAACCTAAACAGCAGCGTCATCGACGACAGCGAGATCAGGGCCCCTGACGCCACAAACAATCTGCCCAGCAGCCGATGCAGAAAGCCATAGTTGCGCGCGCGGCCAAGCCCGAACTGAATGGGGCCGAGGATGCCGAAAGCGGCGCCTCCGGCGACATGCAGAAAATGCGTGAGGGGCGTGGCGGTCAGGCGCTGGCTGTCCTCGGGCAGGGCGCCGATCGGTATCTGCACGGCCTGCACCAGTGCAAGCAGAATGGGCAGAAAATTGGCAAGCAGAAGCGCTGCCGGCACGACGGCCGGCTTGTTGTACCATTTATTCAATGTGGGATTCCTTGGTTAAAACGCCCTTCGGTCCATCAACCGGCGGTTTTTTTCCACTGAAAGACGTCTCCGATCTCGACGCCAAAGACCTCCGCTATGCGGAATGCGGCCTCAAGGGACGGAGAGTATTTGTTCTGTTCGATGGCAGCCACCGTTTGACGGGTCATGCCGATCATGTCAGCCAGCTGCTGCTGGGTCATTTCGCCGTTTTCGAAGCGCAAGCGGCGGATAGAATTGGTAATGGGGGGACCGCAGGCCATCAGGCATATCGCCGAAATTGGAGTATGACGATGATCTCTCTCAACACGCTCGCCACGACCATCGCCAACAGAACCAGATTTGCCAGAATCAACGCCGCTGCTGCGGCAGGATCTCCCGGATAATCGGATCGGGCGACATCCGCAATGTGACCGTTCAGCAGAACGATAACCACGAGGAAAGCCTCGAGAACCAACAGTCCGACCCTTTGGGACAAGCGCTCTATGGATCGCTCCATTTCGTCCGGGGGCTGGTCAAGTTCCTGCTTGGCCACCCATGCGGTGATCATGGCTGCAGGAAGCGCGATCGCGATGAAGATCCCCAGGCACCAGAGGAACCGCCAGAACAGAACCTCTTCACGAAGCGTGCGCGTCGTGAAATCGGACCATACGCTCCAGAAATAGTAGCCGAAGATCGTCAATGCACCGACCGTGCAAAGCCAAGCCACCTTCTCGCGCATCGCCATCGCAGTCTCCACCATTCGATTGTGATCATCCGTGTACGAAAATCATGACATCATGTAAAGCATTTTTTACATGATGTTCGTCGAACTTGACTTTCTGTCGCGCCGACCTGCCGCCACAGCGGTCTGCCGCGCTGCATCGACCGCTTTCCCGTGGACGTTAGGTCCAGAGCAGAATTGGAGCCGCATTCGTGCTTCCCCGAGTTGACCGGAGCGTCCTGAGGCGCTACCCAGCAAATGTTGCGCGCTGCATATGCGTCTCTGCGTATGGATTAAACTTGAACGCGACATTCAGAAAGATGCTGGTCTGCTCGAGTATTCAGGGATATTTCCTCATGAATGACATCAATCATTGTCATAAGGACGGGCTGTCTTTGAGGGAAAAAATCCGGTTTATATACAATTATATTAAAATTAGACAGATGAAATACGTAAAGACGTTTATTGTCATCGCGTTACTGATGGATTTCCTGTCACTTGTTGATGCCTATCAACTTATTTATTCTGAAGTAAACGTGTATTTTTGGATCAATCTGGTGTTCTGCTCAACCCTGATCGGCAGGGTATATGGCGTCATCAGCAAAGGCTTGATCAAAAACGGCCGGTTGAAAATGCTGCTGCGGGGCGCCCTCTAAGGTTCTCCGACCCCGCAGGCGATCGATGAAGATCAGCCGCAGCGTAGATCTATAGGCTTGGAAAACCGGTGGGTCGCGTCCGCAAGTGCTGGCCGCCAACGACCCAATAGCTTTTCACGGCTGGCGCTTAGGGACGCAGCCGTCTCTCGCACCGTTCCGCAGATGTTTGCCGTCGCGCCCGGGCGTGCCTGGCTCTCGGTGCTTCATGCGTCGTTATCTGGCCAGAAACGAGCCTATCGTCGACAAAAATTCCCCGGCTGGAAAACCTGCCCGATTCCAGAAATTGCAGCAAAAACAGGCACCTAATGCCTATTTTTTGATCATGAATAAATATTGACTCTTATTTGGGCGCTGCTATGAATTTACCAATCGATAAAAAATATAAGGGAACCTCTCGATGACAACCAAACTGCTTCTCTCCAGGCGTAGCGTTCTTGCTTCTGGTCTCGTCCTCAGCGCAGGCGTGTTCGCCCCCACGGTCCGTGCCCGCGCGGCTGCACCCATAAAGGTGGCCGGCATTCATGGCTCGCCGGTCGAAAATGCCTGGAACTCCGTGCTTCACAAGGCACTGCAGGAGGCCGCCGGCGAGGGTGTCATCGAATATGTGTTTTCGGAGGGTGTGTCCGGCACGGATTATCCCCGTGCCATGCGCGAATATGCCGAACAGGGTGCCAAGCTGATTATCGGCGAAACCTTCCCTGTCGAAAAACAGGCGCGCGAAGTGGCTGCCGACTATCCGGAAACCGCTTTTGTCATGGGGTCGAGCGGCAAGGAGGCCGGTGACAATTTCGGCGTCTTCGGCACCTGGAACTTCGACGGCGCCTACCTCGCCGGCATGCTGGCCGGCAAGATGACCAAATCGAACATCGTCGGCTCTGTGGGCGCCATGCCCATTCCGGAAGTCAACATGCTGATCAACGCCTTTGGCGCGGGCGTCAAGGCGGTCAACCCGAACGCGAAGCACCTCGTGACCTTCATCGGCACGTTCTTCGATCCTCCGAAGGCGCGCGAAGCCGGCCTGGCGCAGATCGATGCGGGTGCGGACATTCTCTTCGGAGAGCGGATCGGCACCGCCGATGCCGCCAAGGAACGCAATGTGAAGTCGATCGGCTCGCTCATCGATTACACGCCGCGCTATCCCGATACGGTCTTTGCCAACGCGCTCTGGAACTTCCGCCCCATTCTGAATGCGGCGCTGGCCGACGTCGCCGCCGGCAAGCCGACCGGCCGCGATTACACGGCCTACGGTCTGATGAAGGAAGGCGGCAGCGATATCGTTTACGTCAAGGGCGTTGCCCCGGCGGATGCGGAAGCGGCGATGGAAGCCAAGCGCGCCGAAATCAAGGCGGGCACATTCGAGGTTCCGAAGATCGTGGACGAGCCGAACTAAGGCTCATCCATGCAGGCGGACGCAACAGCGTTGGCAGAGGCGATCCGCCAGGATCGCCTCACCAGCCGCCAGGCAATGGCGGCTTCGATCTCCGCAGCACAATCCCGTCAGGATTTGGGTTGCATTGCCTATATGAATCCCGAGAAAGGCCTGTTGGCGGCAGAGCGGATCGATGCGCTCCCCGCCGGGACGCGGCGTGCCATGCGGTTTGCCGGTGTCCCGACGCTCGGCAAGGATCTGGGCGGTCCTTTTGCAGGCTTTCCCGTGCGGGCCGGTTCCCGTCTTCTTTCGGAGGAGCCGGAAGAGCCGGTCGAATCCGATCTGGCCGAGCGCTTTCGCGGCGCGGGCCTCTGTCCCTTCGGTTTGACGACCAGCCCGGAGTTCGGCCTGTCGCTGGCCAGCGAACCGGCGATTGGGCCCGTGGCGCGCAATCCGCTGGCGCCGAACCTGTCTGCGGGCGGATCGTCCGGCGGTGCGGCCGCCGCCGTTGCCGCCGGGATCGTTTCCGTCGCTCACGCGACCGATGCCGGTGGATCGATCCGCGTGCCGGCCGCCTGCTGTGGTCTTGTCGGGCTCAAGCCGAGCCGCGGATCCATGCCGGCCGGTCCGCACTTCGGCAATCACCTGGGTGGCATTGCAACCGAACTCGCTGTGTGCCGGTCGGTGCGCGATACGGTTGCGCTGTTTGAAGCCCTGTCGGGTGCGGCGTGCGGTCCCTATCCGCCTGTTGCGCTGAAGGGAGGGGTCGAAGGCGCGCTGCGCATCGGTGTCCTGCCGGGGACAGGCGACGAATATCCCACAACACCGGAGCGTTGTGCCGTTGTGGAAGAGGCCGCCCGCGCGCTCGAAGCGGCGGGCCACCGCCTTGTTCCGGTTCCTTTCGAGGCGGTCGAGGCGGTTGCCGAAGCAAGTCGCCGCGCCTTTGTCGATATTGTTTGCATCAACCTGGCCGATCTCGTGACGCGCTTCAATCTGGATGCCGGCAGAACAGAGGTGCTGACCCAGGCGGTCATCGAGCGGGGCCTGTCCCTGTCGGCGCGCGACCTCTGGCACAGCCTCAATGCCATGGTCCTGGTCAGCCGGGATCTGTGGCGGCTGTTCGACGGTATCGATTGCCTGATCAGTCCGATCCTTTCCTCCCCGCCGCTTCCGGTCGGCTCCTTTCCCGGCGATCACCGGGATCATGACCTTCACTTCCACCGTATGGCCGCCTTTGCACCGCTCGCCGCCCTGGCGAATGTTTCCGGTTTTCCGGCGCTGACGCTTCCATTCGGCCCGGATCGGGAGGGGCTTCCGCTCCCGGTCCATCTGATGGCGCCTATGGGCGCAGAGGCCGTGATCTTGCAGCTGGCTGCGGTGCTGGAGCAGGACGGGCGCTGGCAGCACCGCTTCCCCATTGCAGGATGGCAAGAATGAACAGGCCAATTCTCCAGATTGAAGGCGTTAGCAAGCGGTTCGGGACGACGCTTGCCAATGACAGTATTTCGCTCTCCCTGAACCAGGGCGAAATCGTCGCTCTGCTCGGCGAGAACGGCGCCGGCAAGACGACGTTGATGAGTATCCTGTTCGGGCATTACCTGCCCGACACGGGCCGTGTGCTGGTGGATGGCCTGGAACTGCCGCAGGGAAAGCCGCGCGCGGCCATTCGCGCCGGCATAGGCATGGTACACCAGCATTTTGCGCTGGCACCGAATCTGACGGTGCTGGAAAATGTCACCACGGGGACCGAAAGCCTCTGGTCCGTCAGGCTGAAGCGGTCGGAAGCGCGGGCGAAGCTGCTTCGCATTTCGGATCGTTTCGGGTTGAAAATCGATCCCGATGCGCGGCTGGGCGATCTGTCCGTCGGCGAGCAGCAGCGGGTCGAAATCCTCAAGGCGCTCTATAACGACGCCCGTATCCTTGTGCTTGACGAGCCGACGGGCGTGTTGACCCGGATCGAGGCCGAACATCTTTTTTCGACCTTGAAGGACATGGCAAGGCAGGGGCTTTCGCTGATTTTCATTTCGCACAAGCTGGATGAAGTCATGGCGACAGCGGACCGCGTCGTCGTGCTGCGCGGCGGACGGCATGTTGCCGAGCGCCAGGCCGCCGAAACCAGCAAGACAGAACTGGCCGAACTGATGGTGGGGCGAACCGTGGTTCGGCCGGTTCGTGAACCTTCCAAGCCTGGCGCCGTCGTTCTGGAAGCGGCGGCCGTGACGGTGCGCAGGGACGGAGTGGACCGGCTGAAGGCGGTGGATTTTCACCTCAGGGAAGGGGAAGTCCTGGGCATTGTCGGCGTCTCGGGAAATGGGCAGACGGTGCTGGCGCAGCTTCTGTCCGGCACGGCGGCCAAGACCGAAGGTGATCTTCTTCTGTTCGGGCAGCCAGTCGACACCCTTTCGGTGGCCGATGTCTGCGCCGCCGGTATCGGGCGTATCCCCGAAGACCGGAACAGGGAGGGGACGATCGGGGAAATGGCCATCTGGGAAAATGCCGTGCTGGAGCGGCTTTCCCGCTATTCTCATCGAGGTCTCGTCAATCGCAAGAAGGGCATGGCCTTCGCGCAGGACATCATCGATGGCTTCGACGTGCGCGGGGGAACGCCCTCCAGCAGGATCCGGCTCCTCTCCGGCGGCAATATGCAGAAACTGATCCTGGGGCGAAACCTGATCGACCGGCCGCGCATCCTGATTGCCGCACAGCCAGCGCGCGGGCTGGACGAAGGCGCGGTTGCAGCCGTGCATGAGCGTATTCTCGCCGCCCGACGGGAAGGCACGGCGGTCCTGCTGATTTCGGAAGATCTGGACGAGGTGATGGCTCTGGCGGATCGCATCCAGGCCATCGTTGGCGGACGAATGTCGGCGCCGATCTCCGCGGAGGAAGCATCTGCCAGACGGCTGGGCCTCATGATGGCCGGCGAATGGACCAGCGATGAAACGGCCGCGCGCACAGCAGGGCCGGAAGGAGAGACAGATCATGCGGTTTGAACGGCGCGAGCATCGACCGGTTGCGTTGGTCATCGCTACCCCCCTGATTGCCGTGGCTGCAGCCCTGACGATCGCCGGCCTGCTGATTGCGATCGCAGGCGCGCCGGTGCTGGACGCCTATTGGCATATTCTGAAAGGGGCCTACGGGTCTCGTCTTGCGGCCACGGAAACGCTGACGCGCGCCACACCGCTGATCCTGACCGGCCTTGCCGCTGCCGTCGCTTTCCGTGCGCGGCTCTGGAACATCGGCGGGGAGGGCCAGCTCTATCTCGGCGCGATTACCGTGGCGGCGGCCAGTTCGCATATGATCGGGTCCTGGCCCTCCATGCTGCAAATTCCAGCCCTTCTCGTCCTGGGTGCTCTGGCCGGCATGGTTCTCTTGCTGGTGCCGCTCTGGCTCCGGTTGCGGTTTTCCGTTGACGAGGTGGTGACGACACTGCTCCTGAACTTCGTCGCGGTGCTTTTTGTCTCCATGCTGATCGATACGGTCCTGAAGGATCCGGCAGCCTTTGGCTGGCCGCAGTCGCAGGCCGTCTCCGATGCGGCGATGCTGCCGAAGCTGATCAGCCGCTCGCGGCTGAATTTCGGTCTCGTCATCGCCGTCGTTCTGGCCTTCGTGCTGGCCTTCGTCCAGTCCCGCACGGTGTTCGGCATCCAGGCGCGCGCCGCAGGCCTCAATCCGACGGGTGCGGTGTTTGCCGGGGTTCCTCTCGGGCGTACGCTGGTTGTCGTGGCTTGCATCTCCGGGGGACTGGCAGGGCTGGCCGGGGCCGTCGAGGTCATGGGTGTCAAGGGATATGTGACGACGGATCTGTCGCCGGGCTACGGTTATTCCGGCATTGTCGTGGCGATGCTGGCCAATCTCAATCCGCTCGGCGTGGTTCTCACGGGTCTCTTTACCGCCACCATGTTCGTCGGGGCGGATGGCATGAGCCGCGCCATGGGTATCCCGAGCTACATTGCCGATGTCATCGTGGCCCTGTCCTTGCTGACCATGCTGGTGGCCGTCTTCTTCACTCAGTACAGGATCCGCCGATGAGCACACTTGTCGATATCCTCGCCTCTGCCGGGCTATGGGCTGCGGTCCTGCGGATCGCCACACCGCTGATTTTCGGCACGCTGGGCGCCTTGTTGTGCGAGCGTTCGGGTGTCCTCAATCTTGGCATCGAAGGCATCATGACGTTCGGTGCGATGATTGGCTGGCTTGCCGTCTACAACGGAGCGGACCTGTGGACCGGCTTTGCGGTTGCCGCTCTCGCCGGCGTCCTGTTCGGCTTCCTGCATGCAGTGCTGACGGTCACGCTTGGCCTGTCTCAGCACGTTGCCGGTCTGGGGGTTACCCTGTTTGCCTCGAGTTTCAGTTATTACATCTTCCGCCTTGCGGTCCCGGTCGCCGGCACGCCGCCGACCATAACGCCCTTCAAACCCCTATCCGTTCCGGGTCTCAGCGATTTGCCGTTTGTGGGGCCGGCCTTCTTTACCCAGACCGCGCCCACCTATCTGGCCATCGTTCTGGCGGCTGTGTTTACCTATGTCCTCTTTCGCACGCCGCTTGGCCTTGCGATCCGCATGACCGGGGAAAACCCGCATGCCGCAGAAGCGCAGGGCATCAACCCGATGGTCATGCGTTTTGGCGCCGTGATGGCCGGCAGCGCATTGATGGGCATGGCGGGCGCGTTCCTGACGCTCTCGGCCTTCAACAGCTTCTTCCCGACGATGGTGCAGGGGCGCGGATGGATCTGCATCGCGCTTGTCGTTTTCGCCTCCTGGCGGCCCGAGCGGGCTTTGCTTGGCGCTCTGCTGTTTGCCCTGTTCGATGGCTTCCAGCTGCGCCTGCAGACGACGTTGGGGGGCACCGTGCCGTATCAGCTGTTCCTGATGATGCCTTACGTCCTGTCGATCGCTGCTCTGGCGGTGATGGCGCGCCGCGCCCGTGTTCCGCAGGCTCTCATGCAACCCTATCGGCGCGGGGAGCGCTGACCCGAGGATATGGCCATGTTCAATCTCATCATCCGTAACGCCAACCTGCCGGACGGTCGTCAGGGCTTCGATATCGGCCTCGCCAACGGCAAGATCAAGGCAATCGAAAAACATATCCAGGCCGATGCCGGCGAGGAGATCGATGCCACCGGACGCCTGGTCAGTCCGCCCTTCTGCGATCCCCATTTTCATATGGATGCGACCCTGTCGCTGGGCATGCCGCGCATGAATGTGTCCGGCACGCTTCTGGAGGGCATTGCGCTTTGGGGTGAACTTCGCCCCTTGCTGACGAAGGAAGCGCTGGTGGAACGCGCGCTGCGCTACTGCGATCTCGCCGTCAGCCAGGGCCTTCTCTTTATCCGCAGCCATGTCGATACGTCCGACCCGCGCCTGGTGACGGCCGAGGCGCTGATCGAGGTGCGCGAGCGGGTGGCGCCCTATATCACGCTGCAGCTCGTCGCGTTTCCCCAGGACGGATATTACCGGGCGGAAGGAGGGGAGCAATCGCTCCGGCGGGCGCTCGATATGGGCCTCGACATTGTCGGCGGTATTCCCCATTTCGAACGCACGATGGACGAGGGTCGCCGCTCGCTGGAGGCCCTGTGCCGTCTCGCCGCCGACCGGGGGCTGCCCGTGGATATTCACTGCGACGAAACCGACGATCCGATGTCGCGGCATGTCGAAACGCTGGCCGCCGAAACGGTGCGCCACGGCTTGCAAGGCAGGGTCGCCGGCTCGCACCTCACCTCCATGCACTCCATGGACAATTACTACGTCTCGAAGCTGATCCCGTTGATGGCGGAGGCCGAGATCAACGTCATCCCCAATCCCCTGATCAACATCATGCTGCAGGGCCGCCATGACACCTATCCGAAACGGCGCGGCATGACGCGAGTTCGTGAACTGATGGCGGCCGGCCTCAACGTATCCTTCGGGCAGGATTGCACCATGGATCCCTGGTATTCGATGGGTTCCGCCGACATGCTGGAAGTGGGGCACATGGCGATCCATGTCGCGCAAATGGGCAGTCTCGAGGACAAGAGGCAGATATTCGACGCCTTGACCGTTAATTCTGCCAGGACAATGGGCCTGGAGGGCTATGGCCTCGACATAGGATGCAATGCCGATCTGGTGGTTCTGCAAGCCTCCGATGTCTACGAAGCGTTGCGACTGAAGCCCACACGGCTCTGTGTCATCAAGGGGGGAAATGTCATCGCGCGATCTGCTCCTCGCCTGTGCGCATTGCGTCTTGAGGGACGACCGGAGACGATCGATCCCGGTCGCGACTACATACCGAAATCCTCGATGTAAGCCTGTGCCGCGCCGGGCGGAGACCGCCCGGGCCGCCTTGCCCCCTGCCGCACCCCCGTGTCACCGCAAAAGGGTTGCGAGTCGAGTATAGGGAACGGGACATCGAAACAACGCCGAGTGCAAATTCGCACTCTCTCGGCGTTTCCCTGTGGAACCGATACAGGACCGCTACGAGTATATTCCCTATTCGGCCTGAACGCAGATATACCGGGTGGATGTAACTTGAGACGAGAAGTGGCGACGCATGAAAATTGCGGCCGTATCGCGATAGGGATTCATGAATTGAACGCGCATCGAGTGTAAACTGCCAAACGCGGTTAAAATTCTTGCTGGAAAATCTCCGGTTCCTGAAACGATTTAGCGAACCGTTAATCTGTATATATTAGATGTAATTTCGTAACGTCAACCGGGAGTGGTTGAAGCCGATCCCAGGGCCAGAAAGTGGGCAGTTTTTTGTCCGGCAGGCTTCTATTCATGAGCGGTCATTTTGTGTTTCTTAGGAAGGTGACACCATGACCATACGAGTCAAGCTGTTTGCTTGCATCTCGCTGCTTACGACAGCGCTTATCATTCTTTCTGGCTTCAGCTTTTACGCGATGCGCGAGCAAGGCAAGATCGCCAATTCGATCGTAGCCGACCGCGTCATGCCGATGCAGCAACTCAAGCAGATCAACGATGGATATGCGGTTTCCATCGTCAATGCTGTTCACAAAGTTCGTTCGGGTGCTCTGTCAGCCGAGCGGGGACTGAAAGGTATCGATGAGGCGCGGGCCGTGATCGAGGAGAACTGGAAGGCTTACATGGCCACGGTTCTCACGCCGGAAGAGCGGCAAATTGCCGATCATTTTGCCGAAGTTCGAACGGCTTCCAACGAAGGCATCGAAGAACTCCGCGCGATCCTGAGTGAGGGGCGCATAACGGATGTGGCGGATTTCGCCGACCTGAAGCTCTACCCCACGATCGATCCGCTCGGAGACGACATCTCCAAGCTTATGGACCTGCAGATAGAAGTCTCGAAACAAAACCTGTCCGAGGGGAACGCGCTCGGTCTGCTTCTTACGGAGCTGATGAGCGCCCTGTCCTTGTTTGGGCTCGTATTGGCCGGCATTTCCATCTGGACGGTGCAAAAAGGCGTGATCAAGCCCGTGAACCAGATAACGTCGGCCATGTCCGATCTCGCCGGCGGCAACCTGGCCGTCGAAATCTATGGCGAAAATCGCAAGGACGAAATCGGCAAGATGGCGTCAACCGTCGCCATTTTCCGGGAAAACGCGCAACAGCGCCTGCGTCTGGAACAGGAAGCCGATGCCAATCGCTCTCTGAGCGACCGGGAACGGCAGCAACGGGAAATGCAGCAGGCACAGGAGGCAGCGGAAGTCCAGTTTGCGGTGGACAGCATTGCGCAGGCCTTGAGCCACCTGTCTCACGGCAAGCTGAATTACCGCATAGAAACCGCCTTCGCCGAAAACCTGGATCCGATTCGCGTCGAATTCAACGAATCCGTCTCCAAGCTGGAAGACGCCCTGCGTCAGGTCAACCAGAATGCACTGGCCATTGCTGCAGGCTCCAGCCAGATCCGGGCGGCTGCCGACGATCTTTCGAGGCGCACCGAACATCAGGCGGCTTCGGTCGAGGAAACCGCAGCAGCGCTTGAACAGGTTACGACGACCATGTCCGATTCCAGCCGCCGGGCGGAGGAGGCTGGCAAGCAGGTGCATGATACGCGTGAGTCTGCCGAGCGTTCCGGAGAAATCGTCAGACGCGCCGTCAATTCGATGCATGAAATCGAGACTTCGTCCCGCGAAATCACCAGCATTATCGGCGTGATCGACGAGATCGCGTTCCAGACCAACCTGCTCGCGCTCAATGCGGGCGTGGAAGCGGCGCGCGCCGGGGAAGCCGGAAAGGGCTTTGCCGTTGTGGCGCAGGAGGTGCGGGAACTGGCCCAGCGGTCTGCCTCGGCAGCGAAGGAAATAAAGACCCTGATCTCGAGATCCGGCTCCCAGGTCGAAAACGGCGTCCGGCTTGTCACGGAAACCGGCAATGCTCTCGAGCACATCGTCTCCCAGGTTCAGGCCGTCAGCCTGAATGTGACGGCCATCGTCGAAGGCGCCAAGGAACAGGCGACGGCGCTGAAAGAGATCAGCACCGCTGTCAACACCATGGATCAGGGCACGCAGCAGAATGCTGCGATGGTCGAAGAGTCGACCGCCGCAAGCCACGCCTTGGCCAAGGAGGCGGAATCGCTGTTCCAGCTCATTGGTCGTTTCGAGATCGGGGGCGGTTCTCACGGTTCCGCGCCGTCTGGAAACAGATCCGGCGCTCTCCCGGAGACGGCATCCGCCAGGCGGCCATTCAACCCGGTCGTCAACACGGTCCGTGGCAATACCGCGACCAAGCTCCAGGTCTGGGAGGATTTCTAGGCGCTGCATCGTTAGGCTGGATCGAGTGGCCTGACGCTTTCACCGAATGTCACCCTTCAAAATGGAAGCGTGTCGAGAAGAGATCCTTTCAAGGATGGGCCTGGCAGCACCTTGCTTCCTCGGCCGTGGATAGTCTCGACCCTGCTTCCGTTTTGAGGATTCCTGCCAGAAGTGAACGACATCGTGCCGATGGGGCAAATCTCCCCGGCTGCGCTTTCCGACGTCCATGGTCCCCGGGGTTCTCGCAAGCCTTGAGCAAGCGGAACGGCCTATTCGGAACTGGGGTAATTCCTGTGTTCAGCGAAGGTGGTCGTATGTTCAGTAGAGTCGGTAGCGCACTCAATTCCGTTTCCCAAAATCTGGATCAACATAGAAAGGCGCCGAACGGAGATTTTTCCGACGTCATGGCTGCAGCATCGCGTACCCGGGAGAAACCGGGTCCGGGCGAGGCCATGAATTACGATGCCATCGTCAAATCCTACGATAAATGGTCTGCACAGAGACGGGCCGACGGCGCGTCCGATGATTACATGGATCGGGTCGACGCGGCCCGTCAAACCTATCTTTCCGTTGTCCGCAAGGCGGCCAGCACGGGCGGTTTCAACGATCCGGTCGCGTTTCTGAAAACGCTGACATCCGAAGAGCTGAAAGCGATCCAGACGACCCAGTCCCTTGCCAACGATATCGATCCTTCCAGCCTGTCGGCCGAGGGCGCCTACAATGTGCTGGTTCCCCGTTCGATGGCACGGGACCTGGATGGCGACGGAACCTTCATGGTGGGCGTGGCTCGAACGATTGTCTTTCCCCCGGGCGATGCCCCGCAGCAGGTCAGGGATGCGTGGGACAAAACCACGTCCGGACTGGATTTCGAGACGAGGATGCACCTGCAAATGTCGATGGTGGGCGCGGGGCAAACCGACGTTATGGGTGCCGGAGGATGGTCGAAGGTGGACGACTACGGCGCTCTCATCGACAAGGCCGTCAGCGGAGCGGCATACAATCTCACCCTCGCCTCTCCGGAGCACAAGCAGTTTGCCGAAAAAATCCTGCAGGCACTGCAGCTTTTCCAGGCCACCTTCGACGCTGAAGACGCGGTGGTCTGACCGGAACAATCCCGCTCTGGCACCGTCTCGCCCTGATCCAGCAAGCCCATCCTGCCGGCACCCTGCGGGCTGGTGTTGAATGTCACGCCGCGCCGGGATGTTCCTGGCTTGCCGTGCTCGTGAGAATGCGCTCGGCGATCAAGGCGGCTTCCGCAACGTGGTTGCGGCAGGCAAGGGCTGCACCTTCCGCGTCGTTGCGGGTGATCGCATCGAGGATCTCCCGCAGTCTGGCGGGTCCCGAAACGGTGCGGTTGGCCGTGGAGAGCGTCATGACGCGCAGCCGCGAGATGCGGCTGTTCAGCCGGCTGACGATGTCCCAGGCAATGGTGTGGCCGCTTTCCTCGAAGATGATCTTGTAGAACTCGTAGGTGGCGTCGAGAATGGCCGGCGGTTCCTTGCTGCGTGACGTCTGATCGAGTTCCGCAAGGACGTCGGCGAGGCGTTCCTTGATCTTGCTGTCGGCGATGCGCGCGCAGTCGGCAACGGCGGTGGATTCCAGCGCCGAGCGGATCTCGTAGATTTGCCGCGCATCGTCCCAGGTCACCCGCGCCACGCTCGGCCCCTGCTTGGAGACGGTATCGACGAGCCCTTCCGATTCCAGATGGCGGATGACTTCGCGGATCACCGATCGCGAAACCCCGAGCTGTTCGCACAATGTCCGTTCCACGAGGCGCTGGCCGGGCTCGAACAGGCCCGCGATGATCGCCCGTCGCATGCGATCCAGCGCGATTTCCCGAAGCGTGGCGGGCGGCGTCTCGATTCTCAATCCGGCAAGTTGTGCGTCTGTGCTGCTCATGCGGGCAAACCTACCGTCAAAAAAACCGTCACACAAGCCCTTGACACTTCGTCTGATGGTATACCAACATACAAACACGAAAACAGACAGGAGGCGACCTTGGGTCCGGTAATTCGCAAAACCCTTCTTCATGTGGAAACGACACTCATCGAAGGCGGACGCGAGGCGGCCACCCCGCTGAAGCTGATCGCGGCCCTGGCCGTCCTGAAGAACCCCTGGGCCGGCCGCGGCTTCGTGGAGGACCTGAAGCCGGAAATCCACGCTTGCGCTCCCGTTCTCGGCAAGCTGCTGACGGGCATGATCCTCGACGTGGCCGGATCCGGCGAGGCGGTGGAGGCCTATGGCAAGTCTGCGGTCGTGGGGCTCGACGGAGAAATCGAACATGCCTCGGCGCTGATCCATACGCTGCGTTTCGGCAATCACTACCGCCAGGCTGTCGGCGCGAAATCCTATCTCGCCTTCTGCAACACCCGCGGCCCGGCCAATGCGCCGATCATGATCCCGTTGATGGACAAGAACGACGAGGGCCGCCGTTCGCACTACCTGACGATCCAGTGCGCCATGCCCGATGCCCCGGCAGCGGATGAAATCGTCGTCGCCCTCGGTGCGTCGATCGGCGGCCGGCCGCATCACCGGATCGGCGACCGCTATCAGGATCTCAAGGAGCTGGGCAACGATGTCAGCAACCCTGCAGCGGTCTAGAACCCCGTCGGGGGCGGCCTTTGCGGTTCGCGGCGAGGGCGAGCCGCTGGTGCTGATCCACGGGGTCGGCATGCGGCTCGAAGCCTGGACGCCGCAGATCGACGCGCTGGCCCGGCACCACCGGATCATCGCCGTGGATCTGCCGGGGCATGGGCAAAGCGCGCCGCTTGCCCTTTCGTCCGGCCTTGTCGATTTCGTCGGCTGGTTTGCCCGCGTGCTTCTGGATCTCGGCTGCGGGCCGGCGAGCGTGGCCGGCCATTCCATGGGAGCGCTGATTGCCGGCGGGATCGCCGCCGAAAGGCCTGAACTCGTCGCCCGCGTCGCCCTGCTGAACGGCGTCTATCGCCGGGAAGAGGCGGCCCGCAATGCGGTTATTGCCCGGGCCGCCGAAATCAGCACCGGCAGCTTCGACCGGGAAGCGCCGCTGAAGCGATGGTTCGGCCCCGGGCACGAGCATGAGGCGGCCTACCGGCTGTGCCGTGACCTGCTGGCGGACGTGGATGCACAGGGCTACGCCACCGCCTACGGCGCCTTTGCCAGGGGCGACGCCCTCTATGCCGACCGATGGCCGCAGGTCACCTGTCCGGCGCTGTTCCTCACGGGCGACGGCGACCTGAATTCGACACCGGAAATGGCCCGCGCCATGGCATCGGCCGCCGTTTGCGGTCAGGCTGTCGTCATCGAAGGCCACCGCCACATGGTCAACCTGACCGCCCCCGACGCGGTCAATGCCGCCCTGCTCGCATGGATGAGGGCGGAAGCGCAGGACAAGGGAGCAGGGCCATGACGATCGATCCCCGCCAGTTGCGCGATGCCTTCGGGGCTTTCCTGACGGGCGTCACCGTGGTGACCACCCACAATGCCGAGGGCAGGCCGATTGGCTTCACCGCCAATTCCTTCACCAGCGTCTCGCTGGATCCGCCCCTCCTGCTGGTCTGCCTTGCCCGCACCTCGCGCAATTTCGAGACCATGACAACGGCGGGAAAATTTGCCGTCAACATCCTCTCCGAAGAGCAGAAGGATGTGTCGAACACCTTTGCCCGCCCCGTCGAGGACCGTTTCGCAACCGTGCGCTGGGAACCCGGCCCGCACGGCTCGCCGCTGATTTCGGATGTGGCGGCCTGGTTCGACTGCAGCCTGCATCAGGTCGTGGATGCGGGAGACCACGTCATTCTCCTTGGCCGCATCGAGGCCTTCGGAAATGCCGGAACGCCCGGGCTCGGCTATGCGCGCGGCAGCTATTTCTCGCCGACGCTGGCCGACAAGGCGCTGCTGGCGGGGCAGGATCTGCCGCAGGTCGTCGGTGCGGTCGCCGAAAGGGATGGCTTCATCCTGCTGAAGAGCGAAGAGGATGGCCGCCTGTCGCTTCCATCCGTTCCCCTCACACCCGGCGAGGGGGTCGAGGTTCTGGAAAGGGCTCTCGAAGCGATGACCGGCGCGAGCGCGCAGACCGGCATGCTCTATTCGGTCTATGAAGACACGAAAGAACGGTGCCAGCACCTCGTCTACCGCGCGCGGATCGGGGCGGGCGAAGCGGTTTCGTCAAGCTTCCATCCCGTCGAGGACCTGCCGATGGAGCGGGTGAAGGATGCGGCCACGCGCGATCTTCTCAGGCGCTATGCCGCAGAGCGGACGCTGGGCAATTTCGGCCTCTATGTGGGCAATCAGGAAAGAGGCCGGGTGCATGCCCTGGCCGGAAGGGGTGATGCATGAAGTTCTCGCTGTTCGTCCATCTTGAGCGGCTCGATGCCAGCCAGTCGCACAAGCAGCTCTACGACGAGTTCATCCAGCTGTGCGAGATTGCCGACCGGGGCGGAATGGTCGCGATCTGGACCGGCGAACACCACGGCATGGAATTCACCATTGCGCCGAACCCCTTCATCAATCTGGCCGATCTCGCCCGACGGACGAAGAACGTGCGTCTGGGCACCAGCTCCGTGATTGCCCCCTTCTGGCATCCGATCAAGCTGGCGGGTGAAGCGGCGATGACGGATATCATCACCGATGGCCGGCTGGATGTGGGCATTGCCCGCGGCGCCTATAGTTTCGAATATGAGCGGATCATGCCGGGTCTGGATGCCTGGCAGGCCGGCCAGCGCATGCGCGAGCTCGTTCCCGCCATCAAGGGCATCTGGAAGGGCGATTACGCCCATGAGGGCGCGTTCTGGACTTTTCCGTCGACCACGTCTTCCCCGAAGCCGCTTCAGGAGCCGCATCCGCCGCTCTGGATCGCCGCGCGTGACCCGAACAGCCATGAATTCGCGGTCGCCAATGGCTGCAACGTGCAGGTCACGCCGCTCTGGAACGGCGATGCCGAGGTCGAGAACCTGATGGGCAAGTTCAATGCGGCTTGCGCCAAGTATCCGGAAGCGGGCCGCCCGCGCATTATGCTGCTTGAGCATACCTATGTGGGTGCCGATGCGGAGGATGTGGCGCGCGCCGCCCGTGAGCTGTCCGTCTATTACAATTACTTCTTTGCCTGGTTCAAGAACGAGCGGCCGATCCGCCAGGGCCTGATCGAGGCGCTGACCGAAGAGGAAATGGCCGCCAATGCCAACCTCTCGCCGGAGGTCATGGCGACCAATCTTCCGCTCGGCACCCCGGAGCAGGTGATCGACCGCCTGAAGAAATTCGAGGCGCTCGGTTACGACGAATATTCGCTCTGGATCGACACGGGAATGAACTTCGAACGCAAGAAGGCATCGCTCGAACGCTTCATCAACGACGTCATGCCGGCCTTTCAGTAAGGAACAAGCCGAATGTCCCGCTTCCAGCTTTATATCGATGGTGCTTTCGAGGACGGGGTGGCCCGTTTTGATAGCCTTGACCCGGCAACCGGCGCCGTCTGGGCGGACATGCCGGAGGCCCGCGAAGAGGAGGTCGATCGTGCCGTCAAGGCTGCGGAACGGGCGCTTCATGCCGGTCCATGGGCCGCGATGACCGCAAGTGCGCGGGGCAAGCTCCTCCATCGGCTCGCCGATCTGGTGGCCTTGAATGCGCAGACGCTGGCCGAGCTGGAAACCCGGGATACGGGCAAGATCATTCGCGAGACCTCGGCCCAGATCGCCTATGTGGCGGATTATTACCGCTATTATGCCGGGCTTGCCGACAAGATCGAAGGCGCCTATCTGCCCATCGACAAGCCGGATATGGATGTCTGGCTGCGGCGCGAGCCGATTGGCGTGGTCGCCGCCCTCGTTCCCTGGAACAGCCAGCTTTTCCTTTCGGCGGTCAAGATCGGCCCGGCGCTGGCGGCCGGCTGCACGGTGGTCCTGAAGGCCTCGGAAGACGGTCCGGCACCGCTTCTCGAATTCGCGCGGCTGGTGCACGAGGCCGGTTTCCCGCCGGGTGTCGTCAACGTCATCACCGGCTTCGGGCCGTCCTGCGGCTCGGCGCTCACGCGCCATCCGCTGGTGGCCCACATCGCCTTTACCGGAGGGCCGGGAACCGCTGCCGCGGTGGTGCGCAATTCCGCGGAAAACCTCGCCTCCACCTCGCTCGAACTCGGCGGCAAATCGCCCTTCATCGTCTTTGCGGATGCCGATCTGGAGAGCGCTGCCAATGCGCAGGTGGCGGGCATTTTCGCCGCCACCGGCCAGTCCTGCGTCGCCGGTTCGCGGCTGATCGTCGAGGCATCGGTCAAGGATCGCTTCCTCGATAGGCTGAAGCGCAAGGCCGAGGCGATCCGCATCGGGGCGCCGCTCGACCGGGCGACCGAGGTCGGCCCGCTATGCACGGACCGTCAGCGCCAGCACATCGACCAGACGGTCCGGTCCTCCGTGCGTGCCGGGGCCCGTCTTCTTGCCGGTGGCGCCATCCCCCCGTCGCCGGGCTTTTATTATCCGCCCACCATCCTCGATTGCGATGGCGTGACGGCGCCCTCCTTCGAGACCGAACTTTTCGGCCCGGTCCTGTCCGTCCGCTCCTTCACGTCGGAGGAGGAGGCGGTGACGCTGGCCAACGATACGCGCTATGGGCTGGCCGCCGGCGTCTTCACGCAGAATCTCGCCCGCGCCCATCGCATGATCAGGCGCATCCGGGCGGGGGTGGTCTGGGTCAATACCTATCGTGCGGTGTCGCCCATCGCTCCCTTCGGCGGCTTCGGCCAGTCCGGTCAGGGACGCGAGGGCGGTCTGGCGGCAGCGCTCGACTATACCCGCACCAAGACCGTCTGGGTCCGCACCTCCGACGACCCGATCCCCGATCCCTTCGTGATGCGCTGAGGAGGGACGGGATGTATTACGAAATCCGCACCTACCGGCTGAAAAACGGCGCCATTCCCGCGTACCTCAAGGTGGTGGGAGAAGAGGGCATCGCCATCCAGAAGAAGCATCTCGGCCACCTTGTCGGCTATTTCTTCTCCGAAATCGGCCCGATCAACGAGATCGTTCACATCTGGGCCTTCGAGAGCCTGGATGACCGGCAGGCCCGCCGCGAGCGGCTGATGGCCGATCCGGACTGGCTGAATTTCCTGCCGAAGATCCGGGATCTCATCGAGATTGCCGAAAACAAGATCATGAAGCCGGCGGCTTTTTCCCCGTCCGGCGGACATGCGCCTGCCTGAAAAATCCATAACGGGAACCGAAAAACCAGGGAGAATGGAAACATGAGAAAGACGCTTGCAATCACGGCCCTTCTGGCCATGACCGCCCTTGCCGGAACCGCTGGCGCGGCCGACATGGTGTTCACCAGCTGGGGCGGCACCACGCAGGATGCGCAGAAGGCCCACTGGGCCGAGGGTTTCACCGCCAAGGAGGGCGTGAACGTCGTCCAGGACGGCCCGACCGACTACGGCAAGATCAAGGCCATGGTCGAGAGCGGCTCGGTGAACTGGGATGTCGTGGACGTCGAGGGCGATTATGCGGTGCAGGCCGGCAAGGCCGGGCTTCTGGAGCCGCTCGACTTCTCGATCATCGACAAGTCGAAGCTCGATCCGCGCTTCGTCACCGATCACTCGGTCGGCAGCTTCTACTATTCCTTCGTCATCGGCTGCAACAAGGAAGCCGCCGGCGGAAACTGCCCGAAAAGTTGGGCCGATCTCTTCGACACGGCAAAGTTTCCCGGCAAGCGGGCCTTCTACAAGTGGTCGGCTCCCGGCGTGATCGAGGCCGCGCTGCTGGCCGATGGCGTGGCCGCCGACAAGCTCTACCCGCTCGATCTCGACCGGGCGTTCAAGAAGCTCGATACGATCAAGTCCGATATCGTGTGGTGGGATGGGGGCGCCGCATCGCAGCAGCTGCTCGCATCGGGTGAAGCCCCCTTCGGCTCGTTCTGGAACGGACGCCTGACGGCGCTTGCCGCCACCGGCGTCACGGTCGAGACCTCCTGGGACCAGAACATCACCGCCGCCGACAGCCTCGTCGTGCCCAAGGGGACGAAGAACAAGGATGCGGCGATGAAGTTCATCGCCTTCGCCACCAGCGCCGAAGCGCAGGCGAAATTCGCGACCGCCTCCGGCTATGCGCCGATCAACACCGGTTCGAGCGCGCTGATGGATGCGGCGCTGGCCAAGACCCTGCCGGACCAGCAGGCGGCAAGCCAGGTGAATGCCGACATGAACTACTGGGCCGAACACCGGGATGACATCGGCAAGCGCTGGTACGACTGGCAGGCGAAGTAAGGCGAGCCACCGATGTCGGCCGGTCTTCGCCGGCCGACAGGTCCACAAAAGGATAGGGCGCAATGGCCATCAGCAATCAATCCGGGGTGAGGAGGGCAGCGGGCCGGCGGGAAGCCGCGGGTTTCTGGCTGGCTCCGGCGGTCGTTCTCGTCGTGCTGTTCTTCCTCGTCCCCGTCGCGTCCCTGCTGCTCAGAAGCGTGCTGGAGCCGACGCCCGGACTGCAGAACTATGCCGAACTTCTGGGCACCTCCACCTATCTGCGCATTTTCATGAACACGTTCCTCGTGGCCGGGGTGGTCACCTTGCTATCCGTGGTGATCGGCTATCCGGTTGCCTGGGCGCTTGCCGTGATGCCCGATCGCTGGGCGAAGCTGGTCTTCGCGATCATCATACTCTCGATGTGGACCAACCTTCTCGCGCGCACCTATGCCTGGATGGTGCTGCTGCAGCGCACGGGCGTGATCAACAAGACCCTGATGGGGCTCGGCCTCATCGACCAGCCGCTGGCGCTGGTGAACAATCTCGTCGGCGTCACCATCGGCATGACCTATATCATGCTGCCTTTCGTGATCCTGCCGCTGGTCGGGGTGCTGAAATCGATCGATCCGCAGGTGCTGCGGGCGGCCGCCCTGTGCGGCGCAAACAGCTGGCAGTGTTTTGCGCGCGTGCTGCTTCCGCTTTCCCTTCCGGGGATCGCCGCGGGCGCGCTGATGGTGTTCGTCATGGCACTCGGCTATTACGTCACGCCGGCGCTGCTCGGTGGCACCGCCAACATGATGCTGGCCGAGATGGTGGCCCAGTTCGTCCAGTCGCTGGTCAACTGGGGCATGGGCGGCGCGGCGGCGTTCGTCCTGCTGGTGGTAACCCTCGTTCTTTACGGCATCCAGCTGCGCTTCTTCGGCGCTGCCGGCCGCACGGCCTGAGGAGGACCGCCCATGCTGCTCGATTTCGAAAAGCTCGGCCCCTGGAAAATCCTGCTGGTCGGCGTGACGGTCCTCGTCTCGCTCTTCCTCATCCTGCCGATTATCTTCATCGCGGCGCTGTCCTTCGGCTCCTCGCAATGGCTCATCTTTCCGCCGCCCGGCTGGACGCTGCGCTGGTACGGCGATCTTCTTGCCGATCCCCGCTGGCTGCAATCGGCCTTCACGAGCCTGAAGATCGCCGTCATCGTGACCGTCCTTTCCGTGGCGCTGGGTTTTCTGGCGGCGCTCGGCCTCAACCGGTCGCGCTTCTTCGGCCGGGAAGCGCTCCGGGCGCTCTTCCTCACGCCGATGATCCTGCCGGTCGTGGTGCTCGCGGTGGCGCTCTACGCCTTCTTCCTGAAGATCGGGCTTGCGGGAACCATGGTCGGCTTCATCATCGCCCATCTCCTGATCGCGCTGCCCTTTTCCATCATCGCCATCGGCAACGCTCTCGAAGGCTTCGACAAGTCCATCGAGGATGCGGCCGTTCTGTGCGGGGCAAGCCCCTGGGAGGCAAGGCTGCGCGTCACGCTGCCCGCCATCAGCCACGGGCTTTTCGCGGCCGCCGTGTTTTCCTTTCTCGCCTCGTGGGATGAGGTGGTGCTGGCGATCTTCATGGCCAGTCCGACGCTCCAGACACTGCCGGTCAAGATCTGGGCGACGCTCCGCCAGGACCTCACGCCGGTCATTGCCGCCGCATCCACGCTCCTGATCCTCTTCACCATCTGCCTGATGGTTCTGGCGGCGCTAGTCCGCAAGGGACGCAAGACATGACCACACCCTTTCTCGAAATCCGCGGCCTTCGCAAGGATTACGGCGCCGTCACGGCGGTGCACGACGTCTCCATCTCCATCCGCGAAGGCGAGTTCATGACCTTCCTCGGCCCTTCGGGCTCCGGCAAGTCGACGACACTCTACATTCTCGCCGGCTTTCAGGATCCGACCGCGGGGGACATCCTGCTGAAGGGCGAGACCATGCTGGCCACGCCCTCCCACAAGCGCAATATCGGCATGGTCTTTCAGCGCTACACGCTGTTTCCCCATCTGACGGTGGGGGAGAATGTCGCCTTTCCGCTGCGGATCCGCCGGCTGCCGAAGGCGGACATCGAACGCCGCGTCAGGGAGGCCCTGCGCCTTGTGCGCCTCGAAGGCTTCGAGGATCGCAAGCCGGCACTGATGTCCGGCGGCCAGCAGCAGCGGGTTGCGCTGGCCCGCGCCCTCGTCTACCAGCCGCCGGTGCTGCTGATGGACGAACCGCTCTCCGCGCTCGACAAGAAGCTGCGCGAGGAAATCCAGTTCGAGATCCGGCGCATCCATCAGGAAACCGGCGTGACCATCCTCTATGTCACGCATGATCAGGAAGAGGCCCTGCGTCTCTCCGATCGCATTGCCGTCTTCAGCCAGGGGGCGATCGACCAGATCGGAACCGGGGAGGCGCTTTACGCCAACCCCGCGACCCGGTTCGTCGCCGGCTTCATCGGCGACAGCAACTTCATCGATGTGGAGGTCTCCTCGGTGGGGGACCGTCTGGCCCGCCTGCATCTGCCGGGCGGGATCGCGCTCGACGGTGTGCCCTTTCACGGCAAGCCGGGCACACGGGCTGCGCTGATGCTGAGACCCGAGCGGATCGATCTGCGCCGGGCGGAAAGCGACGGAGAGGGGATCGCCGGAACCGTCCGCGACCTGACCTTCCTCGGCAACAACACGCAGGTTCTCGTGGAGCCGGCGGGGCTCGATCCCATCGCCGTCCGTCTCCCCTTCGGCCATCCCTCCCTGTCGGGGCTTGCCCCCGGCTCCGCCGTGAAGCTCCTCGTCGATCCCTCGAGCGCCCATGCCTTTGGCTAGGGCCTTTCCTGAAAAAAGGTAGCCACGGTCTCCCGATCCGGCTCAGTCCTTCCAGATGGCGGAGGATTGCGGTTTCACTCTCACCCCGCCGGACAGCGGCGTGACATGATCGGGTATGGACCAGGGCTGGTTGCCGTAGTTGAAGGCGAAAGTCAGGTCGCCCCGGCGTCGCAGGCGGATGTGTTCGGGAATGGCAAGGGTGGAAAGACCGGCCTTCGCCGCCAGCAGGGCGATCGTCGTGCCGAGCAGCTGCCCATCCGGCCAGCCCGGCAGCACATGGTGCCGGCCCCGGACGGTCAGCGCCGGTCGGCCGTCGTCGAAATGAGCGAGGGCCGTGGCCCCCTGCAATTCCAGATCCTCGCGCCAGCGGATCACGGAACCCTGCACCTCGCCGTGCACGGATTTTTCCAGTCCCGGCCTCAGCGAAGCGCTCTGGATCGAGCGCACGCCCGTCAGGCCGGCCAGCGGGCCGGGCGGAAGACCGTCCGGAATGCGGAAATGGCGGTCGCGCGAGCCCGTTCGCGGGCCATAGAGAACGACCCCGGTCGCCGTGTCGAGCGCATGCAGGCTCGCCTCGTCCACATGCACGAGCGAGGGAACCAGAATCAGCGCGTAACCCTCAAGCGTCTCGCCCGGCCGGACGAAATCCACATCCTGTCCCAGCCTGCGGATGGCCTCGTACCAGCGGAATGCGAGTTCCTCATAGCGGAAGTCGCGGCCATGCGGTTGGATGCGGGTTGCCCACCAGCTCTCGTAATCATAGAGGATGGCCACGGATGCCTTGCCGCTGGGGCCGAGCGGGCCGAGCGCCTTGAGGTCCCGTGCGGCTTCCGCCGCCTCCTGACCGCCCGGCGACAATTCGTCGAGGCCCGGCAGGTTGAGGCCCGCATGCATCTGTTCCTGCGCGAAGGGTGCCTGCCGCCAGCGGAAATAACTCACCACCTCCGCGCCGTGCGCGATCGCTTCCAGCGTCCAGAGACGCACCATGCCGGGCTTCGGCACGGGGTTCCAGGGCGCCCAGTTGACGGGCCCCGGCTGCTGTTCCATCACCCAGAAGCGGCCCTTGCCGACCCCGCGATAGAGATCGTGATGGAAGGCGGCGATATCGGGATGGGAGGTTTCCGCCCAGCGATTGCGTTCGTCCTCCGAGAAGGGGAATTTCTCGACAAAGCCGATCGGATAGCTGTCCCAGGAAGCAAGATCGAGATTGTCGCCCACCTTCCAGTGGTCGAAATCATTGGTAAAGCCCATGAAATTATGGGTGATCCAGCGGTCGGGCGAATGGGCGCGAATGATTTCGCACTGCATGCGGTCATAGGCGGCGATCTGATCGGAAAGGAAACGCCAGTAATCCATCCGCTGCGCCGGATTGGCCTCGGTGACGGTGAGGTTCGGCAGGGATACCTGATCGAAGCTGGTCAGCTCCATGGACCAGAAGACCGAGCCCCAGGCCTCGTTCAGCTGTTCGGGCGACTGATAGCGACGGCGCAACCAGTCGCGAAAGGCGGACAGCTCTTCCGGGCCGTAAGAAAATGTCGTGCCGTGGCAGCCATATTCATTGTCGGTCTGCCAGCCGGCAAGTCCGGGATGGGTGCCATAACGGCGGGCGATGATCTCGACGATGCGGGCGGATTCCCGCCACCAGTCGCGGGCGGAAAAACTGTAATGCCGGCGGGAGCCAAAGCCGCGCGGACGCCCCTGCTCGTCGATGGGGGCGATATCGGGATAGTCGTCCATCAGCCATTTGGGCGGCGTGGCGGTGGGTGTGCCGAGGACGATCCGCAGGCCTGCCGCATGGAGGATGTCCATGGCCCGGTCCAGCCAGTCGAAATCGAAACGGTCCCGGGCGGGTTCGAGCCGCGACCAGGCGAATTCGCCAATGCGCACATACCGGATGCCCAGATCCGCCATGCGCCTCGCATCGGTGGTCCAGCGGTCTTCCGACCAGTGTTCCGGATAGTAGCAAACGCCGAGCGTCATGGGGTCCGATCTCCGTGAATGAGGGCGGCACCAGTCGCATTGAAAACGTGGCAGGCCGTTGCCGGGACATGGAAGGGAACGCTTTCGCCGGGGCCGACGCGCACCGTTCCTGCCCCGCGCAGGATGAAGCTCGCCCCGTCGGACAGGCGCAGCGTCAGCAAGGTTTCCGCACCCAGAAATTCCGCATGGTCGACGAGACCCTCCAAGGCGAGGCCTTCGCCCTTGCCGAGACGGGCATCTTCCGGGCGGATTCCCACGGATACGTCCTCGGAAGGGGCGATCCCCGGAAGCGCGCGGTCGAGATGCGGCCCGCAGGACAGCGTGACGGTCAGGCTGCCACCGGAGGACCCGGTGGTTCCTTTGAGGAAATTCATCGAGGGCGAACCCAGGAAGGCGGCAACGAAGCGATTGGCGGGCCGGTGATAGAGATCGAGCGGCGATCCCGCCTGTTCGATCCGCCCGCCGTTCAGCACCACGATCATGTCCGCCATGGTCATGGCTTCCACCTGATCATGGGTGACGTAGATCATTGTCGTGCCGATGGTGCGGTGGAGCCCGGTGATCTCGTTGCGCATCTGCACGCGCAGCGCCGCATCCAGGTTGGACAGCGGCTCGTCGAACAGGAAGACCTGCGGATCGCGCACGATGGCGCGCCCGATGGCAACCCGCTGCCGCTGGCCTCCGGAAAGGGCGGCGGGGCGCCGCTCCAGGAGCTTTTCGAGCTCCAGCATGGCGGCGGCCTTGCGCACCCGCGCGGCGATCTCCTCCTTCGGATGGCCGGTCATCCGCAGGCCGAAGCCGATATTCTCGGCCACCGTCATGTGCGGATAGAGCGCATAGGACTGGAACACCATGGCCACGCCTCGCTCGGCCGGTCCGACCCCCGTCATGTCCCGGCCGCCGATCTGGAGATGGCCGGCGGTCATGTCCTCCAGGCCGGCGATCATCCGCAGCAGGGTGGATTTTCCGCAGCCCGACGGGCCGACGAAGACGCAGAACGTTCCGTCCGGAATGTCGAGATCGAGTTGCGGGATGACCGTGACCTCGCCAAATGCCTTTCTTGCGCCCTTGAGGCTAACCTGTCCCATGCTGTCGGCTCCGCTTGTCTGCGTTTCTGGGTGTCGGGACGCCCGCCATCGGCGGCTCATCCCTTGGTGGCGCCGAGCGTCAGCCCGGCGATGAAATGGCGCTGCATGAGAAAGAAGAGGAGCGCCGGCGGCAGGGCGGCGACGACCGCGCCCGCCGCGATCAGGTTCCAGGCGGACACCCATTCGCCCTTGAGGGCCGAAAGGCCTGCGGTAACAGGCATGGCATGGCTGCCCTGGACCAGCACGGTCGCCCAGAAATAATCGTTCCAGACGAAGGTGAAGACCAGCACGGCCAGCGCCGCCATGGCGGGGCGGACCAGAGGCAGAACCACATGGCGGAAGATCTGCCATTCGCCGACGCCTTCGATCCGCGCCGCCTCGATCAGCGAGAAGGGCAGCTGCCGGATGAAATTGCGCATGAACAGGGTGCAGAAACCGGTCTGGAAGCCCGCATGGAAGAGGATCAGCCCGAGAACGGAATCATAAAGGCCGAGCTGCAGGCTCAGGTCGCGCACCGGCACCATCAGGATCTGGAAGGGAACGAAATTGCTGGCCACGAACAGGAAGAACAGCGCGAGATTGCCCCGGAAGCGATAGGTGGCGAGGGCAAATCCGGCCAGGCAGGAGAGCAGCAGCGCTCCGGCCACCGCGGGCAGGGTGATGAGAAGGGAATTGACCAGATAGTGGCCGATGGGCGAGGCGGTCATCACCGCCCCATAGGTTTCTCCAAGGACCAGGCCGGAGGGCCAGCCGAAATAATTGCCCGCCGCCAGATCGCCGAGCGGGCGGACAGAGGTAAGCAGCACGCCGCCGAGCGGCAGCAGCCAGATCAGGAGCGCGACCGGCAGCAGAAGCCGATAGGCGAGGCGATAGGGGGTGGGAGCCCTGTCGATGGGTGCGGGAAACATCAGCGTGCCCTCTCATTGGCCAGCATGCGCAGGATGAACAGGCTGATGAAGACCATCATGATGGCGAAGAGCACGGCGGCGATCGCCGCCCCATAGCCCATGCGGTAGCCATATTCGGAGAGCGCCTGTTCATACATGTAGAAGGACAGGACCCGGCTCGAGCCGTAGGGGCCCCCGCCGGTCATGGCGGAAACCAGATCGAAGGAACGCAGGGCGCCGATGATCGTCACCACCGCGGCCATGAAGCTCGCCGGCCCGAGCTGGGGCAGAACGATATGGCGCAGCATGGAAAAACCGGAAGCGCCATCCATGCGACCGGCCTCGATCTGCTCCGGATTGATGTTGTTGAGACCGGTCAGGTAGAGGATCATGCAATAGGCGATCTGCGGCCAGAGCCCGGCGACGATGATGCCATAGGTGGCGAAGCGCTCGTCGGCAAGAATGGCGATCTCCTCGCCGGTCAGGGCATGCAGCAGGCGCGACAGAAGGCCGAAATCGGGCGCGTAGAACCAGCTGAAGATGATCCCCGTCACGATCTGGCTGATCACGAAGGGAAAGAAGAACAGTGACTTGTAGATCCGGATTCCCGGGACGGTCTGGTTGAGCAGGAGTGCCAGCAACAGGCCCATCGGTGGCGCGGCGAGAAAGAAGACGAGCCACAGCACATTGTTCTTGAGGGCAGTGTAGAAGGCCTCATCATCCAGAAGCTCGACGTAATTGGCCAGGCCCACATAGGTCTTCGGCCCGAGGCCGTCCCAGTCGTGAAAGCTGAGCCACAGCGAGGACAGGATGGGATAGAGCACGCACGCCGCCAGCATGAGAAGCGCCGGGGCGAGAAAGAAAAACGGGGTGAGCCGTGCCGGCAGGCCGCGGCCTGCCCGGCGCGACGGGCGCAGGGTGGATGTCATGGGGAATGTCCGGTGATGTCGGGGTGGCTCGACCGCCCGGTTCCCGAGGAGGCGGGGGAACCGGGCGGGAGATGATCCGTTCCGGATCGGCTCATGGCTTGTAGGCGCGGGCCCGTGCCTTGTTCAGGCGTGCGAGGATGTCCGGCAGCTTCTCCGGCGACTGCATGAACTGCTGGAAACCTTCCATGCCGGCTTTCGCCATGTCTGCAGGGGCATCCCGATCATAGAACTGGGCGAGGCCATAGGCGCCGGCAAGCGTTTCGGTCGCCGCCTTCAGCAGCGGGTCGTCAGGCAGCGGCGCCTTGTTCGACGCGGGGATCTGGCCGGTGAAGCCATTCATCTTTGCCTGCACATCCGGCCGGCCGAGATAGGCGAGGAAGGTTTTCGCATCCTCCTTGTTCTGTCCGCCCGATGCGGCGAAGAAGGCCTCGGTCGGCGCGTCTTCCGCGCGCGGCACGCCGGGCGTGATTTCCGGGAAGGGGATAAAGCCGATCTGCTCCGGCTTCAGGCCGCCGTCCTTCATCATCGGCACCGCGAAATTGCCCATCAGATACATGGCAGCCTTGCCCTGCACGAATTGCGGGATCGCATCCTGCCAGTCGATGGCGGCGTGGTTTTCCAGGAAGTAGCCGGGCTTGACCAGTTCGGCCCACTTCTCGAAGACCGCCTTTACCTTCGGATCGTCGTAGGCGACCTTGCCGGCGGTGAGATCCATGTGGAACTCGTAGCCGTTGACGCGCAGGTCGAGATAGTCGAACCAGCCGCCCGTCGGCCACAGCGCCTTGGTGCCGATGGCGAAGGGCGTGATGCCGTCGGCTTTCAGCTTTTCGCAGGCGGCGAGCAGCTCGGCCCAGGTCTTCGGCGGCTCGATGCCCTTTTCCTTGAAGATGTCGGCGCGATAATAGATCGCCCAGGGATAGTAGGAATAGGGCATGCCCCACTTGCGGCCATCCGCTTCGACCGAGCGGGCCGACGAGGCCAGGGTTTTGCCAAGACCGTTCTTTTCCCAGACATCTGTCACGTCCTCCACAAGCCCCGCCTTGACGAAGGGCATCATGCGGTTGCCGGGATACCAGGCGAAGATATCCGGCGGGTTCGCGGTCAGAAAGTTGCGGATCGCCGACTTGTAGCCTTCATGGTCGAAATTGTTCCACTTGACCTTGATCGCCGGATATTCCTTCTCGAAATCGGCGATGACGGCTTCCATCATCTTCTTCGACGGCGGATCGGTCTTGTCGGCATTGATCACCAGTTCGCCCGCCAGAGCCGGCAGGGCGGCAAGCCCGCAAACGGTCATCATCAGCGCGCGCAGAATGGGTTTGGCATGCATGGTCGGTCCTCCCGGATTGCCTGCCCCTCGGGCAGGAGCGCGGGTACAACTCCCAATCGTCCCGCTTCACGCCATTGACGTTAGGAGGGGAAAGTGTAGCCTGCTACACCGATATCCAATTTGAATTCCTGTTTTCAAAGATGCTCACCGCGGAACTGAGAGAAATCGACTGGCTGGGTGCCGTTCCGGTGGATCCGGACCGGGGCGCGGCCTATCCCATGGTCGTCTATGCGGGACACAGCCTGTGCGCGGGCAATCTCATGCGGGTCAAGCGCATGCCCATGCCGCACATGCACAGCCAGGTGGAAATCAACTTCGTCCTCAAGGGCAACATGACCTATCGCTTCGACCAGCGCCGGATCGATCTGGGCGAGGGGCGCTTCTGCCTGTTCTGGGGCATGGTGCCGCATCAGGTGGTGGATTGCGCGGAGGAAACGCTGTTCGTCTGCCTCTACGTCCCGGTCTCGCTGTTTCTGGAACTGCCGAATATCCAGGCCTTCCGCGAGACCGTGCTGCGGGGCGGCATGCTGGAGCCCGCCCGCGACACCCGGTCCGAACAGGAAACCTTCCTGCGCTGGCGGGAGTATCTGGTGTCCGGCGATGCGGATGCGGTGGACATTGCCCGGCATGAAATTTCCGCCCGCATTCGCCGCATGGCGCGGGAGGACTGGCGCGACCTGCGCCGCGATGCCACGCTGGATACGCGTGGCTTCAAGGAAACGGTGGCGCGGCTGGAAACGGTCGAACGCATGCTGCGCTTCATCGGCACGCATGCGCTGGAGGATATCGGCGTGCCCGATGTGGCCGCCCATGTGGGCCTGCACCCGAACTATGCCACCTCGCTGTTTCGTCGCGCGCTGGGGCTGACCATCAACCAGTCGATCATCCAGCATCGGCTGGATACCGCCCAGTCGCTGCTCGCCTGTACGGATATTCCCGTGACCAGCATCGCCTTCGACGCGGGCTTCGGCTCGGTGTCGCGCTTCTATCAGGCCTTTCATCGCCGCTTCGGCATCCGGCCCGGCGCCTATCGCGACAAGGTCCGCGCCACCGTGGCCGCCTGAGGGCCTGACAGCGCTTTCCACCGCCCCCGTTATCCGGATGCCCTTCCGGCGGGCCTCAAGGCCCTACCGCTTCGGCGGCGGCGGCCGCTTTTTCTCTTAAGCCCCAGGCACCCAAGCCACCCTCTTGCCGCGCCGCCGGCCCTGGATCGCCTGTTTCATCGGCGTGAAGAAAACGGTTGCGCCCTTTCCTCGCTTCCTATATCTTATAAGTTATAAGTTCTAGGTAAGAACGGGAGCACAGTTTTGCCATCGCTAGACATCGCAAGCGGCCATCGGGGGATGGCGCGCAACACCGAACCTTTGCCTGAAGACCGGCTGGAGCTTCTTAGGGAGCGAGCCCGCTTCGTTCGTCTCGAGACGATCCGGCTCATCTCCATCGCCAAGGTCGGGCACTACACATCGGTCTTTTCCTGCGCGGAGATTTTTGCCGCGCTCTATTACGACGTGATGCGGATCCGGAGGGGTGAGCCCGGCTGGGCAGACCGCGACCGCTTCCTCATGGGCAAGGGTCATGCGGCGGTCGGTCTCTTTCCGATCCTCGCCGATCTCGGCTTCTTCGATCCCGAATGGCTGGAAACCTACACCCGGCTCGGCAGCCCGCTCGGCGATCATCCCGACATGACCAAGGTTCCGGGGGTGGATTTCAGCTCGGGCTCCATCGGCCATGCGCTGTCCAACGGCATCGGCATGCTGCTCGGCGCCCGGTTCCAGAAAAGGGATTTCCGCGCCTTCGTGCTGCTGGGCGATGGCGAGATGCAGGAGGGCCAGGTGTGGGAAGCCGCCCTATGCGCGTCCAGCCAGGGCCTGTCCAATCTCGTCGCGATCGTCGACCGCAACGGCTACCAGCTCGACGGCAAGGTGGATGACGTGCTCGCCATCGAGCCGCTGGATGAAAAATGGCGGGCGTTCGGCTGGGAGGTCCACACCGTCAACGGCCACGATCTCGACGCGCTGACGCGTCTGTTGCGCGCCGTTCGCGACGACCGCACCCGCACCCGGCCCTGCTGCATCATTGCCGAGACGGTGAAGGGCAAGGGCATCGATTACATGGAAACCGAGCCCGGCTGGCATCTCGGCTATCTCGGCGCGGAAGACGAAGCGCGTGCCCGCGAAACCATTCTCAACACGGTGATTTCCGCATGACCCAGCTCCTTTCCCCAGATTCCTGGCAGTATCGCGAGATCAACCGCCGCGCGCCTTCCCTGCCGACGCTCTCCAACGCGCTGATCGGCCTTGCCGAGGCGGGCTACCCGGTCATGGCCGGCACGGCAGACCTGCAATATTCGAACGGCCTTGCCGCCTTCGCCGCCCGTTTTCCGGAGCGTTTCGTCCAGTTCGGCATCTCCGAGCAGAACATGGTGTCGGCTGCGGCCGGGCTGGCGACGACGGGGGTGATCCCCTATGTGGCGACCTTTGCCTCCTTCCTTGCGCTGCTCTGCTGCGAGCAGATCCGCATGGACGTGGCCTATTGCCGTCAGCCGGTGCGTCTGATCGGCCACCACACGGGCATTTCGCTCGGCTTCTACGGCACCTCGCACCACGCGACCGAAGATATGGCCATCATGCGCAGCATTGCCAATCTTGCGGTGGTCTCGACCGCGGATGGGCCGGCGCTGGAGGCGGCGCTGAAAGCCACCGTCGATTACCCGCTGCCCATCTATTTCCGCATCCATCGCGGCCATGATCCCGTCGTCTACCACGAGGGCGTCCGTTTCGAGCTCGGCAAGGCCATCGTGCATGGCATCGGCCGGGACGTGACGATCATTGCGGCCGGCTATCCCGTTCACGGGGCGCTGAAGGCGATGCAGGAGCTCAATGCGGCCGGCCATTCCGTGGGCCTCATCGACATGCATTCGATCAAGCCGCTGGACGAGGAGGCGATCATCGAGGCCTCCGCGCGCTCGCGGATCATCCTCACCGTCGAGGAACACAATGTCATCGGCGGGCTCGGCGGGGCCGTGGCCGAAGTGCTGGCCGAAAAGGGCAAGGGCGCGCGTCTGGTTCGCCATGGCATCCGCGACGAATACAGCCTCATCGCCCCACCGACCCATCTTTACCGGCACTACCGCCTGGACGGTGACGGCATTCGCGCCGTCGTCCTCGAAACCCTCTAGCGGAGATTTTCCCCGTGACCACGAACAATCAATCCATTACGCGGCGGGCCGAGGCGGTCATTCCCGGCGGACTTCTCAGCCCCAGCCGGCGGCTGGGCCGGCCGGTCGCCTTTGCCCGGGCGGAAGGGCCCTATCTCTACGATGCCGATGGCGCCCGCTACACCGATTACCACTGCGCCTTCGGCGCCAATGTCCTCGGCCATCGCCATCCCGCCCTCGCTGCGGCCATCGCCGAGACGGGCGAAGCCCTGGATCTTGTCGGGGCCGGCGTGCTCGAGCTGGAGGTCGAGGTGGCGGAAATGCTGGTCGAGGCCATTCCCTGCGCCGACCAGGTGGCCTTCTGCAGCAGCGGTTCGGAAGCCACCTATCATGCCCTGCGCCTCGCGCGCGCCCATACCGGACGCAAGCAGATCATCAAGTTCCAGGGCGGCTATCACGGCTGGCACGATTATGTCGCCATGAACGGCCAGTCGAGCCGCCAGATGCTGAATGCCTTCGATCCCATGTCGGACGGCATCCTGTATGATGCGGCCCGCCATACGAAAATCCTTCCCTATAATGATGCGACCGCGGTGGAGGACCATATCCGCGCCCATCCGGGCGAGGTTGCCGCCATCATCGTCGAGCCGATCGCCCACAACATGGGCGCGGTCATCGCGCGGGACCGGTTCCTGCGCGACCTGCGCCGCATCGCCACGGACCATGGCGTGGTGCTGATTTTCGACGAGGTCATCACCGGCTTCCGCCATGCGCTGGGCGGCTACCAGTCCATTCTCGGCGTCACGCCCGATCTCGCCACCTTCGGCAAGGCGGCCACCAGCGGCTACCCGATCGGGATCGTCGCCGGCCGGCGGGACATCATGGAGCGGGTGGGGCGAACGGGGGAAGGCGCGGTCTTCATGGGGGGCACCTTCAATGGAACGCCCTCTTCCATGGCGGCCGTGAAGGCCACGATGCGCGAACTGTCCCGGCCCGGCACCTACGAACGGCTGTTCGCCCTCGGCGACCGGCTGCGCGCCGGCATTGACGAGATCATCGGCAGACGCGGGCTGAAGGCGCAGGCGGCCGGCTATGGATCGGTCTGGCTCGTCTATTTCTTCGACGGCGAATTCCGCGACTATGCCGATCTCCTCGCCAATGACGATGCGCTCGACCTGCGCTTCCGCCGGGCGCTGATCGCAGCCAACCACATCTTCCAGCCGCTGCAACTGAAGCGGCTCTACCTCTCGCTGAGCCACGACGAGCGCGTCCTCGATGACACGCTGGAGCTCATCGATACCGTCATGGCCGATCTCGCCCGCTCGGCGGCGGCCTGAACCTCACCTGATCAGCAAAGCAAAAAGGGGAACCCATGAAACATATTGCTGCAATCATGGCCGTCATCGCCGGAATGGCCGCGGCTTCGCCGACGCTGGCCCGCGATCTCACGGTCGTCGGCTTCGGAGGCGCCACGCAGGATGCGATGCGCGAAGCCTTCTTCAAGCCCTATGAGGCGGCCTCCGGATCGCCTCTGGTGGAGGAGTCCTACACGGGCGGCATCGCCAAGATCAAGGCGATGGTCGAGACCGGCACCACCACCTGGGACGTGGTGCAGATGGACGAGAACGAGATGATCCTGGCCTGCGACCAGGGCCTTCTCGAACCCTTCGACTGGAAAACCATGCCGAATGCGGAGAATATCATCGCCCCTGCGAAATCGGATTGCGGGGTGGGGGCCTTCGTCTGGTCGAAGATCCTCGCCTATGACGGAGACAAGGTGTCCGGCGTCCGCTCCTGGTCGGATTTCTGGGATCTGAAGACATGGCCGGGCAAGCGCGGACTGCGCAAGCAGGCGCGCATGACGCTGGAAATCGCGCTTCTGGCGGATGGCGTCAAGCCGGAGGATATCTACACGGTCCTCGCCACCAAGGAGGGGCAGGACCGGGCTTTCGCCAAACTCGACCAGATCAAGCCCGAAATCCAGTGGTGGGAAGCGGGTGCGCAGCCGATGGAATGGCTGGCGTCCGGCGAGGTCACCATGACATCCGCCTATAATGGCCGGGTGATTGCCGCCAACAAGCAGGGCCGGCATTTCAAGATGTCCTGGGCTAACCAGCTCTATGCCATGGATTTCTGGGCCATCCCCAAGGGAGCCGATCGCAAGGCCGCCTTCGATCTCGTCACCTTCATGACGAGCCCCGACACCCAGAAGGCCTTTGCCGAGAAGATGGTCTACGGCGTCACCAATGCCCGGGCCACGGAAAGCATCGCCCCGGATATTGCGCCGCAGCTGCCCACCGCCCCGGAGAACCTGACCGGAGCGCTGGCCCTCAGCACACCCTTCTGGGTCGATCACGAGGAAGAACTGCAGCAGCGCTTCAATCGCTGGGTCGCCCAATAAGCCGGGAGGGGAGGAGACATGACCTATCATCGGATCGTCGGCGGGCTTTTCCTGCTCGCCGCTCTGGCCGGGGCGACGCCGCTTGCCGCGGAGCCCGCCAGACTGACCGTCGTCGGCGCCGGCGGTGTCCTGCAGGATGCCGAGCGGAAGGCCTTTTTCGAACCCTTCGCCCGGCAGTCCGGGACGGTGCTGACCGAGGATTCCTATTCCGGACAGATGGCCAAGGTGCGCGCCATGGTGGCCAGCGGCAGCGTGTCCTGGGATGTCATGCAGGTCGAGCAGAACACGCTTCTGTCGGGCTGCGCGGAAGGGCTCTTCGAGACGCTCGACTGGTCGAAAATCGGCAACCGGGAGGATTACCTCCCGGAAGCCTACAATGAATGCGGCGTCGGCGCCTTCGTCTGGTCGATGGTGCCGAGCTATGACCGCGCGACGCTTCAGGACGGACCACAGAGCTGGGCCGATCTCTGGAATCTCCAGAAATGGCCGGGCAAGCGGGGCTTTCGCCAGACCGCCAAGATGACCCTGGAGATTGCGCTTCTGGCCGATGGCGTGAAGCCGGCGGATGTCTATACGGTGCTGGCCACGAAGGAAGGGCAGGACCGGGCCTTCGCCAAGCTCGACGCCATCAAGCCCTCCATCCTGTGGTGGACCACCGGGGCGGAATCGCTCGAAAGGCTGGCGGCGGGCGATGTGGTCGCCACCGCCACGTTCAACGGTCGCGTGGCCGCCGCCAATGCTGCGGGACGCACCTTCGCCCTCCTCTGGGGCGGCCAGGTTTTCGGCATCGATTACTGGGCCATCGTCAAGGGAGCGCCGAACCTGGAGGCGGCGGAGAAATTCATCGCCTTCGCCGCTTCGGAACCGGCGCAGACGGTCTTCCCCCGCCACATCGCCTACGGGGTGACCAACCGGAAGGCCATCGCGGCCATCCCGCCGGAGCTGGCGAAGAACCTGCCGACGACGGAGGCGAACATGGGATCGGCGGTTGCTCTCAACACCGAATTCTGGGCCGATAACGGGGAAGCGCTGGAAGCGAGGTTCGCGACATGGCGGGCGCAGTGAGTTCTACCCTTGTTGCAGGCCAGCCCTCCGGGGCTGGCCTCAGCGAAGCCCGATCCGGTGTCGCGCTCCAGGCGGGTTACCGGGCCGACCGGCGGCGGCAGACGCTCATTTCGCTGGGTCTCGTCGGGCCGCTCGTCGCCTTCATCGTCTTCGCCTTCGTGCTGCCGCTTGCCACCATGCTCTTCTATGCGGTCAGCAACCCGGAGGTCCGCAAGGCCCTGCCGGGCACGCTGGAGGTGCTGCGCACATGGGATGGTACGGCGCCCGTGCCGGAAAGGGCTTTCGAGGCGCTGGTCTCCGACATCAAGTCCGGGGCCGAGCCGAGCGTGCTTGCCGAAGCGGGACGCCGGCTCAATTACGAGCTGACCGGTTTCCGCAGCCTGCTGGCCAAAACCGTTCGCAGCCTGCGGCAGGTGCCCGTCGACAATGCCCGGCAGGCGCTCGTGACGCTCGACGGCCGCTGGGACGAACCGGCCACCTGGCGGGTGATCCAGAGGAATGCCGGTCCGCTGACCGGGTTCTACCTGCTTTCCGCCGTCGACCTGCGTCCCGGCGACGGGGGTGGCGTCAGCCTGGCGCCGCCGGAAGAACGGCTGTTCCTGGCGACCCTGGTCAGGACCATGACCATCAGCGCCGTCGTCACGCTGATCTGCGTGGTGCTCGCCTATCCGGTCGCCAATGCGATCGTGGCCATCGGGGGGCGCTTCTCGGCCGTCCTGCTCGCCTGCGTGCTGCTGCCCTTCTGGACCTCGCTTCTCGTCCGCACCAGCGCCTGGATCGTCATTCTGCAGAAGGAGGGGATCGTGAACCGTCTGCTTCAGGGACTGGGGCTGACCAGCATGCCGCTGGAGCTGATCTTCAACCGGACCGGGCTTTACATCGCCATGGTCCATATCCTGCTCCCCTTCATGGTGTTGCCCCTGATCAGCGTGATGAAAGGCATCTCGCCGAGCTATGTCCGGGCGTCCACATCGCTGGGGGCAGGGCCGCTGACCACCTTCCTGAAGGTCTATTTTCCCATGACGCTTCCCGGTGTCGGCGCCGGCTGCCTGCTGACTTTCATCATCGCGGCCGGCTATTATGTCACGCCGACGCTGGTTGGCGGCGCATCGGACCAGATGCTGAGCTATTTCGTGGCCTTCTATGCCAATACCACGATCAACTGGGGCATGTCGGCCGCGCTCGGGGCGCTCCTGCTCGGCTGTATCCTGGCGCTCTACGGTCTGGTCGGCAAACTGGTCGGCATCGGCCGCATCGTGGGAATGGAGTGACAGATGCCCAGGCATTTCAGATATCTGCAGATCGGCTTTTGCCTCCTTGCCATGCTCTTCCTGATCGGGCCGACCTTTGCGGTCATCCCGATCTCGTTCAGCTCGGCCAACTTCCTGTCCTATCCGCTGCCGGGCTTTTCCCTGCAATGGTATGAGAAGATCCTGCAACCGCAGCCCTGGATGGCTGCGCTCCGCAACAGCCTGATCGTGGGGGCGGGGGCCACGGTTCTCGCAACCGTGCTCGGCACGCTGGCCGCGCTCGGCCTGTCGCGCGGGCACCTGCCCGCCCGCTCGGCGCTGCTCGCCGTCGTCATTTCCCCGATGATCGTGCCGGTGGTGATCAGCGGCGTCGGCATGTA
The DNA here is from genome assembly GCF_056313605.1 of Gellertiella sp. DMC107. Classification (NCBI taxonomy): domain Bacteria; kingdom Pseudomonadati; phylum Pseudomonadota; class Alphaproteobacteria; order Hyphomicrobiales; family Rhizobiaceae; genus Gellertiella; species Gellertiella sp. DMC107. Next base: position 122,274 of record NZ_JBQUZZ010000007.1, on the reverse strand, counting down.
TTTCTTCTTCGCGAAACTGGGCCTCGTCGCCTCCTTCGCGGGGTTGATGCTCGCCCATGCGGTGCTCGCCGTTCCCTTCGTGGTGATCACGGTGACGGCGACGCTCAAGCATTTCGACGGCAATCTGGTGCGCGCGGCGGCCAGTCTGGGCGCTTCGCCCTTCCAGGCCTTCCGCACCGTCACCCTGCCGCTGATCGCGCCGGGCGTGGTTTCCGGCGCCCTCTTCGCCTTCGTCTTTTCCTTCGATGAAGTCGTCGTCGCCCTGTTCATCAGCGGGCCGGGCCAGCGCACGCTGCCGCGCCAGATGTTCGACGGGTTGCGGGACAATATCGATCCATCCATCCTCGCCATGTCCACGCTGCTGGTTCTTGTCTCCATCGTCCTCATGGGCGGCGGGGCTCTTGTCCAGGCCCGCGCGGCGGCACGGCGCATTCAAGCTCTCTGAATTGGAGTTCACGCAATGATCATCGTAACAGGCGCGACGCATGGCATCGGGCGGGCCTGCGTCGAAACGCTCGCCGCCATGGGACATCCCGTCGTCGCCACCGGCCGGGATGCGGCCGCCGGAGCAGAGCTGGCCGCACGGCTGCCGGGCGTCACCTTCGAAGCCGGCGATGTCGGCCGCCAGGAGGATATCGAGCGCGTCGTCGCAAGTGCGCTGGAGCGGGGCAACGGCCGGATTGCCGGCCTCGTCAACAATGCGGGCATGTCGAAGCGCATCGCCTTTTCCTCCGCGACCCAGCAGGACTGGGACGAGGTGCTGGCCGTCAATGCCCGCAGCGCCTTTCTGTTCATCCGCCATGCGCTTGAAGGCCTGAGGCAGGGGCGCGGCTCCGTGGTCAACATTGCCAGCATTGCCGGCAAGACGGGGGAAGAGGGGTTGGCGGTCTACTGCGCCTCCAAGGCCGCCGTGATCGGCATGACCCAGGCGCTGGCGCTGGAATTCGGCGAGGAGGTACGCTTCAACGCCGTCTGCCCCGGCCAGATCGAGACGCGCATGATGGACCGGATCCTTGCCGATGCGGACCGCAAGCGGCAGCTGGAGCTGCGTATTCCGGCGGGCCGCTTCGGCCATGCCTGGGAGGTGGCGGATGTGGTCGCCTGGCTGCTTTCGGATCGCTCGACCTATGTGAACGGCACCGTCGTCACGGTGGACGGCGGGGAAACCGCCGGCCTGCGCACCCCCCGCAGCCTTGATACGTCCCGGGGCTGAAACGGCGGAAGCGCGCCCGGCGAACCGGTGCTGGCCGGGCGTGCTTTAGGCGAGCCCGCGCTCGTCGAAATAGGAGAGGAAACTCGTGGCGGCCCGGTTGATGTCGTTCTCGATCGCCTGCCGGGCCTTCTTGCCATCGCGGGACCGCAGCGCCGCCATCAGGCTTTCATGCTCCTGCGCGCCCACATATTCATGCGGAATTTCCCGGTAATAGACGTTCAGGATCGGGCCCATGGACACCCACATGCTTTCGATCTGGCCGATCAGCATGGGCATTCTCGACAGGCGATAGACCCCGAAATGGAAGGCGCGGTTGGCAATGCGCGCCGCCTCGAGATCGCCCGTCTTCTCGCTTTCCACGAAGCGGGCATGCACCTTGGCCAGCGCCTCGATGTCGCTGTCTTCCACATTGTCCACCGCCAGCTCTGCGGCAAGACCCTCCAGCGCGGTGCGGATCATCTTGATCTGCACATAACGCCCCTTGCCGAGGTCCGGGACGGTGACGAAGCGCCCGGATCGGAGTTCCAGGGCCTGTTCGCTGACAAGCCTCAGGCAGGCCTCGCGCACCGGCGTGACGCTGGTGCCGAGCTGCTCGGCGAGATCCTGCATCAGCAGCCGTTCGCCGGGCGCAAAATTGCCGACGATCAGACCCTCGCGCACCTTCGTGTAGATCCGCGCAGACAGGCTGCCGGCTTCACCCGGCTGCATCTCCATGATGCTCATTCGCATTCTCTCCTGGTTCGAGGTTGCCGGCTTAGCGCATGCGCGGAAAATCGCCAACCACTTATATCTTATAGATGCCCTCGCCCGGCGAGCGGAAGCATCAATTTTGCCGCAAGACACAGGAAAGCGCTTGCGCGGTCATCTGATAACTTATAACTTATAATTCGCAATACGGTTTTTTGGAGGATTATCTTGCTGAACGCTCCCCGGGCGCGCGACATGGCGCATCATTTCCATTCCCAGACCAATCCCCGCCGGCTGGAGGCGGAGGGTCCGCTGATGATCGTGGCGGGCGAGGGCTCGACGGTCATCGATGCCGCCGGCAATCGCTATCTGGAGGGGATGGGCGGTCTCTGGTGCGCCTCGCTCGGCTTCTCGAACGACCGGATGGCGGATGTGGCCGCCGCGCAGATGCGCCGGCTCGCGACCTATCACACCTTCAACCACCGCTCGAACGATCCCTGCGCCGATCTTGCCGAACAGGTGGCGGAGCTCTCTCCCATTCCCGGCAGCCGGGTTTTCTTCGTCAATTCCGGCTCCGAAGCCAATGACACGATGGTGAAGCTCGCCTGGTACTACAATGTCGCGCGGGGCAAACCGGCCAAGCGCAAGATCATCAGCCGCAAGGGCGCATTTCACGGCAGCACTGTCATGGGCGCCGCGCTTGGGGGCCTGCCCCACATGCATGAAAGCTTCAACCTGCCGGGGCTCAACGTGCTTTACACGGAAAAGCCGCATGCCTATCGCAACCGGCAGCCGGGAGAGACCGAAGCCGGCTATTGCGACCGGCTCGTCGCAGAGCTCGAGGCGCTGATCGAGAGGGAAGGCGCCGAAACGATTGCCGCCATGATTGCCGAACCGGTCATGGGCGCGGGAGGCGTGGTGGCGCCGCCGAAGGATTATTTCCCCCGCATTCGGGAAGTTCTGACGCGCCACGATATCCTGTTTCTCTGTGACGAAGTGGTTTCCGGCTTCGGCCGCACCGGTCGGTGGTTCGGCTCGGAGACCTTCGGCTTCGTGCCGGACATGATGTCGGTCGCCAAGGGTCTTTCCTCCGGCTACCTGCCGATTGCCGCCGCCGTGATCGGCGATGCCCTCTACCAGACAATTGCCGACGAGGCGGACCGCATCGGCGTCTTCGGCCATGGCTTTACCTATTCCGGCCATCCGGTGACGGCGGCCGTGGCGGCCGAGGTGCTGCGCGAGTATCGGGCGATCGATGCGCCTGCCCGGGCCACGGCGCTTGGCCGGCATCTCTTTGCAGCGCTGGAAGGCGCGGTGGCGCCCCATCCCCTCGTCGGCGAGATTCGCGGCGCGGGCTTTCTCGCCGGCATCGAGCTGGTGGCGGACCGGAAGACCGGCGCGCCCTTCGATCCGGCTTTGAAGGTGGGCGCGGCGGTGGAGCGGCGTTGTCGGGCCCATGGCGTCATGATCCGCAACATGGGCGATGTCATTTCGATCTGCCCCCCGTTCATCATGACCACGGAGGAGATCGACCGGCTGGTGGAGGGTATCGCGAGGGCGCTCGCCGATGTCCAGACCGAGCTTGGCCGGTGAGGTGCGCCATGGACGAACTTGCCGATCTCGATCTCATCGCGCAGGCGGCCCTGGTCAAGTCCGGCCAGATCACGGCCGAAGAGCTTGTCGATGCGGCCATTCGCCGGGCCGACCGAACCGATCCCGCCATCCATGCCATCGTGCTTCGGCTGGATGAAGCGGCGCGGCGGGAGGCCCGTTCCGCCTCGCGTGACAGCCGCTTTGCCGGGGCGCCCTTCCTCGTCAAGGACCTCTATTGCCACATGGCCGGGGTGCCGACGACCGGGGCTTCCGCCCTGACGCGGGATATGGTGCCCGACCATGACAGCGAGCTGATGCGCCGCTACCGGTCGGCCGGCCTCAGCACCTTCGGGAAAACCAATCTCTGCGAATTCGGAACCCTCGGCACCACCGAGCCGCGCCTCTTCGGCCCCACCCGCAATCCCTGGGATATAACCCGCTCCAGCGGCGGATCCAGCGGCGGGGCCGGTGCGGCCGTGGCCGCCGGCATCGTGCCCGCCGCCCATGGCGGCGATGGCGCCGGTTCGATCCGCATCCCCGCCTCGTGCTGCGGCCTCTTCGGCCTCAAACCTTCCCGGGGACGCATCACGCTCGGTCCGGATCTCGGCGACAGCACGGGCGGCATCGTCAACGAGCACGTGATCACGCGGTCCGTGCGTGACAGCGCCGCTCTTCTCGACGCCACCCGCGGCGGCATGCCGGGCGACCCCTATACCGCCCCCGAGCCGCCGGAACCCTATGGCGCGGCGCTTGCGGCCAGACCGCGCCGGCTGCGCATCGCCTTAACGACCCATTCCCTGCTCGGCACCGCTGTCGACCCCGCCTGCGTTGCCGCCACGCGAGAGACGGCGAGGCTTTGCGAGGCGCTGGGCCATGAGGTGGTGGAGGCGTCTCCCGCCCTCGACGGCGATCTTTACCGAACGCTCTACAAGCGCTTCTGGGCCATGACCGCCACCCGGGCGATCACCGCCATCGCCCGCAGCCGCGGAGAACAGGCGGCGAAGCTGGCCGCAGAGGCCGAACCGTTCAACCAGTATCTTTTCGAGATCGGATCGACGGTCAAGGCGGCGGATTATCTCGTCGATCTTCACTGGTTCCACGGGGTCGGCCGCGCCATCGCCCGCTTCCTCGGCGATTATGATCTCTGGCTGACGCCCACGCTCGGTTCGCCGCCGCCGGCGCTGGGTCATTTCGATGCGGGGCTGCATGGCGGCGAAGCGGTGATGGACCGGTTCTTCGCCTTCCTCGCCTTTACCACCTTCGCCAACATGGCGGGCCTGCCTTCCATGAGCGTGCCGCTCTGGTGGAGCGCGGACGGCCTGCCGGTCGGCACCCAGTTTACCGGACGGTTCAACGACGAGGGCACGCTGTTCAACCTCGCGGGCCGGCTGGAGGAAGCCCGGCCCTGGGCCGCCCGCCGGCCTCCCGTCCACGCCGCCGCATGACACGACAAGAAAAGGGGAAGCGCTATGGCCGTTTCGAACTATGTGGAATTCATCAATGTCGACAAGAGCTATGACGGGCGAACCCTGATTGTCGACAATCTCAACCTGTCGATCAGCAAGGGCGAATTCGTCACCCTGCTCGGCCCTTCCGGCTCGGGAAAGACCACGAGCCTGATGATGCTGGCCGGCTTCGAAGCGCCGAGCGGCGGACGAATCCGGCTTGCCGACCGATCGCTCGACGCCGTGCCACCGCACCGGCGCAATATCGGCATGGTCTTTCAGAACTATGCGCTGTTCCCCCACATGACGGTGGGGGAAAATCTCGACTACCCCTTGCGGATCCGCCGGCTCGGCAAGGCCGAGCGCGCCGAGCGGGTCCGCCGCATCCTCGACGTGGTGAAGATGGAGGCCTTTGCCGACCGCAAGCCCGCCCAGCTTTCCGGCGGCCAGCAGCAGCGCATCGCTCTGGCCCGCGCCATCGTCTTCGAACCGGACCTGGTGCTGATGGACGAACCGCTTGGCGCGCTCGACAAGAACTTGCGGGAACATCTGCAGCTCGAAATCAAGCACCTGCACGAACGGCTGGGCATCACCGTCGTCTATGTGACCCATGACCAGTCCGAGGCGCTCACCATGTCGGATCGCGTGGCGGTGTTCCATGCGGGCAAGATCGAACAGCTCGCTCCGCCGGCGGAACTCTACGAGAGGCCCGCGACCGCCTTCGTCGCCGGCTTTATCGGCGAAAACAACCGTCTTGCCGGCACCGTCACCGGTCGGAGCGGCCAGGAATATGCCATCCGCACCGACAGCGGCCATGGCCTGGTGGTGGAAAGCCCGCTTGCGCTTGCAGAACACCAGCGCGTGGTCGTCTCGCTTCGTCCCGAGCGGGTGCGGATCGACCGGGAAACCGCCTGCCGCAACTCCTTCGGGGGCACGGTGGAGGAGGTGATCTATCTCGGCGATCACAAGCGGGTGCATGTGCGGTTCGGGGACAATGCCAGTCTGGTCGCGAAAATTCCGAATGCAGGCAGCGGCGGTCCGGATATCCGGCCGGCGCAGACGCTGGCGCTCGGCTGGGACAGCGGCGATGCGGTGCTGATCCCGGCCTGAACCGGCGACGTCGGGCCTGACGGCCGGGCAGCAGCGAAAGGGCCGGGCGGAACTTTGCCCGGCCGAGAGGGTTACGTTCCCGCGCAAATCCAGCAGCGGGAGCAAGGGCATGGCAAAGAACACATCCACATCCTCGGGCAAGGGGCAGGGAACCACCGGCGTCGATGCCGCCTCCAAACGGGTCGCCATCCACGACCAGCCGATGCTGCGGGGCACGGGCGGCGAACTCCACCAGATTGCGGAAGACGGCGTGCCTGTTCTCACCACCGCCCAGGGCGGCCCGGTGGCGGACGACCAGAATTCGCTGCGGATCGGGCCGCGCGGTCCGCTGGTGATGGACGATTTCCATTTCCGCGAAAAGATGTTCCACTTCGATCACGAGCGCATTCCCGAGCGGGTGGTTCATGCCAGGGGCTATGGTGCCCACGGTTTTTTTGAGACCTACGAGCCGCTCAGCGCCTATACCAAGGCCGATCTCTTCCAGCGGGCCGGAGAACGCACCCCGGCCTTCGTCCGCTTCTCGACCGTCGCCGGCAACAAGGGCTCCTTCGATCTTGCGCGCGACGTGCGCGGCTTTGCGGTCAAGCTCTATACGCAGGAAGGCAACTGGGATCTGGTCGGCAACAACATCCCTGTCTTCTTCATTCAGGATGCGATCAAGTTTCCGGACATGGTGCATGCGGTGAAGCAGGAACCCGACCGTGCCTTTCCGCAGGCCCAGAGCGCCCATGACAATTTCTGGGATTTCATCAGCCTCACGCCCGAGAGCTTCCACATGATCATGTGGGTGATGTCCGATCGCGCGATCCCGCGCTCCTTCCGTTTCATGGAAGGCTTCGGGGTGCATACGTTCCGCCTGATCAATGCGAAGGGTGAATCCACTTTCGTGAAATTCCACTGGAAGCCGAAGCTCGGGCTTCAGTCGGTGGCCTGGAACGAGGCCGTGAAGATCAACGGCGCCGATCCCGATTTCCACCGCCGCGATCTGTGGAACGCGATCAAGGCCGGCAATTTTCCGGAATGGGAGCTGTGCCTGCAGCTTTTCGACCAGGATTTTGCCGACCGCTTCGATTTCGACGTGCTCGACGCGACCAAGATCATTCCGGAGGAGATCCTGCCCGCAAAGCCGGTCGGGCGGCTCGTTCTCGACCGCATGCCGGACAATTTCTTCTTCGAGACCGAGCAGGTCGCCTTCATGACCCAGAACGTGCCCCCGGGCATCGATTTCTCCAATGATCCGCTGCTGCAGGGCCGCAATTTCAGCTATCTCGATACGCAGCTGAAGCGGCTGGGCGGCCCGAACTTCACCCATATCCCGATCAATGCGCCGAAATGTCCGTTCCACCATTTCCAGCAGGACGGACATATGGCGATGCGCAATCCCGTGGGACGGGCGAATTACCAGCCCAATTCCTGGGGCGAGGGGCCACGGGAATCGCCCCTGCAGGGCTTCGTTCCCCTGCCGGCCGAGGAAGAGGGTCGCAAGGCGCGGCTGCGCCCCGAAAGCTTTGCCGATCACTACAGCCAGGCCCGGCAATTCTACATCAGCCAGACCCCGCCCGAGCAACGCCATATCCAGATGGCGCTGACCTTCGAACTCAGTCGCGTGGAAACACCGGTCATCCGCGAGCGCGTCGTCTCGCATCTGATGAACATCGACGAGACGCTGGCCCATGCGGTGGCGGAGCGGCTTGGCTTCCAGTCGATGCCGAAGCCAGCCGATGCGGCCATGCCCACCCGGCAGGACCTCGACCCCTCGCCGGCGCTCAGCATCGTCAGGAAGGGGCCAAAGCGGTTCGAAGGGCGCAAGCTCGGCATTCTCGTTTCTGACGGGGTCGATGCGCAGCTGCTTGCCGGCCTTCGGGATGCGGTTCTCGCCGCCAAGGCGGAATGCGCCCTCATCGCACCGAAGGTTGGCGGCGTCATCGCCGCGGATGGCCGCCTCATCCCGGCCGATTTCATGATCGATGGCGGCCCCTCCGTGCTGTTCGACGCGGTGGCGCTTCTGGTCGCGGCCCCTGCGGTGGAGGAGCTCGCGCGCGAGGCCACGGCGCGGGATTTCGTGGCGGATGCCTTCCAGCACTGCAAGTTCATCGGCTATGCGCCCGATGCCATGCCGCTGCTCGAGGTGGCGGGCATTGCCGGGGAACTTGACCAGGGCACGATCGAGCTTCCCGGCGAAAGCCTTGCGGCCTTCGTCGAGCAGCTGGGGGCGCTGCGCGTCTGGGAACGGGAGCCGGGTGTCAAGCTCGGCAAGGCTTCGGTTCCGCCGAAGTGACAGGGACCGGAAGCCCAACCGGTCTGCCCTGACGGGGCAGGCCGGCACCCGATAGCCAGGACACACCGGAATGCTGAACAGCGATCCTTCTCTTGCCGACATCCCTGTCGAAGGCGACGCCCTCTCCGCCGAGCTGGCCCAAGCCGGGCTCGTCTACAATCCCTCGCTCGAAGGCGGCATTACCCGCAAGCAGGGCAAGCGCGGTTTTCTCTATTACGATGCCCTGGGCAAACCGGTCCGGGATCCCGGGGAGATTGCCCGTTTTTCCGCGCTCGCCATCCCGCCCGCCTACCGGGACGTGGTGATTTCTGCGGATCCCCGGGCCCATCTCCAGGCCACCGGCATCGATGCCCGGGGCCGCCGGCAATATCGCTATCATCCTCTCTGGTCCGCGGAACGGGCGAGGGCGAAATTCGACCGGCTCGCCGCCTTCGCCGACCGCCTGCCCGAAATCCGGGCGCGTGTCGACCGGGATCTCGGCGCTCGCAAGCCGACCTATGAAAAGGCGCTCGCCACCGTCGTCCACCTCATGGACAACCTCTATATCCGCGTCGGAAATGCCAATTATGCCGCGGAAAACGGCTCTTTCGGCCTTGTGACCCTGCGCAACCGGCATGCACGGATCGAGGGATCGGTGGTGAAGTTCCGGTTTCGCGGCAAATCCGGCAAGGAATGGAACATCGCCCACAGCGACCGGCGGCTCGCCGGTGCGATCAAGCGCATCCAGGAACTGCCCGGCCAGAACCTCTTCCAGTATCTGGACGAAGACGGCGCGGCGCGGGCGCTGCGGTCCCAGGACGTCAACGACTACATCCGCGATGCGGCGGGGGGCGATTTTACCTCGCGCCAGTTCCGCACCTGGGGCGCGACCTGCATGGCGGCCTTCTCGCTGGCGGGGATCGAAGCGGCCGGGAGCCAGCGGGAACGGGCGCGCCAGATCAATGCCGTGGTCGATGCCGTCGCCGCCAAGCTCGTCAATACCCGGTCCGTGTGCCGCAGCTCCTACATCCACCCCCGCGTCTTCGAGGATTTCGAGGCCGGAACGCTCCGCGACCTCGTCAAGCGCGGCCGCACCCGCAGCCTCCGCCTGCTCGACTGGATGGACGAGGACGAAATCTGTGTCCTCAGATGGTTGTCTGCGGCGGGCAGCCCCTAGCGGCCTGCCTGCCTCAGGGTCCTCAGCGGGTTGTGCATCGTGCTCCTTAAACACCCCTCCCTCCCGCTTGCGAGATTGACAATGTATCTCAATTGAGATACGAAAAGGGCAACAAGGAGACATCTCAATGGGCGCACAAACCTCGATGCTGCATGTTCGGATTGACGAGCAATTGAAGCAGTCTGCCTCGGACGTGCTTGCCGAATATGGCCTGACAATTTCGGACGCGGTAAAAATCCTTTTGACGCGGACCGTACGGGAAGGGGGACTCCCTATCGGACTGACCGTTGACCCGGAAACATACGATGCATGGTTTCGCGAAAAGGTGAAGGAAGCCATGGAGGATAAGCGCCCGCGTATACCTCATGAGGAAGCCATGGCCTCTGTCCGCGCAACTTTGCGCGACCGAAGAAAGTAAGCTCTGGCGCGCCAGCAGTGCGCCATGGCCCACGTCAATCTCTGTTTTGCGCCGCGTGCAGGACGCGAAGAACGTTTCCAAAGCAGCAATCCGGTTTCCGATGGAGATCCCTCCGCCGGACTCGTGCTTGGCTTTCCGTGATCGGCCTCTCAGATACCCGAGCCGTCCAGCTCGCGGGCGTCGCGGCCTTCCCAGGGGGAGGGCAGTGCGGTGCGGTCGAGATTGGCCGTCGGCAGCGGCATCCAGCATTTCAGCTCCGGTTCGGAATATTCGATGATCCGGCCGGGGGATGAATCGGAGGAGCGCCAGCCTTCCGCGCCATAGCGGTCGCCCTTGGACCAGTAGGCCAGATCCACTTCGGCCGGCCCCTGTTCGGAGGGCCTGATCGTCACGAGAATCCGGCTGCCGTCCCTGGGCGCGCTCTGGATCTGACGCCAGCGTTCTGCTTCTGCCATCGCGGTTTCTCCTTCATCGAGAGCGGGTGACCTTCAGGGAATGTCGTCCCCCGCAGGACCGTCGTCAACCCAAACTTTGCGGGCAGGGCGGCTCTCTTCACAGATCAGAGGGGCGGCCTTCGTGGCGCATCCTGCCTTCTTTGTTCCGGCGCAAAGAGCGTTTTTCCCCGCGCACTAAGGTGCGGCCGAGATGGGGGAATACTCGTATCATGAAGCTGCTTCGCCTTTTCATCCTGCTTTTTGCCGGCTTTTGCCTGGCGGCCGGCGCGCGCGCCGAAACCATATTGCAGCACTATCTGCCCGCCGTGACCGCCTCCGACCTCGTGCCGGGTGCCGATGGTTTCGGGCCGATCCGCGACGATGTGGCCGTCGCACCGGTCCTGAAGGGCGGCGAGACGATTGCCTGGGTCTTCGCCACGTCGGATTTCGTCGGCACGACCGGCTATTCCGGCAAGCCGATCCACACGCTGGTGGCCGTCGACAAGCAGGCGAAAATCCTCGGCGTCCGCCTCGTCAAGCATTCCGAGCCGATCGTTCTGATCGGCATTCCCGACGCCAAGGTGAAGGCGCTCGTCGCCAGCTATGCCGGGCTTGATCTCGTCAAGGAAGCGCAGTCCGGCGGCACGGCGCACAAGGTGGACATCATCTCGGGCGCCACCGTCACCGTCATGGTGATCGACGATTCCATCGTGCGATCCGGGCTGAAGGTCGCCCGTGCGCTCGGGCTTGGCGGGCTGACCGCCGATGCGGCCGGGTCCGGTCCGAAACTCGCCGTCAATCCGGAGGCCGCCCCGCCGGCCGACTGGACGACGGCCGAGGGCGACGGCACGCTTCGCCGCCTGTCGCTCGATGTGGGTCAGGTCAACGAGGCCTTCGCCGCCCATCCCGATCCACGGGCCCGCGAGCGGGCGCTGACCGAGCCGAAGGAAGACACCTATATCGACATGCAGGTGGCCCTCGTTTCGGTTCCCGCCATCGGCAAGGCCCTGCTCGGACCCGCGCAGGACGGCAATCTTCGCAGCTGGCTCGGCAAGGGCGACAATGCCATCGCCATCGTTGCGCGCGGCCTCTACTCCTTCAAGGGATCGGGCTATGTGCGCGGCGGCATCTTCGACCGCATCGTGCTGATCCAGGACGACGTCTCGGTCCGGTTCCATGACCGCGATCACCATCGCCTCGGCGGCATCGCGCTTGCCGGCGCCCCCGAATTCACCGAGATGGACCTCTTCCGCATTCCGGCCGCCACCGGCTTCGATCCGGCCAAGCCCTTCCGCATCCAGCTTCTCGCCCATCGCGATGTGGGGCCGGTGGAAAAGGTCTTCCACACCTTCGATCTCGGCTATCAGCTGCCGCAGAAATATCTCGTCTCCGTCGCCCCGCCGCCGGCTCCGGCTACCGATGTGGCCGCCAAGGCGGACCGCCCGGAAGGCACGGCGCAGGCCGAACTCTGGAAGCGCATCTGGCAGGATTCCAAGCTGAAGATCGGTGTGCTCGGCGCCATGCTGGTCGTGCTGACGGGCGTGTTCTTCTTCCAGGGCTTCGCCACCCGCAACGCCCGCGCCTTCTCTATCTTCCGCATCGGGTTCCTGCTGGTCACCCTCGTCTTCCTCGGCTGGTATGCCAATGCGCAGCTCTCGGTCGTCAATCTGATGGCGCTCTTCGGCAGCCTGGTCACGGGCTTCAGCTGGCAGGCCTTCCTGCTCGATCCGCTCACCTTCATCCTCTGGTTTGCGGTGGCAGCGGCGCTGCTCTTCTGGGGCCGCGGCGCCTATTGCGGCTGGCTCTGCCCCTTCGGTGCGCTGCAGGAACTCAGCAACCAGGTCGCCCGCAAGCTGAAGATCCCGCAATGGACCCTGCCCTGGGGTCTGCACGAGCGTCTCTGGCCGCTGAAATACATGATTTTCCTCGGTCTTTTCGGCCTGTCGCTGGTCAGTGTCGAACAGGCGGAGCATTTCGCGGAAATCGAGCCCTTCAAGACGGCGATCATCCTGAAATTCATCCGCGCCTGGCCCTTCGTCGCCTATGCGGTGGCGCTTCTGGTGGCCGGCCTCTTCGTCGAGCGCTTCTACTGCCGCTATCTCTGCCCGCTCGGTGCCGCGCTCGCCATCCCCGCCCGCATCCGCATGTTCGACTGGCTGAAGCGCTATCACGAATGCGGAAATCCCTGCCAGACCTGCTCCCACCAGTGCCCGGTGCAGGCCATCCACAAGACCGGCGAGATCAACCCGAACGAGTGCATCAACTGCCTGCACTGTCAGGTGCTCTACCAGTCCGAAACGGTCTGCCCCGTGGTGATCAAGAAAATGAAGGCGCGCGCCAAGCTGGCCGCGAGCCCCGGCGGCGACCCCATCCGCAAGTCTCCATGAACACGCTTAACCAAGGAAGGATAAGGTTATGGAAACAAAAGAACAGAAAGGCCTGAGCCGTCGCGCGCTGTTCAGCGCCACGGCAGGCGGGGCGGTGGTTGCCGGTGCCGTCGGCACGGCGCTCGGCATGGGCGCGACGGGCCTTGCCACCCCCGCCTTCGCATCCGAAGGCAGCGATGGCTCGGTCGCGCCCGGCAAGCTCGACAGCTATTACGGCTTCTGGTCCTCGGGCCAGTCGGGCGAGATGCGCATTCTCGGCATTCCCTCGATGCGCGAGCTGATGCGGGTACCGGTCTTCAACCGCTGCTCGGCCACGGGCTGGGGCCAGACCAACGAGTCGATCCACATCCACCAGCGCACCATGTCTGAAAAGACGAAGAAGCAGCTCGCCGCCAATGGCAAGAAGATCCATGACAATGGCGACCTGCACCACGTCCACATGTCCTTCACCGAGGGCAAGTATGACGGCCGCTACCTGTTCATGAACGACAAGGCCAATACCCGCGTCGCCCGCGTGCGCTGCGACGTGATGAAGCCGGATGCGATCCTGGAAATCCCGAATGCCAAGGGCATCCACGGCCTGCGTCCGCAGAAATGGCCGCGCACCAACTACGTTTTCTGCAACGGCGAGGACGAGGCGCCGCTCGTCAATGACGGCTCCACCATGCAGGACGTGAAGACCTATGTGAACATCTTCACCGCGGTCGATGCGGAAAAATGGGATGTGGCCTGGCAGGTCATGGTCTCGGGCAACCTCGACAATTGCGATGCCGATTACGAGGGCAAATGGGCCTTTTCCACCAGCTACAATTCCGAAATGGGCATGACGCTGGAAGACATGACGAAATCCGAAATGGACCATGTCGTCGTCTTCAACATCGCCGAGATCGAGAAGGCGGTGGCCGCGGGCAACTTCAAGGAAGTCAACGGCGTGAAGGTGCTCGATGGCCGCAAGGAAGCCAAGTCGCAGTTCACCCGCTATATCCCGGTCGCCAACAATCCGCATGGCTGCAACATGGCGCCGGACAAGAAGCACCTGTGCATCGGCGGCAAGCTTTCGCCGACCGTTACCGTGCTCGACGTGACGAAGTTCGACGCGCTCTTCAACGAGAACGCCGATCCGCGCAGCGCCGTCGTCGCCGAGCCGGAACTGGGCCTCGGGCCGCTCCACACGGCGTTCGACGGCCGTGGCAATGCCTATACCTCGCTCTTCCTGGACAGCCAGGTGGTCAAGTGGAACATCGCCGATGCGATCAAGGCCTTCAGCGGGGAGAAGATCAACCCGATCAAGGACAAGCTCGACGTCCAGTACCAGCCGGGCCACCTGAAGACGGTCATGGGCGAAACGCTCGATGCCTCCAGCGACTGGCTGGTGTGCCTGTGCAAGTTCTCCAAGGACCGCTTCCTGAATGTGGGGCCGCTGAAGCCGGAAAACGATCAGCTGATCGACATTTCCGGCGACAAGATGGTGCTGGTGCATGACGGCCCGAACTTCGCCGAGCCGCATGATGCGATTGCGGTTTCCCCATCGCTGCTGCCGAATATCCGCTCGGTCTGGGACCGCAAGGACAAGATGTGGGCCGAAACCCGCAAGCAGGCGGAAGCCGATGGTGTCAACATCGACGAATGGACCGATGCCATCATCCGCGACGGCAACAAGGTGCGCGTCTATTTCACCTCGGTCGCTCCGGCCTTCAGCCACCCGAGCTTCACCGTGAAGGAAGGCGACGAGGTTACCGTGATCGTCACCAACCTCGACGAGATCGACGACCTGACCCACGGCTTCACCATGGGCAATCATGGCGTCGCCATGGAAATCGGGCCGCAGCAGACGAGCTCGGTGACCTTCGTGGCCGCCAATCCGGGGGTCTACTGGTATTATTGCCAGTGGTTCTGCCACGCGCTGCACATGGAAATGCGCGGCCGCATGTTCGTCGAACCGAAGGCGGGCTGAACGCGATGCGCATCCCCTTCCTGATTGCCGGCCTTCTCGCTGCTTCGCCGCTCCTTGCGGCGGAACGGGATGTGGCGCCCGGGAGGGGGAGCCTCGCCGCCGCCATTGCCGCGGCAAGCCCCGGCGATCATCTGAAACTCCGGGACGGGACCTTTGAGGGCCCCGTTACCATCGACCGCCCCCTGACGCTCACCGGTCCGCGTGGTGCGGTCGTCGATGGCGGGGGCAAGGGCACCGTCATCAACCTTTCCGCCTCCGGCGTCGTGCTCGACGGCTTCACCGTCACCGGCTCCGGCCGGATCAACCAGGATCTCGATGCGGGCATCAAGATCCTTCAGGGCGCGGACGGAAGCCGCATCACCCATATGGCGGTCACCGGCAACATGCATGGCATCGACGTGCATGGCGGCAAGAACAGTCTGGTCGCCGACAACGAGATCACCGGTCTGCAGAACGAGCGCATGAACGAGCGCGGCAACGGCATCTATGTCTGGAACAGCCCGGGCACCCATCTGGAGCGCAACCGCATCCGCTACGGCCGGGATGGCATCTTCTCCAATACGGGGGCGAACAATGTCTTCCGCGACAATGTCATGCGCGACCTGCGCTTTGCGGTGCATTTCATGTACACGCGCAACACGGAAGTCTCCGGCAATATCTCGATCGGCAACCATCTGGGCTTTGCCATCATGTTCTCCGATCACGCGAAGATCCTGAACAACAGGAGCCTCGACGACCGCGAACACGGGCTGATGCTCAACTACGCCAACAATGCCGACGTGACCGGAAACCTGGTCCGGGGCGGCACGAAGAAGTGCCTGTTCATCTACAATGCCCACAAGAACCTGATCTGGAACAACCGCTTCGAAGGCTGCGGCATCGGCATCCATTTCACCGCCGGTTCGGAAAAGAACGTGCTGACCGGCAATGCCTTCATCGGCAACCGCACCCAGGTGAAATATGTCGGCACGCGCAACATGGAATGGAGCCACGAGGGCCGGGGCAATTTCTGGTCCGATCATCCCGCCTTCGACCTGAACGGCGATGGTATCGCCGACAATTTCTACCGGCCGAACGATCTTATGGACCAGATCCTCTGGTCGCAGCCAGCCGCGAGCCTGCTCATGGGCTCGCCGGCGGTGCAGCTCGTGCGCTGGAGCCAGCGGGACTTTCCCGCCACCTTCCCCGGCGGCGTGCGCGACAGCGCGCCGCTGATGCAGCCTCTCACCATAACCGTCCCGCCCGCCATTCTCGCCGAGGAGGCCGAGGCTGCCGGACGCTGGACTGAAGGAAACAACGATGACGCCGACACTGACGATCTCGCGGCTCACTAAGCGGTTTCAGTCCGTCGAGGCCCTTCGCGAGGTCTCGCTGACGCTGGAGCCCGGAAAGCGCGCTGCCCTGCTCGGCCATAACGGCGCCGGCAAATCCACCATGATGAAGATCGTGCTGGGCCTCGTGCCCTTCGAGACCGGGACGGTGGAGGCTTGCGGGGCTCATCCGGGCTCTCAGGAGGCGCGCAACCGCGTGGCCTATCTGCCCGAAAACGTCGCCTTTCATCCGGCGCTGACCGGCGAGGAACAGATCCGCCACTATCTCTCGCTCCGCGGCGAAAGGCCCGGCCGGGCCATGGACCTGCTCGAACGGGTCGGCCTCGGCCCCGCCGCGCGGCGGCGCATCGGCACCTATTCCAAGGGCATGCGGCAAAGGGTGGGCCTTGCCCAGACCCTGATCGGCAGACCGCGTCTGCTGGTGCTGGACGAGCCGACCTCCGGCCTCGACCCGGTCTCCCGGCGGGATTTCTACGATCTCCTCGATGGTCTCTCCGCCGATGGTACCGCGATCCTGCTGTCCTCGCACGTGCTGACCGAGGTCGAGGCCCGCACCGATCGCATCCTCATCCTCTCCGGTGGCCGGCTGGTGGCGGAAGGCTCGCTCGCCGCGCTGCGTGCCCGGGCCGCACTGCCCGTCACGGTCCTGATCCGGGCAAGGGCGGGGAAGGAAGCCGCCCTTGCGGCCGCTTTCCCGGATGCCGTGCCGGCACAGGAGGGGCTATTCCGGCTCGCCTGTCCGCAGGCGGAAAAGCTGGCGCTGCTGTCGCGCATTGCCGCCCGCCCGGGCGAGGTCGCCGACATCGATGTCATCCCACCGAGCCTTGAGGACATCTACAGCCATTACAGCCGGAGGGACGGGCAATGAGCCGCATCCTCGCCACCGCCCTTTGCGAATTCCGCATTGCGCTTCGTAACCGCTGGGTTTCCATCGCGACCGGCATGATGATGCTCTTCGCGCTGGTTCTGGCTGCGGCCGGTGCCGCGCCCACGGGGGATGTCGGTGTCGACCGGCTCTCGGTCACGGTCGCCTCGCTTACCTCGCTTGCCGTCTATCTGGTGCCGCTGCTGGCGCTATTGATGAGCTTCGACGCGGTGGCGGGGGAGGTCGAGCGCGGCACGCTGCCGCTGCTGCTCACCTATCCCGTCTCGCGGCTCGAAATCCTGCTCGGCAAGCTGCTCGCCCATCTCGCCATCCTCTCGCTCGCCGTCAGCCTCGGCTATGGCGCGGCGGCGCTGGTGTCGCTCTGGCAGGATCCGGGCTCGGCCTCCGGGCTTCTGGCGCTCTGGCGTCTGACCTGGTCGTCGGTGCTTCTCGGGGCCACCTTTCTCGGGGCGGGCTACGGGCTTTCGGCCCTGTCGCGGCGGCCCTCAGGGGCGGCAGGCCTTGCCATTGCGCTCTGGCTGGTGGCCGTGGTGCTCTACGACCTCGCCCTTCTGGCGCTCATCGTTTCCGATGGCGGCGGCGAACTGACCACCAGGGCCCTGCCCGTGGCGCTGCTCGTCAATCCGGCCGATGCGTTCCGCGTCTTCAATCTCTCCGCGTCCAGTGCGGTGGCGGTGGCGGGCGGGATCGGCAGCGCCGCGAGTGCCATCCCGCTGTGGCAATCGGTCTCCTCCCTCCTTCTCTGGCCGGTTGCAGCCATCCTTGCCGCCACCCTCGCCTTCCGGAAGGTGTCGCCATGAGACCCGGCCTTCGTACCCTCTTGTTCCTGGCGTTGCTGTCGCTCCTCGGCGCCTGCCGTCAGGAGGTTGCCCAGGACCTGACGCCGAAGGACATGACGCCCGAGACGCTCGGCCACTACTGCCAGATGAACCTCCTCGAACATCCCGGTCCCAAGGCGCAGATCTTCCTGGAGAAAAGTCCGGATCCGCTGTTCTTCAGCCAGGTCCGGGATGCGATCGCCTATGCCCGTGCGCCCGAACAGGTCGCCCCCATCGTCGCCATCTACGTGAACGACATGGGCCGGCCGGGAGCCACATGGGAAAAGCCCGGCGACGGCAACTGGATTGCCGCCGGGAAGGCCTTTTACGTGGCCGGCTCCCGGCGCGAAGGCGGCATGGGCGCGCCCGAGACCGTCCCCTTCGCCACCCGCGAGAAAGCCGAAGCCTTTGCCCGCACGGAAGGCGGCACGGTGCTGGCCTATGGCGAGATCACCGACGACATGGTGCTGGCTCCCGTGGAAACGGGGGACGGTGCCGCCGATGACGACCAGGATTTCAAGGGCCGCCTGCGCGCGCTCGATCAACCGCCGGAGACCCAACCATGATGCTGACCAGACGACGCCTGATTGCGATTTCCGCTGCCCTCTGCGTCCTGCCGCCGGCGGCCTGGGCCACGAGCGCGCCCGCCACCCGTCTGTGGACGGGGCAGGCGCTCGGCGCCCGGGCCTCGATCCGGCTGGCGCACCCGGATGGCGAGGCGATTGCCGCGCGCGTCATGGCCGAGATCGACCGGCTGGAATCGATCCTCAGTCTCTATCGGGCCGATAGCGCGCTGAGCCGGCTGAACCGGGAGGGCAGGCTGCAGGCCCCGCCTTTCGAACTGCTGGAATGCCTGTCGCTTGCCGAGGCAGTATGGCGGGCCAGCGAGGGACGTTTCGATCCCACCGTGCAGCCGCTTTGGGATCTCTGGGCGCGGGCCGCGAGCGCCGGCCGACAGCCGGAGGAACTGGCGATTGCGGAGGCCCTCGGCCATACCGGCTGGGCCGGGCTGCGGATGGACGAGGATGCGATCCATCTCGCCCCCGGTATGGCGCTCACCCTCAACGGGATCGGTCAGGGCTATGTGGCCGACCGGATCGCCAGCCTGCTCGAAGGCGAGGGACTGACGGATATTCTCGTCGACACCGGAGAATTTCGTGCGGTCGGCGGGATGCCGGGCGCGGAAACGGGCTGGCCGATCAAGCTCGAACCGCAGGGACAGGTGCGCCTGCGCGCCCGCGCGCTCGCCACATCGGCGCCGCTCGGAACGACCTTCGATCAGGCGGGCCGCAACGGCCATATTCTCGACCCCCGCACGGGCCGCCCGGCGGAAAGCGGCTGGCGGGCCCTGTCGGTGACCGCGCCCTCGGCGGCCATTGCCGATGCGCTCGCCACCGCCGCCTGCCTTCTTCCGGAACGCCCGGCCATCGAGGGAATGATCGCCCGTTTCGAGGGCGCGCGCCTCGAAGCGATCAGCGTCGCCTGAGCCGACGGCAATCAGGAGCGTCGGACGATCCCCCGCCCGCGCCGGTCCTCGGCCGGATGGGCCGCGCTGAAGACCGGACGTGGCGCAGGCTTTGCCAGACTTGGCCCATAGGCCGACAGAAACAGGAGCCACCCCAGCGCCATCAGCGCGGCGCTCGGGCGGAGCATCGCGGGCGACAGCAGGCCGAGGGATAGGCCGGTGCGCAGCAGGGCGGCCAGAACCATCGCGCCGTAGCCGGAGCCGAGCCGAAGACCGAGCCGCAACCGGCCATCGATCCTTTCCATCGCGGCCCGCGCCATGAAACCGTAGATCATCGTGGAAATCGCCCCTGTCGTCAGCGCGTGCAGGGCGCTCGCGCCCGTTGCCTGCCCGCTGGCAAGGCCGAAACCGGCTGCAAGCAGCCCCGCCGGCAACCAGAGCCAGGAAAGGTAGAGGATGAGAAGCGCCGGATAGGCAAGCGCCGTCTTCCACGGCCAGGCCAGGCCCTGGACCAGGAAGGCAACCCCCGCAAGACCCAGGCTGAAACCGGCGGCCTTCCCATGGCCGGCGGCGAGCAGCGCAAGCGTCAGCAACAGGCCGGCGACGCCGGGTATCGCGCCCGGACGGGTGGAGGCTGGAGAGGCCGCCTGCCAGAAACGTCCGAAGGCGGGCAGGGCGCGGCCGCCGATCAGGCCGATCAACCCGGCCAGCACCAGCACCATCGTTTCGGGCGGGAAAGCCAGCCGGGCAATCCCGTCCTCCGGAAGGGCATTCCATCCCGCTACCAGCAGAAGCAGGAAGGGCAGCACCAGCACCCGCGAGAGGGTGCGTGCCTTCGCGAAACGGAAAAGCACGGTGAGTGTCACGGCGATGCCGAGCGATGCGGCCGGCAGAGGCCAGCCGGCGGAGGGGGCGAGGAGCGCCGGCAGTCCGGCAAGCCAGAGGAGGGCGAAGACCGCATTGCCGCGCGGCCCGGTGCGGGGCGCCCCCGTCCAGCCGGGCAGGGCGGTCAGCACATAGCCGCAGACGGCTGCCTGCGCCATGCCACCCAGGAAGAGGTTCCGGTGGAGGGCAACGGGATCGAGCCCCTCGGGCAGCCAGAGCCACAGGGATGCGCCGGCGAGACCCGACAGCGCCGCAAACAGGAAGAGCAGCCGGTGCGGCCCGTCAAGGAGCTGGCGGATGGCGTCGGGCGCGCCCGCCAAGGGGCTTTAGCCCCGTCCCTCGAAGCGGGGAAACAGCACATGGTTTTCCAGATACATGTGCATGACCAGATCGTCGCAGAATTTCCGGAGACCGGTATAGAGCGCCGTCCAGGAACCGCAAGCGCCCTCCGGCAGCTTCATGCCATTCGCCGCATGCTCGATGGCTTCCAGCAGGGCTGCGGCCTCCTCGTGCTCGTCCCGCATGCACAGGATCGGTGTGCGCACATCCGGCAGGTCCGCCCGCGCCATGGCCGGGAAAAGCACGCGCTCCTCCTTCATCATGTGGCTTTCGAGATCGTCGCGCATGGCAAGCAGCGCCTCGCTCAAGCCGCGCGGCGCTTGTTCGTGATCGCCATGCACCCGCTCCACCTTCACCGCCAGCGTGATCAGCCAATCCAGCTCGCGCCGGTGGGTTTCATGGTAGCGGTGGAGAATATGCGCAATCAGGTCCGGTGTCTGATCTGGCGCTTCCTTTCCGGCTTCCGTCTGGAGCGCCGTCAGCGCATCGAGCAGGGTCTCGCTGGGAATGCCGGCCTGCGCGGCGGCCGCATCGAGGCGGACATCGCCGCCGCAGCAGAAATTGATCCCGTGATCCCGGAAGATCTGTGCCGCACCGGGCAGGTCTCCGGCAATGTGCCTTACGGTTTGGTCGAGGGAGAGGGTGGTCATGGCTGGTCCTTTCGAGTGGGGTCCGAAATGGCTCGGGCCGGATGGGTGGTGGTGAGCAGATGATCGAGAAGGGCGGCCCCCGCGGAGGCGGCGGAGGCGGCATCCCGGAACAGGCAGACGGCCTCGCCGATCACATCGGCATCGGTCTCCTCGTCGAGGTCGTCGATTTCGCCGAGCAGGTCGGCAAGCGCGATCAGCCGCCGCCGTTCGCGCCGGGCGGCGTCGAGAAGCGGCGCGGCGGAAGAGAGGGTCATCGCGCTCATGGCCGGTCTCCGCTTGCCTGACGATTTCTCGTGCGGGCGACCCAGGCAGCGCCTGCCTCGCCATGGACGAAGCCGTTGGAAAGCGGTGCGGAAGGATAGAGCGCCGTCAAGCGTTCGCGCGCTGCTCCGCCTTCCATCCGGCCGGCCAGCACCGCCTCGAAAACCTTGGCAACGCCTGCCATGTCGCAATCCTGCGGCGACAGCCGGATGCGGGCAACGCCGGCGGCCGCGAGGTCCGGCAGCTCGTCGATCAGCGCCTGGCAGGTGTGGGAAAGGGTCTGGATGCCGTTCAGCGACAGGAAGGGTTGCCGGGCAAGCGTCTGTACGGTCAGCCCGTCCGGGTCCTCGCCGCAGACGAACTGGCAATTGTCCTTCGTCAGCCCCTTGGCGCGGGCATGGGCACAGCGGGCGGAAAGGGCGAGCGGCATGCGCCCGAAGCCCAGCACCTCCGTCTCGCAGTCCGGCACGGCGGCGGTAATGGCTGCGATCGAGGCGAGCGGCAGCTCGGGCGGCAGGCAGATGATTTCTGCGCCCCGGCTCCGCAGCAGCCGGGCGGTGGCGCCATTATAGACATTGACCAGCGGCCCGACCGCATGCGGCCGGCCGGCAAGGCGATGGAGGGCCGAGAGGTCGCTCGCCTCCACCATCAGCGGGCTTTCTTCCGCCAGCATGCGGGTATGGCGGATTTCCCGCTCCAGCACGACGACGGCAAGGGTGGCGAGCAGAACCGTCTTGCCCGCCCGCTCCAGCCGTTCGATCACCTCGGCGAGATGCGGTTCGGTGAAATGCAGGCGTTTCGAGCAGACCGTTTCACCGAGCGTCACATGGCTGACGGGCGCTTCGTCGGCAATGCGGAAATAGAAATCTCGCCAGCGCTCGCCGTTCCAGAGGAAGGGCACGGGGCCGAGCGACAGGCCGGGTCGTGCAGGTTTAGCCATGACAGTCACCGCCATTTCTTCTGGTAGGCACCGGATGTGGTCTTCTGCCCCTCGCTGAGGGCCGCGAGACCCGCAAGGAGCCGGCTGCGCTCGGCGGCGGGCGCTTCGAGGGCCCGGCGCATGGTGGAAACCACTTCGGCGATATAGGCCTTGCCCCGCTGGCGCCCCTCGATCTTGAGAGCGGAGACACCCGCGGCGCGAAGCGCGTCGATCTCGGCCATCACATCCAGCGAGACCGGGTCCTCGAAGGCATAGCCGCGCGCCGAGCCGATCTCGAACCGGCCCTTGCAGAGCGTCGGATATCCGGCGGCCTCGCCGGCGGGAAAACGGTTGATGGTGAAGTCGCCGAGTTCGGAGACCAGCTCCGCCCCCTCCTGCCGGTAGCGCACATGGCTGGGCGGCGAGCAGACGCCCTGCATGTTCGGCGATTTGCCCGTCGCATAGGAGGAGAGCGAGCAGCGCCCTTCCGCCATGACGCACAGCCCGCCGAAGACGAAGATTTCCACCTCGCAGCCGATCTGCGGGACCAGCCGGGAAATATCGGCAATGGTCAGCAGGCGCGGCAGCACCACGCGCCGGGCGCCGAAGGCCTCCACCAGAAAGGCGATGGCATCCGGATTGGAGGCCGAGGCCTGGACGGAGACGTGCAGCCTGAGCTCCGGATGGCGCTCGGCGGTATAGGCCATCAGCCCGAAATCCGCGAGGATCACCGCATCGGCACCCAGCCGGGCTGCATCGTCGACGGCCCGGTACCAGATGTCCTCCGCCCCGGCCCGCATGAAGGTGTTGATCGCGACGAAGGTCTTCACCCCCCGGCTCCGCGCATGGGCGATCGAGCGGGCAAGCTCCTCCGGCGAGAAGTTGAGGCCGGGGAAATTGCGGGCATTGGTTTCGTTGCGGAAACCGCAATAGACCGCATCGGCACCGGCTTCCACGGCTTCGCGAAAAGCTGCCGGCGTGCCGGCCGGGCAGATCAGTTCCATGCGGCACCCTCGGGTCCGAGCACGTGCCGGCGAACCTGCCGCGCCACGCCTTCCGCCAGCCCGCCGAAGGGGCCGGCCAGACCCGCCATGCAGGCGGGGATGTCGATCCGGCAATCATCGAGCACGTTGCGAAGGGCCAGCAGCGCCTCCATGTCGCCGGTCACGGTCAGGTCGCGCGAGAAGAACAGCGCATCCGCATCCGCCTCGCCCTCGGCCAGCAGCAGGAGCAGATGGAGCGGCCCTGCGACCCGGGCATCCGCCTCGACGGGCTTGCCCGATTTCCGGACCTCGATCCGACGCCGGGCGGGCTGGACGAGGAAGCGGAGATCCATGTCCGTCGGCTCGAAGGCGAAGGTTGCTGCCGCATGGCCATCCAGCCGCTCGATGATTTCGGGATGGGCGGCCATGACCGCCGCAAACAGATCGGATGCCATTTTCTGCACCAGCAGGCGCGGCATCAGCCCGGCCGCCCGCGCCATCAGTCTTGGAAAGGCCATGCGCCGTTTCTCCTCCAGTCCGGTTCGAAACGGGTTATAGCGGGTGCGATCCAGCCGGTATTTGTGAAACCACAAAGACGGATGCAGCTTTTGGCACGAGGGTGGCGGCATGTTCGCGCACCCTTCCTCCATTCCCCGTTTTTCCTCGCTTCCAGAGTTCATGACCTTTCTCGAAGGGCGCGGCGCGCTGAAGCGGATCGCAAGGCCCGTGTCGCTCGTTCACGAGATGACTGAAATCCATCGCCGGGTTCTTGAGGCTGGCGGGCCGGCGCTTCTCTTCGAACGGCCCGTGACGGCCGAAGGGCAACCGGCGGAGATGCCGGTGCTGGTCAACCTCTTCGGCACGCGCGAGCGGATCGCCTGGGGGATGGGGCGGGAACCGGCGGATATTCCGGCGCTGGCGGAGATGCTGGCCGAACTTCGCCAGCCGCGCATGCCGGGCTCGGTCCGGGAGCTTCTGGAGCGGCTGCCCTTTCTGCGGCCCGCCCTGTCCATGCGCACCTCCCGTAAACATCGGGCCGCCTGCCAGGAACGGGTGCTCACCGGCGCGGAGATCGATCTGGCGAGGCTTCCCGTGCAATGGTGCTGGCCGGGAGAGCCCGCGCCGCTCATCACCTGGCCGCTCGTCATCACCGCCAGCCCGGACAATCCGCGTGACGTGAATGTCGGCATTTACCGGATGCAGGTGCTCGGTCGCGACCGGCTGGTGATGCGCTGGCTTGCCCATCGCGGCGGGGCCCGGCATCACCGCCAGTGGCAGAGGGCAGGGCGCGACATGCCTGTCGCCGTGGTGATCGGGGCCGATCCCTCGACCATCCTCTCCGCCGTCATGCCGCTGCCGGAGGGCATGAGCGAGCTTGCCTTTGCCGGCCTCCTGCGCGGCAGGCCGACCCCGGTCACCCGGGCGCTGACCCAGCCGCTGCCGGTGCCCGCCAGTGCCGAAATCGTGCTGGAGGGCACCGTATCCGCGGAGGAGACGGCGCCCGAAGGGCCCTATGGCGACCATACGGGCTATTACAACGCGGTGGAGCCCTTTCCGGTGATGACGCTTTCGGCGATCACGCTGAAGAAGGCGCCGGTCTATCTCTCCACCTTTACCGGGCGTCCGCCGGACGAGCCGTCCCGCCTTGGCGAGGTGATGAACGATCTCTTCGTGCCGCTCGCCCGTCGCCAGTTTCCGGAGATCGTCGATCTCTGGCTGCCGGCAGAGGCCTGTTCCTACCGGGTCATGGTGGTCGCAATCGACAAGCGCTATCCGGGGCAGGCGCGCCGGGTGATGCTGGGGCTCTGGTCGATGCTGCCGCAGTTCAGCTATGTGAAGCTGATCATCGCGGTCGACCGGGACATCGCCGTGCGCCGCTGGGAGGACGTGCTCTGGGCGCTCTCCACCCGCTTCGATGCCAGCCGCGACGCGCTGATCCTGTCCGATACGCCCATCGATTATCTGGATTTCGCCTCGCCCAAGGCGGGGCTCGGCGGCAAGCTCGGCCTCGATGCGACGACGAAGATCGGGACGGAGACCGACCGGGAATGGGGCCGCGTTCTGACCATGAGCGACGCGGTGAAGGACCGGGTCGACCGCCTCTGGCAGGACCTCGGCCTCTGACGGCCCTCAGGCGCCGCCGTCCCAGGGGGTGGCGAGCGGGCCGATCGGCAGGTCGAGCAGGTCGATGGCGCGGGCGGCAAGGTGATCCACCGCCGCCTCGAGGGAAACCGGCCGGCGGTAAAAGGCCGGCACGGGCGGCATGACGATCGCCCCCATTTCCGTCACCGTCGCCATGTTGCGGATATGGCCGAGATGCAGCGGCGTTTCCCGGGTGACGAGCACTAGGCGCCGCCGTTCCTTCAGCTGCACGTCGGCGGCCCGCACCAGAAGAGTGTCGGAAAGCCCGGTGGCGATGGCCGCAAGGCTGCGCATGGAACAGGGCACGACGATCATGCCGTGAACGCGGAACGAGCCGCTGGCAATGGTGGCGCCGATCGCGTCGATGGGGTGATGGACATGGGCAAGGGCGACCAGCCGGTCCAGCGCCCCTTCGCCTGCCTCGTGCCGGACGGTGACACGCGCGGCATCGGACAGCACCAGATGGATTTCCACCTCCGCCAGGCCCGCAAGCCGCGCCATCACCTGAAGGGCGAGCGGTGCGCCCGAGGCCCCCGAAACGCCCACGACAACGCGCCTGGTCCGATCCTGCATCGCTCGTTTCCTCCCGTTGAGGCGCGATCTATGGCAGGACAGGGCGAAGCGGTTTTTGCCCGGGCGCAAACTTCAGCACAGTTCTCCTCGTAAGCCGTAAGCGGTGGGTCACGTTTCCTGGCTGCGGGCGAGGGTCAGGAAGGCCTGCACCAGCTTCGCCTTGCTCCGCTCCTTCAGGCAGATGAGGGCTTCGTCCATCAGCATGTCGTTGTCCTCGATCTCGATGCGCACCAGGCGGCTGTCATGGCCGAATTCCGCAGCGGAGACGAAGCCGATGCCGGCGCCGGCCGCCACGATTTCGCGCACCGCCTCGCGTCCCTCGGCCTCGATGGTCGCCTCGACCGCAAGTCCGAGGGAGGCGGCCTTCTCCTCCAGTTTGGCCCGGGTCTTCGAACCGCGTTCGCGCAGCACCAGCGGATAGGCCAGCAGGGTGCCCAGACTGGCGGTCCCCGCCTTCGCCAGCGGATGGCCGGCGGGCACCATGGCCACGATGGGCGTGGAGTTCAGCTGGAGGATTTCATAGTCCCGGCTGGCCGGAATTTCCCCGAGAATCCCGATGTCCGCCTCGTAGGAATAAAGGGACGACATCACGGTTTCCGTGTTGCCGGCCATGAAGGAGATCCGGATGTTCGGGTAGCGCTGCCGGAAGGCGGAGATGATCGGCAGCACATGGTGGGCCGCATCGGCCACCACGCGCAGCCGGCCGGAGCGCAGGGTCCGGCTTTCCGAGAGCAGATCCATCGCCTGCTGTTCGGTGTCGAACATGCGCCGGGTGATGTCGAGAAGCTGGTCGCCCGCCGCCGTCAGCGTCACCTGCTTCTTGGAACGGTTGAACAGGAGGACGTCATATTCCTCCTCCAGCTTGCGCACCTGATCGGAAATGGCGGGCTGCGTCAGGCAGAGCGCTTCCGCCGCCCGCGAGAAGCCGCCACACAGGGCCACATAGTGGAAGGCGCGTAATTGCACATATCGCATGGGAAGCCTCAATCATCGCTTTGGTCTATGGATTAATAGAAACGAACGATTTGCCTTATGTAAAGGGAAAAGTGAGAGTGACGGACTTCGCAGTCCGGAGGGTATCCCATGTCGTTCGCCATCATCATCCTCAAGCTGGCGGGAGCCACGCTGCTCCTGCTGTTCTCGGTGCAGCTCGTTCGCCAGGGGGTTGAAAATGCCCATGGCGCCCTGCTCAAGCGGCAACTCGGCTCCACCTCGCGCGGTCGCGTCGGACCCGCCGTCACGGGGTTTTCGCTGGCCATCCTGCTGCAAAGCTCGACCGCGGTCGCCATTCTCACGGCAGGCCTCGGGGCCAGCGGCATGCTGGGGCTCGAGACGGGCCTATCGGTCCTGCTCGGTGCCGATCTCGGCTCGGCCGCCGTGGTGCGCATCCTGTCCTTCGATCCGGGCTGGCTAATGCCGCTGCTGCTGGCGGCGGGCGGCTTCCTGCATCTGAAGACATCCGGCAACCGCCTGCGCGAAACCGGGCGCATTCTTCTCGGCATCGCCTTCGTTCTCCTGTCGCTGCGGCTCATCGGCGAAGCGACCGCGCCGCTCAAGGAAAGCCGCTTTCTGCCTGCAATCGTCGGCTACCTCGCGGACGATCACGTGACGGGCATGGTGGTGGCCGCCCTTTTCACCTGGGCGATCCATTCCAGCGTGGCGGCAATGGTGCTGATCCTCAGCCTTTGCCATAACGGGCTTCTGCCGGTCGATGCGGGCTATCCGCTGGTGCTGGGCGCCAATCTCGGCAGCGGCTTCATCGCCTTCTGGCTGAGCCGCGGCCTCAGCCCGGAGGCCCGCCGCATTCCCACCGGCAATCTGCTGTTCCGGCTGGCCGGCGGCCTGATCTTCCTGTTTGCCGGGGATCTGGTTCTGCCGCTGCTGCCTCTCGGCGGACAGGCGGAAGCCGCCCAGCTCGCCAATCTTCACCTGCTGTTCAACGGGGCGCTTCTCGTCGTGTCGCTGCCGCTTGCGGGACCCATGGCGCGGCTGCTCGAACGGCTGATCCCGTCGCGCCCGCCGGACCCGGCCGCGGAAGATCCCTATGCCAGCCGCATCAGCGCGCTCGATCCCTCCCTGCACGATCGCCCCGGTCAGGCGCTGGCCGCCGCAACCCGGGAGGTGCTCTTCATGGGCGAAATCCTTCGCCACATGTTCGGCAGCATCATGGATGTCCTCGAAACGCCCACGGTCGCCGCCATCGAGCGGATCCGCCAGCTCGAAGGCCACATGAACCGAAGCCAGCGGGCCATCAAGCTCTATATCGCCGCCGTGAACCGCCGGTCGCTGGACGAGGCCGAAAGCCGGCGCGGGGTGGAGCTGATCGATGCCGCCATCAATTTCGAGCATGCGGGCGACATCGTCTCGAAGTCCCTGCTCGAACTGGCCGAAGACCGCCTGCGCGGCGAACCCGGCTGCTCCCCGGAAGGCTGGACGGAACTGCGGGAGATCCACGCCACCGTCAAGCAGAACATGGCCTATGCCTTCAACCTGCTGGTCTATGCCGATCCGGAGCTGGCCCGTTCGCTGGTGCGGGGCAAGGAAGAGGTCCGGCGTCTGGTGCGGCGCAGCCACGAGGAACACCTCGAACGGCTGAAAGCCAACCGGCGCGACAGCATCGAATCCAGCAATACCCATGTGGAGACGTCGCGGGCGCTGAAGGAAATCAACGCCCTGCTCGCCACGCTTGCCTATCCGCTGCTGACGGAGCGCGGAGACCTCTCCGAGAGCCGCCTGTCCCGGGCGGGCGATAACATCGACAAAATCGTTAGATCAATTTGAAATATCGATTTTACATATGATTATCGGCTCTGCGATAGTCCATTCAGCCCAAACGAAAGGAACGGGGAATGCCATGCCTAGCCCAGTCGTAAGCCGAAACCAGACACGCTTTGAGACGCCCCGCCTCGGGGAACCCTATCTCCTCACGCCCGGTCCGTTGACGACCGCCTATTCCGTCAAGGAAGCCATGCTGCGGGACTGGGGGTCCTGGGATGGGGATTTCCGGGCGATCACCGCCGCGATCCGCAAGGACCTGTTGGCCATGGCCGGCGATACGGCCGGTGAATTCGATTGCGTGCCGATGCAGGGCAGCGGCTCCTTCTGCGTCGAGGCCATGCTGGGAAGCCTGGTGCCGCGCGACGGCAAGGTGCTGGTGCTGGTCAACGGCGCCTATGGCCAGCGCATTGCCCAGACGCTGGTCTATCTCGGCCGCGATCACGTGGTGATCGACAAGGGCGATTACATGCCGCCCCGTGGCACGGAAGTGGAAGCGGCCATCGATGCCGATCCGGCCATCACCCATGTGGTCGTCGTGCATTGCGAGACGAGCTCGGGCATCCTGAACCCGCTCAAGGAAATTTCCGATGCGGTTCAGGCGCGGGGTCGCAAGCTGCTGGTCGATTCCATGAGCGCCTTCGGCGCGGTGCCGGCGGGCATTCACGACATCCGTTACGAGGCGATCGTCTCTTCGGCGAACAAGTGCATCGAGGGCGTTCCGGGCTTCGGCTTCGTGATTGCCCGCAAGAGCGCGCTGGAGGCCGCCCGCGGCAACAGCCACTCGCTCAGCCTCGATCTCCATGCCCAGTGGACCACTTTCAACAAGACCGGCCAGTGGCGCTATACGCCGCCGACCCATGTGGTGGCCGCTTTCCAGGAAGCCTTGCGGATGCATGCGGAAGAGGGCGGCGTCGCGGGCCGGGGTGCCCGCTATGCCCGCAACCGCGACGTGATGGTGGCGGGCATGCGCGCCCTTGGTTTCGAGACGCTTCTCGACGACCAGTGGCTGTCGCCGATCATCGTCACCTTCTTCAGCCCGGCCCATCCGAACTTCCAGTTCGAGCGCTTCTATGATCTCATGAAGCAGAAGGGTTTCATCATCTATCCCGGCAAGCTGACGGTGGTGGACAGTTTCCGGATCGGCTGCATCGGCCGGATGGACGACCATGTGATGCGCCGGGTCGTGGAGGCCGCCCGTTCGAGCCTTGCCGAAATGAATGTCGATCATGCCGCGCCGCCCGAAAGCGCGCTTCAGGAACGCGCGCGGCTTGCCGCCTGATCCCCTTTGGAGGAAAGAGAAATGAACGTGAACACCCCCTCATACGTGACCGCCAACGGGCGCAACTATCCCTGGCCCCGGGTTCCGGCGATTGCGATCTGCCTGGACGGCTGCGAGCCGGCCTATCTGGATGAAGCCATCAAGGCCGGCCTCATGCCCACGCTGGCCCGCATCAAGGCAGAAGGCACCGAGCGCTTCGCCCACAGCGTCATCCCGAGCTTCACCAATCCGAACAACCTCTCCATCGCCACCGGCCGGCCCCCGGCCGTGCACGGCATCTGCGGCAACTACCTCTACGATCCCGCCACCGGCGAAGAGGTGATGATGAACGATCCGCGCTTCCTGCGCGCGCCCACCGTGTTCCAGGCCTTCTACGACCGGGGCGCCCGCGTCGCGGTCGTCACCGCCAAGGACAAGCTGCGGGCGCTTCTCGGGCACGGGCTGCGCTATGACGAGGGCCGGGCGGTGTGCTTCTCCTCGGAGAAGTCCGATACGTCGACGGTCTCCGCCAACGGCATCGACAATGCCTCGCGCTGGCTCGGCCGTCCGGTACCGGAAGTGTATTCGGCGGAGCTGTCCGAATTCGTCTTCGCGGCCGGTGTCAAACTGCTGCGTGAATTCCGCCCGGATGTGATGTACCTGACCACGACCGATTACGTGCAGCACAAATATGCGCCCGGCGTGCCGCAGGCCAATGCCTTCTACGAAATGTTCGACCGCTACCTGGCCGAACTCGACGCGCTCGGCGCCGCCATCGTCGTCACCGCCGATCATGGCATGAAGCCGAAGCACAAGGCCGATGGCACGCCTGACGTCATCTACCTGCAGGACCTGCTCGACGAATGGCTCGGCAAGGACGCAGCCCGGGTCATCCTGCCGATCACCGATCCCTATGTCGTGCATCACGGGGCGCTGGGCTCCTTTGCCACGGCCTATCTGCCGAAGGGCTCGGACATTCCCGGCCTCGTCGGCCGCCTGTCTGCCATTCCCGGCATCGACGTGGTGCTGGACCGCAAGCAGGCCTGCGCCCGCTTCGAGCTGCCGGAAGACCGGATTGGCGACATCGTGCTGATCTCCTCGGAGAACAAGACGCTCGGCACCAGCGAGCATCGGCATGATCTCGCCGCGCTCAACGAGCCGCTTCGTTCGCATGGCGGATTGACCGAGCAGGTGGTTCCCTTCATCGTCAACCGGGTGCTGCCGAGCCTTCCGGACCAGCCGCACCTGCGCAATTTCGATGCATTCTACTATGCCGTGACCGCAGCGGCCCTGGTCGAAGAGGAGGCAGGCGCATGACGACGGTGGAGAAAGCCATTTCGGTCCGGCACGAGCCCATGCGCATTGCCGGCCTCAAGGTGGAGGCGGAGGGGCGGATCGACGTGCTCTACCCCTACGACAATACCGTGGTGGGTACGGTGCCGGCGGGACAGGCGGAGCATGCCCGCGAAGCCTTCCGCATCGCCGCCGCCTATCAGCCCAAGCTGACGCGCTACGAGCGGCAGCAGATCCTGTTCCGCACGGCGGAGGCGCTCGCCGCCCGCCGGGAGGAAATTTCCGACATCATCACGCTGGAACTCGGCATTTCCAAGCAGGACTCCCTCTATGAGGTGGGCCGTGCCTATGACGTGTTCACGCTGGCGGCACAGATGTGCATCCGCGACGACGGGGAAATCTTCTCCTGCGACCTCACCCCCCATGGCAAGGCCCGCAAGATCTTTACCCTGCGCGAACCGCTGACGGCGATCTCGGCGATCACGCCCTTCAACCATCCGCTGAACATGGTGGCGCACAAGGTGGCGCCGGCCATCGCCACCAACAATTGCGTGGTGGTGAAGCCGACCGAACTGACGCCGATCACCGCCCTGGTGCTGGCCGACATCCTTTACGAGGCCGGGCTGCCGCCGGAAATGCTCTCCGTCGTCACCGGCTGGCCGGGCGATATCGGCATGGAGATGATCACCAATCCGGATTTCGACCTCATCACCTTCACGGGGTCGGTTCCGGTCGGCAAGCTCATCGCCTCCCATGCCCATTACAAGCGCCAGGTGCTGGAGCTCGGCGGCAACGATCCGCTGATTGTGCTGAACGACCTGTCCGACCAGGATCTGGCCCGCGCGGCCGATCTGGCGGTGGCGGGCGCCACCAAGAATTCCGGCCAGCGCTGCACGGCGGTGAAGCGCATCCTGGTGCAGGAAAGCGTGGCGGATCGCTTCGTGCCGCTGGTGCTGGAACGGGCGAAGAAGCTCCGCTTCGGCGATCCGATGGACCGTTCGAACGATCTCGGCACCGTGGTGAATGAAAAGGCGGCCGCCCTTTTCGAGGAACGCGTCTACCGCGCCGCGGAACAGGGTGCCGAGGTGCTCTACGATCCGGGCCGCAAGGGCGCCGTCCTGCCGCCGATCGTGGTGGACCGGGTGCCGCATGGCTCCGATCTCGTCATGGAGGAAACCTTCGGTCCGGTCATCCCGATCATCCGCGCCCCCGACGACGACGAGGCCTTGATCCGCCTCTCCAACTCCACCGCCTTCGGGCTTTCCTCCGGCGTCTGCACCCATGATTTCCGCCGCATGCAGGCCTATATTGCCGGCCTCAAGGTCGGCACCGTGAATATCTGGGAAGTTCCCGGATACCGCATCGAAATGTCCCCCTTCGGCGGCATCAAGGACAGCGGCAACGGTTACAAGGAAGGCGTCATCGAGGCGATGAAGAGCTTCACCAACGTCAAGACCTATTCGCTTCCCTGGCCTTGACGGTCCCCTTGACGATCGGTGATGCAGAAAACCGGGGCCCCGCAGACCCCGGTTTTCCTGTTTCGACGCAAGAACAACGCTTTGAAGCCTGTCCGTTGATCTCGCGATGAACGGGCAGGCTTCTTGCCATGGGGAAGAGACGAGCGGCGGGACATGGCGGCAGCGGCGGGACGGATGCCGGCAGCCCCCTTCAGAGGCTGCCGTAAAGGGCTCCGCCCGCGGCCTGCAAGCCGCTCAGGCTGCGCTCCTCGTGCCGGAGCCTGAGGTCGAGAAGCCGCTCCAGGCCCTCCCTCTCCAGCCCGGCCAAGGCCGGATCGCCGGCCCGGTTCACGGTTTCCAGCGGATCGTCGCGTAGATCGAACAGCACCGGCGGCATGGCGGCGAAGCGCACATATTTGAACCGCTCGGTGCGCACCACGTGAAGGTTGCACAGATCCGCCGGCAAGCGGAAACGCTCCTGCGCGCGCCGGCTGGCGAGATCGGCGAAATCATGGCTCCAGTAGGCGGCGTCCCGCCAGCCGGCCGGCGTGGCGCCCGCAAGCCAGGGACCGAGGCTTTCGCCGTCCATGTTGACCGGGATGCCAAGGCCGAGCGCATCGAGGATGGTCGGAACCACATCGATGGACTGGGTAAAGGCGGTCACGGTGCGGCCCCGTCCGGCATCCGCCGTCCCGCGCGGATCGCGGACGATCAGCGGAATATGGGCGGACTGGTCGAAATAGGCGAGCTTGCCCATCAGGCCGTGATCGAAGAGCTGCTCCCCGTGATCCCCGGCCACGACGATGAGGGTATTTTCGTAAAGCCCGGCGGCCTTCAGGGCGTGCAGGATACGGCCGATCTGGTGGTCCACATCCATGCAGAGAGCGGCATAGATGGCCCGGACCTGCCGGATGACCGCTTCGGACGCCGTCCGCACCGATCCTTCGAGACCGGGCACGAAATCGCCGAGGTCCTGGCGCTCCTGGATGGCTTCCACCAGCGGATGGCTCGTGGCGGATCCGTCGCCCGGAATGGGCAGTCTCTGCAAGGCGGGATCGACGGCGCTGAAATAGGGATCGGCCGCCGCAAAGGGAGGATGGGGCGCGATATAGGACAGATGGGCGAAGAAGGGCTTGCGCCCCACCGCCGAGAGATGATCGAGGAAACGGTCGGTCAGAAAGGCTGCTTCGCTGTCTTCGGCCCGGAAAAGGGCCGGCTCGCCGAACCGGCACTTCCGGAAGATCCCGTCCCGCCCGCGATCGGGATCGTCGACCGGATACCCGCGCGCCTTCAGGTGGGAGAGCCAGGGCCGGGCGGATTCGGTCAGAAGCAGACCGACATCGAGCCCGGGGGCAACGCCTTCGTAATCGCCGCAGGCCGGATCGGCGGGATCGAGGCCGCGCGGATCGGCTGTCGTGTCCGTATAGCCGAAGAGAACCGGGCGATAGCCGCCGGAGCGCGCTTCCTGGAACAGCGTGCGGTGACGTCGGTCGAGCGGCGTGCCGTTTCGGATCGAACGGTGCTTGTGGGGATAGAGGCCGGTGATCAGGCCGGCCCGGGCCGGGCCGCAGGGATAGGCCTGGCAGTAATGCCGGGCAAAGCGCGTGCCGTCCTGCGCCAGCCAATCGAGCGAAGGGGTCGGAGGCCTGTGGCCTCCGACCCCGCCGGGGAGGAGATCACCGCGCCATTGGTCGGCGGTGATCAGGAGCACGTTGAGCGATGCGTCAGGCTTCGAAGACATGCACATTCTCTGGACGGACGGCGACCCGGACCGACTGGCCCACCTCGATATCGGCCACTTCGCGGCTGGCCCAGTCGACGCGCAGCCGAAGCGGCGATTCCTCACCATCGATGCTGAGATAGAATCGGGTGGTCTGCCCCTGGAAGAGCTTGGCTTCCACGCGGGCCACTTCCCCATGGGTGGTGCGCACGATGTCTTCAGCGCGGATGAAGACCCGGGCGCGGGCGAGATTGCCCTGCACCGGCATGACCAGCGCCTTGCCGAGGCTGACATGGCCGTTCTGCACCTTCAGGTCCAGCTCGTTGCGACCGCCGATGAACCGGGCGCTGAAGGCGGTGCTCGGACGGTCGTAGAGCTCGTCCGGACGCGCCACCTGCTCGATCCGGCCGGCCCGCATCACCACCACCCGGTCGGCCACCGCAAGGGCCTCCGACTGGTCGTGGGTGACGAGGATGGCGGTCGTTTTGATCGACTGCTGGATGCGGCGGATCTCGTCGCGCAGGTAATCGCGCACCACCGCATCGAGCGCGGAAAGCGGCTCGTCGAGCAGCAGCACCTTCGGATCGGGCGCGAGCGCCCGGGCCAGCGCCGTCCGCTGCTGCTGGCCCCCCGAAAGCTGGTTCGGATGGTGATCCGCCCGGTCTTCGAGCCCGACCAACGCCAGCAACTCGTCCACCCGGCGGGCGACGGCTTTTTGCTGCTCGCCGCGGATCGCCAGCGGAAAGCCGATATTGTCCCGCACGGTCATGTTGGGAAACAGCGCATAGGACTGGAAGACCATGCCGATCGGCCGTTTCTGGGTCGGCATGCGGGTGACGTCTTCCCCACCGAAGAGAATGCGTCCGCTATCCGGTTCCGTCAGGCCCGCGATGCAGCGCAACAGCGTGGTCTTGCCGCAGCCGGAGCTGCCGAGCAGGGCGATCAGTTCGCTCTCGCCGACTTCAAGGTCGACATGATCGAGCGCGCGCTTGCCGCCATAGGTTTTCACAAGGCTGGATATGGTGATGGAGCTGCTCATCAGTGGCCTCCCTGGCCGCTATCCGCCAGCCGCTTCGAGGAGGAGTCGTTGAAATAGACGACACCGATCGAGAGGGCGAGCGTGACGAAGAAGTTGATCGAGGTCATGACCGCGAGGATGTTGAAATCCGCGTCCGCGCTCTTCAGCATGTTGAGCAGATAGAGCTGCACCGTCTCGAAACGGCTGCCGACGAGGATCTGCACGAGCGCGATCTCGTTGAAGGAAATGCCGAAGGCCATGATGGCGCCCGAGGTCAAGCCGGGGCCGATATTGGGCAGGATGACCTTGAAGATGGTCGTCCCGAGACCGGCGCCGCAGGTGCGGGCGGCTTCGGTGAGCGTCCGCACATTCGCCGCCGCCATGGACCCGTCCAGCGCCCAGTAGACGAAGGAAAAGGCGACCGCCATGTGCATGACCGCCACCAGCCCCACCGTTCCCTGTGCCCAGGGAGCGTAATCGCCGGTGATCTCGAGCATGCCGAAGGCAAGCACCACGAGCGGCATGGCGAAGGGAATGGCCGCCAGCGTTTCCAGCACCGGCCGGATGGCTGGATGGCGGACATGCTGCCAGTAGACGGCCGGCGCCACCAGCAGGATGTCGGCCACCGCCACCCCGACTGCCAGCGCCAGCGAGCGCAACAGCACCGTGCGGAAACGCTCGTCGGCAAAGCCCTCCATCCAATGGGACAGGGTATAGCCGTCCGGCAGCACATTGGTCGTCCACCGGGTGGCCAGCGAATAGAGCAGCACGGCCAGCATGGGCAGCAGGATATAGGCGCTGACGGCGCCGATCAGGAACCGGCCGGGCAGCTTGCGCAACCCCTTGGGCACGGGCAGCGGTGAAGGATTGTTCGTCGTCAGGGTTGTCGTCATGACAGCCATTTCGTTCCCCTTTTTACGGAATAGCGGTAGAGCGCCAGGCTGATCAGCGCGAGGATCATCAGGATGACCGCAAGCACGGGCATGCGCTGGCTGCCGAACAGCGATCCGAGAAGGGACCGGTTCATTTCGACGGTGATCAGGCGGGTCGCCAGCGGCGTATTGCCGACCAGCGCCACCGGCAGGCCGTAAAGCCCGACGGTCCAGGTGAAGATCAGCAGCCAGGAGGCGGTGATGAAGGGCCGAATGACCGGAAAGCCCACCCGGTACCAGAATTGCAGCCAGGTTGCCCCGCAGGTCTTCGCCGCTTCCTGCCAGTCATCCTTGATGAGGCTCATGGCGGGCAGGGAGAACAGCACGAACAGCGGGATATTGCCGTAGATATAGGCCACGACCAGCCCGGTGAAGCCATTCGCCGAGGGCGGTTCGAACGCGACGCCGAACCGCTGCAGCGACAGCGTGACCATGCCATAGGTGCCGATGGCGGCAAAATAGGCGAAGCCGAGGCCGATGCCGCTGAAATTGGTCGCCACGTTCAGCATGCCGAGATGCAGCGAGCGCTGCACCCGCGGCATGCGGGAGACCAGCCAGGCGAGCGGCACGCCGACAAGCATGGAAACGGTCGCCACCATGACGCCGAGATAGAGACTGTTGAGGACAGCCTGCCGCATGGCGGCGGAGCCGAGCACGGCCGCCCAGTTGGCGAGCGTGAAGCCGGCCCCCGAGGGGCCGGCAAAGCTTGCGCGGATCAGCACAAGACAGGGAAGGACCAGAGCGCACCCCGCCAGAAGGATGAGGGGGATTGCCAGCGACCAGTCCACCCAGAAGGTGGAAAGGGGCGCGGGTTTGGGGGCAGATGGGTCCTTTCCCCCGCCTCCGTTCGGCAAGATCTGTGCGTCCGTCAAGGGTTCAGCCTCCCGCGACCTGTTCCTGCCAGACGCCGGCAAGCGCGGCGACATCCACGAGATCCCAGTTCGGGATCTGCTTCACGCCGGCATAGGCGCTGTCCGGCAGCCATCCCTTGCGGGCATCGTCGGGAAGTTTGAGGTCGCCGAGAACCCAGCGGATCGGACGGGCGCCGAAGCGGGCGAAGGCGGTCTGCGCCTCATCCGTCAGCACGTGGTCGAGCAGCAGCTTGGCGGCATTCATCTTGGCCAGGTTGTAGCGGTTGATCATCAGCGCCGAGGGCGAATAGATCGACACGTCCGGAATGACGACTTCCGCATTGACGCCCTTTTCCTTCAGGGCCGCCGCGGCGGCGATGCAGTTGAAGTCATATTTCAGCTGGATCGGCACTTCGCCGCGCTCCAGCGTCTGGCTGTTCTTCTGCCCCGAGGAGAACTGGGCGAGCATCTGCCGGGCAAAATCGGCGCCGGGCTTCATGTCCAGTTCGCTGCCGCCATGGGCATAGGCCCAGGCGAGGAAGATGGCCACGTCGGTGCCGCTGGTGCCGCTGGCATCGACCGCACCGATCTTGCCCGTATATTCCGGCTTCAGCAGATCCTGCCAGGTGCGCGGCACAGTCTTGATCACATCCGTGTTCACCACCATCGCAGGCACGCCCACGAAGGTCGCGACCCAGCCACCGGTGGCGCCCTTCAGGCCATCGGGAAGCTTGGCCGCGTTCGGCGGAATGTAATCCGGCACCACGCCCTTGTCGGACGCCACCTTGCCGTAGAGAATGCCGATATCGCCGGAAATGGCGACCGGATTGTCCTTCTCCGCCTCGAATTTGGTGATTTCCTCCAGCGAGCCCATGTCCGTATCCACATGGTTCAGCTTGAAGTCGTATTTCTTGGCCATGGATTGCAGGACTTCGCCGTAATTGGCCCAGCTGTCCGGCATGCCGTAGCTCGAAAATTCCGCAGCTTCGACCTTTGCCTTCTCGATATCGAGGGGCGCCGTCCAGTCGTCCATCGTATTGGCGAAGGCGCTGCGGACGCCGCCTGCGAGAACCGCGCCGGCCGCCAGCATGGCAGATCCGGCCAGGAAGTGCCTGCGGTTGATTTCCATTCCCAGTTTTTTCGTCGTCATCGTCCAGTTCCCTCATATGGTCGTTGATGGCGGTGGCCATGGTCCCGTTGCGGGCCCGTCGCGGACAGATCGGAGGCAAGCCGGCATCGTTTCGCGGATCGGCAATCGACCGCGAGTCCGGGCTTTTCAGGGCCCTGCCGCCCGGTTCGGCCGGGCGTGTATGGATTTGATGTCTGCTCTTGCTTTTTCTGTCCGCGCTTCTTGCCCACGCGGTTGCATTTTGCCGGCGACACAAGCCACTTTTGGACTTGCCCGGCAGGATGAACTATATATTCACGCTATAAATGATGTCAAATAATCAAAAATTTCTATAATCATAGGCACAGTCTATAGATCGGACTGCGACATTTTCGGGCGCAATCGGGCTAGGATCGCTTTGCGGTTGCAAGGGGCTCGCAGACGGAGAGAAATCCGGCGATGGCCGCATAGTGCCGGGATTCCGGCAGGGTCACCATGTAATGGCCGATATCGGACAGCGGATCGTCGATAATCGACACCTCGATCTCGGAATCCTGGGGCAGTTCGCCCTCGATGGCGATGGCAATGCCCATTCCGGAGGCCGCCGCGGCAAAGGCAACGTCATGGGTGGCCACCTCCATGACGGGCGAAAGGGTGACCCCCGCATTGCGCGCCATGGTTTCAACCAGGTTGCGGGTGGCCGACAGGCGGTTCCACAGCACCAACTTTTCCTGCGACAGGCGGCGGATATCCACATGCCCGCTTCGAAGCACGGGATTGCCCTTCTGCCCGTAAGCCACGATGCGGCAGCGACGCAGTTCCAGATTGTGCAGCCGGGGATCGGGCATGGCCTGCGACAGGAAAGCCAGATCGAGCTCGCCCCGCACGACGGCTTCCGCCAGTTCCAGCGAGGGTCCGCCGCGGGTCGAGACGTGAAGATTGGGAAACCGCTCCACGAAGGCGGTGAGAATGGGCATGATCAGCCGGTGGGCGCTGAAACCGATGGAAACCCGCCCCGACGTGACCCGTTCCGGATCGGTGATTTCCCGATGGATATCGTCGATGGC
The DNA here is from genome assembly GCF_056313605.1 of Gellertiella sp. DMC107. Lineage (NCBI taxonomy): Bacteria > Pseudomonadati > Pseudomonadota > Alphaproteobacteria > Hyphomicrobiales > Rhizobiaceae > Gellertiella > Gellertiella sp. DMC107. The sequence goes on along the minus strand of NZ_JBQUZZ010000007.1, from coordinate 82,865 downwards.
GGCCAGCGCCATGCGGATCTTGCCGAGAAGACGCTCCGCACCGGGCGCCGGGCGGATCACATGGCCGTCCCGGATGAAGATGCGGATCGCACTCTGGGTCTCGAAGGCGCTCACCTGCGTGGAGATGGTTGGCTGGCTGACCCCGAGATCCTGGGCCGCCTTGGAGAATTGTCCGGTCCGGGCAAGGGCGTCGACGGCACGCAGGTGGGCAAGGCTGATCGACATGACGGGTTCCGCTGAGCAACAAGACGAGCCAAGCAATACGAAAATCCGGGTTCGGCGGCAATCACCGGGCGGCGCGGGATTGTCTTCCCCCGCCAAAAAACCGCGCGCGACCGCGCCCCGGAGAGGATGGCTGAAAATGTCACGCTTGTGGCCAAAAAGGACGCTTTTTGCCGGTGGGCAATGTTAGTCTGCTCGAACTGAGCAATGGGGGATATGAACCATGCGATATTCGGGCCTGAAGGTCATCGTCGAAGCCTTGACCGGGCATCGGGGCTGGAAGCCCGTCTGGCGCGACCCCGCTCCCCAGGCGCATTATGACTATATCATCATCGGCGGCGGCGGGCATGGGTTGGCGACGGCCTATTATCTCGCCAAGGAATTCGGCAAGAGCCGGATCGCGGTGCTCGAAAAGGGCTATCTCGGCGGCGGCAATGTGGGCCGCAACACCACGATCATCCGCTCCAACTACCTGCTCGACGGCAATGAGCCCTTCTACGAATTCTCGCTGAAGCTCTGGGAAGGGCTGGAGCAGGATTTCAACTACAATGCCATGGTGTCCCAGCGCGGCATCATCAACCTCATTCATACGGACGCGCAGCGCGACGCCTTCACCCGGCGCGGCAATGCCATGATCCTGAACGGGGCCGATGCGGAACTGCTCGACCGCGAGCAGGTGCGCGCCATGTATCCCTGGCTGAATTTCGACAATGCCCGTTTCCCGATCAAGGGCGCGCTGATGCAGCGCCGGGGCGGCACGGTGCGTCACGATGCGGTGGCCTGGGGCTATGCCCGCGGCGCCGACATGCGCGGCGTCGATCTCATCCAGAACTGCGAAGTCACGGGCATGCGCATCGAGAACGGCAAGGTGCTGGGGGTCGAGACGACCCGGGGCTTCATCGGCGCCGGCAAGGTGGGCGTGGCGGTCGCCGGCTCCTCGTCGAAGGTCATGGCCCATGCGGGCATGCGCCTTCCGATCGAAAGCCATGTGCTGCAGGCCTTCGTGTCCGAGGGGCTGAAGCCCTTCATCGACGGGGTGATGACCTTCGGGGCCGGCCATTTCTATGTCAGCCAGTCCGACAAGGGCGGCCTCGTCTTCGGCGGCGACATCGACGGCTACAATTCCTATGCCCAGCGCGGCAACCTGCCCGTCATCGAGGATGTGGCGGAAGGCGGCATGGCGCTGATGCCCTCCATCGGCCGGGCACGGCTCCTGCGCACCTGGGGCGGCATCATGGACATGTCGATGGACGGTTCGCCGATCATCGACAAGACGCCCGTGGACGGTCTCTATTTCAATGGCGGCTGGTGCTATGGCGGCTTCAAGGCGACGCCCGCCTCCGGCTGGTGCTTCGCCCATCTTCTCGCGCGGGACGAACCGCATGTCACCGCCACGGCCTATCGCTTCGACCGGTTCCTTAAGGGACTGATGATCGACGAAAAGGGCCAGGGCGCCACCCCGAACCTGCATTGAGAGGAAGCCATGATCATCCATCATCCGATCCTCGGACCGCGCGACTCCCAGGAATTCGTCTATCTCGGCGATGCGAGCCTGATGAACCGGCCTGACGGACTTGCCGCAGGCATCGAGGCCTTTCACGACTATCTTTACAACCGCGACAACCCGGCCGGCGAACATCGCGAACTCTGGTATCATGAGCAGGGCGACCGCTCCTGGCTGGTGGTAACCCGCAACACCGTGACCCACGAGATTGTCAGGGTCGAACTCGCACGCGACGTGGCCAAGGCGATGGGACGGACGAAATGAGCCAGAAGAACCGAATTTCCGGCGGCCAGATCGACCGCGCCAGAACCCTCCGCTTCACCTTCGACGGCACGTCCTACGAGGGGCATCCGGGCGATACGCTCGCCTCAGCGCTGCTCGCGAGCGGCGTGCGCCTGATGGGCCGCAGCTTCAAGTATCATCGCCCGCGCGGGCCGCTTTCGGCAGGCTCTGAAGAGCCGAATGCGCTGGTGCAACTGCGTTCCGGCGCCCGCCAGGAACCGAACACGCGCGCCACGGTGGCCGAGCTTTTCGACGGGCTCGAGGCGACCAGCCAGAACCGCTGGCCCTCGCTTGCCTTCGATGCACTGGCCATCAACGACCGGCTGAACACCTTCTTCACCGCCGGCTTCTACTACAAGACCTTCATGTGGCCCGCCTCCTTCTGGGAAAAGGTCTACGAGCCGATCATCCGCCGTGCGGCAGGCCTCGGAAGCCTGACCCGCCAGGAGGACCCGGACGAGTATGACAAGGGCTTCCTGCATTGCGACCTTCTGGTCATCGGCGCGGGTCCCGCGGGCCTGATGGCGGCGCTTGCCGCCGGGCGGTCAGGCGCACGCGTCATCCTGGCAGACGAGGATTTCCGCTTCGGCGGCCGGCTGAACGCCGAAACCCTGACCGTCGGCGGCATGGCCGGTGCCGACTGGGCCGACCGTGCGGTGGCCGAACTGGCAAGCCTGCCCCATGTGCGGCTGATGCTGCGCACGACCGTCATCGGCGCCTTCGACCACGGCATCTACGGTGCGGTGGAGCGGGTGAGCGACCATGTGGCCGTGCCCGCCGCCGGAAAGCCGCGCCAGACGCTCTGGCGCATCTATTCGAAGCGCGCGCTCCTGACGGGCGGCGCCACCGAAAGGCCGATCGCCTTCGAGAACAACGATCGTCCGGGCATCATGCTGGCCGGCGCGCTGCGCACCTATGCCAACCGCTTCGGCGTGGCCGTGGGCGAAAGCGTCGCCATCTTCACCAACAATGACGACGGCCTGCGCACCGCGACCGATCTGGTGGCGAAGGGTGTCGACGTGGTGGCCGTGGCCGATGCCCGGCCCGACGGACCGCTACTGCCCGGCATCCGGCATCTCAAGGGTGCGGAGGTCATCGATGCCTCCGGCCGCCTCGGTCTGAGCTCGATTACCATCCGGCAGGCAAACGGCCGGACGGAGACGGTCTCCGTCAGCGCGCTCGGCGTCTCCGGCGGCTGGAACCCGAACGTCAACATTTCCTCCCATCACCGCTCCCGGCCCACCTGGGACGAGACGCTGCAGGCCTTCGTGCCCGGCGAGGGCGGCCCGCCCGGTCTGAGTGCCGCCGGGGCTGCCGCCGGCCTGATGTCCACCCATGCGGCGCTGGACAGCGGGCAGCGGGCGGCGCTCGCCGCCCTTGCCGATCTCGGCATCGCCGGCAAGGCCGATGCGCTGCCCGAGGCCGAAGACAAGCCCGTCTCGATCACGCCGAAATGGTATGTCAACGCGGGCAAGGGCCGTGCCTGGATCGACCCGCAGAACGACGTCACCGTCAAGGACGTGAAGCTCGCCCAGAAGGAAAACTTCACCTCCGTCGAGCACATGAAGCGCTATACCACGCTCGGCATGGCGACCGATCAGGGCAAGACCGGCAATGTGATCGGTCTGGCGATCATGGCGGGCCTCACCGGACAGACCATTCCGCAGACGGGCACCACCATCTATCGCCCGCCCTATACGCCTGTTGCCATGGGCACGCTCGCCGGCCGCTCGCGCGGCAAGGCGTTCAAGCCCTTCCGTCTCACGCCCTCGCACAAGTGGGCCGAGGAACAGGGCGCGATCTTCGTCGAGGTCGGCATGTGGCTGCGCACCCAGTGGCTGCCGAAGCCCGGCGAAACTCACTGGCGCGAGAGCGTCGACCGCGAAGTGCTGGCGACCCGCAAGTCCGTCGGCATCTGCGACGTGACCACGCTCGGCAAGATCGATATCCAGGGCACGGATGCGGGGGCCTTCCTCGACAAGGTCTATTGCAACACCTTCTCCACGCTCGCCGTCGGGCGCTGCCGCTACGGGCTGATGCTGCGCGAGGACGGGATGGTCTTCGACGACGGCACCACCGCGCGCATGGGCGAGAACGAATATGTGATGACGACCACCACCGCCAATGCGGTCACGGTGTTCCGTCACCTCGAATATTGCCGGCAGGTGCTGTGGCCGGACATGGATGTCCAGCTGATCTCGACCACCGAGGCCTGGGCGCAGTTCTCGGTCGCCGGACCCAATGCCCGTCGCCTGCTGGAAAAACTGGTGGATCAGGATATTTCCGACGCGGCCTTCCCCTATATGGCGGCCGGCAACATCACCATCGGCGGCCTGCGGGCCCGTCTCTTCCGCATCAGCTTCTCGGGCGAACTGGCTTACGAAATCGCCGTGCCGACCCGCTATGGCGATGCGCTGATCCGGCGGCTGGTGGAAGAAGGCAAGGCCTTCGACGCGGTGGTCTACGGGACGGAAGCGCTCGGCGTCATGCGCGTCGAGAAGGGCCATGTGGCCGGCAACGAGCTGAACGGCCAGTCCACCGCCCTCAACATGGGCCTCGGCAAGATGGTCTCGAAGAAGAAGGACAGCATCGGCATGGTTCTGTCCCAGCGCGAGGGCATGAACGATCCGGGCGGCTATCGCCTCGTCGGGGTCAAGCCGGTCGATCCCAAGGGCACGCTGACGGCGGGCAGCCACTTCCTCGAACCGGGGGCGGCCGCCGTGATCGCCAATGATGGCGGATGGTTGACCTCCAAGGTCTATTCGCCGCATCTCGGCTGCGATATCGCGCTCGGTTATCTCAAGGCCGGCGACCAGAAGATCGGTCGCCGCATGCGGGCGGTCAACCTGCTCGCGGGGACGGAGACCGAGGTGGAAATCGTGTCGCCGCATTTCTTTGATCCGGAAGGGGAGAGACTCCGTGGCTGAGCCCTTGCACGCATTGACGGCCCTTGGCCACCAGACCCCGAAAACCCTGGATATCGGTCCCTACCGGATCGTCGAGCGCTTCGACGTGGCGCTCGCCTCGCTCGCCACCCGCAAGGGAAAGGACGAGGCGCTGCGCAGCGTCGCCTCCACGCTCGGCCTGCCGCTGCCCGCCCCGGCCCGGGCGGCTTCGGGCCCTGTCTGGTCTTCCTTCTGGGTTGCACCCGACATGTGGATGGTCGAGGCGGATTATGCCACCCATGCGGATATTGTCGCCGCGCTGAAGCCCGCCTTCGGCGAGGCGGCCTCGATCACCGAACAGACCGACGCCTGGGTGCGGTTCGATCTTGGCGCGCCTGATCTGGCACCGCTTCTCGAACGGCTCTCCAACGTGGATTTCGCGGAGGCGCCGGATGGCTTTGCCAGCCGCACCGTGATCGAGCATATCGGCTGCTATCTCATCCGGCACGGCGCCGGTTCGATCACGCTTTACGGCCCCCGCTCCTCTGCGGCGAGCCTTTTCCACGCGCTGGAGGTCACCGCCCGGTCGGTGATCTGATCGCGCCCTTGCGGCAGGTTGTGTTTCCCGGTAGGAAAAATGACTGGGATTTTATCAGGAATGCAACCATGTCGAATGCCGAACAGCCGAATCTGCCCCGGGTCAAGCCTGCCTTCGACCAGGATCCGCATCGCGTGCGCGAGATTACCGAGCGCAATCTGGAGGCGGCGATCGGGCGGGAGGTGCGCAATTACCGCCGCCAGCTCGGCATGACGGTGGCCGACCTCGCCAGTGCCACGGGCCTGTCGATCGGCATGTTGTCGAAGATCGAGAATGGCAATACCTCGCCCTCGCTCACCACGTTGCAGGTTCTTTCCCATGCCTTCTCCGTCCCGCTGACGGCTTTTTTCCGCAGCTATGAGGAGCGGCGCGAGGCGCAGCACGTCAAGGCAGGCGAGCATATCGAGATCGAGCGGCGGGGCACGCGCGCCGGCCACCAGTACAACCTGCTCGGCCATATCGGTTCCAATTCCTCCGGCGTCACGGTGGAACCCTATCTCATCACGCTCACCACCGAGAGCGACACCTTCCCGGCCTTCCAGCACGAGGGGCTGGAGCTGCTCTACATGCTCGAAGGCGAGGTGGATTACCGGCATGGCGACCAGATCTATCCGCTGAAACCCGGCGACAGCCTGTTCTTCGATGCGGACGCGCCGCATGGGCCGGAAACGCTGGTGAAGCTGCCTGCGCGCTATCTCTCGGTCATTTCCTATCCGCAGGGCTGATCAGGCGCGGGCGCGATCGTAGACGGCGCGGCGCAGCTTCGCCGTCCGGTAGGCATCCATCATCGCCATGGCCCAGACGAACAGTCCGCCCGAGATCTTGCCGATGAAGGAAATCTCCGGCCCCGCCGTCTTCAGCGTGAAGGCCCCGAGCAGGATTACGAAAAACACGAAGATCAGGCCGCGCAGCGGCTGCCGGTTGATCACCTGTCCCATGCCCGGCAGGACCGTGGCAAGGGCGAGCACCGCATAGGGGTTCGGGGGCTTGGTCATGAGGCCTCGTTCAATCCGTCTCTGAGGGCAAGAAGCGTGTCGATCAGGGGTTTCACGCGCTCCGGCGCAAGCGGCGTGCCCCCCAGTTCCGAATCGCGGAAGATGAGGTAGCGCCCGCGCTCGGCCTCTTCGGCCAGGATGACGAAGCGCAGCCCTTTCGGCGAAATCACCAGTTCCTTGACGCGCGGATCGGCAAAGAGGCCGAGATGCGGTTCGATCCGCTCGATCGGCGGCACGCCGGCCGCATCGTCCGTGCGGATCACCGTGCCGTCCGGCAGGCTCGGTGGGGTGGGCAGGGTCTGCGGCAGGCTGGAAAAACGGGAAAAGGTTTCCAGCCCGCCGGGCCGGGCCATGATATCCAGCGTGGCGCGAACCGGCAGCGGCACCGGCAGCGTCACCATCACCCAGAGCGCCGGCAGCTTGCGAAAGGTGAGACTATCGGGCAGGGCCTGCAGATCGAAGCCGTCGGCGCCGCGATAACCGGTCATGCGGGGGAAGCCCGAAGGCTCGATCCGGCCGGCCATGCGGTCGAAGAGGGGGGAGAGAGCGGAGAAATAGCGGGCCTGCGCCGCCTTTCGCTGCCCGAGCGCGCGGCGGGTGGCAAGGGCGAGCCAGAGAAGGAGCCCTCCGGCGGCAAGGGCAAGCGGCAACAGTGTGGTCATGCATCTCTTTCGCAAGACGGCCCGCGCCCGGTCAGGGGCGCGGGCCATGGGCCGGTCAATAGCCGTGCGGCCGTGGCCAGGGCATGGTGAACTGCGCGCCGCGATCGACGAAGCGATAGCGCCGGAAGTGGAACCACAGGCTGACCACGATGTAGAAGCCGATCATCGCCACCAGCTGCGTGCCGTAGCCCAGGAACACCGCGAAGAAGGTGATCGAGCAGAGCGCAAGCAGCGTGATGGCCGGCAGCGGATGGAAGGGATGCTCGTATCCGCGCTTGATCACGCCCATCGGCCACTTCTTGCGGAAGAGGATGATGTTGAGCGGCATGAACGTATATTCCAGCAGGCCCGACAGGATCGAGAAGGTGATGACCTGATCGAGCGGCGCACCGAGCGCGAAGATCAGCGCGATCGGAACGAGGAAGACGATGGAGCGGTAGGGCGTGCGGTATTTCGGATGCACCGCCCCGAACCACGACGGCAGATACTTGTCGCGACCCATGGCGAACCAGGCGCGCGAGGCATCGTTGATGCAGCCGTTGGCCGAGGCGAGCGTGGCGAAGAGCGTGCCGATGCCGAGCAGCCAGACCAGCGCATTCGAGCCGGAAAGGCGGGCCGTATCGAAGAGCGGCGCCACCGAGCCGTTCACGCCGTCGCCGAGGAATTCCCAGGGCAGGACGCCGGAGCAGACATACCAGGTCAGCGTTGCGGCGATCAGCAGCGTCATGATGCCGGCCAGCGTGCCGAAGGGCAGGGCACGCGCGGGCGAACGCACCTCTTCCGCCGCCTGCGTGGTGCCCTCGATGCCGAGATAATACCACAGGCCGAAATGCATGGCCGCCAGCACGCCGATCCAGCCATAGGGCAGTTCATGGCCCTGGAAGAGCGCCGCATGCTGCATGATGCCGCCGCCGAGAATGCCCGAGGTCGACAGGAAGATCACAAGGATCGCCACGAAGGCGACGGCGGTGATGACCAGGTTGAAGGTCAGCGTCGCCAGCACCCCGCGATAGTTCAGCCAGGCGAGGAACATGATGACCAGCACGATGAAGGGCCGCTGGTCGAGCGCGCCCGTATAGCCGGTCATGGTCGCCACCACCGACACCAGATAGCCGGCCGTGATGGCGTTCGCGGCCTCCAGCATCGTATAGGCAAAGACGAGGTAGAGCCCCACATTGAAGGCCATCAGCGGGCCGACGATGTGTTTCGCCTGGGTATATTGACCGCCGGCGGCGGCGACCGTGGAGGTCACCTCCGAATCGATCATGGCGACGCAGGTGTAGAGAATGCCGGCGAACCAGCAGGCGAGCAGGGCCGCATAGGCGCCACCTTTGCCGACGGCAAAGTTCCAGCCCATATATTCGCCGACGAGAACGATGCCCACGCCGAGCGCCCAGACATGGGCGGGGCCGAGCACGCGCAGCAGGCCGACCTTGGTGCCATGCGGCCCCATGCCGTCCCGTTCTGCGGATGTGATGTCGAATTCAGCCATGACGCATCACCCCTTGAAGCTTTCTTCGGTCATGGCTTCCAGCTCGCCTTCGCGCGAGGAAGTCAGGACCTCTTCGGAATAGGTCGTGTCGGTCTTCAGCCAGTCCGCCACCATGAAAAGGCCGAGCAGGGCCGAAAGCCCCCAGGCCAGATATTCGATGTAATCCCATGTCTGCATCGGCCCGGTTCCTATTTCTCGTCGAATTTTTCAGCGATCACGTCGCGATATTCCGCCTCGGAGAAGCGCAGCATCAGCACGTAATAGGCGATGATCACCACGATCATCACCACAAGCGAGCTGATCGTGAAGGAGTAGTCGAAGCGCGCCAGAATGAGGTCATGGGCGGTTTCCGGCGTATAGCCGAGCGCCTCGTATTGCTTGGCCTGGACGGCGTTCTGTCCCAGCGCCTCCCAGGTGGGGGCGGTGACGGGCGCCGACACGGTCTTGGACGATCCGGCCATATGCAGCCAGAGCGGCACGAAGAGCGCACCGACGGTAAGCGCCACCAGCACGATCACGTCGATCAGCTGGCTGAGCTTGCTTTGAACGGGAGGCTTGTAATGGGCCATGGTCAGTGCCCCCGCGCTTCGTCGAGAAACTTGATGTCGAGGCCGTAGATGAAATCCCGGTCCTCGCGATAGTGCTTCAGCATGGCGGCGATGGCGGCCGTGTTGAACAGCAGGACCACCGCTCCCGCAAACAGCAGAAGCATGCGGGCCCCCGCCGATGGCGCGAGGTTCCAGGTCGCGAAGGCGACGAAGATGATGGAAAACCAGAGACCGACGATGAAAGCCCAGGCGATCGTCACGTCGCGCTTGTGCATCGCCTCAATGCGTTGCGTCATGTCAGGCATGCTACCCTCCCAAGGCCCCGCGGCTCCCCTACCCGAGAGGGTGGGCCTCCACACGCCCTCTCCGGTAAAAAATTTTCCATCAAGGAAAACTGCATGCGACAATCTGTCAAGGGAAACCTGCCCGATTGGACATTTATCCAAGAACTTTCCCGCGGGGTAAAATTTGTTTCTTCCCAGTTGAAAGGGCTCCGCTTCGGTGCTAGCGTCCGGTCAATCGAAAGTCAGGAGACGAAACCATGTGTGGAATCGTAGGATTGTTCCTCAAGGATCCCAAGCTCGAGCCCCGTCTGGGCGAGATGCTGACGGACATGCTGATCACGATGACGGACCGCGGTCCGGACTCGGCCGGCATTGCCATCTATTCCTCGGCCGGCAAGGGCCTGGGCAAGGTCACCGTGCAGTCGGCCAATCCGCAGGCGGATTTCGCCAATCTGGACGGCGATCTGAAGGAGGCGCTCGGCACGCCGGTGGCGCTTCTCGTCAAGTCCACCCATGCGGTGATCGAGGTGCCGCTGGCGCAGCTGGATGCGGCGCGCGCTGCGATCGCGCATCTGCGTCCGGGCGTGAAGATCATGTCCTCGGGCGAGAATATCGAGATTTTCAAGGAGGTCGGCCTGCCCAAGGATGTGGCCGCGCGCTTCGGCGTGTCCAAGATGGGCGGCACCCACGGCATCGGCCATACCCGCATGGCGACGGAATCGGCCGTGACCACCATGGGTGCGCACCCCTTCTCCACCGGCTCCGACCAGTGCCTGGTGCATAACGGGTCGCTTTCCAACCACAATGGGGTGCGCCGCGAGCTGCGCCGCCAGGGCATGACCTTCGAAACCGAGAACGACACGGAAGTCGCCGCCGCCTTCATCAGCCACAAGCTGAAGCAGGGCGAGGCGCTGGGGCCTGCCCTGGAATCGACCCTGACCGATCTCGACGGCTTCTTCACCTTTGTGGTCGGCACCCATAACGGCTTCGGCGTGGTGCGCGATCCCATCGCCTGCAAGCCGGCGGTCATGGCCGAGACCGACGAATATGTCGCCTTCGGCAGCGAATATCGGGCGCTGGTGAACCTTCCGGGTATCGAGAATGCCCGCGTCTGGGAACCGGAGCCGGCAACCGTCTACTTCTGGGAGCGCTAACACATGCAGACATTCGATCTGGGGAAAGAGGGCCTGCGCGCCCTGAACTCCTCGCTACATGCCCTCAAAGGTCAGACCAACATGACCCGCTGGGAAGTGATCAACCCCAAGGGCGCCCATGCGATCGCCGCCGGCGTCGACGCCAATGTGGAGATCACGGTTCGCGGCTCCACCGGGTATTACTGCGCCGGCATGAACAAGCAGGCGACGATCCTGATCAAGGGTTCGGCCGGTCCGGGCGTGGCTGAAAACATGATGTCCGGTACGGTCGTCATCGACGGCGACGCCAGCCAGTATGCGGGCGCGACCGGTCGTGGCGGGCTTCTGGTCATCAAGGGCAATGCCTCCTCGCGCTGCGGCATTTCCATGAAGGGCATCGATATCGTCGTGCATGGCAATATCGGCCACATGTCGGCCTTCATGGCGCAATCGGGCAATCTGGTCGTGCTCGGCGATGCCGGCGAGGCGCTCGGCGACAGCCTTTACGAAGCCCGCCTCTTCGTGCGCGGCAACGTGAAGTCGCTCGGTGCGGATTGCATCGAGAAGGAAATGCGGCCCGAGCATCTGGAACTGCTCGAAAAGCTGCTGCGCGCGGGCGAGGCCGATGCCAAGGCGCGGCCGGAGGAGTTCCGCCGCTACGGTTCGGCCCGCAAGCTCTACAATTTCAATATCGACAACGCGTCGGCATACTGAGGCGACCCCATGACCGATTTCCCGAAAACCCCGCCGCGTTTTTCCGCAACCTTCACCCCCGCCGTCAATGCCGAAATCCGCCGCGCTGCGGCCTCCGGCATCTATGACATCCGCGGCGGCGGCACCAAGCGGCATCTGCCGCATTTCGACGACCTGCTGTTCCTCGGCGCCTCCATCAGCCGCTATCCGCTGGAAGGCTATCGCGAGAAATGCGCCACCGATGTCTGGCTCGGCACCCGCTTTGCCAAGAAGCCGATCCATCTGGATATCCCGATCACCATTGCCGGCATGAGCTTCGGTGCGCTGTCCGGCCCGGCCAAGGAAGCCCTCGGCCGCGGCGCCTCGGCGGCCGGCACCTCCACCACGACCGGTGACGGCGGCATGACCGAGGAAGAGCGCGGCCATTCGAAGACGCTGGTCTACCAGTATCTGCCGAGCCGCTACGGCATGAACCCGGACGACCTGCGCCGTTGCGACGCCATCGAGGTGGTGGTCGGCCAGGGCGCCAAGCCCGGCGGCGGCGGCATGCTGCTCGGCCAGAAGATTTCGGATCGCGTGGCCAACATGCGCAACCTGCCGAAGGGCATCGACCAGCGTTCCGCCTGCCGTCACCCGGACTGGACCGGACCGGACGATCTGGAAATCAAGATCCACGAACTGCGCGAAATCACCGATTGGGAAAAGCCGATCTATGTGAAGGTCGGCGGCGCGCGCCCCTATTACGATACGGCGCTGGCGGTGAAGGCCGGTGCGGACGTGGTGGTTCTCGACGGCATGCAGGGCGGCACGGCCGCCACCCAGGACGTGTTCATCGAGCATGTGGGCATGCCGATCCTCGCCTGCATTCCGCAGGCGGTGAAGGCGCTGCAGGATCTCGGCATGCATCGCAAGGTGCAGCTGATCGTGTCGGGCGGCATCCGCTCCGGCGCAGATGTGGCGAAGGCCATGGCGCTCGGCGCCGATGCGGTGGCCATCGGAACGGCGGCGCTGATCGCGCTCGGCGACAACGATCCGGTCCATGAAGAGGAATATCAGAAGCTCGGCACCACCGCCGATGCCTATGACGACTGGCACGAAGGCCGCGACCCGGCCGGGATCACCACCCAGGATCCCGAACTGTTCAAGCGCTTCGACCCGATCCTCGGCGGCCGCCGCCTGAAGAATTACCTCAAGGTGATGACGCTGGAAGCACAGACCATCGCGCGCGCCTGTGGCAAGAATCACCTGCACAATCTCGAGCCGGAAGACCTGTGCTCGCTGACCATCGAAGCGGCTGCCATGGCGGGTGTACCGCTCGCCGGCACCAACTGGATACCCGGGCGCAACGGCGGCTTCTGAGCCGCCGACCGGCCCCAAAAAAATAAAACAGAGTGGAACAACAAGCGGAACTATCAGTCACACTGGGGATAAGCATGGCAAAAGATCTGGCCAAATGGGCCAAGGACAGAGGCGTCAAATATTTCATGGTCTCCTACACGGACCTGTTCGGTGCCCAGCGCGCCAAACTTGTGCCGACACAGGCGATCAACGACATGGCAGTGGACGGGGCGGGCTTTGCGGGCTTCGCCACCTGGCTCGACCTGACCCCCGCCCATCCCGACATGATGGCGGTTCCGGATCCGGATGCGGCCATCCAGCTGCCCTGGAAGCGGGAAGTGGCGTGGATCGCCTCGAACTGCGTGATGGAAGACAAGCCCGTCGCCCAGGCGCCGCGCAACGTGCTGCGCCGGCTCGTCGACGAGGCCGCCAAGGAAGGCCTGCGCATGAAGACCGGCGTGGAGCCGGAATTCTTCCTGCTGACGCCCCAGGGCGACAAGGTTGCCGATCCCTTCGACAATGCGGAAAAGCCCTGCTACGACCAGCAGGCAGTCATGCGCCAGTATGACGTGATTTCCGAGGTCTGCGACTACATGCTCGAGCTCGGCTGGGAGGCCTACCAGAACGACCACGAGGACGCGACGGGCCAGTTCGAGATGAACTGGAAATATGACGACGTGCTGCAGACCGCCGACAAGCACAGCTTCTTCAAGTTCATGATGAAGTCGGTCGCCGAAAAGCACGGGCTTCGCGCCACCTTCATGCCCAAGCCTTTCAAGGGCCTGACCGGATCCGGCTGCCATGCCCATATCTCGGTCTGGAACCTGGACGGCACGAAGAATGCCTTCGCCGACAATTCCAAGGAACTCGGCCTGTCCGAACAGGGCCGGCATTTCCTCGGCGGCATCATGAAGCATGCAAGCGCGCTTGCCGCCATCTGCAACCCGACGGTCAACAGCTACAAGCGCATCAATGCGCCGCGCACCACCTCGGGCGCCACCTGGGCGCCGAACACGGTGACCTGGACCGGCAACAACCGCACCCACATGGTGCGCGTGCCCGGCCCCGGCCGTTTCGAGCTGCGCCTTCCGGATGGCGCCGCCAACCCCTATCTCATGCAGGCCGTCATCCTGGCGGCGGGCATCGACGGCATCCGCACCAAGGCCAATCCCGGCCCGCGCCACGACATCGACATGTACCAGATGGGCCATACGGTGAAGAACGCGCCGAAGCTGCCGCTGAACATGCTCGACGCGCTGCGCGAATACGACAAGGACAAGACGCTGAAGGCGATGATGGGCGAGGAATTCTCCAGCGCCTATCTGAAGCTCAAGCATCAGGAATGGAACAGCTACGCCTCGCACTTCTCCAAATGGGAAGCCGATAACACGCTGGATATCTAGGTCCTCCCCCAGGACTCTGACGCCCCGGTGCCGACCTCTTCCCCGCCGCGAAAGCCAGGGGGAGGGGCCGGTGCCGGGGATTTTTGTCCTGCGCGGATGCCCGCGCCGCAGCCCTTGCCGACGGGCTTGCTTCTGTTTCCGGCGACCGCCTTTAGCCCCTCGCTCCCTTCGAATCGGTCAGGGCCGGTTGACGCAGGTCAAGGCGTCCTTGTCCGCGGAATGCTTGGATTTCCGGGCATTCCAGCAGAGCGGACAGGCCAGACATTCCGACCGTCGGCAATTCCCCAAAATGCCCTCCGCCCTGTTCTTGCGGGAATTGACGCCGGGAGCCAAAGCAGCAAGGAACAGACAGTCATGAGCAAGAAAATTCTCTGCCCGACCGATGGCAGCACCCATGCCAATGCCGGCCTCGCCACCGCCATCGAACTTGCCCGCGCGACGGGCGCGACGCTGACCGTCTGCGTGGTCAACGTCGCCCATGGCGGCGCGCGCGGACCGACCATCAACCACTGGACCGCCGAAGACGTCGCGGCCCTGCTGGCCGCTGCGGAAGAGACCTGCAAGGCCGGGGGACTGGCCGAAGTCGGCACCGTCGAGCTGGTCTCGCGCGAGGTCGCGCCCGGCATTCTCGCCTATGCGGAGCAGAACGGCTACGACCACATCGTCATGGGCACGGGCGACAAGCGCGGCGTCAAGCGTCTTGTGCTCGGCTCGGTTGCAGCCGAAGTGGCCGGCCAGGCCCATTGCACGGTCACCGTCGCCCGCTGAGCGGGACGGAGACACCGCACCGGTCGCCTGTCAAAATCCGGACCCCCGACGAAATGATATTTTCACTGGAGGAAAAAGATTTGACAGACACGCAACGCCAGTTCTAGCATTCCGGTCAAGGCAAGGGGAACCATTTGCCGGGGAACAATGATCCGGAGGCATTCATGAAGAAGAAAGTGGCAGTGATCGGTGCGGGACCGTCGGGGCTTGCACAGTTGCGGGCATTCCAGTCAGCCAAGGCAAAGGGCGCGGACATTCCCGAGGTCGTCTGTTTCGAAAAGCAGTCCAACTGGGGCGGTTTGTGGAACTATACGTGGCGCACCGGCCTCGACGAGCATGGCGAGCCGGTCCACTGCTCCATGTATCGCTACCTCTGGTCCAACGGACCGAAGGAAGGTCTTGAATTCGCCGACTATTCCTTCGAGGAACACTTCGGCAAGCAGATTGCCTCCTATCCGCCGCGCGCCGTGCTGTTCGATTATATCGAAGGCCGCGTGAAGCGTGCCGGCGTGCGGGACTGGATCCGCTTTTCCACCACCATCCGCATGGTTCGCTACAACGAGGACAAGGGCAATTTCACCATCACCGCCCATGATCTCAAGCAGGACCGGATGTATGAGGAGGATTTCGACCATGTGATCGTCGCCTCCGGCCATTTCTCGGTGCCGAACGTGCCGGAATATCCGGGCTTCGACAAGTTCAACGGCCGCGTGCTGCATGCCCATGATTTCCGCGATGCCCGCGAATTCGCCGGCAAGGATCTCCTGCTGCTCGGCTCGTCCTATTCGGCCGAGGACATCGGGAGCCAGTGCTGGAAATACGGCGCCAAGTCCATCACCGTCGCCTATCGCAATGCGCCGATGGGCTTCAAGTGGCCGGACAACTGGAAGGAAGTGCCGAAGCTGGAGCGGGTGGACGAAAACACCGCCTATTTTGCCGACGGCACCTCGAAGAAGGTGGATGCCATCATCCTGTGCACCGGCTACAAGCACCACTTCCCCTTCCTGCCGGACGACCTGCGCCTGAAGACCGCCAACCGCCTCGCCGCCGCCGATCTCTACAAGGGCGTGGTCTGGGTGCACAATCCGAAGCTCTTCTATGTCGGCATGCAGGACCAGTGGTTCACCTTCAACATGTTCGACGCCCAGGCCTGGTGGGTGCGCGACGCCATCATGGGCCGCATCCAGATCCCGACCGACAAGGCCACCCTGCTCAAGGACGTGGAAGACCGCGTGGCGGGCGAGGATGCCGGCAAGGACGCCCATGACGCCATTCATTACCAGGGCGACTATGTGAAGGAGCTGATCGCGGAGACCGACTATCCGTCCTTCGACGTGGACGGCGCCTGCGAGGCCTTCTTCGAGTGGAAGGACCACAAGAAGAAGGACATCATGAAGTTCCGCGACAATGCCTACAAGTCGGTGATCACCGGCACCATGGCGCCCGTGCATCACACGCCCTGGAAGGACGCGCTGGAAGACTCCATGGAAAGCTATCTCAAGAACTGAGATCGAACCGGCCGGAAGGCCCCTCTGGTCCCCAGAGGGGCCTTCCGGTTTCAGGGGATCACATCCGGCGATTGCATCGAATCCACAGGAAACAAATATTCGTGCAAATAAAACTTCGCTGGCAATATCTGCATTTGCATGATTACATGTCCGCATCGGGCCCGGGGACGCCACCATCCTCTTTCCGATGAAAAACACGACGGAAAGAAAACTTTCCGCAGGGAACAGCCAATCGGCCACAAGGCCATCATCAACTGAGCCAACGCCGCACGGACAGAACAGGGGAAACAAACCGTCAGACTCCGTCGGTCGTACTGGGGAGATAACAATGACGAATGAAACTGGGTCGGGCCAGATGGTCCGGGCGCTGGACTGGAGGGGCGCGTTCTGGGTCGCGGCAGGGGTGCCGCCGCTCGTGCTCTTCTCCATCGGAGGGATCGCGGGAACCACTGGGAAACTTGCCTTTCTCGTGTGGATCATCTCGATGATCATGGGCTTCCTGCAGAGCTTCACCTATGCGGAAATGGCCGGCATGTTCGGCAACAAGTCGGGCGGCACCAGCGTCTATGGCGCAACCGCGTGGCTGCGCTATTCCAAGCTGATTGCGCCGCTTTCGGTCTGGTGCAACTGGTTTGCCTGGTCGCCGGTGCTGTCGCTCGGCTGCGCCATCGCGGCCGGCTACATCCTCAATGCCTTCTTCCCCATCCCGGCGGCCGACAGCCAGCCGGTGCTGGACTGGGTGACGGCGCATATGGCCGGCTATACCGCCGAAACCAAGGCCGTGGTGGATTACATCGCCGCCAATGCCGGCACGGCCGTACCCGACGCCATCAAGGCGGTCGCCACCGCCGATGCGGTGGCCGCGCTGACGCCCGCCTTCCGCACCTGGGAACTGGTCGCCATTCCGGTGCCCGGCCTCGGCAACCTGCACTTCAACTCCACCTTCGTCATCGGCGTGGTGCTGATGCTGGCCATCCTGCGCATCCAGCACGGGGGCATCGCCTCCACGGCCAGCGCCCAGAAATGGCTCGCCATCATCGTTCTCGTGCCGCTGCTGCTCGTCGGCCTGGTGCCGATCGTGACCGGAGAGATCAACACGGCCAACGTCACCAATCTTCTGCCGCCGTCCGCCGCCTATTCGGGTGTTGACGGTCAGTGGAACATCGGCGGCTGGACCCTGTTCCTCGGCGGTCTCTACATCGCCGCCTGGTCCACCTACGGCTTCGAAACGGCGGTCTGCTACACCAGCGAACTGAAGGATCCGAAGCGGGATACGTTCAAGGCGATCTTCTATTCGGGCCTGCTCTGCTGCGTCTTCTTCTTCCTCATTCCCTATTCCTTCCAGGGCGTTCTGGGCACCCAGGGCATGCTGGCGACGGGCATCGTCGACGGAACGGGCGTGGGCGAAGCGCTCGGCAACATGATCGGCGGCGGCAAGGTCATCACCCAGATCTTCGTGATCCTGATGGTCATGGCGCTGTTCATGGCGATCATGACGGCGCTTGCCGGGTCCTCGCGCACCCTCTACCAGGGTTCGAAGGACGGCTGGCTGCCGAAATATCTCTCCGGCGTCAACGAAAAGGGCGTGCCCTCCAAGGCGATGTGGACGGATTTCAGCTTCAACGTCATCCTTTTGGCGCTCGCATCCGACGCATCCGGCTATTTCTACGTGCTCGCCATCTCCAATGTCGGTTACATCCTGTTCAACTTCCTGAACCTCAATGCCGGCTGGATCCACCGCATCGATTCCAGCCACATGGAACGCCCCTGGAAGGCGCCCACCTGGCTGATCGCGCTCAACACCATGCTCGCCTTCGTCAATGCCCTCTTCCTCGGCGCCGGCGCCAAGGTCTGGGGCTACGAGAATGCGCTCTGGTCGGGCCTGATCTTCGCCTCCTTCATCATCCCGGTCTTCTGGTATCGCCATTATTACCGGGACGGCGGCAAGTTCCCGAAGGAAGCCTATGACGATCTGGGCCTCAGCGAGGGCGATCTCGGCGAGCGCAAGGCCGGCGTGCTGCCCTATGTCACGCTGATTGCGGGCGCAGCCCTTGTCCTGTGGGCAAACTGGTTCTTCACCCTGCCCGCTGCCTGACGACGAGTCGACGAGGGGCCGCCGAGAGGCGGCCCCTTTTTCGGGAAAATTTCCCACTGAGAAAAAAACTTGCACTCAAGTGTTGATTTTCGTCGTCAAACCTCTCAAACTTTCCCGAACGACGAAACAAAAGGGGAGTCTCACCAATGACGAATTCCTGGCGCTTTTCGACCCTGGTCGACCGCCATCGCGCCCTCGGTTCCAATCTGGAAGACTGGTCCGGCATGGGCACCGCCTGGTCCTATGACGGCGATCCGGATGCGGAATACATGGCGATCCGCACCAAGGCCGGCCTGATGGACGTCTCCGGTCTCAAGAAGGTGCACATCACCGGACCGGCCGCCAGCCACGTGATCGAGCGGGCCACGACCCGCAACATGGAAAAGCTGATGCCGGGCAAGGCGATCTATGCCTGCATGCTCAACGACGCCGGCAAGTTCATCGACGACTGCGTGATCTACCGCTTCGGTCCGAACAGCTTCACGGTGGTGCATGGGTCCGGCCAGGGCCACGAGCAGCTGACCATGGCGGCCACCGGTCGCGACGTGTCGGTCCGCTTCGACGACAACCTGCATGACCTGTCGCTGCAGGGGCCGCTGGCCGTCGACTATCTGGAAAAGCACATTCCGGGCATTCGCAAGCTCGCCTATTTCAGCCACATGCCGGCCTCGCTGTTCGGCAAGCCGATCACCATCAGCCGTACCGGCTATACGGGGGAGCGCGGCTATGAAATCTTCTGCCGCGGCCAGGATGCCGTGATGATCTGGGACCGCATTCTGGACGAAGGCAAGGCGATGGGCATCATTCCCTGCCGCTTCACCACGCTCGACATGCTGCGCACGGAAAGCTACCTGCTGTTCTTCCCCTTCGACAATTCGGAAATGTATCCGTTCGAGAACGAGGGCCCGGGGGATACGCTCTGGGAGCTCGGCCTCGATTTCACCGTCTCGCCGGGCAAGGTGGGCTTCCGCGGCGCGGAAGAGCATTACCGCCTGAAGGGCAAGGAGCGCTTCAAGATCTGGGGCCTGAAGATGGAAGGCCCCAACGTGCCCGGCAACGGCGCGCCCGTGATGCGGGACGGCAAGCAGGTGGGCGTGGTCACCCAGGCCATGTATTCGCCGCTGAACAAGCACAATATCGCGATTGCCCGCATTCCGGTCGATTGCGCCAACAACAACACCGATCTGGTGGTCAATTGCGCCACCCATGGCGCGATCAAGGCGAAGACCCATTCGCTGCCCTTCTACGACGTGGACAAGAAGCGGCGCACGGTTCAGGACTGATCGCCTGATGTTACGAGACCGGCCCCGGCACTGCCGGGGCCTGGACCCCGCATTTGAAGGCCGCTTGCAACAGGTGTCGTGACAATGACGAAGACGGAGTTTCCCCCCTCGATCCGGAGCCGGCCGACCTATGGCGTGCTGGAACCCCGGACAGGGTCCTTTCACTTGATCGTCGCGGACGGGGAGGGCGCGGATGCCGTCGCCGACCTGTTCGCCGGGGCGCCGGATGCGCCCGCCATGCTGGCGAAAACCCATATTCTCTATACGGCCGGGCCGAACGGCACGGATGAATGGGCGAAGATCGAGGCGCTGGGTGCCGCGCAGGCGCAGAAGGCCGCCTCCGTTCCCACCCTGCTCTTCCGCCTCGCCCGGGTGCTGCAGGATGCGCAGATGGGCACGCAGATCTACCTCGCCGGCACCGAGGGCCTGATGGGCCAGGCCGAGCGGGACATCATGGCGCTCGGCTTTCCGCACGCGGATATCCAGAAGGAGCATCGCGGCTCGACGGTACGCCGCGTCCAGTGCGTGCATTGCAAGGGCGTGACTGAAAATGTCCGCACCGATCCGTTCCAATGCAGCCATTGCGGCTTGCATCTCTTCGTGCGCGATCATTATTCGCGCCGCCTTGCCGCCTTCCAGGGCGTCAATATCGATGCGGAAGACAAGGGGCTGATCCCCCCGGCAGTGGAGCGATTCAAATGAGCGGCGGGGCAAAGCTGAATGTACGGGTTGCCGAGGTGGTCAAGGTCAACGACCTGATCACGCGCTTCCGGTTCGTCGCCCGCGATGGCGGGTTGCTGCCGGCCTTTTCCGGCGGGGCGCATACGGTGGTCGAGATGGACGATCACGGCACGCGCCGTCTCAATCCCTATTCGCTGATGTCGGATCCCGAGGACCAGACCGGATACGAGATTTCGGTGCGGCGCGACGATGCGGGCCGCGGCGGCTCGCTGTTCATGCATGGCCATGTCCGGCCGGGCATGGACATGGTTCTCAGCCATCCCGTCAATCTCTTCCCGCTGGACAACCGGGCGCGCAAGCACCTGTTCGTCGCGGGTGGCATCGGCATCACGCCCTTCCTCGCCATGGCGCACCAGCTCACCCGCTTCGGCGGCCGCTTCGAGCTGCATTATGCGACGCGCAATCCGGCGCTCTGCGCCTATGGCGACAGCCTGAAGGCGGCCCATGGCGACCGGGTGCAGCTCTATTACGACGATATGGGGGAGCAGATTCCGCTGGCCGATCTCCTGTCGCGCCAGCCGCTCGGCACCCATCTCTATTGCTGCGGGCCGAAGGGCATGCTGAACTGGGTGCGGGCGACGGCCGCCTCCCGGGGATGGCCGGACCATGCGGTGCATTTCGAGGAGTTTACCGCCCCCGGAACCGGCGTTCCCTTCCGGGTGGAGCTTGCCGCATCCGGCAAGACCATCACCGTCGGGCCCACCCAGTCGCTGCTGGAAGCCATGGAAGCGGCCGGCGTCGATGCGCCTTACCTCTGCCGGGGCGGGGCCTGCGGGCAGTGCGAGACCGATGTGATCCGTTGCGACGGCAAGATCGACCACCGCGACCACTGGCTGACGTCGGAAGATATGGCCGCCGGAAAGAAGATCATGCCCTGCGTCAGCCGCTGCGAAGGCGGCACGCTGGTGATTGACCGATAGGAGAGACCCCATGAGCCTCGATGTCGAATATGCCTTTGACGAGTTCTTCCGCGACGAGACCTTCACGGACGATTTCACCTACCGCAACTCGCCCGCCGGCATCCGGCGCTTTCCCTTCCCCTTCGACCGGGACGACTACATGTATTCGGTCAACATGGAGCCGCATGTGCCGGGCCGGAAGGGATCGGTCTTCGAGAAGACCTTCGATGTGGACGAGCATTATGTCAGCGAGATGCGCGACCGGGCCCGGGTGCTCGCCAAGGATCCGCTGCGCTGCCAGTCGCTGCCGCACATGACGCTGGCCGGCTGGGACCTGCTCGAGCTGATCATGGAATCCAAGGCGCGCGACTATCCGCAGTGGTTCAGCCTGGAAAAGAACGGCAATCGCTGGCGCTGGATCAATCGCCCGATGGGGATCGACCACAGCTTCACCTTCCTCGACGAGACGACGCTGCCTTACGGGCCGATGGAATATATCACCCGCCAGACGCAGGGCGATTTCACCCTGCAGGACGAGCGGGAAGGCACGCTCTGGGTCGATGCCGGCATGGTCACGACCCAGGCGGACTGGTCGCTCGATTTCGATATCGGCATGAATTTCCATGAGTGGCACGCCCCCGTGCCGCTTGCCCACGAGAAGGGCATTTTCGACCGGGCGCTGAAGTTCCTGCTGAAATTGCAGCATGGGGCGCCGGTTCGCCGGTTCAACTGGACCATGACCGTCAATCCGCTTCTCGATACGGCGCCGGAAACCTATCCGGAATGGGGCTACATGCGCACCCTGCTCAACCAGGAGAACATGGGGCACATGATGCATCTGCGCGTCGAGCTGCAGGCGCTGTTCCGCCTGCCCCGTTCCAATGCCATCGCCTTTTCGATCCGCGCCTATCTCGGCAAGTTCGAGGAACTGGTGACGGTGCCGAAATGGGGCCGGCGTCTGCACCGGGTGGTGCGCGACATCCATCCGGATCTCGCCGCCTACAAGGGCTTCCTGCGCAACCGGGATGCCATGGCCGAATGGCTTTCGAAATATGATGACGGGGCGCCGACCTCGCCGGGATGGTGGCCGGAGGATTGATGCACGCCGAAAAGCCGCTCAGTCTCGGGTTCCTGATGTTCCCGGGTTTCCCGATGGCCTGCCTCACCTCGGCCATCGAACCCCTGCGGGCGGCGAATGAAATTGCCGGACGGCGGGCCTTCGTCTGGCGGCTGGTGTCGGAAACGGCGGAAACGGTGCGCTGCTCGGCGGAGCTCGGCTTCGAGCCGGACATGACGCTGCAGGATGCCGATGGCATCGACCATCTCTATCTCATCTCGCCGCCGACGGCGACATTTGCCGATCCGCGCCGGGGGCTGGCCCGCCTGCGCTGGCTCGATCGCATCGGCGTCACGCTCGGGGCCTTCTCGGGCGGCATTTTTCCGCTCGCCCGGTCCGGCCTGATGGATGGCCGTTCCTGCTCCGTGCACTGGTGCTACGAGGCGGCCTTCAAGACCGAATTTCCCGAGGTTACCGCCTCGCAATCCGTGATCGTGCGCGAGCGGCGACGCATTACCGTGTCGGGGGCGGGCGCCGTCTTCGACCTGATGCTGAAGCTGATCGAGGAGCGCCTCGGCCGTGACTGCATGACCGAGGTGGCCTGCTGGTTCCAGCATCCCTTCGTGCGCGATGCGGATGTATCGCAAAAGGTGCCCGTGGCGCGGCTGGGGGCGACGGAAGACAGTCTGACGCCGAAGATCCGCGAGGCGATCCGCCTCTTCGAAACCCATATCGAAGACCCCTTGCGCATTCCCGACATCGCCCGCGCGGTGGGCCTTTCCGGACGCCATTTCGACCGCCAGTTCAAGCAGGAAACCGGCCAGAGCCCCTTGCGCTATTACCACCGCATCCGCCTCGCCAAGGCCAGGCAGCGGGTGCTCTATACGCAGGACCCGATCTCGGAAATTGCCGCTTCGGTCGGTTATCCGACGCTCAGCCGCATGGTCCGCCACTATCAGGAAGCCTTCGGGGTCAGCCCCAAGGTGGAGCGCGGGCTGACCCAGGCGCTCCGCAACGGACTCGGGCCTAAACTCGACGCAGCCGAGTAGAATTTCGCCATTTTCCGGTGCTTTTTCGCCCTCCGGTACCTGATTTCCGTCAATCCAGTACTTCTTTGTCTTTTGCCGCTTGTCTCGCCATGGCAAGATGGTATTTAATCTGAATGAACAAGTTTTACCCGTGATAAACACTGCACAGGCTGAACGAGGCAAAGCATGGTCGCTTTTTCCTATCCCGATGTGATCGCCGGCCCGCCCCGGGCTTCCCGGATCCTGCAACCGCGCGGCTTTTCCCGTCATCATGGCGAGGAACGGCATGCGGTGGCCGGCGGCGGCGCGTCGCTGCTTCAGGTGAAGACCGGCGACCGGTTGACAGTTGTCAACGACGAGGGTGGCCAGCCCGTGGAGATCGTTGCCGCCGACCGTGACGGGCGCATCGATGCCATCGTGCTGGGCGAGGCGGCGAATGGTTCGGCCGGCGGCCTCAAGGCCATGCTGGCGCTCGGCGAGGCGGCGGGCGAGGGCCTGGGCCGCCTGCGGCGCGGACTGGAGGCGCGCGGCATCGATCTGGCCCGGGCGGGCGCCATCCATCTCTTTGGCACGGATACGCCCCCCGGCACGTCCGCAAGCTTCACCGCCATGGACGATGGCTGGGTGGTGGTGGCCGCCCCCGGCCTTCCGATGACGCCGGATGCGCAGGATACGGCCACCCCGGTGACGGTCCTCCTGAAGCGCGCCGCCCCGCGCATGATCGGCCAGTACGATCTTCCCGATCCGCTTGCCGATCCGCTCCTCGATCTCCGGGTCAAGTCCGCGACGGCGGAGAGCTATTTCGTCAAGGCGGGCGACTATATCCAGATCCTCGACGTGGACGGTCGCCAGTGCACGGATTTCCAGTGCTTCGACGCCCGCAAGCTCGACCGGGGCATCCAGCACGCGCTCGACGTCACCACCAGCCGCACCTTCATGGGCCATGCCTATTCCATGCCCGGCCTGCATTCGAAATATTACGATCAGGACTGGGTGCCGCTCGTCGAGGTGGTGCAGGATACGGTCGGTCGGCACGATGCCTTCGCCATGGCCTGCGCCTCGAAATATTACGACGATATCGGCTATCCCGGCCATGCCAACTGCTCGGACAACTTCAACCATGCGCTGAAGGGCAGGGGGGTCGATCCGCGGCCCGGCTGGATGGCGGTCAACCTGTTCTTCAACACCAATATCGATGCCCATGGCGTGCTGATCAGCGACGAGCCCTGGAGCCGGCCGGGCGACTATGTGCTGTTCCGGGCGCTCACCGATATCGTCTGCGTCAACTCCGCCTGCCCCGACGATACCTCGCCCGCCAATGGCTGGTATCTCAGCGATATCCATGTCCGGACCTATTCCGGCCAGGAAAAATTCTCCCGCTCGATCGCCTATCGTCCTACGCCTGCCTCGGAGCCGAAAATGACCAAGGAAACCGCTTTCCACGACCGCATCTCCGAGAAAACCCGCCATCAGGTGGAATATAAGGGCTACTGGCTGCCGCAGGTCTATTCGTCCAACGGCGCGATCGAGGAATATTGGGCCTGCCGCGAAAAGGCGGTCGTGCTTGACCTCTCGCCGCTGCGCAAGTTCGAGGTGACCGGTCCGGATGCGGAAGCACTGATGCAGTGGGTGCTGACCCGCGACGTCAAGAAGCTGTCGCAGGGCCAGGTGGTCTATTCCGCCATGTGCTACGAGCATGGCGGCATGATCGACGACGGCACGCTGTTCCGGCTGGGCCGTGACCAGTTCCGCTGGATCGGCGGCGACGATTACGGCGGCATCTGGATCCGCGAACAGGCGGAAAAGCTGGGCCTCAAGGTCATGGTGCGTTCGTCCACCGACCAGCTGCACAATCTGGCGGTGCAGGGTCCGAATTCGCGCGAGATCATGAAGCGCACCATCTGGACCGCGCCGCATCAGCCCTCCATCGAGGAGCTGGGCTGGTTCCGCTTCACGGTTGGTCGCATCGGCGGACCGAACGGCGCGCCGGTCGTCGTCTCCCGCACGGGCTATACGGGCGAACTGGGCTTCGAGATCTTTTGCCACCCGAAGGACGGTTCGCAGGTCTATGACGCGGTCTGGGAGCATGGCGCGGATCTCGGCCTGCGGCCCATGGGTCTCGCCGCGCTCGACATGGTGCGCATCGAGGCCGGGCTGATCTTCGCGGGCTATGACTTCTCCGACCAGACCGATCCCTTCGAGGCCGGCATCGGCTTTACCGTGCCGCTCAAGACCAAGACCGACGATTTCATCGGCCGCGACGCGCTGATCCGCCGCAAGGAGCATCCGTCCCGCAAGTTCGTCGGTCTGGAGATCGACGCCAATGTGGATGTCGGCCATGGCGATTGCCTGCATGTGGGTCGGGCACAGGTGGGCGAGGTGACGTCTTCCACCCGCTCGCCGCTGCTCGGCAAGAACATTGCGCTCGCACGGGTGGATGTCGCCCATGCGGAGCCGGGCACGGCGCTGGAAGTGGGCAAGCTCGATGGCCAGCAGAAGCGGCTGCCGGCGCGCATCGTGCCGCTTTCCCATTACGATCCGAAGAAAACCCGTCCGCAGAGCTGAAGGACCAGGGCCATGCAGCCGATGATCGACCAGATTGGCGGAGAGCTGAAGCTTCAGGAGCTGGTGAACCATTTCTACGATCTGATCGAGACCATCCCGCAGGGTCGCGCGATCATGGAAATGCACCTGAAGGGGCATGGGCTCAACCATGTGCGCCCGGCGCAATTCGCTTTCCTGTGCGGCTTCCTCGGCGGCCGCCGCTACTATCACGAGCAGCACGGCCACATGAATCTGCGGGAAATCCACGCCCATGTGGAGATCCGGCGGGAGGATGCGGAAGACTGGCTCGCCGTGATGGGGCAGGCCATGACCGACACGGGCATTCGCCCGGAACAGAGCCAGCCGATCATGGCGGCACTGACCCGGGCGGCGTTCAGCCTCGTCAACGCTTGACGGCAATGACCGCCCGGTCCGGGCGGGTAGCGACTGATTCCGATTGAGAACATCACCTGTAACGAGATGAGTTCCGCCATGAATATTGCTACTCTCAGACATCTGGAACCCGGTCTGCAATCGGCCAAGGTCACCCTGCTGGAAAGGGGTGGCGCGCTTGGCCGGGAGCTGGCGCCCGAAACGGACAGCGTCTCCGTCGCCTTCCTGCTCGTGCCGGGCTTCTGCCTGTTCTCCGTGACCGCCGCCATCGAAGCCTTCGGCACGGCCAACCGTCTGGCGCATCGGCAGGTCTATCGCTGGCGTTTCGTCTCCGTGCAGGAACGGCATGTGGAATCCGATTCCGGCATCCGCCTCGAATGCGGTACGGATATCGATCTCGAGCTGCATGGCCTGCGCACCGCCGAGCGCACGGACATCCTCTTCCTGACCTCGGACCGGCCGCAGAGCCAGATCCTGATGGCCAAGGTGAAGCGCTATCTCCAGGGCCTTTCGAAGGCGGGCGCGCGGCTGGTCGGCACCGGCCGGGGCACGCTGCTGCTGGCCGAAGCCGGCCTGCTGGACGGAGAGCGCTGTGCCGTGCACTGGCAGCATCTGCCGGAATTCGATTCCCGCTATCCCAAGGTGAACGTCGATTGCCATCTCTATGAAATGGGCGAGCGGGTGATTACCTGCGCCGGCCTGACCGCCTCGCTCGATCTGGTCATGAATCTGGTGCGGGTCGAACTGGGCGCGGACATCGCCTCCCAGCTTTGCAACCATCATGTGGTCGAACAGGTGCGGCCCTCCCGGCACCGGCAGCGCCGTCCGGATATTTCCTCGATCGAGATCAACAATCCCCGGATTGCCACAGCAATCGCGATCATGAAGAAGAACCTCGCGCCGCCGCTGCCGCTGGTGCAGCTCGCCCGGCGCATGGGCATGTCGCGCCGGCAGGTGGAACGGCTGTTCGAACTGGAGGGCCAGCAGGCGCCCGCCCGCTTCTATCTCTATGTCCGGCTGGAAAAGGCCCAGCAGCTCCTGCAGAAAACCGACATGCCCATCGTCGATATCGGCCGGGAATGCGGTTTCATCTCGGCCTCTCACTTTTCCAAGTGCTATCGCAAGCGCTTCGGCCATTCGCCCAAGCGCGAGCGGGAAAACGACGCGGACTGAAAACCGCCCGCCTCAAGGGAAAGGGCCAGCCAGTCAGGCCTTGTCCCCGCCACCATTCAGCCCGGCGGCCACCGCCACCAGCCAGGTGCGGATATCCGTACCGCCGAGGGCCGCCGCCTGCGCGTTGAGAAAGTCCTCGACCGGGTCGGAGCGCTCGCGCGCCTGTTTCAGCAATGCCTTGCCCTCTTCGGTGATCGCGAGGCGGAAGATGCGCCTGTGCTCGGGATCGACCGTCTTGACGATCAGTCCGCGGGCATCCAGCCGCTGCACCACCTCATGCGCGCTCTGGGGCGTGAGCATGGAAAGCCGTGCCAGCTTGGCGCTCGAAAGGGTCTGATAGGCGTTGATCATGGTCAGGGCGGAATATTGGGCAAGGCTCAGCCCCAGATCCGACAAGGCCCGATCCACCGCCTGTTGCGCCGCCGTGCTCGCCTGGCGAAGCAGATAGAGAAGATAGCCCTCCATCCCCCGCCGGCCCTCGCCGATTTCCGGCAGATTCGTCTCATCCGTGCGTGACATCGTCATAACTCGCCTTGACTCCAGTATCAGGGACCTGATATTAAAGGAAACAGAATTCCCCCACCCATAACAGGTCGAACATGAGCCCGCATCCAGCATCTCCGCCTTCTGCCCGTACCCGTGTGAAGCGCTTCCACGAGCGGGGCGCCTATGAGCGCGAAACGGTCCTGTCGATCCTCGATGCGGGCCTGAACTGCCATGTGGCTTTCCTGCACGAGGGGCAGCCCTTCGTGCTGCCGACCCTTTACTGGCACGACCGGGACAACCTCTATTTTCACGGGTCCACGGCCAGCCGCATGATCAAGGCCGCAGCCGACCAGCCGCTCTGCGTGAATGTCACGCTGATGGATGCGCTGGTGCTGACCCGCTCGGCCTTCCACCATTCCGCCAATTACCGGTCGGTGACGCTGTTCGGAAAAGGCCGGATGATCGCCGATCCGGAAGAATGCCGGGACCAGCTCCGGCTGATGATGGAACGGCTCTTTCCCGGCCGGTGGGACAAGCTGCGGCCTGTGACGGCGCAGGAGCTGAAAGCGACGCGGGTGATCGCGGTGCCGCTTGACGAAGCCTCCGCGAAGATCCGCATCGGCCCGCCGGACGAGGACGAGGAAGACCTGACCTGGCCGGTCTGGGGCGGCCTCATCCCGATCCGGACGGGCTTCGACAGTCCGGTTCCGGATGAAACGGCGATCCGATACGGCATCGGCGATCCGCCGGCCTGCGCCATCGTGCCCGGTGCGGTCTCGTGAGCGGGGCAGAACTGGTCATCCTCGGTTCCGGCGGTCCCATGCACGGCGACCGCCGGGGCAGCGCGGCTTATCTGGTGCGACTTGAGGGTCATCCGCCGCTCGTGATCGACATGGGCGGCGATACCCCCCATGCACTTGCCCGTGCCGGCCTTCGTCCGGGCACGGTGGGCACGCTGCTGATTTCCCATCTGCACCCGGACCATGTCTCGGGCCTTCCGAATTTCCTCTGGGGCGAGATGACCGCCGGCCGCACCGCGCCGCTGACGGTGATCGGGCCACCGGCGGGGGAGGGTTTTCCCGACATGCGCACCTTCTGGGAGCGGCTCTTCGGGGCAAGCGGCGCCTTTCCCTTCCTGTCGGAACTGGTCACCCGGCCTCCGTTCCCGATTGCCGTCACGCTCGCCCGGGGGCGGCGCATGCCGCTCGGTCCGGACGAGCGGACCTCGCTTTCGGTCTATCCCGTCCATCACGGGCGCGCACCCACCCAGGCCTTCCGCATCGACGGGCCGGGGCATTCTGTCGTTCTTGCCGGAGATCAGGTGATGCGCGATCCGGCCTTCGTGAATTTTGCGCGCGGCGCGGACCTGATGGTCGCCCACCTCATCGCCAATGGCCGCTGTGCGGGAACGCCGCTTGCCAATGTGGTGGCCCTGCCTGCCGATATCGGCCGGACGGCCCAGCAGGCCGATGTGCGCCACCTCGTGCTCTCCCACCTCATGGAAGGGCCGGCGGGGGAGGGCGATGCGGCGCTCTGGTCGCTGGCCGCGCTCGAGGAGGCCTTGTCCGAGATTCGCACGGAATTCCCCGGCCCGACCAGCCTCGCGGAGGATCTCGCCCGCTATCGGATCGGCGGATAAACGCGGCCCGTGCGAGAACCCTATTCCTCTTCGCCGCGCCCATGGCAGACGAGACCGCTCGGCGCGGGCTCCCAGTCGGCCCGCTCGCAAAGAAAGATCGCGCTTGTGGGCTGGAAGAGCGCCGGCTCGTTCAGCGTGCCCGCATAGAGAAGGGTGATCCCCTCCGCCGCCGCAGGCCGGGAGCCGAGCGTCGTGCCGCAGGCCGGGCAGAAGAAGCGGGCAATATCCGCGCCGGAACCGCCGCTTTTGACGAAGTGCGCCGGCTCCCCCGTGACAACGAGTTCGTCGGACGGCAGGCCGAAATAGGGCAGCCGACCGGCGCCGGAAACCTTCCGGCAATCGCGGCAATAGCAGAAGCCGCTGAAGAACGGCGTCGCCGGCGAACGGTAGGTCACCCGTCCGCACAGGCAGCCGCCCGCGATGGTCCTTCCCTGCGAGCGGGAGGCGGGCCTTGAGGGTTCCATGGTCAGTCCTCCCCGTTTTCCGCTTGGGCGGCCAGCGCCTGCAGCATCGTCTGCCAGCCCCGCGCGAAGCAATTGCGGTTTTCGCGGCTGACCGGGCCGATGGCCTGGTGGGTGAGCACGGTGGTGGTGGCGTCTCCCTCGGCCAGAAGCGCCAGTTGCCAGACGCCCGTCACCGGCCCGGGCAGGCCCATGGCGCCCTTCAGTACCAGCCTTTGCGGCGGGTGGAACTGTTCGACCATACCCCAGAGGGTCCCCGCCGATTCAAGGCCCGTATCGGCGGCCGGTACCACGGCAAGGCGACCACCAAGCCGTGGCTCGAAGGCGAGCCTTTCGTCGTCCTCCCAGCATTTCGGCCACCAGTCGCCAAGGCGCATCAGGGCGTCCCAGGTCCGTTGGGGTGGGCAGGCGATGCGGTGTTCGGCACGGATATCGATGCTGAGTGCGCTCAAGGTCTTTTCCTCCTCTTCGGCATGGGCGGCAAGGCCGACAAGCACCGAGGCGGCTTCGGCCGAGAAGGGCTCGATCCAGCGGTGCCAGGCCGCAAACAGCGGCACCGGGTTCAGGTGGTTGAGACGCTCCCGCCCCCGCCGCTCGAAGGTGATGAGCCCCACCGCGTGCAGCACCTCAAGGTGCCCCATGATCGTGTAACGGCTGGTGGGGAAATGGCCGACCAGTGCCCCTGTCGTCTGCGGCCCCCCGCGCAGGAGGTCCAGCAGCTGCCGGCGCGTCGGATCGCCAAGGGCGCGCCAGATCGGTTCGTTTTCCTGGATGACTTGTCTTCCCATGTGTGGTTAATTACCAACATATTGACGCCTGTCAAGCCCGCGAGCCGGTCGTCCGGCTGCGGCCTGCCTTCCCTTACGACCAAAACCGATGGAGACCCCGATGCCCACATCCGTCCGCCCGAAGAGCTATCCCGTCCTCCTCATCGGCGCGCTCGCCCCGCTCTCCCGGCCGGGCTGGGTGGAGGCGGGGACGCAGCTCATGGCCGGTCTTAGGCACGCCGCCGCCGACATCAACGAGGCGGGCGGCATTGACGGCCTGCCGATCCGCCTGGTGGAACGGGATACCGCTGCCGATCCGGCGCGGGCGGAGGCGATTGTCGAAACGCTGGCGGGGCTCGGCGTCTCCGGCATCGTCGGGGAATATCACAGCGTGGTCGCCCGGGCGGCAGCCATCCGCGCGGAGGCGCTGGGCCTGCCCTTCCTCTGTGCCTCTGCGGTTCTGGACGGGTTGGTGGACAAGCCCTCGCGCTGGGTCGCCCGCCTCTCTCCGCCGCAATCCACCGGCTGGCGCCATTATGCGGATGTTCTCGCCAGCCGGAACCACCGCCACATCGCGGTGGCCTTCCAGCCGAGCCTGTATTGGCGGAGCGGCATCGACATTCTCCGGATGTGTTTCGGCGCGATCGGCGGCTCTGTCGAGGCGTATGATCTGGGCGCCATGGATCCCGATGCGCTTTCGGAAAAGCTGGAGGCGGGCGACGCGACGGCCCTGCTGGTTCTCGCCGGTCATCCCGATCCGTCCCTTGCCGTCGTGCGGGCCGTCCGGCGCAACAGCCGCCTTGACGGGCTGTTGATCGGCACGCCGGCCGGGCAGGCGGAATTTGCCGTGTGGCCGGAACTGCTCGGCGATCAGGCCACGGGCATTCCTTTCCTGCGCTATCTGCCGGCGGCGCTGAGCGACCGGGGGCAGGCGGTGGCCGCAGCGATCACGGAGACCCTGGGCGCGCCGGCGTCCTTCATCGCGCTGGAGGGTTACGACAGCCTGCTGGCGCTCGCAGAGGCCCTGCGGCTTGCCGGAGGGGAACGGTCCGCCATACCGGAGGTCTGGTCGCGCATCCACATCGGGGGCACGCGCGGGCCGCTGCATTTCCGGCAGGACGGCGGTTCGATGCTCTGGCAATGGCCGGCGGCGCCGGTGCAGGTCGCGGAGCGCGAACCGGGCAACCCGGCCTCGTTCCGAGTCCTGTATCCCTGACGAAAAAGGGGCGCCGGTCTGCGCGGCGCCCCTGCTCTGCGGTGATGGACGGATAGGCTATTCTGCGGGCTGCAGGGCGGGAATGTCTTCCAGCGCGCCGGAGGCCTCGCCGTTCAGGGCCGCCGTCAGGCGGGCGGTGTCAAGCTCGCCCTCCCAGCGGGCCACCACGATGGTCGCGACCGCATTGCCGATGAAATTGGTGATCGCGCGGCATTCCGACATGAAGCGGTCGATGCCGAGGATCAGCGCCATGCCGGCTACCGGCACGGACGGCACGACGGAGAGCGTCGCCGCAAGCGTGATGAAGCCCGCGCCGGTAATGCCTGCGGCCCCCTTGGAGCTCAGCATCGCCACCAGCAGCAGCAGGATCTGGTCGCCGATCGAGAGCGGAATGTCGAGCGCCTGTGCGATGAACAGGGCCGCCAGCGTCATGTAGATATTCGTGCCGTCCAGATTGAAGGAATAGCCGGTCGGGATCACCAGACCGACGACCGAGCGCTTGCAGCCGGCCTGCTCCATCTTCTGCATCAGGCCCGGCAGGGCCGCTTCCGAGGAAGACGTGCCGAGCACCAGCAGCAGCTCTTCCTTGATGTAGCGGATCAGCGCGATGATGGAAAAGCCGTTATAGCGGGCAACCGCCCCCAGCACCACGAAGATGAAGAGGAAGGCGGTGAGATAGAAGGTGCCGATCAGGAAGGCGAGATTGGCGACCGAACCGATGCCATATTTGCCGATGGTAAAGGCCATGGCCCCGAAGGCGCCGATGGGCGCAGCCTTCATCAGGATGGCAACGAGCCGGAACACCGGAACCGTCAGCGCCTGCAGGAAATCGACGACCGGCTTGCCCTTGTCCCCGACCATGCCGAGCGCGATGCCGAACAGCACCGAGAAGAACAGCACCTGCAGGATATCCCCCTCGGCGAAGGCGCCGACGATGGTCTGCGGGATGATGTTCATCAGGAAGCCGGTGATGGTGGTGTCATGCGCCTTGGAGGCATAGGTTTCCACCGCTGCCGCGTCGAGCGAGGCGGGCGCAATATGCATGCCGGCACCCGGCTGCACCACATTGGCCACGATCATGCCGACCACCAGCGCCAGCGTCGAGAAGGTGAGGAAATAGAGCATGGCCTTGCCCGCCACGCGCCCGACCTTCTTCAGGTCGGCCATGCCGGCAATGCCGGTCGCGACCGTGAGGAAGATGACCGGGGCAATGATCATCTTGACGAGCTTGATGAAGGCATCGCCGAACGGCTTCAGCGAGGCGCCGAAAGCCGGATAGAAATGGCCGACCAGCATGCCGGCGGCAATGGCGACGAGAACCTGAAAATAGAGATGGCGGTAGAAGGGCTTGCTTTCGCCCGCCTGGGGCGCGGCGGCATAGGGCATGGACATGGGCTTCCTCCGGTTTGCACCTCAACCGGCATGGCCGGCTCTTCCCGAGGTGACGTGCTGCATTGCCCTTCTCTTTGCAACGCGCGTGCCAGTGTCGGAGGGTTGGATTAAGGTGTTGAAAAACAACGCTTAAAATTTCCGGCCCGCGAACGGATCGAGCCATTTGTGCGAAATACCGCACAAAATCCGTTGCGCAGTGTGCAATTTAATGCTCAACTATCCGCATGGATCAGGCACGCGAAGAGGATCCCCAATCGGGCTTTGCCCGCCGGGCGCGGCGGCAATGGCTGGTCTTTGCCGGTCTCTTCCTGCTGCTGGGTGTCGGTGCGCTCTATGGCGCGGGGCTCTATGGCCGCTCGGTGGCGCTTGCCGGCCTGAAGCAGCAGGGCGAAACCGATGCCCGCCTGAAGGTCGCGCTCTTGCAGGCGGTTCTGGAACGTCCCCGGGCGCTGCCCCTCTTGCTCTCCCGGGACCGGGACCTGTCCGATGCCCTTCTCGATGCCGATCCCGCAGGGCGCGCCGCGCTCGACCGCAAGCTGGAGGACCTGGTATCCGGCACCGGCGCGGCGGTGATCTATGTGATCGACAAGAGGGGCGTGGCCATCTCAGCCAGCAATTTCCGCGAACCGACGAGCTTCGTCGGCAAGGATTATTCCTTCCGGCCCTATTTCTCCCGGGCGATGAAGGAGGGGCGGGCGGAGCATTTCGCCCTCGGCTCCGTCAGCAAGCGGCCGGGTCTCTATATTTCCCAGCGGATCGGCCCGGCCGACCAGCCCCTCGGCGTCGTGGTGGTGAAAATGGAGTTCGATGCGCTGGAAAGGGCCTGGCAGGAGGCGGATCGTCCGGCCTATGTGGCCGATGCCAATCATGTCGTGCTGATCACGAGCATTCCGTCCTGGCGCTTCATGACCACCGAAACGCTGCCCGCCGCAGCCCTTTCCGCGATCCGCGACAGCCTGCAATTCGGCGAGGCACCGCTGGCCCGGCTGCCGATCACAGGCGGGGAGGGCAGCGACTTGCTCGACGTGCTGCTGCCGGGCGGCAAGGCGGACCGGTTCCTGCGCGTCAGCCTGCCGGTCGCCTCGACGCCATGGACGTTCGACTATCTCCTGCCGACCGGCAAGGTGCTGGCCGCCGCCACCCGCGAGGCGCGGCTGGCCGTGCTGCTCGCCCTCGGCCTTGTCGCGCTTCTGGCGGCCGCCTGGCTGCGGCGCGTGCAGGCGGGGGCTGCCCGGATCGCCCGGGAGCAGGCTGCCCGCGAGGAGCTGGAACGGCGCGTCACCGAGCGCACGCGCGACCTCAGCGAGGCTCGCGACCGGCTGGAAGCGGCTCTTGCCGAGCAGAAGGCGACGGAAATCCGCCTTCAGGCGGTGCAGCAGGATCTCGTCCAGGCGAACCGGCTTTCCATTCTGGGTCAGGTCGCGGCGGGGGTCGCCCATGAGATCAACCAGCCGCTCGCCACCATCCGCGCCTATGCGGATAATGCCCGGACCTTCCTCGAACGCCAGAAGATGGAAAAGGCGCAGGAAAATCTCGACCATATTTCCGGCCTGACCGAACGCATCGCCACCATCACCGAGGATCTGAAGGCGCTGGCCCGCAAGGGGCGCACCGGTGAGGAGCCGGTCCTCGTCCGCGATGCGGTCGCGGGGGCGGCGCTGCTGCTGCGCAGCCGTTTCACCGGGCGGCTGGACCGGCTCGTGATCGTCGCCGAGCCCGAGCCGCTTCGGGTCCATGCCAACCGGCTGCGGCTGGAACAGGTACTGATCAATCTCTTCCAGAATGCGCTGGAAGCGGTGGACGGTCGCGCCGACGGGCGGGTCGAGGTGCGGACGGACGGAACAGGGGACAGGGTCGTCATCGAAGTCCGCGACAACGGACCCGGCCTTCCCGCGTCCATTGCCGACCATCTCTTCGAGCCCTTCAACACCTCCAAGGAAAAGGGTCTCGGTCTCGGCCTCGTCATCGCCAAGGACATCGTCTCCGATTATGGCGGGACGCTGGAGGTGGAAAGCGGCAGCGGCGGTGCGGTTTTCCGGGTCTTTCTGAGGAGGGTCAGCGAATGACCGTGCCCGTTCTTCTGGTGGATGACGACCGGCAGCTGCTCCACGCCACCGCGCAGACGCTGGAGCTTGCCGATTTCGACGTGACGGCGCTCGGCACGGCAAGCGAGGCGCTTGGCCTGCTGGCCGCCGATTTTCCGGGGGTCGTGGTGTCGGATATCCGCATGCCCGGTCTGGACGGCCTTCAGCTTTTCGGGCGCATCCGCGCGCTCGATCCGGATATTCCCGTCATTCTCGTTACCGGCCATGGCGATATCGATACGGCGGTGAAGGCGATCCAGGACGGGGTTTATGATTTCATCGCCAAGCCCTTCCCGTCGGAACGGCTGATCCAGTGCGTGCGCCGGGCTGCGGAAAAGCGCCGGCTGGTGCTGGAGAACCGGCGCCTGCGGGAGGCGGCGCGCGCGGCAGAGGAGGATTTCCCGCTGATCGGCCAGACGCCGGTCATGAACCGGCTCCGCCAGACCCTCCGCCAGATCGCCGATACGGATGTGGATGTGCTCGTTACCGGCGAGACCGGCAGCGGCAAGGAAGTGGTGGCCCGGCTGCTGCATGGCTGGAGCCGGCGGGCGCGGGGCAATTTCGTGGCGCTGAACTGCGGTGCGCTGCCCGAGCAGGTGATCGACAGCGAGCTTTTCGGCCATGAGGCCGGCGCCTTCACCGGCGCCCAGAAACGGCGCATCGGCCGCATCGAGCATTCGAGCGGCGGCACGCTGTTCCTCGACGAGCTGGAAAGCATGCCCGCCTCCACCCAGATCCAGATGCTGCGCGTGCTAGAAATGCGGGAGGTGACGCCGCTCGGCACCAACGAGGTGCGGCCCGTCGACCTCCGCATCGTCGCGGCGGCCAAGGTGGATCTTTCCGATCCCGCCCAGCGCCAGGGGTTCCGGGAAGACCTCTATTATCGCCTCAACGTGGTGTCGCTGACCATTCCGCCCTTGCGCAAGAGGCGGGACGACATACCGCTGCTCTACAGCTATTTTGCCGATCGGGCGGCGCGGCGCTTCGGCCGCCCGGCGCCGCCGCTCGATGGCCCCCTGCTGTCCTGGCTCGGCCGGCATGACTGGCCGGGAAATGTGCGCGAGCTTGCCCATTTCGCCGAACGTCTGGTGCTCGGGCTGGATTTGCCGCGCGACGCCGGCAGGACGGGCGGGGGAACCACGCCCGTCGCGGGCTCCCTTCCGGAGCGGATGCAGCAGATCGAGGCGGAGATGATTCGGGAAACGCTCTCGGCCTGTGGCGGCAATGTGCAGGAGACCATCGCCGCGCTCGGCATTCCCCGCAAAACCTTCTACGACAAGCTGCAGCGCTACGGCATCACCCGCAGGGATTTTGCCGATCCGGCGGGCGAGGGGAGCGGCTGAGGCGACTTTTCGATCCGCCCGGCGCCGGCGAATTCCCGGGATAGCGTCCCGGCCGCGGCCATCGGGGGTCGCATCGGGGGACGGGGCCGTGATAGGGAAGGCCGCATGAGACCGACCGAATCCACCACGGCCGCGCTGTTCGACAGCCGGGCTTCCTCCGATCCGCTGGACGTTTTGCGGCGGATCTACGGCTATTCGGGGTTTCGGGGCCGGCAGGCGGAAGTGGTGGCGGAAATCATGGGGGGAGGCGATGCGGTCGTCCTCTTTCCGACCGGGGCCGGAAAGTCGCTCTGCTTCCAGATCCCGGCCCTTTGCCGGGAGGGGGTGGGGCTCGTCGTGTCGCCGCTGATCGCGCTGATGCGGGATCAGGTGGCGGCGCTTGCCCAGCTCGGCGTCCGGGCGGCGGCAATCAATTCCCAGTTGAGCCGGGAAGAATTTCTGGATGTGCGCCGGCAGTTGCAGGCGGGCCAGCTGGATCTTCTCTATGTCACCCCGGAACGGATCGTCACGCCGGGCTTCCGCGACCTGATCGGCCCGGCAAAGCTGTCGCTGATCGCCATTGACGAAGCCCATTGCGTCTCCCAGTGGGGTCATGATTTCCGGCCGGAATATCGCGAACTCGGCAAGCTCGCCGCCGACTATCCCGGTGTCCCCCGCATCGCGCTGACCGCGACGGCCGATCCCCATACGCGCGAAGACATTATCGAGCGTCTGGAGCTGCGTCAGGCAAAGGTGTTCACCACCTCCTTCGACCGGCCGAACCTCACCTACGAGATCGTCGAGCGCGACCAGCCGCGCCAGCAGTTGCTGCGTTTCCTCGGCCGCCACCGGGGGGCCAGCGGCATCGTCTACTGCCTGTCCCGCGCCAAGGTGGAGGAAACCGCCGACTGGCTGAACCAGCAGGGCATCCACGCGCTGCCCTATCACGCCGGCATGGAGCGGGAGATCCGCAATCGCCATCAGGACGCCTTCCTCAGGGAAGAGGAACTGTGCCTTGTGGCGACCGTTGCCTTCGGCATGGGCATTGACAAGCCGAATGTGCGCTATGTCGCCCATCTCGACCTGCCGGGCTCGGTCGAGGCCTATTATCAGGAAACCGGTCGGGCCGGGCGCGACGGCATGCCCTCCGAGGTCTGGATGGCCTATGGCATGGCGGATGTGATCCAGCGCGGCCGGATGATCGACGAATCCGGTTCCGCGCCCGAGATCAAGCGGGTGGAACGGGCCAAGCTCAATGCCCTGCTCGCCATTTGCGAAACGCCGCTCTGCCGCCGGCAGGCGATCCTCTCCCATTTTGGCGAAGCCCATCCCGGCGGCTGCGGCAATTGCGATACCTGCCTCAAGCCGGTCGAAACATGGGATGGCACCGAGGCCGCCATCAAGGCGCTGGCCGCCGTCTATCGCACCGGGGAACGCTTCGGCGCCGGCCATGTGATCGACGTGCTCACCGGTGTGGAAAACGAGCGGACGATCCGTTTCGGCCACACGGAGATGCCGGTTTTCGGCGCCGGAAAGGATATTCCGGCCAAGACCTGGCAATCGGTCTTCCGGCAGCTGCTGGCGGCCGGGCTGATCCAGGTGGACCATGCCGCCCATGGCGCGCTCAAGCTGGTGCCGGAAGAGGCGCGGGCCGTCTTTCGCCACGAGCGCCCGGTTTCCTTCCGCAAGGATCGGCCCACCAAGGGCAAGGCCGCCCGCACAGGAACCCCCTCTTCCCAGAAGGCCCGGGCCGGGCTTGAAGGCGACGACCTGCAGCTGTTCGACAAACTCCGTGCGACCCGCACCGAGCTGGCGCGGGAGGCCGGTGTGCCACCCTATGTGATCTTCCCGGATACGACCCTCGTGGCCATGGCCACCGAACGGCCGCTGACCCCGGACGGTCTTCTGGCGCTGCCGGGCGTCGGCCACTCCAAGCTCGACCGCTACGGCGCCGCCTTCCTGGATGTCATCGCCGACCATTGAGCGGCCGCAGACGCCTGTTCCAGGGCATTCCTCTACAAGAGGTATAATGTACACTATCTTTTATACATAATTTTAAGATTCATTCACTAATTCTATTATTTAGGCATATTCATATCGGGGGTTGTAATGTCAGTGGTTTCTGGATGGCGGTTGGGCTTCGCGGCCTGGGGTACGGCGATCGTCCTCGCGGCAGCCGTATCCGGCTCCTACGGGCTCCATCTGCTGATCCAGCAGCAAAAGACCCAGGCCATCGAGAAGCTGAAGGCGGAGGAACGGGCCAATACACGGCTCGACGTCGATGTGGCGACGGGTGCGCTGACGCAGGTCTACCAGAATATCCGCACCCTGTCCTTCCTGCCCGATATTCGCTCGCTGGATCGTCACGCCTCGAATGTGGGCGAAAGCGCCCGGCAGACCATCCAGCAGGTCTATAACAACCTTGCGTCCAATGTCAGCGTGTCGGAAGTCTATTTCGTGCCGGCGGAGTTCACCCCCGGCAAGATCGATCCGGACACCGGCAAGGCGGAAGAGCCCGCCATGATGTATGACGAGCTGATTGCCGGCGACGTGTTCGAGACCGCGTCCACGGGCGACGAGTCCGGCCAGCCGGAAGTGGAGGACGAGGAATATGTGCTGATCGCCCGGCAGATCGCCTATCTCAAGCAGGCTTACCCGACCTCCGAGAAGGTCGACGGCCTGAACGTGCCCATGGTCTCCGGCAGCCCCGTCATTACCTGCGACAATACGGATTTCAACAAGACGCTGAAGGATTACGACCGCCAGGGCATCGTCTTCTCCGTTCCCTATTTCCATCGGGACGGCAAGTTCGGCGGCGTCGTCTCTGCCATCGTGCGGTTGCGGGTGCTGGAAAAGATCCTGCCCGATACCCATGCGGCGCTGGTCAGCAAGGGCCAGAATTTCGCCGTCTATGCCGCCAATCCCGGTCAGGCCAAACTGTCGGAGGCGAGCCTGCTGTCCGGCAAGCCGGATCCGTCCCTCCTCTATTCCGAAGCCTTGCCCATCTCGATCCCGGATGCGCAGGCGGAGTGGATGCTGTGGCGCGGTCTGCCGAACCAAACCTTTGAAAATGCACCTGAAATCGTTGAGCTCGGGACGCGTGAAACCGTCATTTTCGCGGTCATCTGGATTGTCACGGCGCTGACCATTGCCGCCATCTGGCTGGCAGACCTGCGCTTCGTCCGCCCGGCGCGGGCCGTCGTCCACGCCCTGGTCGACATCGCTGCCGGCAAGATCGATCAGGACGTGCCGCTCGGCGAGCGGCGTGACCTCCTGGGCGAGATCAGCCGGGCGGTCACGCGCTTCAGGGACAATGCCCTGGCCCTCCAGGCCGCCGAAAAGGAGCGGGTCCTGCAGGCGGAACGCGATCTGCTGCTGCAGGCCGAGCGGGAGGCCGATGCCAGCGAAAGGGCAGCCAGCGTGACGGCGGTGGTCGAGCAGCTCGGCGCCGGTCTGAAGCGCCTGTCCGAATGCAATATCCGCATGACGCTGGACGAGCCCTTCACCGTCGAGTTCGAGCAGATCCGCAAGGACTTCAACAGCTCCATCGCCGCCTTCCAGGTGACGCTGGAACAGGTTCTCGCCGGCACCGTCGATATCCAGGAAAGCAGCGCGGAGCTGAGCTCGGGTTCCGAGAGCATGTCCCTGCGGTCCGAGCAGCAGGCGGCCTCTCTCGAACAGGCGGCGGCCGCGCTGGAGCAGATCACCGTCACGGTCCGCCAGCTCACCCAGAATGCCGAGGAAACCCGCCAGCTCGCGGGCGATGCCCGCGTGCGCGCCGGCGCTTCCAGCGGCATCGTCACGGATGCAGTGGCGGCCATGGGCCGGATCGAACAATCGGCCGGAGAGATTTCGCAGATCATCGCCGTGATCAACAGCATCGCCTTCCAGACGAACCTGCTCGCGCTCAATGCGGGTGTGGAAGCCGCCCGTGCGGGGGAGGCCGGCAAGGGCTTTGCGGTGGTGGCCATGGAAGTGCGGGAGCTTGCCCAGCGCTCGGCCGCGGCCGCGCAGCAGATCAAGGCCCTCATCGAAAGCTCGTCGCGGGAAGTCCAGCAGGGCGTCGGCCTGGTGCAGCAGACCGGTCAGGCGCTTCAGGAAATCAACGAATTCGTCCATGCCATCGATACGAATATCGATTCCATCGCCACCGGTATCCGCGAACAGTCGGTCAGCCTGATCGAGACCTCGCAGGCGATCCAGCAGCTCGACAGCTCGACGCAGCAGAATGCCGCCATGGCGGAAGAAACCGCGGCCCTCAGCCGTTCGCTGAACGCCCAGGCGGAGGCTCTAGCCGTACAGGTCGGCAAGTTCAAGCTGAACCGCCGCAAGGCCATCCGCGAGCCGGGCTCGCCGGCCGCTGCGGCGGGTCCGCAGCGGCGCGGTACGCTGGCCGCCTGAAGCGCCCCGCCGGACTGCCTGCAGGCGGACCATGGTCCGCCTTCCCGCCGGACCATGGTCCCACCGGACTCCCCGTGAGCATTTTCGGCCTTATCTTAAGAGGTCGAGGATCAGGCAAGGGGCAGTGACCATGGGCAAAGCGGAGAAGACAGGAGAAGGGATCGTCGTGAGCAGAAGGGCCGGGCTTGGCCTTTTTGCCGTCTCCGCCCTTGGTCTTCTGGCCGCCGCCTCACCCTTTTCGCTCAATGCCACCGGCCTTGCCCTTTCACCCGCCCTCGCCGCCAAAGGCGAGGGAAAGGGTGAGGGAAAAGGCGAGGGCAAGGGCGAGGGCCGTGGCGGCGGAAGCGGCCACGGAGGCGAGACCGATGGCGGCGTGGGCGAAGGCGGCGAGGGAGAGGGCGAAGGCGAAGGCGAAGGAAACGGCGGAAAGAGCGGGGACAACGGAAGCGGGACCGGGCCCGGCGAAGGCGCACCGGAGCCGCCCGACCGCGAGGCCGAAGCCTCCGCCCGCCCGGACGGATCGATCGAGGTCCGCCACGCCAACGGCATCAGCGAAACGCTGCGCAGCCAGACCTACACGATGCGGGACAGGCGGGGCCGGCGGATCATCAGCCGACCCGCAACCCCGGCCGACCGCCAGCGCCTCGGCGATTATCTGCGCTAGTGCCTGCCCGGACCGAAGACCGGGACCATGGTTTTCCTCGACATACCCTAGCCCCGGTCACGCCAGTAAAGGGCTGCCTCGGTCCGGTTGCTGAGACCCAGCTTGGCCAGAATCTGGGTCATGTGATGCTTCACCGTCTTTTCCTGGAGGTCGAGCTTCAGGCCGATCTGCTTGTTGGA
This sequence comes from Gellertiella sp. DMC107, assembly GCF_056313605.1. NCBI lineage: Bacteria > Pseudomonadati > Pseudomonadota > Alphaproteobacteria > Hyphomicrobiales > Rhizobiaceae > Gellertiella > Gellertiella sp. DMC107. The sequence continues at coordinate 40,726 of NZ_JBQUZZ010000007.1, read as the reverse complement.
GAGGCCCTGGCCGACCAGTTCGATCACGTCCTGTTCGCGGGGCGTCAGGCAGGCCCTTTCGGAGCTGTCGGGATGCAGCGAGCCTTCCAGAACCTTTGCCGAGAGAAGCGGGCTGACATAGCGCGCGCCGCCATGCACGGTGCGGATCGCCTCGCCGAGACTGCGCGCGCCCACCCCCTTCAGCACATAACCCCGCGCCCCCCGGCTGAGGGCGGTCATCAGCGCTTCGGCCTCCTCCGAGGCGGTCAGCATCAGAACCCGGGTCGCGGGGCTGGTCTCAAGCACGTCGACGATCGCCACCAGTCCGCCGCCGGGCATGGAAATATCGAGCAGCAGCACATCGGGCCGCGCCTCGGCGGCGATGGCGCGGGCATCGTCGCGGCAAGCGCCTTCCCCGACGATCGAAAAGCCCGCAATTTCGGAAAGACTGCGCACCACGCCTTCCCGAAACAGCGGATGATCGTCCACCACGCCTATTCTGATCCCGTCCATCGGTCTTCTCCTTCCAAGGGGCCGAACCTCATGCTGACGGTGGTTCCGCCCGGCCCGGTGTGAATGTCGAATTCTCCCCCGAGACTGTTGATCCGCTCCCGCAGCCCGACGAGGCCGAGGCTGGTGGGCCTGATTTCGGCGGGATCGAAGCCCGGTCCGCTGTCGCGGACCTCCACCTCCACATGCCCGTTTCTCGCCACCGCCCGGACTTTCTGCCCCGCCCCGCCCGTGTGGCGGAAGGCATTGTTCAGCGCTTCCTGGATGAAACGGTAGATGCAGATGCGGATCGCCGGCGCGAGGTCCGGATCGTCCTCCTGCACCTGGGTTTCCACGGTGCTGCGGGTCTTTTCCCGATGGGCCGACACCACCCGCGCCACGATGTCGGCAAGCCCCGCATTGTCGATTTCGGGCAGCATCAGGCCCCGGCACAGATTGCGGATTTCCGCCGTCGCCTCGGCCAGGCTGGAGCGGATCCAGTCGATTTCCGCCGTCAGTGTCTGCAACGGTGTCCCGCTCCGGTGAAAGAGATCGCTGTCGAGCCGCATGGAGGCATAGGCGATGTGCTGCAGGGGGCCGTCATGCAGATCGGTGCCGATGCTGCGCAGATAGGTCTCGTTGAGGGCCGCCGCCCGCTGCGAGGCCCGTTTCAGCCGCTGCTGCAGACTGCGATTTTCCTCGAGGAGGGCGGACAGCTCCGCAATGCGGCCGTTCAGCGCCGCGCGCTGGCTCTCGATGGTGCGGCTGCCGCGCAGCACCAGCACGGACAGAATGAGAAAGAACACGGCCGTCACCCCCGCGACCGCAAGCCAGCTGGTCAATCGGGCACGTCGCAGGCTTTCCTGAAGGCCATCCGCGTTCTCGTAGAATTCCAGCACCGCCACCGCCTTTCCCGACCAGGGCTGGAGCACCGGATTGTAGATTTCCATCACCGAGCGGCCGGCGGTGTTCTCCGCCTGGTTTTCCGGATCGTCCGCCGCGCCATAGCGGGCGATCAGCTTGCCGGCAAAGGCCCGCCGGAGCTTCTCGTTGACGGGGAATTTGCGGCCGACCAGATCCTTCTGCCGGGAATAGAGGATGGTGCCGTCGCCCCGCCAGAGCTTGAAGGAGAGAAGGCGCGCGCCCAGCGCGCCTTCGCCGAGCGTTTCGTCGAGCGCGCGGGCGGTGACGTCGTCGAGCACCGCCTCGGCCTGCATGTCCGGCAGAAGCGGCGCCACGACGCTGTCCACGTAAAGGGCCGTTGCGGCCCCGGAATTGTGAATGACGGCCTCTTCGATCAGATGGGTGACCACCAGCCCCACCAGCGCCATGGCGCCGACGGACACGGCCCCGCCTGCCAGAAAGAACTGGCAGGCAAGCGAACGGGCATTCCAGCTTACCCTCGGTCTCATTGCAGCCGGGCACTCCATGCATGCAGGATCATTCCGGATCAAAGCGCAAAGCCCCGCCCATTCGTTCCGTATGGCCCGTTTTTCCGACCCCCGACGAAAGTCCGGGGTGTCCCCGACTGAGGTCCGGGCGCCGGAACGTCACCGGTTCCGGCACGTTGGTTTCCCAGCGGTCATAGGGACTGCACCCATGATGAAAAAGGAGAAGATCATGCTCCCGAAGTTGCTTGTAACCGCGGCCGCCGCCGCGATCCTGATGTCGGGCCCTGCTCTCGCCCAGTCCTCCACCGTGAACGGCGCTGCAGGTGGTGCCGTGACGGGCGCCATTGTGGGCGGGCCGGTCGGCGCTGCCGTCGGCGGTGTCGCGGGCGCCCTGGTGGGCACCGCCATCGACCCGCCGCCGCGCCAGGTGGTCCAGTATGTCCAGGAAGCGCCGGCCCCTGAAAAGGTCGTCGTGAAGGAAAAGGTCGCCGTGGGCGTGGCCCTGCCGGAAACGGTGATGGTCACTCCCGTGCCGGACAATCCGAAATATGCCTATGCCATCGTCAATGACGAGCGGGTGATCGTCGAACCCTCCTCGCGGAAGGTCATCCAGGTGATCAACTGACCCTCGGGGGAGAGCCGCGCGCTCTCCCCCTTTCTCTTCCCTCCCTGCCGCATCGTTTCCTCTGACGCCGCGCCGCAAGCGCGGGCGGGTGGGGCGTGCGGCCTTCAGAAAGGCCAAGACCATGTGGACAAAGAACAGTCACCGCGCGCTCCTCGCAGCGCTTGCCATCGGCACGGCGCCGCTCGCCTCCCTCCCGGCGTTCGCGCAGACCACCCCGCCGGTCCTCCCCCAGCAGGGGCAGGGCGGTAGCACGGACGGTTCCAGCGGAACGGCCACCGACGGAAGCGCCGGTGCGTCAGGCTCGGGCGAGACCGCGACACCCACGCCGGATGCTTCGGGATCGGAGGGCGCAACCACCACGGACGGTGCCTCCGGCACCACCAGCGGCGGCGCGACGACAGAGGGCTCCACGTCCGGCAGCGGCTCGGCGTCCGGCAGCGAAAGCGGGACATCGTCCGATACGAGCGGTTCCGGCTCGGGCACCGCAACCACGCCTTCGACCGGCGATGAAAGCGGCACGACCCCGTCGGGTAGCAGCGGTACGGATACCTCCGGCAGCGCCAGCGGAAGCCAGAGCACGGACCAGTCCGGAACCGCGCAGAACACCGAAACCAACGTGAACGTGGAAAACGAGGTCAACATCACCACCGAGCAGACCACGGAAATCCGCCAGGTCATCCAGGATGTGAAGGTCGAACCCGTCACGCAGGTGGATTTCGACGTGACGGTTGGTGTGGAAGTGCCGAAGAAGGTGCATCTGCAGCCGCTTCCGCCGCGCATCATCAAGATCGTCCCGAAGTACAAGCACTATCGCTTCTTCGTGCTGGAGGACGGCCGCATCGTGATCGTCGATCCGAAGCGCTACGTGATCGTCTACGTCATCACCGCCTGATCGGGCTGAGACCTGCAGGGCCGGTCCGGTCACGCGGACCGGCTCCCGCAACGCCAAAGGAGAAGGATCATGGACAACAGTATCTATCAGGCCCGCTGGCTTCTCGCGCCCATTCTGGCGCTTCCGTTCTGTCTGCTGGTGGTGGGGACATGGCTCGGCTGAGCACCGCGCGGCGCGGTTCGCCGGGCGAAAAGGGCGGATGGGCCGGGGACGCCCTCCGCCCTTTTCCGTCGGCAACCGGCCGCTCTTGGAAAAGCGGGGAAACTCCTCTACATTGATGGATGAATTCATCTACATGGAGCCGGCCATGGCCATCAATGTCAACAATCCCGAGGCGGATGCCCTGACCCGGAAATTTGCGGAAATGACCGGCGTCGGCATCACCGATGCCATCGTGATCGCCATGCGGGAAGCGATCGACCGGCGGCTGCAGGCGGAAACCCCGCGGGAAACGGCGGCGCGGCTGCGCGCCGGACGCGGCATTCTCCTGAAAGAGCAGGCCCGCCGGCCTCTGCCGCGCGCGGTCTTCGACGATCTCTGGAACGAAGGCTGATGTATATCGATGCCTGCGCCATCATAGCCCTGCTCTCGGACGAGCCCGAGGCGGAGCGCGTCTCGGCGGCCATCCAGGCGGCCCGCCACCCCTTCACCTCGCCGGTCGCCGTGCTGGAAACGGTTCTGGGCCTCGCCCGCCCGGACAAGTTCGATCGGCCCGTCGCCGAGGTCGAACCGCTGGTCATGGAATTTCTGGCGGCCCGCCGCATCGAGGTCCGGGATCTTCCGCCGGCGGCGGAGGCCACGCGCCTGGCGCTCCGGGCGGCGCATCTTTACCGCAGCGGCCGGCATGGCCTCAATCTGGGCGATTGCCTTCATTATGCCTGCGCCCGTTACCACGCCGTCCCCATCCTCGCGACCGCGGACGAATTCCGGGCCACCGATCTCGAAACGGTGCCCTGAACGCAGGCCTGGGCCTCAGAGCGGTATGCCGCCACCGAAGGACAGGCTGAGAAATTCGGCAAAGGTGCGGGTGGCGGGCGATTGCGGCACCGCCCGGTTCCAGGCGACACCGATATCCATGGTGGGGATTTCCGCCACCACGTTGCGAAGCTCGATCCGCTGTCCTTCCAGCGACCAGGGGCGATAGACCATGTCGGACAGGATGGTCACGCCGATGCCATCCGCCACGAAGCTTCGCACCGCCTCCACCGAGGAGGTGGAAAAGATCACGTTCGGCGCCAGCCCCGCCTGCTGCCAGTAGCGTCCCGCCGTCTGGTTGGCCTCGTCCACGGTCAGCATCACATAGGGCTCCTTCGAAACATCCTCCAGCGTCACGGTCTCCACCGAAAGCAGCGGATGCTCCGCCGGCAGCCACAGCCTTCGCCGCGATTGCAGCAGGGTTTCGAAGGCCAGGTGGGCCTTGTCCCTGAGGTTGGAAACCAGCATCACCGCCATATCGAGCGAGCCGTCGTTCAGCCTTTCCTCCAGAAGGTCGCGGGGCAGTTCCTGCAATTCCACCCGGATCTTCGGATAGGTGCGGGCAAAACGGGCATGAAGCCGCGGCAGGAAATAGCCGAGAACCGTGTAGGTGGCGCCGACGCGCACCACGCCGGAAAGCGCGGTCTCCTCCGTCAGCGGCGCCCGCTCGGCGGAATTCACCGCCGCCATCACGTTGCGCGCATGGGTGAGAAAGCGCGATCCTTCCGCCGTCAGCACCACGCCCGTGGAGAGCCGCCGGAAAAGGCTCACGCCCAGCGTGTCCTCCAGCTGCTTGATCGCCGTCGTCACCGCCGATTGCGAGACATTGAGCAGGATCGCGGCCTGCGAAACCTGCCCGGAATCGGCCGTGGCGATGAAATAGCGGACCTGTTTGATCGAAAGGGGCATTATCTGTTTTTTTGATACGAGGGATCACTTCTTCGTATTTTACAATGTTTCCGTGCTGCGGCAAGGTCTCTTCAAAAGCCGGGAAAACCGGCCGGGAACAGGAAAATCTGGAGGATTGCTGTGGCAACATTGAATTGCGACATGGGCGAAGCTTTCGGTCTCTACCGGATGGGCGACGACGAGGGCCTCATGCCGCTGATCGACATCGCGAATGTCGCCTGCGGCTTCCATGCTTCCGATTTCAACCACATGCGCTCCACGGTAAAGCTGGCCAAGCGGCACGGCGTGCGCGTGGGCGCTCATCCCTCCCTGCCCGACCTGCAGGGTTTCGGCCGCCGCGAGATGAAGATCGGCCGCGAAGAACTGGCCAATTGCATCATCTATCAGGTCGGCGCGCTGAAGGGCTTCCTGGAAGCCGAAGGGCTTACCCTCAATCACATCAAGCCGCATGGCTCGCTCTATGGCATGGCGGCGCGGATGGAAGACGTGGCCCATGCGATCTGCGATGCGGCGGATGTGTTCCGCGTGCCGCTGCTCGGCATGATCAACACGCTGCACGAGACGATCTATACGGAGCGCGGCCACACCTTCATCGCCGAATTCTATGCCGATCTCGACTACAACGACCAGGGCGGCCTGATCATCACGCGCGAGCATGAGGCGAAGAATCCGGAAAAGGCTGCCGCAATCTGTCGCCGGGCCGTGACAGAAGGCCGGGTGAAAAGCGTCGGCGGCATCGACATCGAGGTCAAGGCCGATACGATCTGCGTCCATTCGGATACGCCGAACGCCGTCGAGATCGCCACCGCCGTGCGCGGCGCGCTGACCAACTGAGTGCAAGAAAGACTATAAAAGGGGATCGTCCATGTCCAAGCAACTGCTCTCGCCGCTTCCCGGCACCTTCTACCGGAAGCCGTCGCCGGATGCGCCCGCCTACAAGAGTGTCGGCGACGCCGTTGCGGTCGGCGATGTCATCGGTCTCATCGAGGTGATGAAGAGCTTCAACGAGGTCAAGGCGGAACAGGCCGGCACGCTCACCGCCTTCCTCGCCGATGACGAGGAACCGGTCATGGCCGGCCAGCCGCTGGCCGAGCTGGGTTGAGCCGATGACCATCCGCAAGCTGCTCGTCGCCAATCGCGGGGAAATCGCCGTCCGGATCATCCGCGCGGCGCGGGAACTCGGCATCCGGACCGTGCAGGTCCACAGCGCCGCCGACAAGGACATGCTGGCCGTGAAAATGGCCGACGAGGCGGTGAATATCGGCCCGCCGCACGCGGCCAAATCCTATCTCAACATCGAGGCCATCCTCTCCGCCGCGAAAGAGACCGGAGCGGATGCCATCCATCCGGGATACGGATTTCTGGCGGAAAATGCGGGCTTTGCCGATGCGGTGGAGGCGGCGGGCCTCACCTTCGTCGGCCCGACCGGCGACCAGATCCGCACCATGGGCGACAAGGCCATGGCGCGCAGCGCCGCGCTTGCGGCCGGCGTGCCCTGCGTTCCCGGCTCCGACGGCCGGATCGACAGCCCGGAGGAAGCGCGCGACGTGGCCTCTCGGATCGGCTTTCCGCTGATGATCAAGGCGGCGGCCGGCGGGGGTGGACGCGGTATCCGCATCGCCTCCGACCCGGAAGAGTTCGAGAGCCTGATGGCGCAGGCGAGCGCCGAGGCGAAGGCGGCCTTCGGAGACGGCGGTCTCTACGTGGAAAAGGTGATCGAACGCGCCCGCCATATCGAGGTGCAGGTGCTGGCCGACGGCAAGGATGCGATCCATTGCTACGAGCGAGAATGCTCCCTGCAGCGCCGCCGCCAGAAGGTCTGGGAAGAGGCGCCCGCCGCCACGCTGAAGCCCGCGGTGCGGGAAAAGCTCTGCGCCTCCGCCGTCGCCCTGGCGAAGGCGGTGAACTATCGCGGCGCGGGCACCATCGAATATCTCTACGACGATGCCTCGGGCGAGTTCTACTTCATCGAGATGAACACCCGGATCCAGGTGGAACATCCCGTCACGGAAATGATCACCGGCATCGATCTGGTGCGCGAGATGATCCGGATTGCCGGCGGGGCGCCGCTGTCCTACCGGCAGTCGGATATCGAGGCCCGGGGGGCGGCGATCGAGGTGCGCATCAACGCCGAGGACCCGGCGAAGAACTTCCAGCCCGGCCCGGGCATGGTCACCGCGCTGACGGTGCCGGGCGGGGCCGGGACCCGCTTCGATACCATGCTCTACCAGGGTTATACGGTGCCGCCCTTCTACGATTCGCTGCTCGGCAAGCTGATCGTCTGGGACGAGACCCGCGACGGCGCCATCGAGCGGCTGAAGCGCGCGCTTGGCGAACTGGAGGTGAAGGGGCTCAAGACCACGAGACCGCTGTTCGAGCGGCTTGCCGACGATCCGGATGTCCGCGCCGCCAACGTCCACACGCGCTGGCTGGAGCCCTGGCTCGAGCAGAATGTGCTGACCATAAAAGAACAAGAGGGAACTGGTTCATGAAGACACGCTACTCCTTCGGAGGGGACGAGCACATCTTCGTCGAATGTGACGAGGAAATGTCGCTCGAAGCCTTCTTCAAATCGCTCTCGATCACCACGGCGGTGAAGGAAGCGCAGATCCGGGGCGTCACGGAGATCTGTCCCGCCAATGCCTCCTTCCAGGTGAAGTTCAATCCGGACGTGATCGCACCCGACGACATGCTGAAGGAGCTGAAGTCCATCGAGGCTTCGGCGGCAAAGGCGGAATCGGTCATCCGCACCCGGATCATCGAAATCCCCGTCTTCTACAACGATCCCTGGACCCACGAGACGCTGATGCGCTTCCGCGAGCGGCACCAGGACCCGACCTCGACCGATATCGAATATACCGCGCGCATCAACGATCTCGACGGCGTCGACGGCTTCATCAAGGCCCATTCGGGCGCGCCCTGGTTCGTCTCCATGGTGGGTTTCGTGGCGGGCCTGCCCTTCCTCTACCAGATGGTGGACCGGCAGCGGCAGATCCAGTCGCCGAAATATCTGCGCCCCCGCACCGATACGCCCCGGCTCACGGTCGGGCATGGCGGCTGCTTCGGCTGCATCTATTCGGTGCGCGGCGCCGGCGGCTACCAGATGTTCGGCATCACGCCCATGCCGATCTACGATCCCAACCAGAAGATCAAGTATCTCCAGGACTTCATGTGCCTGTTCCGGCCCGGCGACATCGTGCGCTGGAAGCCGATCAACCGCGACGAATATGACGCGACGGTCGCCGATGTGGATGCGGGCCAGTTCGCACCGCTCATGCGCGACGTCACCTTCTCGCTGCCGGAATTCCAGGCCGACATGGATGCCTACAATGCCAAGCTGATGGGGGCGCTGAAATGAGCATCAGGATCGTCTCACCGGGCCTTTCCACCACCGTTCAGGATCTGGGCCGCCCGGGCTATTACCATATCGGCATTCCGCTTTCGGGGGCGATGGACCTGCTTTCCGCCCGGGCTGCCAATCTTCTGGTCGGCAATCCGGAGGAAGCGGCCCTTCTCGAAGTGGTCTTCATGGGGCCGGAAATCGAGTTTCACCGGGATGCGACCGTCGCCGTCACCGGGGCCGAACTGCCGCCGAAGATCAATGGCGAGGAAAAGCCCACCTGGACCTCGCTTGCGGTGAAGAAGGGCGACGTGCTGTCCTTCGCATTCCTGAAGAAGGGCGCACGGGCCTATATCGCGATTTCGGGCGGCATCGACGTGCCGGTCGTTCTCGGCTCCCGCTCCACCTATACGCTGGGCGCGCTCGGCGGTTTCGAGGGGCGGAAACTCGCAGCAGGCGACGTCTTGCCGCTCGGCGCGGGCAGGGGTGCCGCGGAAGGCCGGGCGGTACCGGAGGAATTGCGCCGGTCGCCGGGCGCGCCCGCGGAGCTCCGCATGCTGCCAGGTCTCTACTGGCACCGCATTACGGAAGCCTCGGGCAAGCAGTTCCTCGACGATACCTGGAAGGTGGCGCCGGAGGCGGACCGCATCGGCTACCGCTTCAAGGGCGGCAAGCCGCTGGAATTCGTGCCGCGCGAACCGCCCTTCGGCGCGGGCTCCGACCCGTCCAACATCGTGGATGCCTGCTATCCCTATGGCTCCATCCAGGTGCCGAGCGGCACCGAGCCGATCGTGCTCCACCGCGATGCGGTGTCGGGCGGCGGCTATTTCATGGTCGGCGCGGTGATCTCGGCGGACATGGATCTCATCGGCCAGTTGCAGCCGCACATGCCGGCGCGGTTCGTGGACGTGACGATGGAGCAGGCGCTGCTTGCCCGCAACGACCGCGCCCGCCTCATCGACCGCATCCGTCAGGCGCTCGCCTGACGGGCTGAAAGAAGAAGGGCCGCGCCCCCGAAGGGGCACTGCCCGGTTCAGCCGGGGGGCAATCCGGAACGCTTCAACGCGCCGTCAGTTGGCGGCGCGAAGGCGGTCCCGTGCCTGATCCCGGAATTCCTTGGGCGTCACCTGAAAGTGCGCCTTGAACGCACGCGAGAACTGGGCATGGTCACTGAAGCCGAAACGATAGGCGATTTCCGCGACGGTCTGGCGGTTGGACACATCCGCCAGCGCCGTGCGGCACGCCATCAGGCGCTGGTCGCGCACCCAGCTTCCGAGCGTCTGGTTCGTATCCCGGAACAGTTCGTGCAGGTAGCGGGTGGACATGCCGCAGGCCCGCGCGATGGTTTCAGGGTCGAGATCGGGATTGTGCAGGTTGCGGCGCACATAGGCTTCGATCCGCGTCAGATGCGCGGCGCGCACGGAGGAGCTTCCAGACGTCAGCGTCCGCTCGTCCGCCTTCAGCGACAGCACCAGAAGATCGATCAGCTGCTTGCCCACCGCCTGGCGCACTTCCGGCGTCATGGCGTTGAAGCGGCCGGGGATCAGCTGCAGCATGTCGGAGAACAGGCCGCCCGCACCCTCCGCCGCGTTGAACTGCATGGAGCAGAAGCGGTCCGGCTGGCGGATCTGGCTGGCGATTTCCTGCGACTGCACCTTCATCACCCAGAGATCGGCGAAGTCGTCGTGCCAGAATTCGTAAGGTTCGTGGCTGCGCTCCAGAAAGAAGCCGCCCGGCTGGCAATAGACCTCCTTGCCGCACTGGCTGAAATTCACCTGGCTGCGGATCGGGATGGTGATGAGGAAATGCTCGTCGCGCTCCGCCTTCAGGTGCTTCGGCAGGCGGCGATATTGCAGCGCGGACGAGGCGAGCCGCGAGAGCGAGACGTCGCCCAGTTCCCAGATCATCAGGTCGCCGGTGAAATTGTCGGTCTGGGCGAAGGTGAGATCGAGCGGAAAATAGGCACTGGCAATGGCCTCGTGCCAATGGCGGCTGCGGTCGTGCCGCGGGGTTTCCGCGGTCGTGATGGTGGACTTCATTTTATGTTCCCCTTTTTTTCCTATGAAAGGGGAGGACGGGGGGCTTCGTCCAGCAAAATCTTGAAAAGCTGCACCGAAAGACAAGGCTTGGTGCGCCGGATGCAAAGACCGTTCGGCAAAAGCGGCCTTAGGCTTTCCTCAATCGAAAGGGCGGCAGGCGCCGGCCCGGAAATGAGGGAGCCATGAAACAAGTTCACAAACCGAAAGTCGACCCGATCACGCTCTCCGTGGTGCGCGGCGTGCTGGAGACCACCCAGCGCGAAATGACCCTGTCTCTCGAAAAGACGGCCCGTTCCTCGGTGTTCAACCTGGCGCATGACTATTCGACCGCGCTGTTCAACGGCCGGCCGGAAATGATCCTCCAGGGCCAGGACATCCCGATCCATCTGGGTTCGCTGATCCCGGCCATGAAGGCGGTCGCCAAATTCTTCGAGGGCGATATCCACGAAGGCGATCTCATTCTCCACAACGACCCGGCCTTCGGCGGCAGCCATGCCATCGATACCTGCATGTACAAGCCGGTCTTCTATCACGGCGAGCTGGTCTACTGGACCGTCTGCAAGGGACATCTCACCGATATCGGCGGGCCGGTTCCGGCGGGCTACAACCCCAATGCCAAGGAAATCTATGCGGAATGCCTGCGCATTCCCCCGGTCAAGATCTGGGACAAGGGCGTGCCGCGCAACGACGTGCTCAACTTCATCTACACCAACATGCGCGCCCGCCGCGACCAGGAAGGCGATTTCAACGCGCTGATCGGCGCCTGCCAGGTGGGCGAGCGCAACCTCATCGCGCTGCTCGACAAATATGGCAAGGACACCGTCGATGCCTGCATCGACGAACTCCTCGACATGGCCGAAAAGCACATGCGCGACATGATGCGCACCGTGCCCGATGGTACCTACGAAGGCTCGGCGATCCTCGAGGATGCGGGCCACGGCTTCGGCGATTTCGAGATCAAGGCGACCGTCACCATCACCGGCGACAATTGCCATATCGCCATCTCCAGCCCGCCGCAGATCCCCTATTTCATCAATTCCTACGAGGGCAATTCCCATTCGGGCGTCTATCTCGGCCTGATGATGTTCGCCGCCCTCCCGCCGCCCTATAATGAGGGGCTCTACCGCTGCGTCTCGATCGATTTCGGCCCCAAGGGCACGATCTGCAACGCGCAGGAACCCGCCCCCCACATGAACTGCACCACCACGCCGATGGAGACGCTGACGGATGCGGTGCGGCTCGCCTTCGAAAAGGCCATGCCCTCCAAGGTCGCGGCCTCCTGGGGTCATGCCAACGGCCTCAACATTGCCGGCTGGGACAAGCGCACCGGCGAGGAATATGTGACCATGGTGCTCGCCACCATCATTTCCGGCGGCGGCGCGACCCCCGAGCAGGACGGCTGGCATGCGGTCGGTCCGGAATGCTGCTTCGGCGCGCTCACCTCGGGTGACGTGGAACTGCTCGAATATTCCTACCCGATCATCATCCACCGCTATTCGCTGATGGCCGATAGCGGCGGCGCGGGCAAGTTCCGCGGCGGCTCGGGCACGGCCTGGGAAGTGGAGCCGCTCGACGGCGACATGCTCTGCATCGGCTTCGGCGAAGGCCGGCGCATTCCCGCCATGGGCGCTGCCGGCGCCTATTCCAGCGACATCGATACCAAGGTCGGCCGCGTCGAGCTGAAGCGTGGCGGCGAGACCGAGGTGCGCCGCACCAACATCATGGAGACGATCAAGACGGGCGACACCGTCACCAACATGAACCCCGGCGGAGGGGGCTACGGCAATCCGCATGAACGGCCCATCGAAAAGGTCCTCTGGGATGTCAAGAACGGGCTTGTCTCCATCGAAGGCGCGCGCCGCGACTATGGCGTCGTGATCACCGATCCCGAAACCCTCACCGTGGACCAGGCGGCAACGCAGGCCCTCCGGTCGGCCGCGTGAAAGGAGACACGACCATGACCTCGATCAAGAACCGTTATCGCCTCGGCATCGACGCCGGCGGCACCTTCACCGACTTCGTTGTGGCCGACCGCCAGACGGGCGAAACCAAGCTGTTCAAGGCGCTGTCGACCCCCACGGACCCGACCCGCGCCATCCAGAACGGGCTGAAGCTCATCCATGAGGCCATCGGCGTCTCGCCGACCGAACTCGTCTCCAGCAGCGATCTCTGCATCAACGGCACGACCGTCGGTCTCAACGCGCTGATCACCCATCGGGGCGGCAAGACCGGCCTCATCGCCACCGCCGGCCACGAGGATTCCATCGAGATCCGCAACGGCCACAAGGAAGACGGCTATCGCTACGATCCGGAATATCCGGCCGCGACCATGCTGGTGCCGCGTTATCTCCGAAAGGGGGTGCGCGAGCGCGTGCTGTCCGACGGCTCGGTGCGCATACCGATGCATGAGGAAGACGTCAGGGCGGCCTGCGAGCTCTTCCTGAAGGAAGGCATCGAAACCGTCGCCATCTCCTTCGTCTGGTCGGTGCTGAACCCGGCGCACGAGCGTCGCGCCGCCGAGATCGTCCGGGAGATGATGCCCGACGCCATCATCACCGTCGGCTCGGAGCTTTACCCGCAGGTGCGCGAATATACCCGCACCTCCACCGCCGTGGTGAATGCCTATCTCGCCCCGGTCATGCGCCGCTACGTGAAGGCCGTGGATGCCTATTTCCGCGAGCTCGGGGCGGCCCAGCCGGTGCGCTACTTCCAGTCGAACGGCGGCCTTGCCATCGGCCAGGTGATGACGGACCGCTCGGTCTATGCCATCAATTCCGGCCCGGCCTCGGCCCCGCAGGCGGGTCTCTATGTCTGCGAGCCCTTCGGCAAGAAGAGCGTCATCACCGTCGACATGGGCGGCACGTCCTTCGACATCACGCTCACCAAGGACGGGCAGACGAACCTCAACAAGAACATCGACTTCCTGCGCTACCGCATCGGCGTGCCGATGATCCAGGTGGAAACGCTGGGCGCCGGTGGCGGCTCCATCGGCTGGATCGATCCGCTTGGCATCATCCAGATGGGTCCGCAATCGGCGGGTTCCGAACCGGGTCCGGCCTGCTACGGCCAGGGCGGCACGGAGCCGACCACCTCGGACGCCAACCTCGTGCTCGGCTATCTCTCGCCGGACGGCCTGCTCGGCGGCAAGCTGCCGCTCGACATCGAAAAGGCGCGCGCGGCGGTGCGGCGGGTGGCCGATCCGCTCGGCATTTCCATCGAGCGTGCGGCCTATGGCATGTACACCATCGTCAACAACAACATGGTGAACGGCATCCGCCGCGTCTCGGTGGAGCGGGGCTACGATCCGCGCGATTTCGTGCTGGTCGGCGCGGGCGGTGCGACCGCTGCCCATATCACGGCGCTCGCCCGTGAAATCGGCATCGACACGATCATCCTGCCGAAGCTCGCCTCCGGTCTCTGCGCCTTCGGCCAGATCATTTCGGACGTGAAATACAACTACATGGCCACCGCCCCGGTGCGTCTCGACAGCGATGCCGCCTACAAGCGCATCGACGACCTTTACAAGCAGCTGGAGAAGGAGGGCCGCGCCCATCTCGTATCCGACGGCTTTAACGAGGGGACCATCGAGATCCGCCGCTCGCTCGAGATGCGCTATGTGGGCCAGGTGCATGAATGCACCGTCGATATTGACCTGTTCGACATCGACGCCACGACCATCGACCGCGTGAAAGAGGCTTTCCACCGCCGGCACAAGGAACTCTACACCTATGCCGAGCCGCATAATGCGGTCGAGGTGGTGAACATCGAATCGACCCTTTACGGGCGGATCGAGAAGCCGAAGCGTCCCGACATGCCGAAGGCCAGCGCCCCCGGCGGGGCGATCAAGGATCACCGCGACGCGATCTTCGATCCGTCCGGCCAGGCGACCCGCACGCCCGTCTATGACGGCGACCGGATCGGCACGGGCGAGCCCATCAAGGGGCCGGCGATCATCGAGGAAGTCACGACCACCATCGTCATCGAGCCCGGCTGGACCGCCGTTCTCGACCCGACCAACTCCTACCTCATCACGCGCGACAAGTAAGAAGGGACCTATGGCTCAGACACTCGCGGCAGATATGGTTTCAGTGGCCTTCGAGGGCTTGCGGGCCCTTTCGAATGTCACGCTGGAAATTCCCGCCGGGCGGGTCACGGGCCTGATCGGACCGAACGGTGCGGGCAAGACCACCTGCGTCAATGTCCTCACCGGATTTCAGAAGCCGTCCATGGGCCGCGTGCTCCTGGATGGCACAGAGATCGGCGGCCTGCCGGCGCATCGCGTCCGGCAGGCCGGCATTGCCCGCACCTTCCAGTCGGGCCGGCTCTTCGCCGACCTGACGGTGCATGAAAATCTCGAAGTGACCGGCGTCGGCCTCGGCCTCTCCCGCCGGGAAGCCTCGCGGAAGGCGGATGCGCTGCTCGACTGGATCGGCATCGCACCGCTGTCCGACCGGCTCGCCGGTGGATTGCCCTATACGGACGAGCGGCGCGTGGCCATCGGCCGGGCGCTGATGCTGGAACCCGCCTTCCTGCTACTCGACGAACCGGCCGCCGGCATGTCGGCGGAAGAGGCGGACGATCTCTCGCGCCTCATCCACCGCATCGCCGATGACGTGAAGTGCGGCGTGCTGCTGATCGAGCACAATATCGGCCTCGTGCTGAAGACCTGCCATTCCATCTATGTGCTCGACAGCGGCGAGATCATCGAATTCGGCACGCCTGATGCCATCAAGGCCAGCGAGAAGGTGCGCCACGCCTATATGGGCACCCAGGCCGATGCGGAAGGAGAGATCCTGTGACCCTGCTTTCCGTCAACGACATCACCGTCCGCTATGGTCGCCTGACCGCGCTGCGCGGTGCCTCGCTCACCCTCAACGAGGGCGAGATCCTCTTTGTCACCGGCCCGAACGGCGCCGGCAAATCCACCCTCATGAAGGCGATTGCCGGCGTCGTGAAACCGGTCGGCGGGTCGATTTCCTTCCGCGGTCAGGTCACCTCCGGCCGCAGCCCCGAGGACATCGCCCGCATGGGCTTTTCCATGGTGCCCGAGGGCCGCGAGGTCTTCGGCGGCCTTACCATCGAGGAAAATCTCCGCCTCGGCATCGGCATGCGGGCGGACAAGGACCAGGCGGCCCGGGATCTCGAAATGGTCTATTCCATTTTTCCCGTTCTCATGAGCCGCCGCCACCAGCATGCGGGCGCGCTTTCGGGCGGGCAGCAGCAGATGCTCGTCATCGGCCGCGCGCTGATGGCCGGGCCGAAGCTGATCGCCATCGACGAGCCCTCGCTCGGTCTCGCGCCGAAGGTCATCGACGATGTCTACCAGACGCTCGTCAAGCTGCGCGACACGATCGGCCTCACCCTCCTCATCGTCGAGCAGAGCGCCACCCGCGCCAAGCTCACCGGCGGGCGGATGATCCTGATGCGCTCGGGCGAAGTGGCGCTCGAAGGCGATGCCCGCGAACTCGCCTCCAGCGACGCGCTGAAACAGGCCTATTTCGGATATGGGGAGCACGGCAAATGACGGAGATCCTGCAAGTCGTCTTCGACGCGCTCAGCCTCGGCAGTCTCTACGCACTCGGCGCGCTCGGCATCGCGCTGATCTTCGGGGTGATGCGCCTCGTCAATTTCGCCCATGGCGACACCATGGCCTTCTGCGTCTTTGCGATGCTCTGGCCCTCGGTGGATGCGGCGGCCATCGTCTTTGCCGGCAACCTGCCGGCCTGGCTGCTGATCCCCTTCATCCTGGCGGTCGGCGCGGGGCTTTCCGTTCTGTCCGAGATCATCGTCTTCCGGCGCTTCCGCAACACCAATCCGGCGACCATGATGATCGCCTCCTTCGCGCTCGGCTTCGTCATCCGCTATTTCCTGCTGATGCTCTATTCCAGCCGCCCGAAGAGCATCGACCTCTGGTCCAATCTCGGCCTGCCGGTGGAAATCATGGGCGCCCGCATCCCGCTGCTGCAGGTGATCACCATCGTCACCGCGATTGCGATCCTGATCGGGCTGACCCTCTTCCTGAAGCGCACCCGCTTCGGGCTCGAAATGCGGGCGGCGGCGGAAAACTTCACCATGGCCCGGATGCTTGGCGTGCGCGCCAACCGGGTGATCATGCTGGCCTTCGCGCTGTCGGGCATGCTGGCCGCCGCCGTCGCGCTCATCCTCGTCACCCAGACGGGAACCGCCGATATCCAGATGGGCGGCAACATCATGCTGATCGCCTTCATCGCCACCGTCATCGGCGGGCTGGGTTCGCTGCCGGGGGCGGTGCTCTCGGGCTTCCTCATCGGCGCGATTGCCACCGTCATGCAGGTGGTGCTGCCGCCTGAGGCGAGGCCCTTCCGCGATGCCTTCGTCTATGCCGCCGTCATCGCCACGCTGATCTGGCGTCCGAACGGTCTCTTCATGCCGAAATCCGCAAAGCAGAGGGTGTGACCCATGGCTGAACGCGCTTCCATCCTCTCCCGCACCGTGGCGACGCCGGTCATTCTGGGCCTTTTGCTCACCGCGATTGCGGTTCTCGCCCTGGTCATGGGCTCCAGCCCCTTCAACCAGACGATCATCGACATCTTCATCCGGGTGATCCTGGTCGTCGGGCTCTACATCTTCATCGGCAATTCCGGTGTGATCAGCTTCGGCCATATCGGCTTTACCTGCCTCGGCGCTTACATGACCGCCTGGCTGACGATCCCGCCGCCGATGAAGAAGATGGCACTGCCCGGCCTGCCGGGCTTCGTGCTGGAGGCGAAGCTGCCCTTCTGGGTGGGCGTGCCGGCGGCGGCTCTCTTCGCCGCGCTGATCGCCTTCCTGTTCGGCAAGATCCTGATGCGGCTGTCCGGCATTGCCGCCTCCATAGCCACCTTCGCCATGCTCGCCCTCATCAACCAGGTCTATTCCAACTGGGAGGATGTGACGGGCGCGACCTCCTCCGTGGTCGGCATTCCGATCAACCGGTCGATCTGGCCCTATTTCATCGCGACCCTCATCGCGGTCGGGATCGGCTATGCCTATTCCATCTCCCGTTCGGGGCTGGCGCTTCGCGCCGCCCGGGACGAGGCGACGGCTGCGGCCGCTTCCGGCGTCGACATCCCGAAGGAACGGCTCCGGGCCTTCGTCATCTCCGCCTTCGTCATGGGCGGCGGCGGCGCGCTCTATGCCCATTCGGTCGGCGTCGTCACGCCCGATACCTTCTATCTCGGCCTCACCTTCATCTCGCTCTCCATGCTTGTCGTCGGCGGCATGGGCAGCCTGTCGGGCGCGGTCATCGGCGTGGTGCTGCTCTCCACCATCATCCAGATCCTCCGGATGTTCGAAAAGGGCGTCGCGCTCGGCGACACCGTTCTCACCATCCCCAACGGCGTCCAGGAGATCGCGATCGGCGTGATCATGATCGTCATCCTGATGCGCCGCCCGGCAGGGCTCATCGGCAACCGGGAGATCGGCTGGTCCGGCTTCCGCAACGCATGAAACGTTTCCGGGGCTCAACCCGGAGAAAAAAGGGAACCAAAGGAGAAAAACATGACTCTCTGGCATAAACTGGGAATGGGAATGGCCGTCTCCGGCCTCGTGCTGTCCGCAGCCGTGGCGCATGCGGATGACGACAAGATCGTGGTCGGCTTCGCCACTGCCGCCTCCGGCTTCATGCAGGCTTACGACAAGCCGGCGCAGGATGCGGCCATGATCAAGATCGACGAGATCAACAAGGCCGGCGGCCTGCTCGGCAAGCAGATCGAGGTGGTCACCGCCGACACCAAGACCGACCGCGCCGAAGGCGCCAAGGCCGGCCTCGAAGTGATCGACAAGGGCGCCGACCTCGTGGTCGTCTCCTGCGACTACGACTTCGGTTCGCCCGCAGCCCTTGCCGCCGAAAGCGCCGGCAAGATTTCCTTCTTCCTCTGCGCCGAATCCATCAAGGCCGGCATCCAGGGCGTCGGCCCGCATTCCTTCTCGGCGTCCGTTCTTGCCGCCGTACAGGGCGCGACCATGGCCGAATGGGCCTATAACAAGAAGAATGCCCGCAAGTTCTACCGCCTGCTCGACACCTGGACCGAATATAACAAGGGTATCTGCGACGGCTTCGACTGGATGCTGCCGCGCCTGAAGGACGCCAAGCTCGTCGGCGAAGACACCTTCAAGAACGAGGATGCCTCGATCGCGGCCCAGATCACCCGCATCAAGAGCCTGCCCGAGCAGCCCGATGCCATCATGCTCTGCTCGATGATGCCGGGCGTCGTCTCGGCGATCAAGCAGATCCGCGCCGCCGGCATCACCGCGCCGATCCTCAACGGCTCGGGCGTCGACGGTTCCTACTGGCTGAACGCCGTTCCTGATCTTTCGAACTTCTACACCCCGGTGCAGGGCTCGATCTACGGTGACGACCCGAACAAGGACGTGACCGCCTTCAACGCCAAGTACAAGGAAGTCACCGGCGGCGATCCGTCGAGCCAGTATGTCTATCCTGGATATGTAATGATCGACGTCTGGGCGAAGGCCGTCGAGCGCGCCAAGTCCACGGATGCGGATGCGGTCGTGGCCGAACTCGAAAAGATGAAGGACGAGCCGACCCTCTTCGGCCCGCGCTCCTTCTCCTCTGAAATCCACCACCAGAACCGGGGCCGTTACCTGATCGTCGAAACCGACAAGGGCAAGCCGCATGTCATCGACGAGTGGACCATTTCGGAAGCCATTCCGGTGGATTACCTCGTCTCCAAGTAAACCCTCCCAGGGCCAAGTCCCCCACTGGCCGCCCTTCGGGGCGGTCTTTTTTTGTCTCGAATCCGTGCGGCTTTATATTCTAATTCATTAATGAATAAATGTTAGAGCTTCTGTTCGTTCCGGTTGCCGGAACAAGGAGGTTATCGTGGACATTATTTTATATCTTTTTTCTGATGTCTTTCAGTCTCTTGGCGACCATCTCCTCTGGATCGCCGGTCTGGGGGCGGCCTTCACCGCCCTGACAATATTCGACAACCGGGCCTGCAATCCCGGCAAGGTCTGGTGGAAAAGCCCGGATCTCGTGACCGACATCGCCTATGCGCTGACCTATGATTTCATCGCGCCGATCCTGAACATCGTGCTGGTCGCGATGATGACGATGATCATGCTGGCTTTCACCGCGCCCGACCAGATCCTTCACTTCTTCGACGAGGGGCATGGCCCGCTGGCCGCTGCGCCCGCCTGGGTGCAGGTGACCTTCTATCTCCTGGCGACGGATTTCCTGCTCTACTGGAACCATCGTCTGTTTCATACCCGTCACCTCTGGGCGTTCCATGCGGTTCATCATTCGCCGGAAGACCTGCAATGGACCTCGACCTACCGCACCCATCCGGTCAACCGCCTGTTCGGCCCCATGGCGGTCTCCACGCTGATGATGCTGCTGGGCATTCCGCCCTGGGTGATGGTGATGATGGTGCCCTTCGACATGGTCGCGGGCGCCTGGGTCCATTCGAACCTCAACTGGACGCTCGGGCCGCTGAAATATGTTATCGCGACACCCGTCTTCCATCGCTGGCACCACACGGGGATCGATGAAGGCGGGGAGAGGAATTTTGCCCCCACATTCGCCTTCCTGGATGTGATGTTCGGCACCTTCTACATGCCGGAAGGCAAGCTGCCCTCCCGCTATGGCGTGGACGACAAGTCCTATCCCAAGGATATCGTCCGGCAGATGATCGTTCCCTTCATCCACTTCCGCAAATCGCTGAGACGGAAAAAGCGCAAGGCGCCCATATCCGCCGTGGCGGATGCCGCCTCTTCCGACCGGTAAGGCCGCTTAGGGAGCGGGTGCGGGCAGATGGGCGCGGATTTCCGTCACGGCCGCGTCGATCCTGAGATCCAGCAGGCGCCGTCCCAGCGCCGCGCTGGCCAGGGCCGGGTCGCCGCTCGCGCCCCGGTCCGAAAGCGGCTGCGGCAGGTGCTGCAGCATGTCGGCACGAACCGCATCGGCCCGGATGGCCATGGCCTCCGACGTATCGATCAGCCCCGCATGGAAGCCGATCTGGTCGTCGGTAAAGCCTTCTGCCTTCAGCAAAGCCATCTGCCGGGCATCGTCGTAATAGGCGGCAATCGGGATGACCCGGATGCCCTCCCCTTCCCATTCCGCGGTCAGGCGTTCGGCCACCGCCTGCTGCGGATCCTGGCTCTGGCCATGATCGCCGATCAGGAAGATGGTCCGGAAGCCGGCATTGCGCAGGCTGCGCGCCACGCCATCCAGCACGCCCTCATAGGCTTCCGGCGACAGGCCGATCGTGCCCGGATAGAGCATGTTGCCCGAAGGCGGGCCGAAATCCCCCTCCGGCACCACGGTCAGCACCGGCGCGACAAGCATATGGCCGACCGCCGCCGCAATGCGCCCCGCCGCCTCGGCGACAATGATATTGTGCTTGTCGAGGATCATGTGCGGGCCGTTCTGCTCGGTCCCGCCGCTCGGCACCAGCACGGATGTGTAGCCCGCCTCGACAGCCGCCCGGATTTCCGGGGAGGTCAGCCTGGCGAGATGGAGGTCGGGCGGCGTCCCGGCCTCCGCAGCCCCGGCTGCAGGGGGAACGAGGAGGGCCAGCAGCGGCAGAACGAGGTGAGCAAGGCGCATGGTCAGGCCTCCGGAAGCGCGGGAGAAGATTTCTAATTTAGAAAAACATAGGGCTTTCCTGTGTAGGAAGCCTTTCTTTTCCGAAGCTGGAGCCTTTCCCGGTCACTTCTTGCAGCGGAGGTGCTTGACAGGGCGCACTCTCTGTAATTTGATCATGACCGGATTTGGACATTTTTGTTTCCGCCGGATTACACGGACAATCTTGTCTCAGGCAACAGCGCCTCACAACGCCCCCGCAAAGGGGAAAGCGTCGTGGGGCTTTTTGTTTTTGGAGTGGGGATGCAGGACAGGATCAGGATTGGCATTCTCTATTCGTCCACCGGGCCCTATGGAGCCATCGGTCGGGATGCGCGCGAGGGCGCGGAATTTGCCTTTCACGATTATCAGGCGCGCGGCGGCACGGCCGTGGAGCCGGTCTATGTCGATCCGCGTGGCGAACTGCCGGCCTATCTGGACGGCGCCCGCAGCCTCATCCGCGACAGCGGCTGCCGCCACATCGTCGGCACCATCACCTCGGCCGCCCGCAAGGAAGTGATCCCGCTCGTCGAGAAGCATGACGGTCTCCTCTGGTACATGTGCCCCTATGAGGGGTTCGAGGCGAACGAGAATGTCATCTATATCGGCGGCTGCCCGAACCAGCACCTGATCCCGATGTTCGACCACCTGCTCCCGAAGCATGGAAAGCGCGCCTATCTGGTGGGCGCCAACTATGTCTGGGGCTGGGAGATGAACCGGCTCTCGCGCGAGCTGATCACCAATGCGGGCGGGGCGGTGCTCGGCGAGCGCTATCTGCCGCTCGAGGAAACCGCCGTCCGGCGCATCATCGACGACATCCAGGAGAAGCGCCCGGATTTCATCGCCAACAATCTCATCGGCCCGGCCAGCTATGCCTTCCTGGAGGCGATGCGGGAACTCGGCCAGCGCGATCCGGCCTTCCTGCCGGAGAACTGTCCGGTGGCGAGCTGCGACCTGCAGGAAAGCGAGCTCGACGAGATCGCCGACGGCGCGGCCATCGGCCAGCTCTGCGCCGCCTCCTATTTCGATACGCTCGATACGCCCGACAACCACGCCTTCAAGGCGCGCCTTGCGGCCTGGAAAGGCGGGCCACGCAAGGTTTCCAGCGTCTTTGCCAGTGCCTATACCGCCGTCACGCTCTGCATCGCGGCAATCGAGGCGGCCGGAACCGATGCGCCGGGGCCGGTGCGCGACAGCCTGCTCGCCCGCACCTGGCCGACGCTTTTCGGCGCGATGCATATCGACCCTGCCACCAATCACGCCGCCCTTCCCTTCCTGCTCGGGCGCATCAATGCGCAGCGGAACTACGACCTGATTGCCGCCTCCGGTCCCATCGCCGCCGATCCCTACCTGACCGGCAAGACGCGGCCCGCGCAGCCGAAACTGAGGGTCGTGTCATGACGAAGACCCCGAATTTCACCGGCTGGCATGTCATGATCCTGGCGGAAGAGGATGGAAACTCCGAACGCCTCAAGCGCCAGCTCCACCTGCTCGGCATGACGGTTTCCATGCAGTGGAAGCCGCTCGCCGGCGAGGCGTTGCCCGATCTCGTCCTCATCGATGCCGATCGGGGCTGGGACGAGCTCCTGCCCTGGACGGCGGACCATCCGCTGCGCCCCGTGATCGGCCTTCTCGGCTCGGAAGCGCCGGGCCGGATTTCCTGGGCCATCCGGCAGGGTTGCGGCGCGCTGATTGCGAAGCCGGTCACCGCCTCCGCCATCTTCCCGGCGCTGGTTCTCGCCGTGTCCATCCACGAAGAGCGCATGGCCGCCCGGCTGCGCGAGGCGCACCTGACCGAACGGCTGAAGCTGCGGCCGGTCGTGCATGCGGCGATTGCCCGGCTGAAGAGCGAGCGCGGGCTCGATGACGACAAGGCCTATGCGGTGCTGCGCGATTTCGCCATGCGCCGCCGGGTGCCGGTGGAACAGATTGCCGCCTTCTTCCTCGGGGGCTCCGAAAGCCTGAGGGAGGCCGTCTGATGCGGGTCTGGAAAGAGCTTGCGCGGCAGCCTGCCGCGCTCTTCGGTCTTGCCATCGTGGTGCTGGTGGTCATCATCGCGCTCGCTGCGCCGCTGATTGCCCCCTACAGCCCCGACGAGCAGATGTTCGACGGGCTGACGCTCGAGGGCGCCCCCATCGGCCCCGGTGCCCAGTTCTGGCTGGGGACCGACACGCTCGGGCGCGATCTTTTCTCCCGCCTTCTCTATGGCGCACGCACCTCGCTGGTCATCGGCATCGTGGCGAACGGTGTCGCGGTCGCCATCGGGCTCGCCATCGGCATTGCGGGCGGCTACCTGCGCGGCCTCTCCGGCAATCTCATCATGCGCTTCACCGATCTGATGATGGCCTTTCCGGCGCTCTTGCTCGCCATCGTGCTCGCCGCCCTGCTGAAGCCGAGCCTCTGGATCGTCGCGCTGGTCATCGCCCTGGTGAACTGGGTGCAGGTGGCGCGGATCGTCTACACGGAAACGCGGGCGCTCTCGGAGCGGGATTTCATCCTGGCGGAACGCTCGCTGGGCGCCGGCCATGGCCGCATCCTCTTCCTGCATATCCTGCCGCATCTGGTGCCGACGGCCATCGTCTGGGGCACGCTCGGCATCGCCACCACGGTGCTCTTGGAAGCGACGCTCTCCTTCCTCGGCATCGGGGTGCAGCCGCCGCAGCCGTCCTGGGGCAACATCATCTTCGAGAGCCAGAGCTATTTCCAGGCGGCCCCCTGGCTGGTCTTTTTCCCCGGTGCGGTGATCCTGCTCACCGCGCTCGCCTTCAATCTGGTCGGCGATGCGCTGCGCGACATCCTCGATCCGACCCAGCGAGGGAGAGGCTGATGCTTGCCGTTCTCGTCCGCCGCCTCGTCCAGTCCGTGCTGATCCTGCTCGGCGTGGCCGCCATCACCTTCGTGCTGCTCTATGCGCTGCCCGCCGATCCCGCCCGGATGATCGCCGGCCGCTCGGCAACGGCCGCGACGGTCGCGAACATCCGCCACGAACTCGGTCTCGACCAGCCGCTTCTCACCCAGTTCTGGGCCTATCTCTCCCATCTCCTGCAGGGCAATCTCGGCCGCTCCTATGCGCAGAAGACGGAAGTGGCGACCCTGATCGCCGCCCGCCTGCCGGCGACGCTGGCGCTGATGGCGGCCGGCATCTTCATGGAGCTCCTGCTCGGCCTGACGCTCGGCGTGGTCGCGGCGCTCTCCCGCGGCGGCCCGGTCGACCGGCTGATCATGATGACCGCCTTCGTCGGCGTCTCCGCACCGCAGTTCATCGTCGCGCTCTTCCTGCTCTATGTCTTTGCCGCCACGCTCGGCTGGTTCCCGATGAGCGGCTTCGGCACGCTTTCCCATCTGGTGCTGCCGGCCACCACGCTCGGCATCCTCGGGGCCGGCTGGTATGCCCGCATCGTGCGCTCGGCGATGATCGAGGTGCTGAACCAGGACTATATCCGCACCGCCCGGGCCAAGGGCCTTTCGGGCGCCCGCATCGTGCTTCGCCACGCGCTCCCCAACGCCATCCTGCCGGTCATCGCCATGATCGGCATCGATATCGGCCAGTTCATGGGCGGCGTGGTGGTGGTGGAAGCGGTCTATGGCTGGCCGGGCATCGGCCAGCTTGCCTGGCAGGCGATCCAGCAGGTGGACATTCCCATCATTATGGGGGTCACGCTCACCTCGGCGCTTGCCATCGTCATCGGCAATCTCGCTGCGGACCTGATCGCGCCTGCGGTCGATCCGCGTATCCGTTCACACTGAGACGTCTCGCGAAAAAAGGGGAACGAAAAATGTTCAAACGCCTAGCTCTCGCCACAACAGCCATTGCCATGCTGGCACTCGCGCCCATGGCCCGGGCGGAAACCCCGTCCCAGGGTGGCGACATCACCGTCACCTACAAGGATGACATCACCACGCTCGATCCGGCCATCGGCTATGACTGGGTGAACTGGTCGATGATCAAGAGCCTGTTTTCCCGCCTGATGGATTACGATCCGGGCACGGCGACCGTCGTTCCCTCGCTCGCCGAAAGCTTCGAGGTCTCGCCCGACGGGCTCACCTACACGTTCAAGCTGCGCAAGGGCGTGAAATTCTCGAACGGCCGCGAACTCGTCGCCTCGGACGTGAAATATTCCATCGAGCGCGCCGTCAACCCGAAGACGCAAGGCCCCGGCGCCGGCTTCTTCGGTGCGATCCAGGGTTTCGAGGATCTGACCGGCGGCAAGGCGGAAACGCTTTCCGGCATCGAGACGCCGGATGAGGGCACCGTCGTCTTCAAGCTCTCCCGTCCGGATGCCACCTTCCTGCACGTGCTGGCGATCAACTTCGCCTCCGTGGTTCCGAAGGAGGCCGTCGAGGCCGCCGGCGGCGATTTCGGGAAGAAGCCGGTGGGATCCGGCGCCTTCATCCTGAAGGACTGGACCATCGGCCAGCAGCTCGTCTTCGAACGCAATCCCGATTATTACCTCAAGGACATCCCCCATATCGACAAGGTGACGGTGGAGGTCGGCCAGGAGCCGCTCGTCGCGCTGCTGCGCCTGCAGAAGGGCGAGGTCGATATTGCCGGCGACGGCATTCCGCCGGCCAAGTTCCTCGAGGTGAAGAATTCGCCGGAAGGCGCGCAGATCATCGTCGATGGCGAGCAGCTTCACACGGGCTACATCACGCTCAACACCAAGGTGAAGCCCTTCGATGACGTGAAGGTGCGCCAGGCTGTCAACATGGCGATCAACAAGGAGCGCATCACCCGCATCCTGAACGGTCGCGCCACGCCCGCCAATCAGGTGCTGCCGCCGCTGATGCCGGGCTATGACAAGGCCTATACCGGCTATGCCTATGACGTGGAAAAGGCGAAGGCGCTGCTAGCCGAGGCCGGCCTCGCCGATGGTTTCGAAACCGTGCTCTACTCCACCAATACCGATCCGCAGCCCCGCATCGCCCAGGCGATCCAGCAGGATCTCGCGGCCATCGGCATCAAGGCCGAAGTGCGCGCACTCGCCCAGGCGAACGTGATCGCCGCCGGCGGCACGGAAGGCGAAGCGCCGATGATCTGGTCCGGCGGCATGGCCTGGATCGCCGACTTCCCGGATCCGTCCAACTTCTACGGCCCCATCCTCGGCTGCGCCGGCGCGGTACAGGGCGGGTGGAACTGGTCCTGGTACTGCAACAAGGAGCTGGATGCGCGGGCCATTGCCGCCGACAGCATGTCGGACCCGGCCAAGGCCGCCGAGCGTCAGGCTGCCTGGGGCAAGGTCTTCACCGACATCATGGCCGATGCGCCGTGGGTGCCTGTTATCAACGAGCGCCGCGTCGTCGCCAAGTCGCCGCGCATGGGCGGTCCCGACAATATCTACATCGACCCCACCCGGGTCATCAATTACGACGCCATCTACGTCAAGCAGTAAGGGGCCCCCATCCCCTCGTCCTGCGGGAAGAGGGGAAGCCTTGCTGCCCGGCCGTCCCGGTAACCCGGGACGGCCTATTCCCCGCGAGTTCGAATCCACGGAGCTGGAGATCCTTCCATGTGCGTTGCCTGCACCCACACCATCCACCGCGCGCAGCATAATTTCGGCTGGAACCGGGATTTCCCGCCGGCGCTGACGGCCAAGCCCGGCGAAACCATTCTCTTCGAATGCATGGATTCCTCCGGCGGCCAGATCGGCCCCGATGCGACGCTGGACACGCTGGCCTCGCTGGATTTCGGCCGTATCAATCCGGTTTCCGGTCCCGTCTATGTCGAGGGCGCCGAGCCCGGCGACGCGCTGAAGGTGACCATCAACACGTTCCACCCGAGCGGCCATGGCTGGACGGCCAACATTCCGGGCTTCGGGCTCTTGGCGGACCAATTCAAGGAGCCTGCCCTGCATGTCTGGTCCTATGACACCCAGTCCATGGCCCCTTCGGCTTTCGGGCCCGGCGGCCGCGTGCCGCTGAAGCCCTTCACCGGCACCATCGGGGTTGCCCCGGCCGAAAGCGGTCTGCATTCCGTCGTGCCCCCTCGCCGCGTCGGCGGCAACATGGATATTCGTGACCTGACGGCCGGCGTGACGCTCTACCTGCCGGTCGAGGTGACGGGCGCGCTCTTCTCCGTCGGCGATACCCATGCGGCACAGGGCGATGGCGAAGTCTGCGGCACCGCCATCGAAAGCCAGATGAATGTGGAGCTGACGCTCGATCTGGTGAAGGGCGCAAACCTCAAGACGCCGCGCTTCACCACCACCGAGCCCGTCACCCGCCATCTCGACGGCGCGGGCTACGAGGTGACGACCGGCATCGGCCCCGACCTGATGACCGGTGCGCGCGACGCGGTCGCCCGCATGATCGACCTGCTCACCGCCGAGCACGGCATGAACCCGGTCGATGCCTACATGCTCTGCTCGGTCTGCGGCGATCTCCGCATCAGCGAAATCGTCGACATGCCGAACTGGGTCGTGTCCTTCTACTTCCCGCGCATCGTCTTTGCATGACGGGCGGCGCGGGCAGCATGGAACCGGTTCTCTCCGTTCGCGACCTGACGGTGGATGCGCGCACGCCCGAGGGGCTGAAGCGCGTCCTCTCCGGCGTCAGCTTCGATCTGGCGGCAGGGGAAACGCTTTGCCTCGCAGGCGAGTCCGGCTCGGGCAAGTCGGTCACCTCGCTTGCGATCATGGGGCTTCTGCCGAAACATGCGCTGAAGGTGAGCGCGGGAGGCATTCGCCTGTCCGGCCGCGACCTTCTCGGCCTGCCGCAATCGGCCCTGCGCAGCCTGCGCGGCGGCGAGATCGCCATGATCTTCCAGGAACCGATGACCTCGCTGAACCCGGTCATGACGGTCGGCGCCCAGCTGACCGAAGCGATCCGGGAACATCGCAAAGGCGAACGGGAAAGCCCGGAAGCCATCGCGAAATCCATGCTGGATGCGGTCCATATCACCGATGCCGCCCGGCGGCTGACGCAATATCCGCATGAACTCTCCGGCGGCATGCGCCAGCGCGTGATGATTGCCATGGCGCTGTCCGGCCGACCGAAGGTGCTGATTGCCGACGAGCCCACCACGGCGCTCGACGTGACGGTCCAGGCCCAGATCCTCGACCTGATGCGGGAGCTGCGCCGCGAATTCCAGACCTCGATCCTGATGATCACCCATGACATGGGCGTGGTGGCCGAAATGGCCGACCGGGTCGCGGTGATGAAGACGGGCGAGATCGTCGAGCAGGGCGATGTCACGGACATCTTCGCCCGGCCGAAGGCAGCGTATACGCAGGAGCTGCTGGCGGCCGTGCCGCGGCTCGGGGCCCATGCCGGCACCGACCGGCCACCCGCGGTCACGCCGGGTTTCAAGCCGCTCGAGGCGCCCGACCCGGTCGCTGAGGTGCGCAATCTCTCCGTCACCTATGGTGCGAAGACCGGCTGGCTGAATTTCGGCAAGCCGCCGGCCCCGACCGTCGACGATGTCTCCTTCACCATCCGCGCGGGCGAAACGCTGGGGCTGGTGGGCGAAAGCGGCTCGGGCAAGTCGACGACCGGCAAGGCGCTCCTCAACCTCATTCCCTCGACCGGCACGATCATTCTCGGCGGGCATACCGTCAGCGGGCTGGGTGCTGCCGCCATGCGGCCCCACCGCCGCGCCGCGCAGATGATCTTCCAGGATCCCTATGCCTCGCTCGATCCGCGCATGAATATCGGCGCGGCGATTGCCGAGCCGCTGATCATCCACGGCATCGGCACGCCGGCGGAGCGCAAGCGCAAGGTGGCGGACCTGCTCTCCCGCGTGGGCCTCAGCCCCGAGGTTTCGGAGCGCTATCCGCACGAGTTTTCCGGCGGCCAGCGGCAGCGCATCTGCATTGCCCGTGCGCTCGCGCTCGAACCGCGTCTGATCGTCGCCGACGAAAGCGTTGCGGCGCTCGATGTCTCGGTGCGCGCACGCGTGCTCGATCTCATGCTGGAACTGCAGGAGCAGATGGGCCTTTCCTATCTCTTCATCTCGCATGACATGGCGGTCATCGAAAAGATGGCCCATCACGTGGCGGTCATGAAGGGCGGCAAGATCGTCGAAATGGGCACGCGCCGGCAGGTCTTCGAGAATCCGCGCAGCGACTATACCCGCACGCTCCTGTCCGCCGTACCGGTTCCGGACCCGCAGAAATACCGGGCCGCGCGGTAAGGCCGCTCAGGGCGCCATGAGGGTTGCAAGGCGGTCGGCGGCCGCGCCGAAGCCCTTCAGCGAAATCGAGAAGGGGGCCGGCTGGCCGTCCACGGTCCTTGCGGACAGCTTCAGCGCCTTGCCGGTTCGCAGCACGTCCTGCAGGGGCGCGTCAAGCTTTGCTGGCACGAGGCAGCCTGCCGGAATGCAGGTGCGGAACGCCAGCTTTTCGCCCTCCGGCTTGTCGTCCACCGCCAGCGTCACGCCCGCTTCCAGAAGCAGGCCGAAGGGCAGGACGAGGGTGGCGGCAAGCGTGCCCTTTTCTCCCTGCCCCACTTCGATGGCCAGAACCCGCTGGCCGTTCTCCTGCACCTGCTGCTGGGAGAGGGCGCAGAGCTTTCGCGTCTCGACGATGCGGCAGGTCACCGTCCAGTCCTCGTAGCTTTCCTGAAGCGAGGATGCGCCGCCGGGAAGCAACGGCGCCGCCGCCTCCCCGGCCTGCGAAAGGCTCGGCGGCAGGAGTGCAAGGAGCGCCCCGAAGAGCGGGGCAAGCGAGGGGACGAAACCGGTCTTCATGCTAGAACCTGACATTGAATTGCGCCTTGAAACCATGCTCGCGCGCGTCCTGCGAAAGCTGGCCGGTATAGGAAAGATCGAGGGAGGCCCGGGCCGCGAGATCGAAGCCGATGCCCGCCTCGATGACGAGACTGTCGCGCGCCACGGGAGTACCGCCGACGGTAAAGAGATCGGAGCCCGC
This sequence comes from Gellertiella sp. DMC107, assembly GCF_056313605.1. Taxonomy (NCBI): domain Bacteria; kingdom Pseudomonadati; phylum Pseudomonadota; class Alphaproteobacteria; order Hyphomicrobiales; family Rhizobiaceae; genus Gellertiella; species Gellertiella sp. DMC107. The sequence continues at coordinate 10,620 of NZ_JBQUZZ010000007.1, read as the reverse complement.
AAAGCGGTGGGTGGCTTCCGGCACCAGATCGCCAAACGCGTGCCGCCAGCCAAGCGTTCCCGTAAGCCCCCCCTCCCTGTCGCCGATGACGAGCGGCTGCTCCGCCCGGACACCCAGCGTCGTGAAGGTCACGCTCTGGTCGAAGCCGTCGCCGGCGAGCGCGCCGAGGCCGCCCCGTTCGGAATAGCCATGCGAAGCGAAGCGCACATGGGCGAGGCTGGCGAAGGGATCGAGCCTCAGGCCACCGAGATCCATCGGACGGGAGATCTCCCCGAAGGCCTGGAACAGGCTTGCCTGCCCCTCCCCCGTCAGCCGTTCGGACAGGCCGGTAAAGCCGATCGACCGGCTGGTGGAAAGGTCGTGCCAGCCATAGGCGACACCCGACTTGACGGACAGGCCGGCGATGTCGGTGCCCGCATAGAGGCCAGCCTGATAACCTTCGGCGCTCACCATGGAGGCCCGGTCCTCCGCGTCCATCGTGCTATGGCTGTACCCGGCCAGCAGGCCGATCCGCCAGTTGTCGAGAAACGCCGCATCCGCGCCGAACAGCATGCCGCGGGTCGAGCGGTCAAGCCCGGCCGCATTGCCATCGCCCTCTCCCTCGCTCCAGGAACCGAAGCCGCTGCTCCAGAAGACAGGACCCTGATCGTCGGGGGCAACGGCCCGGTAGGAACCGTCGGGACCATAGGCGATGACAGGGGTTTCCGGCGCGGCCGCCTCGCCGAAGGCGGCGCGGAGACGGTCGGAAACCGCCATCCGCACATGCCGGGTTTCCTCGATCAGGCCGGTCGCGGCCGAAGCGTGGATCTCGCCGGAAAGCTGGTCGAAGGCGATCCGGGCCGTCGTCCGGTTCAGCTGCACGACCCGGTCATGCAGACCCTGTCCCGGCGTCAGGCCGTCGAGCGCCCGGGCCGTGGCTTTCTGGTTGGCGGTGCTGGCCACGGTTTCGAACGCGGTGCCGTTGCGGGCAAGCGTCAGGGTCACGTCGCGCGCGCCGTAGAGCAGGGCCATGTCGAGGAAGGCGAAATCGGAGCGCATCGCCGCAAAGCGGCCTGAAATTCCGCCCTCGGCGGTGAGGATGCGATAGGCCTCGCCCGGATCGTATCCGCCGGTCGCGCCCACCTGCAGCACGGTCCCGCCCAGAAGCGTGGCCTTGCCGGTCACGCGGATCAGATCCGCATTGCCGGCGCCGGGCCGGGCTTCGACCTCGTAGCGCGCGGCGTTTTTCATCACCAGATCGCCCTCCACCGTCAGCACGCCCGGGGAATGGCCGGGTGCGATGGTGCCGCCATCGCCCACCGTCACGGTGGAGCCGTTGCCATGGCCGAGCACGCCGCTTCCGGCAAGGCGTCCGCCCTTGCCGACGAGGACCGAGCCGCCGAGCTTGCCGTCCGCCACCAGCGTGGCGCCGGAAAGGACGGTCAGGCCGCGAAAGGCTTCGTTATCGGTGGCAAGCCAGACGCTGCCGCCGCCCGTAATGCCGAATGTGCCTGTGCCGCCGAGCTTGCCCCGGTAGAGCCCCGCAGTCTTCTGGTCGAAGGTCAACCGGCCATCCGCAGCCAGCGTGACATTGCCGGCAAAGCGGTCGGTCGCCGTGCTGAGCTCGCCCCGTTTCACCGACCAGTCGAGCGAGGACTTGCCCGCAAGCGTCAGGCGTCCGGTTCCGTCCTTGATCATCGTGCCCGCGCGGCCCGCCAGCCCGCCGATGGTGCCGGCGAAACGCCCCGCTTCGTCCTGATCGAAAATCACGGTGGCCGCATTGCCGATATTGCCCCGCAGGGAGGCCGTATCGCCGATGAGCCGGCCCGCGCGCACCAGCGTATCGCCGCTATAGCGGTTGTTGCCGGTGAGGATGAGGGTGCCGCGGTCGTCCTTGACGAGGTCTCCGCTGCCGGAAAGCGACGCGTCGATGGTGGCCGTCATCGCGGCGCCTGTGGCCGTACCGTCGCCGACGCGAATGACGGTTCCGCCCGCGCCGCCCTTCAGCGTCAGGCCCTCCCCGTCGATGCGGTAGCCGTCCGAGGCAAATTGCAGGCCGGTCACGCCGGTTGCGCCGGCCCCGCCTGCGACCGTCACCGTGCCGCCGATGCCCTGGAAGATCGCGAAGCTCGGCGTGACGCCATAGGGGCCGTTGCGAATGCCGGCGCTGTCGGTCCAGTTGCGGCCGCCGGGGCTCCAGAGACCCGAGCCGCCATCGATCCTGACATTGCCATGCAGGGCCGGATTGCCGCCGTCCCAGAAATTCAGCCGCGCGCCGACCGTGGAAATCAGGTTCACCTGACCGGCAACGGCGGTCTGGATCGCGAGGCTTTCGCGCGCGCCCTCCGTGGGGGCGGTGGCAATTTCCAGCCCCCGGTCCGTCAGCCTGCCGCCATAGGTCATCAGCCGGTAGATCCCCGCGCTGAAGCCTCCGGCATCGGAAACGGACAGCCGGCCGTCAAGCGTGAGGTCACCCGCAATATCGAAGAGCGCCGCTCCGCCGGGACGACCGAGCGCCGCCTCGATGCTGGCGCCCGCATCGAGACGGAGCCCGCCGAGCGTCAGGGTCTGGCCGGACCGTCCTTCCAGCGTGCCGCCGCGTCCGATATCGACCGTTCCGGCAAGGGATCCGGACCCGGCAAGGCGTGCGCCGTCGGAAACCTCGACGCTGCGGCTCGCGAGGGATCCGTCGACGGACAGCCGTCCGCCGCCGACCAGAACGGCGCGATCGGTGTCGCTGGCCCCGGTCAGGGTGAAGGTGCCGCTGCCGGTCTTCCTGAGGCCATAGCCGGAACTGCCGAAACCGAAGCCCGTCAGCGTGCCGCCGAAGGTGAAATCCGTGTCGGCAGCGCCGACCGTCAGGCCGGAAAAGCCCGCATAGGTCAGATCGACCGTGCCGGCGCCGGTCAGCTCGCCGATGGTCTCGCCCCGCTGGAAAGCAGCGATCGCGCCGCTCTCCACCGTCAGCCGGGCCGTATCGGCCAGCGATGCATTTTCGGCATGCTGCCAGTTGTCCAGCCAGAGCCGGCCTTCGCGCACCTGAACATTGCCCGTGAAGCTGTTGTCTCCATAGAGGCTGAGCGTACCGGCGCCGGTCTTTTCGAAACCCGCCTGTCCGGAGACGGTGCGATAGAGCGCGGCATTCTGGCCCGCATCCACATCGAAGGTCACGTCGCCGGACAGCGCGACCGGTCCCACCGTCGCATAGGGGGATGCCGCAAAGCGGAGTGTCGTGCCGCCCGCCATGCGGATCGCGCCGGTGCCGAGCCCGCGCTCGTTCGCGATGCGCACCGTGCCCTCTTCAAGGCGCAGGCCGCCGGCAAAGCTGTTCGCACCGCCGAGGCTGAGGGTTCCCGCGCCGCGTTTGGTAAGACTGCCGCCGCCGATGGTCCCGAGGAAATCGGCCTCCGTGCCCGCAGCCACATCGATGCGGCCACCGGCCGGGCCGGTGAGCGAAATCGTGCGGCCGGAGGTCAGGTCTTGCGTGGTGGCAAGGGTGCCGCCGCTGAAGACCAGCATGCCATTGGCCGCGCCGAGCGCCGTATCCGCGCCGATGCGGAGGGTGCCGCCGCGCAGCTCGGTGCCGCCCGTATGGGTGTTGTGGCCCGCAAGAACCAGCGTGCCGAGATCGTCCTTGATCAGCTTCGAGGCCCCGGCCAGCGACGCGCTGACCGTGGCGGTCATGGCAGACCCGGCGGCGCTGCCGTCGCCGACCCGGATCACCGTCTCGCCGCTGCCGCCCTGAAGGTGGATCGCATCGCCCTGAAGGCGGTAGCCGTCCGCGGCAAATTGCAGGCCCGTCACGCCGATGGCGCCGGCGCCATTGTCCACGGTGACGGTGCCGCCCCGGCCCTGGAACACCGCGAAGGTGGGGTTCGGCTGGTATCCGCCATTCAGCGTGCCGTTGCTGTCGGTCCAGTTGGGACCGGCAAGGGCGGTGTCGCGGCTCCAGAGGCCCGCGCCGCCCTCCACCCGCCCGTTCGAATGGCCGGCCGTATCCGCGCCATCCCAGAAGCCGAGCGTGAGGCCCGCCGTATTGACCAGATTGACCTGCCCGGCAATGCCGGTCTGGATGGAAAGCGCGCCGGGCTGGATGCCGGGTCCTGCGGTTCCGAGGTTGAGGCCACGGTCGAAAAGCCGCCCGCGATAGTCGATCAGCCGATGGATGCCCGCACCGAAGCCGCCGGCATCGGCCACATCCAGCCGGCCGTCGAGGGTCAGGTCGCCGCCGGCGGAGAAAAGCGCGGGCTGGCCCGCCGCGCCCAGCGTGACCGAGAGGTGCGCGCCCGAGGCAAAGGCCAGATCGCCGTCGATGGAAAGCCGCGTGCCGCTGCGGCCGGCGAGCGTCCCGCCGTGATCGATGAGCGCGGAGCCGGCAATCCGGCCCGTTCCGGTGAGAATGCCGCTGCCCTTTGCCGTCACTCTTGCCGTGCCGTTTACCGGATCGCCCAGAAGGCCGCCGAGGTGCAGCGTGCCGGCAGAGACGGACATCTCGCCGGTAAAACGGTTTGCCGCGTCGTTGTCGCCGGTCAGCTCAAGCCGGCCCAGTCCCTGCTTGGTCAGCTGTCCGCCGCCGCTCAGGCTGGCCCCGATGCCGATCGCATGGCCGTTCGTGTCGATGAAGCCGCCCCCGGCAGCCACCATCAGGCTGCCCGGTGCAAAATTGCGAAGAAAATCCGCATTGTCGGCGGTGGCGGACAGAATGCCGCCGTTGAAGCGCAGGGTGGCCGCCCCGACGCCGCGGGTGATGCCGTCCGTTTCGAGAAGGCCCCGGGCGGCTACGGTGCCGTCCAGTTGCACCACGCCTTCCGCACTGGACTGGCTGCTGCTGCCGAGCAGAAGCGATGTCCCGATCGTCGCCCGCCCGCCATCGGCGATCCGGAGCGTGGCGGTTCCGCCCTCGCCGATCCGGACCATGTCCGCATCGAGCCCGGAACCAGCCCCCGTCACGGTGATCGTCGAGCCGGAACCCGCCTGGACGGTGTTGTTGGTGACCCGCCCGCCCGCGGCAATGGCGAGATTGCCCCGATCTGCGGCCGTCAGGCGATAGGTGCTCACCCCAGAAAGCGTCAGGGTGCCGGTGCCGAAAACCATCAGGTCCACATCGCCGGCCCCGTTCACCAGCCTGCCGGAAAAGGTGCTGTCGCCGGTCTGGTTGACGGCGAGATAGCGGCGGCTCGAAGGTTCCCAGTTGGTGATGGTGCCGCTGCCGCTGAGCGAACCGACCGAAACGGGATTGGAGCCGCCGAGCGCCAGCGTTCCGCCGCTCTCCACCCTCAGGGCGCCTGTCGGGGTGCTCAACCCGCCGGAGAGCCTGTCGAGATGCAGCACCCCCTCCTCGATCACCGTGCCCCCCGTATGCTGGCTGGAGGCGATGAGGGTGAGGGTTCCCGCCCCCCGCTTCACCAGCGCGCCTGTCCCCGTGAACCGGGTGGAAAGCGTCACGTCATGGCCGCCATCCTCGAAATAGAGGCCGCCTGTGGCGATCTCCACGTCGCCGGGCTCGAAGGCGCGCAGGAAATTGGTCGTGTCTGCCTGTGGCCGCAGGATGCCGCCATCGAAGACAAGCCGGCCGGTGCCGCTGCCCTCGCTGATGAACCCCGCTTCGAGGATGCCGCGCCCGGCGGCGGTGCCCGCGACGGTCAGGGTGCCGTTGCCCTGTCCCCCCTCACCGATATGGATCTCCGTGGCATCGAGAAGGCCGCCATGGTCCACCCGCACCGCCCCTTCGGAGGCATAGCCGACCATGATCGAGCCGGTGCTGGTCCAGCGCGATCCCGTGCCGGATACAGTCGCATCGCCGCGCTGGCCCGCAACTGTGCCGAGGAAGACATTGCCGGTCGAGGTCAGGCTGCCGCCGTCTTCGATCGCCAGATGCCCCTCGGCCAGCTGGCCGACGATGAGCAGACCGGCGGAGACGCTGGACCCGCTGCCCGTGACGGTCAGGGTGCCGTCCCCGCCGGTGGAAGAGCCGAAATAGATGTTCGGGCTGACCAGAGAAGCGCCGTCGGCGACGGTCAGGCGGCCGCCCGCCGTTTCTCCGGGCGCCACATAGAGGCTGGCCGTCAGCTTCGCCCCGGCGCCTGCCAGCCGCACTTCGCCTCCGTCGGCGCTGAAGCGACGGACCGTGCTTTCCCCGGTCAGCGTCAGCACGCCGGTCCCGCGCTTCGACACGTTGATCGGTGCGGAGCCGGGCCCGAACGTGCCGCTGAAGGTGGAATTCGCCGCCTGATTGACGATCAGATGGCTGACGGTGCTGTCCGGCAACTGAAAATCGGAGATGCGCCCGCCGCCGCTGAGGCGGGTGACGGTCTGGGTGGTCCGGCTGAGATCGAGCGTGGCCCCCGTGGCCACGGTGAGATCGCCCGCGCCCAGCGTTCCCGCACCCGCAAGCCGTATCCAGCCGCCCTCGATGCGGGTTCCACCCGCATAGCTGTTCGCTGCCGACAGGATGACCGTGCCCTGATCGGTCTTGACCAGCCTGGTGTTTCCCGTCAGTTCGGATTCGATCGTGGCCAGCATGGACTGGCTCACCGGTGTGCCGTCGCCGATGCGCAGGATCGTTTCCGCGCCGCCGTCGAGGCGGATGGGATCGCCGGTGATGCGATATCCGCCGGTGGCGATCTGCAGGCCGGCCACCGCCATGGCGCCGCCCGATCCGTCCACCGTCACGGTGCCGCGCGCACCCTGGAAGATGGCGAAATCGGCGGGATCGTAGGTGGTGTTGACCGTGCCCTGCTGATCTGCCCAGCCGGCGCCGCCCACCCGCCAGATGCCGGTTCCGCCTTCGATCCGGCTGTTGTTGTAGAAGGCCGGGTCCGGGCCATCCCAGAAGCTGTAGCCCTCGCGTAGCGTGGTATAGACGAGGTTGACCTGTCCCGTGACCCCGGTCTGCAGGGAGAAATCGCTGGCCAGCGCCCCGTCGGGCAGGGTGCCGAGGAGGAGCCCCCGATTGTTGAAGGCCCCCTGATAATCGAACAGGCGATAGATGCCCGGTCCGAAATAGCCCGGGCCAGAGGGCGAGGCCGCAATATGCATCGTGCCGTCGAGGGTGAGCGTGCCCTTGACGGTGTAAAAGGAGGACGAAGGCGATGCCGCGCCGAGCATCAGGTCCAGCCGCGCGCCCGATGACAGGGTCAGGTCGCCATTGACCGTCATGGACCGGCCGGAGCGGCCCACAAGGCTTCCGCCATCGGCCACCTGCACCGAGCCGTCGACCGTCCCGTCCCCGCCGAAAGCGCCGCCGGCAAGCACCTCCACCTCGCCCGGGGCGACCGCAGGGTCGAGATCGCCGAGGATCCCGTCCACCAGCAGCGTGCCTTGCTCGACCGCGATGGTGCCGCCAAAGACACTGTCGGCGGACAGCGTCAGGGTGCCCGTGCCGCGCTTGGAAAGCGTTCCGGAGCCCCCCAGCGTGGCGGCCACGCCGATATCGAAACCCTGGCTGTCGATGACGCCGCCGTCGGTGTCGAATGTCATCGTCACGCCGCCGGCGATGAAATTGGCATTCCCATAGCGCGCCCGCAGGATGCCCCCGTCGAACCGTACGGAGGCGGGGCCCGCCCCCCCGGCCAGGATCATGCCGGTATCCAGCACGCCCTGCCCGGTCGCATCGCCGTTCAGGGCCAGGTAGCCGCGTCCGAAATTCTGGCCGTCGAAACCGGCGCCGAGATGGATATAGTCCGCATTGACCTGCCCGCCCCTGTTCACGGTGAGCGTGCCCTGGCCGAAATGGCCGACGGTCAACGCCCCGCCCACGGTCCAGACGGAGCCCGACCCGGTAACGGAGGCCGAGCCGGAGGAGCGCACGTCGTCGCCCAGCGTCGCCTGCCAGCTGGTGGTCACCACCGCGCCGTCATGCACCCTGAGGCTCGCCGTGCTGGAATCGCCGAGGATGAAGAGCGTGTTTTCGAGCCGCGATCCGGCCCCGGCGATGTCGACGGTGGTGGCGAAGGCGCCGGGCTGGAACTGGCCGGGGCCGGTTCCCACCGTCGTCGTGCCATTGCGGGCGATGCCGCCATTTTCCACCTTGAAGAGCGTGGCTTGTGTCGTGCCCACGGTCAGGTTGCCGTCAAGGGTCCAGGGCGAGGGATAGGTGCCCGCGCCGCCTCCGTCGATCAGCGTCGTGCCTCCGTCGAGCGTCACATCCGCCGCCTGCGCGTCCTGCCCTGCGGCGAGCAGCGCCAGCAGCGACACACCGGCAAGCCAGGGATAGGCCCGCGCCGCCCGGGCGCGCCGCCTGGTTTGCCTGCCTGTCGAACGCCTTTCCGGCTGCAAGACTTTCATCGTATCGGATCGTCCTTCCCGGTCCGCCGGCAGCGCGCAAGCGCCCTGTCCGGTCTGAAGCGACACGAAAGGCCGCTCTCGCCTTATCGCCGAGCCGGTCGGGAGCTACCAATCCAAAGTTTGCACCTAGTTTTTATTCACGTATGGATAGTGGAAATTTTAGGGGCTAGAGCCACGCCATGACCACATCAGTCTTTGCCGGTTATTGTGAAACGATGATTGCGGTGGCGCCATCCCGCTGGCCGGTCCGCAAGCTGCTGAACCAGTTCGGCCGCTACTTCACCGCCTATCTGTTGATACACAACTATTACGGGTGGAAGGCGGGCGAGGCGCCCTTGCCGACGCTGGCGCGGCTGAAAGCCATGGGCAGCCTCAGCCCCCGCCATGTGGTGAATGTGGTGAACATTCTGAAGACTGCGGGCTTTGTGACCGCTGACGCGGTGGAGGGAGAGCGGCGGCGCACCGTGTTGCGTCCGGAACCGGAACTGGTCGATGAGATCGGCCGGTCGCTTCTCGCTTTCCTTGCTGCCGGTGACCGGGTGGAGGGAACGGCGCTCGCCGCCGCCGTGGCCGCCTCGCCCGAGGCGCTGGGACGGCTGATCCACCGCTCGGCCTGCCAGGTTCTGGCCGGTGGCGCCACCTTGTCCCCCTTCCCGACCATTCTCGCCATGACCCGCTTCGACAGCGGCTATCCGCTGCTCGTCGCGCTGATGGCGGCCCATTATGCCCGCAGCGAAGGGCGCGAGCCGGTTCCCCTCACGCTGGAATCGCTGGCCGAGCGCTTTCAGGTTTCGAAATCCCATGTGGGCAACGTGATCGGCCATCTGGCCGCCACGGGCCTGATCGACGGCGCGCGGGTGGCGAGCCCCGCTCTGGTGGCCGAGTTCGAGACCTGGTGCCGCGCCGAGATGGCCCATTACGGGCGGCTTGCCGCCGTTGTGCTGGCCGAAGGCGCTGCGGATCGCTTCGCCCTGTCCTGAGCGGCGCTATCGTGCTGAAAACGCGATGGAATTCGAGTCGTTCGTCAGACTTTTTATGTCATTGGTAGAAAATATCCCAGCCTAACCCACAGTAATACATCTATTAGTTGATCAAATCTTTCCGCCTCGTTACGCAATCCCGATTAGGGCCGAAAAAAGGCAAAAAAATCCGGATAATTGAGGGGCGTGCGGGAATGACTCTGGCGGGCTGGGCGCGTAATTTTGGCAGGCTGTGGCAGGCCGTAGCGGTGGTCATGGTTCTGATGGTGGGCGTCTTCGACGCGCGTCCGGCGGCGGCCTTGACCCACACGTCCACCAACTGCTCGCCAAAGACAGCGACCGTGACCCAGGGCAGCTCGGTGGTCATCGAAGTCACCGATTGCGACTTCTTCAATTTCGGCTTCGGGATCGGGACCTCCGATGTCAATCCCGGCCCTTCCCATGGTGCCGTCGTCAATTCGGAGCTGCATTCCGGCGGCACGGTGCGGTCCTTCATCACCTATACGCATAACGGGGACAGCGCGACCACGGATTCCTTCCGTTTCAACGACCAGGGCAACAACAACCCCGCCTATGAAGGGTTTGTTCTCGTCACCATCACCATTCAGCCGTCGACGAGCCCCGTGGTGGTGGCGCCGTCGACGCTGCCGACGCTGACGGCCGGAACGCCTTTCAGCCAGGCGATCACCGCCTCCGGTGGCACGGGTCCCTACACCTATCAGCTGCAGGCCGGTACCCTTCCCACTGGCCTCTCGCTCAATTCCGGTCTTCTCTCGGGAACGCCGACGAGCCGCGGCACCTTCAGCTTCACCCTCCGCGTGACGGATACGGCCACCAGCCAGTTCACGGACAAGGCCTATGTGGTGAATGTGCTCGCCGGCAGTCTCAGCCTCTCGCCAACCAGCGCGACGATCTTCCAGGGCTCGCCCGTTTCGCTGATGCTGACCGGGGCGGGTGGCGTGCCGAGCTACAGCTTCCTGTTCGAAAATGGCAGCCTGCCCTCCGGCATCAGCATAGGCTCGAACGGCCTCGTATCCGGCACCACCAATGCCGCGACCGGCACCTATTCCATGAATGTGCGGGTGACCGACAGCAGTGGTGGCCCCGGCCAGTATTTCGAGGTGGAGAGCTTCTCCCTGATCGTTGCTCCGCCCAACGCGGCCCCGACCGCCAATGCCGGCCCGGACCAGACGGTCGCCTCGGCGGCGTCGGTGACGCTCAACGGCACCGGCTCCACCGATCCGGAAAGCCAGCCGCTCTCCTACAGCTGGACGCAGACGGCCGGCCCCGCCGTGACGCTCTCCAATGCCTCGGCTGCCCAGCCGACCTTCACCGCGCCGACCGTGGCGTGGAATGCTTCGCCCGTTACCCTCAC
>NZ_JBQUZZ010000006.1:0-350897 GCF_056313605.1 Gellertiella sp. DMC107 | reverse complement strand
GCGGAAATCACCGGTGCCCAGCCCTTTTCCCGCTTTCCCGGCATCGATCGGGTGATCCTCCAGCTCGAAGGCCCGCCTCATCCTGCTGAAGGCGACGCCGTTGGCCGGCGGCCTCGGCTGAGGGCGAGCTGAGCCTCCAGGCCGAGAAGCAGCGTTTCGATAAGGAAATCATAGCTCTCCCCCAAGGGAGCATCCATGCCGCTTTTCCAGCGCATCACGAAGGCGCGGTTATACATCTGCGGCATCAGTGCCGTGACCAGCGGAAAGCGGGCGGGATCGAGCGCCCGCAGCTCCGCATCGAAGGTCGCCACCCATTCAGACCCTTCTTCCGCGCCATCGGCGGCAAGCTCGATGGTGATGTAGCCTTCCAGAGCGCCGACGACGGCATTAAAGGCATTGATCAGCTGCACGCTGTCGAAACCCGCCTCCGAAAGCGCCTTCAGCGTCACTTCCACCCAGGGCGCATTCGGCGCACCGTTTGACCGGATATGCGGGCCGAGAAGCGGTGCGGCCCGCGGATGGGCACGCACGCTCTGCCTGAAACGCTTGAAAAGAAGGCGGATCGTGTCCCGCCAGTCACCCGTATGGTCCGCCGGGTTCATCAGGCCCGCCATCAGCGTGCCGGAAATCTCAGCGAAGAGATCCGCCTTGGCACCGCCGATATGCCAGTAGAGCGCAGCGGGATAGACGTTCAGGCGCCGGGCAAGCGCGCGGACCGAAAAACCCGCAAGACCTTCGTCATCGATCAGGCCGATGGCGGCCTCGACGATCCGCTCACGGGTCAGGCCGATGGCACCGGCCCGACCCACGGGGCGCTTTTGCGGAGGAGGTTCGGCACTCAAGGCCTCGCCTCGTGCCGTTCAGAGGCGGTCAAGGCGCCGCTCGAGTTCTCGTACAAAGCGTTCATTTTCGTCGTCCGTACCTATGCTCACGCGCAGGAAGTGGGTGTACCCGGCCTCCTTCCATGGTTTGACGACTATGCCCTGACGAAGCAAGTCCTTCGCAACCGGCTCGGCCTCGGTCTCCAGATCGATGAACAGAAAATTCGTTTGTGACGGTATGACGCGGACACCCATCTCCTGCAACCGGCAAGTGAGGAATACGCGGCTCTGGCGCAGCCGCTGCACCGTCTCCCGCATCCAGGCCTGATCCGCGAGCGCCGCGACGGCTGCTGCCTGTGCCGCCGCATTGACGTTGAAGGGTGTCAGGGTGGAGCGCATGGCCCGGGCGATCGCGGCATCCGAGGTGATGCCATAGCCCACTCTCAGGCCTGCAAGGCCATACGCTTTCGAAAAGGTGCGCAGCACCACCCAGGAAAGGCCGGCATGACGGGCGAGCACCCGAAGCCCGTCGGGATAGCCCGCATCAATCATTTCGACATAGGCCTCGTCGAACACGAAGAGTGTTTCCGGACGCACGGCCGCGATCAGCGTTTCCAGTTCAGAGTCGATCAGTGCCTTGCCGACAGGATTGGAGGGTGAGGATATAAAGACCAATTTCGGCCCCTTCGCCAGCTCGCTGACCAGGCCGTCCACATCGTAGTCCATGCTGTCGGTCATGGGCACCTTGATCACCTTCGCTCCAGCCGCCATTGGCTCGATCTCATGCAGGCCGAAGCAGGGGGCGATCGTCAAAGCGGTATCGCCCTTCTGCAGATAGGCGCGGCTGAGGGCGGCAATCAGTTCCTCCGATCCGTTGCCGCAGACGACCCGGTCTTCCGGGAAGCCAAGCCGCTCGGCAAGCGCCGCGCGCAGCATGCCCGATGCCGAATCGCTATAGCGGGAGGGTCGCAGAGACGAAAGAGCCTCTACCACGCCGGGAGACGTGCCGTAGGGATTCTCGTTGCTGGCAAGCGCTGCAATGTCTTCCCGGCCGCTGATCTTGCGGGCAAGGCTTGCGGTCACGCCCGCATTATAGGCGGGAAGCGCTGCGACCTCGGCGCGCGGACGGGGTGAATTATTCCGTTCAGATTCCATGGCTTAGCTCTCTTTCTTCTTGTCGGTTCAGTTCGATCCGCCATGCATTCCGCGGGCGCTGTCCGCCGGCTGTTTCCGAAAAGAGCGGATATCGCCGGCTCGGGGGCAAATCGCGCTTTGTCGAAATGCATGATTGACACAGGAAAAAGTATATACATTATTTAATTGTCCACCGAACAATAAAATTGCCTGCAGAGCATCTGTCGGGGATTTCAGGAGGAGGCCGGCTTCGCTGATCAGGGCACGCGGAGCGATGGATTTGTCTGCCCTGCCAAGAGGAGAGCCACATGTCTTTTTCATCTTTTCTGAAGGTCGCCGCTGTCTGCGTGGCGACTGCGACGCTCGGCCTGTCCGTCGCGGAGGCCGACCAGCTGTCGGACATCAAGGCGAAGGGCACGATCCATTTCGCGACGGAAATGCTCTACCCGCCCTTCGACATGCTCGTGAACGGCGAGTACCAGGGGTTCGGCCGTGACCTCGGCGATGCGGTTGCCGCCGAGCTCGGGGTCAAGGCGGAATATCAGGACCTGCCCTGGACCTCGGTTCTGCCGGGCCTGGAGGTGGGCAAGTTCGACATGACCAATGCGCCCGTGACCATCACCGGGGAACGCATGGAGCGCTATACCTTTACCCTGCCGATCTCGGATGCAACCGTCGCTCTGGTGAAGCGTGCCGGCGACGACAGCATCGCCAAGCCGGAAGACATTGCCGGCAAAACCGTTGCCGCCCAAAAGGGCTCCGCAGAGCTCGACGAATTGAAGGCCTATGCTGCGACGCTCAGCAATGTCACGGTGAAGGACTATGCCACGACCGAGGAGGCCTATGCGGATCTTGCCGCCGGCCGCGTGGACGCCGTAGCGAACGGCGCGCCGCTCGGTGCCTATGCCGCGGCCCAGCGGAGCGATGTCTTTGCCGTCGTCCATCCGCCCTTCGGCAAGAAGGCCTATTTTGCCTGGGCCGCCCGCAAGGGTGACGACAGCAAGGCTCTGGTCGCCGCCATCAACGGGATCCTCGTGAAGATGCAGCAGGAAGGCCAGCTCGCGCAGATCCAGAAAAAATGGTTCGGCGAAGCCGTCGCGCTGCCGACCGAAATGCCGGACGTCGAATAATTCCAAGAACTTCGGGCGACGGGTGGCCGCAGCGGTTGCCCGTCCATCCAGAGGACGCAACGTGTTTTCCTATTCAGTCATTCATGACAACCTGCCCCTGCTCGTCTGGGCTGCGCGGCTGACCCTTGCAGTATCCGTCGAGGGGGTGGCGATCGGCCTGATCCTGGGCGCGGCGCTGTGCGCGGCGCGGCTGTCGACAGTCGCACCGGTGCGGTTCGCAAGCGCCATCTATACGAGCTTCTTCCGCGGTGTGCCGCTGCTCGTGCAACTGCTGCTTTTCTATTACCTTCTGCCGGTGGTGGGGCTGAACGTGCCCCCCATGGTGGCCGCGGTCGGCACGGTGGGGCTGTGTTCGGCCGCCTATGTGGCGGAATATCTGCGCGGCGCGATCAATGCCATCCCGCCGGGACAGAAGGAAGCCGCGGTCACGCTCGGTTTCGCGCCCATGCGCATCTGGACGCGCATTCTGCTGCCCCAGGCCTTCCGCATATCGCTGCCGTCGCTGGTCAACGAGCTGATCCTTCTGGTTAAGGCATCCTCGTTGGTTTCGCTGGTGGGAATCACGGAGCTGACGCGCACCAGTCAGGCGCTGTCCTCCGCGACCTTCCGCCCCCTGGAGATCTTCACCATGGCGGCCGCGATCTATCTGGCGATCAATCTCTGTCTGGCCCTGATCGGCCGTTATCTCGAAAAGAAGGGGGCCGTCTGATGGAGTTCGGACTGTTCGTCCAATATGGTCCGGCGCTGCTGTCGGGCTTTGCCATGACGGTCCTGTGCTGGCTCGTCGGTGCGCTCGGCGGCATCGGGCTCGGCTTTGTGATCGCGCTCTTGCAGCGCTATGGAAATCGCCCGCTCAGGGCCGTCCTGCAGGCCTATATCGAGGTGATCCGCGGAACACCCTTTCTGGTACAGCTGTTCCTTCTCTACTATGGCGGCCCCCATATCGGGATTCGCCTCGGCGGCCTTGAAGCCGGCCTCACCGGACTCGTTATCTACGGCAGCCCCTATTTCGCGGAAATCTTCCGGGCCGGATTCCAGTCCGTTCCCGCTGGCCAGATCGAGGCGGCCCGTGCCCTGGGCTTCGGCGAATTCACCATCGTCAGACGGATCATGGTGCCGGTGTTGCTCGTATCGGCCCTGCCGGCGCTAACGAACTTCTCCATCATCCTCACCAAGGAAACCGTCATCCTGTCGGTCGTGACAGTACCGGAGCTGCTCTATCAAGTGCAGACCATGTCGGCCGAAACCTTTGCCTTTGTCGAGGCAACTGCCGCCCTTGCCCTGTTCTTCTGGATCTTCGTCGAGGTGATTTCGCGCCTCGGACGGCTGCTTGAGAACCGCGTCACCCTCCATCTGATGAAGTAAGGCTGAAGACCATGTCCATTTTCTCCGCAGAGCTGACGAATGTGTCCAAGATATACGGATCGTTCCAGGCGCTTGACCACGTCTCACTACAAGTTCCGCCGGGCAAGGTCACCTGCCTGATCGGCCCGTCAGGCTCCGGGAAATCGACGCTTCTGCGCTGCATCAACTTTCTGGAACAGTATGATGCCGGAGAGGTACGGATCGACGGGGAACTGATTGGCTATGAGAGGCCCGGCGGCCCGCGCATGTCCGCCGCCCGCTTGCGCCAGATGCGACGAAAGATCGGCATGGTGTTCCAGCAGTTTAATCTTTGGCCGCATATGACGGCGCTTGAAAATGTCGCGGAAGCCCTGCAGCAGGTTCGCGGATTGCCGAAGGCGGAATCCCATGAGCTTGCCCGCGCGGCACTCGCCAAGGTGGGCCTGTCGGACAAGACGGGAAACCATCCCGGCCGCCTTTCCGGCGGGCAGCAGCAGCGCGTGGCGATTGCGCGCGCCATCGCCATGCAACCGCGGCTGATGTTGTTCGACGAGCCCACGTCGGCGCTCGACCCCGAGTTGGTGGGCGAGGTGCTGCAGGTGATGAAGACGCTCGCGGCCGAGGGCATGACCATGGTGGTCGTGACTCATGAAATGGGTTTCGCATCCCACGTGGCCGATCAGGTGGCTTTCATGGTGGCAGGCCGCATGGTGGCCGCAGGCAGCCCTTCGGAAATTTTCCGCGCGCCTGAGGATCCACGCCTACGGCAGTTCCTGCACAGCTATCACGAACGCAATGACATCTGAGGCGAGTGGCCGGGTTACGCCGGTGACAGGGTGGAAATTCAATGCTAGATGCCTCAATCGAACCGGTATGGCACAGCGGGTACGAACTTGATATGACGACGGAAAAGCCCGCGACTTTGCATGAACGCATCCTCAACGAGGTGCGGGACAGCATCGTGGGCGGTGCATGGCCGCCAGGATACCGGATTCCATTCGAGACCGAGATGGCGGCGTCCTTTGGCGTGTCCCGCATGACCGTCAACAAGGTGTTGACCCAGTTGAGCCGCGAAGGCTATCTGGAGCGCCGCCGTAAGGGCGGAACGGTCGTTGCCCGTCCCCGTGGGCAGTCCGCCGTGATGATGATTGCCGACATCGGCGAGGAGGTCCGCTCAAGCGGGGCCTCCTATGCCTTTGAGCTGGTCCGGAAGGCGGCCCGCCAGCCGGACGGCGAAACCCAGACACTAATGCGCGGTCTTCGCATCGGCCACCCTATCCTCGAGCTGGAATATGTCCATATCGCGGATGGCATTCCTTTTTGCCACGAGCGCCGGCTCATCAATCTGGACGCTGTTCCGGAGGCCCTGCAGGCGGACTTTTCCGTGGAGCAGGCCGGGGCATGGCTGTTGCGGCAGATCCCGTGGAGCGGAGCCGAGCATGTTATCCGTGCCGTCGCGCCCCCTCAAACTGTGGCAAGACGGCTCGGAATTCCTGCCCACACGCCCTGTCTGCAGATCGAGCGGCGGACCGAATTTGAGGGCAAGCCGGTTACCTTCGCCTGCCTGACGTATCCTGGCAGTGCCCATCAGCTCGTTGCCCGCTTTTCTCCCCAGATCAGCGCCTGACTTCGACTTCCTAGCACATCATCGGTGACGTCCCAATTCCGGGGCCTCACCCTGCTCATCCGCAAATAGATATTGTTCGATGTACAATATCTATTTGTACAACCCAAACCGGACCTCCAAGGAGACGATCATGACCTCCGCAACCACTCTTCCTTTCGCGAAAACACGGACCGTCGGAAATACGGTCTATCTTTCTGGTGAGCTAGCTTTCAACGATAGCGGCACCATTGAAGGCGGAATAGAAGAACAGACAACGCTGACGCTGAAACGCATCGAGGCGACACTGGCCGCCCTCGGCCTCAGCCGTCAGGATATCGTATCCTGCGCCTGTTACCTGGTCCGAGAGGACGATTTTTCCGGCTTCAACAGCGCCTATCGCGCCTTTTTCGCCGAGGTGCCGCTCCCGGTGCGCACCACCGTCCTGACGGGTCTGGTTCTCGACGCGCTCGTGGAAATCACCGTCATTGCCCAGTCGGAGGTCCGGTAGGCCATGTCCGACATCGTTGTTCTCGGTGCGGGAATAGTCGGCGTCTCGACCGCCCTTGCCCTTCAGGAGCGGGGGCACTCCGTTCTTCTGCTCGACCGCGGTCCGCCGGGGCGGGAGGCCAGTTACGGAAATGCCGGCATCATCCAGCTGGAGGTCATGGAGCCCTACGCCTTTCCGCGTTCGCTTGCCGAAATCGCCCGCATTGCACTCGGTAGAAGCAATGCCGTGCGCTACCGGCTGGACGCTTTTCCGGAGGCAGCCTTTCCGCTTTGGCTATACTTCCGCGATTCTGCTCCGCGCCGTCATGCGCGATCATCTTCGGTCTATCGCAGGCTGATAGGTCAATGCGGCGCGGATCACGACCGTCTGATCGAGGCTACCGGCAGCGAAAGCCTCATCCGGCGGGCCGGCTACATACAGATGCATCGCGACGAGAGGCGCTTCGCCGGAGATGCAGCCCTCGCGGAACGCTTCCGCCGTGACTTCGGCGTGAAGGCCGAGGTGCTGGACGGTGAAGAGCTCCGCAGGATTGAGCCTCATCTCAAGATGACTTTCGCGGGAGCGATTCACTGGACGCAAAGCCTAAGCTGCACCGACCCAGGCGCTCTGGTGACTGCCTATGCCGGTCTTTTCCGCACACGGGGAGGGACGATCAACCAAGGCGAGGCGGCAAGTCTGACGAGAAACGGGAAGGGATGGTCCGTGCATCTCGCCGAGGGGACGCCGTTTACGGCGGAGCATGTTGTGATCGCGCTGGGAGCTTGGTCGCCCCAGATCCTGCGACCTTTTGGGTTTTCGGTGCCCATGATTCGTAAACGGGGGTATCACCAGCACTTCTCAATCGAGCGGCCGCCGAACCGCCCATTGTATGATGTCTCGGCGGGCGCACTCTATTGTCCGATGAGGCAGGGCTTACGAGTGACGACGGGAGCGGAGATTTCCCGCTTTGCATCACAACCGCAGCCGCTTCAACTGCAAAAAGCGTTGGGCTTTGCCCGCCAAGTGCTGGATCTCGGTTCGGCGACCGAGAAGGAACCGTGGTCTGGATGGCGTCCTTGCCTCCCCGATATGCTTCCTGCAGTAGGCGCCATTCCCGGGGTCAGCGGACTCTGGTGCAACTTCGGACACGGCCATCAGGGGTTTACCCTCGGCCCAACGACCGGACGGCTACTGGCCGAGCAGATCAGCGGCGACGTTACTGGGGGCAACTTTCCGGAACTAGAGCCTGAACGGGCCTCTAGCAAATTTTCTTGGCTAACGGGCTGTTGACCATCACCAGAAAAATTGCCGCCCCCGTACGGAAAGTATAGGCGGTAGCCCTGGCATCTACGCTATCTACTGGGCTATCGCGCTTTAAAGAAGATAGTCGGAAAGCGTCGCTCGCGAGGGGATCACAGCAAGATCAACCGATGGGCCTTTATCCTCGCGCAGATCAACGAGAAAAGGCTGCGCCTATTCCGAAATCAGGAAGCGAGAGAAATCTTCTGTCAGTCTGATCTGCGTATACCTCAATGCCGGACCTTAAGTTGATTTCCAGGCGTAAGTGAGCCGGTTACCGGCAGCCTCCATGACAAGTGATTGAGCATGGCGCTGCGTTCCTCGCTGGCTCAGTCCCGCGCCGCCAATGGCGCCAGCAGGCCAACGAGCCATACTCAACACCGTAATACAATCTGAAAATCGTCGTTAACGCTGTGCTGTGTAATCAGACCTTATCATTTTTTGCCTTCCTCGACCTCCCCCAGTATGCGGGCCAAAGCACGCTCCAGCAGCGCGACCCGCTGGGGGCGAAAACTGCGCGTGGTCACTTCCAGCTCAACTATCCTGTCCAATCGAAAAACGCGCGTATCCGCTCGCAACAGGCACCATCCGATCAAACAGATGTTCTGACCAAAATGCGCGATCGATAAGGGGCGCACCTGTCGCTCCGTAACCGCACCCTGGGCGTCCATATAGCGAAATCGGACTTCATGTTCTTCCCATGCTGCCTTTCGTAATTCGGCAACGTCGACGCTTACGATAGGCCCAGGGGAGAACTGCTTTGCTGACATAACGGCATGGCGGAGGCGTCGCGACTGCTCTTCCGGCAAGCGCGACTTCAGCTTTGCAAACGCTGATTGCGCAGCCGCAGACAGCACATGATCGCCGACGTCTTCAACTTTGCGAAGCCCCAGAACCAGAGCTTCCAGCTCATTCTCGTTGAATGCAAGCGGGGGAACGGAAGCATCATCTGCCAAAGTGAAACCGTAGCCGGCAGCACCATCGATACCAGCGCCCAGCTCCCGGAGCGTGGCTATATCCCGATGCACAGTACGAATTGAGATACCCAAAAGCAAAGCCAGCCTTTCGGCCGTGACGGGCGGGCGCTCCAGACGCATTGTTTGCAACAGCTGGTGCAGGCGAAAAATCCTACTCATAGGCGCCTCATGACAGATTCCGACATGAGGCCATACTAACCTCTTTGAAATCTCTGCTTGTCAAGGGTTCGCTGGAGTATTCGAAATGTACACTTTGATATCCTTCTGCCGTGGTTTTAACGAACCGAGCGTCAGCCCGTTTTGTGTTAAGGCAATGATATTACTTCAGATGTCTGGGCGCCCCTGGCGCAGGGAAGACATTTCCAGCGCTGCGTCAATGCCATATGGCAAGGTTCCCGTGCTTCGCGTCGATGATAGCCTTATTCCTGAAAGCGACCGAATAGAAGAATGGTTGGCGCGGAAGGAGGCCGATTACTACTCATGCCAGTCGTCAGCGCAACGGGCGCTTGGTGTGGCGGTAACCCGAATGGTAGAAGAAAGCCTCCGCCTGGCACTGGTTCATGATCGCTGGATGAATAAAGCCTGTTGGCCCCATGTCTGGCCCGTGCTGTTTAAGCAAGTTCCAAGATGGTTACGAAAACCCATTGCCCATAAAGTGCGGAGATCAGTCAGGGACGGACTGATGAAAAGTGGATATGGCCGTTTGTTGGAACGGGACCGCCTGTTCAAGGCAAATGCAGATTTGGACGCGCTAGGCGGTATCCTTGGCGACAACCGCTTCTTTATGGGCGCAACCCCTACAACGGTTGACGCGGCAGTCTTACCGGTGCTGAGTGCAATCGATCATTTGCCAATCGATACCGATATAGGACGGCTGCTGCGTTCGAAGCCATGGGTTTCAGGATATCTCATGCGAGCGCGAAAAGAGCTCTACGAGAACATGGACAACTGAAATAGGGGACCATAACGAATGTCCGACGCCGAACAACTCTTCCACCAAATTTGCTCCATGCTTGGCCCAGCGGCACCATCCCAATTGTTCGGGAAAAAATGCTATAAATCGAACGGGAAGGCCTTCGTCTGCTTATTCCAAGATTGTATGGTATTTAAACTGACGGGAGCAGATCATGTAAAAGCAATGACGTTGCCTGGCGCAAAGCTGTTTGACCCCTCAGGCAAGGGGAAACCAATGAAAGAGTGGGTTCAACTTCCCTTCATATCCGCTGAGGTGTGGTCATCGTTTGCTAGGTCCGCACTGAACTATGCTGAAATGAATTGACGTCGTGCTTTGACTGGCATCGTGAGTTAACGCCCTTGGGTCAGGACCCATTAATTTGAATTGACGTCTACGAATCAGACGGGCGGATAGGGGCCTGACTGATGAGAAATTTGTTCTGGCTGACTAACGAGCAAATGGCTCGTCTCCAGCCCTATTTCCTCAAGAGCCATAGCCGCCAGCGTGTCGATGATCGGCGTGTGCTAAGTGGCATCATTTTCGCCAATCGCAATTGGCTCCGTTTGTGCGATGCGCCGAAGGAATATGGTCCGGAGAAAACGCTGTATAACCGCCGGAAACGCTGGAGCGACAAGGGCATCTTTATCCAGATAATGGACGGACTGGCTGTACCTGAAGCTGCAGAACACCAGACCTGTTGATTTCACTGAGAAGTGACCCGGCGTTTCCACCGAGATTTGACCCGCCTTTATGTATGGCTCGGGTGTGTGTTGCCGGTCCAGGTTCTGGCTTTTTCCTTTCGCTGTTTGGGTTCCTGGGCTGAACTGTTCTTGAAGCGGAAGCGGTCGAACGGCGGTGGCACGCCACCATGCCTACGTGCCAACCCTTTTTTCCAGACAGGGGATGGAACCCAGAGTTGCCCTATGCATCAGAACCCATCCATAGGCTCAGTCTATCAATTTCATTCAAACTTCGTATTGGCCGCGGATGGCAGAAGCTGAAATGGTTTTGATGAGAAACGAGTGGGGAGCCGCTTCCGTGCGGCTCACGGAGGTCTCTGCCTGTCAATAGACATCCGTCGTCACGGTTCGGAGCCGGGGACCATTATTGTGCGCATAAAAACAAATGGGAGCTGGCGATGCATCTACAATCTAGACGTGATTTTCTCGAAATGCTTGGCTTGGGTACGCTGGTAGTTGGTGCGACTACCCTGGGTGGCCATGGTGCCGCTTATGCTGCTGAGCTGCCTGCTTGGGCAACCTTGCCCTCCAACGCTGCTCCTAAAACGGGTGGCAAGCTCGTTTACGGCCAGACCTATCCCAACTGGGCTGTCGGCACGTCCGACAACGGCAGGCACCCCTACTTCTGGATCGATCTGCTGACACGCTCGGTATGGAACTGTCTGCTATGGGTGGACCACGACTTCAATCTCCAGGGAGAACTGGCGGAAAGCTGGAATCCGGCCGACGATACGTTGAAAGTATGGGAATTTCGGCTTCGCGAAGGTGTGCAGTTTCACAACGGCATCGAAATGACGTCCAGCGATGTGGTTGCCTCGTTCAATGCGCATATAGAGCAGAAGGCAAGCAGTTTTCTGAACAAGTGGTTTGAAAAGATCGAGCCGAACGGCAGATACGGCGTACGTTTCACTTTGAACGCAGGCTATGCCGAGTTTCCCTTTATTCTGGCCGAGTACCGCTTGACTATTGTGCCTGCTGCAGCGCCGGGAGAAATACTGGCAGATGGCATCGGCACCGGCCCGTTCAAGCTCGTTCAGGTCGATAACCGCCGGGGCTTCAAGGCCATCCGAAACGAGAATTACTGGCTTTCCAGGCGCCCGTTTCTTGATGAACTGGAAGGCTATATTGTTACCTCGCAGACGGCCATCAACGGCTTTCGCTCCGGCCAGTTCGATGCGGTGTTCAACATCGATCCGACCACGGCAGGGCAGTTCGAAAGCGCCGGTGGTTCCGTCCACAAGTCTGCGGGCGGCGATCAGTTTCTGATCGGATTGCCAAAAAACCTCAACCTGCCGTGGAACGACGCCAAGGTGCGCGAGGCAATGAGCCTCAGCATCGACAGAAACGCCATCAATACCATCGTTTATAACGATCCCGGGTCCTGGGTCGGGAACGACACGCAGATGTCGGGCTTCAACAGGGAATTTGTCCCCCGCGAAAAGCCCTTCGATCCGGATCGGGCGCGTCAGCTCCTCCAGGAGGCCGGCCATCCGGACGGGATCAGTCTTCCCCTGATCGTGTTTTCTCCTTCTTTTCCGGAAATGCCGCGCGTGATGGCAATCGTCGTCGAATCCTGGAAAAAGGCCGGAATCAAGGCCGACATCCGCGAGATGCCGACTGACGGTTTCGACGCATATGTCAAGCAGGTCAACACGCCCATCGGCCGCCCCGCTGTCAGCCTTGTCGGCCCACGCAACCCCGCGATCAATCTTGGGCGTTTCATTTCCAATCCTACAGAGGGCTCCGGATGGAAAGGGCAGGCCAATGACGCCTTTGTGAAGCTCTATCAGCAGACAATTGCCGAGCCGGACGATGGAAAACGTTTTGCCAATTATCAGGAATTGCAGCGGATCGCCCATGCGGATACGCCCGCCATCGTCCTCGGCGGCCGTCGCAACATGCTCGCCCATCACCCCAGGGTCAAGAACCTTAGATCGCATCCCCAGAATTGGGGAACCCGGTTCGACGATTGCTGGGTAGAATCGTGATGGCGCACCGACATATGGAATGGCTATCTCTTCGAGACACGGTGATCTGAATGTCCAGCATCATCCGCATGATATGCAGACGTCTCGTCCTATCGTTCTTTATCCTGACCCTGACGTCCCTGATCGTCTTTCTCGGAACGGAAGTGCTTCCCGGTGATGCCCTTACCGCAACGATTCCTGCGGAGGAGCTGGCCTTCTACAGCGAAGAGCAATTGGTTCAGATGCGCGCTGACCTTGGACTAGACCGGTCGATGCCGGTCCGGTTCTTTGAGGTTTGGCATAACCTGTTCACCTTTGACTTCGGCAAGACACTCATCCAACGGGAGGCTGTCGTCGACCGGATCGTCCATCCGATGGTGAATTCCCTGATCCTGGCGGGTATGGCTCTGGTCGTCATGCTGGCTATTGTCATCGTCCTCGCTGTGCTCGCCAGCCTTAAACCGGGCGGCCCCCTCGACACGACGATCAGTAGTGGAACCCTGTTCACCTATTCGATGCCCGACTTTGTCGTTTCCAATCTTTTCGTCATTGTCTTTTCCGTCTGGCTCGATCTGGTTCCGGCTGTCATTCTCGCGCCGACGGATGCACCGAAAATGGCGATCCTTGGTGCCTCCGTGCTGCCCGTCGTGGCACTGTGTGTCCATGGAGCGGCCTATCAGTTCCGCCTTCTGCGTGCCGGCATGGTGGAGGCGCTCAACAGCGATTATGTCGAGCGCGCGAGGCTGGCTGGGATACCGGATTGGCGGATCGCCTTGCGTCATGCGCTGCCATCCGCTCTGATTCCGATGCTCAATGGAACGGCCACCTTCGTCGCAGGCCTGCTTGCAGGCTCGATTGTCGTCGAAGCGGTTTTCAAATTTCCCGGTGCCGGTGGCGAATTGCTCCGTGCGATAGCGCAACGCGAAATCCCCACAATTCAAGCGATCGCGTTTCTTGCGGCCTTGGCGGTGGTTGTCGCCAATCTCCTGGCCGATCTTGCGGTGCTTGTCCTCGATCCACGCGTTCGCACGAGGTTCCAGAATGATTGATGCAAAGACTGTCAAGACGGCCGCGCCCCTCTGGCGCATGAACCCGAAGCTTCGCCGTGCCCTCAGTGAACCGATGACCCTCATCGGCGTCGTGCTCGTGATATTTCATCTGGGTCTCGCACTTCTCGGACCCCTGCTGGCACCGTATGATTCAAGCGCGCTGGTCGGCGCACCGCTTGCGCATCCTTCCGCCGAGTTCCTTATGGGGACAGACCAGATCGGGCGCGATTATTTCAGCCGGATCATCGAGGGTGGACGGATCGCACTGCTCGTATCCTTCTGCGGGGTTGCCGCAGCGATCGTGTTCGGAACGCTGCTCGGCATGGTGGCCGGATATAATGGCGGCCGCATCGACGAGGTTATAATGCGTTTCATCGACGCCGTGATGGCCATTCCCGATATCATTCTGATTGCCATTCTGACATTGGCTCTCGGCAAGGATATCCTGATGTTGATACCCGTCATCGCGGTTGTCTACACCTGGGGTGTCGTGCGTGTGGTGCGTGCCAGAACGGTCAGCCTGTCCACCCTGGATTTTGTACGGGCAGCGGAACTGCGGGGGGAATCCCGGTTGGCCATCATGCTGCGGGAGATACTGCCCAATCTGACGGGGCTGATCGGCGTGGAACTGGCGGTCAGGATTTCTTCCGCGGTTCTTCGCATCAGCGCTCTTTCCTTCCTGGGTCTGGGAATCAGCCAGCCGACACCGGACTGGGGTCTAATGGTCCAGGAAGCGATGGGCGTGATTTACACGGATCCGTGGTTTCTGTTGCTGCCCGCCATCATGCTTTCAAGCCTGATCCTCGGGGTCAATTTCATGGTCGATGGCTTTGCCCGTGCCTTTGGCATAACCACGGCGGAGCTTTGAGAATGGCCGACAAACCACATGTTACGGTAAGCAATCTTGCCCTCGTCTACAGGACGGGACCAAAGACAGAGAAGCCAGCGGTCAACAATGTCAATTTCACCATCCGACGGGGAGAGACGGTCGGCATCGTGGGCGAAAGTGGTTGTGGAAAGTCCTCGCTGGCACGCGCCTTCCTTGCCTATACGCGGCCGGGAGCACGCATCGCCTCGGGCGAGATCGATATCTCCGGCACCGCTATTCTCTCTCTCGGTCGCGATGAACTGCTCCACTTTCGCGGCCGGCGCGTTGCCATGGTCCCGCAGAACCCGCTGTCCTCTCTCACCCCCCACCTCAAGATCGGTCAGCAACTGACAGAATTGATCCGGCTCCACGAGGCGAGCCATGGCAAGCAGGCCCGGGATGCGGCGATCGAACTTCTCGCTGGGATGGAGTTGCCGGACCCGGCGGCCATTTTCGATCGTTACCCGCATCAACTGTCCGGCGGACAGAGGCAGCGCGTGGTCATCGCCGCCGCCCTCGTTTCGAAACCCGAGTTGATCATTCTCGATGAACCTACCACTGCGCTGGACAAGACCGTGGAAACCCAGGTGCTCGATCTCGTTGGAAGGCTGCAGAAGCGAAACAATACGACACTGATCTATGTCAGCCATGACCTTAACGTCATTACCCGCATGTGCGAGCGCGTTCTTGTCATGAAGGACGGCATGGTCCTCGAAGACGGGCCGACACAACAGGTCTTCACCCGGCCCAGAACGGATTATGCCAGAACCCTTATCGCAGCCATACCTCAACTCAAGACCCGTCCGGCATCGCCATCCGCGCCTCTGAAAGCCGGACCCGCGACGCTGACCATCAAGGGGCTTGATTTCTCCTACAGCAAGGAACGAGGGCTGAACCCCATTTCCGGCCTGTTCCTGCGCAACACCCCCCCGAGGACCCTTTCCGATATCTCCATTTCCCTGTCCATGGGCAGGACGCTCGGCGTGGTCGGCGAATCCGGCAGCGGTAAATCCACGCTCGCGTCTCTCGTGGCGGGACTGATCGATTGCAAACCAGGCGCGATGGAATTCTTAGGCAAGCCACTTGACGGGCTGGCCACCCGCCGGGACCAGAATGTGCGCAGGCGTATCCAGATGATCTTTCAGGACCCGGCATCGTCCCTCAATCCGCAGCATACGGTCGAACAGATCATTACCCGACCCCTGCAGTTCTTCTTCGGATTGACGCGGACCGAGGCCCGTGACCAGGCCGTGGCGCTTCTTGAAGAACTGGACCTCAACGCCAGCTTCCTCTCCCGTTCACCCCGCCAGCTTTCCGGCGGGCAACAGCAACGCGTCGCCATTGCCCGGGCTTTCGCCGGAAAACCTGACCTCGTGCTCTGTGACGAGGTTACCTCGGCTCTGGACGTTACGGTTCAGTCTTCGGTGCTCAAGGCTATGAAGCGCCTGCAGCGGGAACACGGTACGGCCTATCTCTTCATCTCTCACGATCTGCCTGTCGTCGCGGAGATGTCAGACGATATTCTCGTTCTGGAGC
Source organism: Gellertiella sp. DMC107 (assembly GCF_056313605.1). NCBI lineage: Bacteria > Pseudomonadati > Pseudomonadota > Alphaproteobacteria > Hyphomicrobiales > Rhizobiaceae > Gellertiella > Gellertiella sp. DMC107. Next base: position 334,984 of record NZ_JBQUZZ010000006.1, on the reverse strand, counting down.
GCGGCTGCATCCGCGACTACGGTTCCACACAAACGGTGCTGGAAAATCCCACGTCGGACTACACGAAAAAGCTGCTCGCCGCGTTTTCGATGGCGTCGGAACAACTCTCGCAAAGGACTAGAATGCATGCAAATTGAGGCTTTCGCAGCGCCCGGCCAGTTCTATCGGGGCAATCTCCACACGCACTCCTCGCTTTCGGATGGAAAACTCGATCCCGAGGAAGTCTGCAAGCGCTACAGAGAGCGGGGCTATGATTTCCTCTGCCTTTCGGATCACTTCCAGGCGCATTACAATTATCCGCTCGCAGATACACGGCCGTTCAGAACGGCAGACTTCACGACCATCATTGGCGCGGAATGTCATGCCCCGGCCACCGAGCATGGCGAAATATGGCATATCCTCGCTGTGGGGCTGCCGCTGGATTTTGCGCCCAATGGTGTGAACGAGACCGGACCGGAAATCGCAAAGCGCTGCCTGGATGCCGGCGCTTTTGTGGCCATTCCCCATCCTGAATGGTATGCGCTGTCGATCGCCGATGCCGCATCCCTTCCCGGTGCGCATGCGCTTGAGGTGTACAATCACACCAGCCATGTGCTCAACGCGCGCGGCGGCGGTTCCTATTTTCTCGATGCTCTCCTTAATGCAGGGCGTCGCATCCATGCGCTTGCTTGCGATGACGCGCATTTTGTTGCCGGAGAGGATCAGGAGAGAGATGCGTTCGGTGGCTGGGTAATGGTGAAAGCCGAAGCCAACGAGCCCGATGCCCTTGTCGCGGCACTCAAGCGCGGCAATTACTATTCATCTCAGGGACCCCGACTGCTGGATATGCGGATCGAGGACGGCACAATTTTCGTTGAAACCTCTCCGATTCATCAAATCTCCGTCGTTGGCCGGGGGTCGCGCAATGAAAAGCAATGGGGCACGGACATGACGCGCGCTCAGTTTCCGCTCAAGAAGTTTGCAGGCGACTGGTGCCGGGTCGTTGCCATCGATGCCGCCGGGAAAATCGCCTGGTCCAACCCTCTTCACCTGCCGTGACGGGGATGTCCCTTCACGGACGAGCAAGAGCATGCGCCGCAGTTTCGACAGTATGCGGAAGGTCTCGTGGCTTTGTCGAGAAACGATCGTTTTCTGCTGGCAGATAATCGATTTGGCTGAGCTCCGAAAGCTCAGCCAAACCGGGTGTTTTTTTCCAGCCATCTCGCATACTGCGTCAACGGATAGCAGAGAGCGAAGAAGATCAGAGCGACAAGGCCATACACCTTGAAGGGTTCGAAAGTCGCATTGTTGATCGCATTTGCTGTCTTCAGCACCTCTTCGAAACCCAAAATCGATGCCAGCGCAGTACTCTTGACGAGCTGGACAAGGAAGCCGACGGTCGGGGCGCGAGTGATCCGGAACGCCTGCGGAAGGATGACCAGGCGAAGTTGCAGCAACCGGTGCAGGCCAAGGCTGGCCCCGGCATCCCATTGTCCGCGCGGTAAGGAGTCGACACCGCCTCGCCAGATTTCCGCCAGATAGGCGCTTGCATAAAGGGTCAGGCCGCAGACGGCGGCAGTCCAGGCCTCGATCCTGAAACCCAGCATTGGCAGGCCAAAGAACATCAGGAACAACTGCATGAGCAGCGGTGTTCCCTGAAACAGCGCGATATAGCCCGATCCCATGCTGCGTAACCAGGTCTTCTTCGAGATCCGTGCAAGGAGAATGGCCACACCCACGGTCGAGCCGCCCGCAAATGCGGTTATCGACAGCAGCACGGTCCAGCGTGTCGCAAAAAGCAAATTGCGGAGAATGTCCCAGAAGGTGAATTCGATCACGAGAGTCCGGCTCCCAGGTAACGGCGCTTCCCCTCGATCAGCAGCCGGCGAAGCACGGCCGACATCGCAAGATAAATCAGGGTGACCACCAGATAGGTCTCGAAGGATCGGAAAGTCCGCGCCTGGAGAAGATCCGCCTCCTGGGCCAGTTCGCGGACGGAGATCTGCGAAACGACCGCCGATTCCAGCATCATGATAATGATCTGACTTGTGAGCGCTGGATAAATGACGGCGAGCGCCTGAGGCAGGATGATTTTGAAGAACACCACCAGCGGCTTCAATCCCAGCGCTAAGGCGGCCTCTCTCTGTCCCCTGGGGATCGCATCCAGCCCGGCGCCTATGACTTCAATGGTGTAGGCGGCCATATTGAGGGTCATGGCCAGGATGGCAGCGGTTATCGGATTGAGCAGAATGCCGATGCTGGGCAAACCGAAGAAAATGAAAAACAATTGCACGAGGAACGGTGTGTTGCGCATGATTTCCACATACAGACCCACAGCCTTTCCAAGCCAGATGAAGCGCCCCCGGCGCGCGGCCGCGCCGAAAATACTCAGGATAATCCCAAACCCCACGGTGCAGGCCGTCAGAAATATCGTGACGCCCGCACCATGGACCAGGTCCCCCATTCCGCCCCAGAGCCAGTTGAAGTCCAGGCTGTATCTCATCGTCGTCCTGTTCGATCGGAAGGGGGAGGGATAGACCGTTCGGGCCGGCCCTGTGGGGGCGGCCGAGCGTTTGCTTTCAATCCTTCAGGGTGTCGAGATCCAGCGGCGTTTTCAGCCAGTTCTTCGAGCTCGCGTCGAGCGAGCCGTCGGATATCATGGCAGCGATGCTGTCGTTGACGGCTCTCTTCAGACCATCCTCGCCCTTGCGCACCGCAATATGAGAGGGCGAGCTCAGAAGCTGGAATTTCTGCTCCGGCTTGAGGGCATCCTGGCGGGCCAGCACCTGCGAGCCCACATCGTTGCCGACCACCATCAGCTGCGTCTGCCCGGAAATAAACGCCTGAATGACCGCATTATAGTTCTCGAAACGCTGGATCACCGTCGATTTGGGAGCCGCTTCCGTGAGCGACGTATCTTCGAGCGTTCCCCGGTTCACCGCCACTGTCTTGCCGCCAAGATCGTCCTTACCGGTCACCTCTAGCGCTTGCGGACCGATAACGGCAATGTAGTAGGGCGCGTAGGGGGCGGCAAAGTCGATAACCTCGGCGCGCTCTTTCGAGAAACCGACGCTCATCAGCAAATCGACCCGCTTGTCATTGAGATAGGCGATACGATTCTGACCGGTAACGCTGACGAGATTGAGTTTGACTCCGAAACCGTCGGCGATCTTCTGCGCGACGTCGACGTCATATCCCTTGATGCTCATATCGGCACTTGCGGAGGAGAAGGGCGGAAAATCGGAGAAAATGCCGACGTTGATTTCGCCGGCGGCTTTGATATCTGTAAGATCATCGGCCTGTGCGGCTGCACCCATGACGGCAAACATGGCAATTGCCGTTGTGACGATGTGGCGTAGACTTCTCGAAACACGCATGTCGTTCCCCTTGTTTTGATATGTTGTTCGATCGAGCTTGGTAAGCGGCGCGCCTGCTACCGGCAGCCTTTTTCAGCGGAATTCACAGGCCTGTTTGCGCGGACTGCCGGGCTGGCCGTGGCAAGGCAGAGAAGCTCGAACAGCACCTGAGCGGCGATCTGCGCGGTGTTGCTGGTGCTGTCATATTGTGGGGCGATTTCCACAACGTCGCCGCCGACGAGGTTTATTCCCCAGAATCCGCGGAGAAGGGTCAGCACTTCCCTTGGCTGAAGGCCGCCGACCTCGGGCGTGCCGGTGCCGGGAGCGTAGGCTGGGTCAAGGCTATCCACGTCGAAGCTCAGATAGGTCGGGCCGTTGCCGACCACCTGCAGGGCCTTGGCGATCACGGCCTCAAGGCCCATCTTCGCCACCTCTTCTGCGTGGATCACGGTCATTCCCGAGGCAAAGGAAAATTCCCAGAGATACTCGCCGCCTCCGCGAATGCCGATCTGGATCGCGCGTTTGGGATCAAGCACGCCTGCAAGAACCGCCTCGCGGAACGGTGCGCCGTGGTGAAACTTCGAGCCTTCATAGGGTCCGGCAGTGTCACAGTGGGCGTCGATGTGAATCATGCCGACTGGCTGGCTTGCCGCGAAGCCCTTGAGGATAGCGCCAGAGACGGAATGGTCCCCGCCGACGGAAAGGGGGATAACGCCTGTGCTGGCGATCATCCGGTAACAGGCTTCAATGTCGGCATGGCACTCGGCCAATCCGAAGCGGCTCCGCATCGGAACGTCGCCGACATCTGCGACCTGCAGGGCTCCCATCGGGGCGACACGCAGAACATGTTCATAGGGTCCGATCCGCTCGACCGCCCGGACCGCGCGGGGCCCCAGCCGGGCGCCGGCCCGATTGGTGACGCCGAGATCCATGGGTACGCCGATCAGGGCGACGTCCAGCCCGTTCAGGACGTCCGGTCGCAAGCCGTTCTCGATGAAGCGTGCGTCCAGGAAGGTTGCGGGATCGGCAAACGGCCATTTCCGGCTATCGCCATCCTTGAAAACGCTCGCGGCCACGCTGCGAAAGTGCGGATCTTCCATTTCTCCGCCCGCCGCGTTGCCGAAGCGCCTTCTCAAGTCTTCCAGAAAATCGCGGTCAATAGTCAAGACAGGCTCCCAGTCTCATGCTGTCGCCAGCATCATCAACAGCGCATGCGCGCCTTGGAACCTCGAAAATTCGAGAGTGGGTATAAGGATTTCTGATGCCCCCTTAGAACAGGACTTTTGCCCTAGGGTCGATGCCTGCCGTCCACATTTAGAAAACTTTATAGCCCAGCGAGAATCATCCCCTTCCCGAAGCGCTGTCCTCTGAGCTGGTGAAGACCATGCAATCGCATTGACCTTCGGATCTGACGTGTCGATCAGCCTGTTTTCAGCAATACCGCGACAACAAACCTGCTGGTTACGTTGGCCATCAACATGCGGGCCGCATCCGATCCGACAATGGCGGCGGCTGCCACGGTACTGACCGGCATCACCGCCTTAAAGATCGTGGTCCTTGACCGTCTTGTCGGCTTCGATACCGTGGTTGGTCTGGGTTTGTTTCATTCTTGAGGAAAATGCGGGACGATCCCGGCAATATCGCTGATCGACCGTGCTGTATTGCAGAAGGCTGAAAGATCGCTCATTGTATATCGCGGTCGTTGATGGGATCGCCTTCACCCACGCTTCCGGCTACACCAGTTGGAAGACGGCAACGGTAATGCGATTCTCGGATGCTCGACCTTGATTCCTACCTGCTCCGCGCCTTTATGACGGTTGCGGAAATCGGGACGGTGAACGGCGCTGCTGCAAAACTGCACCGGACGCAGGCTGCCGTAAGCATGCAAATTCGCAAGCTCGAACAACTTGCAGGTGTGACACTTTTTACCAGGTCTTCCAAGGGTCTGGAACTCAACGCACATGGACAGACCCTGCTGGCCTATGCCCGGCAGATCGTCCTTCTCAGCGACGAGGCCGAGCGGCGGCTGACCGGGAAGTTAATCGAGGGGCGCATCCGCCTCGGCGTTGTCGAAGATTTCGCTGCAACGCGCCTGATCGATATACTGCGCGATTTCCGGGATCAGAATCCCAAGGTCGAGATCGACATCATTATAGAGCCCAACCGCCGTCTGGCGGATCTGTTCGAGTCCGGCAAGCTGGATATTGTCGTTTGCGATATCAGTTGCCTCGCCAGAAAGCCGCTGCTCATCTGGACCGAATATCTGGTCTGGACTGTGCGATCGGACATTCTGGTGGATGCAGGGAAACCCCTGCCGGTGATCCTGTTTGAAGACAGCTGCCCCTGGAACTTGCTGATCATCGCCGCCTTGTCCCAACGAAACATCAAGTGGAATACGGCCTGTATCGCCTCCACTCTGGTGGCTGCGGCCACCGCAGTGCGGGTGGGCATTGGTGTCGCTCCGATGATTGCGGCGACGGTGCCAGAGGGTTGCCGACCTCTCGACAAATCGTCGGATTTGCCGGCGTCAATTCGCATCGATATCGGGTTCTACGCCCAATCGGATTTGTCCGAGGGGGGGCGGTATCTGGTTGAATTCATTTCGCGACACACGGAAATCAATCCGACTTGAGTATCGCGCTGTTGTGACACTGGCGTACTCGCCGATTGCAGTATAGAGCCCGCTTTCACTCAGGAAAACAAAGCTGGATGCACTTTCCGGCCCCAGGGAAACCGATCCGCGATAAGGTCCGGAACAGCGGATCGGCGGCACGGTGAACCTAGAGGCATTTCTTACAGCACTGCCTCCAGAAAAGCATTGATCTTGCGCGAGGAACGTCGCTCCTGAAGGCAGGCAAGCCTATACTCCGTCCTCACGGCGCAATCGGAAATGCGAATGGTTTTCAGGCGGGGGTGAGAAACAAACTCAAAATCGGCGACGACGCCGATACCGAGCCCTCGTTCGACCGCTTTCCACACGCCTTCGCGACTGCCGATTTCCAGGAACGGGTGCAGGGCCACGCCCGCAGCTTCGGCACTTTTCTCCAGCGCACGGCGGGTTGTAGAGCCTTGTTCACGAAGAATGAGCGCCTGCCCTTCAATCTCCTTGATGTTGATCGCGTCTCGATCATACCAAGGATGGTCGCAGTTTACAAAAACCACGACCTCATGCGTACTAAAGGGTACGGTGTGCACCCTGGGGTCGTCTATGAGATGGGCCAATACCGCGACATCGGCTTCAAGATCGAGAATTCGCGAGAGCGTGAGATCGGAATTGCCCAGCAGCATGCTGACCTTAAAGAGGGGATAACGCGCTACAAACCGTGCGATCATTTCTGTTGCGTGAAATGGCCCCACGGCGGCAATCTTCAATTGCCCTCTCGTGAGTTGACCGCTGCTAGAAAGAAGATCTTCGGCTTCTTCGTGCAACTTCAAGATGCGCGTGCTTATTTCATAGAGCGCGCGCCCTGTCTCCGACAGTTCTACACGACGGGCCTGCCGGAGAAACAACTCCACGCCATAGCGCTCTTCAAGCTCCCTGACCTGGGTCGTAACTGTCGGTTGGCTCACACGCAGCGCGTTCGCAGCGGCTGTAAATCCGCGGTGTTCGGCTACCGCATGAAATGACCGGAGGTGCGTGAAAACAATGGCCACCTGCATGCTCCTACCAAAATGAAGATGTTCATCTTCCCCTGATCCGCGCGCGCTGTCCATAGGTTTATTGAATGGAAAATAAATAAACTATCAATTGGACAAATGGCACGAGCGGCGCCCTTATGGCCTCAGGAAGACAAGTTCGGAGGAATGCGATGTCGCAATCATGGAAATACGCCAACCCGGTCCGCGTCACTTTTGGAGCCGGATCCCTGTCCAGGATCGGCGAAAAGCTTGCCGGGCGCAGGTACTGCCTGCTGACTTACAACGACCATCCTGCATTCGATGCACTGGTGGATCGCGTCACAAAAGAGGCAGGCCGTCCATCGGTTCTGGTGCGAGACGTCGAGCCTAATCCGAGCTTCCGGGGCTTGCGCGCCGCGTGCGCCGCATTCGGGGCGGCCGAGGAGGCACCGCAGGTGATCGTTGCAATTGGCGGCGGCTCGGTCATCGATACAGCCAAGGTGTTGGCCGCTTCCGGCAATGATTTCGCCCGTGTCCAGGCCTATATCCAGGGAGGTGCTGGTGCAGACTCTCTGCTCAGTCTGCCGATCATTGCCGTACCAACGACGTCCGGCACCGGAAGCGAGGTGACCTGCTGGGCCACTGTGTGGGATACCGACGCGAAGCAGAAATATTCACTCGCCCACGAGAGACTTTATCCCGAACACGCCATTCTTGATCCGGAACTTACCCTCGGCATCCCGCGCGGGCTGACGTTGAGCACTGGGCTCGACGCCTTGTCGCATGCCTTGGAAAGCATCTGGAACGTGAATGCCAACCCGGTTTCGTCAAGCCACGCCGTTTTCGCCGCGCATGAGATCATGACGGTTCTGCCCGAATTGCTGCGACGTCCCGATGATCTCGATCTCAGGTCCCGGATGTCCCAGGCGAGCCTCCTTGCGGGCCTTGCCTTCTCGAATACCAAGACCGCGCTTGCGCACTCGCTTTCCTATTTCCTCACGCTCCACCACGGCACGGTCCATGGGGTCGCGTGTTCCTTCACCTTGCCGATGATCCTGCGCAGTGTCATCGGGAAAAACGCGGATTGTGATGCCGCTCTCAAACGCATCTTCGGAAGCGACCTTCTCCGTGGCGCGAGTGATCTCGACGCATTTCTGGCGAGCTTAGGGGTGTCTACCAAAGCGACGGACTATGGCGTGACCCGCGAAAGCTGGCGAAGCGCTATCAACGACGCCCTTTTGGGCGAGCGCGGCCGCAACTTTATCGGCAGCCGCGAAGCAATCCTTGCGGCAGCATAAGGAGCTATCCATGAACACCTCCGTCAAAAATGATCTTGAGATCGTCGTGAACGGGCGCCGCTACAAGCGCCCTGACCGGCCCGTGGTGGTGCTGTGCATCGACGGATCGGAACCAGGATATATTGAACGAGCGATCGAAAAGGGGCTGGCGCCCAATCTCGATCGCTTGATGTAGTCCGGTACAAACACGAGCGCTCTGTCCGTGATTCCGAGCTTCACCAATCCCAACAATATCTCGATCATTACCGGCCGGCTGCCGCTCAAGTGACTGGACGATGGAACCAGGGCCCTCGTGCTCGCCGAAGCGCTCCGCCAATAGCGGTGCCACCTTTTAAGGTAGTATCCAACTTGGCCTCCTCTGCCGATACTCGGTCGAAAATCAGGAGGAGATCCACCGATGAACCGGGTTCTGTCAGGCCTTGTCCTTCTCTGCCAGGTCTGTCTGACCGGGCCTGCCCTTGCGGACGAAACCTGCAAGACCATCTTCGATTCCTATACGAGGCTCTCTGAGGCTCCGGGCTATCGACAGACCGTAAGCCTGAAGGGGGCCGTGATTGCCGAGCAGGTCATGGTGGGGAACGATCTTTACAGCAAGGACGGCGATACCTGGTCGAAGCAGTCCCTCGGCGAGGGGACGCGCAAGGCCCTGCAGACCTCCATCATGCCCACGGCAGACGCGCTGAGGGATTGCACGGCCGGTGCGGTGGAACCCGTCGATGATGTGCAGGCAAGGCAATATTCCTATTCCATGCCGCCTGTGAACGGTGTCGGCGACCTCGGGCCGCAACGGGTCTGGATCGGGGAGGACGACGGCTTGCCGCATCGCCTCGTCTCGGAAAAACAGGGCACGGAGACGCGTGTGCGCTATGACGATGTCAAGCCACCGTCGTGAGGAGCGACGGTCATGGTTTTCGACGCCCTGGACGGGCGGGACCGGCGCCGGCACTTCTGGATCGTGGTGCTGGCCATGCCCGGGCTCGCGGCATGCGGCTTCATGCTCGCCTTCGGCGGACGGTTTGACGGTTTCAGCCGGCTGGCCGCTCTTGCGGCGCCCGCCTATCTGCTGGGCACTCTTCCGGCCCTTCTGGTCGCGACGCTCCATGGAGAATTGTCCCGGAGGGGTATCGCCGGTCTGCGGGCGATTGCAGGCTGTGCCCTCCTTGCCGCCACGTTCCCGGCGATCCTTCTCGCCAGTCTCTATGCGGTCGGGCTTGTGCGGGGGGCCTGGCCTCTCGCTGTCCTCCCGGTTGCGGCGGGATCGGCGGTGGTTTCGATCCTCCTTGCCGATCTCCTGGTCCGGGCGATGAAGCCCGGCCCGAAGGCCCAGAATGATGAGGTGACATGACATGAAGACATGGTTGAAGACATGCGGCGCAGCTCTTGCCTTCGCGGTGATCGCCCTGGCGGGCAGCGCCGCCGCAGCCGGACCCTGCCGGATGCAGTTTCCGGTTCCCGCCGATCCGAAGGCTCTGGAGAAGGCGGGTGAGGAGGCGTGCCCGGAAGAGCTGCTGTCGCTTTTGTTTGCGCGGACGCCATCCGACTATCCCACCGTTTCGGTCGTTTCCTTCAGCAAATACAAGGATCGCGCCGGTGAGACGGCTGCCTTCGTGTCCTTCCGCATGGTGGCAGCGGCGGGGGAAGGGCATGGCCCCGACCGGCGCATTTGCCCGGAAACAACCAGCGAGGCCGATATGCAGGTTGCGTTTTCCTGGTTCAAGGATGATCGAACCTGGAGCGATCTCGACAGCCGGGGCGGCTATACGCCGGATATGATTTGCACGGGCGGACCCTTCTGGTCGAGCCAGGACGTGGCGGACATGATCTCGCCGGTGCGGTTCTCCAAACTTTCCGAGAAGGATCGCCAGGGTGTCCACAATGTCGGGAAGAACGATCCCGAGCGAAAGGCCATTCTCGATGCGGTCCGGCGGGCCAATGCGGATATCAGCAGCCAGGTTCCCATCGTCTTCATCGTCGATACGCTGCGCTCCGATGGCGTGAAAGCCTATTTTGCCGGCAAGGCCCGGCAGAAATCCGACGGTCGACCGCTTAGCGAGGCGGTCTGGGGACCCTGCGAGCAGGACCCGGAGGATGGGGTGCTCGAAGCCCTGCTGGAAAAGACGAACGGCCAGTGGACCGCAGTCAAGTCCAATCGCTGCGCCGACGACGCGTTCCTGACGGAGACGGACCTGCGGACCTACAGGCTGTTTGTCGCCGATGAATAGCCGGGCCTTGCGTCTTGATGTCCTGGGCCTTGCCCTTTCGCTTTTTCTGGCTTGCGGGTCCTTTGCGCGGGCGGCAGCAGGGGACGCCGTGGCCGTGGCCGACGTAGCTGCGCCTGCCTGCGTGGAAGCAAATGCCGAGGACAACGAGACGACCCCGGGGGCGGAGACCAAGGGCGCCTTCTGCGTCACAGGCGCCTTTGCCGGAGACGACCAGGATTTCGTCCGGTGGTTTGTGTACGACAGCGATGCTGCCAAGAGCTGGAACCTGACGCTGACCGGCGGATATGGCACGCAGGTGAGGGCGGAGATTCACGGCTATATTCCGCATTTCGAAGGGGCGATCGGGCCCGCATTGGTGACCGTCGTTGCCGAACCCCAGGCCGGCAGGGCCGAGGCGGAGCGCGTCTTTCTCCCTTCAGGCACCTACCTCATCGGTCTTTCCCATGCGGGACCGGATACGTCGTGGTCTCTGGCCGCAACGCCTGCCGCGCCGACCGGCGCCGACCGGAAATCGGGCCGCGCCGAACCGGGGAAGCCGGTACATATCGAGTGGCCGTTCAGTGAGGCCGATGCGCGCCGGCAATTCCGCTTCGATGTGGATATTCCGCTCGGTGCCGCCGCATCCGTTGCGATATCGCAGGATGGCAAGCGGCAAACCTCTTTCTATGGTCCGGTTACGGCACCGCTTCATTTCGACGATCTGGGCTTTTCCGCTGGCAATGTCGCGATCGAGATCGGTGCGGCAGGCTCTTCTCCCTTTGATTTTCACGTGACGCGTGTCCCGCAGGGGCCACGTCGGCCGCAAGCCGAAGACGAGCCGAACGACACACCGGCGGACGGCTTTCCCCTCAAGCCCGGAAAGGCTGTGTCCGGCCATGCCAGCCGGATTTCGGATGTCGATGCCTATCGTTTTTCCGTAACGCCGCAACTGGCAGACCGGCGGCTTGAACTGCAGCTGGAAGGAAAGGCGGGAGAGGCACGGCAGCTCTGCCTGAGTGCTGCAGACGGCGTACCCCTGCTGTGCAAATCCGGATCGAGCGTCTCGATGGGCAATCTCGTTCTTCCGGCCGGAGACTATGCGGCCGTTGTAACCGGCGATGCGCCGCCTGCCGATGACTATCGCCTGCTGCTGCGGCAGGCGGGCAAGCGGCTGCCGGGGCAGGAAACGGAGCCGAACGACATGGCGACCACGCCCGGTCTTGCCGATATTCTTGCATCTGCCGGAAAGGCCGCTTTTCCGGGAAAAGGAGAGATCGACGGGCGTCTCGATGGCACCGATACCGACCGGTTCCTGCTCCAGCCGGCCGGCGCGCCGCATCTGTGGAAAATCGCCCTTGTCGTCGCCGGGAAGGGAGATGCGGCCGGCGCTCCCGTCAGCCTCGCGGTCGAGGACGGGCAGGGCAAGCAGAGAGCCCTGCGACAGGGCGCGGCGGATGGCGCGCCGATCGTGCTCGATCGCCTGCTTCTGTCTCCGCAGACCTATCAGATCGTCGTTTCCGGAGTGAATGCCCGTTATCGTCTCACGGTCGAATCTGCCGGAATGCCTCAGCCGGGAATGGAGCGAGAGCCGAATGACAGCGAAACCGGCGCCGAACGGCTCGCCTTCGGCGTGGAACGATCCGGAGAAGTGGCCGATCTCAGCGACACCGACCGATACCGTTTTTCCCTGTCGACCCCGGTTCATGCGGCCCTGACGATCACGCCCGCCGAAGGCCGGCAGATTGCCTGGAGCGTGGTGCGCGGCCTTGCAAGGCCGGATCAGCCTGCCGGCGTCGCCGATGGCAAGGCAGCGAGGATCGATGCGGTCTGGCAGCCCGGGTCCTACCAGCTCGTGCTCAATGCGCTGGCAGGGGATCCCTCGGCCTACAAGGTGACGTTCGACCTGCTGGATCCGTTCGTACCGCCAGCCGGCGGCGATGCGGTTCCTCCTCCCTTGCCGCTGGTCATGAGCCTCACATTCGCTCAACCCCGCCTTGCCGCCTATTGGCCCCATGCCCAGAGGACGGCCGGAACGCTTCATCTCGAAAACACCGGCAGCGATGCTCTGTCCCTCCGCCTTGACGGGCGCTCCTCCGCGCATCAGCTTTTGCTCGATCTTCCCGGCGAGGCGAAATCCATTGCGCCCGGCCAGGCGCTCGACCTTCCGGTTTCGGCCGTGGCGATGGCTGATTCCTGGAAAACGGAAACCGTCCTGCTGACCGTGCGCGCGCAATCGGAGGATGGGCGTCAATCCACCGCCTCCAGCAGCGTCGCGATCCGAGACGACGTCGATCCCCAGACCCGTTCCAACCTCTCCTTCGTTCCCGTATCGATGCGTGGCGGGCTGGATATCGCAGCGCCCGCTTTCGGAGGCCATGTGATCGAGGATCCCTCGGATCCCGCGGCGACGCAGGCGGCGGCATTTCTCTTCGACGGGTTGATGGCGTCGGATGGCTACGTCACCGATCTTGCAGCCGGGCCGCGTGCGGTTACGGTTGCGCTCGGCGGGCAGGGGCCCCAACCCGTTTCGGGTATCCTCCTGCATCCCTATTTCCCTTCCGCGCAGGCGCCGGACGAGTTGCTCGCGGATTTCCAGCTGGAGCTTTCCACCGACGGAACAGCGTTCACGCCCGTTCTGAAGGGGCACCTGCAACCCGTGAACATGGAGCAGGCCTTTGCCCTGCCGACCCCGGTCAAGGCGGTTGCCGCGCGGCTCACGCTGCTCACGAGCCATGCGGGAAAGGGCCGCGTCGGGCTCGGGGAGTTCAAGGTGGTGGCGAGCCCCGGTGTTCCGTCCGGCATTTCGATCGACGTCGGCAAACAGAGCCATGGCGGGCATCTCGTCTGGTCCTCGAGCCAGATCGGAGCGGACTATGACGATGGCTCGGCCATGCTGAAGGAAGGGTCAATGCCGCAGACCCTTCCTGTCGCGGCCGAGGAGCGCGCCGAATTCGTGATCGGGTTTGTCGATGACCGGCAGGCCGTGGTCACCGGCATCGACTGGACGGACGCGCCGCCAGTCGCGGATGCAATCCGTCCGGGCGAGATCGAGGTGAGCGCAAGCACGGAAAGTGCGCTCGGACCCTTCACCGCAATCGGCGTGATGCGGCCTGCACCTGAGGGCGCTGGCAGGGCACTCGCTCTCGCCGCGCCTCTCCCTGTCCGCTTCCTGAAGTTTTCCGCGCTGCCTGCCGGCAGCGCCGCCGCGAAACTGCAAATGCCGGTTCGCCTCTCGGTTTCGGAAGCGCCGATCGATACGGAGCATCTGCCCGTCAATGGCGAGTGGGGCATGGACCAGCCGGTTTCGCAGGCGGATTTTCGTGACGGAGACGGTGTGAAGGCATCGCCTGTGGCGACCCTCACCGATGGCGACAGTGAAACCGCGCCGCGCAGGATTGCCCTCGCCACGGCGGTTGCCGATGCGGTTCAGGTCGATACGGATACGGACTGGTTCGACTTCACTGCGCCGGACGGTGTCGAACGGATCATGCTCGACATGACCGGCGAGCCGTTGCTGGCGGCCGCTGTCGAAATAACCGGTCCCGATGGAAAGATCATCGTGCCGCGCATGCTTGCCAGCGGCCCGCGGCGCCAGCAGATCGAAGCGCCTGTCACGGCGGGCCTTCGCTATCGCATCAAGGTGTTCGAGCCGCCGCGCTCGGTTGCAATCGCCTATGATGCCAGTGGCAGTATCGCCGGCTTCCTCCCCATCATCCTGTCCGGGCTGAACAATTTTTCGGATGGAATTCGTCTCGGCCGCGAGGCGGTCAACATCATGCCGTTCGAATTGCCGTTCCTGATGGAAAAATGGAGCGAGCATGGCTTCGAGGTAGCGGCCGCCCTGTCGCGCTCGCCGCCCGGCGGCACGTCCAGCGGACTTGAGCGCACGCTTCTCAACGCCATGGATGGCATGGCGGACCGAACGGGTGCAAAGGCCATTCTTGTCATTACCGATGCGGCCAGTTCCGGCTACGATCTCCAGCCGCAGCTCTGGAAGCGGCTGGCCGAAACCCGCACCCGGATCTTTGCCGCGCATATCGGCGCGTTCGACCATCCCTGGCGGGAAAGACAATTGCTGCAGGATCTGGTGGCGGCCAATGGTGGCGTCTATGCGTCGGCGCGGACACAGCCGGAAATGGACGTCGTCTATGAACGGGTGGCTGCCTACCTGCGGCGGCCGGCCTATTACACGCTCTCGCTGACGAAGTCGGAGGCGCCGCCACCGCAACCGGGCGCAATTGAAGTGGCAGCGCCGCCCCAACCGGTTCCGGGGGCCGCCCTGCCCGCCGCCCCCGCCATCGCCGATACGCGGCCGCGACAGGCCGCCCTCGAGCTGATCCTCGATGCCTCCGGCAGCATGCTGCAGCGGCTTGACGGCCGGCAGAAGATCGAGATCGCCCAGGACATCTTGAAACAGCTTGCGGCGGGCATCATACCGGCGGGTACGCCGACCGCGCTGCGTGTCTTCGGCGATACTGCGCCCGATTCCTGCGACACCAACCTGCGCTCGCCACTCTCGCCGCTGGACCCGGGCCTCATGGCCGCCAATATCGGCATGATCCGCTCGATCAATCTGTCGAAGACCCCGATCGCTGCGTCCATTGCCGCCGTTGCCGGCGATCTCACCGCGAACAGCGGACCGAAGCTCGTGGTCCTCGTGACGGATGGCGAGGAGACCTGCGGCGGCAATCCTGAAGAGGCGATTGCCACGCTCAGGGCGTCCGGCGTGGATGTAAGGGTCAACATCGTCGGCTTTGCGATCGACAACGAGGACCTGAAGACGACATTCCGCGAATGGGCAGAAAAGGGCGGCGGCACCTTCCTCGATGCAGCGGATGCCGGCGGTCTTGCCAAGGCCATGCAACAGGCCGTGACCGAGCCGTTCCGCGTCCTCGACGCGGCGGGGGCGACCGTTGCATCCGGAACGGTGGGCGGGGCACCCGTCCCTGTTCCGGCCGGAACCTATCGCGTGGTGCTTGGCCCCGGCGAAGACCGCGTCTTTGAGCAGACCGTGGTGAATGAAGGCAGGACGACACGTGTGGAACTGGCCCGGCCATGACGGACAGAGCGCCATGAGGAGAAGCAGAATGACAAGCTGGAAGTCGGTCGTGCAGGTAAGCCGGAAATGCCTGGCGGCGACGCTTGCCGCCTTGCTTGCGTTTCACCCGCTGGCGGCGCAGGAGCTGGATACGGCTGCCAAAACGGAAGTTGCCGCGCGCAACGCCATTGCCATGCAGCGCAGCCTGCAGGCCCTGGAAGACGGTCTGGCGGACATTCCGCGCGACCGTTGGGATCCGCAGGACGTGGTGGACACGATCGGCATCGATGCGCCCTTGCTGTATGGTTTTCTTCGCAGCCGCACGCGATGGGTTCCCTATGAGGGGGCGCTACGGGGACCTGTCGGCGTTCTCATGGACCAGCGGGGCAACAGTCTCGACCAGTCACTGCTGCTTGCACGGCTTTACGAGCTGGCCGGCTTCGAGGTGCGGCTCGCGCATGGCACACTCGATGCGCCGACGATGGATCGCCTGATTGCCGGGTGGCGCAAGCCATGGCCCGACGGACAGGCGGCGGAGGCCACGGCCGGTCCCGCCCCGGCCGAACGTCCCGACGAGCTTGCGGCCTCCTATGACCTGCAACCCGATGCGATCCTTGGATCGCTCGAGGCAAGCGCGGCCCGTGCGGCCGTTGCCGGAACCCGGTTGCGCGACATGACGGCAACGGGTGTTTCCGCCCTCGCGTCGGCCTTCGGCACCCTCCCTCCGGATCGCGAGAAGGAGGTCGACGAAGAAATGGTTCGCCGTGCCCTTGCCGACCACTGGTGGGTAGAGGTCAATGACAACGGCTGGCAAGCGGCCGATCCGCTGGAGCCGGACGCAGCCTTCGGCAATGCCTTGACCGTGGCCACCGAAACGCTTGCCCCCGCCGACCTGCCGGAAAATCTCTGGCATCGCGTGACGGTGCGTCTGGTCATCGAACAGGCAAAGGGCGGCAAGGCCCTGACGGGAACCGTCCTCGAGCAGACCGTGCGGGCAGCCGATATGGTGGGGCAGATGATCCGTCTCGATCACTATCCGACCCAATGGCCGGCGACCTGGCCGACAACCACGCCCGACGATCTGCAGACAAAGCTTCGTGCCGCGCTGGCAACCCAGAAGGAATGGTTGCCGACCCTCACGATCGGCGACCGGGAATTCAATCAGGGTTCGATCAAGGACAATGGCGATATCAACCTCACGCCGGCGCCCGTCAATCCCTTTGCGGTTATCGGCGTCCCGGTCGCAGGCGATATCAGCAAGGTGGTGGACGCCCTGTCCCTGCCGGGCGAGGCCGGTCAGGTCGTTCCCGGCGAGGCAGTTGCCGTGGACAGCGCGGGAGAACTCACCGCCGAATGGCTGGATTTTTCGATCGAACGGCCCGGTCTTCCGCCGGAGGAGATCCGCCGCACCCTGTTCGATATCGCCGGTCCCGCCTTTCGGGCGAAGGGGGATTACGCCACGCTCAAGCTGGATGAAAAGAACCGCTTCGACCGCTCGATGGCGATGCTCGGCCAGGTCGAGGCCTTGATCCTCCCGGCAGCGCCGCCCGCCGGGCAGATCCTTGCCCGACAGGCCGAACAGATCGTGGCGAACAAGCCGATCCTCGACGAAATCGCCAAGGATCCCTTCGGAGAGATACCCGGGAACATTGTCGAACTTCTCGGCAAGATGAAGCCGGTACCGGTGGTGCTCGACGGTTTCGTCAGCGCGCGCTTTTCGCAAAGCCCGGTCGGCGATGCGGTCTATCTCGAAAAGCCGATGGTGGTGGCCCTTCACAACGAGCTTGGCCGGGATCGCAACACCGGCGATTTCATCACGAAGGCGGCGCTCGACATCGTCTCGAGCGGCGTGGCGGTGGATCCGTTCTCCACCGTCGAGCCCTTCAAGGCGAGACTGGTTCAGGGTGTTCACGATACGCTGACCGAAGCCCTGGCGCTTGGTGGCGGTGGCGGTGACGTGCTGAATGCCGCCACCGCGCTCGACCGGGAACCAGAGGGGTGGACGCTGGTGCGCGACCGGTCCGACCCGCTGCTCGCCAGCCTCGACCCGGATTTTGCGACGCGACTCGGGGCGGACCTCGCCACCGGCGCCTATGTGCTTGTTCCGCCAAAAGCCGAACCGGGCCGCGAAGTGTGGTGGAAGATCGATCCGCGCACGGGCGAGACACTCGGCTACGGGGCGAGAGGATGGGGGCAGGCGCTGGTCGAATATGCTTTCGTGCTGGTCATCAAGACGCTGCTGTCGCAGATTGCCTGCATGGCCTCCTCCGCTGCCATGGATGCCGGGATGAACGCCTTCGAGACCGGCAATCCCAATCTTCCGAAGAACTGGAAAGAGGTGAAGGACGGGGCCAAGAAATACGCGAAGTCCTGTGTGTCACGCGCCATGCTGGCCCAACTGACCGGCATTTCCACGACCTTCCTGTTGAACGGTGCCTCAAGCCTTGGCGGCGCCATCGAAGGTGGCTTGCGCAGCCGCTACGGCACCGACCCCTATTGGGAAGCAAGAAACGGCGGTGGCGGGGGCTTTGGCGGCCCACCCCCTCCGCCCGGTGGCCCACCCCCTGGAGGCCCGCCCCCCGGCAGTGGCAATGGACCACCCGGCGGCCCACCCCCGGGCAGTGGCAATGGACCACCCGGAGGCCCGCCCCCCGGCAGTGGAAAGGGACCGCCCGGTGGCCCGCCCCCGGGCAGCGCGCGCGCCTCTGCCGCTGAAGCGCAGGCCGCCCATGAGCGGGCCGTCGGCGCGCAACAGCGCGCCTATGATGCAAAGGCACGCATGGATGCCAATCCGACCCCCCAGAACCGCCAGGACTATGAAAAGGCCATGCGGGACTACGATGCCGCCATGCAGGATCGCCTGAATACCTGGTCGCGTTCCGGCAGTGACAGCAATCCGCCGAAGATGCCGACACCGAATGGCAGCGGCGGTGTCAGCCCGAAGGCGCAGACCGGCATGAACCCGGCTGCAAACGGCAGCGGAGGAAATTCTGGCGGCAGCAGTCCGGTCGATCCGAATGCA
The DNA here is from genome assembly GCF_056313605.1 of Gellertiella sp. DMC107. Taxonomy (NCBI): domain Bacteria; kingdom Pseudomonadati; phylum Pseudomonadota; class Alphaproteobacteria; order Hyphomicrobiales; family Rhizobiaceae; genus Gellertiella; species Gellertiella sp. DMC107. The sequence goes on along the minus strand of NZ_JBQUZZ010000006.1, from coordinate 316,472 downwards.
AAGACGGGTGTGCAGACGACCGGCCCGGACGGACGGCCCAACCCTGCACTCGACCCGACGGGACAGATGCCCGCGACGGGGGGCGACATTCCGCGTGGCCTGCCCGAAAAGCCGCCCGGCTATCAATACGGGCAGAAGGACGTGGACGAAGCGAGGGCCACGGCCCAGGAAGCCGCGCGCCGTGCGGCTGAAGCCGGCTCGCGCGCCCAGGCGAACCCGACCCCCGAGAACCAGGCAGATTACGAGAGGGCTTTGAGGAACCTCGGCAATGCCGAACAGAATGTCGTTGAAGCCCATTTCAAGGCCGGCGGAAAATTCACCCCGAATGGCAGCTCCGTGCAAACCCCTGCACCCGGTTCCGGACCCGCACCCGGCCAGGCGCCGGCTCCGGCGTCCGCACCGGGCGGGGTCGATCCACTCGGTCAGACCGGCGTGCAGACCACGCAGCCCGATGGCAGCTCCAGTCCCGCGCTTCAGCCGACCGTGCCGCTTCCGGCAACCGCTGTCGGAGGGCAGGTTGATCCGCTGGGCCAGACCGGTGTCCAGACCACGCAGCCGGATGGCAGCCCGAACCCGGCGCTGAAGCCGACGGTTCCGCTTCCGGCAGGCGGCGGCGGAAATGGGTCATCGATGGTCGATCCCCTTGGCGCGACCGGCCTGCAGCAGCAGTTGCCGGACGGCCGTCCGAACCCGGCCCTCCAGCCGACCGTGCCAATTCCGGCAACAGGCGGCGGTTTTGGCGGTGCTGGCGCGGGGGCGGGCGATGTCCTGTCTCCCGCGGCCAATTCGGTTCCGCCGGCGGGCCTTCCACAACCGGCGCCGTCGAATGGCAAGACAAGTCCCGGCCTCGGCCTCGGTGCAACGCAGGGCTATAACAGCCTGCTGCTCGGCCTGTCGGGCCTCGGCTCTGCTGTAAAGCCCTAGAGAACCGCAGCGGCAAACGCACCCGCCCCGACCGGGGGCTACGCGCTGGTCAGGAGCCGGCCACCACACTGAGGGTGGTGGCCGGGAGAGATTTGCCACGCGATACCCGTCAGGCGGTACTTGTCATGAGCGTTATATTTTGAAAGTGTAATCACAGGTTTCATCAGGTTGTTTTCATGGCAATACGCACAGAAGCGGCGCATATCCGGACGCGGCTCGCCCGGGTCCAGGATGCTCCTGCGGTCGCCCGGTCGCTTGCCTGGGCCGATCCTGCCTTTTCAACCCTCCTTCCGGCTCTCGAACAGGTTTTCGAGGACATGCTGCGGGCCGAGTGCCTCAATGCCGGTTGCATCGAATGGATGAATGCGGCAGGCGAATGGGAGATGGGCGCCGTCGGGGTTTCGCTCTTTGTCAGCGACGAGACGGTGGAGGCCTATCTGAAGCCGCGGACGCGACCCTTTGCCATGGATGTCCTTTCCGGGATCATTGCCGGGACATCACGTCTGCATCTCGACAGGAGCGAAATTGCTGCTGCCAATCGCAATGGGACGTTGAATCTCTTCGTCGTCGGCTTTGGCAAGTCACCGGACATTACCGATCCCTATCTGCTTCGGCCCATGCTGGCCAAGGCCATCGAGCATTATATCAAAACGCATGAAGGGTATCATCTGGCCCGAATCCTGCGGGAGGATGCGGAGCCGGTAGCGCAGACGCTGCTGCAATCGGGCATGCGCGAGGTGCAACGGTTCCCGGCCGGCGACGGTCCGGCGCGGGTCGCGATGCTTCGTGACCGTTCCGAGGCCCAGCCGCTGTTTCCCGATTCCATGACCGCGCGCCTGTTTTCCTATGCCCGGCCACAGCTCGGCTTTTCCCATGCGGAAAAGCGGGTTCTGCTGCGCGCGCTGGAAGGTCTGTCGGACACCGAGATCGCCGCTGATATCGGGCTGTCGTCCAATACCATCAAGCATGCCTGGCGCTCCATATATGCCCGCGCTGCAAAGACTGCCCCATCGGTGCTTAACATCAACGAACCTGACCTCTCCGATCTCGGGGTGCGCGGCCAGGAAAAGCGGCGCTATCTCATTGCCTATGTTCGTGAGAATCCGTGCGAACTGCGCCCCTATGGGCGGCACGGATGAAAAGCCATTGCGGCAGGTAGATCTTGGGCGGGCGTTAGGGGCTTTCGTCCGTCATGGACTGGAATTCTGTCGAGCGGGATGCGCCGGGATCCGGTTCGGGAACCCGGCTTTCGGAGAGACTTGCGGGCGTGCACGGGGCAGCGGCCGCCTCTTCCGTTCCAGCCTTGACGGTCAGGGCGCCGTCACGGGTACGGCGCGGTAGATCGCCACCTGGTCTGACCGGATCTGTTCCTTGATCGTATAGGCTGACCCGGATTCCACCCTGATCCGCCATGACTTTGCGGCCTTGTAAGCCAGGGCGTTGAAGCCGGACTCAGGCACGTTGTCGAAGCTGTCATATCTGTAGAGCCGGTAATCTGCGCCGGGCTTGAGACCGGAAATGTTGACCGTGAGGGTTACCTCAGAGGCGGCGGGCCGGTCTTTCTGGCCCTGTTTCATCTCCGGCGTCTCGTGGTTTACGTCGGTCGTGAGGCGAACGGGCAGGGTCTGCCCGTCCTTGTCGACAATGCCGGTGATGGCCACGCCGAAATGGCGCCCGGCGCCGGCCAGCGAATAATCCGGATGCGCCTCGGAATTGGCCTCCTCCCGGCTCGCCTGCATGGCATCGAAGCCATAGTCCATGAGATAGACCGGCGGACCGTCCGGAGCCCAGAAGCCGTTGTCGCTGAGGGTCAACACGTCGTCGCCGTGATAGGTCACAGGCCTCTCAAGCGGATGGCGGGAAGAAATGCCGGTGACCGGAACGATGTGGTCGTAATCCTCGTCTCCCGCCAGTGCAGACGGATTGTTCTCGAAGGTCCCGAAATTATAATAGATACCGATAATGACCGGATGGCCCGCGAGCACGTTCTTCTTGACCCAGGTCAGGAAGGCGCGCGCATCGGGTTCGTCGGCCTCCTTCCATGCCGAAGCCTTCAGTCGCATACGGGCCGCGGCATGCAGGTCGTTCGCGCTCAGCAGCAACTGGCTGTCCTCCCGGGTCTGGTCGATATTGCGGCTTGCCAGCGCCCGCACATCGTATTGGGAGGCATACTGGCCGTAATAGAGTCCGGCGCTGATCATGGCCACTTCGCCGCAATAGCCGTAGTTCGCTTCCCACTGGAAGCGGGGCGGGATGTCGTTGGTGTGGGTGTTGGTCGCATGGGCGCTGCCGGTCGCGGGCCCGCCAAAGGCCAGCACTGCCGAAAGCAGCAGCGGCGCAAGCCGCGTGTTTGGGGCGCGTAACGGGATGATCCAGGTCATGGGATGCTCCTTTTTTCCGGGAGGGGTTCGGACGTGGCGGCAGGAACCGAAGCGCGGTCCTCTGCCTCGATCGTGCGCACCAGCCTGTCCAGCAGGCGGACGCCCCAGCCGGTTGCCCAACCGGAACCGGGTGAAGGATCGGGCAGCGCGTGAGCCGGTCCCGAAATGTCGAGGTGAACCCACGGCACGCCATTGACGAAGCGCTGGATGAAGCTTGCCGCCGTGCACGCTCCGCCATGGGGCGAATCCATGTTGCGCATATCGGCGATCGGCGAGTCCATCGCCTCGTCGAATTCGGAGTCCATCGGCATGCGCCAGACCCGCTCACCCGAAGAAGAGGCCGCAGCCTCCAGCCGGGCGGCCAGCGCGTCGTCGTTGCAGAAGAGACCCGCGCGGTGAAGACCGATCCCCACGACGATATCATGGGTGAGTGTGGCGAGATCGATCATGAAGCGGGGCCGAAAGCGTTCCTGCACGTGCCAGAGAAGATCGGCGAGCACGAGGCGTCCTTCGTAATCCGTGTCGATGATCTCGATCGTCTGGCCCGAAAGCGAGCGCACGATATCGCCGGGTCGTTGTGCCCCGCCGCCCGGCATGTTCTCCACGAGCCCGATGGCACCGATGGCATTGACGTTCGCCTTGCGGCGGGCCAGAGCCAGCATCAGGCCGGTCACGCAGGCGGCCCCCGCCATGTCGCCCTTCATGTCGGCCATGCCTTCGGCTGATTTGATGGACAGCCCGCCGGCATCGAAACAAACACCCTTGCCGATGAAGGCCAGCGGAGGGGAAGTGGCATCGGCAGCGCCCGTCCAGCGCAGGATCGCCACGTGGCTTTCCTCGCAAGAGCCCTTGCCCACGCCGAGAAGCGCCTGGAAGCCGCGTTTTTCCAGTTCCGCCTCGCCGATGATCTCCACATCCAGGCCGGTTTCTCGCAGCGCCTGCACACGGCGGGCGAAACCGGTCGGCGTCAACACATTGGCAGGCTCGTTCACAAGCGAACGGGCCAGCTCGACGCCCTCTGCCACCGGCGCTTCGAAAAGTGCGTAGACGGAGGCGGCCTCCTCGGGGAAGGGGGCGAGGATGGTGACGACCCGGTTCTCGGGCAGGGTGGGGTCTCTCCTGCGCGTCCGGTAGGTGTCGAAGCGATAGCATCCCAGACGAAAGCCGAGGGCCATCTCTGCCGCGGCGGATTTTTCGCCCCCTTGCCCCGAAGGCAGGTCCCAGAGGATGATCAGCGAACCACCATAGCCCGCGGCCTCCGCAGCCTCCCGTCCCCGCTCGAACGGGTGCGGGTTGCCGCCGTCCGTTCCGACCAGAACGAGCCTGCGCTGCCCGGCAAGCAGCGCCATGGACTCCCCGCTCTTGCCGCGAAAGCCTTCTTCGCCTGCCGCGCGGCGGAGGAGCGGCCAGTCCAGCCCGGCAAGCAGGGATGCCGTTTCCGTCGCGGGCGTCATCGCTTCGTCGACAAACACGATGAGGGTGGCCTCTGGATGGTCGCGCAGCGCCGAAGATGAAAAGGGTTCAAAGCAGAAGGTCGGAATTCCGGACATGATCGGTCCTGTCGGTCGGGAGAAGTCTAGGGTGCAGCGAAACGGCCGTTTCAGGGCGCAATCGGGAAGTGGCAGGCTACCTGCCGCCCGTTTGCCTGCCGCCTCAGGGCCGGGCGGTCGATGCGGCAGCGGTCTTGCACGGCGGGGCAACGGGTATGGAAGCGGCATCCCGAGGGGGGATCGAGCGGGCTCGGTATTTCTCCCCTCAGGATGATGCGATCCCGCCGGGCGTCGGGACCGACACGGGGAACGGGAACCGCCGAAACAAGGGCCTGCGTATAGGGATGGGCGGGTCGCTCGAACAGAAGGTCTGACGCGCCTGTTTCCACGATAGAGCCGAGATACATCACCGCCGTACGGTCGCAGACCTGACGCACCACGCTCAAATCATGGGCGATGAAAAGGGTGGTCAGGCCCAATTGGCTCCGCAGATCGGCAAAGAGATTGACGATCTGCGCCTGCACGGAGACGTCAAGCGCTGAAACCGGTTCGTCGGCCACGATCAGCTTCGGTTCGAGTGCAAGGGCCCGTGCAATGCCGATGCGCTGGCGCTGGCCGCCGGAGAATTCGTGCGGATAACGGTCGAGAAACGCAAGCGGCAGGCTGACGATGTCCATCAGGTCCCGCAGTCTGCGCGTGATGCCGGCCTGGTCGGCCATTCCGTGCACGCGGAGAGGTTCGGCGAGCAGATCGCCCACGCGCCGGCGCGGATTGAGGGAGGCGGCCGGGTCCTGGAAAATCATCTGCATCTTTCGGCGCAAGGGCCGCAACTGCCGCAGCGAGAGCGGAGCGAGATCGACGTCATCGAGCAGGATCCGGCCGGAGCTGACCTCGTAAAGGCGCATAAGGCAGCGTCCGAGCGTGGATTTGCCGCAACCGGATTCGCCCACTAGCCCCAGCGTTTCGCCGGGAAAGACGTCGAAGGAAACATCGTCCACCGCCTGGAGCCGGCGGCCGCTGCCGGGCAGGAAAGTCTGCCCGATGGTGAAGGTCTTGCTGAGGTTTTCGACCCGGAGCAAGGGTCTGAAATCGGCGGGCTGTGAACTTGCCGGTAAAGCACTCATGCGGGCTGCTCCTCGCAGACGGAGGTGGATGAACGGGCGGCATTCCGGTCGCTGGCGTCCAGCAGGCACAGAACCTCACGGCCCGAAGCAACCTGCCTTGGAGGCACCTGTTGGCACCCGGCACGCGCGGCGCGGCATCGGGGCCTGAACACGCAACCCGGCGGACGACGGTCCGGCAGGGGTGGCGCACCGGGGATGGAAAAGAGCCGCTCCGGGCGCGGTCCGTCGAGGGGCGGAATGGAATCGAGCAGGCCCCAGGTGTAGGGGTGCCAGGGATCGCGGAAGATGTCGTCCGTCAGCCCCTGTTCGACGATGCGCCCGCCATACATGACCAGAATACGGTCGGCCATTTCCGCGACCACGCCCATGTCATGGGTGATGAGCACGATGGACGTACCGAAATCCTTCCGCAGCCGGCGCAGGAGATCGAGAACCTGCGCCTGTACGGTGACGTCGAGCGCGGTTGTCGGTTCGTCCGCAATCAGCAGCGACGGATTGCACGATAGCGCCATGGCAATGACCACCCGCTGCCGCATGCCGCCGGACAGCTGGTGGGGATACTGGTCCGCCACACTCTGCGGCCGGGCTATGCCCACCTCGCCGAGGAGCTCCACCGCGCGGAGCCTGGCGGCGCGGGCGGAAACGTCCGTATGGGTGCGGATCTGCTCGACGATCTGCCATCCGATCGTATGGACCGGGGTAAGCGCGGTCATCGGATCCTGCGAAATGAGCGCGATATCGCGGCCCCGGATCTGCTGCAGCTCCTTCCGGCTGGCCTGCATCAGATCCTTGCCCTTGAAGAGAACCGTGCCTTTCACCGCCGACGAAAGCGGATCGATGAGGCCGAGCATGCTCATGAGCGTCACCGTCTTGCCGGAGCCGGACTCGCCCACGATGCACAGCGTCTCCTGCTCGCCGACGTCAAAGGAGAGATTTTCGATAATGGCGGTGCTGCCCTTGCGCCCGGCAAAGGAAACCGAGAGATCGCGGACCTCAAGTAGCGTCTGGGTCATGTCAATGGCTCCTCATGCGCGGATCGAGCAGCAGATAGGCGATATCGACGATGGCATTGGCGACCACCACGAAGAACGAGGCGTAAAGGACGCTCGCCATGATGACCGGAAGGTCCAGGCTCTGGAGCGAATCGTAGGTCAGCTTGCCAACGCCGTTCAGTCCGAAAACCACCTCGGTCATCAGCGCGCCACCGCCCACCAGCGCACCGAAGTCGAGGCCGAACATGGTCACGAAGGGCACAAGCGACATCCGCAGCGCATGGCGCAGCAGGATACGGCCTTCCGACAGGCCCTTTGCGCGGGCCGTGCGGATGAAATCCTCCTGATAGAGCTCTACGATGCTGGCGCGCAGGACACGGCCGTAAAGGCCGACGAAGCCAAGCGCGAGCGTCAGCCATGGCAGCAGCAGGGCCTTCGCCCATCCCGCGGGATCGCTGCCGAAGGGGACGTAGCCGAGCGCGGGAACCCATGAAAACAGGAGCGTATCGTGCAGCCGGTTCTGCGTGATCAGGTTCACCATCTCGCCCAGCCAGAAGACCGGGATCGCGACACCGGTCAGCGACAGGATCATCAGCAGGCGGTCAACAAGGCGCCCGCGGAACGCGGCTGCCATGATCCCGACGGCCAGCCCGCCTGCGACCCAGAACAGGGCCGCCCCGAAGACCAGCGACAGGGTGACCGGCGTTGCCTCGGCGATGGCCGGCACGACCTTCAACCCCCGGTTCACGAAGGAAACCAGATCGCCGGTCACGAAAAGCTTCTTCATCATGACCGCATATTGAACGGGCAGGGGCTGATCGAGGCCGAAATCATGGCGCACTGCCGCCAGCGTTTCCGGTGCGGCGTTCTTGCCGGCAATGCGCGCTGCCGGATCGGAACCCGGCGTTGCGAAGAAGATGAGGAAGACCATCACGCTGATGCCGAACATCACGAAGGCCATTTGAGCGAGACGCTGAAAAAGAACGATTGCCATGACTGCCTCAGGATCTCGATCTGGCGCGGGCGTCGAAGGCGTCCCGCACGCCGTCGCCGAGGATGTTGAGCGCGACGATGGTCACGATGATCATCAGTCCCGGCGCTGTAGAAACCCAGGGCCGGCTGTAGAGCAGGCTCTGTCCGTCGCGGATGATCGTTCCCCAGCTGGCCCCCGGCGACTGGACGCCGAGCGAAAGGAAGGAAAGTGCGGTTTCCGTGGAAATGTTGAGCGCCATCATGAGCGGTACGAACACGATCAGGGTGGTCATCACATTGGGCAGGATATCGTGCAGGAGGATGCGGTGGGCGGGAACGCCAAGCCCGATCGCCGCCATGACGAACTCGCTGCGGCGAAGCGCAAGGACCTGACCGCGAACGGGGCGGGCGACATAGGGCACATAGATAATGCCGATGATGGTGATGGGGATCACCAGACTGCCGGAATCGATGACGAAGGGCCCCAGCGTGATGCGGGCCGTCAGCAGAACGATCGACAGCGATATGGCCAGAAGGTAGATCGGGAACGCCCAGAGGATATCGAGAAGCCGGGACAGGACCTGATCGATCCAGCCGCCGAAGAAACCCGCGATAATGCCGATGAGGGCTGCGAGGCCAAGCGTCAGTACGGTCGCAAGCCCGCCAATGAGAAGCGTGGCCCTTCCGCCGTAGAGCAGCCGCGCCATCACATCGCGCCCCTGTTCGTCCGCGCCGAGGAAGTAGGCGCGCAGATCCCAGGTTGGGCCGATCGGAACGACGCCGAGCCCGAGCCCTTCGGTAGAGGCCCCAAGGACGGGCACGCTTTCGCCGTTGATCATGACTTCCGCCTCCAGATGGGAGGCGAAGGGATCAAGCCCGGTGACGAAGCCCGCATAGACCGGTGCGATCAGGGAGGCCGTGACGATGATGAGCAGAACGGCAGCCGCCGCCATCGCGGACCGGTCACGCCACAGTGCGCCGAGTGCGGCAGCCCATGGCCCCGGTGCGGGAGGATCGAGCGTCTCTCCCGCATGAACGTGCACATGATCCATTGCGCCTTACCTCACCCAGCCGAGTGTGTAGGCCCAGGCATTTGTCGCGGTCGAGTACTGGAAGTTGCCAACCCGCTTCGACACGAATGTGACCTGTTTCGGGTTGAACAGGGGCACGAGCGGAACCTGTTCCATCGCCTCCCGGTCAATGTCCGCCCAGAGCGCGCCGGCAGCCGCGGCGTCTGTGTTTTGCAGGGCAAGCGCCTGGTCGATCTTGGCCTGCAACGGCCTGTCGCAGAAGCCGGAAATATTGGGTGAGGAATCCGAGCCCTTGCGGAAAGAGCCGCACCCCAGCAGGACGTTCAGGAAATCGCTCGGCGCCGGATAGTCGCCATACCACTGGGTAACGGAAATCTGCACCCGGTTGTTGGAGTTCTGGATATAGCCGTAGTGGATGTTGGACGAGATGGATTTGACGGTTGCAACATAACCGATCTCGTTGAGGACGCTTTGCAGATAGGCCCCGATGTTGCGGGCGACGTCGCCGTCTTCCACCAGAATGGTCACCGGTTGGCCCTGCGTGCCGGATTGCTTGACCAGTTCCTTCGCCTTTTCGAGGTCGGGACCGGACCATTTTTCACCCGGGTCGCGTGTGTGCAGGCAGAAGGGCCGGTAGCCTTCGAGATCCGGCGGCAAAACCTGGCATGTGGGCGTGGCGAGGTTGCGTCCGCCGAAGAAATTGACCGCGGCCTTGAGGTCGACCGCATAGGCCACGGCCTGCCGTGCTTTCAGATTGTCGAAAGGTGAAATGTTGACGTTGAGCGGCAGATACCAGAGGGCCAGTTGCGGGTTGAGGTGGGCCTGCGCTGCAAACCGGGTGCCGATTTCCGAGAGCCGGGTGGCAGGCGGCTGATCCACCATGATGTCGGCCTGATCGTTGATGATGGCATTCACCTGCGCATCCGCCGTCAGCCCGAAATCGAGCTCGAAACGGTCTGCAAATCCGTCCGGCTGTGCTTCGGCGCTCCATTCCCGAAAATGCGGGTTACGGCTCCAGATCAGCGCCCGGTTGGGATCGTAGCTTTCGATCGCATAGGGACCGGTTCCCGGAACGGGATCGATGCCCACATCGCGTGCCGGAGTTTCCGCCGGAAGAATCGAGGCATGCGGCATGGCGAGCTTGTAGAGAAACTCGGCGTCCGGTGCCGTCAGGTTGATGGTGATGGTCCGGCGTGCCTTGTCGGCCACCACGCCGCCCTCGAGCGTGCAGCTTGCCGGCTCGCGCAGGCAGGCATCGGCTCCCACGATGCCGTTGAACCAGGTGCCGGACGTGGGGCTGGACACTTTGAAGATCCGCTGGAAGGAGGCAACCACGTCATCCGTGCCGAGTGCCTTGCCGTTGGAGAACAGGATGCCGTCGCGCAAGGTGAACACGAAGGTCTTTCCGTCATTTTCGACTGCGGGAAGCGCTTCGGCCAGATCCGGCACCACATCGAGGCTTTCCGCCCCGCCCGCCTTGCGGAAGGTAACGAGGCCGTCATAAATGCCGGGGAAGTAATTCCAGTAAAGCGGCGCATAATTGATGTGCGGATCGATGGTCCCGCCGGCCGACTTGGCCACCAGTCGCACCGCCCCGCCGCGATGGGCCGCCATCAGAGCCGCGCGGTCTTCGGCACCCTGCGCGGACGGCACCCACAGACCCACCGCCAGCGACACTGCAACTGCCCTCGCCATCAAACCGGACCCTGTCACCATTTTCGTTCCTCCCCTTGTTGCATCCGCACAGCCTCTGCGGATCGAGCGGGACGTTAGGATGAACGTTGATTGATGGGAAATTTATTTTGTTGCCTTCCAAGATAGAAATTTGTTATTATTTCCTATGCTCAAATATGCCCACAGTTACTGCGTCCTTGCCGAAGAACTGCATTTCAGCCGGGCGGCGGCTCGGCTCCACCTGACCCAGCCGGCGCTTTCGCATCAGATCCGCAAGCTGGAGGAGCAGATCGGCTGCACGCTTTTGCACCGGTCTCCGCAAAAGGTCGTGCTTACGGAAGCGGGGGCGATTCTTGCCCGCGAACTCGGCGCGGCCCTCAATCAGGTCAATCGGGCCGTGGAGCAGGCTCAGGACGCCGCGCGAGGCGATGCCGGCGCGCTTGCCATAGGCTATTGCGAGTTGCCCGATGCGGGCGGCATGAGCGCGATCATCCGGCGGTATGGCGCCCAATATCCAGGGGTCGACATCAGCCTGAAAAAGCTGGCGACCAACGAGCAGGCCATGGCGCTGGCGACGGGCTCGATCGATGTTGCCTTTCTCCATCCGCCGCTCCTGATGTCAGGCCTGCTGCTGCGCCCTGCCGGTGAGGAGGCGATCGTGGCAGCGCTGCCGGCCTATCATCCGCTTGCCGGAAAGCCTGATCTGAGGCTGTCCGATCTTGCCGCGGAATGGCTGATCGTCTGCGCGGAAGACACCGGATCCTTCATGTATCACGATATTCTCGCCGCCTGCGGCCGGGCGGGCTTCCAGCCGCGTCTTCGGCAGGAGCGGGACAGCTGGCTGGCGATGCTCGATCAGGCCGCCTGCGGCCTGGGTGTGGCTTTCGTGCCCGAGAGCCTTTCCGGCGGATCGCACATCGAGCTGGTGTTTCGCCCCGTGGAGGATATGGACGTCAGGCTTCAGACGGCGATCGCAACCAATGGCGAACCGACGCGTCCTTCGGTGTCCAGGTTCATTGCGACCGCAATGTCGTTTCAGGATGAAGCGCGTTGATCGCGGCAATCGTTTAAGCCGTGAGCCCGTCCCCCCTTGTCGCGGCAGCGCTCGCGAAGGAACGAATTTGATCGCACGGCTTCAGGCCCAATCGTCTGGCACGTCGAAATATTTGGGCGGCGGTGCAGGCAGAGGCGCCAGCGGGAGAATGACATGGCTGGATGCGCCGGGATGGAGGATCTTCGCCGGGTCAGCAAAGGAGAGGATCATACTCCTGCACGGGGACAGGATCGCTACACGGTCCTTTCCCCCCGTCGAGACGGGCAATAGAATTTCGCCAATCAGATCACCTTCCTGCACAATATCGCGAATGCCCGCGCGAGGCCTGAAAATTCCGCCGAGCGGAGCGGGCAAGGCAAGCGCATCATCGTAACTCGTGCAGATACCCTTCCACCCGGCGGTATCGTCCCCGCGGGGCGCAAGGACACCGATGGCGCGCAGATACGCTTCCAGTCCGAGGGCGTCCTGTTCGATGCGGCTTTCCTCGATATCCTGATAGCCGCGAAGCTCGATCGTGGCGATCAAGGTCTCCGCGGCGATCTCGCGCGCGGCGCCCATAAAGCTCCCACCTTCAAAGGGAGGGAAAGCGAACAGTGCGTCTAGCCCCATGGCGCCAGCCAAACGGGTGGCTTCCGCTTCTTGCCCTTCCATGATGAACGCAAAGGCAACAGAGGGCTCCATGCAGCAGTGAAGATCCAGCACGACATCTGCTCCTTCCGCAGCCCGGAGAAGGGCAAGCCGGGTCCCCCCCAGCCCGGTTACAGCCGTCGCATTATGCAGCCACTCCCCCGTTTCTTCGGCGACGCCTGCCGGACGCGAAGGCCAGCCGGTGTTGAAATTCATGCCCGACGCCAGCTCCATCCTGCCTATCGGGTTTCCGGATATTGCCTGCGCCAGACCGATCGGATTGGCGAATGGCACGATGATGACTTCGCCTCGCCAGTCGACGGACGGTATTTCCGTCAGAAGGCCCCTGAGATGGCAAAGGACGAGGGGTCCCGGCAGTTCCTCGGTGTGCAAACCGGCCTGCATATAGACCCGCGGGCGGCCCCCCGGAATACCGAAGCGCCAGATCTGGAGGGAATGGTGACTTCCCAGCCCGTTGGGAATGTTTAGAATTTCTGAGCGTGACGTCATAGGCAAATCCGATGTGAGGAATGCGAGATCGAGCGTGGCCTCGGGCATTTACGGACGCGCTGCAGCGCTGCGGCTGAGGCCCATGGCGGCGGGCAGCGAGGCGACGATGACAAGCGTGGCGATGAGGATGGTGGTGCGGAAGCCTGTCACCGGCGGCAGCAATTCCATCAGATTTCCGGCAAGCTGGCCGCCGAGCGCCGCGCCGATGATTTTCAGCACCAGAACGAAGCCGCTGACGCTCGCCACACGGTCCGCCTCGATCCAGACGGCGAGAAGATCGAAGGTCTGGGTCAGCAGAAGGCCGAGGCCGATCGACCCGAGAACCGTTCCGACCAGGAGGGCGGGCACCGTATGGGTGACGACCAGCAGGCCGGTTCCCGCGGCAATCAGGGTGCTGCCGGTCAGCACCACGCCCCGCTCGCCGATCGCCCGGCGCAGGGGCAAGGTGACCACCGGCGCGATGAAGAGCACGATGCTTGAGGGGATGAAGAGATAGGAGGAGACCGCCTCGCTGAGCCCCAGCCCGCCATCGGCAACGGCCGAGGTGACGATCATCGGAATGGCCACGAGAACGGCCGTGGCATTGAAGCCGGTTGCCAGCTGGATCAGCGCAAAGCGCGCGACAACCGGGTCCAGCAGCTGCCGGGGATCGATGAGTGGCGAGGCTGTCTTCAGCGAAAAACGCCACCAGACGAGAGCCAGCGCCCCGGAAAGGACAAGGGGCAAGGCCGTATACGGGCTTGAGATCCCCTCCCGCCCCAGCTGGCTGGAGGCATAGAGAAAGAGGGCAAGCGATGCGCCGAGCACGAGCCCGCCGCCGAGATCCAGACGGGTGCCCGGTGCCGCTTCCGGACGGCTGGACGGGGACCGGGCCATGGCGACCAGTGCCAGCGCAAACAGCACGGCATTGAGGGCAAACACCATCCAGAACAGCGTCTGATAGGGGTAGCGCTCGAGAATATAGCCGCCGATCAACAGGCCCGCGAGGGCGCTGACACCGGAGGAGACGAACACCATGGCGCTGGATTTCTCGCCCCCGCCGCGGCTGGTGGCGATGGCGACGCCGAGCGGCAGCAACACCGACCCGGTGCCAAGCAGGGCCTGGCCGAAGGCGGCCATGGCGAAGGAATGGGCAAGAGCTGCACAGGCGGAACCGGCCAGGCTGAGCGCAAGAATGGCTGCAAGCACCACATGGCGGTCATAGAGATCGGCAATCCGCCCGCCGAGCGGCAGGGCGATGGCCGAACTCAGCAGCCCGCAGGTGAAGACGAAGCCGAGCTGCGATTGCGTGATGTTCAGCGTTTCGCCCATGGCCGGAAGGGCAGGGGCAATCATGGTGTCCATCAGGAAATTGGCAAAGATCGCGGCAATGCAGAGCCAGGTCCAGAACCGGCTCCAGACGGAAGATTGATCGGTGGTATCCACGCGGCATTCCCCTTGTTGTTTTTTGGTGTCGTCGGGGACGGCTCCCGGCCTGTTGCGGCCTCTGGTCTTGCGACGCTCCCACGTCGCAGCCCTCCACGACGCCTATCCTGTCGGAAATGCAGAGGGCCTGCAATCATTATTATGCAGTTGCATAGTAAATTTCAGGGTACAGGGAATGCGGTCCCGGGAACCCGCATGGTTGGACGAGGGAAAAGGAGGCGCAGAGGAAAGGGGAAAACGGGCTCTCGCCGGACCTTCAGGGGAGGGCGACGCCCAGGACCTTCCCGATCGCCCCGAGCGCGATGGACGCCAGGCCTTCCGCCTTCTGCCTGTCCGGTTCGAGACAGGCGGCAATCCAGAAACCGTCGAGAACCGCATGGGTCTCCAGGGTCGCACGGTCCAGATCCGCGGCAGAAAAGGGGCGCCCCTGCGCTGTGAGAAGCTCCGCGATCAGCCGTTCCGTCGCCTGCCGCAGGGCGTCGTAGCTTTCTTCCCGCACCGCCGCGATCATCGGGTCGACCGGGCTCTGGCTGATGAAGGTCGCCCAGAGCGCAAGGTGTCGGTAATCGGTCTCTTCGGCTCCCAGAAGGGTTTTCACCAGCAGGGAGAGCCGTTCGGCGGGCGTTCCCTCGGCCTTTTCGAGAACGGCAAGTCCCGGCCCTGAAATCATCGCGGTTGCACGCTGGTAGGCGGCGACGATCAGATTCGCCTTGTTCTCGAAATGGTGGCGGATGAGGCCGTTTGTCACGCCTGCACGCGCGGCAACGGTGCGCAGGCTCGTTGCCTGTATGCCGAGTTCAGCGATGCATTCCAGCGTCGCATCGATGAGTTCCCGCCGACGCTCTTCTTCGGGAGCGCGCCTGTTTCTCGGCATGGAACAATCCTCGCATCTTGATTCGTTTAGCGGCCTCGTGAAGGACTTTAACGAGGTGAAATACAAATGTCTGGCCTGCCGTTCGCCCCGGATTGTGGTGTGTTCCACTATTGATCGCAGAACTCATCCGGTGAGCGCCCGTTCCACAAAGCGACTTCACGGAGGCGACATCACTCCATGCCAGCCGTGGCTGTTGATATGACCTTGCAACGCCCCTCCACGGTTTTTGACGAATCAAAGGATGCCTTTCCTTCAGGGTCCAGAGCCTTGAATATCTGGGCCATGATGTAGGGGTTTAGTCTCATGGTGCTAAACTTGCGACTTTGCCATTCAAGGATGGCGCTCTGCCCGGATCCTGAGGGGCCATCGTCTATGTCGAATTCCTCGTTCGGATCGGGAGCGACGCAGTCAGACAAGGCGGCAATGCGATCAGCGGAGAGGGACCAGCCGAGCGGCAATCCCAGCTGATCCGGGCGTATGACACTCTCGTGCAGCCGCCAAACGGTGGCGTCCTCTGCCTGCGGCGGGCAGTTATAGGCGCCGCAGAGTTGCGAAAGCAGGGAGAAGCGCGCGGTTTCGCCCCGTCTTGCCCTTGCGCTCAGCAGGGAGGTCACCGGATCGAGAAAGAAGTTCTGCGGCGAGTCCGTCAGCTCCTGAGGCACTTCTGAGCGGATGGATATGACGTGAACCGCGAACTCAAGGCGGCACGCGTCATCTGCCGCGCTCTCCCGCGGCATGACATCCACCGGCACATAGACCAGCCGGGCTTCGCTGCAATTCGCCATACCGTTCCGCTCCAGATAGGAAGCGGGCATGCGCAGCGGCATGATGTTGGCGCCATCGAAGTCAGGATTAGGGGATTGTAGTTCCGCCAGGAGGTCCCTTGCGGTCTCCGCACCATCATTTTCGATGTAGCCGCCATCGACCAGGGAAACCCCGCCGAGCGCGCGACTTGGGGTAACGTACGGGAAGCTCGCGCTTGCAATCGCGGCGTCCAGCACATGAACGTCTCCGCTTTGATAGCTATCATGCTCGTTCACTGTATTGAGACTCTGGAGCACCTCTTCGAAGCGGCCGTCTGGAGCGCTGAAGGAAAAAGGCGCGAAGACGAAACGACGGCCGGAGGTGGCGTTGGTCGCGACGGCAATCAGCGCGGGCTTTTCGCCCAGAGTCCAGCCGGGCTTATCCTTGTCCGTTGTCCAGTATTGATCCCAGGAGAGCGGGTCGGCAACGGCTTCCTTCCCGAGCGTATCGATGATCGAGGCCTTGAGCGCGGCAGACCGGTCCGCCCCCCCGAACAGCCCAAAGAGGATCTTGTTCGGGAAATCACGAAAGAAAAGCGCAGCCAAAAGAGGGGAGAGATGATCCGCCGCCGCATCCTGTAGCAGTCGGTCATCGGTCTGGGCAGCGCTGCACCCGTGGCTTACTGCCAGATTGGTCTTGTCCCCGAGCTTCGCCATGAACATGGCATTGCCGACTGCGCCGCCCGAAACGCCAATGGTTGCGAAAAGATGCTGGGCGAAGTTCGGACATTTTGATTGGAGTTTGGTGAGAAACAGGTTTGCATGGGCCGCCGCATAACCGCCGCCGCCTTGCGATGCGACGAGGAAGACGGGGTACGGAATGCCACGGCGGCGATAATCATCCAGATCGTTTCGGCTGAGAAGCCATGTCTGGAATGTCTGGGGGACCGAAACGTAGCGCCTCACGCTACCGGTGGATGTTTCCACGTTGGCGAGATCATATTCGAGAACCTCGATATGGTGCGCGTTCTCATAGAGGAAGAAGTTGCTCCCTACGAGCACGAAGACGGGCAAAAGCGCAAACGGAAAACGCACGAAAGCCTGCAGGCTGATGGCGATGAAGGCGAAGAAAAGAAAACTTAACGTGGCTGACCCAAGCGAACGGGGCAGGGATACGGGACTGAGGGTGATGGCGCCATACACCAGGACCCACAGCACGACCGTTACAGCCAGCGTGACCACTGCAGGCCGAATACCGGTGAAGCGAACAACCAGTCGGGGCATCAAAAGGAACTGGGCAAAGGCGCAGACGGCAGCAAATGCTGCTGCAAGCCAAAAGTCGCGCTGAAGCCAGACAAAGACCAGCGCGAAAGCCGGCGCACAGCCGACGACCCGGTCAAGACCGCTCCAGGGTGACATGGGCGCAGGAGCGATACCTTTCAGGGCAATCCCGGCACACAGCACGGTCAGGGTGATCCATGCGATGTCGGCGGCTTTCAACCCGTCGAGAACCAGGGCTGCCTGGTCATTTTGCCTGAGCCCCACGAGAATGATCGCAGCAGCCAGTAACAGAGGAGCGAGTGCGTACAAGGGTCTTGACGTCGAGGCCATGCTCTTCCCTCCGGGGACAGATCACACTGTTTCCACGCCTCGGGCGAACTCCGATATTGCCGGGGAGATTGGCTTGCCGAGAGGGCAAATGCTAGCTGATAATTTTAAGATGTAAATCGAATGATTGCACATAATAAGGTTGCATTTCCTCTAAATCGGCCTATCGTGATGAGCGGCAGGAGCAGGAGAGACGCTCAAGCGCCGGCTCCGAATTCTGCATGAACTGCTGCTAATCCATCATGGTGCGTTTGTGTCGGGGGGCGAAATGAAAGTCAGCCTGCAGGGCATCTGTTCGATGCTGGCCGAAGAAGCCATAGTTCTTTCAACATATGACGATGGGACCGGCACGCTGACGATCGGCGCCGGCCACACCGCCGTGGGGGGGGCACCCAAGCCGAGCCCCGGCCTGAAGATATCGCTTACGGAAGCGATCAACATTTTCCGCAACGATCTGGATACATACGAGCGTGGCGTCGCTTCAGAGGTGAAGGTGGCGCTGTCGCAGCACCAGTTCGATGCTCTCGTGTCCTGGCATTTCAACACCGGTGCGATTGGACATGCAACCCTGACGCAGAAACTGAACGCCGGTGACTATGACGGCGCAGCCGCCGAATTCCAGCGCTGGAACAAGAGCAAGGGCAAGGTTCTTGACGGGCTGATTGCCCGTCGCGAGCGGGAAACGGCCATGTTCAGGCACGGGGACTATGGCAACCCCTCGGTGGGCGTCTATGACACCAAGAACGGGCACGAGGAGCGCTTCAGCGTCGCGCAGATCGAGGCACTGTTCAGTATCCCCGCGAATGCTCCGCCGGAAGAAGAACAAACCACCGACGAGCTGCTTGCAAACCCCTCGTCCAGCCTATTGCCGGCCAATCGGCCTGCGCAGGAGGACGGGGTGACGCGCGCGATATACGCCCGTTTTTCGGATCTCATCCCTGCGGACCGCCGCAAGGATGCCGTGGCAGTCGTGGCTATACGCGGCTACTACCTCAAGACCATGGGCAACGAGACCACCAATGATCGCGGTGTCTATGACGACGCGATCTTCGTGCTGGAGCCCAACAACGTTCATAATTTCAATGGCAACACCGATCCCGGCAAGTTCGCGCGTGGGGTGGCGCGGCTGAAATCGCACCAGGCGGTACGGTATCGGCCGGGCATGCACGGCTTTAACCGGAAAGGCGGCCCCTATCCCGCGTTCCGGCAAGACAGTGACTGCACCGTGATCCGGGACGAAATCGGCGAAGATACGGATTCGGCCAATAGCCGGTTCTGGATCAATCTTCACCGTGGCGGCAACACGACGACCTCAAGCCTCGGATGCCAGACGGTCCCCCCGCATCAATGGAACGAATTCAAGACATTGGTGGACGGCCTGTTGAAGCGCTACGGCCAGGATACCTTTTACTACGTGCTGGTGGATGTAAGCGATATCCCGAAGGAGGTTCCCATGCCAGCTCCCAATCCGACAGAACCTGCAACGACGAGCTATAAGGCGGTGAGTGGAGCGGAACCGCTGGATCTCCAGCAGCGGCTTGCGATGCTGGACAGCGAAAAAAAGGCTCTTGAGGAAGCGATCCGCCAGAAGGCGAAGAACGATCCGCTCAGCTCCGCCCGGGACCCCGAACTCACGCCCATCAACGGAATGCTGGGCAGCACGCTGGGCAAGGCGCTGGACGGCCGCAAGACGCTGATCGGCATTTTGGGGATGCTTGTCACAACCATTCTGCCGATCTTTTTCCCGCAGCTCGCACCCGTTGCCAAACTCGTTTCCGCCGTTGGCACGGCCGGAGCTCCGGGTCAGGCAGGAGACCCGGGACTCTGGCATCAGGTTATTTCTGCGGCCTTTCCCGCCTCTGCAGCCATGACTGCGTGGGGCCTCCTCGGCAAAGGTGAAAAATGGGTCCGCGCCATCCGGGCCGCTTTGGTGGACAAGGCGCAAGGCTGACGCATTTAGGAATGGATGAGGAAGGAAGTATGGTGGAGCATCCCCCCATGCTTTCTTGGTGTCCTGGCCTAACGGCCTTGGCTGCGGTCGAGAGCGGCCGCGGGCAGAGGATCCCGCTTGATGGTCACGCGGGCTTTGCCCGTATTGTTACTGTAAAACAGGTCGAAAGTCCCGATAAGGGGCAGCGAGGGGACCAGGTCGTTCACATAGAGGTAGAAGGGGCCATCGGAGGGAGCAATGAAATGGGTGACGAAGGTCCTCTTCGCCATCAGCATCTGCTGCTTGACGATGTCATCCCGATGCTTCTGAAAGGCTTGTTTTTCGGCTTCATCCAGAGCCTCCCAGGTATCCTGTATGCTGGGAAGAGCCTTCCACGGGGCCGCCGGCGAGGGGTGCTGACCATCTGCTGACTCCAGCGGAAAAACGGCATCCGCGCCATAGCCGATCTGGCCAACCGGCTGGAACCAGTCGGCATTCGTCAGGCGGCGCAGGGTCTTGCCCATGACGAACATCAGGGCGGACTGCGAGGTGTAGCCGCCGGGTTCCGAAACGGTGGTCTGGTCCACAAATGGCTCCAGGGGATCAATCCAGAGAGTGTAGGCCTGTCCTTTCAGCAAGGTCGTCCGCATGTCCTGGCAGAGATTGTCGGGGGAAAACTCATTCAGCACCCGCGCCTCACCGGGCTGAAGGGCTTGCGGAAGCCTTTGCCGATTTCCTTCGACGGCAGGCTGGCATATGGAGCCGGCGCGCTCCAGAACGCCAAAGGCTCCCCGGCTCAACACCACCCCAAGGGCCAGGACCAAGGCCAGGCTGAATACCGTGGGGGCGATGTAATGCGAGAGAATGCGATGCGTGATCTTCCATGCGGGCGCTGCCAGCTGCTGGCCTACCGCCATCAAGGCTCGTGCAAAAGGAGACAGGGGCGATGAAGAGCCCTCATGGGAAACCCACGCCTCGTAGGCATAGTCCCTGATGCGGTCGTGCAACTTCATGTTCATGACAAAGAAGGCCAGCCACAGGCCCAGGCAGACGACCATGGAAATGGAATAGGTCCGCAGCGCGTCGATCCAGGGCGTCACAAATCCCGGCAAGACCATGCCTGCCCAGGTCCCGGCGAAATCCACGAGGGAATCCACGCTCGCATTGACGTTGACGGCCACTGTCGCCTGATGGATGGAATCGAATTGCCCCTCCACAAGCGGCCCGACCATGGGCATGAGGGCAATGACCGCTGTAACCAGCACCAGAAGCGCATAGGTTATTCTTCGCCAGACCACAAATATGCTCACGCGCTCCATGAGGTCTTTCCGCGGCGGATGGAGCTGCAGCACATGAATGGCCTCCTGATCCGGTGTGCGGGTAAACGAGGAGGCGGTGCTTTTCAGCGGCTTGGTGTTGCTACCCGTAATGCTCTGGATTGCGCCATTGGCGGCCAGCGCACTTACCTGAGGGGGAAGCCCGAGCGGCGCATAGCCGCCGGTTCCGAACACGATTTTCTGCGCGACGCTGTGGTGGATGACCGGCGGTCCTCCATCCTGGACCGGATCGGATGTTATGCGGCGCGGGTCATAGCGATAGAAACTTGCAAGCCCCTGTCGGGAATCGTGGATCGGCGACAGCGGGGATGCCTGTCGCTTGAGTCTGGCAATTTCTTCCGGGTCGAACCGCAAATCTGCCTGGATCGCCTCGTCGACCATCCATGAAAACGGCACGAGCGCCAGTGAATCATCTGCATATCCACCCCCGACATCCGAATGCATGCCGGCAAACCAGACCTCGCGCGTGCGTGGCGAGGCGGCATCGGTCACAGTCGCGTCACGGCTCTGGTCGAAGCGGATCGGGTGAAATGTCGTGCGTTCGTCATCGAGGGAAAGCGCATGGCGGATGGTTTTCACGATGGGGCTGCAACGGCGGTTTCTGAACGAGATCGGCCAGATGGCCCAATTGACCACCGACCGGAATTCTTCCACCGGCAAGCCATAGGCTTCCACCGTATCGAAGAGCCCCATGAAGCGTATCGGCACCTGGCCGGGTGCCCGCTCCGGTTGGCTTTTGCTGATCGTTTCGAGAACTTCCGCATGGGTCGGCTTGCGCCGCAGGCGGCGACAGACGAAAATGGCAAGGTCGCGAAAATGGCGGACAAGCGCGACCGTGGGGCTGAGGGTTCTTATATCCTCCAGCACGTGGCTCCAGCGAAACGGCGCCGTCTCCGACCGATAGGCCCGCCATGCGCCCATGGCGTTCATTTTAAGATCTGCCGTCGTGGTCGGTCTTCCCTCGAAATGGCTGGGCATGAGACCCTGGCTCGCCACCAATCCGGCGAGGCAACGGATGGTGAAGGAGCCACGGCTGAAGCCGAACAGGTAGATCTCGTCACCCGGTCGCCAGTTCCAGCAGAGAAAGGAATAGAGCTTCCGTACGTTCGAAGGCACCCCAAACCCCGTCGCGCCGTCAATCTTGGCCACGACAGCATTTCCGGAAGTGCCCACACCCTGGATATAAATGGCCTTCTGATCGGGCTTGGATCGATCCAGCGCCTTGTACAGTCGCCAGACATTTGATTCCTGCGTGCTGAAGGCATTGCCGGTGCCATCAGCAAATATGATCAGTTTCCTGCGTTGGGGTGCATCCGGATCGTCCACTGTTTCGGCTTCGATATAGTTCACGTCCTATACCCCCGGTAGAATGGATGCCGATCGGCTGGCTCGACGGGCCGTTTGCGGCAGCGCCCGCACGAACAGCTTTGGATGAGACCATTGGTATTTGGGCCGATCATTGGCAAAGCTACGGAAAGACACGCTTAAGGTTGCATTGATGGGCAGTGCTTAGCAAGCATTTTTATGAAGAAGGGCGGTACGAAATCGTCTCGACGGCCTTGGGACAGAGGGGCGCCCCGTAGGGGAGCGGCGGGTCAAGGGCATGGGACGTGCAGCCTCGCGAATTCTTGGACTTTTCCTTTGGGATCGGCCCGTTATCCTGTTCGAAACAGGGGCTTTGCCATGTCGTCCTCCGATGAAATCGACCAGCTCGCCGAGCGCTTCTACAACTTTTTCGATAATCGTGACGGGCGGTATCCGGATCTCGCTTTGGTTCCTCAAATCTTCCTGGCGGATGCCCGTATCTTCTACCGATCGCAGAATGGCGTTCAGGCCTGGTCGCTGGAGGCCTTCCTGAAGCCGCGGATCACCTGGCTTTCCGATGGAACGCTTGTGGATTTTCACGAATGGGAGACCGGAGCCGAGACTGCCGTTTTCGGGGGGATGGCGAGCCGTTTTTCGCAGTACCGGAAATATGGCCGTCGCGAGAACTTGCCCTTTGAAGGCGGCGGCAAAAAGGTGATCCAGCTCTGCCTCGTTGCCGAAGGATGGCGCATTTCCTCGCTTTTATGGGAAGAGGGTTGAGGCCAAGGCCTCTCCCAAAACTGCCCGCCTCTGCATCGTCTGCGGCGGATATCTCCCGTCAGCAATTCATCCTGTCTTGCCGCTGAACCATGGGTTCAACATCATGGCGACAATTTGCCGATGAAGGCCTCCATGAATCTATGGAGGCCCGGGAGGTGGCGAACCATAATGACCTGTCTGAGGGCACTCCGGTCATTCGGTCCTCCATCCTCCCGTCTTCCTTCACGCCCCGTGGCTGCGGTCGTAGCCGTTGAGCGGCGGCGGGGTCCAGCCGGCGGGGAGGGATTTGGCGCGATAGACCTCGGCCACCAGCGGATAGCAGCGGGCGGCATCGGAGGAATGTTCAGAGGAGCAATCGCCGCCCGGGCAGGCGGACATGCAGCCCATGAGATCGATTTCGGCGAAGAATTCCAGATAGTCGCCGGCCCGCACCGGCGAGGCTTTCATGAAATACTGGCCGGTATCGCGCGTGAAGCCGGTGCACATGAAGAGATTGAGCACGTCGTGAATATAGGTCTCGGCCTCCGCCAGCGGCTTGCCGGTGCGGGCGGCGAAGGCGCGGGTGAGGTTCGAATGGCAGCAGTGGTGATACTGCCCGCCATGGCTCAAGAGATTATGGGTGTAGGGGTCGCAGCGCGTGCCGATCACGTCATGCACGGAACCGCCGAATCCGTCGAAACCATACCAGTCGAGTGTGTCATGGGTGATGGTGGCAATCGGCCGCATATGCGGGAAGTTCGAGAACAGCTGGTCGCCGAGCCCCACATGGGTGCCGTTCAGCGCCCGGGTCTTGCCGGAGTAGAAGCGCTCCGTCGGGTCCTTCGCGTTGAAAAGGTTGAGATCGCCCACCTGCGGCCCTTCGGGGCAGACCAGCCGGCAGAAATGGCCCTGCGGCACCATCCAGGTCGCCGCATCGCGGGGCGGGATCACCACCCGGTCGATGAGTTCCAGATCGTCGCGCAGCGCCCGATAGGCGGAAAGATCCGGCCGGGGCAACGTATCGACGGGATAGCAGATCACCGGCTTGACGGCGCGGCGGGCCGCCGCATCGGCGGGGCTTTCGGTGATGGGGTCGGGTTTCATGGGGGCGTCCTCGTTCAGTCGATCAGGGCAAGGGTTTCGTCGAGCGCGACGGCGCTGCCGGCGGCAACGGCGGGGCGAAGCGTGCCGCGTCTCGGCGCAAGCACGCGGGTTTCCATCTTCATCGCTTCCACCACCGCGACGGCTTCCCCTTCGGACACCGTCGCCCCAGCCTCGACAAGCCAGGTCTGCAGCGTGCCGGGCACGGGGGCCAGAACCGCATTGCCGGGTGTCGCCGACGCGACCTTTCCGGAGTAGGACGCAGCCGGTGCGGCGGTGGCCAGAAGGCCGGCGGGCAATGCCAGCGCATGGCGCTTCCCGTCGATTTCGATGAAGGTGCGGATGACGCCGCCCTCGGGCTCCTCCACCCGGGGCGCGGGGGGAAGTCCGGAAAATTCGGTCTCGATCCAGTTGGTATGCACCCGGAAGCCGTCCTCGGCGGTAAAGGCGGGATCGGCGGCAACCGCGCGGTGGAAGGGTAGCACGCTTGCCACGCCCTCGATCTCGAATTCGGCAAGCGCCCGGCGGGCCCGCGCAAGCGCCGTCTGCCGGTCCGGGCCGGTGACGATCAGCTTCGCCATCATGGAATCGTAGAGCCCGGGCACGGTCTTGCCGGCCACCACGCCGCTGTCGAGGCGGATGCCGGGGCCGGAGGGCGCATCGAAGCGCGTAATCCGCCCCGGTGTCGGCAGGAAGCCGCGGCCGGGATCCTCCGCATTGATGCGGAATTCGATCGAATGGCCGCGGGGAACAGGCGTTTCCCGGATGGAAAGCGGCAGGCCGTCGGCAATGTTGAGCTGCTCGATGACGATATCGATGCCGGTGGTTTCCTCGGTGACCGGGTGCTCCACCTGAAGCCGCGTATTCACCTCCAGGAAGGAGATCACGCCATCGCCGGAGAGCAGGAATTCCACCGTGCCTGCGCCCTCATAGCCGGCCTCGGCGCAGATGCGGCGGGCGGCCTCATGGATGCGGGCGCGCTGCTCCGCGGTGATGAAGGGGGCGGGGGCCTCCTCGACGAGCTTCTGGTTCCGGCGTTGCAGCGAGCAGTCGCGGGTTCCGAGCACCACGATGGTGCCGTGGCTGTCGGCCAGAACCTGCGCCTCGATATGGCGGGGCTTGTCGAGAAATTGTTCCGCATAGCAATCGCCCCGGCCGAAGGCCTGTTCCGCCTCGCGCACGGCGGACTGGAACAGCTCCGCCACCTCGCCGATCTCCCGCGCCACCTTCATGCCGCGCCCGCCACCGCCAAAGGCGGCCTTGATGGCGATGGGAAGGCCGACCTCGCGGGCAAAGGCGACCGCCTCTTCCGGTGAGGCGAGCGGCCCTTGAGAACCCTTGACCAGCGGTGCGCCGACCCTTTCGGCAATCCGCCGCGCCATCACCTTGTCGCCGAGGGCAGCGATCACCTCGGGCTTCGGCCCGACCCAGACGAGGCCTACCTCCAGCACGGCGCGGGCAAAGTCCGGCCGTTCCGAGAGAAAGCCATAGCCCGGATGCACCGCATCGGCCCCGGAACGGCGGGCGATGTCGAGGATGGCAGGGATGGAGAGATAGGTCTCCGCCGCGCTGCCGGCCCCCAGCCCATAGGCCTCGTCGGCCATGGTCACATGCAGGGCATCCGCATCCGCATCCGAATAGATCGCGACCGAGAGAACGCCCCTGTCGCGGCAAGCACGGGCGATGCGGATGGCGATTTCGCCGCGATTGGCGATCAGCAGCTTTTTCATGCCTCTGTGTCTCCGGAAGGGGTGGTTTCGATGAATGCGGGGTCGAAGGGCGCGATCATGCGGAAGCGGATCAGCGCGCCGATGGGGATCTGGCCGGCGAGATCGAGATGGTGCGCGGCGACCGATCCGATGACCGGATAGCCGCCCGTCAGCGGATGATCGGCGAGGAACAGCACCGGCTCGCCATTATGGGGCACCTGGATCGCGCCGAGCGCCGTGCCTTCCGAGGGCAATTCGCGGTCATGGGCGCGCTCGATCGTCCGCTCGCCGGCAAGGCGCATGCCGACGCGGCTCGATTGCGGCGTGACGCGCCAGTCCTGGCCCGTCAGCGTCGCAAGGCCCGCTTCCGTGAACCAGTCGGTGCGCGGCCCGGCCAGAACGTCGAGCGTCACCACGTCGCCGGCCTTCGGAAGCGCGGGTTCCGCAAGCGGGGCAGGATCGACGGCGCGTACCAGACGGTGGGCGGCGCGCAGGAGGTCGCCAGCCGCAACCGGGGCGGGGCCGATGCGCGCCAGCGTGTCGGTCGCGGCGGAGCCGATCACCGGCTCGACGGCATAGCCGCCGCGCAGCGCCAGATAGCTGCGCATGCCCGACGGCGGGGCGGAAAGCGTGAGCCGGTCGCCCGCATCGAGCGCAAAGGCCTGGCCATGCGGTGCGGGCAGGGCCCTGCCCGTTTCGGTGGTGAGGGTGAGAGGGGCAGGGGCGCCGGTGAGGGCAAGCGCCAGCGGGGCTTCCGCCCGGAGCGCAAAGCCGCCGAAGGTGATTTCGAGCGCCGGCGCATCGGCGGGGTTGCCGACCGCGCGGTTCGCCCGATACAGGGCGGCGCGGTCCAGCGCGCCGGAGGCGGAAATGCCCTGGCCCGCCCGTCCGGGCCGGCCATCGTCCTGAAAGAGCGCCGGCCTGTCGGCCCGGAGAACCTTGAAGGCCGGATAGCCCGACGGCTCGGAGGCGGTTTCGGGCGGCAGGCTCTCGGGAACGGAGACGAAGCCGTCCCGTGCCGTGTCGCGGAAGCGCACCCGGTCTCCCGGCTGCAGCAGCGCCGGCGGCTCGCGATGCGTATCCCAGAGCTTCAGCGGCGTGAGGCCGAGAAGCTGCCAGCCGCCCGGGCTGTCGGACGGGTAGATGCCGCCGAAGCGTCCGGCAATCGCCACCGATCCCGCCGGGATGCGGGTGCGCGGCGAGGCACGGCGCGGCACGTCGAAGGCGGGATCGTCGGAGACCATATAGGCAAAACCCGGGGCAAAGCCGGTGAAGGCGACCGTATAGGAGGCGTCCGTATGGCGGCGGATCAGGGTGTCCACGCTCCAGCCCAGATGGGCGGCGACATCCTCCAGATCCTCGCCGTCATAGGTGACGGGAATTTCGATCTCCCGGCCCTCGCGCGGCTTGGCCCGGCTGAGGTCCAGCAGGGCAAGCGCGCTGGCAATCGTCTTCCGGTCGGTGAGAAAGGGATCATAGGCGATCATGACCGTACGGGCGGCGGGCACCAGTTCGGTCACGCCGGCAAGCGGCGTTTCGATCAGCCGATCCATGAGGGCGAGCGTGGCCGTCAGGTCGTCCAGCTCGACCATCAGAAGCCCGCTGCCGGCGGGCAGGAGGCGAAGCCGCGCCATCAGCCCTGCCGTCCGGAAAAGGGAAGAAGCGTCACGCCCTCTGCGGCAAGCTGCTGGCGCAGATGCCGGGCAATGGCGACCGCCGCCGGCGTATCGCCGTGAATGCAGATCGATTGCGCCTCGAGGCGGATATCCTGTCCGTCGATGGTCTCGATGACGCCCTCGCGGACGAGCCGCAGCATGCGGGCCGCCACGGCCTCGGGATCGTGGATCACCGCGCCCGGAAGCCGCCGGTTCACCAGACTGCCATCGGCATTGTAGGCGCGGTCCGCAAAGGCTTCGCAGACGACGGTAAGCCCGGCTGCCCGCGCCTGTTCGACGATGGGCGCGCCGGAAAGGGCCATCAGCACCAGGCCGGGATCGATGGCCTTGATGCCCGCGATCACGTCGGCGGCCTGCCGCGCATCGGAGGCAATGGTGTTGTAGAGGGCGCCATGCGGCTTGACGTAGGAAACGCGGGTGCCGGCGGCATGCGCGAGCCCCTGCAGCGCGCCGATCTGGTAGATCGTATCGGCGATGAGCTCGGCGCTCGATGGGTCCATGTTGCGGCGGCCGAAGCCGACGAGATCGCGATAACCCACATGCGCCCCGATGGAAACGCCACGCTCCGCCGCAAGCCTGAGCGTGTTCAGGATGCCTGCCGGATCGCCCGCATGAAAGCCGCAGGCAATGTTGGCGCTGGTGACGAGCGAGAGCATGGCGGCATCGTCGCCCATCGGCCAGGGGCCGAAGCTCTCGCCAAGGTCGCTGTTGAGATCGATCACGGACATGGCATCCCTCCTTCACCGGATTTATTGTTGGATAACATGATATGGATTGTTGAACAATATTCCATTTGCTGACGCGCAGTCTATTTTGCTGCTATGGATCGGCGCGCAAGGGACGGGGTGAAGGCATGGCAAGAGCGCAGGCGGGCGAGGAAGACATATCCCTGGTGTCCCGGGTCGCCGCAGAAATGCGGGCGATGCTGACCGCCGGCGAGCTGCAGCCCGGTCAACGGCTTCAAGAAAACGAGATGGCGGCGCGTTTTGCGATTTCGCGCAACAGCCTGCGCGAGGTCTTCCGGCTGCTCACCAGTCAGGGGCTGCTTCTCTATGTGCCCAATCGCGGCGTATCGGTTGCCGCGCCCGATGCCTCCGATGTGGTGGATATCTACCGCGTCCGGGCCGTCATCCAGAAGGGGGCGATCCGGGTTGCCGATCCCACCCATCCCGCCATGGCGGCGATGGAGGCAATGGCCCGTCAATCGGAGGCGGCGGGAAAGGCGGATGACTGGCAGCGCGTCGCAACCCTCAACATGGAATTTCACCGCGCCATGGTGGCGCTGGCCGATAGCCCCCGTCTCAGCCAGAGCTTCGATCTCCTGCTGGCGGAACTGCGCCTTGTCTTCGGCCAGCTTGCCGACGGCGCCCATCTTCATGCCCCCTACATCGCCATGAATGCGTCGCTCGTCGCGGCGCTGAAGAGCGGGGACCGGGCGCGGGCGCTCGAGGAGATGGACGCCTATCTGCTGAAATCCGAAAGGGCCGTGCTGGCCGCCCTGCAGCGGGAAAAGATCCGGCCGACGCCCCCTTCGGGCGGCGGTGCCTAGAACGGGCAACGGGCCTTAAAGCCGGCCCTTCCGGGCAACCTTAAAAAATCTGGTAACGCTAATATCTAAAATAAGCGCGCGCGACGCGGTTCCCGGGCTGACGGCGGCCCGTTCGCACACCAATAAGAAAGAAGATTCAAATATGAAAATATAAGAATAAGATCCGTATATTTGGTGTATTGAATGATGTTTATATCACATCTCAGAAGACTGCTGGCAGATACGGGGGGCAATTTCGCCATAACCACCCTGCTGATGTTGGTGCCGCTGATCGGGGTGGTGGGCCTCGCCATCGATGTGTCCCAGATGGTCACCGGCAAGGAGATGCTGCAATATGACGTGGATGCGACGGCGATGATGGCCGCTTCCGAGATGGACGATGGAAACATTTCCGCGGCGATCGGAGTGGCCACCACCAGCCTGCAGGCGCGCGATGCCGAGTCGGATGCCTACCAGCTGGACAAGGTGGATTTCGCGGCGATCGATTCCAATGGCCTTTCGATTGACGCCAGCGCCTCGGTCGAACCTTTTTTCGTCCAGCTGCTGGGCGTCGACCGGGTGTCTTTTGCTGCCCATTCGATCGTTTCCACCAGCGACGAGCATTACGAACTCAGCGTCGTCATCGACAAGACATCCTCCATGCTGCTCGCGGCCTCGGAGGCGGACCAGCAGAGAATGTCGGAGGCCGTCATCGTCCAGAATGGAACGGAGGGATCGACAAACTGCGCATTTGCCTGCCACAGCCCCGATTTCACCGTGACCTATCGGGGCGCAACCTATGACACGCTCTACCAATTCGCCCGCGCCCAGAAAATCCGGCTGCGGTTGGATGTGGAGTTCCAGGCGCTGAACGTCCTTCTGGATGCCATCGACCGGGTCGATCCCAGGCACAGGCTGATCAAGCTGAACATTTACACCTTCGGTGCGAATGCGGATGCCTACAGTCTCTATTACGACGCCCATGGCATGGCGAATGACGGCTATTCTCCGGCGGATTCGATCCGCAAGGTGATCGGCCCGACCGCCGATACGGCGATGATCCGGGCCGCGCTCGCGACGAACCCGGAACTGTCTTCGGCAAGCAGCTACGATACCAGCGATTTCCGGGCGCTGAAGACGCTGGCCAGCAGCATCGGCCCGTCCGGGGATGGCCGTTCGTCCTCCAGCCCGAAAAAGGCCGTTCTCTTCCTCACCGATGGCGTGCAGTCGTCGCAATCCTGGCTTTTCGGCGGTCTGCAGTGGATTTCCCCGCTCAATCCCGCCTGGTGCGATCCGGTGAAGAATCAGGGCGCCCGGTTGGCGGTGGTCTATACCCGCTATGTGCCGGCCCGGGGCGATATCTTCTTCGACAACAGCCTCGGCCTGCCGCTCAGCTATTCGAATTACAGCGAGTACTGGGGTGCGGCGCTGCCCTCGCCGCCCAACATTACGGGCATCGATTATCTGCCCAGCGCGCTTGCCGCCTGCGCCACCAATCCGGAACTCTACCTTTCCGCATCGGCGCCTGACGAGATCGAGAAGGGTCTTCTCACTCTGGTCGAGCGGGCCATGGACAATAGCGCGCTGCGGCTGACCCAATGAGGGCGGGAACGTCGCCCGGCTGCCCAGCAACCAGCGGGCCTGATGCATAACCGAGGCCAGGCATGTCCGGGAACCATCCTAGACCTTCAGCAGGCCGCGATAGATGCCGTTTTCGGACCCCGGAATGGGGATGGCGCCCACCGTTTTTTCGTAGAAGGCGGAGGGGCCGACATCGCCGATGACGGCATAGGCATAGCCCATGGCCTTGAGATCGAGCAGGCTTGCGAGAAGCAGCGCATGGCCGATGCCGAGCCCGCGGGCCTCTTCCGCCACGCCTGTCGGGCCGAAGAAACCGCGGGCGATGGATTCATGGCAGGCAAAGCCGATCAGTTCCCCGTTGCGGGTGGCGATGAAGGCGGCCACGGGCTGGCGCGCCAGCGAAACCGCCATTTCGCTGGCCCATCCGTTTCCGAAGCGGGTGGCAATCCACTCGGTGACGAGCCGTGCCTCGGGCGCCAGCGGACGGCGGATCGAAATTCCCGCCTGCCGCATTTTTTCCGCAACGGCCGCATCCTCGGACAGCGGGGTGAGGTTGACGATATAGTCCACGGGACAGTCTCCTTGGTCTCAGGGCATCCGGACACAATGGTTGGGGCCGATTTCTTCCACCCGGTCGGAGCGCGGGCGGGAAAGGGTCCGCACTTCCTCCGCAATCTTCAGGAAGCGGTTGCTGTCGCCCCTCAGGATAGGGCGCTCGCCGTCCGGCACGGCCGAAAGCAGCAGTCGCGTGTAGGGATGGCGCGGGTCGGTGGTCACGGCGGTCGTATCCCCCCATTCCACCATCTGTCCGGCAAACATCACCACGATTTCCTCCGCCACATGGGCGGCGGTGGCGATGTCGTGGGTGATGTAGAGAAGTGCGAGCTGCCGCTCCTTCTTGATCCGGGCCAGCAGTTCGAGAATGCCGAGGCGGATCGAGACGTCGAGCATGGAGGTGGGCTCGTCCGCGACCAGCACCGCGGGCTGCACGGCCAGCGCCCGGGCGATGTTGACCCGCTGGCGTTGCCCGCCGGAAAGCTCGTGCGGAAACTTCCCGCGGGTCAGGGCTGGATCGAGCCCCACATCGGCAAGCAGCGCCTCGACGGCCTCGGCCGATTGCCGCCTGCTGGCGGCATGACCGTTGAGAAGGAGCGGCCGGGTGAGGTGATGATCGATCGAGAAGACCGGATTGAGCGAGGAAAACGGGTCCTGGAACACCATCTGCACGGCGCGGCGATAGGCCTTTTCCTCGTCGGCGGTGCCCTTGCGGGTGCAGTCGGCGCCCCGGTAGAGCAAGGCGCCTTCGCTCGGATGATCCATGCGGGCGATGATGCGGGCACAGGTGGTCTTGCCGCAGCCGCTTTCGCCGACGAGCGCGAGCGCCCGCCCGGGCCGGAGCGTGATGGAAATGCCGCGCAGCGCCTCCACCGCCCCGAAGCGGCGCTCGACGTTGCGCAGTTCGATCAGGGCTTCGGCCGGTTCGTCGAGGGTGAGGGGACGGGCGTTCATGCGAACCATCCTTGCCGGGCGGAGGCCGGCAGATGCGGGATCGCGTTCCACAGCTTGCGCGTATAATCGTGACGGGGATGGCGGCTGACCTGCCGGACATCGCCCACTTCCACCAGCTCGCCCTTCAGCATGACGCCGATGCGATGGCAGGTCTGGGACATCAGATGCAGGTCATGGGTGATGAACAGCACGGAAAAGCCGTAGAGCGCCTGCAGATCCAGCACCTGTTCCATGATTTCCCGCTGCACCACCACGTCGAGCGCGGTGGTCGGCTCGTCCATGATGATCAGGTCGGGCTTCAGCGCCAGGCAGATGGCGATGACGATGCGCTGGCGCATGCCGCCGGAAAACTGGTGCGGATAATCATGGATGCGGTGCGGCGCGATGCCGACGAGGCGGAACATGTCTTCCGCGCGCTCGCGGGATTGCTCGCGGGTGAACCCGTCATGCCGTTTCAGCACGTCGTGGAACTGGTCCTCCACCCGCATCAGCGGGTTGAGGGAGTTCATCGCGCTCTGGAACACCATGCCGATGCGCTTCCAGCGGATGTCGAGAAGCCGGCTTTCCGGCATTTTCAGCAGGTCCTCGCCCTCGAAGAGGATTTCCCCGCCCGACACCCAGGCCGGCGGCTTGGCGAGCCGGGTAATGGCATAGGCAATCGTGCTCTTGCCGCAGCCGCTTTCGCCGGCGAGGCCGAAGATCTCGCCCTTTGCGATGGAAAAGCTCACGGATTTCACGGCGTGGAACGCGCCGCGGTCGAGCAGGTAATCGACCTCGAGATTGCGGATATCGATCAGCGTATCGGTCATGCGCGGGTCTCCAGCATGCGGTTGCGCCGGCGGGTGAGGCGAAGCCAGCGGCCCAGCGCGGGGCCGGACCTCAATTGCGGGTTTGCCACCTCGTCGAATGTGAAGTTGATGAGGGCAAGGCCAAGGCCGGTCAGCGCAATGCCGGCGGCGGGTGCGCCGATATCCCACCAGGCGCCGAGGATGATGGCGGAGGAATTCTGCGCATTGTAGAGCATGGTGCCCCAGCTGACCTGCAACGGATCGCCGAAGCCCAGATATTCGAGCGTCGTCTGTGCGACGATGGCATAGATGATGCTGCCGACGAGGTTGATGCCGATCAGCGGCATGAGGTTCGGCACGAGCTCGACGAAGAGGATGCGCCAGGCCGGCTCGCCTACCATCCGCGCGGCGGTGATGAAATCCCGCTCCTTCAGCGTCAGCGTCTGCGACCGGGTCATGCGGGCGCCCCAGGGCCAGGAGGTGAGGGCGATGATGACCATGATGATGCCCGGTCCGACCGTGCCGGAAAAGGAGGCGAGCAGGATCAGCAGCGGCAGGTTGGGGATGACAAGCACCGCATTGGTCACGAGATCCAGCGCCGCATCGGTGCGGCCGCCCGCATAGCCCGCCACGAGGCCGATGACCGTGCCGAGCACAGTGATCGCAACACCCGTGGCAAAGCCGACGGACAGCGAATTGCGCGCGCCCCAGACGAACTGGGTATAGACATCACGACCCATCTTCGTGGTGCCCATGACATGTTCAACGGTGGGAGGCTGATGCGAGCGGCCGACGCGGGCCGAGGGAGAGCCCGGCGCGAGAATGGGCGCGAGAAGCGCCATGAGGCAGAGCGCGACGATGATGACGAGGCCGGTCAGGGCCTTTTTCTGGTGCAGGAAAAGCTTGATCAGGGACATCAGCCGCGCTCCCTCAGCCGCGGATCGACATAGGCATAGAGAATGTCGACGATCAGGTTGGCGCCGAGCGTGGCGAGCGTCATCAGGAGAAGCTGCCCCTGGATGACAGGATAGTCGCGGGCGACGCTGGCGGTGTAGAGCGTCAGGCCGAGGCCCGGATAGTTGAAGACGATTTCCGTGACGATCGAGCCGCCGAAGACCGCGCCGAGCATCAGCGCCAGATTGGTCAGCACCGGCAGCAGCGCGTTGCGCGCGCCGTAGCCGAAGAGCACGGCGGCAGGCTTCAGCCCCTTCGCCCGGCCCATGGTGACGTAATCCTCCCCGAGCACCGAAATCATCGAGGACCGCATGGTCGTCTGGAACTCGCCGATCAGATAGGGCGACAGCGTCAGCACCGGCAGGATCGCATGGTAGAACACGCTGCCGATGAAATGCGGATCGAGGCCGGGATCGAGGTTCGGATCATAGGCATAGCCGACCGGAAACCAGCGCAGCGTGACGCCGAACAGGAAGAGCGCCGTGAGCGCGATGATGACGGGCGGCACCGCGATCATCACCACTGACAGCGGCGAGACGATCGTGTCGAAGCGGCCGCCGCGCCGCCAGGCCGCCACGGCGCCCAGCACCACGCCGACGGCGAGGGAGAAGAGAATGGCGGTCGTGACGAGGAACAGGGTCCAGAGCGCGGAGCGCCCGAGCACCTCGGTGACGGTGGCCGGATAATATTTGACCGACTGGCCGAGATCGAGCGTGGCGAGCCCCTTCAGATAATCGACGAACTGCCAGAGAACGGGCTGTTCCACCGCGCCGAAGCGGGCGCGGATGGCTTCAATGGCAGCCGGGGTCGCGCGCGACCCCAGCTGGGCAATCATGGCATCGACGGGCGACCCCGGCATCAGCCGGGGCAGCGTGAAATTCATCACGATCGCAAAGGCGAAGGCGATGCCGTAGACGCCGAGGCGTTTGGAAGACAGGCGCATCGGATCGAGGTCCTTCCCCGCTCAGGCGGCGGGCTTCAGGCGGAGAAGGTGCATGAGGCGCATGCGGTTGTTGTCGTGGTTTTCCGGGTTCATCACCGGTTCCTTGTCGGTGACCCAGCCGGTGAAGCGCTTCGAGGAATACTGGTACCAGGTGGGACCGTTGAAGACGGGCACCATGGGCATGTCGTCGGCAACGATGACCTGGATCTCGCCGAAGAGCTTCTTGCGCTCCTCTTCCGATGTCGCCTTGCGATAGGCATTGAAGAGTTCGTCGAGCTTGGGATTGGTGTAGCGGGACGCCGCGCTGGTGATCTTGCCGGCAAAGGCGGTCGACATGGACTGGTAGTAGCCGCGGAAGGGCGTGGACCCATCGGCGCGCGAGTTCAGCGCCACCTCGAAGCTGCCATCCAGCAGCATCTTCTGCCACTGTTCGTATTCCGGCGTGTTGACCGAAACATTCAGGCCGATCGCGCGCAGCCCTTCGGCGGCGATCTGTGCATCGTCGATCCAGTCCGTCCAGCCATTCGGGATGATGATGGTGAAGGCGATCGGTTCGCCCTTCGGCGTGGTGCGCAGGCCGTCGCCGCCCTTCTTGTAGCCCGCCTCGTCCAGCAGGGCATTGGCCTTCTCGACGTCATAGACCATCCACTGGTCGCGGTCGCCTTCCGCATCCGTGTTGCGCCAGGCCTCGAAGCGTGGCGGCAGGCCGCTGGCATGCAGGTTCTCCACCGGATAGCCGAAACCGGCCACCTTCACCATGGCGGTGCGGTCCATGGCCAGGCTGAAGGCGCGGCGGAACTGCAGATCGTTGAAGGCCGCCGCCAGCACCGGGTTCTGGCTCTTCAGGTTCATCTGGAAGGCAACGGTTTCCGCCGGCGGCTGCCAGTAGCCGTTATGCTCGGGATCGAGCGCCACGAACGTCTTGTCGATTTCGGGAATGAAGGAGCCGATCCAGTCCAGATTGCCTTCCGGCAGCTGGGCCAGCATCTGGTCGTTGCCGGAAATCTGCGGCAGGCGCAGGCAATCCACATGCAGGTTGGCGGCATCCCAGTAATTGGGGTTGCGGCACTGTTCGTAGACCTGCGGCGTGAACCGCCGGATTTCGGTCATGGGGCCGGTGCCCACGGGCTTGTCGTTCTTGAAGGCGAGCGGATCGGAAACGTCCTTCCAGATATGTTCCGGCACCACGGCCAGATCCGAAAGGGCCTCCGGGAACTCGGAATTCACGTCCTTCAGCGCAATCACCACTTCCGTCGGCGAGGGGGCTTCCACCGAGGCCACCATGTCGGCGAGACCTGCCGTATCCACGGCCGGGTTCTTCAGCATCAGGTCCATGGTGAACTTGACGTCGGCCGAGGTGAAGGGCTGGCCGTCCGACCATTTCACGTCCGGGCGCAGCGTGTAGGTGATGGACTTCAGGTCGTCCGAAAACTTGAAGGCGGTGGCCAGACGATAGACCGGCTTGCCGCCATCGTCGGGATTGAAGATCACCAGCGGCTCATAGATGAAATCCATGGTGCTCTGCCGGCGTCCGCCCAGGTCGAACGGGTTGAAATTCTGCACCCAGCTCGTCTGCTCCTCGATATGCATGGTCAGCACCGATTCAGCCGCCTGGGCCCGGCCGGCAAGGCCGCTTACCGATGTCGCCAGCGCGATTGCTGTTGCACCCAGCAGCAATCCACGACGCGAAATATGGAGATAAGTTACGGAATTCGCTTTCATTTTTGTTCCTCCTCCCGGATTGATCGCGATAAAGTCAATCAATTTGATTTAATCCAATACCGAAAATTCTTTCCGGTCAATCCGGGGAGACGGATTTTTGTCTGTTTGCGACAAAAAACTGTTGTTCGCGAAAAGGAAGAGGGTGCGGCTGCCGAGGCGAATGGCGCCGCGCGGTGCCCGCTCGATAGGAGGCGATATCCGGTCCTGCGGTGCGCGCAGCGGGGCGTCATCCGGCGCATGTCCCGGAAATATGTGCTCGCGCTTCCCGTCCGGACCTGCTGGAGAACGAGGGGGCGGGCCGTTCAGGCGGGGGCGAATTGGGGAAGAAGCGGGCCGACGGGCACGATGCCGGTCGGGTTCAGCGCCTTGATCGAATAATAGCCCTGCTTGATATGGTCGATGCTGACCGTCTCACGGATGCCGGGAACGGCGATCATCGCCTCGGCAAAACGGCTGAGGCGGGGATAGTCCGCAAGGCGGCGGAGATTGCATTTGAACAGGCCGTGATAGGCCGCATCGAAGCGCACCAGCGTCACGAAAAGCCGGATGTCCGTTTCCGTCAGACGGTCGCCGAAGAGGAAGGGCCCTGTCTCCGTCAGCCGTTGCTCCAGCTCGTCCAGCATGGCGAAGACCTCCGCAAAGGCCTCCTCATAGGCGATCTGGGTGGTGGCGAAGCCGGCCCGGTAGACGCCGTTGTTCAGGCGGGGATAGATCCTTTCGCTGAGCGGATCGATGTCGCTGCGCAGGTCTTGCGGGTAGAGATCGACGCTGTCGTCCGCCAGCGCGCCGAAGCCGGAATTCAGCATGCGCAGGATATCGGCGGATTCATTGTTGACGATGGTCTGCCGCTCCCGATCCCAGAGAACCGGCACCGTTGCGCGACCCGTATAGTGCGGATCGGCCCGGGTATAGATCTCGTGCATGTAGGTGGCGCCGTTGAGGCTGTCCCGGTCCGCGCCCGGATAATCGCCGAAGCGCCAGCCCTGTTCGGAAAGCTTCGGCTCGACCACCGATATGGAAATGACAGGCTCGAGTTTCTTCAGCGCGCGGCCGATGAGGGTGCGCGAAGCCCAGGGGCAGATCAGCGCCACATAGAGATGGTAGCGCCCGGCCTCGGCCCTGAAGCCGCCTTCGCCCGTGGGGCCGGCGCTGCCGTCGGGCGTCACCCAGTGGCGGAAGCCGGAGACCTGGCGGACGAAGCCGCCCTTCTTGTCGGTCGCCTGGACCGGTTGCCAGTCTTCGACCCACTTGCCTTCCACCAGCATTGTCCCGCCTCCGCCGTCGCTTCCGGCAGAAAGGGCCGGTTCCTTTCCCTTATATAAGCGAAGCCGGCAGCGGCAAGGGGCAAAGCGTCGCGATCAGCCGCCGGCCACCGCTTCGGCCAGCCGTCGGCAGGCCCCCGGAAGATCGGGTTCCTGCAGAAGCGCGCCGCCGACGAGATACATGACATCGGGGCCATAGGCCTCGCGCATGTCGGGAATGCGGTCGAAATTCACGCCGCCGCCCGGTGCGGGAACGATGGGCTTCAGCCCGCCGAGCGGTTCCGCGCAAGCCCGGGCGATGGAGCGGCATTCCTCCCGCGTGAAGCCGAAGCGGCCGCCGTAATTGGGATAGATCGCCGCATCCGCGCCCATCAGCCGGTGCAGCGTGCCGAAATAGGCGCGGTGCGAGAAGCCGGAGGTGGGCGACACCACATTCGCGCCCGAAAAGGCCGGGTGGCAGATGATCGGGAGCGTAAAGGCGGGATCGGCGGCGAGCTGCCGCACGATGTCATAGCCGGTCATGGCCGGCGCGAGCATCACGGCGCCCGCGCCCGCTTCCTCCGCCATTTTCGCCCGTTCGAGGATGGCACCGGCAGGGCCGGTGATGTTGGGCACGAAGAGAGTGCGCCCGCCGGTCTTGCCGTTGGCCTCGCCGACCGCCTCTACGCAGGCCCTTAGCCGCTGGGCAAAGGGGGCGGTCTTCTGGTCGACCAGCCCGTGATCGTCCTTGACGTAATGCATGCCGCCAAGCGCGAAATCATGGGCGAGGCGGGCAAGCGCTGTGGTCGACAAGCCCACCGGCTTGATCGCCGACATCAGGAGCGGCACGGCGCCGATGCCGGCCCGGGCGCGCAGGCCCTCGATGCCATGGCGCGGCCCGGGGCACAGCGCCAGGATGCCCGGCGACAGGCCGATATCCTCCACTTTGATTCCCGGCTTGATCGAGCTGTTGCCGAAGATGATGTTCAGAAGCTGGAGAAAATCCCCGCCCACATCGTCGTCCGAGTAGGAGATCGTGGCGAGAAAGCCCGGCCGTCCCTCGGGATCGGCGCGAAGCGCTTCGAGGCGACCGAGGATTTCGTCCTCCACATAGCCCTGCGGCACAACATTGCGCGGAATTTCCACGGTCTGTTCGAGCGCGATGTCGAGCGCCCGCTGCCGCGCCTCGGTCTCGTCGGCGGCAATCACCAGATAGGTGACGGTGAAGCGCTCTGCCATCAGAGCGCCTCCGCCTTCTGCGCGGAATGGACCTGATCGAGGCGCACGGCCGCCAGTTCCTCTTCCGCAATGTCGAGCGGCTTGCCGAGCAGGCCGCCAATGGCGGAAACGAGCGCGCCCGCATCGAGGCCGTATTTCTTCATCAGATAGGGCTTCGACGCGCCATGCGCGAAGGTGTCGTTGAGGCCGAGGCGTTTCAGCCGGATGCCGAGGCCTTCCTCGGCAAGGATTTCCGCCACCAGCGAACCGAGACCGCCGACGATGGTGTGGTTTTCGAGCGTCACCACGCCCTTCTTGCCCCGCGCCGCTTTCAGAAGACTCTCGCAGTCGAAGGGTTTCAGGGTCGAGGCGTGGAGGTGGTGGATGCCGATGCCGCGCGCCTTCAGCGGCTGGACGGCGCGTAGCGCCTCTTCCGTGCAGACCCCGGAGGAGACGACGAGAATATCGTCGCCTTCGGACAGCGTGCGCAGTTTGTTGAAGGCGAAGGGCGTCGAGAAGAGCCGGGGCACTTCGCCGCGCAGGATGCGGACATAGACCGGGCCGTCGATCTGGTCTGCGACCTCCAGCACGGTCTCCACCTCGGTCGCGTCACCGGTTTCGAGGATGGTCATGTTCGGCACGGCGCGCAGCACCGCGATATCCTCGATGGCCTGATGGGTGATGCCGCCGGGTGTGGTGATCCCCGGCAGGAAGCCCATGAGGCGCACCTTGCGGTTGGAATAGGCAATCGAATTGATCAACTGGTCATAGGGCCGGCGATAGAGGAACACCGAGAAGGTGTGGATGAAGGGCCGGTAGCCCTGCATGGCAAGACCGCCGGCAAAGGACAGCATGTTCTGCTCGGCCATGCCCAGCGACAGGAACTGCTCCGGATGCCGGTCGCGGAAGCCGTCGACCTCGCAGGAGGAGGTGAGGTCCGCCGAAAGGCAGAGCACCTCGGGACGGGCACTCGCAAAGGCTTCGAAGGCTTTCGCATAGGGACGGTGAACGATTTCGACCATGATCAGGCCCCTTCGATCTGTGCGGGATCAATGCCGAGTTCGGCGGCCAGCGCCGCCTGCATCTCGAGCCGCTCTTCCGTGCTTTTGAAGCGCACATAATGAAGGCGGGGGAACCGCTTCTTGAGGAAATCCATGCCCTGATAGGGCGAGGTATTGGCGAGGATGACCAGCGGCTTGCCGGGTTCCGCGCTTGCTGCTGCCTGCCGCAGCGCGTCGAGATCATGCCCGTCGACCGACCGGCAGGTGACGCCGAAGGAGGCAACTCTGCCGGCGAGATCGCCGAGATCGAGCACGGAAGACATGGCGCCGTCGCATTGCTGGCGGTTCACGTCGACGATGACGCGGAGATTGTCGATGCCGTGATAGGCAATTGCCGCGAGGCATTCCCAGGTCTGGCCCTCCTGGAATTCGCCGTCGGACATATAGACCCAGACCTTGCCGGGCTCGGCCTTGCGCTTGCGCGCCCAGGCGACGCCCGCCGCCATGGAGAGGCCCTGCGCCAGCGAGCCAGTCGTCACCTCCATGCCGGGGCTGTGTTCGGCCCCGATCATCTCCACCGAGCCGCCATCCTTGTTGAAATGGTCGAGCGCATGCTCGT
Source organism: Gellertiella sp. DMC107 (assembly GCF_056313605.1). Lineage (NCBI taxonomy): Bacteria > Pseudomonadati > Pseudomonadota > Alphaproteobacteria > Hyphomicrobiales > Rhizobiaceae > Gellertiella > Gellertiella sp. DMC107. The sequence goes on along the minus strand of NZ_JBQUZZ010000006.1, from coordinate 276,122 downwards.
CCATCCGGCCGGTCTCAATGAGGGCGGAATAGATGACGAGGGCATAATGGGCGGGCGAGATGAAAAAGCGGTCATAGTCCGGCGCGAAGGGGCCGTGATAGCCGGCCCCCGTGAAGGCATCCGGGTTCTGCGCCGAGGGCACGCCCCGGAAGGGCAGGGGCACTTTCGGCAGCGTCGGCGCGCCGAGCGTCAGCAGCTCGTTATAGAGAAGCGCGAGGCTTTCCGCCGCCGAGCAGGCCTGGCTCAGATAGCCGCCATTGTGCTTCATCGTGTGGAAGAAGACGCGCCGGCGGATGCCGAGCGCGATCTCCTCGGTGGTCTTTTCATTGGTGAGGGTCATGGGGTCTCAGCTCCGCTCCGGAAAGAGCGCCTTCAGGCCTTCCTCGGAAGGGGTTGCAATGCCGCGCTCGGTGATGAGGCCGGTGATGAGCCGTGCCGGGGTCACGTCGAAGGCGGGGTTGGCGGCGGGGCTGCCATCGGGCGAGATGCGCACCGTAGTGATCGAGCCATCGGCCAGACGGCCCTGCACATAGCTCACCTCGTCGCTGTTGCGCTCCTCGATGGGGATTTCCTTCACCCCGTCATGGACCGTCCAGTCGATGGTGGGGGAGGGGAGCGCCACGTAGAAAGGTACGCCATTGTCGCGGGCGGCGAGCGCCTTCAGATAGGTGCCGATCTTGTTGCAGACATCGCCGCGCGCCGTCGTGCGGTCCGTGCCGACGATCACCATGTCCACGTCGCCATGCTGCATCAGATGCCCGCCGGCATTGTCGACGACCAGCGTGTGCGGTACGCCATGGCCGTTCATCTCCCAGGCGGTCAGCTGGGCGCCCTGGTTGCGCGGCCGCGTCTCGTCCACATAGACATGAACCGGGATGCCCTCTTCCGTCGCCAGATAGATCGGCGCGGTGGCGGTGCCGTAATCGACGGTCGCCAGCCAGCCGGCATTGCAATGGGTGAGGATGTTGACCGGCTCGCCGGGCTTCTTGCGCGCGGCGATGGCCCGGATCACGTCGAGCCCATAGCGGCCGATGGAGCGGTTGAGATCCACATCCTCGTCGGCAATGGCGGCGGCGCGCAGATAGGCGGCCTCGGCGCGCTTGTCCGGAGCGATGGGGCGCAGATAGTCGCGCATGGCATTCAGCGCCCAGCGCAGGTTGATCGCGGTGGGGCGGGTCTCGTTGAGCTCGTCCCAGACCCTGTCCAGATGGTCATCCGAGGGGTCGGCGCGCATGGCAATCGCCACGCCATAGGCGGCGGTGACGCCGATCAGCGGCGCGCCGCGCACCCACATGTCGCGGATCGCGACGGCGACGTCATCCACGGTCTTCAGCGTGACCACGCGGAATTCATGGGGCAGCCAGCGCTGGTCGATGATGTCGACGGAGGCACCGTCCTCGTTGACCCAGATGGTGCGGTAATGGCGGTTTCCGACCTTCAAGACAGGGCCTCCTTTTCCAAGAGTTCGGCAGTCGCCCGGATCTCGGCGAGGCTGTGGATGCTGCGGCGGTTGACGGCGAGGTGACGGCCGAGCTTCAGCGCCTTGCGTTCGCAGGCGGCGCGACGGGTCGTATCTTCGATGGTCTCGAAATCGGCATTATGGGCAAGGCCGAGGATGCGGCGATGCATCTCGACGCCGGCAAAGCCGAGCATGTCGGTCCAGATATCGGCGATCACGCCATTGAGGGCCTGTTCGGAGGCGAGCGGATCGCCCCGCTTCTCGAAAAGGCTTGCCTGATAGAGGATGCCCCTGCGCTCGGTGCGCCAGAGATGGGAAAATTCCGCCCGGAACGTTCCCCAGATCTCGTCGATCACGTCGAGCAGATAGTCGCGCATCGCCGCGCGTTCGCCCGTGGCCGTCTCGTGGCCGGACTGGGAGAAATAGCTCATCCAGAAATTGGCGAGCAGCATGCCGACATCGAATGCCATCGGGCCGTAGAAGGCAAATTCTGGATCGATGACGCGGGTGTTGTCCGCCGTGACCATGACAGAGCCCGTATGCAGGTCGCCATGGAGCAGGGTTTCGGCATGGGCCGCGAACTTGTGCTTCATCCCCTGCGCCGCCACCTTCATGTCCCGGTCGGCGCGAAGCTCCGCGACGATGTCGTCAAGCTCCGGCGTGTGCCGGTTCAGGTCCGCCTCGAAATAGGGATCGGAAAAGACGAGGTTTTCGGTGATGTCGCAGAGTTCGACATTGTCGGCAAAGAGGGCGAGATCCTGCTTGCGGGCCCGCGCCTCCAGGGAGAGATCCGAGCCGCGGAAGAGCGTGCGGGCCAGGAAGAGGCCGAGATCGCGACCGATCTTCGGTAGCTGCCGTCCCTCGATCAGCGCCCGGCGCAGGATCACGTGCGGGGTCAGGAACTCCATGACGATGATCGCCTGGGTGCCGTCGAAATGGTAGATTTCCGGCACCATGCCGGGATCGCGCGCGGCCTGTCGCGTCAGCGCATGATATTCGAAGAAGGAGCGCTTCAGCGGCAGCGGCCAGCTTTCGCCGACCAGCCGCACATAGGGAAGCGCCTGCTTCACCACCGCAGCGCCCGCCGTGCCTTCCACGATGAAGACGAGATTGAGATTGCCGTCGCCCACCTCGCGGACCGACCAGCGGTCCCAATCCGGGCCGATCTTCGCCTTCAGCACCTCGTTTCCACCCAGCCGTGCCGGCAATGTCTCGGGCGTCAGGGGCTGGAACGTCTCGCTGTCCATGAACTCCTCCTCATGCGTGGGGCCAGCCTCCACCGGCCCCGGTGCGGGTCATTTTTCCTGAGCTAAATCCGTGTGCTGTCAAATGTCAAGGCCATTGACATTTGACGGAATGCTGTCCTAACCTGCCTGTCATCGGGAGGAAGACATGGGCGAGCAAGCGGTGTTTCGCATTGAGGGCGTACGCAAATCCTTTGGGGCCGTGCCGGTTCTCAGGGGCGTCGATCTCGATTTGCGTGCAGGGGCGGTCACCGTGCTGATGGGCGCGAACGGGGCGGGAAAATCGACCCTCGTGCGCATCCTTTCCGGTGTCTATCCGCGCGATGCGGGTGCGATCACGCTCTCCGGCGCTCCCTTCGACCCGGCAACGCCCGCCGATGCGATCCGCGCCGGTGTCGTCACCGTGCACCAGAACATCAATGACGGCGTGGTGGCCGATCTGGATGTCGCCACCAACCTTACCCTCGACCGCCTCTCCGGCCGAGGTGCGCGTCTCTTCTTTAATCCGCGCCGGGTGCGCCGCGAGGCGGCGGATGTCGCCTCCCGCATGGGTCTCGACATCGACCTCTCCGCCGCCGTTGCCGATCTGACGCTCGCCGACCGGCAGATGGTGGCGATTGCCCGCGCCATGGCGCATGAACCGAAGGTGCTGATCCTCGACGAACCCACCTCGTCCCTGTCGAGTGCGGAGGCCGAGCGGCTCTTTGCGCTGATCGAGCGGCTGAAGGCGCGGGGCGTCGCGATCCTCTATATTTCCCATCGCATGTCGGATATCCGCCGGCTGGCAGACAGCATCGTCTCGCTCCGGGATGGCCGCATCACCGGCCGTTTCGAAGGGCCGGAGCTCGATTACCAGGGCGCCGTCAATGCCATGCTCGGCCAGCAGGTGACGCATAATACCGTCGTCGTCACCGATTCCAGCGCCGTGATCTTCAAGGCGGATGGGCTGAGGCTCGCGCCCGGTTCGAAGCCCTTCTCGCTTTCGCTCGGCGATGGCGAGATCGTCGCCGTCACCGGCCTTGTCGGCGTCGGCAAGACCGCGCTCGCCGAAACGCTTTTCGGCGCCCGCCAGCCTCTTGCCGGCACCATGCAGCTCGATGGCCGGGCCTATGCGCCCGCCTCGCCGCGTCAGGCGATTGCCGACGGCGTCTTTCTGGTTGCCAAGGACCGGGCGACGAGCGGCATCGTATCCGATTTCAACCTCTATGAAAATCTGAGCCTGCCCTTCCTGCCGCGCTATTCCAGCGCCTCGGTGCTCAACCGCCGTACCGAACGGGGTGTGGCCCGCCAGCAGATCGCCGATCTCGGCATCGTCTGCCGGGGCGAGCGGGACGAGATGTCGACGCTGTCGGGCGGCAACCAGCAGAAGGTCATGGTCGGGCGCTGGCTCTCGCAGCCCTCCCGCCTGCTGATCCTCGACGAGCCCTTTCAGGGCGTCGATATCGCCGCACGGCGCGACATCGGCACCAAGCTTCGCCAGTCGGCATCCGGCCGGGCCACCATCGTTTTCCTGACGGAACTGGACGAGGCCTTCGAGGTCGCCGACCGCATTCTCGTCATGTCGGAACACACGATCACAGGCGAGCACCGCAACGACCGCATCGACATGGACCGCCTGCTGGCCGAAATCGCCGGCCGGTCCGCCGAGACCATGGGGACACGAGACGCATCATGAGCACTGACATCGACAAGACAGCCGCCGCGCCGGCCGGGGCACGGGCCACCGGTCTGCGGGATCTCCTGATCCGCTACGGCTTTCTGGTGCTGCTCCTCGGCATGATCCTGTTCTTTTCGGTGACGACCTCGGGCTTTGCGTCGCCGCAGAGCGCGGTCTTCATCCTGCAATCGGTTTCGATCACGGGCATTCTGGCGCTTGGCGTCACCGCAACGCTCGTGGTCGGCGGCTTCGATCTCTCCATCGGCTCGGTGGCGACCACCGCCATGATGGCGTCCTCCTATGTGATGGTCATCCTCGGCGGCGACGCGCTGACGGCGGCGCTCGTCTGCATCGCCATCGGCGTCATCGTCGGCCTGATCAACGGCGTGCTGATCGTCTACATGCGCGTGCCGGACCTGCTCGCGACGCTGGGCATGATGTTCCTGCTGGTCGGCCTGCAGCGCATCCCGACCGAAGGCCGCTCCATCGCGACCGGCATGACGCTGCCCGACGGCTCGACCGCATCGGGCGCCTTCAGCCCCGCCTTTCTGGCGCTCGGCCGTCACCGCTTCGATTTCATCCTGCCGAACCTGCTGCCGGTGTCGGTCGTGGTGCTGATCGTGCTTGCAATCCTCATCTGGTTCTTCCTCGAATATACCCGGTTCGGACGGATGATGTATGCGGTCGGCTCGAACGAACGGGCCGCAGCGCTCGCCGGTGCGCCTGTGAACAGCTACAAGATCGCGGCCTATGTGATCTCCGGCGTCTTCGCTTCCATCGGCGGCATCCTGCTCGCCGCCCGCCTCGGCCGTGGGGATATCGCCTCCGGCAACAACCTGCTGCTCGATTCCGTCGCCGCTGCCCTCATCGGCTTTGCCGTGCTGGGCGCTGCCAAGCCCAATGCCTATGGAACCGCCATCGGCGCACTCTTCGTCGGTACCCTCCTGCAGGGGCTGACCATGATGAACGCGCCCTACTACACCCAGGATTTCGTCAAGGGCGCCGTCCTTGTCATCGCCCTGGTCTTCACCTTCGCCTTCTCGAGAAAGGCCAAGCGCTGAGTGCCGCAAGGCCCGGCGGACAGATACCCGATTGAAACGACTTCATTCTTTAACTGGAGGAGAACGAGAATGACGATCACCCGCAGACTGCTCGGCAAGATGGCCCTGGGCCTCGCCGCCACCGCAAGCTTCGGCCTGCCGGCCTTCGCCGCCGACATGCCGAAGCCCTTCGACAAGCCCGGCGAGGTGAAGATCGCGCTCGTGCGCTATCTCTCGACCGGCGACTTCTTCCAGTCCTATCTGGCGGGCGTGGAAGCCCAGGCCAAGGCGCTCGGCGTCGAGCTCCAGGTGCTGGACAGCCGTCAGGACGCCGCCCTTCAGGCCGACATGGTCGACCAGGCCATCGCGCTCGGCGTCAAGGGCATCATCATCCAGCACGGCCTGACCGAAAGCATGAAGGAAGCCGCCCAGCGTGCCGTCGATGCCGGCATCAAGGTCGTCGCCTTCGACGTCAATGTCGAGAATGACAAGATCCCGCAGATCGAGCAGTCCGACCGCGATCTCGCCCGTCTGGCGCTGGAACAGGCGATCAAGGACAATGGCGAAAGCTTCAAGGCCGGCTATGTCTATGTCGCCGGCATCGCGCCGCTCGACCGCCGTGACGAGACCTGGAAGGAATTCAAGAAGAAGTATCCTGGCATCAACGAGGCTGCGCAGTTCGGCACCATGGACAACCCGATTGCCAACTCGGTCGCCAACCAGGCCCGTTCGGTCGTTTCGGCCAATCCCGATATCACCGTGATGTTCGCCCCCTATGACGAATTCGCCAAGGGCGTGAAGATCGCCGTCGACGAAGCGGGCATGTCCTCGAGCGTGAAGATCTATTCCGCCGACATTTCCACGTCCGACATCGCCGCCATGCGCGAACCGGGCTCCGCCTGGGCGGCGACCGCTGCCACCAACCCGGCCGTGGTCGGACAGGTCTCCGTGCGCGCGCTCGCCATGCTGCTCGCCGGCGAGGATCCGGGCCACAACGTGATCGTGCCCCCGACGCTGATCACCCAGAAGGACCTGAACGACCAGGACATCAAGAACATGGAAGAACTTGGCGCCAAGCTGCCCCAGTTCGCCCATGCGGATGTGGCCATGCCCGCCTGGATGCCGAAGCCCTGATTTTCCCTCCCGGGACTGAAAGCGAAAGGGCGGTCCGGCCACGGGCCGCCCTTTTCCTATGGGCGATAGGCGGTGTTGAAGCGGTGCCGGGGGGAGTGCGCCTGCGCGTACTTGCTTGGAAAATAGACAAGAACGACCGACGACACCCGTGAGGGTAGCGGCGACCGCGAGTCAATCCAGGCCGACCGACGATCGTCATGCTCGGGCTCGTCCCGAGCATCTGCCGCCGTTCCCGCGGGTCGGATGGTGCAGATCCTCGGGACGAGCCCGAGGATGACGGAGCATCGAGGGTCACCGCTTCGACCCGTGACGCTGACAGCCGGTCTTTTCGGCCGGCTGTTGCTCTCTATCACAGAAGCCTTATCGCAGGGCCGCCGCGATGTTGCCGCCGTCGACGGTGGTCACATCGGCGGTGGTGCGTTCGGCAAGGGCGTGGTGCACGAAGGCGCGGGCGACGTCTTCGGCGGTGACTTCCAGACCCAGCAGATTGCCGGCCATATAGTCCTTGACCGTCAGGCCGCGGGCGGCGGAGCGATTTTCGATCATGTCGTCGTTGAGCAGGCCGGAGCGGATACGGTCCGCATTGACCGCATTGACGCGGATGTGGTCGGCCCCGTGCTCCAGCGCATATTGGCGGGAAAGGAACAGCGTCGCGGCCTTCGGCAGGCCATAGGCGCCGAATTTCGCACCCGGATTGACCGCTTGCTTGGAGACATTGAAGAGCAGCACGCCGCCCGTTTTCTGCGCCTTCATGATGCGCACCGCATTCTGCGCCACCGACTGGTGGGCGAAGAAATTGAGCTCGAAACTCTTGCGCAGCAGCCCGTCATCGAGCGTGGCAATCGCTCCTTCCCAGGCCGCGCCCGCATTGGAGACCACGATATCGACGCCACCGAAATGATCGACCGCCCGGTCGAATGCCGCGCGGATCGATGCCGGATCGGTGACGTCGCAACCGATACCGATCGACTGGTTGCCGATGGCCTTCGCTACGGCGGCGGCCTTTTCCCCGTCGAGATCGAGCACGACCGCATGAGCGCCTTCGGCGACAAAGGCTTTTGCCGTCGCCGCGCCGATGGCGCCGGCACCGCCGGTCACCAGCGCCACCTGCCCGGTGAAGGGCTTCGGCTTGGCGCCGGCAAGCTTGGCCTGTTCCAGCGACCAGTATTCGAGATCGAAGAGATCGGGCTTGCTGACCGGCTGGAAGCGGCCGACGGATTCCGCATCGCGGGCGGCCTCGATCCACATTTCGCCGACATCGGCGGCAATCGTCGCATCCTTCAGCGTCCGGCCATGGCCGAACATGCCGAGACCCGGCACGAGGGTAAGCCGCGGCATGGGATCGAGCATGATGCGCTTCACCTCGTCGCGCGCGTCGTTCGAGCGGAAATAGTCCGTATAGGCATCGGCAAAGGCCTTCACCCGTTCCTCGATCACGCCACGATAGCCGTCCAGCTGGTCCGCCGCGGGGGCGGGCAGCACCATGGGGCCGGTCTTGATGCGGATCGAAAGGTCGGGCGTCGAGACCCCGCGCGAGGCCATGTCCTCCACCTCGGCCGCATTGACGAATTCGAGGATGGCCGGCGAGGTGCGGAAGGTGGAGACCATGCGGTCGAAGCGGCCATCGCCCTTCGGCACGGCAACGGCCCCGCGCAGGAGCGGGGCGATGTCCCTGGCCGAAGCCATCTGCGCCGGCAAGTTTACCGCCGTAAACGGGTTGCGGCCATGCGCCTTCACATGGTCTTCGGCCATGCTGACATAGTGGATCATCCGGTCATAGGCTTGCCGGGCCGTGTCGCCGAAGGTGAAAATGCCGTGCTTGTCGAGGAAAAGCCCTTCGACCGAGGGGTCAGCGTCATAGACCTCCGCCGCGAGCTTCGCCAGCGCGAATCCCGGCATGATATAGGGAACGTAACCCAGCTTGCCGGCGAAAAGCCGGTTGCCCATGGCCTCGCTTTCCGCCTGATCGGCAATGGCGAGGATGGCGGTCGAATGGGTGTGGTCCACGAATTTGTGCGGCAGGAAGGCGTGCAGCAGCGCTTCCACGGACGGGTTGGGGGCGCCGGGATCGATCAGGTTGGCGCGCAGCAGCGAAACCATGTTCTCGTCCGACAGGCGGTCGAGCTTGCGGGCCTTGAGGAGCGGCGCCAGCTTGACAGCGGGCAGGCCCTGCGGCTCGATCGTGCCCATGTCCCAGCCGCTGCCCTTGACGCAAAGCACGTCCCAGCTGTCACCGACGAGGTCGGTCAGCGTGGTCTTCACCGACGTATTGCCCCCGCCATGCAGCACCAGCCGCGGCTCGCCGCCGAGCAGGCGGGTCGTGTAGGTCCTCAGCGCCCAGTCGCGATTGATGCCCTTGCCGGCATAGGCCGCCACCATGGCTTCGGCCTGATCGTCGCGCCACAGGTTATCCATTCTCTCGTCCTCCGTCGGCCTCCGGCCCGGCTCGGGGCCGGCGTCAGGCCTTGTTCCACTGCTTCAAAAGGCGTTTGGCCATGGAGGTCGTCACGATCATGTGCGAGGCGAAGCCGCCCCGGATCGCCGCCACCAGCGGCTCGAATTTCTCGTCTTCCTGCACCACCATCAGCCGCTTCTCGATTTTCCGGATGGAGGCGAGATCGGCGGAAATGCAGCGGCGGTTATGGGCGCAATCCATCCACTGCCCGTCGCGGTCGATCAGCTGGCCGGCGATCACGCCGACCGCCCCTTCCTCGCCCATGCGCCGCATGTCGTCGGGAGAAAGCGCCCCGCATTTCACCAGATGGCTGTCCGCCTCGATGCCGCCGACCGAATAGAGGGCCAGCTGGCAATCGGCGATGGTGGCAAGCTGCTCGCGGATGACCGGTTCGCCGCGCAGCTCCTCGGCCAGCCGCTCCGAACTCAGCACCAGCGGCGCATAGAGGTTGATGCCCTGCGCATTGAGCCGCCGGGCGATTTCCGTCGTGCACTGGTCCGGACGGTAGGAATAGGGCGCGCCGAGATTGCCGCAGAGCTGCACCACAGTCACATCCTGCAGGTCGGCAAAGGGCATGACATCGGCGATGTGATAGACGGTTCGCCCCCAGGCAACACCGACGCGGTCGCCCTTGCGGATCAGGCTCTGGAACACGGACGCCGCAACCACGGGCATTTCGGTGGCGGGATCGAGCGCCGAGCGGTCCTCCGGCACGATCCAGACCGAGGCGATGCCCGCCGCATCCTCAAGCTCGCGAGCAAGCACGTCATCGGTAAAGAGCTGCGAGGAGGTGGAGATGGTCACGATGCCCATCTCGCGCGCCCGGCGGAGATAGGTGGCCACCGAGGCGCGGGAAATATTGAGCTTCTGCGCCACTTCATCCTGCCTGAGACCATGGCTGTAATAGAGCCAGGCAGCCTTGTGAATGATCTGGTCAGTGGTTCTGATCGGCATGGACGTCCTTCGCTCGGCAGGATGGTGACATTATTCAGGTGCGGTGACAAAAGTCAAAGCCTTTCCGCGAACCGCCTGCGGAAGCCGGCTTCGGCGGCTTTGGCCGGAGCGAAGATTAGCATGGCCGCGCGGGCAGACGATGGAAAATAGCGCCCCCGGTGAGGGTCAGCTTAGCCACCCCGCGGCGTCACGGCTGGCCGGCGGAAGACCGGGGAAAAGGAGACGCAAAAAAGGCCGGCCTTTCTCGAAGCCAGCCTCTGTCCGGCAGGTTGTTGAAGGACCTGGCGTCCCCGCACGCAACAAGCACCCGCCTGTCCGCTCATTGAAAGGGAAGCAGGGGGGTCTCCTCCTCGCCAAGGCCGAAAACGCCTTGCGCTCTTCGGCGCGGCTCTTTCAGCCCGCGACGTCGTAGAAGGATTTGTACCAGGCCACGAAGCGGCGCACGCCTTCAGCAACGGGCGTGTTCGGAGCAAAGCCGACCCATTTGTCCAGCTCTTCCGCCGATGCCGAGGTTGCCACGACATCGCCGGGCTGCATGGGCAGAAAATTCTTTTCGGCTTTCTGACCCAGCGCGGCTTCCAATGCGGCGATATACTCCATGAGCGGCACCGGCTGGCTATTGCCGATATTGAATATGCGGTAAGGGGCGTTGCTGGTCGCGGGATCCGGATGCGAGGGGTCGAAGGCCGGGTCCGGCTCGGCAGGCTTGTCGTGAACGCGGATCAGCCCATCCACCACATCGTCGATATAGGTGAAGTCCCGCATCATCTGTCCATTGTTGAAAACATCGATGGGGCGGCCCTCGACGATGGCTTTCGTGAACTGGTGCATGGCCATGTCCGGACGGCCCCAGGGACCGTAGACGGTAAAAAACCGCAGACCTGTGGTGGGCAGGCGAAACAGATGGCTGTAGGTATGGGCCATCAGCTCGTTGGCTTTCTTGGTCGCCGCATACAGGCTGACCGGATGGTCGATATTCTGATGCTCGCTGAATGGCATTTGGGTATTGCCGCCATAGACCGAGGATGAGCTGGCATAGACCAGCGCTTCCACCGCCTGTCGCCGGCAGCCCTCCAAAATGTTCAGGAAGCCCTGCACATTGGCATCGATATAGGCCTGGGGGTTCTGCAAGGAGTAACGAACACCCGGTTGCGCGGCCAGATGGATAACCCTCTGGGGGCGTTCCTCCGCGAAGAGCGCCGCAGTGGCCTCCCGATCTTCGAGCGACAGGCGCTTGAACTGGAAATTCGAATAGGCCGTCAGCTTCGAAAGTCGGGCTTCTTTCAGGCTTACATCGTAGTAATCGTTAAGATTATCAACGCCGATCACAGTATCGCCGCGCTCCAGCAAGCGGATACTGGTATGCATACCGATGAAACCCGCGGCACCCGTCAGTAAAACCTTCACGTAAACCCTTCCCGCCAGCCGCCGGCAAAGCCGGAAGCCAGGCTTATTGACGTCCAAGCCGTTTTTCGAGGACTGCGAGCCGGTAAGTCAACCCCTTTTCGGCGCAGGGAGCAGCTGTGGGCGTGATTGACGCATCTTCAGGGTGCCGTGACGATAACACGCGTTCCCCATTCCGTGCATTTTCTTGCAAGCTCGGGCGGCAGGGGGACATCGGTGAAAATGGCGGTCAGTTCCGAGAGCGAGGCGAGCCGGACCGGGGCGGAGCGGCTCAGCTTCGAGTGATCGCAGACGAGAAAGGTCTGGCGCGCCTGGCGGATGATGGCCTTGGAGACCCGCACTTCGGCAAAATCGAAATCGAGCAGGTCGCCGTCATGGTCGAGCGCAGAGGCGCCGATGATGGCGTAATCCACCTTGAACTGTTCGAAGAACTGGGTGGTCAGCTCCCCCACAAGCCCGCCGTCCGAGCGGCGAAGCGCGCCCCCGGCCACCATGATCTCGCAACCCGGATTGGCCGCCAGCGTGTTGGCGACGTTCATGTTGTTGGTGATAACGGTGATGTTGGTATGGCCGAGCAGTTCATGGGCCACCGCTTCCGTGGTGGTGCCGAGATTCATGATGATCGAGCAGTTCTCGGGAATCTCGGCGGCGCAGGCCCGGGCAATGGCCGATTTCGCGTCCTCGTTCATGCGCCGGCGGTGATCGTAGCCGAGATTGGCGACGCCCGTGCGGGCGACGGCCCCGCCGTGAACCCGGTCGATCAATCCGGCATCGGCCAGTTCCGCCAGATCCCGGCGGATCGTCTGCAAGGTCACCTCGAAGCGCTGCGCCAGATCCTCCACCACCACCCGCCCTTCCGCGCGGGCAATGTCCATGATTTCGGTCTGACGGAAACTCAGGGCCACCGCATGTTCCTTTCTTTTCGAAGCTTGTGTCGAATTCTTCGGAGATCGCGGAAACGCGGTCAAGATGTAAATATGCCCGTAAAAACCATGCCCGCCCTTGCTGCCCTGCAGCGAAAATGTTCGCGCGTCTCCGTCAATGGGGATCCTGCCGCATTTTTGCCTTCAAATAGCCGCCTTTGGCGCTTTTTGCAGTGCAACAATGTTCGTTTTGCTTCATTTCGAAGAAAAACGAAAACGCGAATTGACAAGCCAGTGAACTTGCGCAAATTTGTTGGCAAGAAAAGGGAGGACGGGAAGTGGCATCAGAGGCACGGCCGGCAACGGTCGATCTCTTCATCATCGGCGGTGGCATCAATGGTTGCGGCATTGCCCGCGATGCGAGCGGCCGCGGTCTTTCGGTCGCCGTTGCCGAGCAGGGCGACCTCGCCCAGGCGACGTCTTCCGCCTCCACCAAGCTGTTCCATGGCGGCCTGCGTTATCTCGAATATTTCGAGTTCCGGCTGGTGCGCGAGGCGCTGGAAGAGCGCGAGACGCTGCTGAAGGCCATGCCGCATATCAGCTGGCCCATGCGCTTCGTGTTGCCCTATCACCGCGACATGCGTTTCGAGGGCGATACGCCCGCCGGCCAGCTTCTGCAGAAGATCATGCCCTGGATGAAGGGTCGGCGCCCGGCCTGGATGATCCGGCTCGGCCTCTTCCTCTACGATACGCTCGGCGGCCGCCAGATCCTGCCGGCCACCCGCTCGCTCGATCTCTCGGTCGATCCGGCCGGGCGGGCGCTGCGCAAGGATTTCCGCAAGGCCTATGAATATTCCGACTGCTGGGTGGAGGATTCCAAGCTCGTCTCGCTGAACGCCCGCGATGCGGCCGAACGGGGCGCCATCGTCATGACCCGCAGCCGGGTAACCTCGGCGGAGCGGACCGGCGATGTCTGGACCGTGCGCGTGAAGGGGCCGGACGGGGAGAGGACCTTCACGGCCCGGGCGCTGGTCAATGCCGGCGGCCCCTGGGTGGAAGACGTCATCCGCAACGTGGCGCGGATCAATTCCAGCGAAGGCGTGCGCCTGGTGCGCGGCAGCCATATCGTCACCCGCAAGCTCTACGAGCATGACCGCTGCTACTTCTTCCAGGGCGAGGACGGTCGCATCATCTTCGCCATTCCCTACGAGGGCGATTTCACCCTGATCGGCACCACCGACAAGGACCATCAGGGCCCGCCTTCCGAGGTCGCCTGCACGCCGGAAGAGCAGGATTACCTGCTTGCCTTCGCCAGCCGCTATTTCGAAAAGCCGGTTACCCGCGCCGATGTGGTCTGGACCTATTCGGGCGTGCGTCCGCTTTACAATGACGGGGCCAAATCCGCGACGGCGGCCACCCGCGATTACGTACTGTCGCTCGACGAGAACGGCCCGCCGCTGCTGAATGTCTTCGGCGGCAAGATCACCACCTACCGGCGTCTGGCGGAAAGCGCGCTGTCCAAGCTCGCGCCCTTCTTCCCGGCCGCCAGGGGTCCGTGGACGGCGGGGGCGAGCCTGCCCGGCGGCGATTTCCCCCATGACGGTGCCGAGGCGCTGGCGCAGTCGCTTCGCCAGGAGCATGCCTTCCTGAGCGCCGCCTGGGCCAAGCGGCTGGTGCGCGCCTATGGCACCGATGCCCGCAAGATCCTCGCCGGCAGCCAGAAGGCGGAGGATCTCGGACGCGCGTTCGGCGCGACCCTGACCGAGAAGGAAGTGCTGTGGCTGATGCGCCACGAGTTTGCCCGCCGGGCGGAGGACGTGGTCTGGCGGCGCAGCAAGCTGGGGCTGAGACTGTCGACGGAGGAGATTGCCGCGCTCGATGCCTTCATGGCCGGCGTGGCGGAGAATGGGGTGCAGAACCCCGCGGCGGAGTGAGGAGACGATGGCGCTTGAATTCAAAGGCGTAGGCAGGACGGTCAATGGCCAGGTGCATATCCACCCGGCCGACCTCGTGCTCGAAAAGGGCACGATGAACGTTCTGCTCGGGCCGACGCTCTCGGGCAAGACCAGCCTGATGCGGCTGATGGCGGGGCTGGACCAGCCCACGACCGGCCGTATCCTCTGGGATGGCAAGGACGTGACCGGCATGCGGGTGCAGGACCGGCAGGTGGCGATGGTCTACCAGCAGTTCATCAATTATCCCGCCATGAGCGTCTATGAAAACATCGCCTCGCCGCTGCGCCTGCAGGGCGAAGCCGCAGACGTGATCGACCGGCGGGTGCGCGAGACGGCGGAAATCCTCAAGCTCACGCCCATGCTGTCCCGCAAGCCGCTGGAGCTTTCCGGCGGCCAGCAGCAGCGCTGCGCGCTGGCCCGCGCCCTGGTCAAGGGCGCCGGTCTGGTGCTGCTCGACGAGCCGCTCGCCAATCTGGACTACAAGCTGCGCGAGGAACTGCGCGCGGAAATTCCGCGCATCTTCGAAAAGTCCGGTGCGATCTTCGTCTACGCGACCACCGAACCGGAGGAGGCCCTGCTGCTCGGCGGCCATACGGCAACCCTCTGGGAAGGTCGCATCACCCAGTTCGGGCCGACCATCGAGGTCTATCGCCGCCCCGTCGACATGATCACGGCGCGCGTCTTCTCCGATCCGCCGATGAATTTCGTCAAGGCGCGCAAGCAGGGCCACAGCCTGCATCTCGGCGGCCATGGACATGTGCCGGCCGATGGGGTGCTCGCAGGTCTTGCGGATGGCGATTATCTCGCCGGCTTCCGGGCAAACCATCTGCGGCTCAACCATCACAGCGGCGACAGCGTGGAATTCCGCGGGTCGATCGGCGCGATCGAGATCACCGGTTCGGAAACCTTCCTCCATGTGGACACGCCGGATGGCGCCTGCGTCGGCCTCGTGCACGGGGTGCACAACCTGAAACCGGGGGATGGCGTCAGCGTCTGGCTGGAACGCTCCCATGTCTATCTGTTCGGAACCGACGGGCGGCTTGCCGCCCCGGCGTCCTATGCCCTGGCGGCGTGAGGGTAAAATGGCAAAGATCACGCTTTCCAATCTGGCCCATTCCTACCTGCCCCAGCCGAAGGGCGAGCAGGACTATGCCCTGAAGACCATGGACCATGTCTGGGAGGATGGCGGCGCCTATGCGCTGCTCGGTTCTTCCGGCTGCGGCAAGACCACGCTGCTCAACATCATTTCCGGCCTGCTGAAGCCGTCCGAGGGCCGGGTGCTCTTCGGCGAGCGCGATGTGACGGATGCGGAGACCGCCGAGCGCAACATCGCGCAGGTCTTCCAGTTCCCCGTCGTCTACGACACGATGACAGTGCGGCAGAACCTCGCCTTCCCCTTGCGCAACCGCGGCATGGCCGCCCCCGTCATTGCCCGGCGGGTTGACCAGATAGCGAAGATGATCGGCATGGAAGCCATGCTGGACCGCAAGGCGCGCGGGCTGACCGCCGATGCCAAGCAGAAGATCTCGCTCGGGCGCGGCATGGTCCGCGAGGATGTGAACGCCATTCTGTTCGACGAGCCGCTGACGGTGATCGACCCGCTGATGAAGTGGGAGCTGCGCACCCAGCTGAAGACGCTGCACCGCGAATTCGGCCATACCATGATCTACGTGACCCATGACCAGACCGAGGCGCTGACCTTCGCCGACAAGGTCGTCGTCATGTATGACGGAAGGGTGGTGCAGATGGGCACGCCGGCGGAACTGTTCGAGACGCCCGCCCACACCTTCGTCGGCTATTTCATCGGCTCGCCGGGCATGAACCTGTTCGATGCGGAAGTGCAGGGCAACCATGCCATGATCGGCGGTCACCAGATCGCGCTCGGCGCCAGCTATCCCGCACTTTCGGGCCGGGTGCAGATCGGCATTCGCCCCGAATATTCGCTGCTCGGCGACAGGGGCCTGCCCTTTGCCATCCGCCGGGTGGAGGATGTCGGCCGGCACCGGATCGTGCGGGGCGAGACACTCGGCAAGGCCATGAACGTGATCCTGCCCGAGGGCATGCCGGTGCCGTCCGAAAATGCACGGGTGGAATTCCTGGCGGACCGCATCAATGTCTATGCCGATGACTGGCGCGTCACGGGAGGAGCCCTCTGATGGAAAAGACGCTCAACAACCGGGCCTGGTTCCTGGTGCTGCCGGTTCTCGTGCTGGTGGCCTTCTCGGCCATCATCCCGCTGATGACGGTGGTCAACTATTCGGTCAACGACACGTTCGGCGACAACCAGTTCTTCTGGGCCGGCCTCGAATGGTTCGAGGAAATGGTGACCTCCGACCGTCTGCACGAGGCGCTTGGCCGGCAGGTGATCTTCTCGGCGGTCATTCTTGCCATCGAGGTGCCGCTCGGCATCTATATCGCGCTCAACATGCCGAAGCGCGGTGTTTGGGCCAGCCTCTGCCTCGTGCTGATGGCGCTGCCGCTGCTCGTCCCCTTCAACGTGGTCGGCACGATCTGGCAGATCTTCGGCCGCGTCGATATCGGCCTGCTCGGCCATACGCTGGCGGCCGTCGGCATCGACTACAATTACACGAACGATCCCGTGGATGCCTGGATCACCGTCATCGTCATGGATGTCTGGCACTGGACCTCGCTGGTGGCGCTGCTGTGCTATGCCGGCCTGCAATCCATTCCCAACGCCTATTACCAGGCGGCCAAGGTGGATCAGGCGAGCCGCTGGAGCATCTTCCGCTATATCGAGCTGCCGAAGATGCGTGGCGTGCTTTTGATTGCCGTGCTGCTGCGCTTCATGGACAGCTTCATGATCTACACGGAACCCTTCGTGGTCACCGGGGGCGGTCCGGGCAACTCCACCACCTTCCTTTCCATCGATCTCGTGAAGATGGCCGTCGGCCAGTTCGACCTCGGTCCCGCCGCCGCCTTCTCGATCATGTACTTCCTGGTCATCCAGCTCGTGTCCTGGGTCTTCTACACGGTCATGACCAATCTCGACAAAGAGGAGGCCAAGTGATGAAGCTCCGCAGCTCCGCGCTCGTCATGGCGCTTTACCTGATCTTCCTGCTGGTGCCGATCTACTGGCTGCTCAACATGAGCCTGAAGACCAATGCGGAGATCAACTCCACCTTCTCGCTGTTCCCGGTCAACCTGACCTTCCAGAACTACAGGACCATCCTGACCGATCCGGCCTGGTACATGGGCTATGTGAACTCGATCATCTATGTGGTGATGAACACGGTGATCTCGATCGCGGTGGCGCTGCCGGCGGCCTATGCCTTCAGCCGCTACACCTTCATGGGCGACAAGCACCTGTTCTTCTGGCTCCTGACCAACCGCATGGCGCCGCCGGCCGTTTTCGCGCTGCCCTTCTTCCAGCTCTATTCGTCCATCGGGCTCTTCGATACCCATATCGCCGTGGCGCTCGCCCACTGCCTGTTCAACGTGCCGCTGGCGGTCTGGATCCTCGAAGGCTTCATGCGCGGCGTGCCGAAGGAGATCGACGAGACGGCCTATATCGACGGCTATTCCTTCGGCCGCTTCTTCGTGAAGATCTTCATGCCGCTGATTGCCTCGGGCATCGGCGTCACGGCCTTCTTCTGCTTCATGTTCTCCTGGGTGGAACTGCTGCTGTCGCGCACGCTCACCTCGGTCAATGCCAAGCCGATCGCCGCTACCATGACCCGCACCGTCTCCGCCTCCGGCATGGACTGGGGCGTGCTGGCCGCCGCGGGCGTCCTCACGCTCATTCCCGGCGCGCTGGTGATCTGGTTCGTCCGCAATTACATCGCCAAGGGCTTCGCCCTGGGGAGGGTCTGATGCAAAGCACCCGCTGGAACCTGGTTTATGTCGTCACCGCGCTCGTCTTTGCGCTGGTGCTTGCCGGCCTCGTGATGGCCGTTCCGGTCAAGGACGGCGCGCGCGACTGGTTTGCGCCGCTGGTCAGGAATGGCTGGATGGCCTGGACCTTCCCGGTCGCCCTGTTCTTCACCGTGGTTGCCGCCCTTCTCGCGGTCTTCACGATCCTCGCGATCCGCTTTCCCGAAACGCCGAAGCGTGGCGTGCTCGGCATCGAGACCACGCGCGGCGACCGCCTGTTCATTTCGCTTCTGGGCTCAGCCTTCATCTGCCTTGGCTGGCTCTTTTTCTTCGGCGCTCCGCTCACCTGGGCGCTGATCCTTTGCCTCGCCTGGGCGGTGGCGGTGTTCCGCTTCGTCTAGGGAGGGCATGAGAATGCCGGGCGCGGGAGCTAGCTCCTCCCACGCCCGGATGAAAGAAAAACCGAGACCGTCTTTCATTCCGGGAGGATACGTAAATGAGACGATCGCATACGACAACTGCTTTGGCTCTGATCCTGTTGTTCAGCGCCGCCCCGGCTTTCGCCGGCATGGACGAGGCGAAATCGTTCCTCGACAAGGAAATCGGTGACCTGTCGTCGCTGTCGCGCGCCGATCAGGAAAAGGAAATGCAGTGGTTCGTGGACGCCGCCAAGCCGTTCAACGGCATGGAAATCAAGGTGGTCTCCGAAACCATCGCGACCCACGAATATGAATCCAAGGTGCTGGCGCCGGCCTTCTCGGCGATCACGGGCATCAAGATCACCCATGACCTGATCGGCGAGGGTGACGTCGTCGAAAAGCTGCAGACCCAGATGCAGTCGGGCGAAAACATCTATGACGCCTACATCAACGACTCGGACCTGATCGGCACCCACTGGCGCTACCAGCAGGCCCGCAACCTGACCGACTGGATGGCCAACGAAGGCAAGGATGTCACCAATCCCGGCCTCGACCTCGCCGACTTCATCGGCACCAAGTTCACGACCGCGCCGGACGGCAAGCTGTACCAGCTCCCCGACCAGCAGTTCGCGAACCTCTACTGGTTCCGCTACGACTGGTTCAACGACCAGAAGACCAAGGACGACTTCAAGGCCAAGTATGGCTACGATCTCGGCGTTCCCGTGAACTGGTCCGCCTATGAAGACATTGCGGAATTCTTTACCGGCCGCGACATGTCCTATATCGGCGGTCCGAAGAGCGCCTGGGGCAACATGGACTACGGCAAGAAGGACCCCTCGCTCGGCTGGCGTTACACCGATGCGTGGATGTCCATGGCCGGCATGGGCGACAAGGGTGAGCCGAACGGCCTGCCGGTCGACGAATGGGGCGTCCGCGTGGACGAGAAGTCCCGTCCGGTCGGCTCGTGCGTGGCCCGTGGCGGTGCGACCAACGACGCCGCAGCCGTCTACGCCGTCACAAAGGCCATCGACTGGCTGAAGCGCTTCACCCCGCCGGAAGCCCAGGGCATGACCTTCTCCGAAGCCGGTCCCGTTCCGGCCCAGGGCGAAGTGGCCCAGCAGATGTTCTGGTACACCGCCTTCACCGCCGACATGGTCAAGGAAGGCCTGCCGGTCATGAATTCGGATGGTACGCCGAAGTGGCGCATGGCTCCGTCTCCGCACGGCGCCTACTGGAGCGAAGGCACCAAGGTCGGCTATCAGGACGTGGGTTCCTGGACCCTCATGAAGTCCACGCCTGAAGACCGCGCCAAGGCCGCCTGGCTCTATGCCCAGTTCGTGACCTCGAAGACCGTCGACGTGAAGAAGTCCCATGTGGGCCTGACCTTCATCCGTGAATCGACGATCAACCACCAGTCCTTCACCGATCGTGCGCCGAAGCTCGGCGGTCTGGTCGAGTTCTACCGTTCGCCGGCCCGCGTGGCCTGGTCGCCGACCGGCACGAACATTCCGGACTATCCGAAGCTGGCCCAGCTGTGGTGGCAGAACATCGGCGACGCCATGTCCGGTGCGAAGTCTCCGCAGGAAGCCCTCGACTCGCTCTGCGCCGAACAGGAAAAGGTTCTGGCCCGTATCGAGAAGTCCGGCGTTCAGGGCGATATCGGCCCGAAGCTGAACGAAGAGAAGGACGCCCAGTACTGGATCGACCAGCCCGGTTCGCCGGTCGGCCCGCTGGAAAACGAAAAGCCGAAGCCGGAAACCATCTCCTATGACGAGCTGGTCAAGTCCTGGCAGAAGAGCTGATCTCTAGAATAACGGATGGCGCGGCGGACAAGATGCCGCGCCATTCTCCCCCTCGCGACGATCTCGCGAACGGGATCCGGACGGGCCGCGCGGGCCTTCGGGGCCGGACCGGACAAACGCTTCTTCAAAAAATCCCACGATCGATGCCGGTTGAGGCCTATCCCCGGCGTGCGGTTCCGCATCCGCGATGGCGATCCGCCCAATACGAGCTATTCTGGCAAGCAGACGTTCACGATAGGCCGCTATCATGGAGCAGGATCGGCACTGGACGGGCAGTTCGCAGGGGGAGGGCAGAACGGGGTGATGCACAGCTTGGCGGACGGCGATACGGCGCTCGAAATCCTGCAATTGCTGGAAGAAGCCAGCGCCCTTGTCGCCGTCTACGATACGGAGGATCGGTTGCGCTACGCAAACCGCGCCTTTCGGGAAGCCTGGGCGATTGTCCCCGACGAGAACCCGACTTGGGCCGAGATCATGCGCCGCAATTACCATCAGCGGCGCGGCACCGTGGTGGAGACCGACGATATCGAGGCCTGGCTGCATGCGACTGCCGCGCGCCGCGGCAAGATCACCCGTCGCGCCTTCGAGACCGACTTGCATGACGGCCGGTGGCTGTGGATGACCGAAACCGTGCAGGCGAATGGCTGGCTGATGTCGGTGGCCACCGACATCACCTCGATCCGCAGCAGCCAGCGTTCGCTGCGCAAGGACCGGGACCGGGCGCTGCGGGCCTCGCAGACGGACGAACTCACCGGCCTGCCGAACCGCCGCTATGTCATGTCTGTGCTGGAGGAGCTGCTGCTCGAGAAGCCCGCGGACGGCACCAGGATCTGCAGCCTCGCCATCCTCGACATCGATCATTTCAAGACGATCAACGACACGTTCGGCCACAAGGTCGGCGATGTCGTGCTCAAGGATTTTGCCGCGCGGCTCGGGCCCTGCCTGCGCAAGACCGATACGGTCGGCCGGATCGGCGGAGAGGAATTCATCCTCATCCTGCCGCGCACCCCGCTCGAGGCGGCGACCACGATCGTCAACCGGATGATCGAGACGATCCGCTCGGCAAGGCCCGTCGCGGAACATCCGCTCCTGCACTACACGTTCTCGGCCGGCATAGCCCATGCCCATCCGGGGGAGGACGCCGACGCGCTCTTCCAGCGCGCCGACCGCGCCCTCTATGCCGCCAAGATGGCAGGCCGAAACCAGGCCCGCGCCGCAGCCTGATCGTTCCGAACGAAAAAATCTGCGCGACCTATGGCAAAGGCAGGGCTTCCGCCTAGCTAATAGATTGTCTGTAGCGAAGCGGGCCGCCGCCTTAGGCGGGGTCGCGGGAGTTCTCCATGCACGTCATGACCATGTCCGGAACCGCCTGGAAAGATCTGCTCGATGCCCGGGCCGAGCGGCGCGCCGTTTCGGGGGCGGTGTCGGCGGCGCAGCGGCTTTACGGCCCGCTTGCCGCAAGCCGCGGCCGCTTCGTGATGGCGCAGGTCGGGCAGTCGCTCGATGGGCGCGTCGCCACGCCAAGCGGCGATGCGCGGGATATTTCCGGCCCGGAAGGCCTGCGCCATCTGCACCGCTGCCGGGCGCTGATGGATGCAGTCATCGTCGGCGCCTCCACCGTGGCGATGGACAATCCGCGCCTGTCCGTCCGCGAGGTCACGGGTCCCGATCCGGTCCGCGTGGTGATTGACTGCCGCGGCGCGCTGGACGGAACCCAGCGGCTGTTTCACGACGACGGCGCGCCCGTGATCGTCTTCCAGAGCACCGATGCACCCCGGCGCGCCTATGGGCAGGCGGACGTCGTCCGCCTCGCCCCCGGTGACGCCGGGCTCGATGTCGCGATGATCCTCGATGTGCTGGCGGAGCGGGGGCTCGACCATGTGCTGGTGGAGGGCGGAGCCCGCACCATTGCCCGTTTCATCGAGAAGGGACTGGTGGACCGGCTGCATGTGGCGGTGGCGCCGCTGATCATCGGCTCGGGTCCGACCGGCCTCCTGCTGCCGCCGATCGACCGGCTGTCCTCGGCTCTGCGCCCGCCGGTCGAGGTCTATTCGCTGGACGGGGACGTGCTGTTCGACTGCGCGCTGCGGCCCCCGGCGGCGCCGGCAAGGCTCGAAAGGGCGCTTGCTGAGGCGGAAGCGGGATAGGTCGCAGCCTGCGGCATTCTGTCCCTTCCGATCACGGGAATTTCAACGATCGCCCCCTCAACAGCCAAGCGAAGCGCCCTATATCAGAATTTGAAAATTGACAATTCGGCGCCAGGGAGTGTCCATGTCTATTCAGAATGGTTTTGATTTTGCGGGGCTCGATCCCGCGGTGGAAGTGGAACGGGCCGTATCCGAGCTGCGCCATGGCCGGCCGGTCGTGCTCGCCGATGGTGCGCGGCGAATGGCGGTGCTGTCGCTCGATTGCGTCGCACCCGGTGTCTACGAACAGTTCGCCCATGCGACCGGGGACCGTCACAGCCTGCTGCTGACCGCACCCCGGGCCGCACGGCTGGGTCTTTCCGGCACGGGCGACATCTCCGTTCCGCTGAAGGGCGTCACCTTCGATCAGGCCTCGCGCCTCGCCTACCAGCTCGGCCAGGAGGCACCGGCGCTCTGGCAGCCGGCCGATCCGCTGGCGAGCCTTTCCACGGAGCTGGCCCGGCTGGCGCTCCTGCTGCCCGCGATGATCCATGCGGACGTGACGGAGACCGCCGGCCGCTTTGCGGCCTGCGCGGTGCTGGACAGGAGCAGGATTTCCGAATCCGCGCTCGCCCGGCAGCGGTTCGAGCTGGTGGTGCGCACGCCGGTGCCGCTCACCGGCCTTGGGCTGGCGGAATTTGCCGTCTTCCGCGGCGGTCTCTCGCAGAAGGACCAGGTGGCGATCATCGTCGGCGAACCGGACCTCAGCCGGCCGGTACCGATCCGCATCCACTCCTCCTGCATCACCGGCGATCTCTGTGGCTCGCTGAAATGCGATTGCGGCGACCAGCTGCGCAACGGGCTGAAGAGCCTGAAGCGGGCCGGCGGCGGCGTGCTGCTCTATCTCGACCAGGAAGGCCGCGGCACCGGCATCGGCGCCAAGATGCGGGCCTATGGCTACCAGCATCGCGGCCTCGACACGATCGATGCCGATGCGGAACTCGGGCTCGCCGAGGACCATCGTCGCTACGAGGCGGCCATCGCCATGCTGAACCTGCTCGGCATTCAAAGCGTCGCCGTCTATACGAACAACCCCACCAAGATCGCCGCTCTCCGGGGTGGCGGCATCCAGGTGGATACGCGCGAACCGGTCAAGGGCCGCGTCACGGCAGAGAATGCCAATTATTTGAAAACAAAGACGGTTCGGGCCGGGCACATGCTCGACCTCGACGAGCTCAGAACCGCCTCCGAAAGCTGGCTTGCACGCAGCCACGCCTGATCGACGCCCAACCCCAGGCGCACCTGAACCCGGATCGCTCCCCTGCATCCGGGTTTTTCTTTGCCCGCGTCCGGCTCGCTTGACGTCGAGCCGGGAAGGGTGAATAAAAGGCACGCATTCACCAGGGGTGTCCCGGCAAGGGGCTGAGATTCTGCTAGCGCGCGCAGTGACCCGTTGAACCTGATCCAGTTCATACTGGCGTAGGGACGGTGTCACGACGGGCTCATCCGGCCTTCAGATGTCTTCGACGGCATCCGGCTTTCAAGCCCGTCCATAACCCCGCCAATTCGCGCAATGACTGGGTCTCCAACCGAAAACCTTGGAGCCTCAACCATGACGATTGCCCAGAAACCTCTCCACCCCACCGTCACCACCGGGCCGCTTCCCGCCTCCCGCAAGATCCATGTGGCGGGCGAGATCCATCCGGATATCCGGGTGCCGATGCGCGAAATCGACCTGCATCCGACGGCGGGCGAACCGCCGCTTCGGGTCTATGATGCCTCCGGCGCCTATACCGATCCTTCCCACACCGTTTCCATCGAGAAGGGCCTGCCGCGGCTCCGCACCGCCTGGATCGAGGCGCGCGGCGATGTGGAAGCCTGCGCGGGCAGGGCGGTGCGCCCGGAAGATAACGGCCATGTCTCCGCCGAAAAGGCCGTGCCGGAATTTCCGGTGCGCCCCCGCATCCTCCGGGCGCGCGAGGGCAGGGCGGTGACCCAGCTCGCCTATGCGCGGGCGGGCATTATTACGCCTGAAATGGAATTCATCGCCATCCGGGAAAACCTGGGTCGCAGGGCGGCCACTGCGGCCCGCGCCCGGGACGGCGAAAGCTTCGGGGCGGAGATCCCCGATCACGTCACCCCGGAATTCGTGCGGGACGAGGTGGCGCGCGGGCGGGCGGTGATCCCCGCCAACATCAACCATCCGGAAGCCGAGCCGATGATCATCGGCCGGAACTTCCTGGTGAAGATCAATGCCAATATCGGCAATTCGGCGGTCACCTCCTCCATGGCGGAAGAGGTGGAGAAGATGGTCTGGGCCACCCGCTGGGGCGCCGATACGGTCATGGATCTCTCGACCGGCCGCAACATTCACAACATCCGGGAGTGGATCATCCGCAACGCGCCGGTGCCGATCGGCACGGTGCCGCTCTATCAGGCGCTGGAGAAGGTGGACGGCATTGCCGAGAACCTCACCTGGGACATCTATCGCGATACGCTGATCGAGCAGGCGGAGCAGGGGGTGGACTATTTCACCATCCATGCGGGCGTGCGCCTCGCCTATATCCCGCTGACCGTCGACCGGGTGACGGGCATCGTCTCGCGCGGTGGCTCGATCATGGCGAAGTGGTGCCTGCATCATCACAAGGAAAGCTTCCTTTATGAGCATTTCGAGGAGATCTGCGATATCTGCCGCGCCTATGACGTCTCCTTCTCGCTGGGCGACGGCCTTCGCCCGGGCTCGATTGCCGATGCCAACGACGCTGCGCAATTTGCCGAGCTGGAGACCCTTGGCGAACTGACGAAAATCGCCTGGTCCAAGGATTGCCAGGTGATCATCGAGGGTCCCGGCCATGTGCCCATGCACAAGATCCGCGAAAACATGGACAAGCAGCTGAAGACCTGCGGAGAAGCGCCTTTCTACACGCTCGGTCCGCTCACCACCGATATCGCGCCGGGTTACGATCACATCACCTCGGGCATCGGCGCGGCGATGATCGGCTGGTACGGCACGGCCATGCTCTGCTACGTCACGCCCAAGGAGCATCTCGGCCTGCCGGACCGCAACGACGTGAAGACGGGCGTGATCACCTACAAGATCGCGGCCCATGCGGCCGATCTCGCCAAGGGCCATCCGGCGGCACGGTTGCGCGACGATGCCTTGTCGCGGGCGCGGTTCGAGTTCCGCTGGGAAGACCAGTTCAACCTGTCGCTCGACCCGGAAACCGCCCGGGCCTTCCACGACGAGACCCTGCCGAAGGAGGCGCACAAGGTCGCCCATTTCTGCTCCATGTGCGGCCCGAAATTCTGCTCCATGCGGATATCCCACGATTTGCGCGCCGAGTCGCAGAAAGAGGGCATGGAGGCCATGGCGGCCCGCTTCCGGGCGGGTGGCGCGCTCTACATGCCCGTTGCTTCCCCGAAGACCGGACCGGAGGCCTGAGCGATGAAAATCCTGATCAGGGGGGCCGGCATAGCCGGCCTCGTCCTGGCCCATGAGCTGGCGGGAGCCGGCCACGCGGTCACGCTCGATGACCCGGCCCCCGAGGCCGGCTCCGGCGCCTCCCGCCACGCGGGCGGCATGCTGGCGCCCTTTTGCGAGGGGGAAAGCGCGCCGGACACGGTGGTGGAGCTGGGAGAACAGGCAGCGGACTGGTGGGACGCAACGCTTCCGGGAGAGGTTACCCGGCAGGGCACGCTGGTGGTGGCTCCGGCGCGGGATGCGGCGGAACTGCGCCGCTTCGCGGCCCGCACTCGTGGACACATCCCAGTGGATCCGGCAGCCATAGCGGCGCTCGAACCCCATCTCGCCGGCCGGTTTGCATCGGGCCTGTTCTTTGCCGGCGAGGCCCATCTCGATCCTCGCAAGGCGCTTCGGGCGCTTGCCGTGAAGATCGAAGGCATGGGCGTCCGGCTTCGCTTCGGCGGCAGCGGTGCCGTCGGCGAGGCCGATGCGGTGGTCGATTGCACCGGCGCGGCCGCCCTTGGCGAACGGCCCGGGCTCAGGGGCGTGAGGGGCGAAATGCTGATCCTCGAAACCTCGGAGATCGCGCTGTCCCGCCCCGTGCGGCTCCTGCACCCCCGCATTCCGCTTTACGTGGTCCCACGGGAGGGCGGGCGCTTCATGGTGGGGGCCACCATGATCGAAAGCGCCGATGACGGGCCGGTGAGCGTGCGCTCGACGATGGAACTGCTGAACGCCGCCTATGCGCTGCATCCGGCTTTCGGCGAGGCGCGGATCGTGGAGACGGCCACCGGTATCCGCCCCGCCTATGCGGACAACCTGCCCCGCTTCGCGAAGCTGGCCGACAGGCATTTCAGCCTGAACGGCTTCTACCGCCACGGCTTCCTGCTCGCCCCGGCGCTGGCGCGGGCAGCGGTGCGCGAGATCGGAGCGGCAGGATGAACCTCGTCGTCAACGGAGAAGACTGGAACGGCCCGGCGGACACGCTGGCCGGGCTGCTCGCGGCCCTCGATCACGAGGGCGAATGGCTGGCCACCGCCGTCAATGGCGAACTCGTCCACCGGGAGGAGCGGCCGGAATTCCGGCTGAAGGACGGTGACCGGATTGAAATTCTCACGCCCATGCAGGGAGGCTGACCCATGCTGACACTCTACGGAACGACCATGGAGAGCCGCCTGCTGCTCGGTACGGCGCGCTATCCCTCGCCCGACATCCTGCAACAGGCGATCCGCTCGGCCGCCTGCGGGATCGTGACGGTTTCGCTGCGGCGGGAAATGGCGGGCGGCCGGGCGGGCAGCGGCTTTTTCTCGCTGATCCGCGATCTCGGCCTGACGGTGCTGCCAAATACCGCCGGCTGCCACACGGCCGCCGAGGCGGTGCTGACGGCCCGCATGGCGCGGGAGGTCTTCGGCACCGACTGGATCAAGCTGGAGGTGATCGGCCATCACGATACGCTCCAGCCGGATGTCTTCGCGCTGGTGGAGGCGGCCCGCATTCTCGCTGCCGACGGCTTCAAGGTCTTCCCCTATACCACGGAGGACCTCGGCGTTGCCGAGCGTCTGCTCGAGGCGGGATGCGAGGTGCTGATGCCCTGGTGCGCGCCGATCGGCTCGGCCATGGGACCGGTGAATATCGGCGCGCTGCGGAGCTTCCGCGCCCATTTCCCCGATGTGCCGCTGATCGTCGATGCGGGTCTTGGCCGTCCGTCCCATGCGGCGGCGGTGATGGAACTGGGCTTCGATGCGGTGTTGCTGAACACGGCGGTGGCCGGGGCCGGCGATCCCGTCCGCATGGCGGAAGCCTTTGCGGCTGCGGTCGAGGCGGGGCGCAAGGCTTTCCTCGCCGGACCGCTGGAGCCGCGCGACATGGCGGTTCCCTCGACGCCGGTCATCGGCAAGGCGGTGTTCTCATGAGGCTCGATCCTTTTTACCTCATCGTCGACAGCGCCAGCTGGATCGAACGGCTCGTGCCGCTCGGCGTCAGGCTGGTGCAGTTGCGGATGAAGAACGGCACGGACGACCACTACCGCCGCGAAATCGGCCGGGCGAGAGCTGTCTGCGACCGGCATGGCTGCCAGTTGATCGTCAATGATTACTGGCGGCTCGCCATCCGCGAGGGCTGCGATTTCGTGCATCTCGGACAGGAAGATCTGGCCGGGGCCGATCTCGGGGCGATCCGCAGGGCGGGCCTCTGCCTCGGGCTTTCCACCCATGACGACCACGAGCTGGAGACGGCGCTTGCCGCTGCCCCTGATTACATCGCCCTCGGCCCCGTCTGGCCAACCATCCTGAAGGCCATGCCCTGGGCACCGCAGACGCCGGAAAAGCTGCCGGTCTGGAAAGCGCGGATCGGGGCCGTGCCGCTGGTGGCCATCGGCGGGCTGACCCCGGAACGGGCGGTGATCGTGCTCGAAAAGGGGGCGGACAGCGCCGCCGTGGTCACCGACATCACCCTCAATCCCGATCCCCAAGCGCGCACGCGGGCATGGCTGGAGGCCACCGCGCCATGGCGCTAGAGCCCGTCGTTCTTGTCGTCGCGGGATCGGATTCCTCGGGCGGCGCCGGCATCGTTCAGGATATGCGCACGCTTGCGGCGCATGGCGTGCGGGCCGCCCTGGCGGCTACGGCCGTGACGGCCCAGACCCATGGGGCCGTCACCGCCATCCAGACCCTGCCGCCTGCGCTGGTGGCGGAGCAGATGCGTACCGCCTTCGCCGTTCATGAGATCCGCGCGGTAAAGATCGGCATGCTCGCGCTGCCGGATATCGCCGAGTCGGTGGCGGCGGTCCTCGCCGGTCATCCCGCCTGTCCGGTCGTGCTCGATCCCGTCCTCGCGGCCAGTGCCGGGCGAAGCCTGCTAATGGCGGCCGATCCGGGCGCGGCCCTCGCCCCCCTCCTCGCAATGGCGACGCTGGTAACCCCCAACCGGCCCGAACTCGCCCTGCTGGATCGAAGCCCGGAAGCGGGCTGCGAGGCGGATGCGGTGGCTCAGGCCGTGCGGCTGCTCGATCGCGGCCCCCGGGCCGTGCTGGTCAAGGGTGGCCATGCCGAGGGTGCGATGGCGGATGATCTGCTGGTCATGCCGCCTCGCGCCCTCCAGCGCTTTTCCGCCCCCCGGGCGGCGCTGACCCTGCGCGGAACCGGCTGTATCCTGTCTTCGGCCATTGCCGCTCGGCTGGCCCTGGGCGAACCGCTGGCTGAGAGCATCGCAGCCGCCAAGGTGCATGTGACCGAACGGCTTCTGAGCGAAGGCTTGCCCCTGGCCGAACCGACTAACGGTCGATGAACTGGACGCCCAGTTCGGAGAGCTTGCGCCAGCGGACCAGGCACCGACGCTCCTCTCCGTTGGCAAAGCGAAGGTCGAATTCGTCGGGCACGCGGGCCGGTGTTCCCAGCGACAGCTTGAGCCCGTTTGCGGACAGGTTCCGGACCGTGCAATCGAGAATGCTCGACCGGTTGTTGAACACGATCCGGGCCCCCTTCAGGGCCTTTATTCTTTCATCGGAGCGGCGATCTGCTTCGGTATTCCCCATGGCAACCTCAATCCGTTCGTCAAACAAATCGATTTCAGAAACAGCTTTGCGTTTAATACGGAGATTCTTATATGAAAGACCTCTTAACCTAGAGTAAATAGACTGGGGCACCGAGGCTGGCAAGGCTTTTCAAAACATGCTTTCATTCTTACTTAATGGGAGACTGGGATAAAGATTTCAACATTGACCTGAAACGGAACCATCTCATGCCTTTCTTGCGGTCGTTACGGCGACTTGCCCGCGATACGGCAGGCAACTTCGCCACGTCGACAACGATCATCCTCTTGCCGCTGTTGATGGTGATCGGACTTGCCATGGATTACAACGACGCCAGCAACGGGCGGCAAATGCTCCAGGCGGACATGGATGTGGCTGCGCTGAGCGGGGCGAAAATCCTGTCTTCCGGCTCCGCGACCAAAGGCATCGAGACCGCGCAGGCAACGCTGGTCTCGCTGGCGAGCGGGAACCCGTCCTATCGTCTGGAAAAATACTCCGTTGCCATCGACGAGTCCGGTACCGGGTTGAGCCTCGATGCCACCGCGCAGGTCACGCCCGCCTTCCTGTCCATGTTCGGGGCCGATCCGTTCGTGATCACCCTCACGTCCCGGGTTGGTTCTTCCACCGTCCCTTCCGGATATGTGGATGTGAACATCGTGATGGACAAGACCATGTCCATGCTGGTGGCGGCCACCCGGGCGGATGCGCTGAAAATGGACCAGATGATGGTTCCGCCCAGTGAACTTTGGGGTGGTTCGCCCACCAGTTGCGCCTTTGCCTGCCACAAGAACGGCGTGGCTGGCGGCGGCGGCGTGTGGAACGGCACCACCTACGAGAACCGCTACGATTTCGCCCGCGCGGCGGGGGTGAGGCTGCGCGCCGATGTGCAGGCGGAAGCCGTCGCATCGGTTCTGGATCTGCTGGACCAGCAGGATCCCGCGCACGAACGGATCCGGGTCAACCTGTTCACCCTGGGATCGGATGCCGATCCGTACGCGCTCATCGCCCAGGTTCGCTACGGGGACCAGCAGGGGGACGCCCTTGACGATGTGCCGCCCTACCGGACGGCGGACGGCATCCGCCAGGTCCTTGGCCCGACATTCGACCTATCCGCGGTCCGTACCGCGCTGGCGACAAATCCCGAACTCGCGGTCGGAAAGGGCTATACGACCAGCGATTTCCGCTCGCTGAAAGACCTTGCCCCGATGGTGAACCGCGCCGGCGACGGCAAATCCGCCTCGCAGCCGAAGCAGCTCGTCATCCTGATCACGGATGGCGTTCAGTCCTCTGAAACCTGGGTGTTCGGGGGCGGGCAGTTCATCACGCCGCTGAACCCGCTCTGGTGCCAGCCGTTGAAGGATCGCGGCGCCACCGTGGCGGTGCTCTACACGCAATATTCGCCCATGCCGGGCAACGTCGCCTATGATTCCAGTATCGGAAATCCGCTCTCCCTCGGTGCTTTTCAGCAATATTGGGAGGGCGTGCTTCCCTCGCCGCCGAATATGAAGGGGATCGATTTCCTGCCCGGCGCCCTGTCGAAATGCGCGTCGTCACCCGATTTCTTCCTGGCCGCAACCATGCCCACCGAGATCGTCAAGGGGCTTACGGATCTCGCCAGCAAAGGTCTGGACGTGGCAAATGGCGGCCTGAGATTCACGAATTAGGGCATGTCACGGAACGGTGTAACCACGCGTTTCCATTTCGGCAAACAGGTGTTTGCCGGACAAGAAAAAGCTGCCGGCAGGGGTGACCCTGCGGCAGCGAGGTGGCCCAGATGGGCCGGGGAAGGGAGTTCCCAGAACCGCCGGACATTCGCGCCCGGCGGGATCTTGCATCACAGGTCCTTGGCGAGCCGCAGACCGTCATAGATCGCCGCATGCGTGTTTCGGGCGGCAACCGCATCGCCGATGCGGAAAAGCTGGAAGCGGCCGTCCGGGTTGCGGGTCTCGACCTGCGGCTTGCCGTCGATCAGGTCGTTGTAGTTGACGGCACCCAGATTGCTCGAAAGCGGCTTGAGCTCGAAATACAGCTCGTCCATCGGCACCGTGCCGTGGTTCACGACGATCTGGTCGAAGGATTGCTGCTTGGAGACGCCGCCGTAATCGCTGCCGATGGTGGCGAGCAGCTCGTTGCCGCGCTTCTCGACCGATTCCAGCCGGTACGTTACGGTGAAGACGGTGTTGAGCTTCTGCAGCGACCGCATGTAGGGCACGAGGTTCATGGCCATGACCTCCGGCGCGAAAGAGCGGTCCGGCGTCATGATTTCCACCTTGGCGCCGCTCTGGGCAATGACTTCCGCCGCCTGCAGCGCAGCCGGATCGCCGGCATCGTCATAAACCAGCACATTGGTGCCCGGCTTCACGTCGCCGGCAATGATATCCCACGAGGAGACGACGAGATCGTTGCCGGCCGACAGCACCTCCGTATGCGGCAGGCCGCCGGTGGCGATGATGACCACATCGGGGTTCTCGGCCTGGATGCTGTCCGCATCCGCCCAAGTGTTGAAGCGGAAGGTCACGCCCAGCTTCTCGCACTGGGCCATGCGCCAGTCGATGATCGAGATCATTTCCTTGCGGCGCGGGCTCTGCGCGGTGAGGCGGATCTGGCCGCCCGGCTTGTCCTGCGCCTCGAAAACGATCACCTCATGGCCGCGCTCGGCAGAGACGCGGGCCGCTTCGAGACCGGCAGGGCCGGCGCCGACGATCACCACCTTGCGAGGCTTTTCCGCCTTCGGAATGCGGTGCGGCATGGTGGTCTCGCGGCCCGTCGCCGCATTGTGGATGCAGAAGGCGAGGCCGCCCTGATAGATGCGGTCGAGACAGTAGTTCGCGCCGACGCAGGGGCGGATGTCCTCCTCCCGCTTTTCCATGATCTTGCGCACGATATGCGGGTCGGTCATGTGCGCACGGGTCATGCCGATCATGTCTACCTTGCCCGACGCAATGGCGTGACGGGCGGTCGCCACATCGGGGATGCGGGCGGCGTGGAAGGTGGGAAAATTCGTCGCGGCGCGGATTTCGCCGGCGAGGTCGAGATGCGGCGCGCTCGCCATGCCCTGGATCGGGATCAGGTCGGTGAGGCCCGGGTCCGTGTCGATATGGCCGCGCACCACGTTGAGATAGTCGATCAGGCCGCTTTCCTTGAGCCGCTTCGAGATTTCGATGCCCTCGGCATGGTCGGTGCCGCCGGGCAGGCGCTCGTCGGCCGTGTAGCGCAGGCCGAGGATGAAATCATTGCCGACCCGCTTGCGGATCGCGCCCAGGACGTCGAAGGCAAAGCGCATGCGGTTGTCCAGCGAGCCGCCATAGGGGCCGTCCAGCTCGTTGGTCAGCGGCGAGATGAATTGGTCGATCAGGTGGCCATAGGCTTCGAGTTCCACGCCATCCATGCCGCCCGCCTTCATGCGTTCGGCGGCATCGGCGAAGTCTTTGATGATGCGCTCGATATCCCAGTCCTCGATCTTCTTCGGGAAGGCGCGGTGGGCTGCTTCGCGATGATGGGAAGGGGCAACGACCGGCAGCCAGTCGCCCTTGTCCCAGCGGGTGCGGCGGCCGAGATGGGTGAGCTGGATCATGATCGCCGCGCCCTCTTCGTGCACCGCATCGGTCATGCGCTTCACATAGGGAACGATCTCGTCCTTGTAGGCCAGCAGGTTGTTGAAGACCGGCGGGCTGTCCTTGGAAACGGCGGCGGAACCGGCCGTCATGGTCATGGCGACGCCGCCTTTCGCCCGCTCCACCGTATAATGCAGATACCGGTCCTTCGGCATGCCGTCTTCCGGATAGGCCGGCTCGTGCGAGGTCACGATGATGCGGTTGCGGAGCGTCAGATGCTTCAGCTGGAAGGGCTGGAGAAGCGGATCGTTGGACATGGCGGCGGCTCTCGTCAGGTTGATGGTGCCATTTACCGAGAAATGTACACTACTGTCAATATTGAAAACAACGCTGTACATTTTTATTGCAGGTCGTTCCTGCCTCGGCTAGGCTTGGATGGATTGAACTTGCCGGAGAGTGTCATGAAAACCGCCTATCCGCATCTCTTCTCGCCGCTGCAGGTCGGGTCCCGCACCCTGAGGAACCGCATCGTGTTCGGCGCCCATACCGCCAACATGGCGGCCAATGGACTGCCGACCGAACAGCACGTGGCCTATTACGAGGAGCGCGCGATCGGCGGGGCGGCGATGATCGTGGTCGAGCCCATGCCGGTTCATGCAGCGGCGGTGCTGACGCGCGGCAATTTCCGCCATTCGGACGACAGCGTGATCCCGCATTTCCGCAAGGTGACGGAGGCGATCCAGCGCCATGGCGCGGTGGCGATCCAGCAGCTCTATCACGTGGGCGCACACGGGGATTCCGATCTCTCCTTCCACCCGCACTGGTCGCCCTCCGGTCTGCCGAGCTACCACGACAGCGACGGGTCCCATGCTATGACGGAAGCGGAAATCCTCGAAACCATCGACGGTTTCGTGGAGGCCGCGCGGCGCTGCCGCGAGGCGGGTTTCGACGGGGTGGAGGTCTGGGCCGCCTATCTCGGCATGGTCGACCAGTTCTGGACGCCCTGGAGCAACCGGCGCGAGGACCGCTGGGGCGGCAGCCTCGAAAACCGCACGCGGATGTCGCGGGAGATCCTGCGGCGCATCCGCGAAACCTGCGGGCCGGATTTCATCATCGGCCTTTCGGTCAGCGACGATCCCACCAATGCCGTCAACCTCCAGAAAGAGGAGCTGGCGGAGATCGTCGCCCTGCATGACCGGGAAAAGCTCTTCGATTACGTCACCTGCGGTTCGGGCGGCTATCTCGATTTCTACCGGCTGATGCCGACCTTCCTCTTCCCGGAAAAGCTCGGCGCCGATCTGGCGGCCACGCTGAAGCGGGTGGTGAAGAACGCGGTCGTGACCGCCGAAAGCCATATCCGCACGCCCGAAAATGCCGAGACGGTGCTGGGGGAAGGGGCCTCCGATCTGGTCTCCATCGTGCGCGGGCAGATTGCCGATCCGCATCTTGCCAACAAGGCGCGGGAGGGCCGGGCAGGCGACATTCGCGGCTGCATTTCCTGCAACCAGATGTGCTGGGGCCGGCGCTCGCGCGACTACTGGATCAGCTGCCTGATCAACCCGTCCGCCGGGCGGGAATATCTCTGGGGCGGCGACCGGTTCACGGCGGCGCCCGAAAGAAAGCGCGTGCTCGTGGTTGGCGGGGGGCCGGCCGGTCTCGAGGCTACGCGCGTGGCTGCCGAGCGCGGGCATGACGTGATCCTGGCGGAAGCGTCGAGCCGCCTCGGTGGCCAGTTCCTGCTGGCCGGTCACCAGCCGCGCCGGGCGCAGATCCTCGATCTCATCCAGTGGTATGAGGGCCAGCTTGAGAAGCTGGGGGTAGAGCTCCGGCTGAACACCTATATGGAGGCGGACGAGGTGGAGGCCGTCGGCGCGGATGCGGTGGTTCTCGCCACCGGTTCGCTGTCCCCGGCCACCGGTTTCCAGAAGGCGCTGCCCGGGGTGGAGATGCTGCCCGGCATCGAAAAGGGCGGCGTTCATGCGGTGGAGGAGGTGCTGTCGCGGCAGGTGAAGCCCGGACGGCAGGTGATCCTGTTCGACGAAGCGGGCGGCTGGCGCGGCGGCGGCACGGCCTGGAAGCTGGCCGAGGAAGGCCATCAGGTCACGCTCGTCACCCCCGATGCCATGGTCGGCAAGGAGCTGGTGCGCACGGCCGCCGATGCGCCGTTGCGCAAGATTCTCGGCAAGCTTGGCGTTGTCTCGGAAACGGAGAAGACGCTGCTGGAGTGGCATGGCAATGGCGTCACGCTCGTCGACCACAATACCGGCGAGGAACGTTTCCTTGCCGGCGACACGCTGGTGCTGGCGACCACCAACATGGCTTTCGATCCCCTTTCGGAGGATCTGGCTGCCCGTGGCATCGCCTTCCGGCTGATCGGGGATTGCGCCGCGCCACGGCAGGCCCCCTATGCCTTCTACGAGGGCCGCAAGGCCGGGCTGGAGCTATGACCATGCCCGATACGACGGTCAGCCTTTCCCCGGACGAGGCCCATGGGCTGGCATTCGGGGCCTTGCGCGGAGCGGGCGCGGATGAACCGAGTGCCCGGTCGCTGGCATCCGCCACCGTGGCGGCCCATCTGGCGCGCCGGCCGGAAGTAGGCTTTGCCCATCTGCGCGATTATCTCTCGGCCTACCGGGAAGGGCGCATCCACCGCAGGCCGCGCCCTGCGCTCGAAAGGCCCTTTCCCGCTTTTCTGGACTGCGATGCGGATGGCGGCATCGCCCAGCTCGGCTTCGATCTTTTTTCCGGCACCCTCGCAGAGGCGGCCCGAACATTCGGCATTGCCATCCTTACCCAGCGCAACAGCTTTACCACGGGCGAGCTTGGCTATTATGCCCGCCGTCTGGCGGCGGAAGGGCTGATCGCTCTCGCCTTCACCAATGCCAATGCCTTCGTGGCCCCGGCGCCCGGCCTTCCCCGGCTTTATTCCACCAATCCGCTGGCCTTTGCCTATCCGCTGGGCCGGGACCGTCCGCCCCTCCTGATCGACCAGTCGAGCGCCTCCACGGCCTTCGTCAACCTCTCCGCCGCCGCGGAAAAGGGCGAGCCGCTTGCGGAAGGCATGGCGGTCGATGCGGAAGGCCGCCTGACGCTCGATCCGCTTCAGGCGCTGAAAGGCGCGCTCCTGCCCTTCGGCGGAAGAAAGGGGGCGAATATCGCCCTGATGGTGGAGATGATGGCGGCCGGTCTCGCCGGCGGCTTCTGGTCCGCCGACATGCCGGATTTCCAGTCGGGCAGCCGCACGCTCGATGCCAGCCTGACCGTCATCGCCATCCATCCGGGGGCGGGGCCGGAGGACGTCCAGGCGCGGGGCGCAGCCTTCATCGACCGTCTTCAGGCCGCCGGCGTCCATGTGCCGGGCCTTGGCCGCACCGGCGAGACCGACCGGATCGTGATCGACTGCCCGCTGCATGCCGAGATCGTTTCCTACCTGTCCGTTGCCGGCTGAGCGGCCGCCTTTTCCCAACCTCTTGAAACAAAATTGTTTTTCCGGGGCCTGCACAAGGGTGCGGGCTTCATTTTCCCCTGTTCGAAATTGCCACTTGACAAAAGTTTAAACCTCAATGAATTTCTTAACTCGCGAGTAAAGAAATCGAAAAATCGGGAACGCTCGCAACCGGCATGCCCCGGCGGTCTTTTGGCCGCCGCGTCAGGGAACGTGCTGCAAACAAGGAGGCATTCAATGCTGCAGGAACGCATTGAAGGAAAGTGGCTTGCCGCTTTCCGACGGGTCTTTGCGCTCAACGGGATCGTCAAGGGCACCCGGGTCGCGATCATTTCCGAGACGCAGTCGCGTCCGGTTCTCATCCAGCTTTCGGAACTGGCGGCCTATGATCTCGGGGCGGACTTCCTGATGATCCAGATGCCGACGCCGCCACAGACGGCTCCCGTCCCGGTCAAGTCCACGGGGACATCCTGGGCGATTGCGGGCAATCGCGCGGTGATCGAGGCGCTGAAGCGGGTCGAGGTCGTGGTGGATTGCACGGTCGAAGGCCTCATCCATGCGCCGGAATGGCCGGAGATCGAGGAGGCCGGCACCCGGCTTCTCGTGATCACCAACGAACATCCCGAAATCCTCGAGCGCACCGAACCCAAGGCCGAGGATGCGGAGCGGGTGCGGATCGGCATCCAGATGCTGAAGGAAGCGCGCGAGATGCGCGTCACCTCCGCCGCCGGCACGGATCTGGTCATCGATCTCACCGATGCGCCCTGCGGGGGCACGCCGGGCTTCGGCACCCATCCGGGCGCGGTCGCCCACTGGCCGGGCGGCCTCTGCCTCGCCTTCCCGGGCAAGAATTCGGTCAATGGCCGCATCGTCATGGATGTCGGCGACATGAACCTGACCTTCAAGACCTATCTGACCAGCCGCATCGACTTCACGGTCGAGAACGATTTCGTCACCGAAATCAAGGGTGACGGCATCGATGCCCTGCACTTCCGCGAATATATGGAAGCCTGGGAAGACCGGAACGCCTATGGCATCAGCCATGTGGGCTGGGGCGTCAATCCCGGTGCGCGCTGGGTCTCGGCGGCCATGTATGACAAGCGCGACATGCAGGCGGTGGAGTTCCGGGCACTCGCCGGGTCCTTCCTGTGGTCCACGGGCGCCAACCAGTATGCCGGGCGCTACACGCTCGGCCATTTCGACCTGCCGATGCGCAACTGCACCATCGCGCTCGACGGCCGCATCGTCGTGAAGAACGGCGTGCTGCAGGGCGACCTCTCCCTTTGATCTTCAGCCAGATACGGAACGCAGCCATGAGCGACATCGAGGACTATTACGATCTTTCCCGCATCCGCCCGGTCGTGGCGGAGAAGCTGCGGCGCATCAACGAACTCGGCCGCGAGCGCTTCGCGCCGCGCTCTGCCGCCATCGACATCGACGCCTCCTTCCCGGTCGAAAACTACAGGGATCTCGCCGACGAGGGCTTTCTCGGCCTCTCGATTCCGGAGGAATTCGGCGGCTGGGGCTTCTCCATGTTCGAATATGCGATGATCGGCGCGGAGATCGGCAAATATTGCGGCGCGACCGCGCTCACCTTCAACATGCACAATTCCTCCATGGCCTGGTCGCGCTTCATGTTCGACATGCCGAACCTGACGCCGGAGGAAAAGGCGGCGTTCGCCCCCTTGCGCGAACGGCAGTTCCGCCGGGCCATGGCCGAGCGGGCGATCTATTCCCAGCCGATTTCCGAAGGCGGGCAGAACTGGACCTCGAAGCCCAACCAGACCCAGTGCCGCAAGGTGGACGGGGGCTGGAAGATCGACGGCTTCAAGAAATTCGCGTCGCTTGCCGGCTATTGCGACTATTACACCATCGTCTGCACGGAAGTGTTCGAAGGGCAGGAACCGCGCCACCAGGACACGATGCTGTTCGTCGTCCACAAGGATACGCCCGGCCTTTCCGTCAAGGGCGAGTGGGATCCGCTCGGGATGCGCGGCACCAACAGCCGCGATCTCATCCTGAAGGATGTCTTCGTCACCGAAGAGGACTTGCTGATGCCGGCCGGCATCTTCGGCAAGACGCTGCCGAACTGGCCGCACATGATGGCCACGCTTTCGCCCACCTATATGGGCGTGGCGCAAGGCGCCTTCGATTTCACCGTGGATTATCTGAAGGGCAAGGTGCCCGGCCAGCCGCCCATCGACCGGCGCATGTTCGCCACCAAGCGCATCACGGTCGGCAAGATGTATGCCCGGCTCGCCAACATGCGGGCGCTCTGGTGGCAGGCCTTCAGCGAATCCAAGGGCTTCCCCACCAAGGGCGAGGTCATGCGCATGTATGCCGCGCAGTACAACATCATGGAAGGCGTGCAGGAAATTGCAGCCCTCGCCATTCGCACCTGCGGCGGCCAGTCCATGCTGAAATCCATGCCGCTGGAACGGATGTATCGCGACAGCCGCTGCGGCGCGCTGATGCTGCCCTACACATCGGAGATCATGGAGGATTATCTCTCCGTCCTCTCCCTCTACGACATGGACGAGATCGACACCGCGCCGGGCGACGAGGGCGGCGCCCGCAACTCGCTGTGGCGGGGCGAGTCCGGTTCGCTGAAGGGATTGCGCTGAGCCATGGCGGAGGAGCGCGTCGAGGTCATCGGGCATGTCGCGGCGGAGCCGGAGGCGATCTGGGCCGTGGTCGGCGATTTTGCCGGGCACTGGCATCCGCTGATCGACGAGATGCGGGCCGAGCGGAACGGGCGCGGTGCGCTGGTGCGCGCATTTCGCGCCGGTGGCGAGGAAACCCTCTACCGCGAGCAGCTGACCTACCGGTCCGACACCGACCGGGTGCTTGCCTATACCCATGTGGAGGGCATCCGGGGCGCCGAGGCCTATGAGGCGGAACTCCGGGTCGAACCCGCAACCGAAGGCGGCAGCCGCATCCTGTGGCAGGCCCGCATTGTCGCTGCTCCCGGCCGGGCGGAAGAGATCGCGGCGGGCACCAGGGCGATCTTCGAGATGGGCATTGCCGCGCTCGATCCCTTGCCGGCGTCCCCGGGCGCGGGGGCGGCGTCGCCCGACGGCGGCGATGCAACGCTCGAAACCGTGCTGATCAAGGGAAAGCCCGAGCTCGCGCTCACCGTCACGCCACCCAAATCCGGTCCGCTTCTCCTCTTTCTGCACGGCATCGGCGGGGGGCGAACCAACTGGCTCGCGCAGTTGCGGGCCGCCGGCCGCCACTGCCGGGCGGCAGCGCTCGACCTGCGCGGCTATGGCCATAGCGGCCTCGGCGACCACCCCTCGGCGATCGAGGACTATTGTGCCGATATCGACCGGGTGGCCGGTTCCCTCGGGGCGAACCGGCTGATCCTCTGCGGCCTTTCCTACGGCTCCTGGATTGCAACCTCCTATGCCATGCGCCATGCGGAAAGGCTCGACGGCCTCATCCTGGCCGGAGGCTGCACCGGCATGTCGGAAGCGGAACCGGCAGAGCGCGAGGCCTTCCGCCTGGCGCGCGAAGTGCCGCTCGACCAGGGCAAGACGCCCGCCGATTTTGCCCTCGGCGTGGTGAACGTGCTGGCCGGGCCCGATGCGGGGCCTGACCTGCGCGAGACGCTCCGGGCCTCCATGGCTGCCATTCCGGCCGCCACCTACCGGGATGCGCTCGGCTGCTTCACCCATCCGCCGGAGCGCTTCGATTTCTCGCGCCTTTCCATGCCCGTGCTGATGATGACCGGCGCATTCGACCGGCTGGCCTCGCCCGCCGAAATCCGGGGCGTCTCGCGCCGCATCCTCGCCGCCGCCGACCGGCCTTCGGTGCGTTTCGAAGTGATTGCCGGCGCTGGCCATGTCTGCAATCTGGAGCGGCCTGACGCCTTCAACCGGCTGCTGTCGGACTTCCTCAAGGAGGTGGTGCGATGAGCAGCCTCTCGAAGCGCGAGCAGAACCGCATCGAACGGGAAAGGCGCATCCTGAAGGCGGCGCTGCAGGTCTTTGCGGAGCGCGGCTTCACCGGGGCCTCCATGGACGAGATCGCCACGGTTGCCGGCATTTCGAAACCGACGCTCTACCAGTATTTCCCCTCGAAGGACGAGCTCTTCCTCGCCATCATGGCGGAGGAGCGGGACCATATGCTGGCCTCCTTCGATCCCTCCGGCGACACCCCGATGGTGGCCGAACTCTATGATTTCTCGTGGCATTATGCGGAGATCGTGCTCCGGCCGGACATGCTCTCGCTCGCCCGGCTGATCATTTCGGAATCCCAGCGCCTGCCCGATATCGGCCGGGTCTACCAGTCCTCCGGACCGGACCGGGTGCTGGCCGGCATGATGGACTATCTCCTGGGCCAGCGCGCGCGGGGCCGGCTGGCCTTCGAGGATGCGGAACTGGCCGCCGAAGACCTCTGGGGCCTCATTCTCTCCGCGCCCCGCAACAAGGTGTTGCACATTCCCGATGCCATGCCCGACCGGGCGACGGTCGAACGCTATATCCGCAACGGCCTCAGCGTGTTCCTGCGGGCCTATTCCACCCGCCCCGCAGACGATCTGGCCCTTCTTCAAACCCTTGCCCCACCACCACCCGCCGCAGAAACGGAATGACGATGACCCTGGATGAATTTCTAGCCAACCCCGACGGCCGCTTCGCAACCGTGGCGATGACCGACACCAATGGCCTGCTGCGCGGCCAGATGGTGTCTGCGCGCTCGCTGAAGGGCATTGCCCGAAACGGCATGGGCATGTCGCCCGTGACCTATGCTCTCGATCCGACCGATGTGGTGCTGACCATTCCCGGCGTTTCCGACGAGACGTCCGATTTCCACGACGATCCGCTCGTCATCGATCCCGGCACGGTGCGCCGCCTGCCCTGGTCGAGGCCCGGGCATGACCTGCTGGTGCTCTCGAACCATTCCGGCCCCACGGCCGAGCTTTGCCCGCGCACCCGCCTGTCGCAGGTGCTGTCGCGGGTGGGGGCCAGCGGCTTCGTGCCGAAATATGGCATGGAGCTGGAATATACGCTGTTCGACGAAACGCCGGAAAGCGCCCGCGACAAGGGCTACCGCAACCTGAAGACTGCGACGCTCCACAAGAGCCACGATCTCGTTCTCTATCAGGCCCAGCACGCGGAATGGTATGAGGCGGTGGCCGACATGTGCGAGCCGCTCGGCATCGACCTGGCCAAGATGCACGAGGAAATCGGCGGCGGCTTCCTGGAAGCCTGCATCGCCGCCGGAACCGGGCTGGAGCCCGCCGACCAGCTGGTGCTGCTCAAGAATTTCATCCGGGTGCTTGCCCAGCGCCAGGGGCGCTGCGTCACCTTCATGCCGCGCTGGTCGGAGGAGGCCGACAGCCAGTCGATCCACCTGCATGTCAGTCTCGTCGATCCTGCGGGCAAGCCGCTCTTCCACGATCCCGCCGGACGGAACGGCATGTCGGAAACCTTCCGCCACTTCATCGGCGGCCTGCAGCGCCACATCGGCGACATGACGCTGATCTTCCAGCCGACCGTCAATTCCTACCGCCGCTTCGCGCCGGGCACCTTCGCCCCGCCGGGGCTGACCTGGGGTTTCGAGAACCGCACCACCTGCTTCCGCGTCGTCGGGCATGATGCGGGCTCGCTCCGGGTGGAAAACCGCCTTCCGGGCGCGGATACCAATCCCTACCTCACGGCTGCCGCCACCATTGCGGCGGGCGTTGCCGGCATTCTCGACCGGATCGAGCCCGAGGAGGAAGTGATCGGCAACGGCTATGCCCGGGCACCGGCGGGTCCGGATTTCGCCCGCTCCATGCCGGAAGCGATCGAGCGGCTGCGCGCCTCTGCCTTCGCCCGGGACTGGCTGGGCGAGCGCTTCGTGGAGGCCTTTACGGCCAGCCGCGAAAGCCAGCACGACGAATTCCGCCGCCGGGTTCCCGATGTGGAACTTCAACGCTTCTTCGATCTGGGATAGGGCCGATGGCTGACGATCTCCGCAAGCAGTTCCTGGAAGGCATGAGCCGCGCGGCGACCTTCGTCGCCGTGGTCACCACAGACGGAGAGGCGGGCCGCTTCGGCGTTACGATCAGCTCGCTGACATCGGTCTCCGCAGACGGCGATCGGCCGTCGCTTCTGGCCTGCCTGCATCACCAGAGCCCGGCCGCAGCAGCGGTGCTGAAGAACCGCAGCTTCTGCGCCAATCTCCTGCACGAGGGGCAGCACCGGATTTCCGATCTCTTCGCGGGCCGCACCGTGCCCGGGGATCATGCCGGGCGTTTCGACGCGGTCGACTGGGCGCCGGGTGCGCTCGGGCAGCCGGTTCTGGAGGGTGCGACGGCGAGCTTCGAGTGCCAGGTGGCCACCTCCGTGCTTTGGGAAACCCACTATATCGTCGTCGGACGGGTCTGCTCGATCCGCCTCTCCGACGATCCGGCAGCCCTTCTCTACGGCCAGCGCGCCTATCGGCGCGCGGTTCAGCTCGCTTGACGTTAATCAAACGTTGCATCCGGCCTAAAATAGACCATGAATAGACAAAAGCCGGCAAAAGACCGGTTTCAAGAAAGAACGGGAACAGCAACCACTGCAATGGAGAGGACAGTGACTGACATGACGTCTGCTGGGGTAAACCAGCTTAGAAAGAATTCACTCGGCCTGATCGCGGTGACCTTCATGGTCATCTCGGCGGCCGCACCGCTCACCGGTGTGGCCGGCGCCATGCCGCTCGCCTTCCTGCTCGGTAACGGGGCGGGCATTCCCGCCACCTTCGTGCTGATGACCGCAATCATGCTGGCCTTTTCGGTCGGCTATGTGGCCATGTCCCGGCACGTGACCAATGCGGGCGCCTTTTACGCCTATGCCGCGCGGGGGCTTGGCGGGCGGGCCGCCGGCGCCGTCGCCATGACCGCGGTGGTGGCCTATAATGCCATGCAGTTCGGCCTGATCGGCCTCCTGGGGGGTGTCGCTTCCGGCGTTTTCGCCGGGTTCGGCATCGAATTGCCCTGGTATGTCTGGAGCCTGATTGCCATCCTGCTCGTCGGCATCCTCGGCTATCGCCAGGTGGATCTCTCCGCCAAGGTGATGATCGTGCTCGTGATGCTGGAATATCTGATCGTGCTTCTCGTCGATTTCGCCATTCTCGGCAAGGGCGGCGCGAACGGGCTGGCGCTCAACATCTTCGATCCGGTGGCCTTCAATTCCGGCTCGCTGACGGCGGCCGTGCTCTTCTGCCTCGGCTCCTTCATCGGCTTCGAGGCCACCACCATCTATGCCGAGGAGGCTCGCGACCCGGACAAGACCATTCCGCGCGCCACCTATCTCTCGGTGCTGATGATCGGCGTCTTTTTCGTCTTCACCACCTGGCTGATGATCGTCGGCACGGGGGCGGACAAGATCGTGCCCACCATCGGCGCCCTGTCCGACCCGACCACCTATTTCTTCGACCTGACGGGCCAGTATGTGGGCGGTCCCTTCCCGGCCATCGCGGGCCTGCTGCTGGTGTCGAGCCTCTTTGCCGCCATCAGCGCCTTCCACAACTACATCGCCCGCTACAGCTATGTGGCCGGTCGTGAAGGCCTGCTGCCGGAGGCTTTCGGCCGCACCCACGATGCCCATCAGAGCCCGCATATCGGCTCCGTGGTGCAGACGGTCATGGCGTTGATCGTGCTGGGCATCTTCGCCGGTCTCGGCCTCGATCCGGTGCTGAACATGTTCACCTGGATCAGCCAGGTGGGCACGCTCGGCGTGCTCGGCATGATGGCGATGACCTCCCTTTCGGTCATCGTCTTCTTCCAGAAGAATGGCGGCGGCGGATCGGTGATCTCGACGCTGATCCTGCCGGCGGTTTCCGGCCTGATCATGGCCGCGCTCTTCGTCTACATCGCGGTGAATTTCGGCGATCTCACCCAGACGACCGGCGGCGTGCTCGGCATCGTCCTGCCCGCGCTCATTCCGCTCGCCGCACTCGTCGGCGTGGTGATG
The DNA here is from genome assembly GCF_056313605.1 of Gellertiella sp. DMC107. Lineage (NCBI taxonomy): Bacteria > Pseudomonadati > Pseudomonadota > Alphaproteobacteria > Hyphomicrobiales > Rhizobiaceae > Gellertiella > Gellertiella sp. DMC107. Next base: position 231,845 of record NZ_JBQUZZ010000006.1, on the reverse strand, counting down.
GCCGGACGGCTGAAAGCCCGGGATCCGGCTGCTTTCGCGCGGATGGGCGAAAACCGCTAGGCCACAGGCTTCCTTCCCCGGTGCGCCGCGCGCACCGGGGAAGACCCAACAATACCATCGAATATATAAAATTTTAAATATACATTTTACATTGTGTAATAATATTAAAGATACATCTGGCTGCACGGACAAGAAACAGCCCTGGCCAAATATCTGCCCGACCGGCGTTTTCGCTGAGGCCCTTCTTCCGGACTATCGCGCAAAGCACGTCTTGAACGTCCAAGGAAAAATCTGGCCAGGAGCAAACGCATGAAGACGATCCTCGTCGTGGACGATTCCACGCTCATTCAGTGGTCCCTGAAGACCACGCTCGAAGGGGCGGAATATCGGGTCGAATCGTGCCCGGATGGCCATGAGGCGATGAAGCGGATCGATGGCGGGCTGCGCCCCGATCTGATCCTGACCGATCTCAACATGCCCCACATGAACGGCCTCGCGCTCATCAAGGCGGTTCGGCAGAAGCTGCGCTTCACGCCGATCATCGTGGTCTCCACGGAATCGCAGATGGGCAGCAAGGAAGAGGCGAAGCGCGCGGGTGCCACCGGATGGCTGGTCAAGCCCGTGCAGCCGAACGAGCTGTTGCGCATCATCGCGAAAGTGCTGCCTGAAATGGCCTGACCGGCCAGCCGGCAGTCTCCGGAGTCTCTCCTCGGGAAAGGTATCAGCACGGTTTTCCCGACTTTATCGAGCGCTAAAAGGCCCGCACTCCCCGGAGAGCGGGCTTTTTAGCGTTTCCCGGCGGCAAGGATTCAGAGCGTGCGAAGGAGGGCGGGCAGGCCTTCCAGATCGGGCTGGACGATCAGGTTGACGGTGGGAGTAAGCCCGTGCAGGTTGCGGCCGCCGACGATCATCAGAATATCGGCCGGCAATTGCGCCCTCAGATCGGCCAGAGGGCGCGCGAACGCCTCCGGCGTCATCATGATGATGCTGACCATGACCACGTCGGCCTTCAGGCGGGATGCGGAGGCCGCAATGTCCCGGATCGGCAGGGTGGGTCCCATATAGACCGCGTCGATGCCCTCCAGACGGGCCAGCAGGGCGGCCGTGAGCGCGCCGAATTCGTGGCTTTCCCCTTCGAGCGTCGTCACCACCGCCTTGCGGGCGCCCTCCGGCACCGTCTGGTCGAGCAGGCAGGTCAGAAGCACCTGACGGAGGGCCACCGAGAGAATATGCTCGCTTGCGACCGGCAGCCGCGCCTCGCTCCACATCATGCCCACCTGACGCAGCAGCGGCACGACGGTTTCGAGCAGCCAGGGCCGGAGCCCCTGGTTGCGCAGCCGCACCCGCAGCAGCCCGGCGATGCGCTGACTGTCGAGCAGCAGGGCGGAGTCGATGATTTCCTTCAAGGGTTCCTGCGGATCGGACCCGTGCGAGAGCGCCGCGAGCGCCTCGATGGAGAGATCGGCGATGGCGCCGATCCGGTGGCCCGCATCCACCGCCTTCTTCAGCCGGCGCAACCGCTCGGCCTGTTCCGGACTGTAGAAACGCCGGCCGGCCGCATTGCGCCGGTCGGGCATCAATCCGTAGCGCCTTTCCCAGGCATGCAGGAGGTTGCGGTTCAACCCCGTCAGTTTCAAAAGCTCATCGAGCGCGAGAAGGCTTTCGCCGTGGTCGTTCTCAATCATGTTCTTCCAGGCCATGGGCTTTCGCGGGCACCGCCCGTCCGGTCCCTGCGTCGCGCGGAAGATAGCGCTTTTTCAAACGCTTCGCCAGATCGTGCCGGCCTCGCCATGACCGGCACGGGTGGAGTGTCCGAAACTCAGTTCGGCAGCACCTGCTTCACCACCTTCAGCAGGTCGACCGGGGTGACCGGCTTCGTGAGCCAGCCGGTGGCGCCGAGCTTCTTCGCCTCGTCGCGTTTCGACGCCTGGTTCTCGGTCGTCAAGGCGAGGATGGGCGTGAAGCGGAACATCTGGCGGGCATTCTTGATTAGGTCCAGCCCGTTCATGTTCGGCATGTTGATGTCCGTGATGATCAGGTCCGGCTTCTGCATGGCCACCTTGAGGGCGGCGACGGCCTGCGCGCCATCGGCTGCGCTCTGGACGCGATAGCCCGCGCCTTCGAGCGTGGTGCGCAGAAAGGAGACGATCAGGGGGGAATCGTCGACGACAAAGACGTTTTTCATGTCAGTTTTCCTTCGCCTTCGGGGTGAGCTGGCGAATGCATTCGGCCAGGAAGGGATCGTTGGGGAGAGGGTCAATCGGACGCGGCGCGGCGGCCAGCGCCTGAAGGACCGCCGTGTGCAGGTGGTGGACCCCGGCGCAGGACACCGTGGCCTTCTTGTGGCTGGCCAGCCAGCCATAGAGCGTTTCGGCATCGTCGACGACGACATCGCCCGTCAGCGTCATGCGGGATTTGGTGGCCTTAAGCGGCATGCATCAACTCCTTCAGATCGAGCACCAGGAGAACGCTGCCATCGCCGAGCAGGGCACTGCCGGCAAAGCCGGCGAGCGCGGACAGCGGTCCTTCGAGCGGTTTGAGAATGACATCGGTGGTCTGGGCAAAGCCGTCGACCATCATGCCGACCGTCGCCCCATTCACCCGGGCGACGAGTACGGCATATTCGCCTTCGGCATTGGCGAGAGGCGGTTCGGGCAGCGACAAGAGCTCGTCGGCGCCGAAGAGCGGCACGATCCGCCCCCTGAGCACCGCCACGCGGCGGTCCTTGATCACGTGGATTTCCGCGCGGGGGACGCGAACGGTCTCCACCACCATATCCATCGGCACGCCATAGCGCTGGCCGTTCATCCGCACCATCAGCACATGGGAAACGGCGACCGAAAGCGGCAGCGTCAGCTGGATGCGGGTGCCCGTTCCCTTCTCGCTCGTCAGGCGAACCTGGCCGCCGATCTTCTCCAGGCTGTTCTTCACCACATCCATGCCCACGCCCCGGCCGGACAGGCTCGACACCTGGTCGGCCGTCGAGAAGCCCGGCGCGAAGACGAGCTGGATTGCCTCCGCATCGGTCATGCTTTCCAGGCGCGCCTCGTCGATGAGCCCCTTTTCGAAGGCCTTTCGCTTGATGATGGCGGGGTCGATGCCCTTGCCGTCATCCTCGATGACGATCACCACCCGGTCGCCTTCCTGGGTGGCGCTGACCAGGATGCGGCCTTCCTCCGGCTTGCCGGCGGCGCGGCGCACTTCGGGCCGCTCCAGCCCATGGTCCAGGCTGTTGCGGAGAATGTGGATCAGCGGATCGCCGAGCGATTCCACGATATGCTTGTCCGCCTCCGCATCCTCGCCCTCGAGCACCAGCCGCACCTTCTTGCCGAGCTGACGGGCGACATCGCGCACCAGCCGCGGGAAGCGCTGGAAAACCGATCCCATCGGCAGCATGCGCACCTGCATGATGCCATCCTGCATGTCTTCGGCAATGCGGTTGATGACCGCGAACTGGGCCTTGATCTCCCGCGCCAGCTCCCGCGAGCCGTAGACGTCCTCGGCCTTGCTGGCGAGATAGGGAAGGGCATTCTTGGCCACCACCATTTCCCCGATCAGCTCCATCAGCCGGTCGACCTTTTCCTGCGGCACCTTGAGCACGCGGGCCGTCTCGCCCGGCACCCGGGCATGTTCGGTGCCGCCATCCTCCGTGCGCCGCAGGCCGCCGGCTTCGGGGGAGGGATCGGCCGCGGCCTCGTCCACAGCCGGCGCTTCGGCGACCGCTTCTTCCGCCTCGGCGAGTTTCCCGTCGAGCAGGAACGCGAGGGGCAGGAAGCTGCCCTCGGCCTCGCAATCTTCAAGAGCCCTCTCGATGTCGGCCAGCGCGGCGTCCAGCGAGCGGGAGCGGAACAGCGACCGCAAGGTGTTGCCGATCGCCTGCAGGCGGCCCGCCCATTGATCGTCCGGAACAGCGATATCGAGAAGCGCCCGCTGGGTCTCGACAATGCGGCAGAGAAGCGGGTCGCTTTGGCCATCGAGCGACCAACCGGTTCCGGCCCCGGGCTCCCGGTCGTCCGGAAGGGGCAGGTCTGCGGCCGCCGTCTCGGACGGTGCCGTGAAGTCAGGCATCTCGCCGGTCTCCAGAACCCGGATCAGCGGCCTTATCTCTGCGGCCGTTCCGCCGCACCGGACCAGCGCCTCGATCCCGTGCAGGACGGAGGCGGCCCGAAGATCCGGGTTCAGCATGTCCAGCATGGCCCTGGCGGCCTCGCCGAGGCCCTGCAGATCGTCCCGGGCCAGCAAACCCTCCGCTTCGGCGAGGAACGTGGCCTTCAGGCCGTCTTCCAGACCCTCTTCGCCCACGGGCCGCGCCAGCGCGACCCGGTCGAGCGGATAGAGGGCGACCTGCTCCGATACATAGCGGAAATGGTCTTTCAGCTCTTCCCGGGAGGCGAGGCTGAGCGCATGGATCTCGATATTGGAGCGGTAGACATCGATGCTCTCCTGTCCCTCATAGGGCTCGATCAGCGCGAGGTGGAAGAGCCTGAGCTCCGGCACGCCCCGCAGCAGAAGAAGCGGGTCTTCGCCCTTGAAGAAACAATCGGGCTCCGGGAGATAGCGGATACCCATCAGCCGTTCGCCGGCCTCGGCAAGCAGTGCGAGGCGCTCCGGTTCCGGGAGGTTCCCGATCCAGTCCAGCCTTTCGGGGGGCGCGATCTGGTCGGCCGAGGCCTCTTCCGGCTGGATGGCGTTCGGGTCCGGTTCCGGCAAACGCGCGCGCAGTCGTTCGATCTGGGCCTCGGCCTCGTCGGTGAAGGTATCGGGGATCGAGCCCGTGGCCTCCACCATCTCGACCATGCGCTGGATGAAATCCATCGAATCCAGCAATTCGTCGGTCAGGTCGTTGTCGATCGCGAGTTCGCGGTCGCGCACCTTGTCGAGCAGATCTTCGGCCGCGTGCACGACGCGGGTGAAGGTCGGCAGGTCGAACAGGCCGGAATTGCCCTTGAGCGTGTGGACGGCGCGAAAGAGCTCGTCGACCACGCCTTCGTCGTCCGGCTGCTTTTCCAGCGCCAGCAGGGCCTGGCCCATCCGCTCGAGAATGTCGTGGGCATCGTGGATGAATTGCCGGAGAAGCTGGGGCATCAGCGGCCTCCCGTCATCAGCGAGGCGACGCCGATGAGGTCTTCCGGGCGCGTCGGCTTCACGAGATAATAGTTGGCGCCGGCGGCATAGGCCCGCTGCCGGTCCTTCTCCTCCGCCTCGGTCGAGACCATGACGGCGGGGGCCTGGTGGATATCCGTACGCTTGCGCACCTCGCGCAGGAAGGCATAGCCATCCATTTTCGGCATGTTGACGTCCACGACGAAGAGGTCATAGGGCTTGGTCAGCGCCTTCTCGACCCCCTCGATGCCATTGATTGCCTCGTCGACGCTGAAGCCGGCCTCCTCGAGCAGGGAGCGGTGATATAGGCGTACCGTGGATGCATCATCGATGATGAGAATTGATTTCATGGTCGGGCTCACAACGGCTTCTGGTAAACGATGGCGTCCTTGAATTTGCGGACCTGGAACAGGTCGGAAATCCGGCTCATGGATTCGGAGTGGCCAAGGCAGATGAAACCGCCGGGGCTCATGGCATTGTAGAAGGTCTCCGCCGCGCCGCGCCGGGACGTGTCGTCGAAATAGATCAGCAGGTTGCGGCAGAAGACCACGTCGATATTGCGGAACGGCCGGGTATCCAGCGGGTCCAGCAGGTTGACCCGCGAGAAGTCGATGGAGTCGGCCAGATCCGGGTCGATGCGGTAGGTGCCGCCGGGCTGGCGGGTGAAGTATTTCCGCAGCACCGCATTCGGCAGATGCTGCACCGAGCGCTGGGTGAAGACCCCGCGCGCCGCCGCCTTCAGGACTTCGGTGTCGATGTCGGAGGCGAGGATTTCCACGTCGAAACGCTCGAGCTTCTTCCAGTGCTCCAGCAGGTAGATCACGATCGAATAGGGCTCTTCTCCCGTGGAGCAGGGCAGGGACCAGATGCGGATGGGCTGCCCGGGCTGCTTGTGGGCCGTCACCTCATCCATCAGGGAATTGACCAGGCAGTCGAACTGGTAGGATTCCCGGAAGAAATAGGTCTCGTTGACCGTCATGCTGTTGGTCAGGGCCTGCAATTCTTCGCTGGAGGTCTGGAAGCGCAGCATGGTGAAATAGCTGCGGAAGCTTTCGCTTCCCGTCGCCTCGATCCGTTCGATCAGGCGCTTGTCGACAAAATACCGCTTGTTGTCCTCGAACAGGATCCCCGTTTTCCGATAGAAGAACTCCCGGAACTTGTGGAAATCCTCGTGTCCAATGGTGAGGTTCGACATGAGGGATCAGGCTCCGATCCGCTTGATGGCATGGGAGGCGGCAAAGCGCACATAGGGTTGGTCTGCGAACCGTTCGGTGACCCCGGTCAGGGCCTCCATGGCCGCTTCGGTGCCGACCTCGCCCAGAATGTCGAGTGCGGTGGCCACCACATTCACGTGGCGGTCCCTCGAGATGACGTCGATCAGCCAGGTTTCCACATCCGGATGCTTCAGGGCCTGAAGCACGTTGACGGCGAAGATGCGCACGTCGGAATTGGCATCGCCCAGCAATCGCCGCATCTGGGGGCCGACGTCGTCGGGCAGCGCCTGGAGAATTTCGATCACGCTGTTGCGCAGCGCGGCATCTTCGGAGGAAAGAAGCGGCAGCAACCGCTCCACCGCCGCCGCTCCGCCGGTGCGCATGATCGCCACCGCCAGCGCCTCGCGCGTCGGAACATGGGTCTCGACGGCAAACCGCTCGCAGAGCGCCAGGGCAGCGCCGGCCTGGCCGTGCAGGCTGCGCGCCGCCGCCTGTCGCCGGTGCGGCTCCTTGGCATCCAGTTCCGCGACGGCCGTGACCGGATCGAGCGGCTGGAGTTCCCCGGAAGGATCGCCCGGTATGGCCTTCATTTTTCTGAGAGGCATGATCGTCTCCTACCTGACCCATTCGATAATCTTGGAGGCCACCCCGCGTGACGGCAGCACGACCGAGGCGCCGCCCATCTCGATCAGCTCGCGCGGCATGCCGAACACGATGCAGCTCTCTTCGCTCTCGGCGATGGTGCGTCCGCCGCGCCGCTTCAGCTCCGCCATGCTTTCCGCACCGTCGCTGCCCATCCCGGTCATCTGCACGCCGAGGATTCTTGCCGCTGGCAGGATCTCCATGGCCGAACTGACCAGCACGTCGACCGACGGGTGCCAGGGATGGCGGGGGGATTCCGGCTTGTTGATCGCCACCATCATGCCGTTGCGCAGGCCGACCGCCAGATCCGTGCCGCCCCGGGCAACATAGACCGTTCCGCGGGCGATGCGTTCGAACTGCTCCGCTTCCTTGACCTCCAGCGCGCAGAGCCCGTTCAGACGCCGCGCCAGTGGCCCGGTGAAGGAGGCAGGCATGTGCTGCACCACCAGCACCGGCCAGGGCAGGTCGGCGGGCAGGTGCGGCAGAACCTCCTCCAGCGTCTTCGGACCTCCGGTGGAAATGCCGATGATCACCAGGCCGTCCGGCAGACCGGCGGCCCGGGGTCGGGCGACCGTCACCGGGGCTGGCGCCGGCGCCGGCGCAGCGGCCGCGACCGGCATCGGCCGGGCGGGAGGGGCCGGCATCGGGGCGTCCACGCGAGCCCGGGCAACAGCGGCGCCCGGCCGCGCCTTCAGACGGGCGCGGGCGGCGGTCGACACTTTTTCCACCAGGCCTGCCGCCACGCTGTCGAGCGAAAGCGAAATGGTGCCGCCCGGCTTCTCGATGAAATCGACGGCCCCCATGGCCAGCGCTTCCAGCGTGGCCATGGCGCCTTTGGAGGTGAGGGAGGAAACCATGACGACGGGCGTCGGGCGCGCCGTCATGATCTGCGACAGGGCGGTGAGCCCATCCATTTGCGGCATGTTCACGTCGAGCGTGATCACATCGGGCGGATTGTTCAGCACTTCCCGCACGGCATCCACGCCGTTGCTGACGGTGCGTACATCCATGCCGGCGCCCTTCAGCAGGGTGCTGAGATGCTTGCGCATCAGGGCGGAGTCATCGACAACCAGAACAGCGGTCATCCCCGGCTCTCCCCTCAAGCGACCTTCGCCAGATCGGCCATTTCCGTGCCCGAAAGCAGGGCGGCCGGATCGACCAGCATGATCATGCGACGCTGTTTCTCCAGATTGGCGACGCGGCCCAGAATCTTCTGCTGCTCGCCGGAGAGCTTCGGCGCCGTATCGATGGCTTGGCGCGGGATCTTCAGCACCTCGGAGACCGCATCGACGATGAAGCCCATGCGCTTGCCGTCCAGCACGTAGACCATGATGCGCTGCCGGTCGTTGCGGGCGGCATCTTCCAGCCCGAGGCGTCGCCGCTGGTCCATGACCGGCAGGACGGAGCCGCGCAGGTTGATCACGCCTTCCACGAAGCCCGGCGCCTTCGGCACATGGGTGAGCTGTTCGGGAACGCGGACGATTTCCTGCACCGCAGCGATCGGCACGCCGAACTCCTCGCTGCCGAGCCGGAAGACCACCACCTGCTCCTCGTCCTCGATAATGTCGTCGTCGCTGTCCTGAAGGTTCTGATCGTTCATGTTTTTCTCCAGATGCACGGCGTGGTTCATGGCAGACTGGAAGGATGCGGCGGCAAACATCCGCTCGGTGTCGATGACCGAAACCAGGCGGCGTCCGCCGTCCAGCCGGCAGACGGAAGCGATTTCCTCGATCCCGCCGCCCTGGGCGAGCAGGGTCGGCAGCGGTTCGACCAGATTGCGCGGCACCCGCAGCACCTCGTCCACGGTATCGGCCACCACGCCCACGGCATGGCCGTCGCCGAGGCCAAGCACCACCACCCGTTCCGAACCGCCCTCGCGGGCCAGCGGCAGGTTCAGCATCGCCCGCAGCGAAACCATGGGCAGCAGCCGCTCGCGCAGGGTCATCAGGCCGAGCACGTGCCGGGGTGCATTGGGGATCGCCACGACGCGGGAGGGCATCTGCACGATTTCCTGCACGGTGGAGATGTCGGCCGCATATTCCTGTTCCTCGACCGAGAAGGAGACGAGCTGAAGCTCGTCTACCTCGGCTTCGTCCTCCTCGGCGCTGAAGGCGCCGTCCATGACGAGATCCGACGGGGCGGAGGATCGCGTGCCTTCCAGGATGGCCGCGAATTCCTGCGCGATGATCCGCTCGAAATCGAGGACCATGATCAGCTGTCCGTCCTGACCGCGGACGACGCCGGTCAGCATCTCGTCCCGGATCGTGGAGCGGATGCTGGCGACCGGCTCGATGTCGGAACTGGCGGCGGCAATCACGCTCGAGACGCGATCCACCACGAAGCCCAGCGGGGAGCCGAAATTGATCACCAGTGCCCGGGTCGAATCCGTATGACCGACATCGGAGAGATTGAAGATGCGCCGGAGATCCACGATGGGCAGAACCCTGCCCCTCAGATTGGCGAGACCCAGCAACGAATGCGGGGCCAGCGGCACCCGGGCCAGATCGGGAACCCGGATGATTTCCTGCACCGGCCCCATGGGCGCCGCGAAAATTTCATCCTCTACCATGAAGGTCACGAACTGGCAGTCGTCCCGCTCCCGGGCCTCGTCGTCCCGGTCGATTGTTTCGGCATCCTGCATCGATCTCTCCCTCAGCTTGCGCTTTGCAATTCGTCGGCAAGCGAAGCGATTTCCTCGATGGCGGCCAGCATTTCCTCGGTGCCCTGGGCCTGCTGCTGGGCGGCGGTTGCCGCTTCGGATGCCGCCTTTTCCGATTCCGTGGCTGCAATCGCGATCTGGTCGAGACCCTGCTTGGTCTGGCCGAGCGCGGCGACGATTTCCTGTGCGCTGGCGCTGATGGCGCTCGTGCCGGTTTCCACTTCCCGGATGTCCGCCTCGATGCCGATCAGGTTTTCGGTGGTGATCTTCGCCTTGTCCACCTCTGTCAGCGCCGCTTCCACGATCTCGTCGAGATCGCGTCCGACGAGCTGGATCTGGTCCTGCACGGATTTGACGAGATCCTTGATGCGGTCCGCATTTTCTGCGGAGTCCCGGGCGAGATTGCGGATATCCGTCGCGACCACGGCGAAACCCTTGCCGAATTCTCCGGCGCGCGCCGCTTCGATGGAGCCGTTGACGGCGAGCATATTGGTCTGGATCGACACATTGGCGATCGCCTCGACGATCTTGTCGATCTTGCGGGACACGACGCCGAGATCCTTCACCTGACGAATGCTCGTGCGGGTGCCGTCAGCCGAATTGGAAATGCCGGCAATCAGTTCGTCGACGGCCTGCTTGTTCGTTTCCAAGAGGGTGCGGACCGTGCTGACGCGGTCTGCGCTGCCCTCTGCGCGGCGGAGCGCCAGCTCCGCGCCCTTCTCGATCTGGCCCATGGCGGCGGCGGCCTGGGCGGTCGCGGCGGCGGAGGTCTGGGAGCCCTTACGGATCTGTTCCAGCGCAGTCATGATCTGGCCGCCGGAGCGGTTGATGCTCTGGATGGCGGAGGACAGCTCTTCCGACGCGGAGGCCACTTCCTCGGCACTCTTGGTGATGTCGGAGGAATTCTTCAGGTCTTCCGCAAGCTCGTTCAGCGACTGGGCCGTCTGCTCGCATTCGGCCAGGGCTTCGGTCTGGCTGGTCACCGCCTTGGCGGATTCCTCGGCGGCGGCGGACTGTTCCTCGGCGGCGGCGGCGATATCTTCCGCACCGCGCATGGCCTGGGTGGCGGCGGCATTGGATTGCAGCGCGGCCGACGCGATCTCGCGCGTGCCGCCCATGATTTCCATCATGTTCTGCCCGATTTCGGCGAGCTGAACCGTGACGACCTTGCCCTTCTCCACTTCACCGATCACGGTCTGCGCGGAGGTGTTGATGCCCGAGGTGATCGCCTCCACATCGGTCTGGATCTGGCCCACGAGTTCAGCGATCTGCTGGGCGCTCTTCTCCGAGGTTTCGGCAAGCGTGCGCACTTCGTCGGCCACGACCGCAAAGCCCTTGCCGTGCTTGCCGGCGCGGGCGGCTTCGATGGCCGCATTGAGCGCGAGAAGATTGGTCTGGTCGGCAATGCGGGCGACGGCCTTGACGATTTCGCCGATGTCGGCCGCCTGGCTTTCCAGTTCCTTGACGAGATGGACGGAGCCGGCCTGGCGCTGGGCGGCCACACCCACGTTGGAGATCAGGGCGCCGATATCGGCGGAAGTGCGCGCGGCAAGCGTCTGCACGGTGTCCACGCGCGACTGGCTGCTTTCGGCGAGCTTCAGCTGGCGGCCGAGGGAATCCATGACCTGACGGGTCGCGGCGAGCGACTGTTGGGCGGCGCTGCTGGCCTGTTCGGCGCCGCTGGCGATCAGCTCGGAGGCGCGCTTCAGCTCTTCGGCCGCGGAGGCGGCTTCGGCCGTGCTGGAGGCGATCTGCCCCGTGGCGGCGGCGATGCGCTCGGCGGCCTGCTGCTGCTTGGCAAAGGTGCGGGCGCGCTTGCGCTGCGCCTCCGCTTCCCGGGCCGCGGCCGCCGGCAGGGTCTTGTGACCGGTCCCGGTGCTGGCGTTCACGGGCATCGACGACGCCCCCGTTTTCTTCACAATTGGCATGGAGCGACCTCTGGTGCTGGATTGAGCCGGGAGTGCAAACTGCTGTTTCAGAATGCGCTTTCATGCCTGTTGGATAATAGGACACCGGAACCGTCAAATGCCGCTTGAAGTCATTCTCTATGAAACCTTGTGCTTATTCCGAAATGGAGCGGTTTTCCGAAAGAGGATCCGAAATTAAGCGAAAATCAATAATTTGTATTTCCGAATAAAGAGATGAAAAGGGGGTCTCGGGGCCGTTTCGAACCGGCCTGTGTCACGTCGTGAAACAGGCGGGCAGAGACGGAACGGCAAGAAATATGACTATTATCAAGGCCGTGCGGGGCCGGCCGCAAAGCCCTGGTGCAGTTTTTCCAGAAGCGCACGCATGCCGGTACCGGATTGGGACAGGCCGCCGGGGCTGTCATTTTTCAGCACATGGCCGAGCGGGTCGGCAAAGAGCTGGCCTATTTCGGTACTGTTCATGGGGTTGCGAAAAGAGGACATGCGGAAGGTGCCCTGACGGTCGAACCAGCTGAGATCCGTCTGTCGCTCGTCGAAATCGATGCCCACCCAGTCCAGGGGCGCTTCCACATGCGTTCCGGCAAATCCGGCGGCCAGCTGAAATTGCAGCGTGCATTCCCGCCCGTTGGAGCCGAACAGCAGGTCCCGCACCGAGATATGGCGCAGCAGCATGCCGATCGCCTGCCGGTCGATGCCGGCCACGGGCCGTTCCGCAAGCCAGTCCTCTTCGAGCAGCGAGGGTTCGATCAGGTCTGCGGGCACCCCCTGCCAGCCAAGCGGCGCATTGACGAGCGTTGCAATCGAACCGATGCGCCGCTCGTCGAAGGCGCGCATCTGCAATCGCCCCTCCGGATCGGTGAAGGCCACTTCGGCCCGATGGGCGTCGAAGGTCAGGGTGATGGGTGGCGCCTTGCTGCCCGTCTTCGCGCCCGGAAGCGATCCTTCCTTGAGACACAGATCCAGCCGGCCCCGACCGGCCCGGCAGGACAGGCGAAAATCGGCAAGACGCGGATCGGCGGCCAGCTGCGCCAGCGTATCCCGCGTCATGTAGACAGTTGCCGATTCCATGCGTCCACAGCCTTCCCGGAAAGGCGAGCGTATTTAAGTAAATCTCTAATTTATTTTCAAGGTACATAATATACCCTTATTTAAATACTCGTCTATAGCATTATTGCGAGTACAGTTTTTCGGGTGGTTTCCAGTTTGGCCCAACTTAAAGCAATCCAATCCGATCGGTCGCTGACGATCGTGACCCGGCCGGTGGCGGAAATCCGTTCCCGCGTGGAAAAGACATTTCATTCGATCGGATCTCTTCTCGACCAGCTGGCGGCAGTGGCGGCGGCGTTCCAGGGCTATCTTCGCCAGGATCTGGACAGCGGTCTGGAGCTTCCCCATTACAGCCGCGACTTCCAGTCGGGGCTCTCCCTTTTCGAGCAGGATTTCTCCCGGCTGCGCGCTGCGGAAGGCCGGATTGCCGAAGTGGCGGGGGATCTGCGCAGCCATGGGCCGGGCATTGTCGATCACAGCATTCACCTGCGCAGCTGCACCTTCACGCTCAAGGTCATCAGCGCCCGCTTTCCCGAGATTTCGGGTTTCGCCCAGGAGATTGCCGATTGCGTCAACCGCATCCGCGCCTCCGGCGAGAAGCTGACCGGCCATATCGCCCGCGTCAGCGATCCGAGGGCGCGGCTGACCGGGACGGGGGATCACGCGGTGGAACAGCCGGTGCTGGAGGAAACCTTCCGCACCGAACCGGCTTCCATGCGCATTGCCGCAGAGGAAATCGACCAGATGATCGCGCGGCTGATGAGCACGCTGCAAAGCGGCGATATCGCCAGCCAGAGGCTCGACCATATCGTGCAGGCGGTGGAGAAAATCGAGACCGCCGGCCTTTCGCCCGAGGAGCGGGCTCTGTTTCTGGCCATGATCGACGATCAGCTTGCCGAGACGATGGAGGAGCTGATCTCCAATTGCGGCATGTTCACCGAGAATATCCAGCTGATCGCCAGCCGCATTTCGGTGCTGGAGGACAATGCAGACCGGCATCGCACCGGTCTTGCCGACAATTACCGGGCGCTGCTGAAGCGTCTCGACGCCTATTTCGCGGCGCTTCAGGCCTTCTTCCGGGCGGGAAGCGACCGGAGCGGCCGGCTGCCTGCCCTGGGCGACGATGCGCCGCTGTCCATCGAAGCGGAAATTGCCGCCATCGCATCGGCGGTCCGCGACATCTATTACATGGCCCTGAACACGACGCTGAGCTGCGGCCGGCTGGGTGACGGCGCTGCCTCCGCCGCGCCGATCACGGCGGAAATTCGCTATCATGTCGGGCATCTCGGCGAGATCGCGGATGGCATGGCGGCGCTGGCGCCCGTCATCCGTGAAAGCATGGCCTGCTACCGCGATATCGGGAACGAGCGGCTGGCCGACCTGACCGCCACGGAAGAGGCGCGCCTCTCCCGTCAGGTGGAGGCGATGGCCGAACATGCCCGGCAGGCCTGGCTCAGTCCCGCCCGGCTGCACGAGCTGGCGGTCGAACTTCTGGCCGAAATTCCGCGGTTGCGGCAAGTGACCGAGGGAGCGGCGCCGGTGCGCGATCATCTGGCGGCCTATCGCCAGGCCGGGTCACGCCTTGCGACCAGCCCGCGCACCGAGGCACTGAGCCAGGAAATCTTCGCGCTCTACACGATGAATCTCGAGCGCGAGGTGCACAAAAGGCACTTCCACGTGGATATCGATTCCTCCGATTGCGAGGCCATCAACCTGTTCGGCATGGATGGCGACAACGGTCAGCTCGATCTCGCCGCGGTTCTCTTCTGATCCATCCGGGCGGCATGGGCGGACAGCCAGTCTGCATCGACCGTGTCGATCAGCCTGCCGTAATCCGCTGCGCCGCGCGAGGCAGGGGCATGCCTGTCCACCGTGACGCCTCTCTCCACCGCCTCCGCGATGCGGATATCGGCCCTGATCGTGCCGATCAGCTTGTCCGCGCCGAACTCCCGTTCGACGGTCTGCAGGATGCCCCGATGCACCAGGCTTTGCTGGTTGTACTGGCAGGCGACGAGGCCGAACTCCCGGATCGACGGGTTGATCTTCATGCGGACCATCAGGAAAATGCGGCTGAATTGCCGAATGCCCTCCAGCGACAGAGGATGCGGCAGGAAGGGGATGACGACGCCGTTTGCGGCGGCGAGCGCCATGACCATATCCGGATCGAAGGCGGGCGCGGTATCGATGACGACAAGGTCGTATCGGGCCTGAATGGCGTCGGTGCGCAGCGCGTCGCGCAGCACGCCCGGCGGGATTTCGCCTTCCGTACGCCCCATGCCGGTGGCGGCAGGGGCCAGGTCGAGGCGCTCCACCCCGGTCTTCAGCAGCGCGGCATGGAGCGCCGACGGGCCGTCGCGCGGCAGATCATGGACCGCCGGATGATCCCTGGACATCTTCAGGCCGAGCGCATGGGCGCAATGGCCCTGCCGGTCGAGATCCACCAGCAGCACCCGATGCCCCTGCCTCGCAAGGCCCGCGGCAAGATGCAGGCTGGTGGTGGTCTTTCCGGTTCCGCCCTTGCGGTTTGCGACGGCGATGACGTAAGGCCCCATGGGCACGCTCTCTCCTGCGCCTGTCCGGTCGGGCGATGGGTCCGCCCGTGATCGAGCCCCAGAGCGGGATGTTCTGGTTCGCATCAGGATCGACCGCCGCGCGCCCGCCGTCAATCCGGAAATGGCGGAGCGGTTCGAAGCGCCCGCCCTGTCAGGCCCTTTTGCGACAGCCGATCCTTGCCCTCTCGCCTCGTGGCGTCATGGTATGGGGGAGACGCCTCGCTCCAAACCCGCCTCCCGATGTCGCTCTGCGGCCATGCGCGGTGTCCCCGCCCTGTAGACTTGGGCCTTTAGAGACACGGGATACGCTTGATGACTGTCCTGACCGATCGCCTCCGCCAGCCGGATTCGCGCCTGCGCCGGTTCCTCTGGCCCGTGCTGGCCGCCTTGCTGGTGGTGAGCTGGAGTTCCGGTTTCGTCGGCATCCGCTATGCGAGCGAGCATGCGGGCGTGCTGCTCGTGCTGTTCTGGCGCACGCTGCTGTCGGGGTTGATCCTGGCCCCCTTCGCCCTTTTCATCGGTCCGCGCCTTCGCGCACGGGATGTGCTGATCCAGAGCGGGCTCGGCGTCATGATCGTGTTTCTCTATCTGGGCGGCTTTGCGCTGGCCATCGAGCAGCGGGTGCCGACGGGGCTCGTGGCGCTGATTTCCGATCTCGTGCCGCTGGCCATTGCCGGACTGTCCCATACGGTGCTGGGCGAGCGCATGACGGGCCGGCAATGGCTGGGCACCGCCATCGCCGTCCTCGGCGTGCTGCTGGTGTCCTCCCACAGTCTTTCCATCGGGACCGCCCCGCTTTGGGCTTACGGCGTGACGGTCGGCGCCATGCTGATCTTTGCGCTGGCCACCGTGCTGCAGAAATCTCTCGGCATGGTGGGCATGCCGATCCACCAGAGCCTGTCCATCCAGTTTCTCACCGGGGCTTTGCTCTTCGGGCTTTGCGCGGGCGCAGAGGGCAGCCTCGTCCCGCCGCTGGAACAGGGTTTCGTCGTCGGAATCGTCTGGCTGGTGCTGATCGCCACCTTCCTGTGCTACACGATCTATTATGCCTGCCTGCGGCTCTATCCCGCTTCCAGGGTCAGCGCCGCCGTCTATCTCAGCCCGCCGGTGACGATGATCTGGGGCTGGGCTCTTTTTGCCGAACCCCTGTCGCTGTCCATGCTGGTCGGACTTGCGGTGACGCTGGTCGGCGTGTGGCTCACGTCTTTCGCCGGCCATTGACCGGCCCGGCTCGGGTTTCACGCTTTTGCCGCACGCGCTCCCTATATAGGTAACGGAGGCTGGACACGGCTGGCGGGTTCGCTAGGCTTGTTCCGGGTGCAGGTGCGTCAAAGGATTTCGCAATGAAAAGAATACTGGTGACCGGCGGGGCTGGCTTTCTCGGCAGTTATCTCTGCGAGAAGCTGCTCGATGCGGGCAATCAGGTGACCTGCCTCGACAATTTCTACACGGGCAGCCGGGAAAATCTGTGCCGTTTTGCCGGCAGGAACGGCTTCAGCCTCGTGGAACAGTCGGTCGAGGAACCCTACGAAGACCGATTCGACGAGATTTACAACCTGGCGTCCCCCGCCTCGCCGCCGCAGTATCAGGCCGATCCGATCCTGACGTTCCGGACCAACATCATCGGCACGCTCAACATGCTGGAACTCGCGCGCCGCACCGGTGCGAAGATCCTGCAGGCCTCGACGTCCGAAATCTATGGCGACCCGCTGGTTCATCCGCAGCGGGAGGATTACTGGGGCAATGTCAATCCGATCGGCATCCGCTCCTGCTATGACGAAGGCAAGCGCGGGGCGGAAACGCTGGTCTGCGACTATCAGCGCGTGCACGGCCTCAACATTCGCATGGTGCGGATCTTCAACACCTATGGTCCGGGCATGAACCCGGCGGATGGGCGGGTGGTCTCGAATTTCATCCTCCAGGCGCTTCGGGGCGACGACGTGACCGTTTACGGCGATGGCAGCCAGACCCGCTCCTTCTGCTACCGGGACGATCTCGTGGAGGGCATCATCCGGTTGATGGACGCGCCCGACACCGTGTCTTTCCCGGTCAATATCGGCAATCCCGTGGAATTCACCATCCGGGAGCTGGCGGAACTGGTGCTGGAACTGACCGGCTCGCGCTCGCGGCTGGTCAACCGGCCGCTGCCCCAGGACGATCCCATGCAGCGGTGCCCGGACATTGCGCGGGCGCGGGATTATCTGGGCTGGGCCCCCAAAACACCGCTCCGGGAAGGATTGCTGAAGTCGATCGACTATTTTCGGCAGTTTGTCGATGGTAAGGCGTCCGCTGGCGCCCGTGCGGCGCGCTAAGGAGTGAGTGAAATGAAGATCGTGATCATCGGCACGGGATATGTCGGTCTGGTGGCAGGCGCCTGCTTTGCCGAATTCGGCCATGACGTCGTCTGCGTCGACAACAATCCGATGAAGATTGCCTCGCTCACGCAGGGCATCATGCCGATCTACGAACCGGGTCTGGATGCGCTGGTGACGCGCAATGCCAGGGAAGGGCGTCTGGCCTTTACCGAGGGTCTGGAAGAGGCGCTGAACGGCGCCGATGCCGCCTTCATCGCGGTCGGCACGCCGCCCCGCGCCACCGATGGCCATGCGGACATGAAATATGTCTATGCCGTCGCCCGGGCGCTCGCGGAAAAGGCAAGCGGCGATCTGGTGGTGGTCAACAAGTCCACCGTGCCGGTTGGCACCGGCGACGAGGTGGAGCGCATTCTGCTCTCGGCCGGGCGCCCGTTCCGCATGGCGGTCGTGTCCAATCCGGAATTCCTGCGGGAAGGGGTGGCCATCGGCGATTTCATGCGGCCGGACCGGATCGTGATCGGCAGCGACGATGCCTGGGCGCAGGACGTGATCTCCCGCCTCTATGCGGTTCCGGGCTTCGAAGGGGTCACCGTGCTGCACACGGCGCGCCGCTCCGCCGAACTGCTGAAATATGCCGCCAATGCCTTCCTGGCCATGAAGATTACCTTCATCAACGAAATTGCCGATCTCTGCGAGGCCGTCGGCGGCGATGTGCGCGACGTGGCCTATGGCATCGGCCTCGACAGCCGGATCGGCGAGAAATTTCTCAATGCCGGCCCGGGCTATGGCGGCTCCTGCTTCCCGAAGGATACGCTGGCGATCTCCAAGACGGCCCGGGACTACAAGGTGCAGTTGCGCACGGTGGAAACCGTGATCCAGGTGAACGACAACCGCAAGCGCGCCATGGCGCTGCGCGTGGTGGATGCCTGCAACGGCAATATCCGCGGCAAGAAGGTGGCCGTGCTCGGCCTCGCCTTCAAGGCGGATACCGACGACATGCGCGACAGCCCGGCCATTCCGGTCATCCAGGCGCTTCTCGATTTCGGCGCGCAGGTGCACGCCTATGATCCGGAGGCCATGGACAATGCCCGGGCGATCCTGCCGCAGGTGGAGTATGGCACGGATGCCTATGACACGGCCGAAGGCGCCGACGTGGTGGTGATCCTGACCGAATGGAAGGAGTTCCGCGATCTCGACCTGGAGCGCCTGCGGGCGAAAACCCGGCAGCCGCTGCTGGTCGATTTCCGCAACATCTACGAGGAAGAGGCCGTAACCGCCGCAGGATTCGATTACTGGTGCATCGGCCGGCGCAATGCGGGCGGCCCCGATCTCAGCCGGTCGCTCGCCGCCGAATAGACCGGGTTCTATTCAAGATTGAAATGGGGGATGGAGACCGCTGGTTGCTTGGCAGCGGCGGCGGGAGGCGTGATAGATAATTGTTTTCTATCAAAGGAATCTCTCGCATGACTCGTTCGCGCCTCTCGCGTCGCCTGCTGCCTCTTGCGCCGCTTGCCTTCGGCCTCGCCAGCGCCCTTACCGCCGCACCGGCTGCCGCATCGGATCTTCCCGAACATGCCTCGCCGTCCACCTGCGTGGTGCTGATCGGTCTTGCGCTCCAGGGCGGGGCGATCGATGTGGAGGACGAGCAGGACTACCGCGATGCCTCCGACGCCTATCGCAAGATGTCGGTGAAGCTGAACGGCGGAAAGGATGCCTCGGACCAGATGATCGGCTCGACCGTGAACATGTATGCGGGGCTGAGCAAGAACGAGCTGACCGACGGCGCGGACATGTGCCTCGAATCCGTCGACGACACCTTCACCGAGGATGAATGAAGCGCCTCGGCCGGACCAAAAAAAACGGGGCCCTTGCGGCCCCGTTTCCGTATCGGCCATCGGGGATGGCTTATTTCATCGGCTTCATCGAAGCGAGGATCTTCACGACCTCGTCCGAATGGGCGTCCTGCGTTTCCTTCAGGCCCCAATAGGTGAAGACCAGGATCTTGTCGCCAGCCGGCGCGGCGAAGCCGAGCGACACGTCGACAGGGCCGTCCTTGTCGGTGCCCTGGTAATCCAGGGTGGAGACCTTCATGCCGTTGATCTCCACTTCGGGAGACTCTTTCAGCGTTGCGGGGTCGATCTTCACGCCGTTCTGGCCGAGGAAGTCGATCGCGGTATTGATGATCTGGTCGGAGGAGGCTTGATCGGCCACATCGACGGAGAAATAGATGGCGCCATCGTCGGAGGCGGCATCGACGCCGGTTTCCGTTTCCTTCGGGGTCCAGCTGTCGGGAATTTCGATGGAGGCGACGGGATCGTCGCTCGGAAACTCAAGCGTGGCAGACCACGCGGCGAGCGGCATGGCGAGAACCATGACGGAGGCAAGAAGCAGTTTTTTCATCGGGGGTCCTCCTGAAGGGCGGGGCGGGCAATTCCGACCTGCTTTCTGGCATATTCACCCCTTATCCGTAACCGGTTTCTGATTATCTTAACGATTTATTATCGAACGGCGTTAACGCAGGCGGCAGGGGGCAATGCCCCGGCCGGTTCAAAGTCCCTGTTCCCGCCGTTTGAACCAGCGCACCAGATAGGCGGTCAGGATCAGCACGGCAAACCCGGCGAGATTGACGAGCGCCAGCGGCAGGGCGGTGCGGCCCATATGATCCAGCACGAAGCCCAACAGCTGCGCGACCACCATGCCTGTCACGAAAACTGCGAGGGATTGCTGTCCCACCACCGTCAACACCCGCACCAGCGCCCCCTTCAGCCGTCGTCCTCCGGGGCCGGCAAGCTGTACGGCAAGATAGGCAAGCGCCAGGAAATGCACATGGCGGAGCAGGCCGAAGCGGCTCTTGTCCGTCAGCGGCACCAGCATTTTCGCCGCATCGGCAAAGAAGGGATGATCCGCATAGAACCGGCCCCAGGCAAAGGGGATGCTGGCGAGCACCACGACCACGGCGGCCAGCAGCAGCCAGCCATGGGCGCGCGGCGCGGGCAGGGTCCGCCGCATCAGAAAGAAGCCGGTAAAGAAGGCCAGCTGCCAGCCCAGCGGGTTGAAGAACCAGGCGCGGTCGGACCAGGGTTCGGCCGGCAGGTTGACGCCCGCCTGGGCCGCCCCCCACAGCGCTGCCATCAGCAGGAAGGGCAGGGCGCGATGCAACCGCTCTGCGCCGAGCATCAGCGGCAGGAGGGCGAGCAGCACCATGTACATGGGCAGGATATCGAAATAGTTCGGCACGTAGCGCAGTGTCAGGAAGGCACCGAGCATAGGGCCGGGATCCCGGATGAAGGGCAGGAGGTTCAGGCTTTCCAGATAGGTCCCGTTGCCATCGGGCCGGGGGCCGGCGGCCGCCATGATCGCCACCAGAATGACGAAGACGGCCAGATGCGCCCAATAGATCTGCCAGATGCGCCGCACCACGCGGAACAGCAGCGCCGTCATCCCGCCCCGGTCGAACGTGCCGCCGAAGGCAATGGCGGAGGCCATGCCCGACTGGAAGACGAACATTTCCGTCGCATCGGAAAAGCCGAAGCGGGCCGGGATGTAGAGCGCCCAGCCGTCATAGGGAATATGGGCGATGAGGATGATCAGCATCCCCACCCCCCGGAAGAAATCCAGCCGCGGATCGCGCGGGCGCTTCGGCCTTGCGCCGGCCGGTTCAGAAGGTGCCGCGATAGAGGGCGGCATCGAAGCGACAGGCGATGAGGGAGAAGCCGTTGCGTCGACGGGCCTCGGAAAGCGCGGTACGGAGTTCATCCCTTGTCTCCACGGTGATCCCGGCTCCGCCGAACCCTTCGGCAATCCGGGCAAAATCTGTTTCGCCGAGCGTCACCCCGGCGGATTTCAGGCCGGCGGCGGCCTGCTTGAGCGCGATGAGGGCGAGGCTCTGGTCCTGGAAGACCACGAGCGTGACGGGAAGCGCAAGGTCGCGCAGGGTCGCCAGTTCGCCGATACCCATTTCCAGCCCGCCATCGCCCATGACGGCGAAGACCCGCCGCTCCGGTTCGACCATTGCCGCGCCGATGGCGAGCGGCAGCGCGGCCGCCATGGTGCAGAACCCGGCCGATTGCAGCAGCGTCAGCGGCTGTTGCGCGACCCATTGCTGGGAAAGCAAGATGCGATGGGCGCCGCTGTCGACGGTCACGATATCCCCGGGGGCGGTGGCCGCCTGCAGTTCCTCCACGATGGCACCCGGGCCAAAGGCGGGCGCCGGGCTGAAGGCCGTGTGAAGGCGGGCGCGGAGCGCTGCGGGTTCCCCCGCCGGCCAGCCCTTTTTCTCCTCGACCATGCCGGCAAGCGTCTCCAGAAACACCCGGGGAGCGGAGGCGATCCGCATGGCCGCGCCGTGCATGCCGTGATCGGCGGGAAGGGCGGTGATCTCGACGATGGCCTCCCGCGCCGCGAAATTCTGCCAGCCGGGCCGCATCTCGATCGGATCGTAGCCAATCGCAAGCACCAGGTCGGACGCCCCGAGCAAGGGCAGCAGCAGACCGTCCGCCCGGGGCGAAAGGCCGGCGCCGCCAAGGCTTGCCGGGTGGTCTTCCGGCACCAGACCCTTGCCCTTGTAGGTGGTGATGACGGGCGCGCCGATGCGGCAGGCCAGCGCCAGCACCGCTTCGCCGGCGCCATCCCGCGCCGCCTCGAACCCGGCAAGGATGACCGGCCGTTCGGCGGAAGCGATGCGGGCCGCAACCGCCGCCATCGCGGGCGAGGAGGGATGTGGCAGAAGGGCCGGCGATACCGGCTGGCGAACCGCCTTGCCCTGCGCCTGCCGCGCGGCGACGCCGGGGGCGATATCGATATGCACGGGTCCCTTCGGCTCGGTAAGCGCAAGGGCGATGGCGCGCGCGACCGTTTCCCCCGCATCGGCTTCGGCAATCTCGAAGGAGGCCTTCACCAGCGGGCGGAGGAGGGCCGACTGATCGATGATCTGGTGGGTATAGGTCGCGCGCAACTCCCGGTCGACGATGCCGGAGAGCACGATCAGCGGCACCCGCTCCTGCGCGGCATCGGCAATGCCGTTCACCGCATTGGCAAGGCCGGGGCCGAGCGTCGTGACGAGGGCGGCCGGGGCGCCGGTGCGCACCGAGACGCCGGCCGCCATCATGGCTGCCGCGGTTTCGTGCCGGGCCAGATGGAAGCCGATCCCCGCGCCCAGCAGGCCGTCGATCAGCGTCACCACCTCGCCGCCGGGCATGCCGAAGGCATGGCGCAGGCCGTGGGCGTAAAGCGTTTCGCCCACCACATCGGCTACCCGGTGTCCGGCTTCGGTGTCGGTCTTGTCGTTCATGGTCGGGCTCGCGTGATCGTGATTTCGGTTTCGGGCATCGGGCAGGCATGAGTGCTGTTCAGGACAATCCCGCCAGAAGGACAAAGCGGATGCTTCGATCCCTCATTCTCGCTCTCGCCCTGGCCGCTCCGCCTGCGCTTGCCGCCGGTGCCGGGTGCGGCGGCGAGACGGTCTGCAAGGTCGAAGACGGAGCGTATCGTATCCTCCTTCCCGAAGGTCGGGTGGAGGGGGTCTATGTGTTTTTCCACGGTTACAAGTCCTCCGCCGCGCTTCAGGTGAAGCAGAAGGCCATCGTCGATGTGGTTCTCGCCCATCACCTCGCCTTTGCGGCCCCTGACGGGGTCGAAGGCAGCTGGAGCATTCCGGCCGGTCCCGAAAGGGCGCGCGACGACCGGGCCTATGCGCTGGCCGTCCTTGACGATCTCAAGGCCCGCTTCGGCTTTACGCCGGACAAGACGCTGGTCGGCGGCTTTTCTCTCGGCGCCTCCATGGCCTGGTACACGGTCTGCCGCGACGGCGGCCGGGCAGCGGCCATGCTGACCTTTTCCGGCGTGTTCTGGGATCCGCTTCCCCGGCCGGCGGACTGCGTGAAGGACCTGCCGCCGATGATCCACATCCATGGCCGGGCCGATGGCACCTTTCCGCTGTCCGGCCGCGCCATCGGCGGGTCCTATCATCAGGGCGACACAGTCCAGAGCGTCGCGATCTACCGGGACCGGGCGGCCTGCGACAAGCCGAAGCCCTTCGCATCCGAAGCCGCGGATCTCGAATGCGAGACCGCACCCGACTGCGTCAGGGGCGAAAGCCGTCTCTGCCTGCATCCGGGCGGACATCAGGTGCGCCCGGGCGATCTCGACCGGGCGCTGACCACTCTCGGTTACGCGCGCTGATACCGGGGGCATGAACGGCCCTTACTGCCGGAAGGCCTTCACCACATAGGCGACGACAAGGCCGAAGAGCAGGTGGCCGCCGAGCGAGGCCCAGGTGAGCGGGATGAAGCCGAGGAACGGCGGCAGGCCGGCAAAGAGATGCGCCATCACGTAAAGCGCGAAAACCCAGAGGCCCACGCCGAAGCCGGCGCCGGTGAGGACGAGCGGCAGGCCGGGCACCACGAGCCGCTGCAGGGGCCGGGCAACGAAGAGATAGCCGATGGGGTAGAAGACGATGCCGACGATGGCATGGATCACCTCGGCCAGAAACAGGTTCTGGAAGCCGAAAACCGATTGCACGAGGGCCGCCGGCTGAAGCGGGCCGCCGACGAGCAGGGGGGTGATCACCCGCGCCCATACCTCCCAGCTGAGATCGGCGGCAATGCCGGCGGTGAGGATGGTGCGGACGAGCCGTCCGTCGATTTCGGGGAAAAGCATGGGTCTGGCGGTGGTGGTCATGGTCATGGACGGGATCCTTCTGCGGCGGGGGTGAGGTCAGGCATGCACGGCTGTCGCCAGCCGGATCGAGCGGAACAGTTGGTCTTCCTTCTTCAGCGAGCTGCGGACGAGGCCGACGCGGGAGAGACCAGCCTGATCGCCGTGCCGTCCGAGCGTTTCGGCCAGCGACAGCACGAAAAAATCGCGCTGGGCATTGCTGCCGCCGATCTTCGGCAGGTTGAGCATCATGCGGTCGAGCATCTGCCGGTCGGCCGGCGCGCCGAGGCCTGCCAGCATCCGCGCCAGCGGAATGCCGATTTCGGCCGCGATGCGGGCCTGATCGCCCGTGCCCTGCGCCTTGCGCTCGATTTCCGCCACCAGGGTTTCGGCCGCGCGCCGGTCGCCGACGGCCACCAGCGCGGCCAGATTGTGGAGGGCGGCAAAGATCAGGGTCGTGTCCTTCTGGCGGCTGCGGGCCACATGGGAAAGCTCTTCCCACCGATGGCCGACAGCCACGCCCATGCGGTTCAGCCGCCACAGCAGCGAGACCGCATTGGCCATGTCGCGGAAGTCGTCGGTCTGCTGCGGGCGCACCTCGTCGTCATAGAGGTCCAGCACCCGGGCGTGGTCTCCCCTCTCCAGATGCAGGAGGGCCAGATGCCAGGCCATATGGAAGGAGAAATTGTTGCAGCGCGACCAGGCGGGGCGGCTGTCTTCCAGCCAGTCGATCCCGCGCGCCGTATCGCCGCGCATTTCGTGCACATGGGACACCGCATGCAGGCCCCAGGAATCGTCCGGACGCAGCGATACGGCCAGATGGCCGGCGGAGAGCGCTTCTTCGTAGCGGCCCGCCTCTTCGAGGGCGAAGGCATGGCAACCGTGGATGAAGCCGGCATAGGGATCGGCGGGCGACAGGGCCCGGACCGCATGGCTGGAGGAAGCGAGCATGCCACCGCCATCGCCCAGCATGAAGCGCAGTGCATGGGCGATCTTGAAAGGCAGGAAGAGCGACGGACGATCGGCAAAGCCGTTGTCCAGGACGGTTATCGCGCGGGCAAAGCCGCCGCTGGCGGCGGCCTCGAAGGCCTGAAGCAGAACGGCCTCGTCTGCGGTGCCGCCGTCCCGGGCTGTGGCTGCATGCCGGGCGTCGTTCAGGATGAGCTGGGCCGCATCGGCGGTTTCCTGCCGGGCGAGAATCAGATGCGCAAAGCCTTTGAGCACATGCGCGGCAATATGGCCGGGATCGGCCTGAAGCGTCGCGGCAATCGCCATGCCTGTGCTGGGCCGGTGGGCGGCAAGGCCGTAGATGGCGTTGTCAAAAGCCTGCCGGGCCTCTGCGCTGGCGGTGCTGGTCGAAAGGTCGTGGGCTTGGCGCGTCATCAATAACTCCCGGGCTTGGACCGGCAGAGGAAACAGGCCGATCTACGGGGGTTACGCAGCGCGCCGCGCTTTCGTTACAGGCGAGACGGATATTTTTCGGCGGGCCGCGCCGTTTTTCAGCCGCCGTCCTTGAGGATGGCCGAGAATCGCGGGTCGAAGGCGCGGCTGATCGGCTCGGCAGCCGCCCCCAGCGCCACGGCCCAGGGATCGGTCATGCCGACGGTCAGCCGGGGCAGCGCCCGGTCGCGGCGCAGCGCGTTGGACGGCAGAAGCGGCATGATGCGTTCCATGAGACGATGGACCAGCGCCGCCGGAGCGCCGCCGGACAGGATGACCGTCTGCGGGTCGAACAGCGTCTCCACCAGATGCACCGACCAGCGCAGGGAATCCGCCGCTTCCCCGACCCAGCTTTCGACGCGGGGATCGTTGCGCTCGACCAGCGCGGTGGTCTCCGCCTGGAGATCGACGCGCGCGGGATCGAGATCGAGCCGCTTGTAGAGCGAGGCGAGCGACGCCCGGTGTTCGACCGGCGAAGGCAGGCCGCCCGCCGAGAACAGCGCCATGCCGAGTTCTCCCGCATTGCCATGCGCGCCCGCGTAAAGCTCGCCGTTGAGGATCAGGCCGGCACCGATGCCGTAGCCGAGATAGATGCAGATCGCATGGTCCAGCCCATGGGCTGCGCCCACCATCCGCTCCGCCGTGGCACAGGCGGCGGCGTCGTTCTGCAAGCCGACTTCCAGCCCGGTGCCCGTGGCCAGCGACTGGAGCAGGGGAAAGGATTGCCAGGCCGCCATCATCCAGTCGTCATTGCCCTCCGCCTCGATGCCGAACGGACCGGGCATGGCAACGCCGAGGCCCGCCAGCCGGTGTTCTGCCCGGGGGGAGCCGGCGACGAGATCGCGCCTGACCGTGCCGATGAGATCGAGGATGACGCGCACGCCCGAGTCCGGGCCGTCGGGGGGAAGCGGCATTTCCGCCCGGCTCAGCACATTGCCGAGCAGATCCACGCCGATGGCGCGGGTGACGTGCCGGTCGATCTGAAGGCCGATGGCAAAGGCTCCCTCCGCCACCAGCCGGTAGGGCGTGGAGGGCTGGCCGCGCCCCTTGCGCACCACTTCCTCGCCGGTCACCAGTCCGTCTTCCTCCAGCGCCTCCATCAGGTTGGAAACCGTCTGCTTGGTCAGAAGCGTGGCGCGCGCCAGATCGGCGCGCGACAGCGCCCCGTTCAACCGCAGCGCTTCGATGATCACGCGGCGGTTGTGGGCGCTGGCGCCTTCCTGATTGGTTCCGGTCTTGGCGCGGATGGGCCTGATATCATGCATTCTGAAAATACCTCTTGACAGATATAGAAACTTACACAAAGTTTAAGTCAAGTCATTTGACTTAATAGAGGGCGAAGAACCTCGGGGATCAAGACCGCAGCGGCCGCGCAGCGCCGCATAAAAATATGGAGGAAGTGATGAAGACTGGCCTGAAGATCCTTCTGGGAGCCGGCGCGATGGCGCTGATGGCGTCGCATGCGCTCGCCGAAACCCAGATCAATGCATTGTTCATGGCGCAGGCCGCCTATAGCGAGGCCGATGTCCGCGCCATGACCGATGCCTTCACCAAGGCGAACCCCGACATCAAGGTCAATCTGGAATTCGTTCCCTATGAGGGCCTGCATGACAAGACCGTGCTGGCGCAGGGCTCCGGCGGCGCCTATGACGTGGTGCTCTTCGACGTGATCTGGCCGGCGGAATATGCCAGCAACAACGTGCTGGTGGATGTTTCTTCCCGCATCACCGACGACATGAAGAAGGGCGTGCTGCCCGGCGCCTGGACCACGGTCCAGTATGACGGCAAGTCCTATGGCATGCCCTGGATCCTCGACACCAAATATCTGTTCTACAACAAGGAAATCCTGGAAAAGGCCGGCATCAAGGCCCCGCCGAAGACCTGGGCGGAACTCACCGAACAGGCCAAGATCATCCAGGAGAAGGGCCTGCTCAAGACGCCGATTTCCTGGAGCTGGGCACAGGCGGAAGCCGCCATCTGCGATTTCACCACCCTCGTTGCCGCCAACAAGGGCGATTTCCTGAAGGATGGCAAGCCGGCCTTCACGGAAGGCGGCGCGCTGGATGCGCTCACCTACATGGTCGAGAGCTACAAGTCGGGCCTCACCAACCCCAACTCCAAGGAATTCCTGGAAGAGGACGTCCGCAAGGTGTTCCAGAACGGCGAAGCCGCCTTCGCCCTCAACTGGACCTACATGTACAACATGGCCAACGACCCGAAGGACAGCAAGGTTGCCGGCAAGGTCGGTGTCGTGCCCGCGCCGGGCGTCGACGGCAAGAGCGAGGTTTCGGCCGTCAACGGTTCCATGGGCCTCGGCATCACGGCTGCCAGCAAGCATCAGGACGAAGCCTGGAAATACATCGCGTTCATGACGTCGCAAGCCGTGCAGAACCAGTATGCCAAGCTGAGCCTTC
This sequence comes from Gellertiella sp. DMC107, assembly GCF_056313605.1. Classification (NCBI taxonomy): domain Bacteria; kingdom Pseudomonadati; phylum Pseudomonadota; class Alphaproteobacteria; order Hyphomicrobiales; family Rhizobiaceae; genus Gellertiella; species Gellertiella sp. DMC107. Next base: position 203,877 of record NZ_JBQUZZ010000006.1, on the reverse strand, counting down.
CGATCTGGGCCTCCTCCTATGAGGATCCGGCCGTGACCAAGGGCCAGGAAGAGCTGATCGCTGCCGCCAAGCAGGGCTTGGCCGCCATGTATCCGCGCCCGACCACGCCGAAGTACCAGGAGCTTTCCACGGCCCTGCAGCAGGCAATCCAGGAATCGCTCCTCGGCCAGGCCGAGCCCGCCGATGCCCTGAAGACTGCTGCCGAAAACAGCGGTCTCTGAGACGCCCCCCCGCGGGCTGGCCTTCGGGCTGGCCCGCGCCTTTCCTCCGCCTTCGCCTCCTCGATGACGCGCCCCGGCGGAGCCGAACCCCAAAAGCTTTCCGCTCACCCCGAAAGAACCCGCAATGTCCAGTACCTGGCTCACCACCCGGGCATGGCTGCTCATGCTCCCGCTTCTGGCGGTGATGATCGCCGTCATCGGCTGGCCGATGGTCGATACGGTCCGGCTGTCCTTCACCGATGCGAAGCTGGTGGGGACGGGCGGCCAGTTCGTCGGCTTCGACAATTACGTGAAAGTGCTGACCGGCAGCAATTTCCGCAATACGCTCTACACGACCGGCCTCTTTGCCGTGGTCTCGGTCACGGCCGAAATGGTGCTGGGCATTCTGGCGGCGCTGCTGCTGAACCAGCAATTCTACGGCCGCACCCTGCTGCGCGCCCTGATGATCCTGCCCTGGGCGCTGCCCACCATCGTCAATGCCACGCTCTGGCGGTTGATCTACAATCCGGAATATGGCGCGCTGAATGCGGCGCTGACACAGCTCGGCCTGATTGCGGATTACCGGTCCTGGCTGGGCGAGCCCGGCTTTGCCATGGCCGCGCTGATCGTGGCCGATTGCTGGAAGAACTTTCCGCTCGTCGCGCTCATTGCGCTCGCCGCCCTGCAAAGCGTGCCGCGCGATCTCATCGCCGCTTCGCTGGTGGATGGCGCCTCCGCCTTCAACCGCTTCCGCTTTGTGGTGCTGCCCTATCTCGCCGGCCCCCTCATGGTGGCGCTGGTGCTGCGCACCATCGAGGCTTTCAAGGTCTTCGACATCATCTGGGTCATGACCCGCGGCGGGCCGGCCAACACCACCCGGTCCCTCTCGATCCTCGTCTATCAGGAAGCCTTCTCCTTCGGACGGGCGGGCTCGGGGGCTTCGCTCGCGCTCATCGTCACCCTCATCGTCACGCTGCTGGCCGTCGCCTATGGTGCGCTCGTCCGCAAGGCCGCCGGGAGTGCCAAGTAAAATGGAACGCCAGAGCCTTCCCTTCCGCATCGCCCTTCACGCGGCTGCCCTGCTGCTGGGGATTGTCATCCTCGCGCCGCTCGTCTGGCTGTTCATCATGTCAGTAGCGCCGGCAGCCGATCTCGCCGCCCGGCCGCTGCGCTGGTGGCCCGCGACGCTGGATTTCTCGCGCTATGCGACGCTTCTCTCCACGGTGGAAAACAGCGCCGGGGCGGCCTTCCTCGCCTCGCTGCGCAACAGCCTGATGGTGGCGGGCATGGCAACGGTCGCCGCCGTGCTGCTGGCCATTCCCGCAGGCTGGGCCGTGTCCCGCACGCCCGCCATCGGCTGGTCGCTGGGCCTGCTGATCGGCACCTACATGCTGCCCCCGGTGGCGCTGGCCGTGCCGCTTTACATGGGGCTTGCCCATCTCGGCCTGCTCAACAGCGTCTTCGGGCTGGCGCTCGTCTATCTGACCATCCTCGCCCCCTTCACCACCTGGCTGATGAAATCGGGCTTCGACACGATCCCCCGGGACATCGAGGCCTCGGCCATGATGGACGGCGCCGGGCTCTTTGCGACGCTGCGCATCATCACGCTGCCGCTCGCCATGCCCGTGGTGGCCACGTCGGCGCTCTTTGCCTTCCTGCTCGCCTGGGATGAATTCTTCTACGCCCTGCTCTTCACCTCCGACCAGCGCGCCAAGACGCTGACGGTGGCGATTGCCGATCTCGCGGGCGGGCGTGTTTCCGATTACGGCCTCATTGCAACGGCTGGCGTCCTTGCCGCATTGCCGCCCGTGCTGGTGGGGCTTTTCATGCAACGCGCCCTGATTTCCGGGCTCACCAATGGCGGCGTCAAGGGATGAACACGATGAATACCCGTCCTGAAGGACTTCTGGCCATCGATCGCGAAATGGCGCGGCAGCATGGGGATGCCCTGGCGTCTTTCGCCGCCGCCCGTCCCCGGGCCAACGACATCGCCGCCTCGCTGAAGCGCACGGGCCGCCTGCTGCTGCTCGGCATGGGTGGTTCCCACGCGGTCAGCCGCGCGGTCGAGCCGCTCTATCGCGCTGCCGGCATCGATGCGGTGGCGCTGCCGCTTTCCGAACAGCTCTGTGCCCCGCTGCCGCTCGCCGGCCGCACCGTCCTCATCACCTCCCAGTCCGGCGAAAGCGCTGAAGTGCACCGCTGGTTCGCGGAAACGGGCGGAACGGCCGAAACCTTCGGCCTGACCCTGGAGGATGGCTCCTTCCTCGCCCGCATTGCACCCAGCCTCGCGGGTGTTGGCGGCACGGAACGGGCCTTTGCGGCGACGCGCAGCCTCACCATCACCTTTGCCCTGCATCTCGCCATTCTGGCGGCGCTGGGCGTCGATCCGCAGACGGCCCTGTCCGGGCTGGTGACGCCGGAAGAACCCGCCATCGAGCCGGCCCTTGCCGCGCTTGAGGGCGTGCAGACGGTCGTCACCTCCGGACGTCGGCTCCAGGGCGTTGCCGAAGCGCTGGCGCTCGGTCTGACGGAACTGTCGCGGCTTCCCTGCTTCTCGCTGGAAGGCGGGCAACTGCGCCATGGCCCGATGGAAATGCTCTCGCCTCTCACCGGCATCGTGCTCTTTCGCGGCGCGGATCCGACCGCACCGCTGGTGACCGCCATGGCCCATTCGGTGGTCGAGGCGGGTGCGCCCCTCGTGGTCTTCGATGCCTCCGGCGAGCCGCCGGTTTCGGGCGCCACGACGCTCTCTTTCCGTCCGGCCGAAGGGCTGGCCGCCATTTTCGCGCTGTTGCCGGCCGCGCAGCGGTTCATGGTCGCCTTCGCCGCGCAGCGGGTGGACAATGCCGGCACGCCGGTCCGCTCCTCGAAAATCACCCGGAGCGAGTGAATGAAGCCGCTTGCCGTCATCGGAAACCTCAATGCAGACCTGATCATGGGGCCGGCCGTGCCCTGGCCGAAGCCGGGCACGGAGGTCATCCTCGACCATGACGATCTCCGGGTCGGCGGGTCGGCGGGCAATACGGCGCTGGCCTGGATGGCGCTTGGCCTCGATTTCGCGCTCGCCGCCAATACCGGCAACGACGTGTTCGGGCGCTGGCTCGCGGAGGCCTTCGGGGCCCATGGCCCGCGGCTGCCGGTTCATCCGGGCGGCACGACGCTGTCGGTCGGGCTCGTCCATCCGGACGGGGAGCGCACCTTCTTCACCACCCGCGGCCATCTGGTGCATTTCTGTCTGGAGGATGTGCATCGGGCTCTTGCCGGCTCTGACCTCAAGGGCGGGTATGGCCTGCTCTGCGGCTCCTTCCTCACCGACAGGCTGGTGGCAGATTATGACCGCCTGTTCGACTGGGCCGATCGCGCCGGTCTCACGCTGGCGCTCGATACCGGATGGCCGAGCGATGGCTGGACCGCCGAGAACCGCGCGGCCGTGCGGCACTGGCTGTCCCGCTGCGGCGTTGCCCTGCTCAACGAGGTGGAATCCGCAATGCTGACCGGCGAGGACGATCCGGAAGCGGCGGCCCGGGCGCTGAAAGCCATCATGCCCGAGGGCGCGATTGCCGTCGTCAAGCGCGGCCCGCATGGCGCGATCGCCGTCGATCCCGGCGGCGTCCTGGTTTCAGCGCCGGCACCCGCAGTCTCCGTCATCGACACGATCGGCGCGGGCGATGTCTTCAATGCGGGTTTCCTCGCCGCGCTCGCGGCCGGAAAGCCGCTTCAGGCCTGCCTGGAGGCCGGCGTGCGGATCGCCTCGCGGGCCATCTCCACCCATCCTCGATCCTATGACCTCACGCTTGCAGGGAGTGGCGCATGAGTGCCCTGACCATCCAATCCGTCCGCAAGAATTATGGCGAGGTGGAGACGCTGAAAGGCATCGACATCGCGCTCGAAAGCGGGGAATTCCTCGTGCTGCTCGGCTCGTCCGGCTGCGGCAAGTCCACCTTGCTCAACATCATCGCCGGTCTGGCGGAGCCGACCAGCGGCGATATCCGCATCGGGGATCGCTCCGTGGTGGGGGTCCACCCGAAGGACCGGGACGTGGCGATGGTGTTCCAGTCCTATGCGCTCTACCCCAATCTCACCGTCGCGCGGAATATCGGCTTCGGGCTGGAAATGCGGCATGTGCCGGCGCCCGAGCGGGAAAGGGCAGTGCGCGAGGCGGCGGCCCTCCTGCAGATCGAGGCGCTGCTCGAGCGCAAGCCCGCCCAGCTTTCCGGCGGCCAGCGACAGCGCGTCGCCATCGGCCGCGCGCTGGTTCGCCGTCCGAAGATCTTCCTGTTCGACGAGCCGCTTTCCAATCTCGATGCCAAGCTGCGCATGGAGATGCGCACGGAGCTCAAGCGCCTGCACCAGATGCTGAAGACCACGGTCGTCTACGTGACCCATGACCAGATCGAAGCCATGACGCTGGCGACCCGCATCGCCGTCATGCGCAACGGCGTGATCGAACAGCTCGATACGCCGGAGGCGATCTATAACCGCCCGGCAACCCTTTACGTCGCCACGTTTGTCGGCGCTCCGCCGATGAACCTGCTGGACGGCGTGGCGGAAGCGGACGGCATCCGCCTGAAGGGGCTCGACGCGCTGCTTCCGGTTCCCCATGCGCTCGAAGCCGGCCGCCCCGTCATCCTCGGCATCCGGCCGGAAGCGCTCTCCGGGCAGACGGGGGATGTCGCTCTCACCCTCGATGTCGAACTGGCCGAACTGACCGGACCGGAGTGCGTGGTGAACGGCATGCTGGCCGGCCAGAAGCTCGTCGCCAGCCTGTCGCCGCGCGTCGGCGCTGCCGCCGGCAGCCGGATCGCCTTGCGGGCGGAAGCCAGTGCCTTCCATCTCTTCGATCCCGGGAGCGGGCTTCGCCTGAACTGACCCAAAAATCCCGCCATTGACAGGTCGAGGCCCCAAACTTTAATTCCACTAAAGTTTGCGGCGCGATTCTCTTCGGGCAGCGCATCTTCCCCCAAGAACAAGGACAGGCATGATGGACCAGGCGGGCATGATCGAACTTGAAAAGGCACTGGCAGACGGCAAGACCGCGCTTCTGGCGGCCATCCTCCAGCGTCTCACGGCGCTGCCCGGGGTCATGGACGCCACGCTTCTGGCGGTGGCTGCGGATCGGCGAAGCGTGACGCGGATTGCGACGAGCAATCCCGCCCTCTTTCCAGAAGGGGGCGGCGAAGCGCTCGATCCCGCCGATCCCTGGTGCCAGCGGATCATGGAAGAGAAGCAGCCGGTGCTGGCCGATGACCCGGACGGGCTGCGGCACTATCTGACCGAAGCGGCGGAGATCGAGAAGGCGGGTTACGGGGCGAGCGGTTCCTTCCCGATCGTGATCGGGGGAGAGGTGGCCGGTACCGCCAATATTCTGGCACCGTCCGGCTATTTCACCGGGGAAAGGGTGGCGGCGATCACCGCTTGCCTGCCGCTCGCCGCCCTCGGCTGCCTGGTCTGGAGCCGGAACGGGGCCTGACCCCTCATGCAGAAACGGCCGCCTTTCGGCGGCCGCACGGTTCGAGGCGGAACTCCGTTCTCAGAATTCTTCCCAATCCTGGCTCGCGGCTGTGGCCGTGGCAGCCGGGGCGGATGAGCGGGCGGTGAAGGCCGAAGCGATCTTTCCGGCAAGCGCGCGGGCTGGCGAGGGGCGGGGGGCCTGCTGCGAGGCGACAGCCGGCTTTGCCGGAGCCCGGGGCGCCGGAGGCGCGGCGGGTGCCGGTGAAGGCGAAGCGTTGCGCTGGCTGCTGCGTGCCATCGTTTCCGCCCCACCGATCCGGAAGGTGCCGATGCGGTCGTTGAGCGAGGTGACTTCGCTGACCAGACGGTTGGACGCCGCATTCGACTCTTCCACCATGGCCGCATTCCGCTGGGTGCCCTGATCGATCGTGTTCACGGCCGAGGTGATTTCGGCCAGCCCGATGGATTGCTCGCGGGCCGACTGCACGATCGCCTCCACATTGGCATTGATCTCGTTGACCTGACCGACAATGCTTTCCAGCGCTTCGCCCGTTTCGCCGACCAGCGCCACGCCGCGCTTGACCTGTTCGCCGGACGAGGTGATCAGGCTCTTGATTTCCTTGGCCGCATTGGCGGACCGCTGGGCGAGTTCGCGCACTTCCTGGGCGACGACGGCGAAGCCCTTGCCCGCTTCCCCGGCGCGGGCCGCTTCGACGCCGGCATTCAGCGCCAGCAGGTTGGTCTGGAAGGCGATCTCGTCGATCACGCCGATGATGTTGGAGATTTCGCGGCTCGAATGCTCGATGGCGCTCATCGCGGCCACTGCATTGCGCACCACTGCACCGGAATGGGCCGCATCTTCGCGGGTCCGCGACACGAGCTGGCCGGCCGCTTCCGCCCGCAGGGTGGAGTCCTTGACCGACGTGGTGATTTCCTCCAGGGCGGCGGCCGTCTGTTCCACGCTGGCGGCCTGCTGCTCGGTGCGCTTGGACAGGTCGTCGGCCGCATCGCGGATCGCATCCGAACCCGTCTTGATGGCATGGGCGTTCTGCATGAAGCTCTTCAGGGCATCCTCGAGCTTTTCCACCGAGGTGTTGAAATCTGCCCGCAACCGCTCCAGAGAGCCGCCGAAGGGCTGCTTCAGGCGGATCGTCATGTCTCCTTCGGACAGCTTCAAGAGGCCGTTCGCCAGTTCGGAGACGGCGAAGGAAACGATCTGTTCCTGTTCGGCCGCATGGGCTTCCCGTTCGGCGCGGTCCCGGGCGCGCTGCTGCGAGGCGGCCTGCGCTTCCTCCTGCAGACGGTCCTTTTCCGCATTGGCATCCCGCAGCACCACCAGCGACCGGGCAAGGTCACCGATTTCGTCCTGACGGTCGGTGCCATCGATCGCCACCGCATTGTTGCCGGCGGCGATTTCAGCCGTGCGGCCGATCATGGCCTGCAGGCGCCGGCGGAAGCCGCGCGACAGCAGCACGCCCAGACCGGACAGGACCACCACCGCCAGCAGGACGATGCCGGCGGACAGTTCGATCATGCGGTTGAGCTCGGCATAGACCGTGGATTTCGGGATCAGCACCAGCGACTGCCAGACCGTGCCGGGGATGAGTTCCACCGGGACGGACATGGCCATCTTGTCGATGCCGTCCGTATCGGTAAAGGCAAAGGGTTCGCCCGGATGGCTCGTCAGCGAGGCCCAGGTCTGCATGTCGAAGCCCGTATCCTTGAGGGGCTTGCCGATCTGGTCGGTCATGACATCCGAGACGACGATGCCGCTGGCGGAAACCAGCATCACCTCTCCATCGCCCATGGGGCGGGTTTCGTTCAGCCGCTTGTTTGTTTCGGCCAGCGCCATGTCCATGCCGGCCACGCCAATGGCCTTGTCACCTTCCATGATCGGCAGCGCGATCGAGGTCATCAGCACATTCTTGCCGTCGACGGGGTAGATGTAGGGCTCGATGATCTGCGCGGATTTCTTCGTGAAAGGCAGGATATAGTAATCGCCGGCGCCCGGCTTGGTATAGTCGACCAGAACCTCGTTGATGATCTTGTCGCCGGAGCGGACCCAATAGGGCATGTAGCGGCCCGTGGCGTCGTGGGCGGGCTTGCCGGCCCAGTCCTTGTCCTTGCCGTCGAAGGCATCGGGCTCCCAGCCCGTCCAGGTGCCAAGCGCGAAACTGTTGCCGGCCAGAAGGTCGTGCAGCACGGCATTGGCCGCGGCGCGATCGTTATGACCGGTGCCCTTCAGGGCAAGCATGGTGATGCGCATGGAATCCACCACGCGGACGCCCTTCTGGAACGTGTCGATGACCGTCTCGCCCGTGGCTTCCGCGACCGCTTCCATCTTGCCATGGGTGTCGTCGAGAACCTGCTGATAGGAGATGGAGAAAAGCACACCGGCGGCAACGCTGGTTGCCAGCACGCCGGCCGTGACCAGCGAGAAAATATTGCGGCTGGTGGCAGTCTTGAAGAACATCGGTCGCATCCCCCGGGCAGAAAGCCTGAAAACGGTCAAATCCGACGTCATTCGGAAGGCGCGCCTGCGCACACGGTACCATCCCGCACCGGATATTTATCTATGGATGGATTAAGTTTTGTTTAATTACATTAATAGGCACATATTTAATACCGTCGGCCATCCTCCGGCCGGAGCGAAGAATGCCCTGTTTTGCCCGAACACGGCGCGGTGCGCGCCTTTCGCCGGGAAAGCCACAAGCCCTGCACACGGACTGTTTACCCTCCGCTCCGGTTCTGCGGCCCGGGCCGGTTTGACCGTAAAAATACCCTCCCGTCCAAACCCCATCTTAAAAGCGGGCCGTGAATAACGACAGCCGCCGGTATCAAGAACCGGTCCAGTTTCCGGGTCAATTTCTACCGGAAAGCGTGGAAGGTCGGCGAAAGCCATGAATGACGACCTGCCGATGATCGGCGTCCCACACGGCAAAAAGTTTAAACCGCGTAAAGAAGGTCGCGCCCATGTCTGATGTTTCGCTCACGCCCGCTCCCCAGTCTTCTGCCGCCAACGAGCCCCCGGTTCTCGGCTTCGTCGCGCTTGCACTGATGGTTTTCTTTGCGCCTGCCGGCGTCATCCTGGCCTATGTGGATCGTCCGAAGGCGGATGCGCTCCTGGCTTCGCACTATACCTACATGATCGGCACCTTCTGGAAGGGCCTGCTCTATTCGGCCATCTGCGTCGTGCTCTCCTTCGTGCTGATCGGCATTCTCGGCTTCTTCGTGGTGTCGATCTGGTATCTCGCCCGCTGCATCAAGAGCCTCGTCTACCTGATCCGCAACGAGACGATCACCGCGCCGCGCACCTGGCTGGTCTGATCCGCGAGGGCTGCGATCCGGCGTGGGCGCCGTTCCCCCGCGCCATTCCTTACCAATCACAAGAAACTTCCTTCGAGGGTGACATGACCATTCGCTCGACCCCGACGCTGCTGCGCGTCGTGATGCTGGCTGCTGCCGGCCTTCTCCTCGCTTCCTGTTCCGGGGAGCCGTCCGCATCCGACATCGAGGGCGCCATGAAACAGGCAATCGATGCCCAGATGAAGCAGGCCGCCGGCCTTGCCGCCGGTATCGGCGGCGGCAACGAGGCCGCCAACCGCATGATGGAGGAGATGGCCATCGAGATCAGCGATTTCGACAAGATCGGCTGCACGGCGGATGGCGAGAAAACCTATCGCTGCGATGTGCGCTACAGCGTGTCCGGCGGACCGATGAAGGTTCCGCCCCGCCCGCTCGCCGGCACCGTGCGGCTCGCCAGCACCGATGATGGCTGGGTGGTCCTCCCGTAAGCGCGTTTCCAGGAAAGACAGCACCATGACGACGACAGTTTCGAGAGCCGCCCTGATGGCCGGCCTGCTCCTTGCCGCGCCCGCAGCCTTTGCCGAGGATGCGGATACGACCTACATGACCGGCCATTTCACCTGCGGCGAAGCCCTTTACGACACCGACTGGGTGACGATGCGCGACCTGCAGGGCCAGGAGAGCACCACCGTCTATTTCCAGCGCAAGGAACAGGACCAGGTGCAATGGGTGGCCATGCGGGAGGGCGAAAGCGCCGAAGGCCACGGTCTTCTCGACGAGAACGGGGTCCTGCGCCTGCGCACCGCCCGGTCGGACAAGGGCATCGATGCGGTCTGGGTGGCGGGCGGACCGGCCGATGCGTGCCGCGCCTTCACCGTAACCTCCGCCGAGGCGCCGAAGAACCGCTTCGACACGCTGCTGGCGCTGCTCGATACGCCGGAGCCCACCGCCCAGCAGGCCGGCGAGGCGGCAACCGCGCTCGACAACCGGCCGATCATCTTCACCCTGGCCGAACTCGACCAGCGCGATTACATGCAGCGCCTCAGCGAAAAGGTGCCTGCCTTCTGGCAGCGCTATCGCGATGGTCTCAACCGGGCTTTCACCACCCTGCCGCTGACGGGGGATGCGGATATTGCCGCCTATGCGCAGACCGTCCGGGATGCGCTGTCGTCCGAGACGCTCGCGCCGTCGACCGATCCGCGTTTCGGCAACGGCTTCGACGAGATGAAGGCCATGCTGTCGCTTGCATCCGACCGGCTCGCCGAGACGGGTCAGCCGCTGGCCGCTGCTTTCGATCCCGCCGATACGCCGCTGTTCTGCAAGCGGCTCGGTGCGGTGCGGCAGATGCGCCAGGGCTATGCAAGGGTGGAAGACCTGTCCTTCGTGCTGGGCGTCAGCCTGGAGAACTGGACGCGGCCCCTCGCGGAGAATGTCGTGCGCGACCTGAAAAGCTGCGACGACCCGCAAAACCTGCTTTCCGATCTCACGGCGGAATGGCCGGATATCCAGCGCCGCCAGGCCATTCTGCAGACGCTCAAGCAGGAGCGTGATCGCCTGATCGCCCTGCCGCAGACGCTTGCCACGCTGCTGCAAACCCGCAATCTCACGCCGGACCGCGAGAAGGTGAATGTCAGCTACAACGACAATGCGCTTGTGGAGCGGGTGTTCGGCAAGGCCCTGCAGCCCCGGCGCGATCAGCTGTTCGACAGCGCCATGGCCGAACTGAAGGCCATGGGCACCGATGCGGGCGCGCCCGTTCCGGAGGCTGCCGCAAAGCTTCAGCAATCCTGCGAGGATCTGCGCTATCTCGACGGGCTGGCGGATGACAAGCGCACCGCGGCGGCCGATCTCTGCACCGAGACGCTGGCCACCGTGACGCGGAAAGAGACCGACGCCGTCGTGGCGAAGATCGACGCCGCCTTCAAGGATGCCGAACCGCTGACCGAGAAAGCCAAGGCGGCGATGAAGCTCTGCGAAGGCCTCTACCGGGAAAACCTCTCCGACGAGACCCGGAATGCCGCCAGCTCTGCCTGCCAGTCGGCCATGAATGCGCTGTCGGAGCGGGAAGAGGTCGCCCGGTGCGACAAGGCGGCTGCCGAGTCCGGCGCCGGCGAAGACCTGCTCGCCGCCTATATCCAGGTCAAGGGCAAGGGCATGGACGACCGGGCCACCATCCGCGATCTGGTCTGCAAGGTGGCGGAGCATGGCGACGATCAGATAACCTTCCGCACCGAAGGCATGCTGATGTGGAAGACGGAAGTGCTCGAATATCGCCGCAAGGCGCGTCCGGACAGCGTCATCGGTCTGGAAATGGCGCAGGACGAAAAGAGCGGCGACTGGAAAGGCGTCGCCTGGGCCGAGAACACGCCGGAAGAGGTTACCCGCATCACCCCCGCCGTTGCCACCGGCTGCATGATGGGGTCCGTCTCCGGCCGGGAATGCGACTGATCCCGACACGCGGGAGGGCCTCCACGGGGGCCCTCTCTCCTATCCGTTTTCTTTCGAACCATCCGGAGCCCCCTCATGCTGTCTGCCCCGCTGATCGCCCTCCTCGCGTCCACGCTCGTGCCGGACATGCCGCCCCCGCTGGAAGGGGACGTGATCTCGACGGGCAGCAACAAGTCGCCCGTCGCGACCATTTTCGAACGGTCGGATTTCGGCGGCGAGGCCTCCAAGTTGCGGGCGCGGGTGACCATCGACGCCGCCCGCGACTGGTGCGCCAACTGGCAGTCCGGGACCGAAGCCGAGATTGAAGATTGCGCCAAGGGCATCCTCGCCGGGCAGGCGGGCAAAGTCTACGAGAGCCGTGCTAATTGCGTCACCGGCGAGCTGTGGTCATGGGATGGCCGGAAATATCTCTTCGACGGCAAGGTCGAGGGCAGCGGCCTCTCCGATGGCGCCGTGGCCATCAAGGATGCGGAAACCGGCAAGCAGATCCCGACCGACAACGCCTCGAACGGCCTCGGCTATGCACTGGAATGGCTGGCCCTCTGCCCCTTCGGCAACCCCTATGACCGGGTGCCTGTGGAAACCCTGCTGCATGACGGGCCCGATCACGAGCCCTATGGCATGCCGGCCGGCCATAATGGTTCGGACATGTTCTTCGACCAGCGCCGGCAGATCATCTACTACACCAATCCGAAGGCCTCGATTTCCGGCACGATCAAGCCGAACACGGTGCTGTTTCACGGCTGGATAGCGCAGGGCGGAAACATGCAGGGCGTGGCCTATACCTACAAGAAGGGCTGCAAGCCCGCGCCCTACATCGTGCAGGGCTACGACCAGTATGGCGACCGGCTGGAACTCACCGGCAAGGCGCCGGTGCGCAAGGGATGCGACGTGGTCGGCTATTCGGACAAGAGCCCGAACGCCAAGCTCGTCTTCTATCTGGCGGAATAGGCCCGCCTCAGAGCAGGCCGCGCCGGGCGAGATTGGCCATCAATGCGCCGATGCCGAAGGTCCAGGGCTCGATCTCGTCGCTGCGGCCGACCCGGTTGACCAGCGCACCGAAGCTTGGCGAGGAAATCCTCACCTCGTCGCCCATGTGATGGGTGAAGCCGAGGCCCGGCGCATCCCGGTCCTTGACGGGGGCGAACATGGTGCCGAGGAACAGCAGGAAGCCATCGGGATACTGGTGCGAGCGGTTGATCGCCTGCCGCACCAGCTCGGACGGCTTGCGCGAGATGCGAGACATGTCGTTCGTGCCCGTGAGCGAAAAGCCGTCTTCGCCCGTTACCGACAGGCTCACCTCCGTCCGCTCCACATCGGCCATGGAAAACCGGTCGTCGAACAGGCGGATGAAGGGACCGACGGCGCAGGCGCCATTATTGTCCTTCGCCTTGCTCAGCAGGAGCGCCGAGCGCCCCTCCACGTCGCGCAGGTTGACATCGTTGCCGAGGCAGGCGCCGCGGATTTCCCCGCGCGCATTGACGGCGAGCACCACCTCCGGCTCGGGATTGTTCCAGGAGGAAATCGGGTTGATGCCCACCATCGCCCCGCAGCCGACGGCGGAAAGGGGCGCCGCCTTGGTGAAGATTTCCGCATCCGGCCCGATGCCCACTTCCAGATACTGCGACCAGTTGCCGGCCGCCTGCAGAACCGCCTTCACCCGGCCGGCCGCCTCCGATCCCGGCACGATGGCGCCCAGCTGGTCGCCGAGCACCTGCTTGAGCTGGCTGCGGATCGCCTCGGCGGCGGCCGGATCGCCCTTGGCGCGCTCCTCGATCACCCGTTCCAGCATGCTGTCGACGAAGGTCACGCCGGCCGCCTTCACCACCTGCAGGTCGCAAGGGGCGAGAAGCCGCCCGCGCGGCCCCCGGTTGCCGCCATCGGCGAGGACATCCTCGAGCGGCCCCACCGCCGGAAAGTGCTGCCCGGCGAGATCCAGCGCGCCCTCGCGGTTGAGAATGGCCGAGACCGTCGCGCCGAGCGCCGAGATATCGTAGAGCACGCCCTCCCGGACCGTCACGGGCAGGGGACCGTCCACGGCATCGAGCCAGATGCGCCCGATCAGGGTCGCGTGCGGTTCTGCGGGCAGGATTTCGGCAGGGGTGAGCATCATCGGCATCGCAATTCGTCCTCCTCGTTCCGGCCGCCAGCATAGAGGAAAAGCAGGGGCGGCGAGAAGCACCCGCAAGCTGCGGGCCGGATGGTTTTGCCTGCTGTTCGCTTGGTTAGGGGGTTCTTAATCTTTCTGGTTGAAAAACCACTAAGAATTCCCGTGTTTTTGGTTGAATATCGCGTACAGGGACACTGCATGATGCGGAGCACTTTCCTCCTTTCCTTCCTTCTTCTCTCGACCGTTTCCTTGCAGCAGGCGCTTGCAGGCGATGGCGAGCCCTTCTATGCGGGCGACTGGTCCCTGACGCTCGGCGGTTCCGTGGCCCATGGCCCGGAATTCGACGGCGCAAAGGGACGCAAGCTTCTGTTCGAGCCGATCATTTCGCTGGGCCGGCAGGGACAGACCACCCGCTTCTCGTCCCGCAACGACAGCGCCGGTTTCGGCCTCTTCGAGACGGAAAACGTCAAGGCCGGCATTGCCGGCAAGCTCATCACCGGCCGCCGTGCCGAGGATTCCGACGACCTGAAGGGTCTGCATGACGTGGAAATCGGCGTGGAAGCCGGCGCCTTTGCCGAAGTCTACCCGACCGAAAACATCCGCGCCCGGGCCGAGGTGCGGCAGGGCATCCGCAGCCATGACGGCCAGGTGGTCGATCTCGCCGTCGATGCCTTTGCCGATATCACGCCCGATGTGAGGATTTCCGCCGGTCCCCGCGCCACCTGGGCGTCCAAGGGCTATGGCAAGGTCTATTACGGCGTGAACGCGGCGGAATCGGCGGCCTCCGGTCTCGATCCCTATACGCCCGGCAGCGGCTGGCAGTCGGTGGGTGCGGGCGGTGCCATCACCTGGAAAGCCACCGAAAACGTCGATACGAGCCTCTTTGCCGAATATCGCCGCATGGTCGGCGTCGCGGCAGACAGCAGCCTCGTTCGCCAGAAGGGCTCGGAAGATCAGGTCACCATCGGCGTCTCCGCCACCTATCGTTTCGATTTCTCGCTGCGCTGATCGTCAGCCGCCAAGCCCGAGATAGCCGTAGACGGCACGGCGGATGCGCGCTTCGAGCGATGCGGGATCGGTCTCGCCGTAGAGCCCTGCCGCATCGGCCATCCCCCGGGTCAGCGCCGCCAGATCCCGCGCGGCGGTTGCCGGGTCGGCTATGCCATGGGCGGAGAGCGCCCGGGCGACAGTTTCGGCAATCTCCTGTTTCAGCGCCTGGGTTTCCGCGTCGAGCGGCAGCAGGCTTTCCGCATATTCGAGACTGGCCGCCAGCCGGGGACGGGCGAACTGGTGGTGCAGCGCGGCGCGGATCAGGCCGTCGAGCAACGTCTTCAGATCGGCCGTTCCCGCCTGCTCAGCCTGCCCTTCCAGCAGCACGATCAGTTCCGCGCGCTTGCGCCGGATGAGGGCCGCGAGCAGCGCCTCCTTGCCAGGAAAATACTGGTAGAGGCTGCCGATGCTGATGCCCGCCCGTTCCGCCACCAGATTGGTGTTGAGGGCCGATAGCCCGCCGCCCTCCAGAATGCGAGCCGCCGCTTCCAGGATGATCTCGACGGTCGCGGCAGACCGTGCCTGACGCGGATGTTTGCGGGCTTCGATGGGCTTTGCGGTGCGGGACATGGAATGCGAGTTGGAAATGTGAGCAATTGCTCGCACCATAGATCCGTTCCACCCATCCCGCAACCGGAGCGTCGTCCATGGATCCGCTGAAGCCCCGCCTTTCCGTTTTCGTCTGTCTGAGGGCGTTGCCGTCCTGGCTGCGCCTGCCACGGCCCGAGCGGGAGCGGATCGCGACGGCAGCGCTCTTGCCGGCGCTTGAGGGGCGGAGCGTGACCCTGCGCCATTTCGATGCGGAGGCCTTTTCCGCGGATTGTTCCGACATCGTGCTCTTCGAGGCGGAAGATGCGGTTCAATTCAATGGCGTGATGGAGGCGCTGCGCGATTCGCCGCTCTTTGCCGAGCCCTTCTTCGACCTGATCCGGATCATTCCGGCCATCGAGGACGGCTTCCGCCACTATGAGCGGAGTGGGGTGTGAAGGGGGTGGCCATGCGGATCGAGGGACAGAGGGTACTCGTCACCGGCGGCACCGCCGGAATAGGCCGGGACATCGCGTTGCAACTCGCGGCGCGGGGTGCGCGGGTGATCATCACCGGGCGGAACCGGGTCGCCGCCGAGTCGGTAATCGCGGCGGCGGGAGGGGCAATGGCCTTCATCGAGGCCGATCTCGCCGACCGGGAAGGACAGGAACGGCTGGTGGCCGAGGTCATGGCGCGCCATCCCGATCTGTCGATCCTCGTCAACAATGCGGGCGTGCAGGTGAACATGCCGGCGACGGGCCTTGGCGATGCGGGCCTGATGGCGGCCTTCCGCGCCGAAATCGAGCTCAATCTGGACGCGCCCATCGCGCTCGCCTTCGGTCTGATGCCCTTGCTGGCCCGGCAGCCGCGCGCGGCCATCGTCAATATGTCCTCGGGCCTTGCGCTGGCCCCGAAGCGGACCGCGCCGGTCTATTGCGCGACGAAGGCGGGGCTCAGCGCCTTCAGCCGCGCGCTGCGCTACCGCTGCGAGGATGCGGCGCCCCATGTGACCGTGCATGACGTGATCATGGCTTTCGTCGAGACGGGCATGACAGCGGGGCGCGGGCGGAACAAGATGCACCCTGCCGAGGCAGCCCGCGCGGTGATTGCGGGCCTCGAACGGGGAAAGCCGGAGATCGTCGTGGGAAAGGCCCGGCTTCTCGCCGCAATCAGCCGCCTGTCGCCGGCTCTTGCCCGTCGCATCCTGCGCGATGGCTGACCGCCTCCGTCCACAGGCCTGTTTCGATGAGGCTTGCAGATGTCGCATTCAGCCATGTGGTCGCGAATGAAATATGGTGTCTTGGGGACATCGAGGTGCCCGAAGGTTTTGACGAGCCGGAGGGACAATTGGGAAGCCGGTGACAACCCGGCGCTGCCCCCGCAACGGTAGCAGAACTGAACGGCGTCGAAAGACCACTGGGCGAAGGCCCGGGAAGGTGACGCAAGGTCCCCTCGGGGGACGGTTCTGGAGCCCGGAAACCAGCCTCGATGCGCTGAACTCGACTGATCGCGGTGGGCGAGCAGGAGGCGAATGGACATGCGGCCCCTCCGGCTGAGGGTGCGCCTGCGCCTGTCCATGCGTTTCCGGATCATCCGCCCGGCCGTCCCCGACCCATAAGGACCGACCATGGACATCCGTTCCGACATGCTTTCCCGGCTCCAGGCCCGCAAGCCCGGCTTTACCCTCGACCAGCCCTTCTATATCGATCCGGCCTATTTCCAGCAGGATCTGAACGAGATCTGGTACAAGGACTGGCTGTTCATCGGGCATGATTGCGAGCTGCCGAAGCCGGGCAATTTCATGACGGTGCAGGTCGGCGCCTATCCTGTGGTCCTCGTTCGCGACAATGACGGCGGCATCCGCGCCTTCCACAATTCCTGCCGCCATCGCGGCTCGCGGGTCTGCACCGAGCATCGCGGTTCGGCGGCCAAGCTCGTCTGCCCCTATCACCAGTGGACCTACGATCTCGACGGTTCGCTGCAATATGCCCGCCACATGGGCGAGAGCTTCGACAAGTCCACCTATGGCCTGAAGCCCGTCGCCTGCGAGCTCGCCGGCGGCTACATCTTCATCTCGCTCGCCGAGAAGCCGATGGATTTCGCCCCCTTCCGGGCTACCATGGAGCCCTATTTCCTGCCGCACCGGCTGCGCGATGCCAAGGTGGCTTACGAAAGCACTATCATCGAAAAGGGCAACTGGAAGCTCGTCTGGGAAAACAACCGCGAATGCTATCACTGCGCCGGCAACCATCCGGAACTCTGCAAGACCTATCCGGAAGCCCCGACCGCGACCGGCGTCAACGGTGCGGCGGATGATCCTGAAATCGTCGAGCACTGGGAAAAATGCGAGGCGCTCGGCCTGCCGAGCCGCTTTGCCATCGACCAGCGCGGCCAGTTCCGCACCGCCCGTATTCCGCTGCTGCGCGATGCGGTGAGCTACACCATGTCCGGCCGCAAGGCGGTGCAGATGCGGCTTTCCGACGACATCAACCAGGACCGCCTCGGCACGCTCCTGCTCTTCCACTACCCGACCACCTGGAACCACATTCTCTCCGACCATGCGGTGACCTTCCGCGTGCTGCCGATCAGCGCCACGGAAACTGCTGTCACCACCAAGTGGCTGGTGCACAAGGATGCGGTGGAAGGCATCGATTACCGGCTGGACGATCTCATCCATGTCTGGACCGAGACCAACGACCAGGACCGCCGGATCGTCGAGGAAAATGCCTTCGGCATCCAGTCGCCCGCCTATCAGCCCGGCCCCTATTCGGAAGCGCATGAGGGCGGCGTGGAGCAGTTCGTCGACTGGTATTCCCGCTTCATGCAGGAGCGTCTCGGCGGCAAGGCTCCGGCCTCGCTGCGCTCGGTCGCCTGAGGCCCGCCATGACGATGAAACCCTTCCTCGGGGAGGTGCCGCCGGCACTTCCCCTCGACGCGACCAGCCCCTGGAATGCCGCCCGGCAGATGCTCGTCTGCACGGCGGTCACCGACGAGGCGCCCGATGTGAAGACCTTCACCTTCGGCGTCGAGGGCGGCGGCTGGTTCAAATACATGCCGGGCCAGTTCATCACGGTGGAGCTTCGGGCGAAGGGCGGCGATCTCCATCGCACCTACACCATCTCCTCCACGCCCTCGCGGCCCTATGCGCTGTCGATCACCATCAAGGCGCAGCCCGGCAGCATCGGCACCCGCTGGATGTTCGATCATGTGGTGCCGGGTTCGCGCATCCGCGCCTATGGCCCGAACGGCCATTTCACGCTGGCGCGCAATCCGGCGGAGAAATACCTGTTCATTTCGGCCGGCTCCGGCATCACCCCCATGATGTCCATGCTGCGCTGGCTTTCCGATACCGCGCCTGCGACCGATGTGGTCTTCCTGAATTCGGCGCGCCGGCCGGAGGAAATCATATTCCGCGAGGAGCTGGAGCTGCTCGCCAAGCGCATGCCCAATCTCTCGCTCGGTTTCCTGCCGGAAGGCCGCTCCGTCGCCTCGCCCTGGGCGGGGCTGATGGGCCGCATCGACCGGCACAAGCTCGCCATGCTGGTTCCCGATTTCATGGGCCGCGAAATCTTCTGCTGCGGGCCGGATCCCTTCATGAAGGCGGTGAGCTCCATCGTCCGGCACGAGGGCTTCGACATGGGCCACTATCACCAGGAAAGCTTCGGCGCGACCTCGATCACCGGCAGCGTCGAGCGGCAGGCCCAGGCCAAGGCCGAGGGCGGCGCGGTGGACGGGCTCTCCGTCACCTTCCTCGGTGCCAATGACACGGCCCCCGCCAAGCCCGGCCAGACCATTCTCGAAACCGCGCGCAGCATCGGCGTGCGCATCCCGGCGGCCTGCGAAAGCGGCATTTGCGGCACCTGCAAGGTGCTGAAGCGGGAAGGGGAGGTGGACATGCACCATAATGGCGGCATCAGCCAGCAGGAGATCGATGCAGGTTACATCCTCGCCTGCTGCTCGCGCCCGCTCACCTCAGTCGAAGTGGAGGCCTGACCATGCACACGCACACCGGCACATCGTCCACCCTCACCGCCGAAGACCGCTTCTTCGCCTGGCTGCTCGCGCTTGGCGATCCCTGCAACATGGCGGAAGCCGCGAAGCGGGAAATCGACCGCATCGACCGGGACCGGGCAACGGATAGCGAAAGCCAGCGCCTGAAGGCTTTTCTGCTGCAGGCGGCCGCCTTCCAGCCGGTCGCCCCGCGCGGGCGGCGCCGGCATCTTCACTGAGAAGGCCGCGCCGGGCCATCCGGCGCGGTGAGGCAGGTCTCAGACAGGCTGGTCGAGCGTGATCGATTTCAGCTTGTCGATGCCGAGGGCCTGCAGCGCGAGCTTCTCGTAGAAGGGCTCCGACTTGCCGAGCTTCACCTTGTAGAGGAAGTATTTCTCGAAGCCGACCTTGGCGGCATGGACCCATTTGCCGGACGAGGACCAGTTGACGTTGCGCGGCGGGATCTGCGGCTGCGCCACGAAGGCAATGCCCCCGTCACCGAAATCGGCCAGGCAGACCGCATTCCAGGTGCCCTGCGCATTGGCCGTCTTGCCCTCGAGCCGGCGGGCGATGTTGTGGGCTGTCGCCGTCACCATGCTTTCGATCATGAAGCCGGTTTTCGGCACGCCGACCGGCACGGGCGTCTTGCCCATCGGCGGAATGGCGACACCGACGCCGACCGCGAAGATATCGGGATAGGTCGGGTTCTGCTGGTGCTTGTCGACCAGCACGAAACCGCGCGGATTGACGAGACCCTCGATGTCACGCACGGCCGCGACGCCCCTGAAGGCGGGCAGCATCATGGTGAAGACGGAGGGGATCTCGTGCACGGCCTTGACGCTGCCGTCCTCGTTGATTTCCTCGGCGGTCACGCCCTTCTCGTCGAAAGCCTTCACCCGGGCATTGGTGATCCACTTGATGTGGTGGTTGCGCAGCTCGCTTTCGAGCAGACCCTTGGTATCGCCCACGCCGTCGAGACCGAGATGGCCGATATAGGGCTCGGAAGTCACGAAGGTCATCGGCACCCGGTCGCGTACCTTGGCGTCGCGCAGCGCCTTGTCGAGGATGAAGGCGAATTCATAGGCCGGGCCGAAACAGGAGGCGCCCTGCACCGCGCCGATCACGACAGGGCCGGGATTGGCGACGAGCTTGCGGAAGGCATCCCGCGTCATCAGCGCATGGTCGATATGGCAGACCGACTGGGTGTGGGCCTGCGGCCCGAAGCCGGGAATTTCGTCGAAGGCCAGTTCCGGGCCGGTCGACAGCACCAGATAATCATAGGACAGGCTGCTGCCATCCATGAGCGTGATGCGCTTTTCGGCCGGATGCACCCGCTCTGCGCCTTCGGGGCGAAGCGTGATGTTGCGGCGCGCGCAGGCGGCCGAAAGTTCCACCTCGATATCCTCCCGATCCCGCCAGCCGACGGCCACCCAGGGGTTGGAGGGGACGAAGGAATAGGTCGTGCCCTTGCTGACCAGCGTAATCTTCACATCCGCCGGAACCTGGTCCCGGAGTTCGTAGGCCATGATCGTGCCGCCAAGGCCCGCTCCCAAAACGACGATTTCAGTCATGCGCGTCTCCTCCAAAAAAGCTATTTACATACAAACATACGTAGATACAGAAATCAATTGATTATTGGATGACATTGTTACATCATGGACGAAAGGCGAAGGCCTGCCGGCACAAAAGCCCGCCGCCGCGGGTCCAAGGTCGGCCTTAGACCCCTTCGCGACAGAGAGACGGAGGTTCCGAAACGCCATGTCCCGTATCGTTCCCTGCCCCGCCTGCGGCCAGATGAACCGACTTGCGGAGGGCCGAACCGCTGCAGGCGCGCACTGCCCGGCCTGCAAGGCCGTGCTTTTCGACGGCAAGCCGCTCACCCTTCACCGCGCCAATTTCGACCGGCAGATCAAGTCGCCGGACCTGCCTGTCATCGTGGATTTCTGGGCGTCCTGGTGTGGCCCCTGCCGGGCCATGGCCCCGGTCTTTGAGCGGGCCGCCGCCGACTATGGCGACCGCTTGCGCTTCGCCAAGGTGGAGACCGATGCGGAGCAGGAGCTCGCCGCCCGCTACCAGATCCGCTCCATTCCGACGCTGATCCTGTTTCGGGGCGGCCGCGAGATCGACCGGGTCAGCGGAGCCCTTGGCGCAGGGGATCTGCGCGCCTTCATCGGCCGGCACGGCATCACGCCCGCCGGCCAGCACGCCTGACGGAAACGGAGACTGACATGCATATGGACTGGAAGGATTTCATCGCCGGCCTCAATGGCCCGCTCGGCGATCTGAGGGCCGGCGCGCCCGATGTGATGAAGGCCTTTTCCGCCATCGCCCAGGCGGCGCTGAAACCCGACGCGCTCGACCGGAAGACGAAGGAACTGATCGCGCTCGGCATCAGCGTCGCGATCCGCTGCGACGATTGCATCGCCTTCCACACCAAGGCCGCGGCGGCGGAAGGCGCGACCCGGGAAGAGGTCCTGGAAACGCTGGGCATGGCGATCTACATGGGCGCTGGCCCCTCTGCCATGTATGCCGGCCACGCGCTCGAGGCCTTCGACCAGATGAAGCCGAAGACGGCCTGAGGCTCAGGCCTCTTTCGTCCGGGCCGGTGCCGGGGCGGGTGCCGCTTCGGCGGCGGGTGCTGCAGCTTCGGTTGCGGCAGCGCCGTTCTCGCCGCCTTCGGCGCCATAGGCCTGAAGAATCGCCTCGCGGATTTCCGCCTCGATCGCCATGCGGTCGCCGTCTTCCAGAGTCTTGAAATCGGACTCGGTCAGCTTGTGCTTTTCGAGGATCTGCGCCCGGATGCGTTCGGCAAGCGTCATCTTCGAAAGCTTGGTGAATTCCGCCTCCGGCGTGTCGGAGCCATCCTCGCCGCTCTGGCCGGCGCTCTGGATGCTCCAGAAGGCAGCCGAAAGCTTGGATTTCGCGGCATGGCCCGTCTCGGAGCCGCCGGACAGCTGCACGGGCGGCGTCTGGGCGGCCGCCCCGGCCTTTTCTTCCTGAGCCTGCATCCTCTGATTGCCGATCGACGGCGTCTGGCGGATGGAATAGCGATCGATGCCTATCATGGAAAAATCCCCCGGAAGTGGTGTCCGGGGGAAATTGGCAAGCGAAGCTTGTGCAGAGCTTGCAACCAAAGCGGGGAATTACCCCCTTATTTTGGGTATTGTTCGCTTCGCTGGTCAGGCCGTTTTCAGCACCCGCTTTGCGGCGACAGGAACGAGGAACACCATCAGCGCCGCAATCAGGAAGAAGGCCGAAAGCGGGTGGCTGATGAAGACGGTCGCATCGCCCTGGCTGATCATCAGCGCCCGGCGGAACTGTTCCTCCGCGAGCGGCCCGAGGATGAGGCCGATGATGGCGGGGGCCACGGGGAAACTGTAGCGCCGCATCAGGAAGCCGACGAGGCCGAGGACGAACAGCATCACCAGATCGACCACCGACCGGTTGAGGCCATAGACCCCGAGGCCGGAGAAGACCATGATGCCGCCATAGAGCAGCGGGGCGGGAATGGCGAGCAGCCGCACCCAGAGACCCACCAGCGGCAGGTTCAGCACGAGCAGCAGGAAATTGCCCACGTATAGGCTGGCGATCAGCCCCCAGATCAACGGTCCGGAGGCGGTGAAGAGCTGCGGCCCCGGCTGCAATCCATATTGCTGGAAGGCGACGAGCAGGATGGCCGCGGTTGCCGAGGTCGGCAGGCCGAGGGTGAGGAGCGGCACAAGCACGCCGGCCACGGCCGCATTGTTCGCCGCTTCCGGCCCTGCCACGCCCTCGATGGCGCCATGCCCGAATTCTTCCGGCTTCTTCGCCAGCCGCTTTTCGAGGAAGTAGGAAAGGAAGGTGGGGATCTCCGTTCCCCCCGCCGGCAGGACGCCGAAGGGGAAGCCGAGCGCGGTGCCCCGAAGCCAGGGCTTCCAGGAGCGGCTCCATTCTTCCCGCGTCATGAACAGCGAGCCCTCCACCGGGGAAATCACGCTGTCGCGCAGGTCGCGCCGGGAGGCGATGTGCAGGGCTTCCCCCACCGCGAAGAGCCCGACCGCGACCACCACGATGTCGATGCCGTCATAGAGCGCAGGAATGCCGAAGGAGAGGCGGGTCTGTCCGGTCAGCAGGTCGATGCCCACGAGCCCGATCCCGAAGCCGAGGAACAGGCTGGTCAGCCCCCGCGTCAGCGAGCTGCCGAGCAGGGCGGAGGCGGCGGTGAAGGCAAAGACCATCAGCGCGAAATATTCCGCCGGCCCGAAGCGCAGCGCGAGCTTGACGAAGACGGGGGCGAGGAAGGTGAGCAGCAGCGTGCCGATGGTGCCGGCGACGAAGGAGCCGATGGCCGCCGTCGAAAGCGCGGCCGCGCCACGCCCCTTGCGCGCCATCACATTGCCTTCCACCGCCGTGATGATCGAGCCGGATTCGCCGGGCGTGTTGAGCAGGATCGACGTGGTGGAAGAGCCGTACATCGCCCCGTAATAGAGCCCGGCAAACATGATGAAGGCGCCCGTCGGGTCGAGTTTGGAGGTGACCGGCAGCAGCAGCGCGATGGTGAGCGCGGGGCCGATGCCCGGCAGGATGCCGATCAGCGTGCCGAGCGTGACGCCGACCATGCACCAGAGCAGGTTGATGGGGACGAAGGCGGTCTCGAATCCCTGGAGGAGATAGGACAGTGCTTCCATGTCAGAGAACTCCCGCAAACAGGCCGGCAGGAAGCTGCAGGTCGAGAAGGCGCGTGAAGACGGCAAAGGCCACCGCGCCGAGCAGAAGGCCGATGATGCCGTCGCGGATCAGGCGCGGGCTGCCGAAGCCGCGCGCCACCGCCGTGAACAGCAGGGTTGCGGCCAGCACGAAGCCCAGCGTCTCAAGCGTGAGGATGAAGAGGACAAAGCCGAGGCCGACGGTGGCGAGCGCCCGGAAATCCGTCTCTTCCGTGTCCGGCACCAGCCGGTCGGGATCGCCTGTCACGGCCTTCCACACGAAGAACACGCCGAGCGCCCCGATGACGAGGGCCGCCGCATAGGGAAAGACCTGCGGGCCGACCTTGGAATAGGTGGGCGCGATCTTCATGCCCGCCGTCGAGATGACCGTCAGAACCGACAGGCCCACAAGACCGAGGCCGACCCAAAGGCCGGCCCCCGCCTTGAACAGAAACGAGCTGTTCATCTTGCCTGTCCTTACTGCACGAGGCCGATGGATTTCAGCGTTTCGCTGACCCGGGCATTCTCCTCGGCGATCAGCTTGCCGAAATCGTCGCCGGGCAGGTAGAGGTCGGTCCACTTCTTCTCTTCGAGAACCTTCTTCCAGGCATCGGACTTCACGGCCTTCTCCACCGTTTCGGCGAGAGCGGCCTTCTGCTCGTCGGTAATGCCGGGGGCAGCGACGATGCCGCGCCAGTTGGCGAGCTCCACGTCGACACCCTGTTCCTTCAGCGTCGGCGCGTCGATGCCGGCCACCTTTTCCGGGGCGGTGATGCCGAGCACGCGAAGTTCACCGGCGGCGATCTGCGATTCCCATTCGCTATAGCCGGAAATGCCGGCTGTCACGTGGCCACCGAGGATCGCCGCCAGCGCCTCGCCGCCGCCCGAGAAGGGGACATAGTTGAGCTTGGTCAGGTCGATGCCGGCGGATTTGCCGATCAGGCCGGCAATGATGTGGTCCGTGCCGCCGGCCGAGCCGCCGCCCCAGGCGACCGCGCCCGGATCGGCCTTCAGCTTCTCGATCAGTTCGCCCATGGTCTTGATCGGCGAGGCCGCCGGAACCACCACCACCTCGTATTCGCCCGTCAGCCGGGCAATGGGGGTGACTTCGGTGAGGGTGTTGGGCGCATTGTTCGTGAGCACGGCGCCGACCATGACGAGGCCGGTGATCATCACCGCGCCGCCATTGCCCTTTTCCTTGCCGGCAAGCTGCGCGAGACCGACCGTGCCACCCGCACCCGCCACATTTTCCACCGTCACGGTGCCGGCCAAGCCAGCGGAGCGGATCACGCCTTCCAGCGCGCGGCCCGTCTGGTCCCAGCCGCCGCCGGGCTTGGCGGGAACGATGATCTTCAGGCTTTCAGGACCTTCGGCAAGGGCCGGTGCGGCAAAGCCGAGGGCGAGGCCGGCGGCGACGATGCTGCCGATGAAGACGCGTCTTTTCATGGGTTTTTTCCTCCCTTTGCGCCGGAAAGTCCCCTCCCGGGACCGGTTTCCGGCTTGGTTGACAAGCTGTCGAGCCCTCAATAGCCTCGGTTCCTGTCAACAAGCTGTCATGGGTGGAGAGGCCTGTTGCGGGAGGAAAATGCGTATTCTGGTGGTCGAGGACACGCCCGACGTGGGGGAAGCCATCGCGGCTTGCATCTCGCGGCTGGGCCATGCGGTCGATTGGGAAAAGACCGGGGAGGGCGCGGAAGATGCGCTCGCCGTGCAGTCCTATGACCTCGTCATTCTCGATGTGATGCTGCCCGGGCGGAACGGCTTCCAGGTGCTGGAAACCATCCGCCGGATGAAGCCCTCGCCGCCCGTTCTCGTGCTGACGGCCCGCTCCATGGTGGAGGATCGCGTCACCGCGCTCGATCTCGGTGCCGACGACTATCTGGTGAAACCCTTCGATTTTCGCGAGCTGGAAGCCCGGGTGCGGGCGCTGCTCCGCCGCATCGGCGGCCCGCAATCGGCCCGCATCGAGATGGGCGACGTGGTGCTCGATCAGGTGGCCCGCGCCGTGCATGTGGATGGCGCGCGCGCCGAACTCACCCGCCGGGAAATCGCGCTTCTCGAAGTGCTGATGTCCCGTCCCGCCAAGGTTTTCTCCAAGGCGGAGCTGATCGACCAGCTCTTCGGTTTCGGGGAGGAGCCGGCGGAAAACGTGATCGAGCTCTATGTGGCGCGGCTGCGGCGCAAGCTCGGCTCCGAGCGGATGGAAATCCGCACCCTGCGCGGCCTCGGCTATCAGGCCGTCCTCCATGAAGACTAGGCGTCCCTCGCTTTTCCGCCGCCTGTTCGGGGCCGTGGCGCTGGTGCTGGCCATCGGGGCCGTGCTGCTCTTGTGGCTGGCGCGGGATTATGCCGGACGGGCCGCCGACGAGGCCTATGACAGCCTGCTGGCCGGCGCCGCCGCCCAGATCGCCGAGACGGTGCGGCAGGGGGAGGCGGGGCTAGAGGTCGACATTCCCGTGAGCGCGCTCGATCTCCTGTCCGTCTTTCGCCAGGAACGGGTCTATTACCGGGTGATCGCCGCCGATGGCACCACGCTGACGGGCTATGACGACCTGCCGGTCGACCCGGCCAGGCTCGCCGCGCTTGCCGCCAGTCCGACCGGCGGGCGTGACCCGGTCGAGGTCTGGACCGCGCCCTTCAAGGGTGGCCCGGTGCGGTTCGCCGCACTCCGCCACCGGGTGGTGCTGGCGGGCGCCCCCAGCCATGCGGTCGTGGTGGTCGGTCATTCCACCGATTCGCGGGTGGCGCTCGCCAAGCGCCTGACATTGCAGGTCAGCGTGGTGATTGCCGTGATGAGCCTTCTGGCGCTTGCCGGTTCGGCGCTGGCGGCGCGCTATGCGCTCCTGCCGCTCCGCCGCATCGGTCAGGCGCTCAACCGGCGGGATCCGAACGATCTCACCCCGCTGGTGCTCGATACGCCGCGGGAAATCGAGGGGCTGGTCCAGTCGATCAACCGCTTCATGGAGCGGCTCTCCCACCGGCTCGGGGCCATCCAGCGGCTGATCGCCGATGCCGCCCATCAGATCCGCACCCCGGTCGCGGCGCTGGCCGGACAGCTCGAGATGATTCGCGGCGCCGAAGATCCCGCCTCCACGCGCCGCCATCTGGAACAGGCGGAGCGGCGCGCCGCCCAGCTCGGCCGGCTCACCAACCAGCTTCTCGCCCAGGCGGCGGTCGCCCATCGCGCCGAGGCGGTGGCCAAGACCGGCTTCGATCTCGCCGAGGTGGTGCGGCAGGCGGCGGCCGACAGCATTCCCGCCTGGATGGAGCGGGACATTACCGTTTCCGCCGACGGCCTAGACCGGCCCTGCCCGATGACCGGCGATCCGCTGTCCATCGGGGAGGCGGTGCGCAACCTGCTCGACAATGCGGTGCGCCACGGGGCCACCTCGGCCCTCGACATCCGCCTCGACCGGCAGGACGAGGCGATCCGTCTGGTGATTGCCGATGACGGGCCGGGGATCGCTGCGTCGCTCCTGCCGGATATAACCCGCCGCTTCGTCCGGGGGGAAACCGGCGTCTATGGCTCCGGCCTCGGGCTTGCCATCGTCAAGGACGTCGCCGACCAGCACGGCGCGGACCTCACCTTCGCGCGGGACAGCCGCGGCTTCTTTGCCGTCAGCCTCGTTTTCCCCTCGCACAGGGAGCCCGCATGATCGCTGTCGTTCGCCTGCTGACTGTCCTTTCCGTTCTTGCCTGTCCGGTGCTGGCGGCGGAAAATCGCTATGAATTCAAGGCGCGCGTGCAGCCCGCGCGGTCGCTTGTCATCGAGGCTTCCGGCGACATCGAGGTCATCCGCCCGCTGATCGTCGCCTTCCAGTCGGACTATCCGGATGTGGACGTCACCTATGGCGACAGCCTCACCAACGAACTCTTCGACCGGCTGCGCGCCACCTGCGATGGGACTGGCCCCATGGCGGATCTGGTCTTCTCCTCCTCCGTCGACCACATGGTGCGGCTGGCCAATGACGGTTGCGCTGCCGCCTACCGGTCGCCGGAAACGGAGCGCATGCCCGATTACAACCGGTGGCGGGATGCGGTGTTCGGCTTCAGCTTCGAACCGGCCGTCATCGTCTATAACAGGCAGAAGGTGCCGGCGGCCGACATTCCCCGTAACCGCGACCAGCTGATCGATCTCATCCGCCGCAAGCCCGAAACCTATGCGGGCAAGATCGGCACCTACGATATCGCCGCCTCCGGCATCGGCTATCTCTTCGGCTTTTACGATGCGGAGCAATCGAGCGCCTTCGGGCGGCTGATCGAGGCGCTGGGCCGGGCCGATGCGCGGCGGTTCTGCTGCACGGGAGAGCTTTTGTCCGGCATCGAAAGCGGCGACGTGCTGATCGGTTACAACCTGCTCGGCTCCTATGCGGCGGCCCGCATGGCGGAGGGAGCGCCCGTGGGTATCGTGCTTCCGTCCGATTATACGCTGGTGCTCTCGCGCGCGGCCTTCCTGCCGGTGCGGGCGCAAAATCCCGGGAATGGGCGGCTGTTCCTGGATTTTCTCCTGTCCGAAAAGGGGCAGCGCGTGGCGGCGCAGAGCTTCCATTTTTCGGAGAAGGGGCCGCTGCCTGTGGGCGTCGAGGGACCGGACAAGGCCGACCTGCAGGGTGTGTTCCGCCCGATCCCGATCAGCCCCTCGCTGATCCTCGTCACGGACCGGCAGAAGCGGCGGCAGTTTCTGGAACAGTGGCAGCAGGCTTTCGGCGTGAAGTGAAAAGTTTACGGCCGTAAACTCTGGCTCTCATGCGCCCATCATCCCGGCCACACTGTCGGCCACGATGCCTTCCAGCGGCTGGTCGATGCGGACCGTAATCGCCCTTTCGCCGGGCGCGGGCGGTTCGAGCGCCTGAAACTGGCTGTCGAGCAGGGTGGCCGGCATGAAATGGCCGGTGCGCCGGCCCATCCGTTCCGCGATCAGGCTTTTCTCGCCTTGGAGGTAAAGAAAGGTCACGGGTGTGCCGGCGCTTTCGCGGATGCGGTCCCGGTAGCGGCGCTTCAGGGCCGAGCAGCCGATCAGCACCGTTCCGGGCGTGCGGCGAAGGGTTTCGCCCACCTGTTCCAGCCAGGGCCAGCGGTCGTCGTCGGTCAGGGGAATGCCGGCGCTCATCTTGTCGATATTGGCGGGCGGATGCAGCGCGTCTCCATCGATATAGGGAGCACCGAGACGGGCGGACAGCGCCTCGCCGACCGAGGTCTTGCCGGAGCCGGAGACGCCCATGATCACGAATTTCATCCTGCCTCCCTGCGCCGCGCGGCGGGTCGAATCGAAAAGGGGCCGTTTCCGGCCCCCTTCCTGTCTGTTCCGGTTACTGCTGGATCGCGGCGTAAGCGCCGTTGCTCCAGCGGTTGATGTCGTACTTGGCGTTCTTCAGGTCGCCCTTCTCGTCGAAGGCCACTTCGCCGACGACGGTGGAAACGGGCTTGCCGCTCTTCAGGGCCTCGGCCACCTTGGCCGGATCGTCAGAACCGGCAGCCTCGACGCCCTGGGCAATCGCCTGGACCACGGCATAGGAGAAGAGGGTGAAGCCTTCCGGCTTGAAGCCGCCGGCCTTGATCTTTTCCACCGCTTCCTTGGCTTCCGGCTTGGACTGCGGATCGGACGGGAAGACGAAGAGCGTGCCTTCGCCAGCCGGGCCGGCCACCTGCCAGAATTCCGGCGAGGCGATACTGTCGGGCATGATCAGCTGGAACTTGTAGCCCGTATCGGCGGCCTGGCGCAGGATCAGGCCGGCTTCCGGGTGGTAGCCGCCGAAATAGATCACGTCGGCCTGAGCTTCCTTGAGCTTGGCCACCAGCGCGCTGAAATCCTTCTCGCCCGCATTGATGCCCTCATACATGACCTCGTTGAGGCCACCGGCATTCATGGTTGCCTTCACCGCATCGGCCACGCCCTGGCCATAGGCGGTCTTGTCATGCAGGAT
This sequence comes from Gellertiella sp. DMC107, assembly GCF_056313605.1. Taxonomy (NCBI): domain Bacteria; kingdom Pseudomonadati; phylum Pseudomonadota; class Alphaproteobacteria; order Hyphomicrobiales; family Rhizobiaceae; genus Gellertiella; species Gellertiella sp. DMC107. The sequence goes on along the minus strand of NZ_JBQUZZ010000006.1, from coordinate 174,185 downwards.
CGCGACCTTCTTGCCGGCATATTGCCTGGCGATCCACGGACCGATGAAGGCGCCCTGGGCGTCGTCACGGGTGTAGAGACGCATGATGGTCGGCCAGCCCTTTTCGGCGGCGGCATCGGTCAGGACCGGGTTGGACGAGGCGGGGCTCATCATCAGCACGCCGTTTTCGGCGTAGACTTCAGAGGCCGGAATGCTCGAACCGGAGCAGGCATGGCCATCGACGAACTTGATGCCCGCAGCGGCAATGCGGTTGGCGACCGAAACGGCCTGCTTCGGGTCGCACTGGTCGTCCTCGAACTGCAGCTTGATCTGCTTGCCGGCCACGCCGCCCTTGGCGTTGATGGCATCGGCAGCCGCCTGGGCGCCCTGGCGGAACTGATCGCCGATGGTGGCGAGCGGACCCGTCAGCGGGCCTGCGACCGCAATCGTCAGATCGTCGGCCAGCGCCGCCGAGCTCAGCATCAGAACACCGGCGAGGGTCGCCAGATATTTGCTCTTGATCATGTCGTCTTCTCCTCTTGGAACGGGGGTCGGCCAGCACCATAGGCTTCAATGCGTCCGCGCTCCAGTCAGATTCAAGCGTAACCAGCAGTAATTATTATGATAATTCTTGATAGGGATAGCAGTTGCAGTGATGGAAGCGGCCGTTTCCGCCCCCGGATTTGACGCATGACAAGCGGTGGCAGACCTCTGCTCAGCCGGCAGTCGCAAGCGCCAGGGGATCGACGCCGATCAGCCATTCATGACCGCCATCGAGCAGAAGGACGGTGAGGAGCGCCGCGATCAGCAGCCCGGCGACGAATGCGCCATCCAGCTGCGGCCGGGCCTTTCGCGCCACCAGTGCGGCAAAGGGCAGGATGGAGGTGCCGGCAATGGCCGCGCCATGCTCCGCGCCGAGCCGTCTTGCGGCCCGCTTCTCCTGCATGGCGATACCGCCAAGACTGAAGAGGGCGAGCAGGCCGAACAGAAGGAGCGAGCGCAGGTCGCCGTTCGGCACCAGATGCCCGCACGCCCAGAGCAGGAAGCCGATCAGCACGGGATGGCGGGTGATCGAGACGATCGCCCCCCGGCGCCCGTCATCGGGCAGCAGCGTGATCGACAGGGGATTGCGGCTGATGAGGCCGGTGGTGACGAAGAAGAGGCCGGCGGGCGCCGTCAGCAGCGTCACCCATGCCTGCCAGGGGGCGGGATCCCACAGCGGGATATAGTCGAGCTGGAAACCGGTGTGAAAGACGAGGCCGATCGCCACAAGCGAGACCAGCGAATAGAGGGAGAAATAGGCGCTGCGCCCGAGCGCGCCGATCAGGCGTCCCCGGATGGCCGGAACGGCGGGCACGCTGTGCAGCGCGACGAAGAGCGCGAGGCTTGCAAGAAAGGCGGTCACGGCAGCCTCACTGGGTCAGGAAGAGGCTTGCGGCAATGGCCAGCGAGGCGAAGACGGCCAGGGCTGCGCCCGACCGTTGCAGCACGCCCATGCGATAGAGCGCGATCGCAAAGCCGATCAGGATCGGCGTCGCGATGCTGAGGCCCACCTGTGCGTCATTCATGGAAAATCTCCGGATTTCAAATCGTTCCTGCCTTCCTTTTCGGCCGGATGGGGTTTTTCGTCTTTGCGGTGCGTCAAATTTGGGGGGGCATGCGGCTCCTCCCGTTTTTATTTGCCGAAACGCAAAGAGCGATTTTGCCACGGGTCTAGAAACCGATGCGACGCTTCCGCTTCCGGTCTTCCGCCGGAGGGGGACCCAATCGCAACAGAGGAGCCGGGGCATGTCAGAACGCCTGACCAAGACTGCGGCACGAAACGTCTTCTACGGCGGATCGGCCTTTTTCTTCGCCATCTTCATCGGGCTGACAGCCCATAGCCATTACTACATCAAGACCGTTTCCACGGACGAGACCAAGCTCTCCGACAGCGTGGCGCGCGGCAAGCATGTCTGGGAAAAGAATTCCTGCATCAACTGCCACACGCTGCTCGGCGAAGGCGCCTATTTCGCCCCCGAGCTCGGCAATGTCTGGAAGCGCTGGGGCGGCGATGCCGATCCGGAAAGCGCCCGCGAGATGCTGAAGGCCTGGATGGCGGCCCAGCCCTCGGGGATCGAGGGACGGCGGCAGATGCCGCAGTTCAACCTGACCGACGAGGAAGTGCGCGACCTCGCCGATTTCCTCGAATGGACCTCGAAGATCAACACCCAGAAATGGCCGCCGAACGACGCCGGCTGACCACGCGCTTCTCAAGGGACAAACGATCATGAAATACGAAACCCAGAAGGTCGCGATGCTCTATTTCTACGGAGCGCTCGGCCTGTTCTTCGCCCAGATCCTCTTCGGCGTTCTCGCCGCCACCATCTATGTGCTGCCCAACACCTTCTCCGTGGTGCTGCCCTTCAACATCGTGCGCATGATTCACACCAATGCGCTGGTCGTCTGGCTGCTCATGGGCTTCATGGGCTCCACCTTCTACCTGCTGCCGGAAGAAAGCGAGACGGAGCTGTTCAGCCCCAAGCTCGCCATCGCCCAGTTCTGGATCTTCCTCGTTGCCGCAGCGATTGCCGTCGTCGGCTATCTCTTCCACATCCATGAAGGCCGCGAGTTCCTGGAACAGCCCTTCATCATCAAGGTCGGCATCGTCGTCGTCGCGCTGATGTTCCTCTTCAACATCACCCTGACGGTGCTGAAGGGCCGCAAGACCACGGTGACCAACATCCTCCTCTTCGGGCTCTGGGGTCTTGCGGTCTTCTTCCTCTTCGCCTTCTACAATCCGGCCAACCTCGCGCTCGACAAGATGTACTGGTGGTTCGTCATCCATCTGTGGGTGGAAGGCGTCTGGGAACTGATCATGGCCTCCGTGCTCGCCTTCCTGATGATCAAGCTCAACGGCGTCGACCGCGAAGTGGTGGAAAAATGGCTCTATGTCATCATCGGCCTGGCGCTCTTCTCGGGCATCCTCGGCACCGGCCACCACTATTTCTGGATCGGCGCCCCCGGCTACTGGCAGTGGATCGGCTCGCTCTTCTCCACGCTTGAGGTCGCACCCTTCGCCACCATGGTTGCCTTCTCCTTCGTCATGACCCGCAAGGCCGGCCGCAAGCATCCGAACCAGGCGGCGCTCCTGTGGTCGCTCGGCTGCTCGGTCATGGCCTTCTTCGGGGCCGGCGTCTGGGGCTTCCTGCACACGCTCGCACCGGTCAACTATTATACCCACGGCACCCAGCTCACCGCAGCCCATGGCCATCTCGCCTTCTTCGGCGCCTATGTGATGCTGAACCTCGCCATGATGGCCTATGCGGTGCCGGAACTCCTGAAGCGCGCGCCGGCCAACCAGGGCCTTTCGAAGCTCGCCTTCTGGATCATGTGCGGCGGCATGACCGTCATGACCTTCGCGCTCACCTTCGCCGGCATCAAGCAGGTGGAACTGCAGCGCATCGCCGGTGAAAGCTACATGGATACGCAGGATCAGCTGGCGCTCTTCTACTGGGTGCGCCTCGGCTCCGGCTTCCTCGTGCTGGTCGCTGCCTTCCTGTTCCTCGCCTCGCTCTTCCTCAAGGGGAAGAAGGCCGCGAACCCCGGGATCGTCAGCCAGCCGGCCGAGTGATGCCACGCCATACAAGGGAGGGGTGGGCGCTTTGCGCCCGCTCCTCTGCCTGCCGCACCGGCCTGCAACCATTCTCTTTCTTCCCCTTTCCCAGGAGACCTTGCCATGACCCTCCATATCGCCGATCCCAGGACCTTCAATCCCGACATCCCCGCCTACAGCCCGGCCGGCAACGAATGCGCGCTCTTCGAAGCGGCCTATCGCCAGAAGCTGCCGCTGATGATCAAGGGGCCGACCGGCTGCGGCAAGACCCGCTTCGTCGCCCATATGGCGGCCCGTCTCGGCCTGCCGCTCTCCACCGTTTCCTGCCATGACGACCTGACCTCCGCCGATCTCACCGGCCGCTACCTGCTGAAGGGCGGCGACACGGTCTGGGTCGACGGACCGCTGACCCGCGCGGTGCGCGAAGGCGGCATCTGCTATCTCGACGAGGTGGTGGAAGCCCGCAAGGACGTGGCCGTGGTGCTGCATCCGCTCACCGACGACCGGCGCATCCTGCCGCTGGAGCGCACCGGCGAGGAACTGTCGGCACCGGACAGTTTCATGCTCGTCGTTTCCTACAATCCCGGCTACCAGAACCTCCTGAAGGCGCTGAAGCCCTCCACCCGCCAGCGTTTCGTCTCGATCGAGTTTTCCTTCCTGCCGCAGGACGAGGAAATCGCGGTGATCTCCCGGGAAAGCGGTCTCGATGCCGCCCGTGTCGCGCCGCTGGTCAAGCTTGCCCACCGTTTCCGCGCGCTGAAGGGACAGGATCTGGAAGAGGGTGTGTCCACCCGTCTGCTGGTCTATTGCGCCAGCCTGATCGAGGCCGGGCTCGCCCCCTTCGAGGCGATCCGCGCCGCGCTGGTCGAACCGCTCACGGACGAGCCGGATATCCGCGCCGCCCTTCTGGAAACCGCCCGCGCCGTCATCGGCTGAGGCGTTCGCGAAGGAGCCCGCCATGCTGGATTTTCTGGAACTGGAGGAAACGGTCGGCCGCGCCTGGCACCGTTTCGCAGGCGATACAGGCAGTTTCCCCAGTCACCCGCAGGCGGCGGTGCGGCTGGCCGAGATGCGGCCGATGCTCGGGCCTTTCTTCCGTGCCCTCGGGGGCGAGAGCACGGTGGAAATCGCCCCCTCGCGGGCGAAGAGCTCGATGCATCGGCTGCGTTTCCGGCAATATGTCGGGCTCGGCGAAGAGCGGATCGAGGATATAGCCCGCGATCACCAGAGCCTGATGCTGCCGGATTGCATCCGCTTTTTTCCCGAGGCCTCGCTCAATCGCGATCTTTACCTGTGGCTCGCCGCCTTCATGGCCCTGATGCCGCAGCATGCGGACGGGGACGGGAGCGCCGATCCGCTCCGGGCCGATCTCCTGCATGTCGCCCGCTCGACGGAAACCGCCCGCCGCGTGCTGAAGCGCTTTCCCGGGCTGAAGCCGCTCTATGCGCGGCTTGCAGGCGCGCTCACCGCTGGCCGTCTGCGCGGCCGGCTGCCGCGCGCCGAACAGGCGGTGGAAAACCTGATCCGCGCCGAGCTTTCGGCCGCTGCCGGCCAGCCTTTCATCCGCGAGGCGCTGCCGCTGCCGCAAAAGGCGCCGCCCGGCTATCTGCCGGCGCTCGCCGTGCCGCTCTGGCCGCGCTTCGTGGAGCGCCCGGAAACGGCGCCGCGCCGCGAGGAGGAAAGCCCCGGCGCCGCCTCTTCGCCCGCGACGGGCGATGGCGAACGCATGATTGCCAGCCGCGAGGACCCCGACCGCAAGAGCGACCGCAGTCCCTTCCTGCTCAACCGCTTCGAGAAGATCCTCTCCCTTTCCGAAATGATCGGGGTCGACCGCCCCGCCGACGATACGGATGACGACACGCCGAAGACCGCCGACGATCTGGAGGACATGGTGCTGGGCGAAAGGCGGGGCAAGCCTGCCTCCCGCTTCCGCTTCGATCTCGACCTGCCGCCCGAGGCGCTCGACCGCAATCCGGTGACGGCGGAAATCCGCTATCCCGAATGGGATTATCGCAGTCAGGCCTATCTCGACAATCAGGTGGCCGTGCAGGTGCGCGTGGCCGATGCCGCCGAGGCGCGGGACGAGTTGCCCGAGGAGGCCCGCCAGCTGATCCGCCGGGTGCGCCGCCAGTTCGAGATCCTGCGTCCGCGCAACATCCTGATGCGTGGCGAACTCGACGGGGCCGAGCTCGATCTCGACCAGGTCATCCGCCGGCAGGCCGATCTGGCCGCCGGGCAGGAGGGCACGGACCGCATCCACATGCTGTCGCGCCCGCGTGCGGCCGATCTGGCCGTGACGCTTCTGACCGACGTGTCGCTCTCCACCGATGCCTGGGTGGACAATCGCCGGGTGATCGACGTGGAAAAGCAGGCGCTGCTGGTGCTCTCGCACGGGCTTGCCGCCTGCGGCGACCGCTATTCGGTGCTCTCCTTCACCTCGCGCCGGCGCGACTGGGTGCGGATGGAGACGGTCAAGGGGTTCGACGAGCCCATGGGGCCGGATATCGAGGCCCGCATCGCCGGTCTCAAGCCCGGCTATTACACCCGCATCGGCGCGGCGATCCGTCATGCCGCCGCCGATCTCGGCAAGCAGCCGAACAGTCGCAAGCTGCTGCTGCTGCTCACCGACGGCAAGCCGAACGATGTCGATTATTACGAAGGACGCTATGCGCTCGAAGATACCCGCCGGTCGGTGATCGAGGCTAGGCGTCGCGGCATTTCGGTCTTTGCCGTAACGGTGGACCGCAATGCGGGCACCTATCTGCCGGCGCTCTTCGGCCAGAACGGTTTCGCGCTGGTCGCCTCGCTGGCGAAACTGCCTGCGGCGCTGCCTGCCATCTATCGCGGTCTTGCCGGTTAAGCGCCCGGAATTTGCGCCACGGCAAAGTCTGCTTGTCCTGCCTCCTCTAGGCTGTTCCCATGCCCGGTTGCGCCTCGCGCCGAACCGGATGCCCTCCACGCTTGATCACAGGAACCTTTCGCATGAGCACCTCCGCCTCCGGTTCGACCGAACTGCCCTATGCCACTCTGGACGTGCGGCTTCTGCCGCCACCCGAACGCCATGCCCGCATCTTCCACATGCTGGGCCTGCTGGACGGGGGCGAATATCTCACCATCGTCAACGATCACGATCCGGCGCCGCTCCATCGCCAGCTCGAATGGGTGCAGCCCGGCGTGTTCTCGTGGGAATACCTGCTGGAAGGCCCGTCCGAATGGCATGTGCGCATCGCCCGCAAGGAAAGCGCCGGCTGCAACTGCTGCTGCGGCACCCATTGACCGCACCCGAAAATCGGGCCGGGGTTAAGCGAAAGTCGGCTTGACCCCGGCCCCCCGAAGAGCATCTTGTCTCGTGCGGACGCGGTGGCGTCCAGGAGGAGTGCAATGGCGAAAGAACCGATTCTACTCGATGTCCGGCCGATCCTCGCCTCAGGCGGGCATCCGTTGACGGCGATCCGCGAGGCGGTGGACTGTCTGAAGCCGGGGCAGGCGCTGCGGCTGATCGCGCCGTTCCGGCCCGATCCCCTGTTCCGGCTGATGGAGGAAAAGGGCTTCGAGGCCCATATGGCCGATCTGGCCGAAGGCGGCTGCGAGGTGCTGTTCGTGCCCCGCGACGAGGCCCCCTCCGACGATCCCGCCATCCCGTCGCCGCTCACCTGGTCCGATCCGGTGGAGCTGCTCGACCTCACCGATGCGACGCCGGCCCACATCGTGCCCCGCATTCTGGAGGCGCTGGAAGGCATTGGCGAAGGCGACGTGCTCTTCGTGCTGCTGCGCCAGGAGCCGACCTTCCTCTATTCCGACCTGACCAGCCGCCGGCATGGATGGGTGGGAAATTACGATGCGAGCGGCGAAACCTACCGGATCCTCATCCGCCGCGGGCTTGCCGAGGCCGCCGCCTGAGACCTCCGCTGCCGGAAGGGCCGGATGCCGGTATTTGACCGGCTTTCTTTGTATTGCATTAACATCCTATATCATAAGTTGCATTCCATTCTTCCCGCGGAGATGGAAAACGTGACCCTGTTTGGAAATATACGGCTCGGCCGTGCCACCTATGCCCTGCTGCTTGCGCTGCTGATCGGCTTCGATTTCGTCAAGGCGCCGGTGGAGCGATATGTGATGGCCCGCCATGATGCGGCGGCCGCCCGGCTGATGGAGCCGAAGCCCGCAGCAGCCCCGTCACCCCGGGCCTCCGGTGATCCCGACCTTCCGCTGATGCTCGACAGCCAGCGTGCCGCGGTCGAACGGATGAAGGCGCTCGGCCGCCCGCTGACGGAGGCGGAAAAGCAGGAATTCGAGAAGCAGATCCGCCGCGAGGCGGAAGGGATGGTGCTCGGCATGGGCGGCTTCGGCAATGCGGACCAGGAAACCCGTGACCTCGCCCTCGAGCAGAGCTTTTTCTTCTCCCTCTACCCGATCATCCAGTTGCTGATGGGACTTGGCACGCTTCTCGGCGTGCTGTGGCTGGTCTCCGGGCGGGTGCGCGATATCGGCTGGCCGCAGGCGGCGACCTGGATCGTGCTGGCGCCGCTCGTTCTGCCGCGCTTTCTCGGCCTTCCCCTGCCGGCCGTGGCCGCCGCTCTGGTCACCGGCTTCGGGCTGCTCGTTCTCCTGGCGATCGCCGTCATTCCGGCAGGCGGTTTCGGATCGTCCGACGAGGACGAAGACGAGGCGCCGCCGCCGTCCGGAAAAAGAGAGGGCGGCAACCGGTCTCCCGGTTCCCGCCCCGTCAGCCCCCGGTCGGGGCAGTTCGGCAAGCTGGGTGTCAACCGCTGAGCATCAGCCCCGGCGGGTGGCCAGCATCGGTGCGTGTTCGATGCCGAAGAGCAGGAAGGCGGCGGCAAAGGCCCCGCCGGCCAGCATCAGCAGCGGCATCTGCCAGTCCCCCGCCAGCGAGGCGGCGGGCCGGAGGATGGCGGCCGCAAAGAGCAGCAGATAGGAGAGGCGGGTCAGACCGGATGCGGTGAGCGCCCGACCCGTATGGCCGCGGCTCGCGCGGGTCATCACGGCGAGCATCATGGTGGAGATCGCCCCGATCGTCAGCACATGCAGGATGAAGGCGTCGTCCAGCAGGCCGAGCCCGCCGAAAGCAATGGCCGCAAAGCCCGCCGGCACGAATAGATAGGCGGCGTGCAGCACGAAGAGCAGTTTCTCGGCCCGCACCGCAAGCCCTTTCCAGCGCATCAGCCGGATGATGTGAAGCCCGGCGGCAGCGGCGGCAACCCCTGCGGTGACCGGCGATTCGGGCATGGCGGTCCATAGCCCGAGCGCGGTGACACCCACCAGGATCGCCCCCACGTCAAAGCGGGCGAAGGGCGCCGGCGCATCCTTGCGGCCCTGCTTGGCCATGTAGTTGCGGGTAAAGCTCGGCACGATCCGCCCGCCGATGATCATGACCAGCAGCGTATAGGCCGAAATGGCGAGGCTCATGGCCATTTCCGGATGCTCGCCTTCGGCCATGGCCCGGTGGAACAGGATATTGGCGAGGGAAAGGGCGGCGAGACCGGCGAGGATCTTCAGGTCCCTCCATTTCTTGCCGGCGGCGATTTCCCGGAAGGCGACAAGCAGCATGGCGGGCAGGAAAGCCCCGTCCACGGCCGCCGAGACGGTCGTGCCCAGCCGGTCGGGGTCGATCATCACCAGACGCCCGGCAACCCACAGGCAGAACAGCACGACCAGCGGTCCGCCGGCCACCGGCAGGCGGCCGGTCCAGTTCGGAATGGCCGTCAGCATGAAGCCGGCCAGAATGGCGGGCGCGAAGCCGAACAGCATTTCATGGGCGTGCCAGTGGCTGGAGCCGTAGCTGCCGCCGGGTTCCAGTCCGTTGTTCAGCGCCAGCAGCCAGACCGCCATGGCGATGGCGGCAAACAGGCCGCCGCCGAGAAAGAAGGGGCGGAAACCGTAGGAGAAGAGGGCGGGGCCATCCTTGCGCAGCCCGCGCGGCACGGGGCCGTCGGGCCTGTCGAGGATGAGGCGGGTTATGGGGCACATGGCGTGCTTTCCTTTCGTGCTGGCAAGGTGGCGTCATTTTCCTCCGTTCTAGAAAAGGCCCGTTCCCCCTTCTTTGCGCGGGCGCAAGCAGGCGCGCGAAGGGCGAAACGACAGAATTTTGCGAAATTTGTGCTGCCTCAAAGAGGCGTGCTTCGCTCAGGGGTAGAAACGGCGTCGAAGTCATTGAGGAAGAAAGGGGGACATAGCCATGTCCGATTCCATGAAACTGACCCGCCGCTCCATGCTTGCCGGCGCAGCCCTTGCAAGCGCAGCCGCACCGGTGCTCGCCGCCGCCAAGGCCTCTGCCGCCGCAGCCGCTACCCCGGCCGCCAAGGTCGATATCGCCTCGCTGCCGCGCCAGAAGGTAGAGCTCGTCGCGCCGCCCTTCGTCCATGCCCATACCCAGAAGGCCGAGGGCGGACCGAAGGTCATCGAATACACCATGACGATCCAGGAAAAGAAGCTCGTCATCGACGACAAGGGCACCGAAATTCACGCCATGACCTTCAACGGCTCGGTTCCCGGTCCGCTCATGGTCGTGCATCAGGACGATTATGTCGAGCTGACGCTGATCAACCCGGATACCAACGAACTCCAGCACAATATCGACTTCCATGCCGCCACCGGCGCGCTGGGCGGCGGTGCGCTGACCCTCGTCAATCCCGGTGAAACCGCCGTGCTGCGCTTCAAGGCCACCCGCGCCGGCGTGTTCGTCTATCACTGCGCACCTCCCGGAATGGTTCCGTGGCACGTCACCAATGGCATGAACGGCGCAATCATGGTTCTGCCCCGCGACGGCCTGAAGGACGGCAAGGGCAACGACCTCGTCTATGACAAGGTCTATTATGTCGGCGAGCAGGATTTCTACGTGCCGAAGGACGAAAACGGCAATTACAAGAAATATGAAAGCGCCGGCGACGCCTATGACGACCAGCTCAAGGTCATGCGCACGCTGACCCCGACCCATATCGTCTTCAACGGCGCGGTCGGCGCGCTGACCGGCGAAAAGGCTCTCAAGGCGGAAGTGGGCGAACGGGTGCTGATCGTACATTCCCAGGCCAACCGCGATACCCGTCCGCATCTCATCGGCGGGCATGGCGATTATGTCTGGGCCACCGGCAAGTTCCACAACCCGCCGGATGTGGATCAGGAAACCTGGTTCATCCCGGGCGGTGCGGCAGGGGCTGCCTACTACACGTTCCATCAGCCCGGCATCTACGCCTATGTGAACCACAACCTCATCGAAGCCTTCGAGCTCGGTGCGGCGGCCCACTTCAAGGTTACCGGCGACTGGAACGACGACCTGATGACCGCCGTCGTTGCCCCGAACGCCACCTGATCGCGACCGGCTTTCCTCCGATCCCCCAGGCCGCCGGCTTCTGCCGGCGACCGCATCCGGGGCGGCGTCTCGCCGCCCCGGCTTCCGACCCGCAAGGCCCGGCAAGGGCACCCATGACAGGAGCGCGCCGTGACAGCCACCATGAAATACGGCCATGAGTCGACGCTTTCGCTTCTTTTTCCCGCAAGTCTCGTGCTGTTGCTGTCAGGAGCGCTGGCGCTGGAGGCGGGCCTCTGGAACCCGCGCCCCTCCGATGCCGATCTCTACCGGCCCGTGACGGTGACGCTTGCCGCCGGCAGCTTCACCCACCGGCTCGACGGAGACTATTACCGCAAGGGCTATGCCGTGGACGCGCCCCGCCAGACCGTCACGATCCCGGCTCCGCTCGAGATCATGAAATTTCCGGTGACCGCCAGCAGCTACGACGATTGCGTGGCCGAGCTTGCCTGTCCGCCGCGCGAGCCCGGGCGCCAGCCCGCAGCGCCGGCCGGCGTCGATGTGCCGGCCACCGGCGTCAGCCATGACGACGCGCTCACCTATGCGCGCTGGCTCTCCTCCCACACGGGCGAGACCTATGACCTGCCGAGCGATGCGGAATGGGCCTATGCCGCCGGATCGTCCTTCGTCGACGATGCGCTGGGCATCGATCCCGACAACAAGAACCCGGCCATCCGCTGGCTTGCGGATTACAACCGGGAAACGGCCCGCAAGGCCTCTTCCGATCCCGCGCCGAAGCCGCTCGGCCATTTCGGCGTGAACGAGAACGGCCTGTCCGATCTCGCCGGCAATGTCTGGGAGTGGACCTCCACCTGCCAGCGCCGCGTGGATCTCGAAAAGCCCGCGGATCAGGCGACCGATACGGCCTGCGGCATATTCGTCGCGGAAGGCAAGCATCGCACCGCGCTCAGCTCCTTCGTGCGCGACCCGAAGACGGGCGGCTGCTCGGTGGGTGCACCGCCGGACAATCTGGGTTTCCGGCTGGTGCGCCGCCCGGGCCTTCTCCAGTGGCTGGGCCAGAAAATCGGCCTTTGACCGTGCATAGGGGAAATTACGGGCTTGTGCCGCCGGGAAAAGCCGGAAAGAGTCCGCCGAAGCGGAGCCAGGATCCGCTCCCCGCCGCATGAAACCTCAGGAAGTCCCATGGCCTTGCGCATAGATCGCAGCATCGTCAAGCCGTTGCCGCTGTTTTCGCGGATGACCGATAGCGAAATCGACCTCATTCTCTCGCATGCCAGCTCCAGCCGCGCCGCGCAGGGCGAGGCGGTTTTCCTGCAGGGCACGCCGGCCAGTCATTTCTTCCTGCTGCTCAACGGTCGCCTCAAGGTCACGCAGGTGACGCCGGATGGGCAGCAGATCATCGTGCGCGTCGTGCATCCGGGCGATCTCTTCGGTTTCGCCAAGGCGCTCCAGCGCACCGATTATCCCGGAACGGCCCATGCGGCGGCCGAAAGCCTCTATCTGGCCTGGCCGACCTCGCTGTGGTCCTTCTTCGTCGAGCAGAACCCCGCGCTGGCCGTTTCGGCCCTGCAGACCATCGGCAACCGTCTCGAGGAAGCCCATACGCGCATCCGCGAAATGTCCACCCAGGAAGTGGAGCGGCGCGTGGCCCATGCGGTGCTCCGGCTTGCGGGCAAGGCGGGGCGGCCGGAAGAGGGCGGTATCCGCATCGATTTCCAGATTTCCAAGCAGGATATTGCCGAAATGACCGGCACGACGCTGCACACGGTCTCGCGCATTCTCAGCGCCTGGGAAGACCGGGGACTGGTCGAGGGCGGGCGGCAGAAGCTTCTGGTGCGCGACCTCACCGGCCTGTCGCGGCTGGCCGAAGGCGAGAAGTGATTTTTCTCAAATTCCGCTCCGATATTTGACGCGGCGCAAAGTTTGCGCGGCCGGTTGCTTTATCACTTGTCTCACGCCGCCGGTGTTCAAGACCGGGACGAACTTCAAGGAGACAAGAAAATGCCACGCTTTCCCTTTGCGCTCGCCGGTGCGGCGCTTGCCCTCTCGCTCGTTGCTGGTGCCGCTGGCGCCGCCGATTTCGAAGTTCACATGCTGAACAAGGGCAAGGATGGCTCGATGGTGTTCGAGCCGGCGCTGACCAAGGTTGCTCCGGGCGACAGCGTCACCTTCATCCCCACCGACAAGGGCCATAATGTCGAAACGATCAAGGATCTGATCCCGGCCGGTGCCGAAGCCTTCAAGAGCAAGATGAACGAGACCTACAAGGTCACCTTCACCGCGCCGGGCGCCTATGCGGTCAAGTGCTCGCCGCATGTCGGCATGGGCATGGTCGGCCTCGTGGTGGTGGGCGACAAGCCCGAAAATCTCGATGCGATCAAGAATGCCAAGGTGCCGAAGAAGGCCGGCGAACGGCTTCAGGCCGCCATCGCGGCGCTCGGCCAGTAAGCAGAACAGGCATGATGGGGCGGCGGAAATTGTTCCGCCGCCCTTTTCCTATCAAGCGGCGGATTTCCATGAAACATGTATCGATTGCTGGAAAAGTCCTCACCATTCTCGGCCTGTTCGGCCTCTTTGCCATCGGCATGGCCGTCTATTCAGGCCTCGCCATGATCCGGGTCGAGGCGGCCTATCACGGCCTTCTCGACGGTGGCGTCAAGGCGGCATCGCAGGTGGCCAGCGCCAACCGCATGCTGCAGGCCAGCCGCGCCGCGCTGGGCGAACGTCTGCTGGTCGGGACGCCGGAAGGCGTGACGGCGGCCGACGAGGAAATCGCCTTCTCGCGCCAGCGGCTCGAAGCCACCTTTGCCGATTCGATCGGGGCGCTTCCGGGCGATGGCGATCTTCCCGTGCTGCGTGACCGCACCTTTGCCCTTCTCGACGGCGACTGCCGGCCGGCCTCCACGGTGGACGATGCCGCCCGTGAGGCCTATCTCACCGCCTGCCAGCCCCAAATCGCCGCCCTCAGCAAAGACCTGACGACCAAGCGCGCGGCCATCTATGACGGCGCCCGGATCGCCAGCGAGACCCTGGCCAGCGATACGAGCGACAAGGCCCGCAACACCGGACTTTTCATGGTGGGAGGCCTCGTTCTCGTGATTGCCGGTGGCTATGTCGCGATCCGGCGCATGGTCGTCTTCCCCGCCACCCGGATCAGCCAGTCCATGCTGGTGCTGTCCGAAGGCAATCTTCAGGCCGCGATCGAGGGTGAGGACCGCCGGGACGAGATCGGCTCCATGGCCCGGGCGCTGGCCGTCTTCCGCGACAATGCCCGCAAGGCACTTTCCGACGAGAAGCTTGCCGCCGAGGACCGGGCACGGGCCGCCGATGCCCGCGAGGCCGAGCGGCTTTCCGCCCACCGGCGCGCCGAAGAGCTGAACGATGCGGCCAACCGGCTCGGCGATGCCCTGCGCGCCCTGTCTGCAGGCGATCTCACCTGCACGCTCGACACCGCCTTCGCACCGGAACTCGACCGGCTTCGCGTCGATTTCAACGCCTGTGCGGCGCAACTGGCCCAGACCGTCACCACCGTCGCCCATACCGCCGAGGCCATCGACAGCAACAGCCGCGAAATCTCCGTCAGCGCCGATCATCTCTCCCGCCGCACCGGCGAACAGGCCGCAGCCTTGGAAGAGACGGCAGCCGCGCTCGACCAGATCACCGTCAATGTCGGCCATTCCACCCGAAGGGCCTCCGAGGCCCGCGCGGCCGCCGGAACCGCCAATGCCAGCGCGGCCGAGGCCGAAGCCGTGGTCAATCGCGCCGTCGATGCCATGCAGCGGATCGACCGCTCCTCCTCGGAAATCGCCAATATCATCGGCGTGATCGACGAGATCGCCTTCCAGACCAATTTGCTGGCGCTGAATGCGGGCGTCGAGGCGGCGCGCGCGGGGGAAGCCGGCAAGGGCTTTGCGGTCGTTGCCCAGGAAGTGCGCGAACTCGCCCAGCGCTCGGCAGCGGCGGCGCGCGACATCAAGGCGCTGATCGCCCATTCGGCCCGCGAAGTGGAAACCGGCGTTCGTCTCGTCGGCGAAACGGGGTCGGCGCTCCGGGCCATCGAGGCGCATATCCTGGCGATCAACAGCCACATGGACGCGATTGCGACGGCCTCGGGAGAGCAGTCCGCCGGCCTTCAGGAGGTAAACCGCGCGGTCAACAGCCTCGATCAGGTCACCCAGCAGAATGCGGCCATGGCCGAGGAAGCCACCGCCGCGAGCCACGCCCTGACGCTCGAGACCGAACGGCTGCGCCACCTGGTGTCTGCCTTCCGTCTGGAGGCGTCTTTCGGCAAAAACCGTCGCGCTGCGTAGGATTTGTCGCGATTGAACGCTGCGTTCGCGCGGAGAGACTTGCATTTTCTCCGCGCCTCCGCCATTTTCAGACTGTTCTCAGGGCGGGGTGAAACTCCCCACCGGCGGTATCGGGAGAAATCCCGGAGCCCGCGAGCGCTTCCGGGCAACCGGGAGGTCAGCAGATCCGGTGCGAGGCCGGAGCCGACGGTATAGTCCGGATGGAAGAGGACAAGACAAAGCGACCGCCTGTAAAAGGGCGGCGCAGCGATCTTTGTTCGCCCAAGGGACGTTTGGCTGATCCGCCATGTGGCGGTGATGGTGCAACGAAGCCGGTATCCGGCCAACCCTTGAAAGACTGCAACATGACCATTTCCAAAATCGAAGATGCGATTGCCGCGCTGGCCCGTGGCGAGATGATCGTCGTCGTGGACGACGAGAATCGCGAGAACGAAGGCGACGTGATTTTTGCCTCCGAGGATGCCTCGCCTGAAAAGATGGCCTTCATGATGAACAAGGCCCGGGGCCTCGTCTGCGTCGCCATGCCCGGCGAGCGGCTCGATGCACTCGACCTGCCGCTGATGGTGCCGAACAACACGGAATCGCTGCAGACGGCCTTCACCGTCTCGGTCGATTATCTGCCGGAAACCACCACCGGCATTTCCGCCGCCGACCGGGCGGCGACCGTCCGCGCGCTGGTCAACCCCGCCTCCCGTCCGGAAGAATTCGCCCGCCCCGGCCATATCTTCCCGCTGCGCGCCAATCCCCGGGGCGTGCTCGGCCGTCCCGGCCACACGGAAGCCGCAGTCGATCTCTGCCGGTTGGCCGGCAAGTTTCCGTCGGGCGTGATCTGCGAAGTGGCCAATGACGACGGCACCATGGCGCGCCTGCCGCAGCTCGAAGTCTTTGCCGAGCAGAACGGTCTGGTTCTCGTGACCATCGAGGATCTCATCCGCTACATCAAGGCCGAGAATGCGAAGGCCTCCGCCACCCGGGTGGTGGAAGCCGCCTGAGCGGAAGTACAGCCTAGCCCTCCTGCGGGCGCCCTCGCGGCGCCCGACGGGACCTCACGCGCGGCCGATTGCCCGTTTGAGGCTTTCGACTTCCTGAGGCGTCAGCGCCCGCACCGCACCCTTTTCCAGCGTTCCGAGCGGAAGCGCCCCGATCGCCACCCGCACCAGCCGCAGGCATTCAACGCCCAGCGCCTCCAGAATGCGGCGGATCTGGCGGTTCTTTCCCTCGTCCAGCGTCACCTCGATCCAGGCAGTCCTGTCGCCTTCCCGGATGAGCCGGGCATCGAGCGCCTTCAGGTGCTCCCCTTCATGGGAAACGCCGTCGCGCATGGCGGCGAGCATCGTCTCATCCGCGTGCCGGTCGATCTGCACATGATAGATTTTCGGCAGATGGGTGTCGGGATCGAGCAGCGCCTGCGCGAAAGTCGTGTCGTTGGTGAAGAGAAGCAGCCCCTCGCTGGCCTTGTCCAGTCGCCCGACCGGCGAGAGATGGGTGGCGTCGAGCCCCTTCAGGCAGTCATAGACGGTCGGCCGCCCTTCCGGATCGTGGCGCGTGGTGACGAGACCGCGCGGCTTGTTCAGCATGAAATAGAGGGGCTTCTCCGCGGCGACCGGCTTGCCGTCCACGGCAATCCGCGCCGTCTCCACATCCACCCAGCTCAGGGGATCGGTGATGCGCCGGCCATCCACGCTCACCCGGCCCTCCCGCACCAGCCGCTCCGCTTCCGTACGCGAGCAGAAGCCGCGCTTGGAAAGGGCCCGCGCCAGCATGCTGCGCTTGCCCTCGCGCTCGGCGGGTTTGGCGGAAGGAGCCCGTTTCGGGCGCCCGTGGCTTTGCTTCATTCTCGGCTCCGGCTGTGGACATGCAATCCGGGCGGCGGTTGACCGCCCGGGACTTCGGTTCTAGAGCCATACCAGAAATTTTGCCCGAAGTGAGATCATGTTGACCCAGGACGACATCACCCGCGAACTCGTGACGCTGCGCGACTACTGGCGCTATGCCATCTCCCGCTTCAATGCCGCCGATCTGGCCTATGGCCATGGCACCTCGACCGCCGGCGACGATGCGGCCTTCCTGCTGCTCGATTCGCTCGACCTGCCCATCGACGTGCTCGACCCCTTCCTCGATGCCCGCCTGCTGCCGGCGGAACGGAGGCTTCTGGCCGAACGGATCGAGGCGCGGGTCACCACCCGCAAGCCGTCGGCCTATCTGACCGGCCGCTCCTACATCCAGGGCATGCGCTTCTTCGTGGACGAGCGGGTCATCGTGCCGCGCTCCCATATCGGCGAAATCCTGTTCAACGAATATATCCATTCGGAAGGCTCCGCTTTCCTGCCCGATCCGATGATGGTGGAAAGCGCCGTCGATATCTGCACCGGCTCCGGCTGCCTGGCGGTGATTGCCGCAAAATTCTTCCCGAATGCCCTCATCGAAGCGGTCGATCTCTCGGCGGACGCCCTTGAGGTCGCGCAGCGGAACCTGGAAGAGCACGGTGTCGAGGATCAGGTCAGCCTGCATGCGGGCGATCTCTTCGCACCGCTTGCGGGCCGCCGCTACGATCTCGTCATCACCAATCCGCCCTATGTGGATCACGAGGCGCTGGCCGGCTATCCGCCCGAATATCGCGCCGAGCCGGAAATGGCCCATGATGGCGGCACGGACGGGCTCGATCTCGTGCGGCGGATCATCGAGGAGGCTCCCGCCCACCTCAATGCGGGCGGCGGGCTGATCTGCGAGATCGGTTCGGGGCGCGAAATCCTGGAAGACGAATATCCGCATCTCGATTTCCTCTGGCTGGAAACCGAGAATTCGCAGGATGCGGTCTTCTATCTGGCCGCCGAAGCGCTCGGCGTGGAATAGGGCCCGCCGGCCGCAATGCGCCCAGAATTCGGCGGCGCGGCCGGGCGCTCGCCTATAGTCTTCGCCATGCTGGGGTCGTATCACGGGGCCTAGAGGATGCATGGAGGCCCCACGCGACCATGAGGGAAAATGCCGCTTCCCTGCCGATGCCGCGCTTTGCGGGCTGGACGGGTGAATTTGCCGACCCGGCGGAAGAGTGCGCCTATCGCTGCGCCACCCTGAAGGCGACGCGCGGCATGGCGATGATCGGCGTGCTGGGATCCACCTTCGCCAGCGTTTCCTTCCTGCCGGTCGATGTGCTGACGGTGACGGGCGACCGCCTTGCGCCCTTCGTGCTTATCCGGCTGCTGCTGCTCCTGCTCGGCCTGTCCGCCGCCGTCCTGATCCGGCGGACGGAACAGGAAAGCCGGCTCATGCTCATCACATACGGGCATCAGGCCCTGTTCTACCTGCTGAACGGCATGATCTTCGATCACCCGGCGCTGCTGCGCCATGGCGGCCTGTTGCTGCCGCTGATGGCGGCGGCACTTCCCGTGCTGCTGCCGGGCCGGCTGCTTGCCGCGGGGTCGATGGCCGCCTATGCGGCGCTGGTGAGCGTCCTGTTCTGGGGGGTGCTGCGGCAACCCGCCGAAGCGCCGGCCGATCTCGGCATCATCCTGCTGGTGACCGGCATCGGCCTCGGCGTCGGGCTTGCGGCGCGGGCGCAGGTCAACCGCATGCGCCGCGAGGAATATCTCCATATCGAGGAATCGCGCCGGACCAACCGGGCGCTGGTGGCCGCGAAGGAAGCGGCGGAGGCGGGCGAACGGGCAAAATCCGATTTCCTCGCCGTCATGAGCCACGAAATCCGCACGCCGATGAACGGCATTCTCGGCATGGTGCGGCTGATGCTGGAGGAAAAACGGGAGAGCGAGGACCGCGAGCGGCTGTCCGTCGTCCTGCGCTCCGCCGAGGCGCTGCGGGTGATCCTCGACGACGTGCTGGATCTGACCCGGCTGGAACGCGGCGGCCTTGTGCTGGAGCACCAGCCCGTCGACCTCGACCGCCTGTGCGCCGACGTCATCGATCTCCTGCGGCCGCGTGCCTGCGAAAAGGGGCTCAGCCTCGAATGGGCGCGGGATCCGGCCGTGCCCCGCCATGTGCTGGGAGATTCGGCCCGGCTCCGGCAAATCCTGCTCAATCTCGTCGGCAATGCGGTCAAGTTCACCGATCGCGGCCATGTCTGGCTGACGCTCTCGGTGGCGGATGGCCTGGTGCGCCTCGGCGTGCAGGATACCGGCATCGGCATGGATGCGGCCGTGCTGGCGCGGATCTTCGAGCCCTTCGTGCAGGGGGAGGCCTCCACCCATGGCCGGTTCGGCGGGGCCGGGCTCGGTCTTTCGATCACCCGCAGTCTGGTCGAGGCGATGCAGGGGCGGATCGAGGTGGAGAGCCAGCCGGACAGGGGAAGCCAGTTCCGCGTCGGCCTGCCGCTCGCCGCCGCGCCTCCGCCCGAGCCGGCAGCACCCGAACCCGATCTCGCCGGCCATCCGGGCCGGTCGCTGCGGCTGCTGCTGGTCGAGGATAATGTGATCAACCGGCAGGTCACCCGCTCCATTCTGGAGCGGGCCGGCCACCGGGTGGCGATGGCGGGTTCCGGCGCGGCGGCGCTGGCCATGCTCGCCGACCAACCGGTCGATGCCATTCTCATGGATCTGCGCATGCCCGGCATGGACGGCTTCGAAACGACCCGGCGGATCCGGGCCGAAGGGCTTGCGCCCGGCGTTCCCATCCTGGCGCTGACCGCCAATGCCATGCCCGAAGACCGCGCCAAAACCCTGGAGGCGGGCATGGTCGCCCATCTCGTCAAGCCGGTTCGCCCGGAGGCGCTACTGGCCGCCCTGAATATCCACTCGGTCGAAGCTGCGCCGTCCCTTGCCCCGCTCCGCGAGGGAGAGGACGTGCTGCTCCTCGGCGGCGGGGCGAGCGCGCGCCGTCAGCTCGAACGGCTGGGTTTGCGTGTCTTTCCGGTGTCCGAACCGGGCGCGGCGGAAGCCATGCTGCGCAACCGCCCCTTCCGCATGGCGATTCTCGCCGATCCGGCCCCGCTCGCCCGGGCGCGATCCTTCCGCCATCCGGATGGAACGCCCCTCGCGCTCGCCCTCTGGGGCGCCCATCCTCCGGACACGAATGTGCTGGCGCTCGACCCCGGGGCGGGAGAGGAGCTGCTTCGCAGCCGCCTTTTCGGCGAGGCGCGCGCCGCCGCGGACGATCCAGCCCCGGTTGCGCACCTGCCGCCGGAGCGGCGGGAAGCGCTGCAACGCCTGTTCCACCGGCAGATGCTGCATCTGAGGCGCGATCTTGCCGAAACGGAGGAGCGGGGAGCGATCGAGGATCTGGCGCACCGCATCAAGGGCAGTGCCGCCAATATGGGGCTGCCGGCGCTTGCCGACGCGGCGAGCGCGCTCCTCCGGGACCCGGGGGATGTGCAGTTGCGTCACGCGCTCGGCCTTGCCCTCGATGCGGCGATGCGCGATGGAGCCGGCAGCGGCGAAGCGAGGAAAGAAGAGAAGGAGCCGACATGAGCGCCACCGTTCTGATCGTCGAGGATGCGCCGGAAAGCCGGGCGCTTCTGTCCGATTATCTCCGGGAGCACGGCTTTCGCACCGTTCTCGCCGCCACCGGTGCGGAAATGCGGGCAAAGCTTCAGTCCGAGCAGCCGGACATCATTCTGCTCGACGTGAACCTGCCCGACGATGACGGGATTGCGCTGGCGAAGCGGCTGCGGCTCGGCGAACGCCACGGGCTGATCTTCGTCACGGCGCGGGATTCGGATGCCGACATGCTGGAGGGTCTGGAGGCCGGCGGCGACGATTACGTCACCAAGCCGGTCAATCTCCGCACCCTGATGGCGCGCATTCGCAGCGTGCTGCGCCGGGCCCGCGAACCCGTCATCACCTTCGATGGCTGGATCGTGGATGTGGTGCGGCGCGAGCTTTTCCGGCCGAACGGCCAGCTGGTGGAGCTGACGGCGGGCGAATTCAACATTCTCTTCGCGCTGGCATCCCGCCAGATGCAGCCGGTTTCGCGCGATTTCCTGCTGGATGTGATCTCCAACCGCGACCCGCGCGATATTTCCAAGCATACGGTCGACAATCTCGTGGTGCGGCTGCGGCGCAAGATGGCCCATGAAGGCCGCGATGCCCCCATCGAAACGGTGCGGGGCGTGGGTTACATGCTGCTGCCGCGCCGCATGCTGGACGATGCATCCCCGCCCAGCGGCCGCACGCTCATCACCAACTGATCGGCCCAGAGGGCATGCGGCCGGAAATGGCGGTCGAGGAGGGAGGCGACCTTCCCGCCGTTGCGATAGGTCGGCTGGAGAATGAGGGTCGCGCCGGCGCCGGCGCGGGCCTCCAGCGCCAGCAGCCATTCCTGCGCCGCCAGAAACAGACCATCCCTGAGGCCGTTGCTCCAGCCGATCGGGGCTGCATGGCGCTTCAGGGCCGGCTGTTCCTCCCCCAGCAGCCAGCCGGCGACGGCGCCATCCGCCGAAAGCAGAACCTGCGAAACGGCGGGATCGATCCGGCTTTCCCACGGGGCGGGATCGGCCCAGCCGGGCAGGAGGCCGCGGGCGTGAAAGCCGGAGGCGGCCGCCAGAAGCGAGGACCACCCGTCTTTGCCCAACGAGGCAAGGGAAATGCTCGTCAGGCCGCGCGCCCGCGCCCGTGCAACGGGTCTCCGGGCCAGCGCCAGCGCCTCCAGCGCATCGCGCACGTTGAAACTCATGCGCAGACGATGCGGTTCCGGCTCGCCCCAGCCATCCCGCAACAGCAGGCCGATAAAGCTTTCGAGCTGCGGCAACCGGTCCGACCAGCTCGCCGCCACCTCTTCCACGCCCGCATCCTGCAGGTGCTCGTAAAGCCCGTCCAGCAGCGCTCGTGCGATGCCCTGCCGCCGGAGGAGAGGCGTCACCATCAGCGACGGGATTTCCTGACGCCGGGGATTGTCCGGATCGCGGCGGCTGAGCAGAAGGCCGACCGGTCCGCCGCCGGCATGGGCGACCAGATGGCAGAAATCCGGATCCTCGATCCCGTCCGTCAGCAGGGGAACCAGATTGCGGGCAGTGAGACCGGCAAGCCCCGGCTCTTCGCCGGGCCGTACCGGCCGGATGGCGAGATCGGGAACGAGAAGGGATGTGCGTTCGGCGGAGGGTGTGGGCGTCATCGAAAGGCCTGCGGCGAGGGATAGGAAAGAAGAGAAGCGGATGGCCGGGCGCGTCCCCTCATCCGCTTTCCGGCTGGAAAAGCAGCTCGCTTTCCCGCAGGAAATCCGTGGCGATCGCGTGGCGCCCGAAATGCTTGAAGAGCATCTTTTCCATGCCCCCGGCAAAGCCGGATGGGGGCTGGGCGATCACGCGTGCATCCGGACCGGCCTTTTCCTCAAGCCGCCGACAGAGCGAGGCGATCCCGCCGATGAGCCAGCCGAGCGGTACCTTTTCCGCTACGACCCAGCCCTGGGGCACGAACCAGCGCCCGAACTGCGGCTGGAAGGCGCAGGCCATCCAGCCGGCCAGCGCCCCGTTCGCATCATGGAGCGCGACGGATACATCCCGGTCCGCTTCCGGAAGCCAGCCCGCCGCGCGGGACCATTCGGGCGCACGCCTTGCGGCAATCAGCGCCGCGTTCTGCCGGATCAGGTCCTCGATGCCGGCCTCGCCGAGTTCGGACAGGCTGCGGTCCACCAGCCCATGGCTGCGGAGCCGGAACAGGAGGGCATCCCGCTTCGGAAAACCCTTTCGCCAGTCGCCCACCCGCCACGTCATCCGGCGGCGGGTCTCGACCGGGACGGACCAGCCGGAGGATTGAAGCAGCGCGGCAAATTCGCGGGCGCGGGGCAGGCGGTCTGACCAGCGGGCAACGAGCCCGCACCGGCCATCGGTCCTTGCGAGCGATATCAGACGGTCGAGCAGGGCGCGGGCCAGGCCGCGACCACGCCATTCGGGGGCAACCATGATCGAGGATATGTCCTGTAGGCCCTCGGCGGCCGGGCAGGAGAGCAGAAGGGCGACGGGTTTTCCCGAGAGCAAGGCGCCGAGCCGGTAGACGCCCGGCGGAAGCGCCTCAAGGGCGAGAAGCCCCCGAAAGGCGGGGGCTGTCAGGGCGGCAAAGGCCGGCCCCTCGCTCGCCGTCAGGGCGCGGATCTCAAGTGGGTCGGCACTGTCTGCCCTGAGGTTCGCAGATGTCATGGCGTCTTCCGATTTGCGGCCCGCATGGCGCGCGCGCTCTTTCCTTGCCCCTATTCCTAGCGGAAACCGGACGGCCTGTTTTGGAACTTTTGAGGTCCTTTCCGCCCGGTCGGGCGCGGTCCTTTATAGTGATCCCCATGACATCGGGGCGATTGCCGCCCTGCTGAGAAATGAGGTTCCCATGGCAGGTTCCACCGACCCGATGACCCTTGCCCGCCAGCGCATCCAGGAGGCGCTCGTTGCCCGCGCGGAAGCGGACGCCGATTTCCGGCAGCTTCTGCTTCACGATCCCCGCGCGGCGCTGCGCAAGCTCATCGGCGTCGACCCCATCCCCGGCTACCGCCTGCGCGTGATCGAGGAAGCGCCGGGAGAGGTCACGCTGGTGCTGCCGCGCGACATTGCCCTGGACGAGCTGCCCGACGAGCTGCTCGACCTCGCCAGCGGCGGTGCGCCGGGCATCTATCACTGCCCGCACAAACGCTGATCCCATCCGTTTCGTCGAAGAAAAAAGGAAGATGCCATGACCGTTCACCCCTCGAACGACCGGCTGCGGCTTGCCCGCGCCCAGATGGAAAAGGCCCTGCTGGACCGCGCCGAGACGGATGCGGTGTTCCGCAACCGGCTGCTGATCGAGCCCCATGGCGCCATCGAGGCGCTGTTCGGCATAGACCCGGTTTCGTCGCTGAAGATCCGGGTGCTGGAGGAAGGCGAGGGCGAGGTGGTGCTGGTCCTGCCCCGGCCGATCGCCGACGACGAATTGCCGGACGATCTCCTCGATTACGCCGCGGGTGGCGGCCGCTACGGCCCGCATGGGACCGTGCTCGAAAATCTCTGCACCGATCCGAACGATCCGGATTGAGCGATCCTTTTCCCCCTGTTCCCCAGAAAACCAACGAGGCCAACATGACCGACCAGCTTGCCGAGGCGCGCCGCCACATCGAGAAAACCGTTCTTGCCCGTGCGGTCGCCGATCCCGAATTCCGGGGGCTGCTCGCCCGCGATCCCCATGCGGCGCTGAAGGCCGTCTTCGGCGCCGATCCGGTGCCGGGCCTGAAGATCCGCGTCGTCGAGGAAGAGGCGGGCGAGGCAATCCTCGTCCTGCCTCGCAATCTCGGACAGGACGAGCTTTCCGACGACCTTCTCGACCTCGCCTCGGGCGGCTTTGCATCGCCCTTCGGCCCCGATTTCAGCTCGATCTGCCCGCCGAAGTGACCCCGGTCTGCCGATCCTCACCCCCTTAAAGGAGCTATCCCATCATGAACGCCATTCCCGGTTTCCCGCTGGACAAGGCCCGCCAGTTGCTGGAGCGCCAGCTGCGCGACAGGGCGCTTGCCGATGCCGGCTTCCGTGCCCTGCTGATCTCCGATCCCCATGCGGCCATGGTCGAGCTTCTCGGCGTCGATCCCGTGCCCGGCCTCAAAATCCGCGTGGTCGAGGAAGATGCCGGCGAGGCGATCCTCGTGCTGCCCCGTTCTCTCGGCCAGGACGAGCTGCCCGACGATCTGCTCGATTTTGCCTCGGGCGGTGCCTACAAGGGTTGCAAGGGCGACTCCTGGACACAGGACAAGCTGGCCCGCATGGGAATCGACTGATCCAAAGGGACCCGCGACCCGCAGCAACAGCAAGGACCCGGCGCAAGCCGGGTTTTTCCGTTCAGTCGATCAGCGTCGACTGAAAGGCGGCATGATCCGCAAACCACCGGTCAGCCGCATCGAACAGCGCTTCGGTTGCCTCCACCTCGCGCCCGCCCTTGCTGAGCAGGGTCAGGAAACCCAGCGCTTCGGCCTGTTCGACGAGCTGGCGCGCATGGGTGCGGGAGACGCCCGTATGGCTGGAGACGGTTTCATAGGGCAGGCTGAGCCGGGTCGATCCCATCCGGTCCGTCTGTTCGAGCGCGAGCAGCAGGACGAGATAGCCGCCGTCACGGGCGACGATCTGCTGGAAGGCGCCATGGCCGGCGCGCAGGGCGAAAAGCTGGTCGAGACGGGGCGCCTGCGCCCGATGCCAGTGGCGGTGACCGGCACCGGCGGCAGCAAGGTCCCGGTTCGTCCAGGCGGGCGCCTGCGGATCGAAGCCGGCCTCGGAACCGCTCTCGTCCGTGCGGGGACCGGCCTCCGGCAGCGCGACCCCGTCCCGCGCGGCCAGACGGCGGAACGGCCCGTAAAATGCCTCGTGGTAGAGCGCATCGGCACCCCAGAGCTTCGGCGTGGGGGTGATCAGGGTGATGCGCAGATCGTCCTCGGCCTTGCGGCGCTCGACAAATCCATAACGCTCCAGAATGGCCACCAGCGCCTCGATGCGATTGCGGCTGGCGAAATCCGAACCGGCCAGCCGGGCCTGCAGCCGGCCGAGCGTCAGCCAGCTCTGGCGCTCTTCCGCCTGCTGGCAGGCGGCCAGCCCCAGCATGGCCTGAATGGTGATGTAGCGGCCCTCTTCCAGAAGAAGGCGGTTCAGCAGGTAATCGCCGGAGAAAAGCTGGATCAGCCGGGAAACCGCAAGCCGGCGCGCCTCGACAAAGCCGGTGCGGTCCATGAACGACCGCACCGCACCGGAGCGGCAGGCCGCGGCACCGCACAGGGCGCCTGCCCTCGATCCGTCTGCGGCCTGCTGGACGAGAATGTTCATGCCTATCCTCTGCCCGGCCCGTGCGCGTGCCTCGTGAAGGGGATCTTTCTTCAGGGTGTCCGGAAACGGATAAAACAATCACGTTTCATCAAAATAATATCACGCCGGAGATCTCCATAAAGACTCCGATCGTCAATGCCGGTTGATGATTGGGATGACGAAATGCAAAAGGAAGTCGACGAAGTGCGAAAATTCGGTCATTATTCCAAGTTTCAAAATATATATTAAAATATATGGAATACGAGAGAGGCGATGTAAAATAGTACGATGAAGAATCTTAAATATACTATGAGTCGAGCAACGGCAAGAGCAAGCGAGCGTGCCGGGGGCTTTGCGGTGTTTTGACGATTTTGGGGTGGAACGGGCAAGCCGGCCGGCGACCAGTCTAGAAGTGCCGGAATGGCTGACAGGACGACCGGGGATCATCGACGTGGGGCGCTACGACATCGCTGAAGGGGAGGGAGGTCTCCTCCATCCCGCACCGGGCCTCTCTGGCCGGAAGGCCTGAGCGATGAACCAGGCCCCGAACTCTCCGGCAGGCGGCAACCAGGCGGCGCGCCTCTTCCGCAAGTCGGCTCTCGACCGTCTGTCTTCGCCTGAACAGCTCGACCAAATCATCCGCCTCACCCGGCCGCGCGACTGGATTGCCACCGCCGCACTCCTGTCGCTGATCGGGCTTGCAGGCCTGTGGTCGGTGCTGGGCCGGGTGCCCGAACGGGTCAAGGGGTCGGGCATCCTGATCACCACCGGCGGCCAGGTGGTGGATGCGGTGGCGAGCGGCGAGGGAACGCTGACCGAAATTCTGGTTCCTGTCGGCAGCCGGGTCCACCGCGATCAGGAGGTGGCCCGCATCGTTCAGCCGGCGCTGCGCCAGCAAAGCCTCAATCTCCGTGCGGTCATCGGCGAGCGGGAAAGCCAGCTCGCCGCGCTGACCGATCGTATCGCCCGGTCGAACCGCGCCGCGCAGGATGCCCTGAAGGCGAGGGCGGATGTGCTGAAGCTGCGCGTCCGCGATGCACGCGAACGTGTGTCGGCCATGGAAAAGCAGGCCGAACGGGACAACAGCCTGTTCGAGCGCAAGCTCATCACCTGGCCGCAGCTCAACCAGACGCGCATGTCGCTTGCCGAGGCGCGGCAGAGCGAGCTGGAAGCCGAGAGCCAGATCACCGATCTCGAAACGCAGGATATCAGCCGCCGCAGCGCCGACGACCGCGAGATGCGGGCGGCGGAGGAGCGGGTGGCCGAGGCGCGCCGCCAGCAGGCGGAACTGGACATCCAGATCCGCCAGCAGGAGCGGGTTCTCAGCCCCGCCGACGGGCGGGTGACGGAATGGAAGGCCATTCCCGGTACGCGCATCGCCCCCGGCCAGTCGCTGATCAGCGTGGAAAGCGGCGCGTCCGGGCTTGAACTTCTCGTCTATCTGCCGCCGAACGAAGGCAAGCGGGTGAAGCCCGGCATGGAAGTGCAGATTGCGCCCTCCACCGTGCGCCGGGAAGAATATGGCATGATCCTGGGCGCGGTCGATCTGGTTTCCGACTTTCCCTCCACCGGCGAGGCCATGCAGGCGGTGCTGCGCAACGAGCAGCTCGTGCGCACCTTCACCGCCGGCGGCGCTCCCTATGCGGCCCGGGTGAAGCTTTCCCGCGATCCCGCCTCGCCGAGCGGTTTTGCCTGGTCGGGCGGGCAGGGACCGGACCAGCAGTTCTCCAGCGGCTCGCTGGCGGAAGCGGAAGTCACCGTCGCCTGGCGGCGGCCGATCAGCTACGTCATCCCCTGGCTGAAGAAGATCACGGGTCTTTCCGGATGAGCGCGGCGCCTGCAAGCGCAAAGGCACCGGCCCGGCGCAAACGCATGAAAACCCCCAGCATCCTGCAAATGGAAGCGGTGGAATGCGGCGCGGCGAGCCTTGCCATGATCCTGGCCAGCCATGGGGCCTGGCATCCGCTGGAGGCGCTGCGGGTGGCCTGCGGGGTCTCGCGCGACGGGTCCAAGGCCAGCAACCTTCTGAAGGCGGCCCGCAGCTATGGCATGACCGCCCGGGGCTTCCGCAAGGAGCCGGAAGGGCTTGCCGATCTGCCCTGGCCGGCCATCCTGCACTGGAATTTCAACCACTATGTCGTCTTCGAGGGCATGACGGACACCCATGCCTATATCAACGATCCGGCGCTCGGCCCGCGCGTGATCACCCGCGAGGAACTGTCCGAAGCCTTTACCGGCGTGGTTCTCACCTTCGAGAAGACGGAGGGCTTCCGCAGGACGGCCCGTCCGACCGGCCTGCTGGCAGCCTTCCGGGCGCGGGTTTCGCAGTCGCAGGCCGGCATGGCGCTGATCGCGCTTCTCAGCCTTGCGCTCGTGGTGCCGGGCATCGTCCTGCCGGTCTATGCGAAACTCTTCGTCGACGGGGTCCTGATGCTCCAGCAGGAGCACTGGGTAAAGCCGCTGTTCATCGCGCTCGGCCTCACCGCCCTCATCCGGGCAGCGCTCACCTATCTCAGGGCCTCGCTGATCCTGCGGCTGAAGACCAAGCTGACGGTCACGGGCGCGACCGCCTTCGTCTGGCGGGTGCTGCACCTGCCGATTGCCTTCTTCAGCCAGCGCAGCCCCGGCGAGATTGCCGACCGGATCGAGGCGAGCGCGCGGGTGGCGGAGGTGATCTCCGCCGACATGGCCAATGCGGTGCTCAACTGGGGCATGCTGGTCTTCTTTGCCGTGGTGCTTGTTGGCTACGATCCCGTGCTGGGGCTGATGACGGTCGCGCTCGGCCTTCCGAACCTCTTTGTGCTGCGGCTGGTGCAGGCGCGGCTGAAACAGGATTCGCTCGGGCTTTCGGTGGAGCAGGGCAAGCTCGGCGGCGCCACCGTCGGCATCATCTACAATATCGAGACGATCAAGGCCTCGGGACTGGAAACCAGCTCCTTCGGGCGCTGGGCGGGCATTCATGCGCGCATGCTCAACACCTCCCAGTCGCTCGGCGGCAAATCCATGATCACGGGTCTGGCCCCGCCGCTGCTCGGCGGGCTGATCGAGGCGGCAATCCTCGGTGTCGGCGCGATCCGGGTGATGAACGGCGCGCTCACCATCGGCGATCTCGTGGCTTTCCAGCTTCTCGCGACCAGCTTCACCGCGCCGCTCGTCAGCCTCGTGGCGCTCTCGCCGAAGCTGGCGACCATCCGGGCCGATCTCAACCGGGTAGACGATGCGCTGCGCAACCCGCCCGATCCGCTGACGGAGAGCCGGGACGATCCGGCAGGCGGACCGGTTCTCCTGCAGGGATCCGTCGAGATCGATGCGGTGACCTATGGCTACAATCCGCTCGGCGAGCCGCTGCTCGACGGGCTGTCGCTGAAAGCCCGGCCGGGGGAGCGCATCGCGCTGGTCGGTCGGTCCGGATGCGGCAAATCCACGCTCGGACGCCTCATCTGCGGGCTCGTCGCGCCCTGGTCCGGCGAGGTCCGCATCGACGGCCAGCCGATATCAGGGCTCGACCAGTACCGGCGGGCGGCCAATATTGCCTATGTGGATCAGGATATCTTCCTGTTCGAGGGCACGGTCCGGGAGAACCTCACCCTCTGGAATCCCGATGTGCCCGACGATGCCATCACCCGCGCCCTCAAGGATGCGGCGATCCTCGACGATATCGTCGCCCGGCCCGGCGAACTCGACACCCATGTGGAGGAGGGCGGCCGCAATTTCTCGGGCGGCCAGCGGCAGCGGCTGGAAATCGCCCGGGCGCTGGTGGCCGATCCGGCCGTCCTCGTGCTGGACGAGGCGACCGCAGCGCTGGACCCGCAGACGGAAAAGCGCATCGACGACAATCTCCGGCGGCGCGGCTGCACCGCCATCATCATCGCCCACCGGCTGAGCACGGTGCGCGATTGTTCGGAAATCATCGTGATGGATCACGGCAGGATCGTCGAACGGGGCGATCATGACGCGCTGATGGGCCGTGACGGTCCTTATGCGGGGCTGATCCGCTCCGGCGGGCAGTGAGGGAGAAGGCGATGAACGAGGCGCTTCTGACGGACGGGTTCACGGTCGACCACGCGCATCCGCTGGATCTCGGAAGGGCGGGCGGTCCATTTCTCGTCCTGCGCGGTTTCATCGATGTCTTTGCCCTCTCCGGCGATCCGGCGACGAGCCGCCGGCTGCCGCTTTTCCGGCTGGAGGCGGGGGCGCTCCTGATGGCGCTTCCCCCGGTTTCCGCCCCGCGGGGAACGGTCTACCGCTTTCTCGCCATCGGCGGGCCGGACAGCCTGATACGGCCGCTGGCCGAAGGCGAGCCCGTGTCCGGAACCGCACTCGGTCCCTGGTGCGATGCGCTCCGGCAGGCCGCCCTTGCGCCCCGCGGCGAGATGCCTGCCGACCCGGGCGCCTTCACCGAGGCGACGATGGCGGCGGTGATCCGGCGGCTGGAAGGCGAGGGCACCGGGGCCGACGGGCAGGACTGGCGCGAACGGCGGCGGCGGCATGGCGAGGCGGCGACGGCGGATGCGCTGGCGGGCCTTGCGAGCTTTGGCACGGCTGCGGGCGAGCGAAGCCCGCTTTCGGCCCCGGCAACCGGCGATCCCCTCAAGGCGGCGCTGCTTTCCGTTCTCTCCGCGCTCGCCGTGACACCACGGCTCGAGGCCTTCGAGATGGTGCCTGACGATACCGGACCGGAGGAGCGGATTGCCCGGATTCTCGCCCGGCATCAGCTGATTTCGCGCAGCGTGCTGCTTCGTCCGGGCTGGACCCGCCAGCCCGGCGCGCCGCTGGTCGGTTTCTTCGGTCCGGAGCGGCGGCCCGTGGCGCTGCTCTTCCTCAAGGGGCGATGGGTGATGCGCGAGGGCGGCAGGGTTCGCCCGCTGGCGCAGGATGCGCTGGAGGGCTCCGGCGAAGGCGGGCTTGCCGCCGATGCGCTTCAGCTTTACCCCGCGCTTCCGGCCCGATCGATCCGCTTCCGCGATCTCTTCGCCTTCGGCTTTGCCACGCTCGGCAGCGACCGGCTGCGCCTTGTGCTGCTGATGCTGTCGGCGGCGGTTCTCGCCACGCTCGTGCCTTACGGCTCCCGTTTCCTGATCGACGATGCCATTCCGCACGGCGATCTGGCGCTGACGGGCGTGATCGTCGCGGGGCTGATCGCGGCGGCCCTCGTCAAGACGGTGGTGGAGGCCTCGAAATCGCTGGCGATGCTGCGGGTGGAACTCGGCTTCGAGGGGCGGTTGCAGCCGGCCCTGCTGCTCCGCCTGCTGCGCATGCCGCCCTCCTTCTTCCGGGCCTTTGCGGTGGGTGATATCACCGACCGGGTGCTGGGCATCCAGAATGCGCGACAGGTGATCACCCAGAGTTTCACCAGTGCCGCGACCAGCTCGGTCTTCAGTCTCGTCAGCCTCGTGCCGATCCTCACCGTGGATTGGCGGCTGGCGCTGCTGGCGCTCGGCCTTGCGCTGACACTCGGCGCGATCAACGGTTTCGTCAGCTATCGCGGCCTGCTGCACGAGCGCCTGCGGCTTCAGGAGAAAGGCCGTCTCGACAGTTTCGTCGTGCAGATGCTGATGGGCATCGGCAAGCTCCGGGCCGCCGCTGCCGAGCGCATGGGCTTTGCCCGCTGGGCGGCATTGTTTGCGGAAAACACGCGCCATGCGCAGGCGGCCGGGCGCTGGGCCAACTGGCAGGCCACGCTGGATGCCCTGCTGCCGCAGCTCGCCACGCTTCTCCTTTACGCCACCATCGTCTGGCTGATGAAATCCGATGCGCAAAAACAGGCGGCGACGGCGGCCTTCTCGCTGGCGGATTTCGTCACCGTCACCACCGCCTTCGCGCAGGTGCTGGGCGCCATCTCCTCCCTCGCCACGGCGCTTACCCAGTCGCTCGCCGCCGTGCCGCTGATCGAGCGGGCGGAACCGATCGTCGCCGCCGTGCCGGATACGCCGCCGGTGGCCAGCCGGCCGGTGACGCTGAAGGGCGAGATCGACATGCGCAATCTCTGCTTCCGCTATGCCGAGCAGGCGCCGCGGGCCCTTTCCGAGCTGACGCTGAAGATCGACCGGGGCGAATTCGTCGCCGTCGTCGGCGCGTCCGGTTCCGGCAAGTCGACCCTGCTGCGGCTGCTGCTCGGCTTCGACCGCCCGGAGCTTGGCGATATCTTCTATGACGGCCATTCCATGCAGCGGCTCGATCTCTCGGCGCTGCGCCGGCAGATCGGCGTGGTGTTGCAGCACGGGCGCATCATGGCCGGCAGCCTGCATGCCAATATCGCCGGCGAAAGCGGTCTCGGCCTCGAGGAGGCGCTCGAAGCGGCCCGCATGGTGGGGCTCGAAAAGGACATCGAGGACATGCCGATGGGCATGCATACGGTGCTGCTCGACGGGGGCGGCACGCTTTCGGGCGGCCAGCGCCAGCGCATCCTCATCGCCCGCGCGCTCATCCAGAAGCCCGCCATCCTGATGCTGGACGAGGCGACCAGCGCGCTCGACAACCGCACCCAGGAAATCGTCACCCAGACGCTCAGCCAGCTGCCCGTCACCCGCATCGTCATCGCCCATCGGCTGAGCACCATCGAAAAGGTGGACCGCATCGTCATGCTGGAGCGGGGCCGCCTGATCGAAACCGGCACCTATGCCGAGCTGATGCGGCGGGACGGCGCCTTTGCCGCCCATGCCCGTCGCCAGCTCGCCTGATCCCACGAAGGAACATCCGCCATGCGCAAGGTTCTCTATATTCTCGGCCAGCTCGACGATGCCGATATTGCCTGGATGGGGCGGGTGGGCGCGCGGCGCAGCCTGGCGCCCGGCGATATCCTGATCGAGGAAGGCAAGGCATCGCCGCACATCTTCATCGTGCTGGATGGGGAAGTGGCCGTATCCGTTGCCGGCGTGGGGACGGTGGCGAGCCTGCATGCCGGGGAAATCCTCGGCGAAATGTCCTTCGTCGACAAATCGCCGCCCTCGGCCACCGTGACGGCCGCCCGGGCCTCCCGGGTGCTGCTGCTCGAAAAGGCGGTGATCGAGGCGCGG
Organism: Gellertiella sp. DMC107; assembly: GCF_056313605.1. Taxonomy (NCBI): domain Bacteria; kingdom Pseudomonadati; phylum Pseudomonadota; class Alphaproteobacteria; order Hyphomicrobiales; family Rhizobiaceae; genus Gellertiella; species Gellertiella sp. DMC107. Next base: position 141,316 of record NZ_JBQUZZ010000006.1, on the reverse strand, counting down.
CTTGTCGACAATGCCGCCTTCGCGGCCCGGTTCTACAAGGCGCTGGCCGTCTTCCTCGCCGACCGCCTGCGCACCACGACCCTGCGCGGAAAGGGTGGAACGGGTCCGGCCGAGGACGAACTCGACGACATGGTTCTCGACGGCGTCTCCATGGCCGGGCTTCGCTTCCAGGAATTGCTGCGCAGCCTCGACCGGCCGGCGGAGGGTTGAAACCCCTAAAGGGGCGATTGGCGGGGAAACGGAGATAGCGTCCGTTTCGCAAATCGTCTAACCTCATTTCAATGCGTTACGACCTGAAAACCCTTCCTCTCGACCAGCTTTTCAAGCCGGTGGCGGCGGCGACCGCAAGCCTCGCCCGGCTGGACGAGCGCATCGCGCGCTCCGCCTTCGGGGCCGGCTTTGCCGAAAGGCTGCATTTCTACGATGCCTGTGCCTCGCTCTATCTCGATGGCGAACTCGTGCATCTGGAAGATCTGGTGCTGCATGATGCCGAAGCCGATATCCGCGCGCCGACCCATGAGCTGACCATCGCCCATGCGGTGCTGCGCAGCCGCCGCCGCATCGCCGCGCAGGCGCCGCGCTGGGCGCTGAGCCTCGATGGCCTGCGCACCCTGAAAGCGCCGGAAGGGGCTGGCCGGGTCGAGCGGGATGCGCCGGCGGCGGTGCAGCCTGAGGAACAGGAGGACGATCCGCTCGCCCTCGAACTGGCGGCTATGGATGCGGTTCTTGCCCGCACGGATGCGGTGCTGGCGGGGGTGCGCGCGCCCGATGCGCGTCCCGCCCGCGATCCGCTGCTCTACGAACCGGACTGGAACGAGGACCAGCGGCTGGACGAATGGCAGCGCGTGGCGGAGGAAACGCTCGACCTGCCGCCCGTGCTGCGCGCCGCGATCCTCCTCGATGCGTGGAACGTGCTGGCCGTGCTCCAGCATGCCCCCTGGCTGGGGCGGCTGCTGGCGGCCGCGAGCCTGCGGGAACAGGGGCTGACCTCGGGCCCCCATCTCGCCGCCATCAATGCGGGCCTGCGCGGCATTCGCCGGGAGGAGCGCACCCATGGCCGGCGGACGAACCGGCTCTTGGCGCTGGTGGCCGGCCTGACGGCTGCCGCCGAAGCGGGCCTGCGCGACCATGACCGTCTTTTTCTGGCGCGCCAGGCGCTGGAGCGGAAGCTCTCCGGCCGCCGGTCCTCCTCGCATCTTCCGGAGCTGGTGGAACTGGTCTTCCGCCGACCGCTTCTCTCGGCCCAGATGATTTCCGAAGCGCTCGACGTCACCCCGCGCGCGGCGGTGCGGCTGGTGGAGGAACTCAACCTCAGGGAACTGACGGGGCGTGGACGGTTCCGCGCCTGGGGTGTGCTCTAGGGATCGACGAAACGGAAAACGGCGCGCCCCCAGAGGGGAACGCGCCGTTCTTGTCTTCCGTGCCCGTGCGATCAGCCGCAGACGGTCGTCAGCGCCTTGTCGATGGCATCGACGATGCGGTCGATATCGGCCTTGGTGGCAATGAGGGCCGGGGAGAGGCAGAGCGTGTTGTTGAGGCCGTCGAGCGAACGGTTCGTCGCGCCGATGATCACCCCATGCTTGACAAGGCATTCGCCGACAACGGCCTGTACCATCTTCTCCGGCAGCGGCTCCTTGGTTTCGCGGTCGGCCACGAGTTCGGCGCCGAGGAACAGGCCCTTGCCGCGCACGTCGCCCACGACCTTGTGCTTTGCCTTCAGCTCTTCGAGCTTCGACAGGCAGTATTCGCCCATCTTCTCGCAGTTTTCGAGCAGGCCCTCATCCTCGATGATGCGCATGTTCTCCAGCGCCGCCACCGGGCCGGCCGTGCAGCCGCCGAAGGTGGAGATGTCGCGGAAATAGCTCATCGGATCGGAGGCATCGTCCTTGAACATGTCGAAGACGCGCTCGGTCGTGACCGTGCAGGAGATCGCCGCATAGCCGGAGGCCACGCCCTTTGCCATGGTCACGAAGTCCGGCTGGATGTCGAACTGCTGGTAGCCGAACCACTTGCCGGTCCGGCCAAGGCCGCAGACCACTTCATCGATATGGAGCAGGATGTCGTATTTCTTGCAGATTTCCTGCACGCGCTTCCAGTAGCCCTCCGGCGGCACGATCACGCCGCCACCGGCCGTGACCGGCTCGAGCACGAGGCAGCCGACCGTCTCCGGCCCTTCGCGCAGGATCACTTCCTCGATGGCGTCGGCAGCGCGCTCGCCATAGTTCTCCACATCCCACTGCTTGCGATATTCGAGGCAGTGCGGCACGGAGACGAAACCGTCGGGATAGGGTCCGTACTGGGCGGCGCGCTGCGGCTGGCCGGAGGTGGCGAGCGTGCCGATGGTGGTGCCGTGATAATCGCGCTCGCGATAGAGGATCTTCCACTTGTTGCCGCCATGGCGGCGATGCGCGATCTGGCGCACCATCTTGTAGACCTTCTCGTTGGCTTCCGAGCCCGAGTTGGAATAGTAGACGCGGCTCATGCCCGGCATCTTGGAAATCAGCTTCTCGGCAAAGAGCGCGCCCGGAACGGTGCCGGCTGCACCGGCATAGTAGTTCAGCTTGACCAGCTGGTCGCGCACGGCATTGGCAATGGTTTCGCGGCCATAGCCGACATTGACGGTCCAGACCCCACCCGACACCGCGTCGAGATATTCGTTGCCCTTGGCATCCCAGAGCTTCATGCCCTTGCCTTCGATGAAGACGCGCGGATCCACGGTCTCGTAGACCTTGTGCTGGCTCAGATGGTGCCAGACATGGGCGCGGTCCGCCTCGATGACTTTGCCCATGTCGTTGGTTTGCAGGTTGATGGTCATGATCGCCCTCAGCGAAGTTGATGAATGATGGGGCCGGGCCGCGGATGCGGCGCGCCGATGTGGCGCGATGCGGATGCAGAACCATGACGGCCCTGTGCAGGCATGTCAAGAAAGAGCGGCGCGGCGGGCCTTTCGCGCCGCTGCGGCTTGCGTTAATGTCGGCCTCGATCTTCATCCTGAGGATGCATGAAAAAGAGGGGTTCCGGCAAAATCCGGCGCGTTCCTCCCGGCATCCGCAGGAAACGACAACCTTGAGCGAGGCAATGACAGGCCTGATGACGGATACGGCCCTTCTTCGTCTGCTGCGGCAGACGGACCTGTTCGGCGCTCTCGACGAGGCCGACCTGCCGGCCTGCGCGGAGGCGTTCCGCAAGGTATCCTTCGAGGCGGGCCGGGTGCTGTTCATGACCGGCGACCCCGGCGACCGGGCCTATCTCATTGCGGAGGGCATGGTGCGTCTGGCGCTGGCCACGGCCTCGGGACGCGAACTGAATGTCCGGATGGCGGGCGCAGGCGATCTCATCGGCGAAATCGCCGTTCTCGACCGCGGGCCGCGCACGGCCGATGCGGTGGCCATCAGCCCGGTCACGGCCTATTCCATCACGGCCACGAGCCTGAGCGCGCTGTTCGAGGAGCGGCCGAGGCTTGCCAGCGCCGTCATCGCCCATCTCTGCAAGCGTCTGAGGGCCACCACGAACCAGATGGAAGGGATTGCGCTTCACCGGATCGAATTCCGGCTGGCCCGATTCCTCATCGAACGGCTGCAGGATGCGCCGCAGGCCGGGCAGGGGCGTCGCCAGCCGCTGGAACTGGGCTATTCGCAGGGCGAGCTGGCACGGCTGATTGGCGCCAGCCGGCCGAAACTCAATGTGGCGCTCGGTCTTCTCGAAAAGACCGGCGCGATCAAACGCACCGCGGACCGGCTCTTCTGCGACAGGGAAACGCTGGAGCGGCTGGTGGAAACACAGGATGACTGACGGGCGCGCCGCAAGCCGCGGCGCACCATGCACAAGGGCCGGTCCCGACAGGGCAGCGGGCATAAGGCAGAGAGGAACGACATGAGCAAGTTTCCGGGCAACGGGTCCTTCAATCGTCGGCAGTTCGCGCTGGCACTTCTGGCTGGCATTGCCGTTCCGGCAACCGTCATGGCTGGAGGCAAGGTGGGTTCGGGCCGGTCTTTCGCGGTTGCGCGGTCCCGGGGCGAGCGCGGGGTGGTCTCCGGCGCCCAGGTAGCCGCCGGATCCGCCGTCGCCGCTCCGGTCGACGGGCCTGTCCCCGCGCAGGTGGGAGACGTCCGCACGGCGGTTGGCAGTGTTTTTGCCCAGCTGGCCGATGCGCGGCCGCTAAAGGCGGGCGCGGGCGTGCTGCTCGGCGATCTGGTCTGGACCAATTCCGCGTCCCGCGCCGAACTGGCCATGGTGGGCGGCACCAATATTTTCCTCGGGGCGAATGCCAAGCTCAAGGTGGACAAGTTCGTGGCCGAATCCGGCGGCCGGCTGGTGCTCGGCGAAGGCGCGCTCGTCTTTGATCGCGACGATAGCTTGCCGAAGACGGAGATCGAGGTGCAGTCTGTTTTCGGGCTGATCGGCGTCCGGGGCACCCGCTTCTTCGCAGGCCCCAACCGGGGCGCCTTTGCCGTCTTCTGCGAGCGGGGCGAGGTGCAGGTGCGGGCCGGTGGCCGCAAGCGCGTGTTGAAGCCCGGAGACGGGATCGATATTCCTGCAGCCGGCGCTGCCCCCAGCAAGGTCAAGCAATGGGGCAAGGCCCGCATCGACGAGGCCTTTGCGAGCGTGCTCGGCTGATCATCCGTTGCTGTGGACGGGGGCGGCGGGGGTGAAGACCTCGAATTGGCCGCAGCCCCGCAGCTCCTGTTGGCCGAGCGAGCGGAGCGGCCGGCTGCCCAGGCGGGCGGCCATGCCCGGACCGATCAATATGCTGGTGCCGAAGGTCTTGTTCAGCGCCTCCAGCCGCGCCGCCACGTTCATGGCAAGGCCATGGGCGGTGTAATCCACCTTGTCCCCCGCCCCGACATCGCCGATCACCACCGGACCGCATTCGAGCCCGATCCGGGTTCGCCCCAGCCCGGCGGCCACGGCCTTAGGTGTCTTGCGATAGGCTTCGGTGAAGGCAAGGATCGCTTCGGCGGCCTCAAGGGCCTGCTGCGGGTGATCCGGAAGATCGAGCGGGGCGTTGAAGATGCCGTGCACCGCATCCCCCACGAACTTGTCGACCATGCCGCCATGCCGCACGACGGCCTCCACCACCCCGGCGAAATAATCGTCGAGAAGGGCGATCAGCGCCTGCGGTCCGATGCGGTCGGCCAGCGACGAAAAGCCCTCGATATCGGTAAACAGCGCGGTGATCTCGCGCTTCTCCCCTTCCAGCCGGAGCAGGCCGGGATTCTCCGCCATGCGCGCCACCACCGCGGGGGAGAGATGCTGTTCGAAACGCCGCCGGATCGCGGCGGCCTGCCGGCGCTGGCGAATGGCGCTCAGCCCGGCTGCCGTCATCACCGCCAGGGCAAGCCCAAGCGTCGGGGATACCGGGTCGACGAGACGCGCGCTTTGCGCGAGGAGCGCGATCGCCGAACCGGTCCAGAGCGCGCCGAGGCCCAGGGCGAGCATCAGGGCGGCCGCAGGCCCGAGGAGCGCGCCGGCACAGGCTCCGGCGAGCGCCAGGATCACGAAAGCTGCCCCTTCCAAGCGGTCGGCCCAGACGGGACGGACCGGCACCGCGCCCGACAGCATGGTTTCCAGCGCATCCGCCTGGATCTGCGCGGAGGGGGCGACGGGCGAGGCGGCATCGACGCGAAGCGCGCCCAGCTCCGGCGCGCTGCCGCCAAGGATGACGATCCGATCCTTCAGCCTGCCCACGGGCAGGGTTCCCTCCAGAAGCGCTTGCGCGCTGACCGTGCGGCCCCGCCACAGGTCAGGGTCGGACGGGCGAAAGCGCAGGGAAAGATTTCGGGCAAGCGGCAGCGCATGATCGCCGAGGGAAAGCGTCTGCCGGCTTCCATCCAGGATAAAGGCGGAGGCGCCGATGGACTGGCGAAGCACTTCGGCCGCGAAACCCGCCACGATGCCCTTGCCGGCGGTGCCCATCAGCGGCACGCTGCGCACGGTGCCGGAAGCGTCACCGGCAAGCGAGGAGATGCCGATGCCGGCGGCCGATGCGGTCAGGTCCGGCAGGGGCAGGAGCGCGCCAGCGGCCGCCCAGGGCGCGAGACGGGGCGCATCCCCTGATATCAGCACCGGAACGGGGGGAGGGGTTTCGCCTGCAGCCCCCGAAAAGAGCGCGGCGAGGACGGTGGGACGGAGGGCGAGGGCTTGTGCAAGCGCCGCATCCGAATCCGGCAGGGCGCCGAAGCGGCGCCTCAGCTCCGCATCGGCGCCGGTCAGGCTTTCCGCCAGCCGAACGGGGGAAAACCGGTCGCGGCCGGCCAGCAGGATATCGATCCCCAGGGCTTTCGGCTCTTCCGCCATGATCCGCTCCACCAGGGCGGCCAGACGCAGACGGGGCCAGGGCCAGGGTTCGGTCGCGGCCAGGGTGGCGCTGTCGATATCGACCACCACCACCGCGCCGCTCGGCGCGGCGGTGCCGGCAAGCAGCCGGTCGGTGGCATTTTCGCGCAGCCGTTCGCCGAGGCCGCCGAAGACAAGGGCAAGTCCCAGCAGCCATGCGGCCGCCATGCCGCCCGCCGCCGGTCTCCAAGCGCCCGTCCGCACCCATCCCATTGGCTTGCCCATCTGGCCCCCGCCTTTCTCCCTTGCGGGAACATGCACGCATACCACGCCCGACCGGCGCTTCAAATCGCCGGGCGAATGAAACCGTTCGACGGGCTTGCGGCTGTTCCCTGGGGAACTGCGGCCCGCCGGGCGTGGCGGCATTCTCTCCCCATCGGATCGCATTGGGCATCCGAACGACGTGTGATCCCACACCAAAAGGCAGGAGACAGGACAATGGCTATCGACGGCAACAACAGTGCGAATACGCTCAACGACACCAGCGGTGACGACCTTCTGCGCGCTTTCGGCGGCAATGACGTCATCAACATTTCCGGGGGTGCGGACTCCATCCTCGCCGGCGACGGCGACGACCGGATGATCGATCGCGGTCAGGCAGTGGAAAGTGCGGCCAGCTCCGACACGTTCGAAGGCGGTGCGGGCATCGATACGGTGGATTACAGTCAGGCGGCCAATGGCGGCGTGGTCGTCAATCTCGCCACCGGCTTCGGCGGCGGCACCGCCGCCAGCGCCTCCTTCGGCGATCGCTATGCGGGGATCGAGAATGTCGTCGGCACGGCCTTCAACGACACCATCACCGGCAATGGTCTCGACAATATTCTCAACGGTGGAGCCGGCAACGACCAGATCTTCGCCGGCAATGGCAACGACCGCCTGTTTGGCGATGCCGGCAACGACCGGCTCGATGGCCAGGGCGGCAATGACCGGCTGTTCGGCGGCGCGGGCGCCGATACGCTGATCGGCAATATCGGCGACGACCAGCTGAACGGCGGCGACGGCAATGACATCCTGTCGGGTGGCACGGGCGTCGACCAGCTCTCCGGGGATTTCGGAGACGACACGCTGGATGGCGGCGCGGGGGCGGACACGATCAACGGCGGCTTCGGCAGCGATACGCTCGTCTTCGCCGCGACCACCACCGCGCTCACGGTCAATCTGTCCACCGGCACGGGTGCTGGCGGCGATGCGCAGGGAGATCGCTATTCCGGCATCGAACACGTCACCGGCCAGGGCGGCAACGATGTGCTGACGGGCAGTTCCGTCGCCAATACGATCGATGGCGGTGCGGGCAATGACCGGCTCCGCGGCCTAGCCGGCGACGACCAGCTGCGCGGCGGACTGGGCAATGACAATCTCGACGGCGGCGAAGGCAACGATACCGTCAATGGCGGCGAAGGCGACGATCTGATCGTCGATACGGGTCTTGCGGGCCTTGCCGCCGATACCCTCAATGGCGGGTCCGGAAACGACCAGATCGAAGGCGGCGCCGGAAACGACGTCATCGATGGCGGCCTGGGCAATGACACCCTCTTCGGCGGCGCTGGCAACGACGTGATCACGGATACGGGCACGGTCTTCCTCGCCCGCACGGTCAATGACGTGATCGATGGCGGCACCGGCAACGATACGATCCGGGCCGGTCAGGGCCGCGATACGGTTCTCGGCGGCAGCGGCGACGATACGCTCTTCGGGCAGGCCGACAACGATACGCTGAACGGCGGCATCGGTGCCGATATCCTGATCGGCGGCAGCGGCAAGGACCAGATGACCGGGGGCTCCGGGGCGGATATCTTCCGCTATCTCTCCGTCACCGACAGCCAGGTGGGCAGCAGCGCCCAGCAGGACGTGATCACCGACTTCACCCATGGCAGCGACAAGATCGATCTCACGCAGATCGATGCCAATGCCGCCACGGCCGGGGTCAACGATGCCTTCCGGCTGGTGCCGATCTTCGATGCCAATCCGACCGGGCAGGTGAAGGTGACGTTCGACGCCTCCACCAACACCACCTTCGTGCAGGCCCACACGGATGCCGACGGCGTGGCCGATCTGACCATCGCGCTCAACGGCCACATTACCCTGACCAATGCGGATTTCCTCTTCTGAGGACCTTCTGAGCACGGCCGCAGAGCCTGCCCGGTTTCGCCGGGCAGGCTTTTTGTCGTGCTGTGCCGCAGGGAACAGCGCCCGCAGCGGGTCTGGCGCATGGTCATGCCATCGGGGCCGCGCCTGTGGCCCGCAACGCACGGGAGCCTTCTCATGACCATTCCCCATCGCAGTTCCCAGATCCGGGCAGCCTTGCGCGCCTGCCGTCCGGCCTTCCTTCTGGCCGGCGGGCTGTCGCTCGCCATCAACCTGCTGATGTTCACGGGGCCGCTCTACATGATCTCCGTCTATGACCGGGTGCTCGCCAGCCGGCATTCGGGCACGCTGATCGCGCTGTCGGGCATGGCGCTCGTGGCCTTTCTGCTCTACGGCGCGCTCGAATTCCTGCGCGGCCGCATCCTGATCCGCAGCGGTGCGATCTTCGATCGGGCCCTTTCGGCGGATCTGGCGCATGCGCTCTTCGGCGCCCGGAAACAGCGGCCGGAAGCGGCAGGCCAGCAGGCCTTCCGCGATCTCGACCAGCTGCGTGAATTCCTGACGGGGGCTGCACCCGCAGTGCTGTGCGATGCGCCCTGGACGCCCTTGTTCGTGGTGCTCGCCTGGCTGCTGCATCCCGCGCTCGGCTGGGCCGCGCTGGCCGGCATTGGCGGCCTTTTCCTGCTTGCGGTCCTCACCGAAATCCTGACCCGGGCGTTGATGGCGGCGGCCAGCCGGCCGGCGGTCGAAGCAGCCGCCGTGGCATCGGCCGCGCTCGGCGGGCAGGAGCTGGTGCGCGCCCATGGCATGGCCGGGCGTCTGGCCGACCGCTGGGCCGAACGGCGGGGCGCCATGCTTCATGCCCTTGGAAGGGCCAGCGACCGGGCAAGCCTGACGACGGTGCTGTCGCGCACCTACCGGGTGATTTTCCAGAGCGGCGTTCTCGGGCTCGGCGCCTGGCTTGCCATCCATCAGGAGATCGGCATCGGCGCCATCTTCGCCTCCAACCTGCTGATCGGCCGCGCCCTTCAGCCGGTGGACCAGGCGGTGCAGCACTGGAAGGCCGTGATTGCCGCCCGTCAGGCCATGACGCGGCTGGACGGACTGTTCGCCGAGGCGGGCCGCGTTGCCGAACCCATGGACCTGCCCGTGCCGAAGGGCTCGCTCCAGGTCGAAAACCTTGCGGTCCGCGCGCCCGGCGCCGAGCGTCCGACGCTCCATTCCATCCGCTTCACCCTTAATCCCGGCGAGATGATGACCGTGGTCGGCGCGTCCGGCGCGGGCAAGTCCACCCTGCTGCGGGCCCTTGTGAATGCCTGGGACATTTCGGCCGGGACCATTCGTCTCGACGGCGCGACGCTCGATCGCTATGCGCCGGAAAAGCGCGGCGCGGCCATCGGCTATCTGCCGCAGGACGTCCAGTTGCTGGCCGGTACGGTGGCCGAAAACATCGCCCGCTTCGGGCTCGTCGATCCGGCCGCCGTGGTGGAGGCCGCCCGTCTGGCCGGGGTTCACGAGCTCATCCTGCGCCTGCCGCAGGCATATGATACCGAAATCGGGCCGGGCGGATCCGCGCTCTCCGGTGGCCAGCGCCAGCGCATAGGTCTCGCCCGGGCGCTCTATGGAAAGCCGTCGCTTCTGGTGCTCGACGAACCCAATGCCAATCTGGACCTGAATGGCGAGGCCGCCCTTCACGCCGCGCTTCAGGCCGCCCGCGAAGGCGGGGCGGCGGTGATCGTCTCAAGCCACCGGCAACCGCTCGTCTCCATGGCGGATCGTCTTCTCGTGCTGGCCGATGGAACGCAGCAGATGGTCGGCCCGCGCGCCGAGGTTCTGGAGAAGATCGCGCCCCGTCCCGTGCGGGCCGCCTGATGCCTGTTCCCCGGGAAACAGACGGGATGGGCCGAAGAGGGCATGGTTTTTGCGCGGGCAGTTCCGCCCGTGCCCGTTCCGGAGACCGCCCATGACCAGCCCTTCCGCTCTTTCCATCCGCCCCTATGCGCTGGCCGGCGCTTTCCTGATCGGCTCGGGTCTGGCCGGACTTGCCTCCATGGCCTTTCTGGTCGACATGCCGGGGGCCGTACTGGCCGGCGGGGTGATCAAGCCCGATGGAAACCGGCGCACCGTGCAGCATCTCGAAGGCGGCATCGTCGCCGATATTCTGGTGCGCGAAGGCGACCGGGTGCGGTCGGGCCAGCCACTCATCCGGCTGGATACGACGCGGGTCAAGGCGACGCTCGCCGTGCTTCAGGCCAATCTGGCGCGGGAAACCGCCCGCAAGGCGCGGCTTGAGGCGGAGGCGGCCCTGCGGCCACGCATGGAGGGCGTCTCGGGACCCTCAATGGCCTCGTTCACGGCCTCGGAAACGCAACTCTTCCAGGCGCGCCGCCGGGCTCTCGACGGGCAGATCGCGGTTCTCGAGGCCCGCGCGCGCCAGCTTTCGGAACGGCGCGCGGGACTGGAAGCGCAGGCGCTGGCCGCGAAAAACCAGCGGGACAGCCGCCTGAAGGAACGGCAGGGCATGGCCGCCCTGGCCGCCAAGGCCATCCTTCCCCGGGCGAAGCTCGAGGAGCTCGACCGGGAGATCGGCCGGCTCGAAGGGGTTCTCGGCAATGCCCGTGCCGACATCGCCGCCAATCACGCCGCCCGCGCCGAGCTTGCCCTGCAGGCCGAGCAGGCGCGGGTCTCCTACCGGCAGGCGGCGGCGGATGGCCTGGCCGATGCGGTTCCGGCCATTGCCGAAATCGAGGAAAAGATCCGGGTCGCCCGGGACAGTCTCGACCGGGCGGAGCTGCGCGCCCCTGCCGATGGAACGGTGCAGGATCTGAAGGTCTTCACTCGCGGCGGCGTGGTGTCGCCGGCCGAGCCCCTGCTCGATATCGTTCCCTCCGCCGACCGGCTGGTGGTGCAGACCCGCATTCCCGTGACCGCGATCGACGATCTTACGGTCGGTCTTGCCGCCGAACTCCGCTTCCCCGGCGTGTCCGGCCGCAACCTGCCGGTCGTGAAGGGGCGGCTCTCGCGCCTGTCGGCCGATGCGGAGACGGACCGGGCGGCGGGGGTGAGCTTCTACGAAGCGACGATCGAGGTCGATGCCGGCGCCCTGCCGGAGAGGATCGCGGCCAGCCTGAAGCCCGGCGTTCCGGTCGAAGCCGTCGTCATCACCGCGCCGCGCAGCCTTGCCGACTACATGCTGGAACCGGTGCGCGACATGATGCGCGGGGCGCTCAGCGAAAGCTGAGCCTCAGGCGTTCCGGCCACGCCGGTCGAGCTGGTATTCGCGCCAGACCGTGTAGAGCCCGGCGCCGACCACGATCAGCGATCCCGCCACCATGTTGACGGTCAGCACCTCGTTGAAGAAGATCACCGCGACCGCCACACTCAGCACCAGCTGCAGATAGGTGATCGGCTGCACCTTCACCGCTTCCAGATAGCCATAGGCGCGGATGAGGCAATAGTGGCTGAGCGTGCCGCAGACGCAAAGGATGCCGACCGCCGGCCAGTCTTCCATGCGGATCGGGACCCAGAAGAACGGTCCCACGGTGGAAATCGCCACGGCCCCGGCAACGCCCGCATAAAAGACGCTTGTCGTGGCGGAATCGCTGCGGCTGACGGCCCGGGTCAGGATGCTGTACAGCGCGAACATCAGCGCCGCGATCAGCGGCAGCAGCAGCGTCAGGTCGAAATGCAGGCCGGTCGGGTTCAGGATCACGAGGACGCCGAGCAGGCCGACAGCCACCGCAGTGCCGCGCCGCCAGCCCACCTTCTCGCCCAGCATGGGGACGGAAAGCAGCGTGACGAGCAGCGGCGTCGCCTGAAAGATCGCCTGCGTCATCGCCAGCCCCGCCGTCGCGAAGGCAAGCACCGCAACCGCGATTTCCGAGACCAGCAGCACGCCGCGGGTGACCTGCAGAAAGGGGTGCCTTGTGCGGATGGCGCTGAGGATGCCGCCGGGCGATGAGGCTGCCATCACCGTGACGAAAAGCGCAAAAGCCCAGAAGCGAAGCATCGTCACCAGAATCGGCGGATAATGGGTGCCGAGATATTTCGTGAACCCGTCCTGCGTCGCGAAAATGAGAATGGCCGCCAGCGTGAACAGATAGCCCTTGGTGTTGTTCGTCATGCTTCGCGTTTCGTGGTTGGCCGGTGCCGGCGCGGCATGGCGGGTGGACATCAGAGGGCCGGAAAGCCGAAGCATCCTTTTATTTCAGGGGGATGACATGACGCCGGAGACCGCCATTGTCAACCGAAGCGGGCTTTGTTAGTCTTCGCTGATCCATCCTCCGGTTTCGATGAGGGCTTCATGGCGTTCAGACCCTCAGGCGAACAGACCGCGCCGCTGACAGGCATTGCCCTGGCCTGCGGCGGCTACAGTTTTTTTGCCATTCAGGATGCGGCCGTGAAATGGATGGTCGCTTCCTATTCCGTGCCGCAGATCCTGTTCATGCGCAGCCTCGTCATCGTCGCGCTCAGCGTCGGGCTGGTGCACCGCTACGGGCATCCGTCGATCCTGCGGAGCCCCCGACGGGGATCGCTGTTCCTGCGGGCCATGCTGATGCTGCTGGCCTGGCTTTGCTATTACTCGGCGGCACGTCATCTCGGACTGGCGGAAATGACGACCATGTATTTTTCCGCGCCGATCATCGTGGTGGCGCTCTCCATCGTCATCCTGCGCGAAAAGGTGGGGCCGATGCGGTGGTTCGCCAGCCTGGCGGGCTTCGTCGGCGTGGTCCTGGCTGCGGATCCGGTGAAAGCGCCGAGCCTCCTGCCGGCGCTGATGGTGCTCGCCGCCGGCTTCTGCTGGGCGCTCAGCACCATCATGCTGCGTCTTTACGGCAGTTCGGAAAGCACCCTCAACCAGATGCTCGCCACCAGCCTCGCCTTTCTGCTGGTCTGCGGGGCGAGCCTGCCTTTCGTCTGGCGATGGCCGGACGCCAGCGGTTGGGTACTGATGATCGGCCTCGGCTTCGTCAGTGCCGGAGGGCAGTATCTGCTCTATGAAAGCTTCCGCCATGCGGATGCCTCCACCCTGGCGCCGATGGAATATAGCGGTCTCGTCTGGGCCTTTCTCTACGGCTACCTGCTGTGGGCGGAGGTGCCGACCTGGAACGTGGTGGCGGGCGCGGCGCTGATCGCCCTCTCCAGCCTGTCGCTGATCTGGTGGGAGCGCCGCCTCGCCATCGCCGAGCAGCGCCGGCGGATGACCGGTTGAACGAGACCGAAATCTATTAATATGGTCTTAACTCTTGATCCCTAAAATTAGCCTCAACTTTTACGGGTTGGGGGATGAGATGGCTCAGGGAATCAATCGGGAAGACGCAAGTCTCGCGGGTTTGCAGGGCCAGGTCATGCAGGATCTCAACCGTATGATGCATGATTTTGCAGGCTTGGCCCGTCAATTGAACGAGACAATGGAAAAGCTTCCCCCCTCCGACAACATCATTCCCTTCCCCCGGCCCGACAATTCCTACGTCATGCAATATCGTGATGACGAGGGATGCAGCCGTTTCGCCGTCGTGCGGGCGGTGGAGGGCGAAACCGAGGACCGGATCCTGCTGATGACCAGCCAGGGTCCGCTGACGGTCGGAAAGACCGGGATCGACGACTGGGTTCCCGTTGCCGAGCGGGATGACGAACCCTATCCGGCGGGCTGGTGGAAATAGGCTGGGGGGACATCCCTTCGCCTCCGGCAGGGACGCTCTCCATTTCCTCTATTCCCAGCGCGGCTTCCTCTCTCTACACTTCCCCCAAAAGGGATGAGGGAGAGACTGCACCCATGGATCAGGACAAGCTCAAGCGACTGCGCGACCGGTATGCCAATGCTTCCGGCGGCGATATTTTCGATCCGCATTTCCGGCAGGTGGCGCAGGCCCAGTTCAAGGGCACGGATCGCCGCAAATGGCCCTTTGCGGGCATTCCGACCCTTCTCGATGCGCCGCCGCGCCCGGATGCGCAGGATCTTCCCGATTTCGGCGGGCTCGACATCGCGCTTCTCGGCGTGCCGATGGATCTCGGCGTCACCAATCGCAACGGCAGCCGCTTCGGGCCGCGTGCGGTGCGCACCATCGAGCGCGTCGGGCCCTATGATCACGTGCTGAAGATCGCCCCGTTCTCGCGTGCAAAGATCGCCGATATCGGCGATGTGCCGATGCAGAGCCGCTACGATCTGGCGCTTTGCCATCAGGATATCGAGACCTTCTACAAGCGGCTGGTCGCGGCCGGCGTGCGCCCGCTTTCGGTCGGCGGCGATCATTCGATCACCTCCTCGATCCTGAAGGCGGTGGGCGAAAAGCAGCCGGTCGGCATGATCCATATCGATGCCCATTGCGATACGGCGGGGCCTTACGAGGGCGCGAAGTTCCAGCATGGCGGCCCCTTCCGCCTCGCGGTGCTGGATGGCGTGCTCGATCCCGCCCGCACGATCCAGATCGGCATTCGCGGCGGGGCGGAATATCTCTGGGAATTTTCCTACGAGAGCGGCATGACCGTGATCCATGCGGAGGAAGTGCCGGGCATCGGCATCCCCGCGCTGATCGAGAAGGCGCGCACGGTGGTGGGCGACGGCCCGACCTATCTCTCCTTCGATATCGACAGCGTCGATCCGGGCTTTGCGCCGGGCACGGGCACGCCCGAGGTCGGCGGCTTGACGCCGCGCGAGGTGCTGGAACTGCTGCGCGGCTTGAGAGGCCTCGACTTCGTGGGCGGCGACGTGGTGGAAGTGGCCCCGCAATATGATTCGACCACCAACACGGCCCATATCGCCGCGCAGGTGCTCTTCACCATTCTCTGCCTGATGGTGCCGGACGAGGCCTGATCGGCCTCAATCCTCCATCACGCTTTGCGGCATGTGGAAGCCTTCCGGCAGCGGCTGCCCTTCCCAGACGGGCGGCTCGCCGCTCGTCGGCGACCGCACGGGCTCTGGCTTCGGCTTCAGGACCAGGGCGGCATTGACCGCCCGGATGCCGATCGGGCGGTAATGATCGACGAGATCGCCGCCATTGTTCGATGTGCGGGACATGATTTCCCCCTCCCAGGGAAAAAAGGGGCGTCGCCTGCCGCGCCGCCCCGTGGATCGTTCGGGTCAGCCGATGGTCATAAGGCTCGCATTGCCGCCGGCGGCGGCCGTGTTGATCGAGGTGGAAACCTCCTCCAGCAGCCAGTTCAGGCAATAGGCCTCCGCATCTGCCTCGATCTCGGCGGTGGTAGCGGCCTGGACGAGAACCAGCGGGCCGTCGAGCTTGGCGATCTTCCGGTTCACCTCGGTGACGCGGGCGCCGTCCCCCTCGATCAGCGCGCCGGCATAGGGGCCGTCCGCGTTCCAGTCGGAGGTCCAGCGGATCCGGGCAGCGACGCTCATCGGCAGGCCGGAGAGCACGTTTTCGAGACCCGAGGCGCGGTCGATGGCGGCCTCATTGCCGGTGGCAAGCGTGGCCGCAATCTGCCGGAACAGGCCGCGCGCCGTCTGTGGCACCAGCAGGATGCTGCCGCGGGCGTGGAGCGCGTAGATGTTGCGCTCGCCGACCGGGCCCGGCAGTTCCTTGATCATGCCGAGCGACGACAGGCCGCCGAGCTCACGGGCCGCATCCGCATCCGCATTGTGGCCGCGTTGACCGAGCCAGGTGGCGAAATCGCGCAGGCCCGTGTCCGAATGGACGGAGCTGACCTGCGGCGGCACCGGTGCCTTCTGCACCAGACGGCCGATATAGAGCGGGCCGCCCGCCTTCGGGCCGGTGCCGGACAGGCCGCGTCCGCCGAAGGGCTGGACGCCCACCACGGCGCCGATGATGTTGCGGTTGACGTAGAGATTGCCCGCCTTCACCCGCTCGGTGACATGGGCAATGGTTTCGTCGAGGCGCGTGTGCAGGCCGAAGGTCAGGCCGTAGCCGGTGGCGTTGATCTCGTCGATCAGGCTGTCCATGTCCTCGCGGCGAAAGCGCATGACGTGCAGCACGGGGCCGAAGACCTCGCGCTTCAGGTCGGAGAGCGTGCCGATCTCGATTATGGTCGGCGCGACGAAGGTGCCGCGCGCGGCCGCTTCCGGAAGCGGCAGCTGTTCCACCTTGCAGCCGAGCCCGCGCATGCGCTCCACATGGGCCTCGATGCCCTGCTTGGCTTCGGCGGTGATAACAGGGCCGATATCGACGGAGAGTTCGTCGGTGCGGCCGAGCGTCAGCTCGTTCAGCGCGCCCTTCAGCATGGTGAGGGTACGGTCGGCCACGTCTTCCTGCAGGCAGATGACGCGGAGCGCCGAGCAGCGCTGCCCGGCGCTGTCGAAGGCGGACGCGATCACGTCTGCCACCACCTGTTCGGCGAGCGCCGAGCTGTCGACGATCATGGCATTCTGGCCGCCGGTTTCGGCAATCAGCGGGATGGGCTTGCCGGAGGCGGAGGTGCGCTCGTTGAGCTGCGCCTGGATGAGGCGGGCAACCTCGGTCGAGCCGGTGAACATGACGCCTGCGGTTTCCGGCGCGCCGACGAGGGCAGCGCCAAGGCGGCCATCGCCGGGAGTGAACTGCAGGGCGCCGCGCGGCACGCCGGCCTCATGCAGGAGCTTCACGCTTTCATGGGCGATGATCGGCGTCTCGTCTGCGGATTTCGCAATCACGCTGTTGCCGGCAACCAGCGCGGCCGCCACCTGACCGGTGAAGATCGCCAGCGGGAAGTTCCACGGGCTGATGCAGACCACCGGGCCGAGCGGCTTGTGGTTGGTGCCGAGCGAGCGGCGGGCCTGATTGGCGTAGTAGCGCAGGAAGTCGATGGCTTCCCGCACTTCGCCGACCGCGTTCGCCGCCGTCTTGCCGGCCTCGCGCATGGCAAGGCCCATCAGCACTTCGAGGCGTTCCTGCATGAGATCGGCGGCCCGGTCGAGGCAGGCGGCGCGCTCGGCAGGCGTGGTATTCGCCCAGGCCTCGCCGCCGTCCTTGGCAAGCTTCAGGATGCGGCCCGCATCCTCGGAGCGTACTTCCGTCACCTGACCCACCACGTCGCCGTGATCGGCGGGGTTGAGCACATCGCGGGTCTCACCGTCGTTGGAGCCGTCCGCCAGAAGCGGGGCGGCATGCCAGCGGGTTTCGGCGGTCGATTTCAGGGTCGAGCTAAGCTTTTCCAGCGCGATTTCGTTGGAAAGGTCGATGCCGGCAGAATTCGGGCGTTCCTTGCCGAAGAGATTGTCCGGCAGCGCGATCTGGTCATGCGGCATGCCGACCTCGGGCATGGCGGTCACGACATCGACCGGATCGGCGACGAGATCGTCGACCGAGACGTTCGGATCGGAAATCCGGTTGACGAAAGAGGAGTTCGCGCCGTTTTCCAGCAGGCGGCGCACCAGATAGGCGAGCAGCGTCTCATGGGTGCCGACGGGCGCATAGATGCGGCAGGGACGGTCGAGCTTGTCCTGGCCGACCACTTCGTCATAAAGCGGCTCGCCCATGCCGTGCAGGCACTGGAACTCGTATTTGCCGGTGGCAAAATCCGTGCCGGCCAGATGATAGATGGTGGCGAGCGACTGGGCATTGTGGGTGGCGAATTGCGGGAAGACCGCATCCGCAGCGGCCAGCAGCTTGCGGGCGCAGGCGATGTAGGCGACATCCGTATGCACCTTGCGGGTATAGACCGGGAAGCCTTCGAGGCCGTCCAGCTGGGCGCGCTTGATTTCCGCATCCCAATAGGCGCCCTTGACGAGGCGCACCATCATCCGGCGCTTGGCGCGGCGGGCGAGATCGATGATGTAGTCGAGCACGAAGGGGCAGCGCTTGCCATAGGCCTGCACCACGAAGCCGAGGCCGTTCCAGCCGGCGAGGTCCTGATCGAGCGCCAGCTCTTCGAGGAGATCCAGCGACAGTTCGAGGCGGTCCGCTTCCTCGGCGTCGATGTTGAGGCCGATATCGTAGGACTTGGCGATGAGGGCGAGCTTCTTCACCTTGCCGAGCAGCTCGGTCATCACCCGGTCCGCCTTGGCGCGGACATAGCGGGGATGGAGCGCGGACAGCTTGATCGAGATGCCTGGGCCGTCATAGACGCCGCGGCCCGCTGCCGCCTTGCCGATTGCATGGATGGCGTTCTCGTAGTCGCGGAAATAGCGCTCCGCATCGGCAGCCGTCGTCGCGGCCTCGCCCAGCATGTCATAGGAATAGCGGAAGCCCCGGGCTTCCAGCGGGCGGGCCCGCTTCAGCGCCTCGTCGATGGTCTCGCCGGTGACGAACTGCTCGCCCATCATGCGCATGGCCATGTCGACGCCGCGCCGGATGACGGGTTCGCCGGCGCGGGCAATGAGGCGTGTCAGCGCCGCGCCAAGGCTGCGGTCGTTGACGGTGGAGGTGAGCTTGCCGGTCACCACGAGGCCCCAGGTGGCCGCATTGACGAAGAGCGACTTCTGCCCGCCGATATGGGACTTCCAGTCGCCTTCGGCGATCTTGTCGCGGATGAGGGCGTCGCGCGTGTCGGTGTCGGGAATGCGCAGCAGCGCTTCCGCCAGGCACATCAGCGCAATGCCTTCCTGGCTGGAGAGCGAATATTCATGCACCAGACCTTCCACGCCCGTGCCCTTGTGCTTGGCGCGCAGCGCCTCGATCAGCGTGCGGGCGGTGCGGGCAATGGCGGCCTTCATGACCGGCTCGATGGTCGCGGCTTCCGCCAGCGGGCGCACGCAATCGGGCTCGGCCCGGCGATAGGCTTCGGTGATGGCCCGGCGAAGCGGGGACTGCGGGCGGACGGACGGGGCAAAGCGGGCGAAAGGCGTGTTGGCCATGGGTTCTCTCGACAGGCGTTCGGGACGCGATGAGCGGGGATCTTGAAGCGTGGCGACACCATAGCATGAGCTTGAAACGCATTCAGACTTGTTTTACGGATTTCACTGCTCGTTTTGACCAAAAATTGAGCCCAACAAAGGCAAAGTGACTATGGATAAGCTCCCTGAAGGTGAATTGGATGGGTTCGACCGGAAGATCATCGAGATTCTGGCCGAGGACGGGCGCATTTCCATCACCGATCTCGCGCAGCGGGTGGGCCTGTCGAAGACGCCCTGCCAGCAGCGTTTCCGCCGGCTGATCGCCGATGGCTATGTGGATGGCTTCCGCGCCGTGCTCAATCCGTCGAAGCTTGGGCTCGACCACATCGCCTTTGCGGAGGTGAAGCTGACCAATACCAGCGAGGAGGCGCTGAAGGCCTTCAACACGGCGGTGAAGAAGATCGCCGAGGTGGAGGAATGCCACATGATCGCGGGCCGGTTCGATTATCTCCTGAAGATCCGCACGCGCGACATCAAGCGCTACCGGCATGTCCTCGGCGAGCGGATTTCGGCGCTGCCCTTCGTTGCCAGCACCTCCACCAATGTCGCCATGGAAACGGTCATCGGCAACTGGAACAATCCCGGCGGACGGCTCGGCTAGCGGGGCGGATTGATTTCGCCCGCGGTTCCGGTATGTCCAGAGGGCACAGCGAGGATTGCGATGACCGACAAAGATGCCGCCTCCCCTTCCCTTCCCGAGCGCAAGCGCGGCTCGGGCGTGAAGATGGTCTATGACCTGCTGCGGGACGAGATCCTCGACCTGAAGCTGGCGCCCGGAAGCCCTGTGGACGAGGTGCAGCTTGCCGAACGCTTCGGCATGTCGCGCACGCCGATCCGCGAGGCGCTGGTGCGTCTCTCCGGCGAAGGCCTGATCGAGACGCTCCCGAACCGCTCGACCATGGTCTCCACCATCGATTTCCTCAATCTCAATCCCTTTTTCGATGCCATGGTGCTGATGTATCGGGTGACGACGCGGCTTGCCGCCCAGCATCACCGGAAGGAAGACCTGGCCGTCATCCGCGCCCATCACGAGGCCTATGCGGCGGCCGTGGCAGACCGGGATGCGCTCGCCATGATCGCCACCAATGCGGCCTTTCACGCGGCGATTGCCGAGGCTGGCAGGAACCCCTATTTCACCGGCCTCTTCAACCGGCTGCTGGACGAGGGGCGGCGCATTCTGCGCCTCTACTACAATTCCTATGACGAGCAGTTCCCCCACCGTTTCGTCGATGAACACGCCCATCTGATCGCGCTGATCGAGGCCCGCGATGCGGATGCGGCGGATCAGGCGGCCCGCGTCCATGCCGAACAGATCGTCGTGCAGGTGCAGCGCCTCTTTGCCCGCAAGGACCCGCTCTCCATCACGCTCTGAGCGTTTCCAAACGTCTCCGAGCGGCTTCCTGCGTTCGTATTTTTCTTGTCGACAAGAAATATGCAGCGTGCTAAAGACAGTCTCACAGCCGGTTTGCGAGACTTGCGAGAGGTCGCCGGCATGAGGACCCGAGAGGAGAATTGACGTGGCTTCGAACATTTTCACCGGGGTCATCCCGGCCCTGATGACGCCTTGCAAGGCAGACCGCACGCCGGATTTCGATGCGCTTGTCGCCAAGGGCAAGGAGCTGATCGCGGCCGGCATGGCCTCGGTCGTCTATTGCGGTTCCATGGGTGACTGGCCGCTTCTGACCGACGAAGAGCGCATGGAAGGCGTGGAGCGTCTGGTGAAGGCCGGCATCAAGGTCATCGTCGGCACCGGCGCCGTGAACACGGCCAAGGCCGTGGCGCATGCCGCACACGCCCAGAAGGTCGGCGCGCATGGCCTCATGGTCATCCCGCGCGTGCTGTCCCGCGGTCCGTCGCTGGTTGCCCAGAAGGCCCATTTCAAGGCCATCCTCTCCGCCGCCCCGGATCTGCCGGCGGTCATCTACAACAGCCCCTATTACGGTTTCGCCACCCGCGCCGACCTGTTCTTCGAACTGCGCCGCGAGCACAAGAACCTCGTCGGCTTCAAGGAATTCGGCGGCCCGGCCGACATGCGCTATGCGGCCGAATTCATCACCAGCGGCAATGACGACATCACGCTGATGGTCGGCGTCGATACCGCCGTCTTCCACGGCTATGTGAACTGCGGTGCGGCGGGCGCGATCACCGGCATCGGCAATGTCCTGCCGAAGGAAGTGCTGCATCTCGTCTCGCTCTGCGAGGCTGCCGCCAAGGGCGATGCGAAGGCGCGCGTGAAGGCGCTCGAACTCGAGCAGGCGCTCGGCGTGCTCTCCTCCTTCGACGAAGGCCCGGATCTGGTGCTCTATTACAAGTATCTGATGGTGCTGACCGGCAACCCGGAATACACGCTGCATTTCAACGAGACGGATGCACTCTCCGACAGCCAGCGCGGCTTCGTGGAAGCCCAGTACACGCTGTTCCGCAACTGGTACGACAACTGGTCGAAGCAGGCCTGATCGATCGTTGACATCCAAAGGAAGGGGGCGGATGCGGTGACGCATGCGCCCCTTGCCGTTTCAGGCCGGCACCAGCACCGCCTGCCGGATGGCGCGGGCGAGGTCGTCCTCGCCGAAGGGTTTCGACAGCCAGATGACATCCGTGTGGCCATGGCCGGGTGTCTCGGAATAGCCGGTGGCGATGATCGCCGGCAGGTCGGGCCGGCTGCGGCGGCCGGCCTCGATCAGTTCCAGCCCGGTCAACCGGGGCATGGACTGGTCGCTGACCAGCAGGTCCAGCGGCTCGGACGAAGCCAGAATCTGGCGGGCCCGGTCCGGAGAATTGGTCTGCAACACCGTATGGCCGAGCGCCTCCAGCATCATGGCGGTGCTCATGAGCACCAGTGGATCGTCATCGACGGCGAGAACCCGGAGGCTCGGTTCGCCCTCCTCCAGCGGCGGGGGTGGGGGCGGCTCGCGATCCGGCACCCTGGCCGCTTCCGGATCGACCGGCAGCCACAGATCGGCCTGCGTGCCGGCGCCCGGTTCGGAATGCAGGACCAGCCCGCCGCCAGACTGTTCGAGGAACCCCTGCACCATGGAAAGGCCGAGCCCGGTGCCCCGGCCGATTTCCTTCGTGGTGAAAAAGGGGGTCACGGCCTTGGCCAGCGTATCCGGGTCCATGCCCGATCCGTTGTCCCGTACGGAAAGACAGATGTGATCGCCGTGCTCGCGCTTCAGCGTGGCGGGCCGGGGGTCGGCCGCCGTCACCCGACGGGCCGAAAGGCGTAGCTTGCCACCGGCGGGCATGGCATCCCGGGCATTGACGGCGAGGTTCAGCAGGGCGCTGGCCAGCTGGTTCGGATCCGAATGGACCATGGGCAGCTGGTCGGGAATATGGGTCTCGATCGCCACGGACGGGCCGATGGTGCGGGCGAGCAGATCCGCCATATCGAACACCAGAGCCGCGAGATCCACCGGTTCGAGATGCAGCTCTTGCTTGCGCGAGAAGGCGAGCATCTGGCGGGTCAGCGCCGCGCCGCGCTGGGCGCCTTCCAGCGCGTTGCCGATCAGCCGATGGGCTTTCGGATCGTCCGGCAAATGCCGTTTCAGCAGTTCGAGACTGCCGGTGATGGCCATCAGCAGATTGTTGAAATCATGGGCGATGCCGCCGGTAAGCCGCCCGACGGCCTCCATTTTCTGGGCCTGGAACAGCTCTTCCCGGGCCTTGTCCAGCGCGCGGCGGGCCTCGTGTTTTTCGGTAATATCGCGGGTGACCTTGGCAAAGCCGATCACCGCGCCGGTTTCGTCGTGCAGCGCGTCGATCACCACGCTCGCCCAGAAGCGGGTTCCGTCCTTGCGCACCCGCCAGCCTTCGGTCTCGAAACGGCCGGTCTGGCAGGCGGTGGCCAGTGCCTTGCGCGGCGCGCCGGTGCCCACATCCTCAGGCGTATAAAAACGGGCAAAATTGGTGCCCAGCACCTCCTCGCGCCGATAGCCCTTGATGCGCTCGGCGCCGTGGTTCCAGCTGGTGATTTCGCCACCGAGACCGAGCATGTAGATGGCATAATCCGTCACGCCGTTCACCAGCACCTGGAACTGGCTTTCGCTCATGCGCAGTTCCGCCTCGATGCGGCGCTTGTCGGTGAGATCGCGGGTAATCTTGGCAAAGCCCACCAGCCGGCCGTCCGGCATGCGAATAGGGTCGATCACCGCATTGGCCCAGAAACGGGTGCCATCCTTGCGCAGACGCCAGCCTTCGGTCTCGAAGCGGCCCTCGCGCTCCGCGATCTGCAGAGCGCGGACCGGCAGGCCGACGGCCCTGTCCTCCAGCGTGTAGAAACGGGAAAAATGCGAGCCGAGAATCTCTTCGGCGCGGTAGCCCTTGAAGCGTTCCGCACCGGTGTTCCAGCTCGTGACATGGCCTTCCGGATCGAGCATGTAGATGGCGTAATCGGTGATCGCATCGATCAGCAGACGATACCGTCCCTCCACCATCGCGAGCCGATTGTCGATTGCGTCGGAACTGCCCTGCATGCGTGATCCCCTGAAACCATATAGCAAAACGTTTCAGGGGGCGGTCCGGTTCCTGCCCGCGTTAAAAAAGGATCGTCTCTGTCAGAGGTTGCGAAGTGCGCCTCATGCAATCGCCGAGCCGGGGGCCGTGGCCAGCCCGTCGGCGCTGTCGAGGATCTCCTTGGCCTGCAAGGCATCGAGCGGACGGGAGAAATGGAACCCCTGCACCACATTGACCCCCAGTTCCTTCAGCACGGCCAGTTCCGCCTCCGTCTCCACCCCCTCCACGATCGCTTCCAGCCCCATGTCCTCGCAGAGGGCGAGCACGGACTTGACGATCTTGTAGCTGGCCGGCCGGCTGTCGATCTCGGTGATGAAACTGCCGTCGATCTTGATCTTGGAGAGCGGCAGCTTGTGCACGTGGTTGAGGCTCGAATAGCCGGTGCCGAAATCGTCCAGCGAAATGCCGCAACCGAGATTGCGCAGGAATTCGACCGCGTTCGCGGCCTGCACGAAGTCGCGGATGATCGCCGTTTCGGTGATCTCGAAATTGATCCGGCGGGGATCGAAGCCGCTTTCCTCCACCACCTTCATGATGCGCATCACGTTTTCGGGGGTGGCAATATCGTGGGGCGAGAGATTGAAGGAGAGGAACACGTCCTGCGGCCAGGTCCGGGCCTCGCGCAAGGCTGACCCGAGCAGATGGCGGGTGATGAGGGCGATGCGACCCATATGTTCGGCCACGGGGATGAATTCGGCGGGCGACACCCGGCCGAGCACCGGATTGGTCCAGCGCGCCAGAGCCTCGAACCCGATGCAGCGGACGTTCTGCACGTCGACAATGGGCTGGTAGACGAGCGACATTTCCCTTTCGAGGTCCGCCGCCATCAGCACCTCCTCGATCTCGCGATGGCGCGAGAGCGTGGCCGCCTGGGCCGCATTGAAGATGACCACGCCGCCGCGATGGTTGCGCTTGGCGGTGTAGAGCGCATAGTCCGCCCGCTCGTAGAGATCCTGCGCGCTGAGCCCGATGTCGGGATGGACGGCAAAGCCGACGGATGCGGTCACCTGGACCGCACAGGCGCCGATAGGGATTAGTTCGGCCGCGCCCTCGCAGACGCGCTCGCCGAACCGGGCAAGCGCCGCATCGTCCTGGTCGCCGGTCAGGATCAGGGCGAACTCGTCGCCGCCCAGTCGGTAGACACTGGTTTCCCCGCTGGAAAGCCGGGTGAGCCGCCGGCCGATTTCCACCAGCACCCGGTCCCCGGCCGAATGGCCGTACATGTCGTTGACCGGCTTGAAGCCATCGAGGTCGAGAATGCCGACCGTCAGCCGCCGCCCGGTGCCCTGCACCCGATCATAGGACTGGTTGAGCACGTCGAAGAAGTTGCGCCGGTTGGCGAGAAGCGTGAGGCTGTCCATGTTGGCCAGCCGCAGGTTCTCGTTGGAGAGCGTTTCCATTTCGCGATGCTTGCGCGTCAGCTCCGCCTGCTTCTCCATCAGCGCCTGTCGGGATTCGTGCAGGTGCTTGAAATCCCGGTAGTGGGTGAGAAGTACGGCGATCATCGCAAAGGTCACCAGCACCACATTGATGCCGGTGGCGATGAAGGTGGGCTGTCCGGTGGAGACCATCAGCAGGAAGAACGGGACATTGACGAGCAGGGTGACGATCAGCGCGGCAGAGCGCAGATGCATCAGGCAGAAGATCACCCCGATCACCGTAATGCCCATGAAGAAGGCCACATGGGCATTCTGGTAGGCGTCGCCATAGGGCAGCAGGGAACAGGACCACAGCACGCAGAAGATCGCGATGGGGGCGGTCAGCAGATTGGTGGAGCGCAGTTTCTTCAACGCCTCGTCCGGCGTCACCGGAATGTGGCGCCGCATGATCCAGCCGAGGCTGCGCACCAGAAAGAAAAGGCCGAGCACGGTCGGGATATAGATCACCAGCCATGGGGGCGCCGTCTTTCCATGGGTCCAGGCCAGCGAGGCCATATTGGTGAGGAGGATGAAGTAGAGAAGCGGAACCTGCTTCGAAAAGGCCTCGAATTGGGCCAGCGTCAGCGCCGGATTGTCATTCGGGACCTTCAGGAATTCGATCAGTTTCAGCATCGGCCCCCCTGTATTCCCCTGCGGAGCGCATGGCATGCATGCGGAACTTTCCGGCGTGTGTTGCAGCACGTTAGGACGCGGATGCTTAAATCCCCCCTTCCGCACGGACCCGTGCGGGGCACTCGGACGCGAAAACCGTGATCAAGGTAAACTAATATATATTAAAATTTAATACGGGCGGCGTGCGGTCGACAGGGGATGCCCGGGCTTTTCCTCCTCCTCGACGAAGCGCGCCGCCTGGCCTTTCAGCCAGTGCGAAAAGCGGCGCACGGCGGCCTGGTTCGCCTTGTGCGGAGGGTAGACGAGGAAATAGCCGTTGCCGGTGGAAAGGCGCGGCACGTCCAGTTCGACCAGTTGCCCGCTTTCGAGCTCCGCCTTGATGAGGATCAGCGGCATGAGGGCGACGCCGAGCCCGTTCATGCAGGCCTGCGCCACGTGAATGAACTGCTCGAAGCGCATGCCTTCCCGATAGGGAGCGGATATGCCGGCGGCCGCAAACCAGTTCCGCCAGCCGTCCGGGCGCGACACCATTTCCAGCAGCGGCATGTCCAGAAGGTCCTGCGGCCGCGAGAGCGCATGCGCCGCCTTGAAGGCGGGGCTGGAAACGGGGGCCGCCACTTCCGGCATCAGATGCTCGAAGCTCAGGTCGGGCGAAAAGGCCCGCCCCACATGGATTGCCGCATCCAGCCGGTCGCGCTCGAAATCCACCCGGCCGATGCGGGTAACGAAATTCAGCGTGACATCGGGATTGGTGGCGACGAAATCGGGAATGCGCGGCAGCAGCCAGCGCGTGCCGAACGTGGGCAGGATGGCAAGATCGAGCTGGCCCGGATGGATGTCCGACATGGCATCGAGCGAAAGCAGGCGGAGCCGGTCGATGATCTCGGCAACGCCCTGGGCATAGCGCCTTCCCTTTTCGGTCAGTTCCACGCCGCGATTGGTGCGGGTGACGAGCGACACGCCGAGCTGGCCCTCCAGCCCGTCCACATGCCGGCTGACGGCGCCCGGCGTCAGCGACAGCGCGCCGGCGGCGGCCGAAAAACTGCCGAGCCGGGCCACCGCCTCGAAGGCGGTGAGGGCGGCGGTGGAGGGAATGAGGCGGCGCTGGATTTCCTTCATGCCGCTATGAGTAAAGCTCAAAGCGGGCGGAGTAAATATGCCTTGTCATATATCCCCTTCCCCGGCATTCTCGCCGCCACGATCTGGAGGATAATCATGAGCGATATGACGGCTTTCACCTGGGACGATCCCTTCCGCTTTGAGAAGCAGCTTTCCGAAGAAGAGCGCATGATCCGCGATGCGGCGGCCGCGTTTGCAGAGGCCGAGCTTCTGCCCCGCGTTTCCGACGCCTATCTTGAGGAAAAGACCGACCCCTCGCTGTTCCGCAAGATGGGCGAAGCCGGTCTGCTCGGCGTGACCCTGCCGGAAAAATACGGTGCCGCCGGCGCCAATTACGTGTCCTACGGCCTCGTGGCCCGCGAGATCGAACGCATCGACAGCGGCTATCGCTCGATGATGAGCGTGCAGTCCTCGCTGGTGATCTTCCCGATCTATACCTACGGCTCGGAAGAGCAGAAGGACAAGTATCTGCCGGGTCTCGTCTCGGGCGAACTGATCGGCTGCTTCGGCCTGACCGAGCCGGATGCCGGTTCCGATCCGGGCTCGATGAAGACCCGCGCCGTCAAGACTGCCAATGGCTACAAGCTGCATGGCGCCAAGACCTGGATTTCCAACGCCCCCATCGCCGATGTCTTCGTGGTCTGGGCAAAATCCGAAGCCCATGACAACAAGATCCGCGGCTTCATCCTGGAAAAGGGCATGAAGGGTCTCTCTGCTCCGCAGATCAAGGGCAAGCTGTCGCTGCGCGCCTCCATCACCGGCGAAATCGTCCTCGACGGCGTGGAAGTCGGCGAAGAGGCGCTGATGCCCGGCGTTTCCGGTCTTGCCGGTCCGTTCGGCTGCCTCAACCGCGCCCGCTACGGCATTTCCTGGGGCGTCATGGGCGCTGCCGAGGATTGCTGGCACCGCGCCCGCCAGTACGGCCTCGACCGCAAGCAGTTCGGCCGTCCGCTGGCGCAGACCCAGCTCTTCCAGAAGAAGCTGGCCGACATGCAGACGGAAATCTCGCTCGGCCTCCAGGGCTCGCTGCGCGTCGGCCGCCTCATGGACGAGCATGATTTCGCGCCGGAAATGATCTCCATCGTCAAGCGCAACAATTGCGGCAAGGCGCTGGATATCGCCCGCCAGTCCCGCGACATGCACGGCGGCAACGGCATCCAGGCCGAATATCACGTCATGCGCCATGCGCAGAACCTCGAGACGGTGAACACCTACGAGGGCACGCATGACGTCCACGCGCTGATCCTGGGCCGTGCCCAGACCGGCCTGCAGGCCTTCTTCTGAAAGTAATCAAAGTCCCCCTCCCCCTTGTGGGGAGGGGCTAGGGGTGGGGTTTGGCCAAGGGGAGATTCTTCCCGGCTCGAGCCCCTTTTCGGGACCCCCACCCCTGACCCCTCCCCGCAAGGGGGAGGGGGACGCCCCCCATCAAGCCAAAGGACATCCCCATGACCGCTCCGCTCGAAGGCATCAAGGTCGTCGAACTTGCCCGCATCCTTGCCGGTCCCTTTGCCGGCCAGACGCTGGCCGATCTCGGCGCGGAGGTGATCAAGGTGGAGAGCCCCGAGGGCGACGATACGCGCCAGTGGGGACCGCCATGGATCGAGAACGAGGGGGAGCGGTCGGCCGCCTACTACCATGCCTGCAATCGCGGCAAGCAGGGGCTCATCGCCAATTTCGGCAATCCTGCGGACCTCGAAAAGGTCAAGGCGCTGATTGCCGAGGCGGATGTGGTGATCGAGAATTTCAAGGTGGGCGGCCTGAAGAAATTCGGCCTCGACTACGAAAGCCTGTTGAAGTCCCATCCCGGCCTGATCTACTGCTCCATCACCGGCTTCGGCCAGACCGGACCCTATGCCAGCCGCGCCGGCTATGATTTCATTATCCAGGGCATGGCGGGCATCATGGAACTGACCGGCGACCCCCAGGGCGAGCCGCAGAAGGTGGGCGTTGCCTTTGCCGATATCTTTACCGGTGTCTATTCGGTGATCGGAATTCAGGCGGCGCTGATCCAGCGCGCCCGCACCGGCCGGGGCCAGCATATCGACATGGCGCTGTTCGACTGCATGTCAGGCGTGCTGGCCAACCAGGCGATGAACTATCTCGCCTCCGGCAACAGCCCGCGCCGGCTTGGCAATGCCCATCCCAACATCGCGCCCTATCAGGTCTTTCCGGTCAGCGATGGTCATATCATCGTGGCCTGCGGCAACGACCAGCAGTTCGTCCGTCTGTCCGAAGTGCTCGGCGTCGGCCATCTGCCGGCCGACGAGCGCTACCGCACCAATCGCGAGCGCGTCGCCAACCGGGATCAGCTGACCGCCATTCTCACGGAAAAGACCACCGCCTTCACCAAGGCCGGGCTTCTGGACGCGCTCGAAAAGGTGGGTGTGCCCGCCGGCCCGATCAACACGGTGGCAGAGGTCTTTGCCGATCCGCAATTCATCCATCGCGGCATGAAGATCGCCCCTAGCGGCATTCCCGGCTTGCGCACGCCAATCACCTTTTCGGATGCGGAGCTGAAGCTTGACGCTCCCTCGCCCCGCCTCGGGCAGCACGAGGCGAAGGCCGGCGAATAGAAGGGCGGCGCCCGCGCCTCATACGCTCGACAGCATCAGGCTGGTTTCGCTGTTGGCAACGCCATCGATCATGCGCACCTCGCGGAGCACCCGGTCGAAGTCCGAGAGGCTGGCGGCCCGGATGTCGGCGATCAGGTCCCAATTGCCGTTGGTGGTGTGCAGGGAGTGGATTTCCGGCATGCCCCGCAGCCGCCGGATGACCTGTGTGGTCGACTTGCCGGTCACCTCGATCATCATCACCGCGCGAATGGTGGCGCCCTCGTAATCGTCGCGCACGCGCACCGTGAAGCCCAGCAGCGTGCCCGTTTCCATCAGCCGGTCCAGCCGGTTCTGCACGGTTCCCCGCGCCACGCCAAGCGCCTCGGAAAGCTTCGCCAGCGAGGCGCGCCCATCGGCGCGCAGATGCGAGATGATCCGGCGGTCGAGATCGTCGGGAATATATTTGGCGATCAGGGTATCCCGGGTGCCGGCTGACATTTTTCACAATTCTCCCTGACAATTCGATCAATTGCCCGTCGGAAATAGCACTCATTTGGGATTTCCGCCAGTCGGCTTCGCCTGCTACCCTGCGGGTCCTGCCAACAGACCTGAGGATAAAGCCTTGCCGACCGAACCCTCGAAAAAAGCGCTGGTGCCCTTCGTGAGCGTCGAGAACATGATGCGCCTGGTGCATCATGTGGGGATCGAGACGATGCTCGCCGAGCTCACCGATGCCATCGAAGACGATTTTCGCCGCTGGGAAAGCTTCGACAAGACGCCCCGTGTCGCCTCCCATTCCGCCGAGGGCGTGATCGAACTCATGCCGACCTCCGATCACGAGACCTACGGCTTCAAGTATGTGAACGGCCATCCGAAGAACATGTCGCAGGGTCTGCAGACGGTTACGGCCTTCGGCCTGCTCGCCGAAGTGGCGACGGGCTATCCGGTGCTGCTCAGCGAAATGACGCTGCTGACCGCGTTGCGCACGGCCGCGACCTCCGCCATGGCGGCCCGCCATCTGGCGCCGAAGGGTTCGAAGGTCATGGCCATGATCGGCAGCGGCGCGCAGTCGGAATTCCAGGCGCTCGCCATGAAGGTCGTGGTCGGCATCGAGGAGGTCCGCCTCTACGACATCGATCCCCGGGCGACGGAAAAGGCGGTTCGCAACCTTCAGGGCTCGGGCCTGCGCGTGAAGGGATGCCGGACGGCGGAGGAGGCCATCGAGGGCGCCCAGATCGTCACCACCTGCACCGCCGACAAGCAGCTCGCCACCATTCTCACCGACAACATGATCGGCTCCGGCATCCACATCAACGCCATCGGCGGCGATTGCCCGGGCAAGACGGAGCTGCATCGGGATATCCTGCTGCGCTCCGATACCTTCGTGGAATATCCGCCGCAGACGCGCGTCGAGGGCGAGATCCAGCAGATGGACCCCGATTATCCCGTGACCGAACTCTGGCGCGTGATCACCGGGCTCGATACGGGCCGCCGCGACGAAGGGCAGATCACGCTTTTCGACAGCGTCGGTTTCGCCATCGAGGATTTCTCGGCGCTTCGCTATGTGCGCCACCGGCTGAAGGGCACGACCCTCTATCAGGAACTCGACCTGCTTGCCGATCCCGACGATCCGCGCGATCTCTTCGGCATGCTCCTGCGCGCCCAGCCCTGAGACGATCCCACAGGTAAACCCCATGTCGCCCCTTGCGCGGGGGCGGCATCCCTGTCCTATCTTCTGTCCCGCAACCGTCGGGGAGGACAGGATGGAACGCGACCAGGATCCACGGCCGGAAGGCCTGACTGCCGAAAACTGGGATCGCGGCCCCTTCAACCGCTGGGCCTTCCGGCATGTGGCCGATCTCGTCCCGACCGTTGCGGTCGAGGGCAGCACCGGCGCGCCGGCCCCGCTTCCGGCAGAGCTGACCGATTTTTCCGCGCTTTCCTTCACCCTCGACGAGGAGCGCCACACCATCGGTTCCTGGCTGGAGAGCAGCCACACGGATGGCTTCATGGTCATCCGGTCGGGCACGGTGCGAACCGAGGAATACCGCAATCGCATGGCCCCGCAGACGCTGCATCTCCTGCAATCCGTCTCGAAATCCGTCACGGCAGCCGCTGCGGGCGTGATGATCGGCGAGGGCCTGCTCGATCCGCAGACACCGGTTGCGGCCTATGTGCCGGAGCTGGAACAGACCGCCTATCGCGGCGCGCTGCTGCGCCACGTGCTGGACATGACGAGCGGTGTCCGGTTCGACGAAACCTATACGGCGCCGGATTCCGACTGCGCCCATCTCGATGCCGCTGCCGGGTGGAAGCCCTATGGCGCGGCGCACTGGCCGCGCACCGTCACCGACCTCATCCTCGGCCTCCGGCATCTGGAATTGCCGCATGGGGAGGCCTTCCGCTACCGGTCCATCGAGACCGACGTGCTGGCCCTCTGCATGGAACGGGCAAGCGGCGAGCGGCTCGCAAGCCTCGTCTCCCGTCTCGTCTGGCAGCCGATGGGCGCGGCCCGGGATGCCCGCTTCACCGTCGATCCCTCGGGCCTCGCCGGCAGCGATGGCGGGCTCAACGCCACCCTTTCCGATCTCGGCCGCTTTGCCTGCATGATGGCCGGGCGCGGCCGGATCGGCGGCAGACAGGTGGTGCCGGAAGCCTTTGTCGCGGATTGCCTCAAGGGCGATGCGGCCCGTTTCGGCGCGGAGCCCCGCGCCGTGCTGCCCAGGGGCGCCTATCGCAACCAGTTCTGGCTGGAAGAGGCGGGGCGCGCCATCCTTCTGTGCCGCGGTGTCTTCGGACAACTGGTCTATATCGACATGGAAGCGGATTTCGCAGCGGTCAAACTGTCGAGCTGGCCCGATTTCGTGGACCCGCAGGCTACACGCCGGGCGCTGGCAGCGGTTCGGGCGGTCCGCGATAGCCTCGGCTGACATCGCGCCCGTCGTCGCGGGCAGCAAAAAGCCCTGCCCGACCTCAAAAGGTCCGGCAGGGCGTTCTGTTACCGGTCCGCGCATCCCCGTAGGCCCGTCTTAGGCGAGTTGCCCGCTTCGATGCAGCGATTTTTGCAGGCCGGAACGGGCAATCCGGTTGCAAAAGCATTCGGAGATACATCTTTGCAACAGCCGTCCGGATATCATCTTTCCTGAGTTGTCCTGCTGCTTTCCCTCGCCTTCAGGTAGATGCTTGGTGCGCTGCCGAGCATGCGCCGGAACATGGTGGTGAAGGCGGCAATGTTTTCATAGCCGGCCTCCAGCGCCACCGAAGTCACGGGTTCGCCGTCCACCAGCCGGGGCAGCGAGGCAAACAGGCAGGCCTGTTGCCGCCAGGTGCCGAAACTCACCCCGGTTTCCTGCCGGAACAGCCGGGTAAAGGAACGCCGGCTGATGCCGAGCCCCGCCGCCCACTGGTCGATGCCGGCCGTGGCGGAGGGCGTCTTCAGGAAATCGCGGCAGAGGCGGGCAAGCCGCCCGTCCTCGGGAAAGGGCAGGCCGAGCGGCCGCTGCGGCAATTCCGCCATTTCCTCCAGCAGCAGTTCCATCACCAGCCATTGCCGCCGCGCAGACAGCGGGCGGTCATCGGCATTGACCAGTTCGGCAATCAGGTTGCGGGCAAGCCCGGTCACCTCCACCACCC
The DNA here is from genome assembly GCF_056313605.1 of Gellertiella sp. DMC107. NCBI lineage: Bacteria > Pseudomonadati > Pseudomonadota > Alphaproteobacteria > Hyphomicrobiales > Rhizobiaceae > Gellertiella > Gellertiella sp. DMC107. Next base: position 108,242 of record NZ_JBQUZZ010000006.1, on the reverse strand, counting down.
GCGGCGGCCCCTCGCCGCCCCGCACCGAGGGATGCACATAGATGGACTGCATGTCCACGTCGCTGATCATCTCGGTCGCATGTTCTATGCCCGCGGGAATCACCAGCGCATGGCCGGGCGGGATCATCCAGCGGCCGCTTTCCGTGCTAACAAGCACCACGCCGCGCCGCGCGAACCAGAGTTGGGTGCGGCTGTGGCTGTGCGCGGGCACGCGCAGCCCGGCCGGATAGAGCCGTCCGAGGGCAAGAACCGGTTCGTTCGCTCCCTCGATCCAGTCGAGGCTCAGATTATGATGGTCTTGGATGGCCGTTGCGGCATCCTTCAGGAGATCCAGTCTGCGCATTTGGCCCACTCTCGAAACTCACAGACCAGACCACGAAAGCGGGCCATCGGCAAGCCCTGTAAGTTCGCCGGCATCGCTTCGCCATCCGGCGGGGCTTGATCAATGTCAGGAATGGAAACGATGGCGACGGTAGCCAATGCGGGAATGAATGCGGAGCGGACGGCCATCTCGGTCATCGTGGCAGCGAGCTTCTGCCATATGCTGAACGATATCATGCAGTCGCTTCTGACCTCGCTTTATCCGCTGCTGAAAGACAATTATGCACTGGATTTCGTCCAGATCGGCCTGCTGACCTTTGCCTTCCAGGTGACGGCCTCGCTGCTCCAGCCGGCCGTGGGCATGATCACCGACCGCTGGCCGATGCCTTTCTCGTTGCCGGCCGCCATGGTCTCCACCTGCGCGGGTCTGTTCACGCTGGCCTATGCGGCGAGCTTCCCCTTCCTCGTGCTGGGCGCCTGCCTGATCGGCATCGGCTCGGCGATCTTCCATCCGGAAGCCTCGCGGGTGGCGCGCCTCGCCTCGGGCGGGCGGCACGGGCTGGCGCAATCCTTCTTCCAGGTGGGCGGCAATACGGGCACGGCCATCGGCCCGCTGCTGGCGGCCTTCATCGTCATTCCCCATGGCCAGCACAGCCTCGGCTGGTTCACGCTGATTGCGCTCACCGGCTTCATGGTGCTGTCCTGGGTCAGCGTCTGGTACATGCGCCACCGCCGGGCCAATGCCGGCCGCAAGCCGGCAAGCCGCACCCTGCCCCTGCCGCGCAACCAGGTGGTGACGACGCTGCTCATCCTCGTCGTTCTCACCGCTACGAAGAATGCCTATCTCGCCAGCCTGTCGAGCTACTTCACCTTCTATGCCATCGACAAGTTCGGCGTCTCCGTGCAGAGCGCGCAGCTGATGCTGTTCCTCTTCCTGGGCGCATCGGCGGCGGGTGTCTTCTTCGGCGGCCCCATCGGCGACCGGTTCGGCTCGCGCGCGGTGATCTGGTTCTCGATCCTCGGCGTCATTCCCTTCGCACTTCTGCTGCCCTATGCGGACCTGTTCTGGACCGGCGTGCTGGTGGTGCTGATCGGCTTCGTCTTCTCCTCCGCCTTCTCGGCCATCGTGGTGTTCGCGCAGGAACTGGTGCCGGGGCGCGTCGGGCTGATTGCCGGCATGTTCTTCGGTTTCGCCTTCGGATTCGGCGGCATCGGGGCTGCGGTGCTCGGTGTCTTCGCGGATCGGGAAGGCATTGCCTTCGTCTATCAGGTCGTCTCGCTCTTGCCTTTGCTCGGCCTGTTGACCATCTTCCTGCCGAAGCTTCCGCGCGAGGCGTAGGCGGGACCGGCATGCTGCCCGGTCCGGCTTTTCTCGCGCCCTGAATCGATTTAAGACCCAACCGATGCGGCCTCCCGGGGGAGGCCGCTTTTCCAATCCGGAGTACACATCACGATGTATGTTGCCGCATCCCATCGCTATGACGGCGCCGAATACCGCCGTTGCGGCCGTTCGGGCCTCAGCCTTCCGCCGATCTCGCTCGGCCTCTGGCAGAATTTCGGGGGCGAGGACGTGTTCGAAACGGGCCGCGCCGTCATCCGCCGCGCCTTCGACCGGGGCGTCACCCATTTCGATCTCGCCAACAATTACGGCCCGCCTTATGGCTCGGCGGAAGAGAATTTCGGCCTCATCCTCGAGCGCGACCTGAAGAGCCACCGCGACGAGCTGATCGTCTCCTCCAAGGCCGGCTGGGACATGTGGCCCGGCCCCTATGGCCAGGGCGGCTCGCGCAAGCACCTGATGGCCTCGCTGGAGCAGAGCCTGAAGCGCATGAAGCTCGACTATGTCGACATCTTCTATTCGCACCGCCCCACCCCCGACGTGCCGCTGGAAGAAACCATGGGCGCGCTGGTGCAGATGCATCGTCAGGGCAAGGCGCTCTATGTCGGCATTTCCTCCTACGGCCCGGAGCGGACCCGCGAGGCGGAAAAGATCCTGCGCGCCGAAGGCGTGCCGTTGCTCATCCACCAGCCGTCCTATTCGCTGCTGAACCGCTGGGTCGAAGACAAGCTTCTGGCCACGCTGGACGAGATCGGCACCGGCTGCATCGCCTTCTCGCCGCTGGCGCAGGGCATGCTGACCAACAAATACCTGAACGGCGTGCCGGCGGATGCCCGTGCGGCCAAGGGCGGCTCCTTCCAGCAGGACATGCTGACCGAGCAGAATCTCGCCATGGTCCGGGCGCTGGACGGCATTGCGAAGCGCCGCGGCCAGTCGCTGGCCCAGATGGCGATTGCCTGGGTGCTGCGCGACCCCCGCGTGACCTCGGCGCTGATCGGCGCCCGTAACGTCGCCCAGCTCGACGATTCGCTGGACGCGCTGAAGAACCTTGCCTTCACGGCGGAAGAGCTCGCCGAAATCGACCGTCACGCCCATGATGGCGGGGTGGATCTCTGGCGCGGCGTGTCCGAGTTCAAGTAAGCGAAAGAAGCCCCCTCGCGCCGCCTATTTCCCGGGTGGCGCGAGGCGCAGCAGCCGTCCGGGCTGGTCGTCCTCGATCACCCAGACCGCCCCATCCGGCCCGACTGCCACATCCCGGATGCGCGCTTCCATGTCGAAGCGCTCGGCCTCGTCGGGATTACCCTGCGCATCGAAGCCGATGCGGACGAGGCAGAGGCCAGCAAGCCCGCCCACCAGCGCAGATCCCTTCCATGCCGGAAAAAGCCCGCCCTCATAAAAGGCAAGCCCCGCCGGGGCGATCACCGGGTTCCAGTAGAGCGGCGGCGCGGCGAATTCGGGGCGCGTATCGTGGCGGGGAATGGGCTCGCCGCTATACTGGTCGCCGTTGGAAACCACCGGCCAGCCGTAATTATTGCCCTTCTCGATCCGGTTGAATTCGTCGCCGCCCTTCGGCCCCATCTCGTGCAGCCAGAGCCGGCCGTCCGGCGCGAAGGCGAGGCCATAGGGGTTGCGGTGGCCGGTCGTCCAGGTCATGGCGGGGATGCCGCCCTTGTCGAATGCGGGATTGCCCTCCGCCGGCTTGCCGTCGAGCGTCAGGCGGAAAACCTTGCCGCGCGCCTGATCCGGGTCCTGCGCGCTTTCCGGCTGCATCCGGTCGCCGACCGTGAGGAAAAGATGCACGCCATCCGGATCGAAGGCGATGATGCCGCCGGGCTGGCCGCGCCCACCCGGTTTCTGGCGGAAGAGTTCCTTCAGATCGTTCAGAGCGATCCCCTCACCCTCCGCGGCAAGCCGGGCCTTTGCAAGAACCAGCGAGGAACCGCCCTCGCCCGGCGCCACATAGGTGAGATAGATGGCACGGTCTTCTTCAAATTTGGGGGAAACGGCCACGTCGAGCATGCCGTTCTGGCCGGCAGCGGCCACATCCGGCAGGTTCTTCACCGCCTGTTTTGCGCCCTTCCGATCGAGGAGGTAAAGTCCGCCCGGCTTTTCCGTCACCAGAAGCCGCCCGTCCGGCAGGAAGGCAAGCGCCCAGGGCGTATCGAAGGTGGCGATTTCCCTTGCCTCGAAAGGCTTTTCCGCGCTCGCGCTCCGGTCGCCGGCATTGATGCTGGCGGCCCATGCGGATGTGGCGAGCCCCAGCGCGAGGGCCGTGGCGAGAAGGATTGCGGTCTTCATGCGGTCGCTCCGTGTCATCCGGTCTTCTGGCGAGATAGGCCGGTTCGCCGGGAGAAAAAGGGCAAGGCCCGTCTCCCTCTCCGCAAAGTGATCGGATCAGCCGGCCGCCGGCTCCGACGCGGCTTTCCGCTCGGCCAGTCCCCGGGCAATCCAGGCACAGACGATCAGCTGGATCTGGTGGAAGATCATCAGCGGCAGCACGATGGCGCCGATGCTCTGGCCGGCAAAGATGACGTTGGCCATCGGCACGCCGCTGGCCAGGCTTTTCTTCGAGCCGCAGAAAATCGCGGCGATCCGGTCTTCCTGCCGGAAGCCGAAGAGCCGGCTGCCGAAGGTGGTGATGACGAGGACGAGGGCGAGGATCGTGCCGTCGAGCAGCACGATCAGGCCGAGATCCTTCAGGGCAAGCGTCTTCCAGATTCCCTCCACCACCGCATCGCTGAAGGCGAGATAGACGACAAGCAGGATCGAGCCGCGGTCGAACGGATTGAGGATCGCCTTGTGGGCGCGCACCCATTTTCCGATGAAGGGCTGCAGGATCTGCCCGGCCACGAAGGGCAGGAAGAGCTGCGTCATGATCTTGATGAGAATATCGGTCGAAAAGCCGATATGCCCGCCCGCCGAGAACAGCCCGGCCACCAGCAGCGGTGTGAGGAAAATCCCGAATATATTGGAGGCCGACGCCGCGCAGATTGCCGCCGGCACATTGCCGCCCGCAATCGAGGTGAACGCGATGGAGGACTGCACGGTCGAGGGCAGCACGCAGATATAGAGGAGCCCCAGATAGAGCGGCGGCGGAATGAGGGAGGGAGAGAGCCCGCCCAGCGCCAGGCCGATGGCCGGAAAGACCAGAAAGGTCATCGCCAGAATGAAAAGCTGCAGGCGCCAGTGCAGGAAGCCGGCAATCACCACATCGGTGGAAAGGCGGGCGCCATGCAGGAAGAACAGAAGCCCGATGGCGATCACCGCCGTTTGCGAGAGAAGATCGGCGGCCCGCCCGGTCGCGGGCAGCAGGGCGGCAATCACGACGGCAAGAACCAGAAGGACGGTGAATGTATCGGGGATCAGACGCCGCATCGGCAATATTCCTGGGATGTGAAAGGGCTTCCCGGTCGCCGGCCAGGGCGCAAGGGCCGCCGATCTTCCCCATTCGCCCCGGCATTGCAAGCCTTGCTTTCGCCGCAACGGTCTCCGGGCCGGCACGAAAAAGGGGTGCCGCGCATGCGGCACCCCCTGTCCGGTTCCGGAGCCTTCCGCCTTTAGCGGATGACCTGCACCACGGTGCGGGTCTGCGGATCGACGATCACGCGCTCCTGGTTGACGACGGCATAGCCGTATTGCGGATCATCGGGAATGGCCACGACCTGCACGGTCTGCGGCAGCGGCTGGCCGACGACGACCTTCTCCTCCACCACGACCCGCTCTGTCGGCATGGGCTGTTCCTGAACGTAGGTAATGACCTTCTGCGGCGGCGGATCGATGGCCGTGCCGACAATTGCGCCCGCGACACCACCGACGGCCGCGCCCACCGGGCCACCGACAATCGCACCCGTGACCGCACCGCCGGCCGCGCCGTTGACGGTGCCTTCCTGGGCATTCGCTGCGGAGGCGAAACCGCCCGCGGCAAGAAGGGCAGTGAACATAATCAGGGTCTTACGCATTGCTTTCTCCTTTGTCGTTGTGCCGCTTAAACGAACAACAGCCAAATTCGGTTCCACATTTTGGGGATTGACAATTCTTGCGAAGAATTAATGCGCCGCGGCGCACCGGCTCGGTTAGAAGGAGGCGGGAGGAAAAATTCGAACCGGAGCATGCCGATGCCATCCCTTCTGTCCCGCTATGCCACGCCTGCCATCACAGGCCTTTTCCTCGTGTCGCTCGTTTCGGGCATCGCGCTTTTCTTCCATCTGGGCGGTGGCCTGTTCAACGAGATGCATGAATGGTTGAGCATGGTGCTGGTCGTGCCCTTCGTGCTGCATCTGTGGAAGAACTGGCGCCCCATGATGACCTATCTGAAGAAGCCGCCGATGGCGGTGGCGCTCCTCCTGTCCGTGCTGGCTGCGGGTGTCTTCGCCTATGGCGCCGCAAGCGGCGAAGGGCGTCGCGGACCGCCCCAGATCGCGCTTGCCCATGCGCTCTTCGAACACCGGGCAGGGGAACTCGCCCCGCTTCTCGGCACGACCGGCGAAGCGCTGGTCGCCAAACTGAAGACGGCGGGCTTTGCCGCGGCGGACCCTTCCCTCCCCCTTTCGGACATTGCCAGCAAATCGGGAAAGACCGAGTTCGAGCTGAGCGGCCTGCTCATTCCCTCGCCCTGAGCGGCGACGGCGGGCGGCGGCGACGCTTCGTTCCTGTCCGGTCCGGCACAATCCGCCATGTCCGACAAAAAAATGTCAAAACTGGACATTTGCGGTGGATTCTGGACTTGCCGCCCCCTCCGGAATGGGATCAGTCTCACCCGCGCCGCCAGAAGCTGTGACTTCAGGCGGCTTTCCGCTTGACGCGGAGGAGATCCGGGCCTGCCTTAGTGTCCGGAACACGGGAGAACTGACAATGAAAATAGGAGCACTGCGCGAGAGGGCTGAACAGGAAGCCCGCGTCGCAATGACGCCTGACTCGGCCATGCAATTGAACAAGCTTGGCCATACGTGTCTGGTGGAAGCAGGAGCCGGCATCAGGGCCGGGATCACGGATGACGCCTACCGCGCGGCGGGCGTCGAGGTGGTGCCGGATGCTGCGGCCGTGATCGCGGCTTCCGATGTGGTCGTGAAGGTGCGCGGTCCCGAAGGGGACGAGGCGCAGAGCCTGAAAGACGGCCAGACGCTGATTTCCTTCCTGTGGCCGGCCCAGAACCCGGAGCTTCTGGAAACCTTCAAGCAGAAGAACATCACCGCAGTCGCCATGGACATGGTGCCGCGCATCTCGCGCGCCCAGAAGATGGACGCCCTGTCCTCCATGGCGAATATTGCCGGTTACCGCGCCGTCATCGAGGCGGGCAACCAGTTCGGCCGTTTCTTCACCGGTCAGGTGACGGCGGCGGGCAAGGTGCCGCCGGCCAAGGTGCTGATCGTCGGCGCCGGCGTTGCCGGTCTTGCCGCCATCGGCACGGCGGTCAGCCTCGGCGCGATCGTGCATGCCTTCGACGTGCGCCCTGAGGTGGCCGAGCAGATCGAGTCCATGGGGGCCAACTTCGTCTTCCTCGAATTCGAAGCCACCCAGGACGGGGCCGCGACAGGCGGCTATGCCGCGCCTTCCTCGCCCGAATTCCGCGAGAAGCAGCTTGCCAAGTTCCGCGAACTGGCGCCCGAAATGGACATCGTCATCACCACCGCCCTCATTCCGGGCCGTCCGGCGCCGAAGCTCTGGACGGCGGACATGGTGGCGATGATGAAGCCCGGTTCCGTCATCGTCGATCTCGCCGCCGAGCGCGGCGGCAACTGCGATCTCACGGTTGCCGACGAACGGATCGTTTCGGAAAATGGCGTCGTGATCGTCGGCTATACCGACTTCCCGAGCCGCATGGCCGCCCAGGCCTCGACGCTCTATTCCACCAACATCCGCCACATGCTGTCGGACCTGACGCCCGGCAAGGACGGCGTCATCAACCACAATATGGAAGATGACGTGATCCGCGGGGCAACGGTGACGAAGGGTGGCGAGATCACCTATCCGCCACCGCCGCCGAAGATCGCGGCGATTGCCGCGGCCAAGCCGAAGGAAAAGGCCAGGGAATTGACCCCGGAGGAAAAGCGCGCGGCCGAAACCGCCGCCTTCCGCAAGCAGACGATGACGCAGGTGAGCCTGCTCGTCATCGGCGGGGCGCTGATGCTCGCCGCCGGTCTCTATGCGCCGGCGGCCTTCATGAGCCACTTCATCGTCTTCGTGCTCTCCTGCTTCGTGGGTTTCTCGGTCATCTGGAATGTCAGCCACTCGCTGCACACGCCGCTGATGGCCGTCACCAATGCGATCTCCTCGATCATCATTCTCGGCGCGCTGATGCAGATCGGCTCGGGAAGCTGGCTGGTCATCATCCTGGCGGGCCTCTCGGTCTTCATGGCCGGGATCAACATATTCGGCGGCTTCATGGTCACACGGCGCATGCTCGCCATGTTCCAGAAGTCCTGAGGAGGAGAGAACAATGGGTTTCACGACATCGGCTTACGTCGTCGCGGCGGTTCTCTTCATCCTGTCGCTCGGCGGCCTCTCCGGCCAGGAAAGCGCCAAGCGCGCCGTCTGGTATGGCATTGCAGGGATGGCGCTCGCCGTCATCGCCACCTTCATCGGCCAGTCGGCCAATGGCACCTTCATCAACATCCTCACCGTCCTCCTCCTGGGTGCCGGTGCGGTGCTGGGCGCGATTGCCGCCAAGCGTGTGCAGATGACGGAAATGCCGCAGCTCGTCGCTGCCATGCATTCGCTGGTCGGCCTTGCGGCGGTCTTCATCGGCTATAACGCCCATATCGAGGCCGCCCATGTGGCCGGCCTCGACGAGACGGCAAAGGCGGCGCTGACCGGCTTTGCCGCGATCCTCGCCCACAAGGACAGCGTCGAACTGTCGATCCTCCGGGTCGAAACCTTCCTCGGCGTCTTCATCGGGGCGGTCACCTTCACCGGCTCGGTCATTGCCTATGGCAAGCTCGCCGGCAAGGTGGATGGCAAGGCGAAGAAACTGCCGGGCGGTCATGTGCTGAATGCGGTGGCGGCGATCCTCTCCGTCGTGTTGCTGGTGGTCTATATCCAGTCCGGCTCCTCGCTGGCGCTGATCGTCATGACGCTGGCCGCGCTCTTCATCGGCTATCACCTGATCATGGGCATCGGCGGCGCCGACATGCCGGTCGTGGTGTCGATGCTGAACAGCTATTCCGGCTGGGCGGCAGCGGCCATCGGCTTCTCGCTGTCGAACGATCTCCTGATCGTCGTCGGCGCGCTGGTCGGTTCCTCGGGCGCGATCCTCTCCTACATCATGTGCAAGGCGATGAACCGCTCCTTCATCTCGGTCATCCTCGGCGGCTTCGGCGGCACGACGGGCCCGGCGATGGAAATCTCGGGCGAACAGGTGGCAATCGACGCCGAAGGTGTGGCGGCCGCGCTCAACGATGCGGACTCGGTCATCATCATCCCCGGCTACGGCATGGCGGTGGCGCAGGCGCAAGGGGCGGTTTCCGAACTCACCCGCAAGCTGCGCGCCAAGGGCAAGAATGTCCGCTTCGCCATCCATCCGGTGGCGGGCCGCCTGCCCGGCCACATGAACGTGCTGCTGGCGGAAGCCAAGGTGCCCTACGACATCGTTCTGGAAATGGACGAGATCAACGAGGACTTCCCGGAAACGGATGTGGCGATCGTCATCGGCTCGAACGACATCGTCAATCCGGCGGCGCAGGAAGATCCGAACAGCCCGATTGCCGGCATGCCGGTTCTCGAATGCTGGAAGGCCAAGCAGGTCTTCGTCTCCAAGCGCGGTCAGGGCACGGGCTATTCGGGCATCGAAAACCCGCTGTTCTTCAAGGAGAACACCCGCATGTTCTACGGCGACGCCAAGGCCTCGCTCGAAAAGCTGCTGCGCCTGATCGACTGATCGGCGGCCGGGTAAGGTCGGAAACAGGAAACGCCGCGTCTTCCCGACGCGGCGTTTTTCGTTCTCCCCCCTGTTGCCGTCATGCTCGGGCTTGTCCCGAGCATCCGCCACCCGGCCGGTCCCGTTCAGCCTCGCAGATCCTCGGGACAAGCCCTGGGATGACGGAGGCGGGTGGTTCGTTCGAGTTCTGCTCCCTCAAAATCGCGCTGCAAGCCAGCCTTTCGCAATCTCCAGATCCATGCGGCTCAGATTGTGGCCGGTCGGCAGGGTCTCGTGGGTCAAGTCACCCCCGGCGGCGGTGAGGCTTGCGGCGAGATGTCCGGCATTCTCGGCCGGCACGATCGGGTCCATCGCGCCGGAAAGGATCAGCACCGGCCTGGCCGAAAGCCCGCCGAGCGGGGGATCGGTGAGCGGCACCATGGCCCGCAGCAGCACGGCGCCGGCCAGCACATCCGGATGGCGGTAGAGCAGGGCTGCGGCCATGTTCGCACCATTCGAAAAGCCGACGGCAACGGGGGCTGCGAGCCCGTAGGCCTCGCGCGCCTCGCGGATGAACCCGGCCAGCGCTGCCGCCCGCGCCACCACATCCGCCTCGTCGAAGACGCCTTCGGACAGGCGTCGGAAGAAGCGCGGCATGCCCCGTTCCAGCACCTGCCCCCGTGGCGACAGCAGGGCCGCGCCGGGGCTGAGCTGCGCGCCAAGGCCGAGAAGGTCGTTCTCGTCGCCGCCGGTGCCATGCAGAAGCAGCAGCGGCGCCCGGTCCGGCGCGGTCGCGGGCTGGAAGCGATGAATATGGGAAAGGGTCGTTCCGGTCATGGTCCGGTCTCCTTCTCTGGAAGAATGGGGTCGTCCTCCGGATCGCTCCGGAGGACGGGATTGCCGGTTAGGCGGCGGCGGTGATCAGTTCGGGCAACAGGCCCTCGATCTTTGCCCGGTAGGGCTCGAGGCCGGCCGGCAGCTTCAGCGCCTCGCCCAGGCTTTCGGCGGGCTCATCCACGGCAAAGCCCGGCTCGTCCGTGGCGATCTCGAAGATCACCCCGCCCGGCGAGCGGAAATAGACCGAGCGGAAATAATCCCGGTCCTTCTGCTCGGTGGTGCCGATGCCAAGTTCGCCGCGCAGCTTGGCAGCGAGTGCTGCCTGCTCCGCATCGTCCTTCGCCCGGAAGGCGATGTGATGGACGGAGCCGGCCCCCTGCCGGGCGGGCAGGAAGCCGCCGGCGGCGTGAAGATCGACAATCGCGCCGATCCACTCGCCCTCGATCCGGTAGCGGGTGGTGTTGCCCTCGGTCGCCCCCTTGCGGAAGCCGAAAACCTCGGTCAGCACGCGGGCGGTGGCCTCCGCAGATTCGATCAGCAGCGAGACGCCGTGAAAGCCGCGCAGCGCCATGTCCGCCGGAATGCCCGCCGTGGCATAGCCCGGCTCGGCCTCGATGCCCTCGATGCCGACGAGAGCCAGACGCATGCCGTCGGGATCGCGGAAGGGCAGCACGGTTTCGCCGAAGCGGGTTTCCAGTGCCCCGTGCGTCACGCCCTTTTCGATGAAGCGGTGGCTCCAGAAGCCCAGCGCTGTCTTCGGCACGCGGTAAAGCGTTTCCTGCGTCTCGCCGATGCCGAGCCGGCCCGGGCCCACGCCCTCGAAGGGGAAGTGGGTCATGATTGTGCCGGGGCTGCCGGCCTCGTCGCCGAAATAGAAGTGATAGGTGCCGGGATCGTCGAAATTGACGGTCCGCTTGACGAAGCGCTGGCCGAGCACACCGGTATAGAAATCATAGGTGCGCTGCGCATGGCCCGATATGGCCGTGATGTGGTGGAGCGTGTTGCTCATGGTCTTTCTCCTTGTGCCTGAGGCGGGAAAGCCGTCTCGATGGACAAGAGGTAGGCGCGAGAGAGCGGAATTGCACGGGGATTTGCTTGCATTGATGCAAGGATGAAATTGCATTATTGTAAAGCTATCTGCACGGAGGCAAGGAAATCACGCCATGATCGACCCTGCCTGGGATGACCTGAAGCTGGTGCGCTCCATCGCACGGGCGGGCGGGTTGACGGGTGCGGCCGCAGAGCTCGGCATCGACCAGTCCACGGTTTACCGAAGGCTCGGCGCGCTGGAAAAGGTGCTCGGCGCGGCCCTCTTCGAGCGGCACCGCACCGGCTACGTGCCGACGGCGACGGGTGAGGAGCTGGTGGCGCTCGCCGATCGCTTCGAGAGGGGCATCGTGGATTTCGCCCGTCGTCTGGAAGGCAAGGCGATTGCGGTGAGGGGCGAAATCCGCATTGCGACGGCCGACAGCCTGCTCGCCCATCTGCTGACGCCGATCTTCCAGTCCTTCCAGGCGGCGCATCCCGATATCACGCTCGACGTGGTGATCGGCAATCCGGCGCTCAACCTCTCCCGCCGCGATGCGGATGTGGCGATCCGGGCCACGGATTCCCCGCCCGAAACCCTCATCGGGCGGCGGATCGGCACGATTGCCTGGGCGCTTTACGGCACCCCCGACTGCGTCATCGACGATCCGCGCTGGGTCACGCTGGGGGAGGATATGGCGGGCCTGAAGGTGGTGCGCTGGGCGCGAGACCATGTGCCGGCGGAACGGCGCGTCTACCGGGCGAATACGGTGCTGGGGCTGTCGAGTGCGGTGGAGGCGGGCATCGGCATCGGGCACCTGCCCTGCTTCATCGGCGATGCATCGCGGGCGTTGAAGCGGCTTTCGGAGCCGGAGCCGGAATTTTCGGCAGGGCTGTGGCTGCTCACCCATGCGGATCTCAGGCAATCCCCGCGCATCCGGCTGTTCATGGATCACGTGGCGGGGGAATTGCAGCGGCTGAAGCCGCTGATCGAAGGCAGCAGCCCCGGTCTGGACCGGGTGCGGGAAGGCTAAGGGCGGGCCGCCCCTCCGCAGGGAGGAAGGAGCGGCCCGGAGACCGGATCAGGCGATTTCGGTCACGAAATTCTTCCGGTCGCGGCGGACCTTCTTCAGGTTGGCGAGCCAGTCATTGGCCGAATCGCGATAGCCGAGCGGCATGATGGTGACGGAGCGCAGGCCCTTTTCCTTGAGGTTCAGGATGTCGTCCAGCGCGGCGGCATCGAAGCCTTCCATCGGCGTGGCATCCACTTCCTCGAAGGCGGCGGCAGTCAGCGCCAGACCGAAGCCGATATAGGCCTGACGGGCGGCATGCTCGAAATTGATCTGCGCGCCGCGCGGCACATAGGTGGAGAGCAGCTGCTGGCGATAGGCTTCCCAGCCCTCATTGGTGAAGCCGCGGGCTTCGTTGACGAGGTCGAAGGCCTTGTTGATGCGCTCTTCGGTGTAATTGTCCCAGGCTGCGAAAACGAGCAGGTGCGAGCAATCGGTCACCTGCGACTGGTTCCATGCCACGGCGCGGATCTTTTCCTTGAGCTCCTGATTGGTGATCAGGATCACCTCGAAGGGCTGGAGCCCGCTGGAGGTCGGCGCAAGGCGGGCGGCCTCGATGATGCGGTCCACCTTCTCCTGCGGCACCTTCTTCGAGGGGTCCATCTTCTTGGTGGCATAGCGCCAGTTCAGTTTGTCGAGCAGCATATGTCTGGTCCTTTTCATGGCTCCGACCGATCCGGGCCCAGGGAGGCGGCGCCCTGGTCGGTCACAAAACGTAACTTGGGTAAAATATGGTACTTGAATTTTCCTGCAAGAAGGCACAATTTTGTGACCAGGTCACCTGGAGGGAACCCACCCCATGCCCCATGATTACGAACCCTGCCAATGCGGACGCATCAGCGAGGTGCTGCAGCGCGTCGGCGACAAATGGAGTGTGCTGGTCATCATGATGCTGGGCGACGAGGCGCTGCGCTTCAACGAGCTCAAGCGCCGGATCGGCGGCATTTCGCAGCGCATGCTCACTCTCACGCTCCGCACGCTGGAGCGGGACGGCATGGTGATCCGCACCGTCTATGCCACCGTGCCGCCGCAGGTGGAATATGCGCTCACCCCGCTCGGCCGGTCGCTGTCGGAGCCCGTTGTGGCGCTTGGCAAATGGGCGCAGCAGAACCTGTCCCATATCGACCGCGCCCGCCTGACCTATGACGGCCGGAACGGCGATGGCGAGCAGAAGAGTGCCTTGTCCCCGGCCGAAGAGGCATGAGGGCGCAGATTTTTTGTGCGTGAGACGCTTCTGTGTCGGTTCGGGACGCCTTACTCTCGCCGGTAGAGCGTCTGGACTGCCGAGGAGACCCCCATGAATCTCGCCTCTCCCATCCGATCCCGCCCCCTCGACGAGGATGCCATTCGCGATCTCCGCGTCGATCTGGCGGCGGCCTTCCGGCTTGCGGCGAAATTCGACTGGCATGAGTCGGTCGGCAATCACTTCAGCGTGTCCGTTTCGGCGGACGGCCGCACCTTCCTGATGAATCCGCGCTGGAAACATTTTGCCTCCATTCGGGCGAGCGACCTGCTGCTGCTCGATGTGGACGATCACGGCGTGATGGAAAGCGACAATGCGCCCGATCCGTCAGCCTGGTGCATCCACGGCACGATCCACCGGGAGCGTCCGGCGGTGCGGGTCGTCCTGCATTGCCACCCGCCCTATGCCACGGCGCTCGCCACGCTCAAGAACCCGGAGATGCTGCCCATCGACCAGAATACGGCCCGCTTCTACGGCCTGGTCGGCATCGATACGAATTTCGGCGGGATTGCGGACGATGCCGCAGAGGGGCGCAGACTCGCCACCGCCTTCGGCAACCGCTCGATCCTGCTCATGGGCAATCACGGCGTCACCGTGACCGGCCCGACCGTGGCGGAAGCCTTCGAACACCTCTATTTCTTCGAACGGGCAGCCAAAACCCTCATCCTCGCCTATTCCACTGGCCAGCCGCTGGCCGTCCTGTCCGACGAACTCGCCCGCAAGACGGCGGAAGACTGGCTGCCCTATACCGGCATGGCCTATGCCCATTTCGACTATCTGAAATCCACGCTGGACGCCGAAGACCGCTCCTGGCGGCTGTAGGGGGATTTCTGTGCACGACCGCCTTTGGTGATTTGTCCAGCGGGTATCTCCCGTTGGATGTCATCCATACAAAAACTGACCCCGGGAGCATGCAGTGCAGAGGCCGACCCGGGGTGTACGTTAGAACATTAGCAGAAAAATGTGGAAGAGCAAGAGGCTGCTTCTCTTGCCATTTGGCAGAATATGACTATATTCATGCCAAAGAGGAGATGCGCCATGTTGCTGCAGCCCATCGAGACCACGCCTTCGGAAGTGCGCACGCCCGTTATTACCGATGAGGAAGCGGGGGCGCTGGCGCGCACCACGGTCAATCTGTTCAAGGCCTGGGGCCTCAGCGATGCGGAAGCCTCGACGCTTCTCGGCGGGCTTTCGGCGCGCACCTGGGCGCGCTGGAAGGAAGGGCAGATCGGCCGGACCGATCGCGACCTGCGCATGCGGATGGCGCATCTGATGGGCATTCACAAGGGCTTGCGCTATCTCTTCAAGGACCCGGCCCGTGGCTATGCCTGGATCCGCAAGCCGAATGCGGCCTTTGGTGGCCGCTCGGCGCTCGATCTCATGCTGCGCGGTGAGATGGCCGATCTCCAGACCATGCGGGAATGGCTCGATGCGGAGCGGGGCGCATGGTAGGCGAAGAGCCGCCTCTCCTTCGTGTCCGTTGGCCGCAGACCTACCGCATCATCCGCTCTATCTTTCCGCCCATCGATCTCTTCGAGGACATTGCCGATCCGCGAGACTGGGAGGCGCTGGCGGCGGTGGAGGAAAAGACCAATCCGCGCGTCCGGTTCGAGATCGGCGATCTCGGCAAGGTGCCGGCGGGGCGGCGCGTCTCCGGGCCGGGCGCAAGCCTGGTCATGGCCCCCTTCGTGCATTGTTCCCCACTGCGCCCCGGCCGGTTCACCGACGGCCATTACGGCATCTACTATGCGGCCTCCAGCGAAGACGTGGCGGTGGCGGAAACCATCCATCACCACCAGAAATTCATGGCGGCGACAAAGGAAGAGCCCGGCTGGACGTCGGATTTCCGGGTTCTGATCGGATCGGTCGATCTGGACCTGCATGAGGTGAGCGGGGTTCCCGGCGTCATGGATCGGGACGATTACACGGCCTCGCAGGTGCTTGGCCGCCGCCTGCGCGAGGCCGGCAGCAACGGGCTCGCCTGGGAGAGCGTCCGCATGGCCGGCGGGCGCTGCATCGGGCTTTTCTGGCCGGATCTGGTACCCGTTCCGGTTCAGGGCCGCCATTACAGCTATCATTGGAATGGCAGCCGGGTGGATATGGTCTACCAGCACGATACGGGCCGCGTGCTGGAAGTGATCTGAGGCCTATTCCTCTTCCAGCGCCCGCTTCAGCTTGCGCAGGATCACCCGGCGGGCGCGGGCATCGCCAGCCCGGTTGAGCGCGTCGTTGAGATCGAGAATGAAATTCTGGGTCTCGTTGTGCCAGTCCGGCCGCCCTGCGGAGACGGGATCGATGCGGGGCTTTTCCACGCCTTCCGACACGAGAACGGGACCGCCCGCCGAAAGCCGGTAGGCGGCATCGAGACCGGGGGTGAAGAGCTTCTGCGCCCCCACCAGCGGTTCCAGCCTTGCCTTCAGGCCGGCCACGGCTTGCTCTTCCCCGTGCACGAGGAACAGGCCGGCCTTCACCGGCAGGCGGGCCTCCACCCAGCGGGCAAGGCCCGGCCCGTCCGCATGGCCGCTATAGACGTCGAGCTTGCGGATGCGGGCGCGCACGGCAATCTCGTCGCCCTGGATGCGCACGGTCGGCGCCCCTTCCGAGAGAATGCGGCCCAGCGTGCCGGCGGCCTGAAAGCCCACGAGCAGCACGGTGCCCTCTTCCCGCCACAGCCAGTTCTTCAGGCGATGGCGGATGCGCCCTGCCTCGCACATGCCGCTGGCGGCGATCACGATGTGGAAGCCATGCATGAAATCGATGGCCTTGGATTGCTCGGCGGTTTCGGTAAAGCGCACATGGCGGGCGCGCATGGCCCGGGACAGCAGGTCGCCATGCTCGATCTCGCGGGCATGGCGCTGGAACACCCGGCTGGCGCGCGAGGCGAGCGGCGAATCGATCAGGATCGGGCAGGTCTCGATTTCGCCGCGCTCCATCAGCAGCACCAGATCGGCCAGCAGTTCCTGCGTGCGTTCGACCGCGAAGGAGGGGATGAGCAGCGCCCCGTCCGGACGGGTGGCGGCGCGCACCTCGGCGCGGAGCTGATGCAGGCGCACCTGATCATCCGCATCGTCGCGCTCGCGGTCGCCATAGGTGCTTTCGCAGAGGATGTAATCCCAGCTGGCGGGCGCTTCGGGATCGGGCTGCAGCAGCTTGTTTGGCGGGCCGATATCGCCGGAAAAAAGTATGCGCCGTCCGCTCGCCGTTTCCAGCTCGATCGAGGCGGAGCCGAGCAGATGGCCGGCATTCCAGAAGCGGAAGCGCAGGCCCTCCGCCCCCAGCGTCTGCCATTCTTCCAGCGGCACCCCGCGAAACTGGGTCATGCAGGCGCCCGCATCCGCAGCCGTATAGATCGGCTCCACCGTATCGCGGCCGCGGGTGCGGTTGCGGCGGTTCAGGTGCTCCACCTCCATTTCCTGGATATGGCCGGAATCCGGCAGCATCACCGCAGCGAGATCGACGGTGGCGGGTGTGGCATAGATCGGGCCGTCGAAACCGTCCTTGACCAGTTTCGGGATCAGGCCGGAATGATCGATATGGGCATGGGTCAGGAGGACCGCGTCGATCTCCCCCGGCACGAAGGGGAAGGGGCGATAGTTCAGCTCCTTCTCTGTCTTCGAGCCCTGGAACATGCCGCAATCCACCACCACCCGCTGGCCGTCCGCCTCCAGCAGGTAGCAGGAGCCGGTCACGGTGCCGGCGGCGCCGTGAAAATGCAGGATGGGGTCATTCGCCATGGGGTCAATCCTTCGCTTGTGCCGGACCTGACCTCATCCCCCGGCGAACCGGATGTCAATAAACGAGTTTTCCCCTGCGGCGGAATGGATCAGACGGGCGTCTCGCCCTCTGCCTCTCCTGCTGTCTCCGCAGGCCGTGCCCCGTAGCGCTCGCGGAGCGAAACGGGCGGGTCCCTTGGCGGCCAGACCCGGTCGATGCGGGTGATTTCCACCCGATACCAGAGCAAGAGCCAGAGAAGCCCGAGCAAAAAGGCCGGCACGCCCAGAATGATGGCCGCCTTGATCCAGTCCGGAGACTGGCTGTAGAAATCGATCAGCGAATAATCCATGTCTCAAATCCCCGATGACAAGGACCGCCAGACGAAGCGCCTGGCGGCCAGGGGAGCTAAGAAAACCGCGTCGAAACGGCCGTCGCTGCCTTTAGATCGAAATCCTGGACATGCGCAGCAACCTCCCCGGCCCTGTGAGGCGGGACGGAGCCCTGTGACGGTCTCCGCAAGGCCCGTGCTGGTTCGCCGGCCGTTTGTCTGCCTTCCCTCTCCCCGATGACGAAGACCGCCAGACAAGGAGCCTGGCGGCCAGGGGAGCTAAGAAAACCGCATATACACGGCCGTCGCTGCCTTTAGGCATGAGCCCTGGACATGCGCAGCAACCTCCCCGGCCAAAGAGGCAGGTGAGTGCGTTTAAAGCACGGGTTGGCATTCCTCGAACAGAGGATGCACACCGGTATATGAGAGGTTTCTTAGGCCCCTTGGCGGGATTTTGCCCGCCATGGTCCATGCTAAGTTAATTCTAATATTTGGCAAGCCTGAAATTCAGGCGAGCTGTCCTCTCAGTCGAGATCGATGATCTCGGCGATCAGGCGGTGGCGCAGGCCGGCATCCTGCCGGTCGATGGCGTGCATGAGGCCGTGCAGCGTCTGGCGCAGGCCGTGCATCTGGTCGATCAGGCGGATCGCCACGTCCACGCCCTCCTCGTTCACGCCCATGTCCTCGACGAGATCGAGGATGAGGCGGCCCCGGGCCACGTCCGCATCGGTGAACTCGCGGCCGGCGCGGGTGGCGGCGGGCACCAGCCACCCGTGCGAGACCCAGCGGTCCAGAACCGTGACCTCGATCGCCAGCACCTGTCGAAAATCGCTTTCCCTCATGGCTTATGCTCCCATGTTCCGGCGCGGGTCCTCGTCTGCGCCGCTCCAGCCTTCGAGGAAGGCTTCCAGCGCAGGATCGGGTTTTTCCGGCAGCACGATGCGGATCGAGACATAGGCATCGCCCGCCTCCGTGCCGCGCTTCACGCCCTTGCCCTTCAACCGCAGCACCTTGCCGCTCGACGACCGCGGCGGCAGGGTGACGCTGACCGCGCCCGAGGGCGTCGGCACGCGGATCTTGCCGCCCAGCGCCGCTTCCTTCAGCGTGACCGGCACATCGAGACGGATGTCGTCGCCGTCGCGGGTGTAGAAGGGATGCGGCTTTACGGTGATGTCGATGAGCGCATCGCCCGGTGGGCCGCCATTGAAGCCCGGCTCGCCCTTGCCCTTGAGGCGCAGCGTCTGCCCGTCGCGGGTGCCGGGCGGAATGCGGATGTCCAGCGCTCCGCCCTCCGGCAGGTTCACCTTCACCGAGCCGCCATTCACCGCATCCAGAAACTCGACCGGAAGCGCATAGCGTCGGTCCTGGCCGCGAAAGGCGGCATGGCCGCGCCCGCCGCCGGCACCGCCGGCACCGCCGCGCCGGCCGAAAAGGCTGGAGAGCAGGTCTTCCGCATCGCCGAAATCGGAAAAGCCGCCGGAATAGGTGTAGCGCCCCTGATCCGCGCCAGCATGGGCATAGTCGCGGTAGAAATCGCGCTGCGGCGCTTCCGCACCGCTCGCATCGATCTCGCCCGCGTCGAAGCGCTTGCGCTTCTCCTCGTCGCCCACGATCGCATAGGCCGCCGAGGCCGCCTTGAATTTCTCCTCGGCCTGCTTGTCACCGGGGTTGAGGTCGGGATGCAGCGTCTTCGCCAGCTTGCGATAGGCGCTCTGTATCTCCTTCTGCGAGGCCGTCTTCGCCACGCCGAGGATCTCGTAAGGGTCTCTGGCCATTCAGCCCTCCAGTCCTGCCGGCGGAGCGGGGCCAAGGAGGCCACGGGCCGCCGGAAACGATGATTTTATTCTTATGTGGGGACCCCACCCCGGCTTTTTCAACCGCCACCCCGCCTTCAGCCACGTTTTTGCCGAAGCGGGCTGTTTGTTCAGCGAGCATTAATTTTGGTCAATGACAAATAGTAACCAAATTGATAATAACTCATACAATCAACACGCATGAGGCGAGGGGACGCGAACATGAGTTTCTGGGGTGATCTGGCAGGCGGGCTTGCCGAAAAACTGATGAGCGGGCAGGACATCAACCTGTTGCAGGTTGCCGAGCAGGCGCTTGGCAATTCCGGTGGCGTCGGCGGCCTGCTGGACAATCTGCGTGGCGCCGGACTTGGCGATCAGGTTTCCTCCTGGATCGGGACCGGCTCCAACCTTCCGGTCTCCGCCGAACAGATCCAGTCCGCCCTGTCCAGCGAGCAGCTTGCCGGCATTGCCGGCGCGCTCGGCCTCGATCCGGCAAAACTTCCGGCCATCCTGTCGCAGCTGCTTCCGGCCGCTGTGGATCAGGCTAGCCCCAACGGCGTCCTGCCGTCCTGAAATCTTCCATCTCCCCTAGGACCAAGAGGAATAGATATGTCCAAGAAGATCGCCATCCTGGCCGTTACGCTGTTTGCAGCGCTCGGTCTCGGCTCGTCCGCCCATGCGCTGACGATGAAGGAATGCAGCGTCAAGTACCAGGATGCCAAGGCGAAGGGCACGCTTGACGGCATGAAGTGGAACGAGTTCCGCGCCAAGAACTGCGGCGCTGCTGCCGAGGAATCCGACGATCCGTCCGTTTCCGAAGCGGTGAACGAAGAGCCGGCAAAGCCGACCGCCAAGGCCCCGAAGGGCGTGGATTTCCCCACCGCCATCAGCGCCAAGTACAAGGGTGAATCGGCCGGCAAGGCCCGCATGCACACCTGCGTCGATGCCTACCATGCCAACAAGGACGCCAACACGCTGAACGGCCTGAAGTGGATCCAGAAGGGCGGCGGTTACTACAGCCTCTGCAATGCCAAGCTGAAGGCCAAGGGCTGAGCGGCCACGCCTCACCATCGATCCGGCCCCTTTGACGAGGGGCCGTCCTACAACCGAAAGGGAACTCCATCATGAGCGAATTCGACAACCTGATTGCCAAATACACCGCCGACCTCAAGGAAAAGTGCGGGATCGATGCGGATGCCGCCCTGCTGACCAAGATCGCCAAGGGTCTCGGCCCGTCGATCTACAACGACGATTCCTCCACCGTTTCCTCCTCCGACGAATCGGAACTGGACCGCGTGCGGAACAATTTCCTGGTGAAGAAGCTCGGCCTTTCCGCCGGTGCCGAACTCGAAGCCGGCCTTTCCGCCGCCATCGAAGCCTATGGCCGTTCCAACCGCAACAAGTATCGCGTCGTGCTCTATTACCTGCTGGTCAAGCATTTCGGCAAGGAATCCGTTTACGCCTGATCGACCCGTGATTGAGAGGGCGGCCTGCTGCCGGTCAACGGCGGCGGCCGCCTTTTTGCTGCGCTGTCCCGGCCGGCGCGACGGCGGCCCTTTTCCGGGATTTGACCTTGGCGGTCCTCTCCGCCATGGTGCGCGAAAATCGGATGTGGGGAATCGGCTTGGGCATGGAAAGCAAGGAGATCGAATCCGGCTGGCGCGGCTCGCGCGATCTCTGGCTCGATGCAGCCCAGACGCTGCTGCTGGAACAGGGCGTGGATGCGGTTCGCATCGTGCCGCTCGCCAAGACCCTCAATCTGTCCCGCACCAGTTTCTACTGGTTTTTCAAGGATCGCGAGGCGCTGCTCTCCGATCTTCTCTCCCGCTGGCGCGACAAGAATACGGGCAGCCTCGAACGCCAGTGCGCCGCCTATGCGGAAACGGTGGCGGAAGCCATGCTGAATGTTTTCGATTGCTGGCTGGATCGCGATCTCTTCGATGCGCCCTTCGAATTCGCCATCCGCAGCTGGGCGCTGCAATCGGCCGAGGTGGCCGCCGAAGTGGAGGCCGCCGATGCGGTGCGCCTCGCCGCGCTGACGGCGCTCTTCACCCGCTTCGGCCATCCGGCGGACATGGCGGATGTGCGGGCGCGGTCGGTCTATCTCGTGCAGATCGGCTATATTTCCATGCAGGCGCGGGAAGACCTTTCCACCCGCATGCAGCGCATTCCCGGCTATGTGGAAATCTTTACCGGCCGTCGCCCGGAAGCGCGCGAACTCGCCCGCTTCCACGCCCGGCACGGCTATCAGGACGCGCCCTGAGCCTCAGGCCGCCGACCGTCCGCCGCCGCGCAGATGTGCGGCGCTGGCCGCGGGCGTCCCCGGCTCGCGAATGCGGGCGCGGCGGTTGAGCTTGAAGCGGTGCACGAGACTGGAAAGCGTTTCCGCCCCGGAGGCCAGCGCCTGGCTGACATAGTTCATCCGTTCCACCAGCGAGATGTTTTCCCGCGACAGACGGTCGAGCGAGCGCACCGCCGTGTTGATTTCCGAGAGCTGATGCGACTGTTCGGTGGCCGAGGTGGCGATGGCTTCCACATTGCCGTCGATGGTGCGCACGAAATCCTCGATCCGCCGCAGGGCATCCCCCGTGTCGCCGACGAGCCGCACGCCTTCCTTGACCTCGCCGGAGGAATTGCTGATCAGCCGGGCGATTTCCTTGGCGGCTTCCGCCGACCGCTGCGCCAGCGCCCGGACCTCCTGCGCCACGACCGCAAAGCCCTTGCCGCTATCCCCCGCCCGCGCCGCCTCGACGCCCGCATTGAGGGCGAGAAGATTGGTCTGGAAGGCGATCTCGTCGATCACGCCGATGATGTTGGCAATCTCGGCCGAAGCCGTTTCGATCCGGCCCATGGCCTCGACCGTGGAATTCAGCACCTTCACCGATTCCGTGGCCGCCTGCCGCGCATCGCGCACCAGCGACCGGGTATCCACCGTGCGGGTGCTGGCCTCGCGGATGGTTTCGGTAATGGCGTCCAGCGCCGTGGTGGTCTGCTGCAGGGCGGAAACCTGGTGATGGCTGCGTTCGTCCAGGCTTTCGGAATTGGTCCGCATGTCCGCGCCGTTTTCCGTGAGCTTGCGCGTTTCGGCGAGAACCTCTTCCAGCGTTTCCTGGAAACGGCCGATGGACAGGTTGAAATCCTTGCGCAGCGGCTCGAATGCGGGATCGAAAGGTTCGTCCATGGTGACGCGGATGTTGCAGTCCGCCAGCCGCTTCAGGCCTTCGGCCAGGGTTTGCATCGCCTTGACGCGCCCGGTCACGTCGGTGGCGAATTTCACCACCTTGATCACCTTGCCGTCGATGCCGAAGATCGGATTATAGGTGGCCTGGATATGAATTTCCGCGCCGGACTTGTCGATCCGGGCAAATTCGTCGGCGACGAACTCGCCCGCGGCAAGCCGGGTCCAGAAGGCCCGGTATTCCGGCGAGCGCGCATAGTCCGGATGGCAGAACAGCGAGTGATGCCGCCCGGCAATCTCCTCCAGCCGATATCCCGTCACCTTCAGGAAATTCTCGTTGGCGGTAAGCACATGGCCATCGGTGGTGAATTCGATGATCGCCTGCGAACGGGACAGCGCCTCCAGCTTGCCGTCGCTGTCCATGGACTTTACCTTGGCGGCGGTGATGTCGGTCGCGATCTTGATGACCTTGTAGGGCTTGCTGCCCCGCATGACGGGGTTGTAGCTCGCCTCGATCCAGACCGTGCGGTTGCCCTTGGCCAGCCGGCGATACTGCTTCTGCTCGAATTCGCCACGCTGAAGCCGGGCCCAGAAGCTGCGATAGGCCTCCGACTGAGCCTCCGCCGGATCCACGAAAATCCGGTGATGCTTGCCGATGATTTCCTCCCGGCGATAGCCCATCGCCGCGCAGAACTTCTCGTTTGCGTCCAGGATAGTGCCCTGGAGATCGAATTCGATGACGGCGAGAGACCGGCGCATGGCCGCCAGCACATTGCGCGAATCGTTACCAAGTCCGAAAGGCATCATCGTTTATTCTCACGAAATATTACATTTTCGACATTCATAACTGACAAGGGTTAATGCCTCGATAAGAGCGGGCAGATTGGGGAATTTCCCCGCCGCAGACCGGGAACAGGCTTTCGGATCAGGACCTTGCCACCCACGCAGACCCGAAATTCGGGCCCATCCCTTGATGCTAATGAATTTCAATAGCACAAATCATTGTTTTTCCTTGATATATTCACTTGAAACGAAGGGGCGCTGAAGCTATCGGCAGGACGAAAGGCCCCTCGGGGGGCAGCATCGAGCCAAGGGGGCAACATGGAGCGCACTATCAAGATTGCGATCGGCAGCATCCTCGTCGGTCTGTGCGTGCTCGCCCTGAAGGCGCTGGCCTGGTGGATGACGGGCTCCATCGCCCTGCTTTCGGATGCGCTGGAAAGCACCGTGAATGTGGCGACCGCCATCGCCGCGCTGGTGGCGATCCGCGTGGCGGCGCGCCCGGCCGATGCCAACCATCCCTATGGCCACCACAAGGCCGAATTCATGAGTGCGGTGCTGGAAGGGGTGATGATCATCATCGCCGCGCTGCTGATCATGAACGAGGCCTATAAGGGGTTCATGCAGCCGCGCACCCTCACCGCCCCCATGGAAGGTCTTGTCATCAACGGCCTCGCCAGCGTGATCAACGGCATCTGGTGTTATGTCCTGATCACCTATGGACGCCGGCACCGTTCGCCGGCCCTGGTGGCCGACGGCAAGCACCTGCTCTCCGACGTGATTTCCTCGATCGGGGTCACCTTCGGCGTGATGATCGCCATCATCACCGGCTGGCAGAAGCTCGATCCGGCTCTGGCCGGGCTGGTCGCCGTCAACATTCTCTGGTCGGGCTGGAAGGTGGTGACGGAATCGCTCTCCGGCCTGCTCGACGAAGCGGTCTCGGACGAAACCCTGGCCCGCATCCGCGAAACCATTTCCTCTGCCGCAACCGGCGCGCTCGAGGTTCATGATCTGCGCACCCGCCATGCGGGCCGCGCGACCTTCATCGATTTCCACATGGTTGTGCCCGGCAGCATCACGGTCGACGAGGCGCACGACATCTGCGACCGGATCGAGACCGCGCTGAAGAAGGAATTCCCCGGCGCGATGATCACCATTCATGTGGAGCCGGAGAACAAGGCCAAGCATCAGGGCGTGCTGATCCTCTAGCCCGCCCCTCCCCTTCAGGCGAAGGGATCCGTCTGGCCGAGCGCGGAAATCAGCCGCTCTGCCCAGAGCCCGGCGCCCGTATCGTCGGCCACCAGATCCTGCCGGATCTCGATCAGCACGGCGGGCAGGCCACGGGCCTCGCCATGCACGGGGACCGTATAATCCTCGTCCCGGTCGATCACATAGGGCTCGTTGACGGCAGAGGGGGCCTCTGGCGTGTGCAGCGCGCGGACCAGCGCCTCGCCGAAGGCCAGCGAGTGGGAGCACAGAATGCCCGAGGCCCAGGGCCGCCGGAACCCCTTGTAGACGGGCGTGAAACTGTGCACGCCGATGACCGCAGTCGGCTTTCCCGCCGCCTGCCGCCGGTCGAGCAGCGCGTCCACCGCCTGCTGGAAGGGCTGGAAATAGGTGCGGATGCGGTAGTCGCGCTCCGCGGCTTCAAGCCCGGCATTGCCCGGAATGGTGGTCGTCTCGCTCACCGGCGGGATCGAGGACGCCGCATGGAGCGGCCGGTTGAGATCGATCAGCAGCCGCGAAAAGCCCGCCATGACCAGAGGCGCATCGAGCGCCTTTGCCATGGTGAGCGCCATGGCCCTTGCGCCGATGTCCCAGGCAATATGGGCGGTGAGGTCCGCCTCCGACAGCCCGAGGCCCCGGTAGCGGGAGGGGATCAGCCGCGAGGCGTGTTCGCACAGCAGCACAAAGGGCGACGTGCCCTCCGCATTCAGCACCGTCACGGCGGCCTGCCGTTCGGCGGCCTCCTCTTCCGGCGAGGCAGGCGGCGGCGCTTGATAGGCGCGTTCGAGCATCAGTAGATCTCCGCATAGCGGGCGCAGCGTTCCGCAGCCGTCAGGTCGGCCATGAGGGCCTCTTCCTTGCGCTTCATGCCGATATAGCTTTCCAGCATCAGCGGATCGAGCCAGCCGCAGACGGTGCCGTCCGCTTCGAGCGCCTGCAGGCAGGCGTCGATGCTGGTGGGCAGGCGGTGCAGACCCAGCCGCTCGCGCTCCCCGGCGGTCAGGAGATCGGGATCGCCGCTGAAGACCGGGGCCGGCGGCAGTGCGTCGGCAAGACCCCGCAGGCCGGCAAAGATCAGCATGGCAAGCGCCAGATGCGGCGAGGCCGTGCAATCGGCGGCGCGGAATTCCATGTTGAACTGGGCATCGGGCGTCTTGCCGCCCAGGGTCACCACGGGGCAGATGCGCAGCGAGGATTCCCGGTCCCGGTCGCCGAGCCAGGTATAGCTGGAGCTCCAGTTGTGCGGCTGCAGGCGGATGCCGGAAATCGCGCTGCAGGCCGTAAAGGCGATGAGCGCCCGCATGTGGCGGACGATGCCGGCCGCAAAGCGGGCGGCGCGTTCCGAAAGGCCGCCGGGACCGGCAGCATCATAGGTCGCCGGCCGGCCGGCCTCGTCGGTCAGGCTGAGGTGAATGTGCAACCCGTTGCCCACGCCGTCGGGCGCGGATTTCGGGCTGAAGGTGATCGCCCGGTCATGGGTGCGGGCCACCTCCTTCAGGATTTCGCGCAGCGCCACCGCGCGGTCGGCCGCCGCCAGCGCGTCCGAGGGCTTCACGGTCACCTCGAACTGATGGGCGCCATATTCCGGCAGCAGGTTTTCCGGTCCCAGCCCGGCCTCTTCCAGCGAGCGGAAGAGATCGTCGGCGAATTCCTCCATGCCGCGCAGCTTGGCGAGCGAGAAGGGCGCGCCTTCGCCCGCTCCGTCGGTGAACTGGAATTCATGCTCGAAGCTTGCCGTCACCGAAAGCCCGGTTGCCGCTTTCAGCGCCGCAATCGCCCGGCGCAGCAGGGTGCGCGGGCAGGCCACGAAATCGCTGCCGTCGAGATTGACCACGTCGCTCATGACGAAATCGAGCGGCGTTGCGGCGCCCATCGGCGCGCAGGTGAAGCGCGCCGCCGGATCGGGGCGCAGCCGGAGGTCGCCGGCAGATCCCCAGGGGTTGGGCGAGGCGATCTCGCCGAAGGGAGTGAGCGAGAAATTCGCCGGCACCCAGCCGCAGGTCTTCGACGGGTCCGCCTCATAGGCTGCCCGTGACAGCGCCCGCCCGCGGGTGATGCCCGCATGGTCGGTGGTGACGAGCGTGATCAGGGAATGGTCGCTCATGGCTTCAGTGCCTCCAGGCGGGCGAGCACGGTTTCGGTATCGGTGATCCAGCAATAGCCGCCATAGGCGCGCAGCGCCGCATCGTGGCGCTCCTGGCTGAGCGTCGCGCAGGCATCGTGCACGAGGGTCACGAGATAGCCCCGGTCCGCCGCATCGCGCACGGCCATGTCCACGCACTGGTCGGTGACGACGCCGGCAATGATGAGATGGCGGATGCCGAGATTTCGCAGCACGTAATCCACATTGGTGGAATTGAAGACGCCGGAGGAGGATTTCGGCAGGATGATCTCGTTCTCGACCGGCTCCAGCTCGTCGATCGGCTGGCCGAGCGGATCCCCCTTTGCGACGAAGATGCCGGACAGCTTGTGATCGAGGGAGATGTCGCGTCCGTCGGCGGTCAGCGCTTCGATGATGGTGTGCATGACCTGCACGCCGGCCGCGCGCGCCGCCTCCAGCATCTTCACCTGATTCGGCACCACCAGGCTTTTCAGCCGCTGGTGGTAGTAGTGATCGGCATTGAGCTCCGGATGCTTGGGATCGAGGTCGGGCAGGCAGAAGATCTTCTGCATGTCGACGAAGAACAGGGCGGTATCGTCGGCCCGGTAGGGCGACTGGCGGGTGATCGGCGCATTCATGACTGCGGGTCCTCGAAGTTTCCGAAAGGGGGGTCCTGGTCGGCATCGCCTCTTGAGGCGGCCTGAAGGCGGGCGCGGAGCGCCTCGATGCTCTCGAGACGCTGGCGGGATGTCTCGCCGAGCCGGCCCGCGAGCGCGGCCACCACCGCCTCCGTCTGGGCCAGCGCCGGGATCATCGTGTCGAAGGGGGAAATCGTGTCGACCGGGGCGGTAAAGGTGATTGTCGCCCAGTCCGCGATCGGCGATTTCCATTTGTCGGTAAAGAGGATGATGCGTGCCTTGCGCGCCGCAGCCTCGGCCGCAAAGGCCACCACATCGGCCTGATAGCGGCGGTAGTCATAGACGACGAGCAGGTCTTTCGCGCCGAGATCGGCGGCGAGATCGATCCGCTCGGAGGAATCGTCGGGAAGCAGGTGGCTGCCGGCCCGGAGCAGCAGCAGATGGCGATGGAAAAGGCCTGCGAGAAACCGGCTGAACCGTCCGCCGAGGAAATGGATCTTCAGTTTCGGATCGGCCAGCAGCGCCACCGCCTGATCGAAATCGCTCGCCATGATGCCGGTGTCGGCGGTGCCGAGCGTCTGCGCGGAAGCCGTCAGGAAGCGGGTCAGATAGCTCTGCTCACCCGCCTGCGGCGTGCGTTCGCCGAACATGGAAAGCGGCGAATTCAGCGTCGCCTCCACCTCGCCCAGGAGCGCCTCCTGAAAGGCGCCATAGCTTTCGAAACCCAGCTTCGCCATCAGCCGCGCGACGGTGGGATCGCTGACACCCGCCCGCTTGGCAAGCCGCGTCGCGGTGGTCATCGCCGCGCTCGGATAGTTGGACAGAAGTTCGCGGACGATCTTCCGTTCGGAAGGCGTCAGCGCGGCCTGTGCGTCCTTGAGTTGATCCTTGATGCTCATGATCCCAGTCATCCGACAGCTTTCGGTCTATGTCAACATTCCAACAAAAATAAATGAAAATGGCAAATTGAAAAATGTTTGACATCGCGGATTTTTCGTCCAATGCTAGTCGGCATGGAAATACCAGGGCCGGAAAACGGCTGCGTCGCCCGTGCTTCAGGCCGGGCTGAACGGGGGACGGACAGGATCATGAGCATGGCGGAGGCAGCGCCCGTGAGCGGCGAAAAGCCCGGTACGGAAGTGGGTGAGGCACGGGCTGCGGCTTTAAGCGCGCCCCGGTCGCTGGATGGCAGGCGGGGGCTTGTCGATGCCGCCGCGCTGGCAGCGCTGGTCCTCGTCGGGGCCGGTCTCGTCTATGCCTTTCTTCCCGGGGGCCCTCGCATCGCTACCCTCTTCCTCATCTATCTGACGGCGGTCTTGTCGCTCGCGATCTATTCCGGAAACAGCGGCATCACCTCCTTCGGCCATGCGGCCTTTCTCGGTCTCGGGGCCTATGTCTCGGCCATTCTCACCATGCAGCCTGCCGTGCAGGCCTCCGCGCTGCCGCATCTGCCCGAATTCCTGAAAGGCTGGGCGCTCACCTACTGGCCGGCACTGGTCGGCGTCATCGGGGCGGGGGTCCTGGTCGGACTGCTCACCGGTGCGCCGCTCAGCCGTCTGAATGGCGGTGCGGCGGCGATCTCGACGCTGGCGCTGCTGATCATCATCCACGTCATTCTGGTCGGCGCGCGGGATTTCACCCGGGGCAGCCAGACCTTCTATGGCGTGCCCCGGCTTTCGACGCCTGTCGTCGTCGCGGTGGTGGCGATTGCGGCGGTTTTCGTCGCGCGCCTCTTCAAGGACAGCGCCACGGGGGTGAAGCTGCGCGCCACCCGCGACAATGAGGTGGCCGCCGAAGCGCTCGGCATCAAGGCCTCGCGGGTGCGCTATGCGGGCTGGGTTCTCTCCGTCGTCGTCGGCATGGCGGCGGGCTCGCTCTACGGCCATTTCCTCGGCGCCTTCTCGCCCAAGGATTTCTATTTCTCCTTCACCTATCTGCTGGTCGCGATGCTGATCGTCGGCGGCTTCTTCTCGGTCACCGGCGCGGTGGTCGGCACGGCGCTGATTTTCGCGGTGGTGCAGATTCTCCGGCAGGCGGAAGGCCAGTCCACCTTCCTCGGCCTGTTTCCGCTGCCGCCGCTCTTCGGCCTGACGGAAGTGGGCCTCGGTCTTGCCCTGATGTTGACCATCTGGCGCCGGCCGCTCGGCCTTTCGGGTCTCGCCGAGCTCGCACTGCCCGGCCGTGCCAAGCCGCTCGCCCTCGCGGCCCTCACGCCCGCTCCCGCCCCCGCGCCATCGCCGCCCCAGACCGGCGACCGGCTGGACATATCGGGCCTTTCCTGCCGTTTCGGCGGGTTGAAGGCGGTGGATGACGTGAGCTTCTCGGTGCGGCCCGGCGAAATCCTCGGTCTCATCGGTCCGAACGGCGCCGGCAAGACGACGCTCGTCAATCTCATCTGCGGCCAGATTGCCGCCCAGGCCGGAACGGTGGTCCTCAACGGCCGCCGGGTCAGCGGCCTGCATCCGGCCGCCCGCGCGGAGGCGGGCCTGGCCCGTACCTTCCAGAACATCCGCCTCTTCGAGCGCATGACGGTGCTGGAAAACATCACCGCCGCCGCGCTCCTGCGTCGGGGCAACCTTGCGGAGGCCCGGGAAAAGGCCATCGCGCTCGCCGCCGAATTCCATCTTCTCGACATTGCCGATCGCATCGCCGGCACGCTGCCCTATGGCTCGCGCCGCCGGCTGGAGATTGCCCGGGCGCTCGCCACCGAGCCGAAATATCTGCTGCTCGACGAGCCCGCCGCCGGCATGAACCCGGCGGAAACGGAAGCGCTGACCGAGGAAATCAAGGCGATCCGCGACCGCTACGGCCTCGGCCTCATCGTCATCGAACACGATATTCCGCTGATCATGCGGGTGTCGGACCGTATCGTCGTCATCAACCGCGGCGCGAAGATCGCGGAAGGCGATCCCGCGACCGTCCGCAACGATCCGGCGGTGGTGGAAGCCTATATCGGCACCCGCAACAGCCATTGAAAACCGAACCATTGAGACAGGACAAAAAAGGGGAACTGACCATGCCCATGCTCAAGACCAAGACGGGACGCGCGGCACTTGCGCTCGCCCTCCTCGCCTCCACCGCCTCGCTTGCCTCGGCGGAGGATTTCGTGCTCGGCCTCGCGACCGGCCAGACCGGCGGTCTCGCCGCCTATGACCAGCCCTCGCTCGCCGGCCTGAAGCTCGCCATTGACGAGATCAACGCGCGCGGCGGCCTCGGCGGCAAGTATCCGGTCAAGCTCGACATCAAGGATACCCGCTCCGATACGGCCGCCGCCGTGCAGGCCGCGCAGGAACTGGTGGACGAAGGCGTGAACGCCATCATCACGCCCTGCGATGCCGATCCCTCGATTGCCGCCGGCCAGATCACGCAAGGCGCGGAAATCCCGACCTTCACCTTCTGCGGCTCGACACCGACGATCACGACGGCAGTCGGGGATTTCATGTTCGGCACCTATCCGGCCGACAATGCGCAGGCGCTCGTGCTCGCCGAATTCGCCGTCAAGAAGGGCTACAAGAACGCCTATGTGCTGAAGTCCGCCGACAGCGCCTATACGCTGAAGCTGCCGGAATATTTCGCCACCGCCTTCGAGGCCGCCGGCGGCAAGGTGCTGGAACAGTCCACCTACACCATGGGCCAGCAGGATTTCGGCGCCGAAGTCACCAAGATCAAGGGCCTCGACCCGCAGCCCGACGTGATCATGACGGCGGCCTACGAGCCGGATTTCCCGGCCTTCCTGAAGCAGCTCCGCGCGGCGGGCGTCAAGGCGCCGGTGCTGGGCTCCGATGGCGTCGATACGCCGACCACCCTGTCGCTCGGATCGGTCGCCGACGGTCTCGTCCATACCACGGCAGGCTTTGCCGTTCCGGGCTCCAGCCTGGAGGCCTTCAACGCCAAGTACAAGCAGGCGACCGGCAAGGATCCGGATACGGTCTACATCGCCAATGGCTATGAAATCGGCCTGATCCTCGATGCCGCCGCCAAGGTGGCCGCCACCCCGCGTGGCCGGGACCTGCGCGATGCCATCGCCAATCTGGAGAACGTCGAAGGCGTGACCGGCCCGATCACCTACAAGGGCACGGCGGGCATGCCGGTCCGCTCCATCTCGCTGGTCGAGGTGAAGGGCGGTGCGCGCAGCCTCGTGGAAGCGGTGGTTCCGGAAGCCGCAAAGGTTCCGGCTCCATGAGTGCAGGCCCGCTTCTGGATGTCGCGGGGCTTGGCGTCCGCTACGGCTATGTGGAGGCGGTTCGCGGCATTTCCTTTTCGGTCGCGCCGGGAGAAATCCTGGCGCTGATCGGGGCGAATGGCGCGGGCAAGACCTCGACGCTTTCGGCGCTGTCCGGGCTTACCCCTGCCACCGGGCGCATCGCCTACAAGGGCACCGATATTTCGGCGCTCGGGGCGGAGAAGCGCTCCGGCCTCGGCATGGCGCTGACGCCGGAAGGGCGGCGGGTGTTTCCGAGCCTCACCGTGGCGGAAAACCTGCTGCTCGGCGGCGCGGCCCACAAGGGCAAGCATGATCCGGCGGCGAAACGCGAGGAGATGCTGTCGCTCTTCCCGATCCTGCGCGAGCGCTATCATCAGCGCGCGGGCCTGCTTTCGGGCGGCGAGCAGCAGATGCTGGCGATTGCCCGCTCGCTGATGTCGGCACCGGACCTGCTGCTGCTCGACGAGCCCTCGCTCGGGCTTGCGCCGCAGATCGTCGATCAGGTCTTCGAGCTGATCGTGCGGCTGAACGGCACGGGGCTCACCATCCTGCTCGTCGAGCAGAACGCGTCCCGCGCGCTCGAAATCGCCCATCATGCCCTGGTGCTCGCCAATGGCGCGGTGGCGCTGTCGGGCAAGGCCAGCGACCTTCTGGCGTCTCCGGAAATCCGGGCCGCCTATCTTTCCGCCTGACACTGCCGGGTAAAGAAAAATGGATCTCCTCCTCCAGCACATCATCAATGCGGTCAGCCTCGGCGGCACCTATGCGCTGCTGTCGCTCGGTCTCGCCATCGTCTTCTCGATCATCGGGCTGATCAATTTCGCCCATGGCGAGCTGATGACGGCGGCCGGCTACACGATCTTCTTCGTGCTGGCGGCGGGGGTCAGCCTGCCGCTCGCCATCCTCTTTGCCATCGTCGCGGTGGCGCTGCTCGCCATGGCCATCGAACGCGCCGCCTTCCGGCCCATGCGCAAGGCGGACATGACCGGGCTTCTGATCACCTCCTTCGCGATGAGCATGATCCTGCAGGCCTTCTTCCAGAATGCCATCGGCGCCCGTCCCCGGGCTGTGGCCATGCCGGAGGCGCTCTCCGGTGTCGTCAATATCGGGTCGGTGCATCTCGGCATCATTCCGCTGATGTCGATCTCGATCACGGTTGTCGCCCTTGTGGCGCTCAATCTCTTCCTCAAGCACACGGTCATGGGCATCACCATGCGCGCGGCGGCGGAGGATATCGATGTGGTGCGGCTTCTGGGCCTGAAGGCGGGCAGGGTCGTGGCCACCAGCTTTGCCGTTTCGGGCGTGCTTGCCGCCGTGGCAGCCTTCCTCTGGGTGGCGCAGCGCGGGTCGGTCGATCCGCTGATGGGCTTCGTGCCCGTGCTCAAGGCCTTCGTCGCGACCATTGTCGGCGGGCTCGGCTCGCTCACGGGGGCAGTTGCCGGCGGCATGCTGCTCGGCATCGTCGAAGTGCTGGCGCAGGTTCTCCTGCCGCCCAGCCTCGTCGAATTCCGTGACGCCTTCGTGCTCGGCTTCGTCATCCTGCTGCTGCTCGTCCGGCCGCAGGGCCTGCTGCCCGCACCGACCGGCCGGCGCAGCTGAACTCAGCCGGAGGGCGCGTTGACGTCGCCCTCCTTCCGCTCCGGCAAAAGGCCGGTGCCCGGTGTCTTCATCCTGTCGGTCAGCCCCTTGGCCGCATGCGGCCCGGCCGGCGGATTTTTCGCCGGTGCCCGCTCGGGTGCGGTCTTCTCGACGGCGTCCCGCGCTTCGTCATCCTTGCCCATCGTCAGCCTCCCTGTTCCGGCGGGCACCATGCCCGCCGCGAAAGAGAACGCCGAAAAGGGGACGGCGTTCCTCAGCCGGATGCGCCCTCCCCGGCCGGGCTCTCCACGGGGCGAGCCGCAAAGGCCCTCACCTCGGAAAGCCACAGGCCGATGACGGAAAGCGCCTCCGGCTCGTCCAGGAAGGGAATATGGGCCCGGCCGGGAATGTCGGCATGGAGGAGGTCCGTTTGCCGCCGCTTCATTTCGGCGGCTGTTGCCGCACTCAGGAGATCGGAGGCCGCGCCGCGCAGGAGCGCCATCGGCAGGCCGGCGCAGGCATCGAACAGCGGCCAGGCCTCCGGCAGCGGCGCGTCCTTCACCGCCTTGAAGCCTTCCGAAAGGGCGGGGTCGTAGGTCAGGCCGATCCGGCCCTCTTCCTGCGTGAAGTGACGTTCCGCCTCCTCCCGCCAGCGGCTTTCCGGCACGCCGGAAAAGCCGGGATTGGCGAAGGGCAGCCGGGCGGCGATCTCTTCCAGGCTGGCAGCCTTCGGCGCGACGCCCACATAATCGGCGATCCGCAAGAGCCCGTCCCTTTCCAGCACCGGTCCGACATCGTTGAGACAGAGGCCAAGAAGCCGGTGCCGGGCCGTCATGGCGATCAGCATGCCGATCAGCCCGCCGCGCGAGGAGCCGATGATGGCGGCCCGCTCGAGGCCGAGATGATCGAGCAGCGCCAGCGCATCGCGGGCTTCCTGCGGCACGGTGTAGGTCTCCGCGCCCGTCCACTGCGAGCGTCCGCGCCCGCGACTGTCGAGCCGGATGAGGCGGATGCCGGAGGGCAGGTGCGGGGCGAGGTAATCGAAATCCCGTCCGTCGCGGGTCAGCCCGGCCAGCGCCAGCAGCGGCAGCCCCTCGCCCTCGTCCGTGTAGGCCAGCTTTGCCCCGTCTTCCGCCTGGAAATAATTCATGCCGCACTCCGCTTTTTATCGAGGGAAAGGCGTAGCTTTCCGGCGCTCGCCCGTCCAGACCGGCTTTATCTTTTCCTCCCGGAAGCCTAAACCGAAACGATGAAATCTGTGTCCGGAACGAACCTTGAGCAGGCCAAGGCCCATAACCGCCGCGTGGTGATTGAAACGATCCGCCGGCACGGGCCGATGACCCGTTCCGAACTGGCGAAATTGACCGCGCTCACGGTGCAGACCATTTCCAACATCGTCGGGGAGCTGGTGGCGCTGCGGCTGCTGAAGGCGGAAAAGCAGCGGGCCCTGCCGCGTGGCCAGCCGGTCACGCCCTATGCCATCGATCCGGATGGGGCCTTTTCCATCGGTCTCGAACTGGAGCGCGACCATGCCGCCGGTGTGCTGACCGACCTGACCGGGGCCGTGCGCGCCGAGCTTCGCCTGCCCGCCGAGCGGCCGGACCCGGAGCGGGCAATCCCGCTTCTGGCGGGCCTCGCCGAAGACCTGATCGCCCGCGCCGGGATCGACCGCAGCCGCATTCTCGGCGCGGGGATTGCCATGCCCGGCCGATATCAGGGAGAGGGGGTGACCTCGCTCACGCCGGTCGCCCTGCCCGGCTGGCAATCCTTCCCCGTGGCGGCCCGTCTCAAAGCGCGGCTCGGCATGCCGGTGCTGGTGGAAAACGATGCAAGCGCCGCCGCCATCGGCGAACGCCTCTATGGCGCGGGGCGCGGCCTTTCCAGCTTTGCCTATATCTGGATCGGCATGGGCGTTGCTTCCAGCCTCGTCATCGACGGCCAGCTCCATCGCGGCAGCCAGCGCAATGCGGGCGAAATCCATCATCTCATCGCCGTTCCCGGCGGCAAGCCCTGTCCTTGCGGCAAGCGCGGCTGCGTCGGCGCCTATCTGGCGGTCGGGGCGGCCCACGAGCATATCGGCACCCGCGAGGAGGACGAGGCGTCCCTCCTGCAGGCGCTCGACGCGAAGCATCCCGGGCTCGATGTCTGGGCGGCAGAGGCCGTCGGGCCGCTGCGCCAGCTCATCGACATGTATGAACTTGCCTTCGATCCCGCCACCGTGATCCTGGGCGGCTCGCTGCCGCCCGCGCTTCTGGCGCTTTTGATGGAACGGCTGGAACCGCTTCATCCGCCGGTCGATCCGGACGCGGTGCGGCAGATCCCGCGCGTCATCGCCGGGGCGGCCGGCAAGACCACCTCGCTGCTCGGCGCCGCCGCCCTGCCGATCTTTTCCGAAACCAATCCGCAATTCGACGTGCTGCAAAAGCCGGTGGGGTAAAATTTCGGGTGTCGAGCCCTTCGCCTCCCGCCTATAGTGGCGGCAAAGGAGAGAGGTGATGGCGGACAGGACGATCCACGATATCGAGACCGGCTGGGGCCTTTTCCGCCTGGAATGGTCGGACAAGGGCTTGGTCCGCACCCGTTTGCCGGATGCGACGACCGGCGAATCCGTGAGAGCGGCCCTTCTTCCCGGTCATCCCGTTTCCGGCTGGATCGCCCGCATCGTCGCCTATTTTCGCGGCGAGCCGGTGCATTTCGATGACATCCCGCTCGACATGGACGGCGTGCCCGCGCGGGAACAGGCAATTTACGCCGCCTTGAGGCGTGTGCCCCGAGGCAGCACGCTCACTTACGGGGCGCTGGCCGTCGAGGCGGGCATTCCCGGCGAGGCGCGCAGCGTCGGCACGGCCATGGCCCGCAATCCCTGGCCGCTCGTGGTCCCCTGCCACCGGGTGCTGGCGGCTGCCGGCAAGACGGGCGGCTTTTCCGCGCCCGGCGGCGTTTCGACGAAATTGCGGATGCTGCGGCTCGAAGGGGCGGGATTGCCGGAAGAGGCCCCGCTTCTGCCGGGCCTCTTCGGGTAAGCGGCGGCGCTTACGGATAGCCGTAGAGCACCGGCATCAGCGCGGCGGCGGCCTTGAAGCGCTCGAAGGATTTCGCCCCGGGCGGCGTCCAGGCGCTTTCGGCCAGCGCCGAAAGCCGCGGGAAGATCAGCCGGTCGGCAATACCGCGGTCCAGCGCCGATTCCGACCACAGGCAAGCCTGGATGCCGCGCAGCTTCTGCTTTTCCTCTGCGCTCCAGCCTTCCACGGGATCGAAATGATAGAGCTTGTCCGCATTGGACCAGCCGGCCCAGCTCGCGCCGGGCTCGTCCCAGTCGGGGCTGTTGGCCATGTCGAGATAGTAGACCTGGCCGGGGCAGACCACCATTTCATAGCCCTGCCGGGCGAGCGCCGCGCAGACCTCGACGCTTCGCCAGCCGCAGAGATAGCTCTTGTTCTTGTCGATGACATTGCCATGGGCCGCTTCTTCCCAGCCGCCGGTCGTGCAGCCGCGGGCGGCGAGCATCTTCTGCACCCGTTCGAGGAAGACGGCCTGCAGGACCGCTGCTCCGGAGCCTTCGATGTCGTCCGCCCCATGGGTGTTGGTCAGCACGTTCAGGCGGCGGGCATGCTGGCTGGCCACCTCCTCGCCCGCGAGCGTCGTCAGCAGCGCCAGCGCTTCCGGCGAGCCCGACCAGGCCCCCAGCGGCACCTCGTCGGCTCCCACATGGATGGTGCGGAAGGGGAAGAGATCCACCAGCTCGTCGAAGATGCGCTCCAGCACCTCGTAGGTCCTTTCGCGGGCGGGGTTGATGCAATTGTTCGGGAAACCCTGCACCGACTGGTATTCGCCCGTTTCATTGGGGTCTTTCAGCTCCGGCAGCGCGGCGATCATCGCGAAGGAATGGCCGGGCAGATCGATTTCCGGCACCACTTCGATCCCGTAGGAGCCGGCAAGCGCGACGATCTCCCGCACGGCCGCCTTCGAATAATAGCCGCCGCTCTTCGCCGCGCCGGAGCCGAGAAGCGGCGGGATGGGCAGGCCCTCCCCGCGCCAGGCGCCGACGGCAGTCAGCGCCGGATAGGCCTCGATTTCCACCCGCCAGGATTCGTCGTCGGTCAGGTGCCAGTGGAAGCGGTTGAGCTTGTTCCAGGCGAGAATGGCCATCAGCCGGCGGATTTCCGACGTGGCGTAGAATTGCCGCGCCACATCCAGATGCATGCCGCGCCAGCCCATGGACGGGCTATCCTCGATACGGCCCGCCGCCGGATAGGAATAGGAGGCGGGATAGAGCTTCGCGCCGCGCCAGATCTGGCCGAGCGTGACGAGACCGTAGAAGAAGCCGGTTTGCGTAGCGGCCGAGACGGACACGACATCGCCCGAAAAATCAAGGCGATAGGCTTCCGGCCCCATCCCTTCCGCCGGCTGCAGCAGCACGGGCGCGCCGTCTTCCGCTGCGCTGCGCACCAGCCCGTCGGCGGGAAAGAGGGCGTCCGCCAGATGGGCAAAGGCGCGGAGGGCGGCTGCGCCTTCCTCGGTCTGCGCCTCAATGGCGAAGCCCGCAGGCGCGGTGCGCTGGCCGGCCACGGCCACCTTTTCCGGCCAGGGAATGATCGAGACCGGCACCGGCGGCACGGCCGGAACCGGCCAGGTCTCGATGCCGCGCTTGAAGGTGGCATTCGAGCTGCGCGAGGCGGTGGGGGCGGTCTTGAGGTCCAGCGTCGATCCGTCGGACAGCACCAGATAGGCGCCGCGGGCGCCGTCGTTCCAATGCTTGAACTGCCAGCTGAGCTTGCGCACCGTGATCGTCCAGGTCTCGCCCGGTTGCAGCACGAAGCCCTCCGGCGGCAGGAACGTCGTGTGGTTCGACAGGCGCGTGCCGATGGACGCGCCCTCCACCTCGCCCGAGGGATCGACCCGGCCGGGGCCGCTCACGGCCAGACGGAACCCTTCCAGCGCCCGGCCCGAGCGGTTGGTAAGCTTGACGATATAGGCGGAATCGCCTCCCGCATCTGCGGGTACCCATTCGGTTTCGAAACGAAATGCCGGTTCTGCCATGATATGCGCCATCTCCGATCAGCGTAGAGTCAATCAAATTGAATTAATCAAATAAGGGGCGGCGTCGTCAAGCAGGATCGGTCCTCAATTTTGGGGGGGCTGGCAATTTTGGGGGTTCGGGGTCGATAGCCTTTTCTTTTCTTCGCGGCGGCGAGCGTGAGGAACCGGCGGATCGCCTCCCCTTCGCAGGCCATCGGCTCCACCTGCTGCCGCCCGCCGGTTCCGATCCGTCCCCAACGGCGGATCAGGGCCACGCCGAACAGACACGGCTCGATGCTCAAGGCATAGAAACGCGCCATGTTGCGGCCGGGGTCGATGCGCTCGACGTGGATGTGAAAGGCTTGTGCGATCATGGGCCGCAGAATCGCAGAGGCAGGAATCCCGCGTCCAATGATTGTTTGGAATCGGTCCCGCCGGATCGATTCACGCGCGTGATGGACGAACGGGGCGCAGGACGCTAAGCAGGGCGGACCGC
Organism: Gellertiella sp. DMC107; assembly: GCF_056313605.1. Taxonomy (NCBI): domain Bacteria; kingdom Pseudomonadati; phylum Pseudomonadota; class Alphaproteobacteria; order Hyphomicrobiales; family Rhizobiaceae; genus Gellertiella; species Gellertiella sp. DMC107. The sequence goes on along the minus strand of NZ_JBQUZZ010000006.1, from coordinate 69,498 downwards.
ATCGCCAAGCCCGAAGGTTTCCTGTCGACCCATGCGTTTTCTCAACGCCCTCCTGTTCTGGCTGCTCATCATCACCGCCACGGTGCTGCTCGGGGCGCTCTATTCGCTGCTGTTCATGGGTGGCCGGTCCATGGCGGGGTCGATCACGTACGCGCTCTTTTGCGGCATACCCATCATCCTGTTCCGGCTGGGCTTTCCCGCCCGCCGCTTCCATGCCTGGCTGCGGCGGCAGACGACGCCCGTCTATTTCGCCATCAGCCTTGCCCTGACCTTCCTGCTGGTCAATGTCGGCTATCTCCTCGGCTCGATGGTGGTGCATGCCACGGGGCTGATCCCCGGCGACTGGCGGCGGCTCGAAATCCTGCCGGCGGATGTTTTCCTCTATACGCTGGCCGCCTCGGGCCTCATCGTCTTTGTGCTGCAGGTGAGGGAACTGCTGGGGCGGCGCGTGTTCCTCAGCCTCATCACCGGGCGCTACCGCAATCCGGTGGAAGAGGAACGGGTCTTCCTGTTCATCGATCTCGTCGATTCCGTCTCCTATGCGGAAGCCCGCGGCGACCGGGAAACGCTGCGCCTGCTGGCGGCGCTCTATGCGATGATGGATCCGCTCGTGCGCCGCCATGGCGGAGCGGTGGACGACTATATCGGCGACGCGGTCATGATCACCTGGCCGCTGGACAAGGGCCTGAGGCGCGCCTCCTGCATTCACTGCGTCTTCGACATCATGGACGAGATTGGCCGCCACGAAGCCCGCTGGCAGCGTCAGCACGGGCGCGTGCCGCGGCTTCGGGCCGCCCTGCATGCAGGCTCGGTGGTCACGGGCGAAGTGGGCACGGATCACCGCAAGATCACCTATTTCGGCAATACGGTGAATATTGCGGCCCGGCTCGAACATCTGGCCAAGGACCTGAACGAGCCGGTGGTGATATCCGCCGATCTGCTGGAACGCCTGAAGCTGCCCGCGAGCGTTCTCGCCGCCGATCTCGGCGAGCATGCGGTGAAAGGCCGGGCATCGCCCATCCGGCTTTTCGGCCTCAACCGCCAGCGCTTGCCCGGCTGGAAAAGAGGCCGCCGCTAGCGGCGGACGAAGCGCACCGGTGCCGTCAGCGTCGTTCCCTCGCCCGAGGGCGGAGCGGGAACCGGCGAGGCGCGGGCCACCATCGAAAGGGCGGCCTCATCCAGGGCTGCATGGCCGGAAGACCGCGCCAGCGAAGCGGACAGCACCCGCCCGCCCGCATCGATCCGGAAGGCGACCAGAACAGTCCCCTGCTCTCCCCGCGCGCGGGCTGCGGACGGGTAGCGTTTGCGCCGTTCCAGATGGGCGACGACCCTGGCTTTCCAGCGGGAGGAATCGCCCTTCGCGGCCGTGGAAGAGATAACGGTCCGGGCCGCCGCATTGCGGTTCGCGCTCTTTACCGGCGCTGCCGCCTGCCGGGTGGCCTCGGAGGCGGGGCGGGGTTTCTTCTTCTGCGGCCTTCCGGCCGTCTCTTTCTTGTCGGCGGGCTTCGGCCTCTCGGCGGGCCGGGCGAGCGGCAGCGGCACCTCGACCCGATCGAGCGCGGCCAGCATCTGCTGTTCCAGCGGATCGACCGCCGGTTCCGGCAGCATCTGCGGTACGGGAAGGGAGGCTGTCGCCAGCGGCTCCGGCTGCGGCAGCCTTTGCGGGACGGGCTCGATGGGGCTTGGGCGTTCGGCAGCATCCTGCCGGTCTTCGGTTACCCGGCTCGTATCGGTCTGGATCGCCTCCGGCTCGGGGGCCAGCTCGATCAGGATCGCCGCCTGCGGTGCGGACTGGCCGGCAGGCTCCGGCCAGTCGGGCGCGGCAAGGGCCGCCGCCGCGCAGGCCGCGCTGACCGTCAGCAGCGCGCCCGCCCAGATCGCGGCTTCCGACAGCGTCAGGCGGCGGTGCAGGCGCTCGGTCCAGCGGCTCACGGGGGGCCTCCGGCAACCGGCGGGCTGCCGGTCTCCTCCAGCCCGACCAGGGCGATCTTCAGATAGCCCGCGCCGCGCAACAGGTTCATCACCTCCATGAAGGCGCCGTAATCGATACCCTTGTCGGCGTGAAGGAATATGCGCGTCTCCCGATCTCCTCCCGTCTGGCGCGCCAGGGCGTCGACCAGCACCCCGCGTTCGACGGGATCCTGGCCGAGCGAGAGGGTGAGATCCCGGGCGATGCTGATCGTCACCGGCTTGTCCGGCCGTTTCTCCGCCCGGGCACTGGCGGCGGGAAGGTCCACCTTCACATCTACGGTAGCGAGCGGTGCGGCGACCATGAAGATGATCAGCAGCACCAGCATCACGTCGATGAAGGGCGTGACATTGATCTCGCTCAGTTCGCCGGGCGCATCCTCATCCCTGCCGATTCCGCCTGCCATGGCTTTAAGCCGCCGCTTCGGACAACAGGGGATGCCGGCTCGTGGCCAGCCGCCGGTCGAGATCGCGGCTGACCAGCCGTTCGATGGCGCTCGCGGCATCGCCGAGCAGGCGGCGATAGGCGGCGATGGACCGCTGCAAGCCGTTATAGACGATGACCGCCGGAATGGCGGCGACCAGCCCGAGGGCCGTGGCCAGCAGCGCCTCGGCAATGCCCGGCGCCACGACCGCAAGATTGGTGGTCTCCGCCTCGCTGATGCCGATGAAGGCATTCATGATACCCCAGACCGTGCCGAACAGGCCGACAAAGGGGCCGACCGAACCGATGGTGGCCAGAAGCCCCGTCCCGCGGGAAAGCCGCGCGCCCGCATGGATCTCGATCCGCGACAGCGCCGAGGCCACCCGGGTCTTCAGCCCCTCCCCGCCCGACCGTTCGAGCGCGGTCCCGGTGAGCTGGGTCTCCTCGCTCGCCGCTTCGACCATCAGGGCCGCCGGGTCGCGCCGGCCGGCGCAATGGCGGGCGGCCTGCTCCAGCGACGGCGCATGGGCGGCAAGGCGCAGGCTGCGGCGCAGCTGATGCCGCGCCAGGGTCAGCTCGATGCTCTTGGCGAGCAGGATCGTCACGGTCAGAAGGGCGGCGGCCGCCAGCGCGACCATCACCGCTTTCACCACCTGATCGGCGGCGAGAAACATGCCCCAGGGCGAAAGCGCCTGCGGCAGCGCGGGCCCTGTGCCCAGAGGTTCCGCGAAAGCCGGAAGGGCGACGAAGACGCCCGCCGCCAGGGGAAACCATCCCGTGCCCGGATCGATCCTCATGTCCGTGGTCCTCCTGTGTCCGGACAGCCGAAAGGCATCGCGCGCGGTTGCTCCGCGCGGCGTCAATCCGTTTCGATACCGTCAGATATGGGGTGCCTGCGGGGGCGCAGGCCCGTGTTGCCCCTTCTATAAAACGGGAAAAATCCGAAGACAATACTTGATTAAAAAAATCATGTTTAAAGGCGGAGGGCTGGAAATGCCGCCCCCTGCCCGTCTGTGGCGGGGGCGGCAGGCTGGGTCATGGATGATCAGGGCGCGCTGTCGGCAGGCTCGGCATTCAGCAGGGCATAGCGTTCCTCGCCGATCTTGCCGAGCAGTTCCAGCTGGGTTTCGAGGAAGTCGATATGGCCTTCCTCGTCCTTCAGAAGGTCGTCGAACAGGTTCATGGTGACATAGTCGCCCAGCTCGTCACAGATCTCTCGGGAGAGCTTGTAGGAGGTGCGGGCGTCGTATTCGCCGGCCAGATCCGCCTCCAGCACCTCGCGCACGCTCTGTCCGATGCGCAGCGGCGCCACGGATTGCAGGTTGGGATGGCCCTCCAGGAAGATGATGCGGGCGATCAGCTTGTCCGCATGCTGCATTTCCTCGATGGATTCGGCGCGCTCCTTGCGCGCAAGCTTCGCATAGCCCCAGTCCTCCAGCAGCCGGTAGTGCAGCCAGTACTGATTGACGGCCCCGAGCTCGAGGAACAGTGCCTCGTTAAGCCGCTCGATGACCCGTGGTTCGCCTTTCATGATCCAGTCTCCTTGCTTCGTCACGGAACGTTCTGATCCTGTCTAGATAGGTCACAACCTGTTCCTGGGGAGACTGCCGGTCACGATGATAGGCTTCCGTCGTTTCGACGATGATATCGACCACGGTGGGGAAGCAGCCGCAGCAGCGCCCGCGCTTCTCCATCGCCCGGTAAACTTTCAGGGGAACGATGAGCTGCCAGCAATCCTCGTCGAGCATCGCGACGATGGTTTCGCGGATCTCCTTGTCGGTGATGAAATTGCAGCTGCAGACGAGCATCGCGGAACTCCATGGGCCAAGGCCTGACAGCATCGGGCCTCACGGAATCCGAGATAAATAAAGATGACATCGAATGTCAAGTTAAAGCCGCGTTGCACGGTCCGGCTGCGGCAAAAGGCCATGCCGGACCGGGGCCGCTCAGGCGCGGCGCTTGGCGGCGGCCGGTGGGTCCGGGCTCGGAAGGGCCGCGGGCGGATCGAGGCTTTCCTCGTTCGGCAGCTCGTCCGCATAGGTATCGGTGATGGCCAGCATCCATTCGCGCCAGATGGCGACTAGCAGCGCCATCAGCACCGGCCCGACGAAGAGGCCCAGCAGACCCATGGTCTTCACGCCGCCGATCAGCCCGAAGAACGTGGGCAGGAAGGGCAGCTTGATCGGCCCGCCGACGAGGCGCGGTCGCACCGTCTTGTCGACGATGAAGAGTTCGATGGAGCCCCAGGCGAAGAGCGCCAGCCCCGCCATATGCTCGCCATTGGCCAGCAGATAGACGGAGACGAGCGTGAAGCTCAGCGGTGCGCCGCCGGGAATGAGCGCCATGATGCCGGTCAGAAGGCCGAGCGTCACCGGCGAAGGCACGCCGGCGAGCCAGTAGGCAATGCCGAGCACGATGCCTTCCCCGATGGCGATGATGGTCATGCCGGTCACGGTCGCACTGATCGTCTGGGGAACGATGCGGGACACCCGCTCCCAGCGCTCCGGCAGCACGGCTTCGCCGACCACGTCGATCTGGGTCACCAGCCGCCGTCCGTCGCGATAGACGAAGAAGAGCGTGATCAGCATGAACAGCAGCGTCAGCACCCACTGGAAGGCGGAGGTACCCACCACCAGCAGGCCGCGATAGATGTTGGCGATATTGGCGCCGCTGACGAGCTGCACCAGCTCGCCGAGGCCGCCGGGATGTGCGAAATGCTTCTGCCATTCCTCGCCCAGCGACTGGCCGAAGATCGGAATGCCCAGAACCCATTGGGGAACGGTCGCACCCATGGCATTGGCGCGGATGAGCCAGACGGCCCAGACCTTGATTTCCCGCACCGCATAGACCGAGGCTATGGAGACCGGCACGACGATGAACAGCACGACCAGCAGCACCGCAATGGCGGCCGCCAGCGTTTCCCTGCCGCCGGTGGCGCGCGTCAGCCGGTGAAAGAGCGGCCAGCTTGCAAAACCGATCACCAGCGCGGCGAGAACGGGAATGATGAAGCCGTGAAAGAAATAGACGCCTGCAATCAGGGTAAAGGCCAGAAGCCAGCGGGCCACGGAGCGGGGCCCCAGCAGCCATGCGCGTTCACTCAGGCGTCGGTCGGTCGATACTGTCACAATCTTTGCTTCCGTGCGGTCTGTCTGTCCCGAAACTACCGTCATATTCAATACAATCCGTGAACGCGACGGAAATGTGCCGGAGATGCGACAGGTCTTTCAGATTACCATGACAGAAACGCGGTGGCCTGACCACTCGACCAAAGAAAGGCGCCCGCTTGCGGGGTGCGGCCTTTTCGCCCGGCGAGGCCCGTGGCCCCGGCCGGACGGAGCCGCCGGTGGGGCGATCAGGCGCCGATGCGCCGACGGAAGGCCTCCAGTTCGGCCGGGGGCACGCCCACCTGATGCTTGTCCGCCGGATAGGCGCCGCCCTGCACGTCGGTGTGAAATTCCCGGAACGCCGCGATGCGTTCGGCCTGCAGCCGGTCATATTCGGCGGCGAAATTGCGATAGACCTTCGCATGGCGCGGCACGTGTCCGCGATTTTGCCCCAGCACGTCGTCGGCGAAGAGATATTGGGCATCGCAGCCCGCGCCGGCGCCCATGGAAATCATGAACAGCCCGGTGCGTTCGGAAATCAGGCGGGCGATCTCGGCGGGCACGACCTCGATTTCGGCGGCGAAGGCGCCGGCCTCTTCCAGCGCCTTCACCTGCTCCCAGACGGAACAGGCGCTGTCGGCGGTCTTGCCGACCGCCTTGAAGCCGCCGGTCCAGGTGGCCTTGGAGGGGATGAGGCCCGTATGGCCGCAGACCGGAATGCCCTCGTCCCGGAGCCTGCGGACGATGCCGAGGCTGGCGGCGCAATAGACCGCATCGCCGCCGGCCTTCATCGCCTGGAAGGCGGCGCGGAGATAGTCTTCCGCCGAGACGAAGTCACCATATTCGAGGCCCGGAATGGCGAATATATCGGGCGCCGCCTCGCGGAAGGCGGCACCGAGTAGCGCCGGCGGCACGGAGACCATTTCCACGCCCGCCTTTTCGGCGGCTTCGGCCTCTTCCAGCGTCTCGACGCGCAGCATGGAAAGCTGTCGCTTGCCCTTGAGGGCGAGAAGATCGGCGATGGTATAGCGGGATTTCTTCATGAACCGGGCTTTCTGAAACAGGAGGCGTGGAGGCAAGGGTGGGTCAGTCGATCGCGATGAAGACCGATCCGCCCTCGACCTTGACCGGATAGGTGCGCAGGTTGACGCAGACCGGAGCGCCCTTGGCCTCGCCGGTGCGATAATCGAAGCGCCCGTTGTGCTTGGGGCATTCGATGATGTGATCCATGACCAGACCGTCGGTCAGCAGCACCTTTTCATGGGTGCAGTGCGCATCGGTGGCGTGGAACGTATCTTCCGGGCTGCGATAGATCGCATAGACATGGCCGCCGTGATCGAAGCGGATGAGGTCCTCCGCGTCGATTTCGTCCGTGCCGCAGATTTCAACCCAAGTGCTCATGGTCTTGTCCTTCCTCGTCATCGCTGGTTGCGGGGTGTCGTGGCCCTATTCGGCCGCGGCCAGGGCGTCCCTGTGGAATTCTTCCCGGTAAGGCCGTGCGGTCGGCGGCAGGTCTCGGCGCAGGAAATAATCCTCGTTGCGCAGCTGCCGGGCAAAGGCCGGCAGCATTTCCCGGTAGCCGTCGAGGATCGACGGGTTCGCGGCGGGCAGATCGTGCTTGATCATCGCATGCAGCTTCGGCAGCGCGTGATAGGGCACCATGGGGAACATGTGGTGCTCCACATGGTAGTTCATGTTCCAGTAGATGAAGCGCGAGACCGGGTTCATGTAGACGGTGCGGCTGTTCAGCCGGTGGTCGATCACGTTGTCGGCAAGGCCGCCATGCTGAAGCAGGCCGGTCATGACGTGATGCCAGGCGCCGTAGAGCCGGGGCAGGCCGATCAGCATCAGGGGCAGGATCGAGCCCAGAGAGACGGCGGCGGCAATCGTTGCGGCATAGATCAGGAACCAGATGCGGGCAGCCCGGATGGCCTTCGGCTGCTCCGATTCCGGAACGAAGGTCTTTTCTTCCGCCGAAATCACGCCGAACGTGTTTCGCACCATGTCGACCATGGCGTAAAAGGCGTCGATCAGCCCGAAGGCATTCAGCACCAGACGGAGGAGGTCCGGCGGCCGCATGACGGCGATCTCCGGATCGCGCCCGACGATGACCGTATCGGTATGGTGCCGCGTGTGGCTCCAGCGCCAGGTCACCGGATTGCGCATGATCATGAAGCAGGCGAGCTGATAGACGACCGTGTTCATCCACGGGGTCTTGAAGGCCGTGCCGTGGCTGCATTCGTGCCAGCGGCTGTCGGATGCGGAGCCGTAGAGCACGCCATAGGCCGGGAAGAAGGGTACGGCCCAGAGGCTGCCCCAGAACCAGATCCCGAGCCCGCCGAAAAGCACCATCAGGCCAAGCCAGATGAGGGTGTCGCGAATGGCCGGGCCATCCTCGCGCTTCATCAGCTCCTTCATGTCCTTGCGGGCGACATCGGTGTGATACCATTCCGCCGCTGCCAAACCGGTTTCGACCGCCCTCCGGGCATCGTTTCCAAGCAGGGAGTAATCCCTTTTCCTTGCTGTCGTGGCCATCTTCTCCTCCGGGGAGCCCGAGCGCTCCTGTCGTCACTTGACGGATGGCAAACAATTAGCAGGGAAAAAATGCAGCTCAACAGCAGCGTGATAGAATCTATCATTTACCATCATTTCATGCTAGTCATCCTGCAAGAATATGATCAGGGGGAGCAGGGAAGATGGCATCCAGACCGACGATTGCCGATCTCGCCAAGGCGGCGAATGTCAGCGTGGCCACGGTGGACCGCGTGCTGAACGGCCGCCACAAGGTGCGGGAGGATACGGCGCGCCGGGTCTATGAGGCGGCCAATGCCATCGGTTTCCATGCGGTCAGCCTGCTGAAGCAGCGGGTTCTGGAGGGCGTGCCGCAATACAGGCTGGGCTTCGTGCTTCAGAAGCCCGAGCAACATTTTTACCAGGCTTTCGCACGCGAAATAGAGGCGGCCGTCCAGAACCATCCGGGGATACGAGGCACGGCCCAGATCGAATTTTCCGCCAACCAGACCCCCGCTGAACGATCGGAGCGTTTGCGCGACGTGGGGGCGAAGTGCCAGGCAGTCGCCATGGTATCGCCGGACTATCCGGCCATCACCACGGCGGTGGAGGACCTCAAAGCCAGAGGCATTCCGGTTTATGCCCTGCTGTCCGATTTCGCCTCTGGCGTTCGCGAGGGGTATATTGGCCTGAACAACAGGAAGGTCGGCAGGACCGCTGCCTGGACCATAGCGAAGACCGCAAAGTCGCCGGGCAAGCTTGCCGTCTTTGTCGGCAGTCATCGCTTCAATGGCCATGAGCTGCGCGAAATCGGCTTCCGATCCTATTTCCGGGAGTGCGCCCCCGATTTCGAAGTCCTGGAGACGATGACCAACATGGACAGCGAGGAATTCACGCATGAGGCAGTCGTGGACCTCTTGCACAAGCATGACGATCTGCGCGGCATCTATGTCGCAGGTGGTGGCATGGAGGGTTTGATTTCCGCCCTCAGGGAGGAAAAGGCGAGTGGCAGGCTCGTTGCCGTCGTCAATGAACTCACTCCGATTTCCCGCTCCGCCCTGGCGGACGATATTGCGACGCTGGCGGTTCATACGCCGTTGCAGAATCTCTGCCGTGAACTCGTGCGCCTGATGGTCACCGCGATCGAGAACGGGCCGGCGGACGTTCCCGGCCAGACCTTCCTGCCTTTCGAGATGTATGTTCCGGAAAACATCTGAGCCCGGATTGCGAGAAAACCATCATTGATCTTTGCAATTTATATCAAGGATGATGGAAACAAAGGCATAAACCGCTTTGACGAACGTCATGAAACCTGATGACCTGATGGCAACGAGGGCGGGAGGAGACATCCGCCTCACCACATCAGGGAGAGTAGCATCATGGCGGGAATATCCTTCGCGCTGAACCACATGACGGCGCCGCAGCTGCCGGTCCGGGCTTTCATGGAGACCGCGCGCAGCCTTGGAATCTCGTCGGTCGAGATCCGCAACGACCTGGCCGGCAATGCCATCCTCGACGGCACGAAGCCCGAAGACGTGGCGGCCATGGCCACCGACAATAGCCTCACCATCATTTCCATCAATGCGCTCCAGCGTTTCAACGACTGGACCGTCGAACGGGAGCAGGAAGCTCGCGCACTGGCCGACTATGCCCGCAAGGCCGGCGCGAAGGCGCTGGTTCTGGTGCCCGTCAATGACGGCACCGGCAAGCTGGAGGGCGAACGGCAGGGCAATCTGCGGGTTGCCCTGAAAGCCCTGAAGTCGATCCTGTCCGACAGTGGCATCACCGGCCTGGTCGAGCCGCTCGGCTTTCAGATCTGTTCGCTGCGCTCCAAGAAGGAAGCGGCGGATGCCATCCGTGCGGTGGATGGTGAGGGCAAGTTCCGCCTGGTGCATGACACGTTCCATCACGTTCTCGCAGGCGAGCCGCAGCTCTTCCCTGATATCACCGGCCTCGTCCATATCTCGGGTGTCGAGGATCAGGCGGTGTCGGTGGACGACATGCGCGATCCCCATCGCGTGATGGTCGGCGGCACGGATCGTCTCGACAATGTGGGCCAGATCCGCGCGCTTCTGGCGGCCGGCTACGGCGGCCCCTTCTCGTTCGAACCCTTTGCGCCCTCGGTGCACAAGACCGCCGATGTGGCGGGCATGGTCAAGGCCAGCATGGATTTCATCGCCCGGTCGCTCTGAGGCGAAACAGGCATTCGGGCCGCGTTGCACGGGGTGGAGCGCGGGCCGAACCATACCCCCGAAATAGAACGTATATTCCATATACTTGCATTCTGGAAATACATGTTCCATTCTTGGGCGGATGCATGAGATCGATCCGGGGAGGCTCGATCATCCGGCAGTCAAGCGGTGCCGCCGGACACCGCATCGTGGAGGAGAATAAGACATGAAAAAGTTTCTGCTGGGCGCAGCCTTCGCTGCCCTGATGACCTCGGTCGCTCCGGCTGCCTATGCCGGCACCATCGGCGTCTCGATGGCGAACTCCGATACCTTCCTCACCGTGCTCCGCAAGGGCATCGAGAAATCCGCAGGCGAGGCCAACCAGCCGGTCCAGATCGAAATTGCCGAAGACGACGTGCAGAAGCAGCTCTCGCAGATCCAGAACTTCATCGCCGCCAAGGTCGATGCCATCATCGTCAACGCGGTCGATACCTCGGCCACCGCGCCGATGACCAAGCTCGCCAACGATGCCGGCATTCCGATCGTCTACGTCAACCGCATGCCGATCGACGTGGATGCGCTCGGCCCGAAGGGCGCTTTCGTCGCCTCCAACGAGGTGGATTCCGGCACGCTGGAAACCAAGGAAGTCTGCCGGCTGCTGGGTGGCAAGGGCGACATCCTCGTCATGCAGGGTGACCTTGCCAACCAGGCCGCCGTCCAGCGCACCAAGGACATCCACGACGTGATCGCCACGCCCGAATGCTCCGGCATGAAGATCCTCGACGAGCAGACCGCCGTCTGGGATCCGGTCAGGGCCCAGGACCTGATGACCAACTGGATCGCCGCCGGTCACAAGCCCGCCGCCGTCATCGCCAACAACGACAACATGGCCATCGGCGCCATCAATGCCATGAAGGCCGCCGGCTGGGACATGAAGGATGTGGTGGTCGGCGGGATCGACGCCACCCAGGAAGCGCTGGCCTACATGAAGCAGGGTGATCTCGACGTCACCGTTTTCCAGGATGCCTTCGGCCAGGGCTCCGGCGCCGTCGATGCGGCGATCAAGCTCGCCAAGGGCGAAAAGGTCGATGCCAAGGTCTGGATCCCCTTCCAGCTCGTGACGCCCGAAAACATGGACAAGTTCGTTTCCAAGAACTGATCGTGACAGGCGGGCGGCGCGTCCTTCCGGCGCGCCGCCCCGCAAGACATGCTATAGGCATAGTCCGCGCCCGCGTCAGCTCGTCTGCCGATCCCGGGCCGGTTGCTGGAAGGTTTGCCGCCGCGGGAGGCGTGGCGCGGTCGAACCTTCGGGAGGAGCCCCATGAGCCAGCCGCATACCGTCAGTCCCCAGACCATGAAGGCCGTGAGAGCGAGCGGTGCCGTTCCCGGTTCGGATTATCTTCTCGAGGTGGAGGACGTCCGCAAGGAATTCCCTGGTGTCGTCGCCCTCGACAATGTGCAGCTGAAGCTGAAGCGCGGCACCGTGCATGCGCTGATGGGCGAGAACGGCGCCGGCAAATCGACGCTGATGAAGATCCTTGCCGGCATCTACACCCCCGACAGCGGCAGCTTCCGCCTGCGCGGCCAGAACATTCGCCTGAAGAACCCGCTCGATGCACTGGAGAACGGCATTGCCATGATCCATCAGGAGCTGAACCTGATGGCGCCGATGACGGTGGCGGAAAACATCTGGATCGGCCGCGAGCCGACCGGCTGCTTCGGCCTGATCGACCATACCCGCATGAGCGCACTGACCACCGACCTCTTCCGCCGGCTCGACATCGATATCGATCCGGAGGTGAAGATCGGCACGCTTTCGGTCGCCAGCCGCCAGATGGTCGAGATCGCCAAGGCCGTCTCCTTCGACAGCGACGTGCTGATCATGGACGAGCCCACCTCGGCGCTGACGGACCGGGAAGTCTCCCATCTTTTCAAGATCATCCGGACGCTGAAGGCGGACGGAAAGGGCATCATCTACATCACCCACAAGATGAACGAGCTGTTCGAGATCGCCGACGAGTTTTCCGTTTTCCGGGACGGCAAATATATCGCCACCTGCGCCTCGTCCGACGTCACCCGCGACGACATCATCCGCATGATGGTGGGGCGCGAGATCACCCAGATGTTCCCCAAGGAAACCGTGCCGATCGGCGATGTGGTGCTGAAGGTGGAGAACCTGACCCTCGACGGCGTGTTCCGCGACGTGTCCTTCGAGGTGCGGGCGGGAGAAATCCTCGGCCTTGCGGGCCTCGTCGGCTCCGGCCGGTCGAACGTGGCGGAGACCATCTTCGGCGTCACCCCGGCCTCGTCAGGCACCATTCACATCAAGGGTGAGGAGGTGCGCATCGCCTCCCCCTCGGTCGCCATGCGGCACGGCATGGCCTTCCTGACGGAGGACCGGAAGGAAACCGGCTGCTTCCTGGCGCTCGATATCCAAGACAATGCCCAGATGGCGGTGCTGCAGACCCGCTACGTGAATTTTGGCTTCGTCCAGCAGGGACAGCTTGCCAAGGATGCGGCCGACATGGCGAACCGGCTGCGCGTGCACACCCCGGACATGAACGAGCCGATCATCAATTTGTCCGGCGGCAACCAGCAGAAGGTGCTGATCTGCCGCTGGCTCTTGACCAATCCGAAGATCCTGATCCTCGACGAGCCCACCCGTGGCATCGATGTGGGGGCCAAGGCGGAAATCCACCGCCTGATCAGCCAGCTGGCCGGACAGGGCGTCGCGGTCATCATGATTTCTTCGGAAATGCCGGAAGTGCTCGGCATGAGCGACCGCATTCTCGTGCTGCATGAGGGCCGCGCCACCGGCACGCTCACGCGCGCTGAAGCGGACCAGGTAAAGATTATGGAGCTGGCCTCGCATTGAAGCGGAGCCGGAGGGAGGGTGAAATGTCAGATATAACCAACGGGCTCGGGAACACGTCCACGACCGGCCTCAAGAAGGTCCGCCGCCTGCCGCCGGAGGTCTCCATCCTCGCGGTGCTGATCGGCATTGCGGTCGTGTTCGAAATCCTCGGTTGGTATCTGGTGGGAGAAAGCTTTCTGCTGAACAAGCAGCGCCTGTCGATCATCGTGCTGCAGGTCGCGGTCACCGGCATCATCGCCGTCGGCGTCACGCAGGTCATCATCACCGGCGGGGTGGATCTCTCCTCCGGCTCCATGGTGGGCTTCATCGCCATGGTGGTGGCGAGCTTCGCCCAGACGTCGATCAATGCGCGCGCGGTGTTCCTCCAGCCGGAATTCGCCCAGTTCGGGCTTTCCTGGTTCATCGATTCCAGCCCGCTCTGGGCCATCGCGGTCGGCCTGATGCTGGGTGCCCTGCTCGGCTGGGTCAACGGCTTCATCATCGCCAAGACAGGCATTCCCCCCTTCATCGCCACGCTGGGCATGATGGTGTCGGCCCGCGGCCTTTCCAAGTGGTACACGCAGGGCCAGCCGGTGGCGCTCCTCAACGACCGCTTCACCTGGCTCGGCCAGAGCTTCGAGCTCGGCGGTTTTCCGGTGCCGCGCACGGTCATCGTCTTCTTCGTCGTGGCGATCATCTGTCACATCGCGCTCTCCTATACGCGCTATGGCAAGTTCACCTATGCCATCGGGGCCAATCCGCAGGCGGCCCGCGTCTCGGGCATCGATATCGGCAAGCACCTGATCAAGGTCTATGCGGTGGCGGGCGTGCTCTCCGGTCTCGCCGGCGTGATGCTGGCCGCGCGCGCCCAGTCCGGCCAGCCGAACATGGGTATGTCCTTCGAACTCGACGCCATCGCGGCGGCGGTCATCGGCGGCACCTCGCTTTCGGGCGGCATCGGCCGCATTACCGGCACGGTGATCGGAACAATCATCCTCGGTGTGGTGACATCGGGCTTCACCTTCCTTAAGGTCGGCGCGTATTATCAGGAGATTGTCAAGGGAATCATCATCGTCGCCGCCGTCATCGTCGACGTCCACCGCCAACGCAAGAAATCCCGCGCCTGATACCGGATCCCCTCCCAGGACCTTGATGGCGTGGCGAAAACCACGCCATTTTCTTTTAACGCACCAGACAGAGAGACCAGCATGAAGAGTTACGTGCTCACCGTGACCTGCACTTCCACCCGCGGCATCGTCGCCGCCATTTCCGGCTTCCTAGCGGACAAGGGCTGCTACATCATCGACAGCTCCCAGTTCGACGATCTGGAAACCGGCCTGTTCTTCATGCGCGTCACCTTCACCAGCCAGGAAGGGGCGACGCTGGAGGAGATCGTTTCCGGCTTCGAGCCGGTGAAGACGAAATATGACATGACCTGCGAATTCCACGACAGCGACCACAAGATGAAGGTGCTGCTGATGGTCTCCCGCTTCGGCCATTGCCTGAACGACCTGCTCTACCGCTGGAAGATCGGCGCGCTGCCGATCGAGATCGTCGGCGTCGTCTCCAACCACTTCGATTACCAGAAGGTGGTCGTGAACCACGACATTCCCTTCCACCACGTCAACGTGACCAAGGCGAACAAGCCGCAGGCCGAAGCCCGGCTGATGGACATCGTCGAAAGCTCCGGCGCCGAGCTCATCGTGCTTGCCCGCTACATGCAGGTGCTGTCGGATGAAATCTGCCAGAAGATGTCCGGCCGGATCATCAACATCCACCACTCGTTCCTGCCTTCCTTCAAGGGGGCGAACCCCTACAAGCAGGCCTTCGAGCGCGGCGTGAAGCTCATCGGCGCAACCGCCCATTACGTCACCGCCGACCTCGACGAGGGCCCGATCATCGAGCAGGACGTGGCACGCATCACCCATGCCCAGTCGGCCTCCGATTACGTCTCCATCGGCCGCGACGTGGAAAGCCAGGTGCTCGCCCGCGCCATCCACGCCCATATCCATCACCGCGTCTTCCTCGATGGCCACCGTACCGTGGTCTTCCCGGCAAGCCCCGGTTCCTATGCGTCGGAGCGGATGGGCTGAGCCCCCTCCCCTCCCCCGAACAGGAAAACGCCCCGCCGAAATGCGGGGCGTCTTGCTATTAGGA
The DNA here is from genome assembly GCF_056313605.1 of Gellertiella sp. DMC107. NCBI lineage: Bacteria > Pseudomonadati > Pseudomonadota > Alphaproteobacteria > Hyphomicrobiales > Rhizobiaceae > Gellertiella > Gellertiella sp. DMC107. The sequence continues at coordinate 54,309 of NZ_JBQUZZ010000006.1, read as the reverse complement.
TCCTGTTAAGCATAAGGCGGAGCGGGCACGCGCCGGGCCAGGCGTCCGATCACCCCTCGCCCCGCTCCTTCCGATAGGCCGCGTAGAGCTGCTCGAGATTGCGGGTCACATAGTCCCCGAAGCCCACCGCCTCCTTGGATTTCAGCGCCAGCGTCATCGTCTTGCCGTCGCCCTTGATGTCGACGGTCAGGCGGCGGTCATCGGACGACCAGTTCCGGGCGACCGTGCGGCTGCCGGCCTTCACCGGCTTGCGCGCGGCCTTGGCGAAGAGAACCAGCCGGTTGAAGCGCTCGTCGCTGGAAACCGTGTCGGCGAAATCGGCGCTCGCCGCATAGGCGACGGCCTCTTCCATCACGGCGGGCTTTTCGAGCAGCATCTTCAGCTCGTACCAGCGGTCGCGGCCGATGCCGCGCGCGGGGCCGATGGCCTTCAGCAGCGCCGGCGGCAGCGCTGCAACGGAAAGCAGTTTCGAAAGCGTCGCCCGGTCGACGGACAGAGCCGCCAGCACCGTCTGGTTGTCGCCGTCATAGTTCAGCCGTTGCAGCTCGGCGGCAAAGAGCGCCTTTTCGATGAAGGAGAGATTGGCGCGGGCGGTGTTTTCCTGCCCCTGCGCCACCACATGCTCCCGGTCCGATATCTGGCGGATGACCGCCTTCACCCGGATGCCGAGATCGCGGGCGGTGCGCACGCGGCGATGGCCGAAGACCACCATGTAACGGCCGGGCGTCGTGGGGTGGGGGCGGAGCAAAACCGGGCTCTGCTGCCCCTGCTCCCGGATCGCGTCCAGAAGGATGCGGTAATCCTCGTCATCTTCCGCCAGACGGTCGCGGACGAAGGAGGCATCGATATCGGCGGGGTCGATCTCCACCACCGTCTGTCCTTCGAGCAGTTTGTCGGCGCGCGCCGCCATCTCGTCGATGGAAGACAGGATCGATTTCGAAGCGCCCTTGATCGTGTAATCGAGCCGCGGCTCGGGTGCTTGCGCCGCTTTTTCGTCCATCAGGTTGGCGAAGGGGTTCTTGCGTGCCACGGATCAGGCTCCTCAGCGTCTATTCATTTGAATTCGTTGCGAAAAATGGCAGAGTTTACGGCCGTCAACTTCACAGCCTGCCCCAGGCGCGGTGGATCAGGCCCTGGATCTCGAAATTGACCGCATCCAGGCAGTCGATGGCGCGGTCATAGGTCTCGCGGGTGAAATTGGCGCGGTCCACCTCGTAGAGCGTCTGCTTGGTCAGGCCGGCATCGGAAATGGCGGTGGTCTTCACCATCGGCGTGGTCAGGATTTCTTCCGCCAGCATCGACTGCATGAAGCCCAGCATCTGCACCTGCGGCACGTCGCCGGGCTCGTAGCGGGTGATGAGGTAGCGCAGCCAGTCCATCTTCACGTCGGCGCCCGCCTTCTTGATGGTGCGGGTGATGTTGCCGAGCATCAGCAGGAACTGCGACATGGACATGAGGTCGAGCATCTGCGGATGAACCGTGATCAGCACCGAGGTTGCCGCCGTCAGGGCGGTCAGCGTCAGATAGCCGAGCTGCGGCGGGCAATCGACGATCACCACGTCATAGCGCTCGTCCACCTCCTGAAGCGCCTTGCCCATGCGGGTGAAGAAGCGCTTGCCCTCGCTCGACTGCTGCATGGCGAGCGGCGTGTCATATTCATATTCCTGCAGCTCCAGATTGGCCGGGACGATATCGAGGCCGGGGAAATTCGTCCGCTGGATGATGTCGGCCAGCGGCTTGCGCTCTCCATCATAGCGGATCGTGTCATAGAGCGAGGGGTTGCGGTCGAGCTCCGGCTGGAAGCCGTGCAGCGCCGAGAGCGAGGCCTGCGGGTCGAGATCGATGGCAAGCACCCGGTGGCCCGTCAGCGCCAGATGCTGGGCGAGGTGGGCGGCGGCGGTGGTCTTGCCCGAGCCGCCCTTGAAGTTCACGACGGCAATGACCTGCAGCTTGTCGCCGGGCTTGCGGTGCGGCACATATTTCTTGGCTTCCGCCTTGCCGGTCTTGTCGAGATAGAAGCGCAGCTCCAGCATCTGCTCGGCGGTGTAGAAGCGCCGGCCGCCGGTGGAGGTGGTCGGCACCGGGCCTTTGCCTTCCAGATGCAGGCGCTTCAGATTGTTCGGGCTGACGCCGAGATAATGGGCGACTTCCGCCATCGAGAACTGACGCAGCGTCTTGCGGGCATTGGGGGGAAACTTCTCGAAACGCAACTGGTCGAGCTTGCGGGAGATTTCCGCCCCCTGCATCAGGATCTTGTCGTCGAATTCGAAGGCGGGGAGGGAAGGGGCCAAATTCATCGAAATCACCATTCTGGCGGCAAATCGCCGGTAAGTCTCTAATTGCCGCCATTATTGCCGGATTCGCGGATTTGGCAAGAAAAAGAGGGTTAACGAGGAGTTAACCGCCAGAATGCCGGCATTTCACCGCCGGGGAGAAGCGGCAATTTCCACTCGAAATCCGGGGGGAGGGGGTGCTAGGGTCCGCCATCAACTGATCAGGAGAGACGACAATGGCAGATCTGAAGGTAGCGGTGATCACGGCGGGTGGCAGCGGCATGGGGGCGGCGGCAGCACGGCGTCTGGCAGCCGATGGCTACAAGGTCGCAATCCTCTCCTCCTCCGGCAAGGGCGAGGCGCTGGCAAAGGAGCTGGGCGGCCTTGGGGTGACCGGCTCCAACCAGTCGAACGACGACCTGAAGCGTCTGGTTGACCAGACCATGGAAAAATGGGGCCGGATCGACGTGCTGGTCAACAGCGCCGGCCATGGCCCGCGCGCCGCGCTGCTCGAGATCACCGACGAGCAGTGGCAGACGGGCATGGATGTCTATTTCATGAATGTGGTGCGCACCGTCCGTCTGGTCGGGCCGATCATGCAGGCGCAGAAGAAGGGCTCGATCGTCAATATCTCCACCGCCTGGGTGAGCGAGCCGACGGCGATGTTCCCGACCTCGGCCGTGTTCCGCGCGGGCCTCACCGCCTATACGAAGCTGTTTGCGGATTCCTATGCCAAGGACAATGTGCGGATGAACAATGTGCTGCCGGGCTGGATCGACAGTCTTCCCGCCACGGAGGAGCGCCGCGACAGCGTGCCCATGGGCCGTTACGGCCGGTCGGAAGAAGTGGCGGCCACCATCGCCTTCCTCGCCTCCGACGATGCCGGCTACATCACGGGCCAGAGTATCCGCGTCGATGGCGGTTTGATGCGCTCGATCTGAGGATCAGGCGAGATAAAGGGCCGTCAGCCAGAGGCCGAGCCCGAAGACGACATGTGCGAGAAGGCCCGTGGCGCGGGCCTTCCCGGGGTCGGGCAGCTTCGATCCGGCCATCCCCAGACCCATGCCGGGCAGCAGCAGGAACCAGCCGGCGGCAATGGTGATGACGCCCCAGGCAAGCGCCGGAAAAAGGGTCGGCGCCGCCAGCCAATCCCGCCCGCAGAAAAGCGCCAGCAGGATGCCATAGGCAATGCCCACCGCAAAATGCCCGGCCCAGCCGATGGCATTTTCCTTCGGATGGGCTTCGGCAGCGGCAATATCCGCGTGAAACAGCTTTCCTTCGCGCAGATGCGCAAACCAGCGGCCCATCATCCGGAAATCCGGGCGCGGTTCGCGGAAGAACCAGCCCATGCCGAAGCTCCAGAGATCGAGCAGCACGGTGGCGCCGGTGCCGATCAGTACGCCCTTGGCAATCACGTCGATCATGGAAAGTCCTTGTGTGGGAGCCGGTCAGGCGCGGTAACGGTCATGGGCGGTCAGCCGCAGCACCGGCGGGTCGGCATCGCGCCAGCGGTAGATTTCGGTGCCGAGATAGGCAAGCTCGTCTTCCAGCGCCTCCTCGGGCAGTTCCACCCACCAGCATTTCGGCTTGCCCTCGGAGCCGTCCGACCAGCGATAGCCGCGCGCCTTCAGGTGGTCCTTCATGTCGAAGGGGCTGTTTTCGGCAAAGATCCGCACCCGGGACCGCTGGCTGGCCGCATGGAGTTCGGCGAAAGGGGAGGGGGAGCCGCTGCCCCGTTCCAGCACTTCGAGCAGCGCGAAACAATCGTCCACCGCCCGGTGGCCGTCATGGAAGAAGCCGGACTGGCCGATCAGATAGCCGAGCTTGGTGCCCTCATAGCCGCGGGCGCCCCAGTCCACCTCCTTCACCGAACAGGCCCAGGCCTTCGGGCGGAAATGCTCGGAAAAGGCCTCGCAGAAGGGCCGGTCGAAGCCGGCATTATGGGCGATCACGAGATCGGCGGGCTCGATCAGGCGGGCGACGGCGTCGAGATCGATCCGCTCTCCCCGCACCATGTCGTCGGTAATGCCGGTCAGCCGCGTGACCTCTGCAGGGATCGGCTGGGAAGGCTCCTGCAAGCCGCCATAGACGCCGGTCACGCCGCCGATCCGGCCGTCCGCATCGAAGGCGAAAGCGACGATGCCGATCTCGATGATCTCGTCCTTGCGGTGGTTGAGGCCGGTGGTTTCCGTATCGAGAACGATGCCGCGAAGCGGATAGGCGGAGAGGTCGACCGGCTCGATCCGGCGCGGCTCCAGCTTGCGCAGGATCCGGTATTGCCCGGTCTCGACCAGCAGGCGGGCCATGTCCTCATGGCTGAGGCTCCGGGCCGGCGCGCGCGCGGTTGCCTTTTCCGCAGCAGGGGAGGGGGCCTCCCCGGTGCCGAAAAGGTCGAACTGCGACGGACTGGCTGCGGCTCTGGACATGGGACTCACGGGCTTTTTCGTTCAAGGGACTATATAGAGCGTGAGGCGACCAACCAATCCGCGAAAAGACGGGAAATCGTGGATATCTGGCGCGGATTTGCGCCGGAAATTTACCCGTGGTCGAAACTAGCACTTGATATTCGTCGCGCGGCGGCTGAAGCTTCCGCTTAATTAGGCGCCCGCAGCGCCCGCATTCAGAGGAGGAGCAAAGCCCATGGACATGACCGGTTCCCAGCGCATCGAGGCCAGCCGCGAGGCTGTCTATGCCGGCCTCAACGATGTGGATGTGCTGCGCCAGTGCATTCCCGGCTGCGATTCCATCGAGAAGATTTCCGATACGGAGATGGAAGCCAAGGTCACGCTGAAGATCGGCCCCGTGAAGGCAAGCTTTTCCGGCAAGGTCACGCTTTCGGATCTCGACCCGCCGAACGGCTACACGATCAGCGGCGAAGGCTCGGGCGGCATTGCGGGTTTCGCCAAGGGCGGCGCCAAGGTGACGCTGGAGCCCGATGGCGAGGCGACGATCCTGCACTACACCGTCACCGCCGATATCGGCGGCAAGATCGCCCAGCTCGGCAGCCGCCTGATCGACGGCACGGCGAAGAAGCTCGCGGGCGATTTCTTCTCGAAATTCGGGGAAATCGTCGGCGGCGGCCCGGTGGAACCGGCTCCGGAGCCGGAAGAGACCGAAAAGAAGGGCTGGCTCGGCAAGCTGATCGGCTAAGGCCGCAGGCGCGGGAAAAAAGCGCCCCGGACGGCAATCGGTCAGCCTTGCTGACATTTTTCTCCGCTGGATACTCCGAGGACTATTTAAAGCCGACCCACTCTGGGCTAGAGCTGTTGGCGATGGAGGCGGCCGCAGGCTGGCCGGTGCCCGCAAGAGGGCAGGGCGGCGTCAAGGGGCCGGAAGAAAAGGTTTGGAAAGATGAACGCGCATACGACGATCCCCGATATCCAGCTCGAGCTCAGCCAGAACCCGGTGTCCGAGGCAGACCGCAATGCCCTGATGGAATCGCTGGGCTTCGGCAAGGTTTTCACCGATCACATGGTGACCATCCGCTGGAGCGGGGAGAAGGGCTGGCACGATGCCAAGGTCACCGCCCGCAAGCCGCTGGAGATCGATCCGGCCGCGGCGGTTCTTCATTATGCCCAGGAAATCTTCGAGGGCATGAAGGCCTATCGCGCCGATGACGGCCGCATCCTGCTGTTCCGTCCGGAGCAGAACGCCCGCCGCTTCAACCTGTCCGCCGAGCGCATGGCCATGCCGACCATGCCGGAAGAGCTCTTCATCGCGGCCATCGAGAAGCTGGTTTCCGTCGACAAGGCCTGGGTGCCGTCAGGCGATGCGAGCCTCTATCTCCGTCCTTTCATGTTCGCCAACGAAGCCTTCCTCGGCGTGCGTCCGTCGAATGAATATATCTTCTGCATCATCGCTTCGCCCGTCGGCGCCTATTTCAAGGGCGGCTCCAAGGCGGTCACGCTCTGGGTGGAAACCAACTTCACCCGCGCGGCCAATGGCGGCACGGGCGCGGCGAAATGCGGCGGCAATTATGCGGCCAGCCTCGTCGCCCAGGCCGAAGCCTACAAGCACCAGTGCGACCAGGTGGTCTTCCTCGATGCGGCCGAGCATCGCTATATCGAGGAACTCGGCGGCATGAACGTGTTCTTCGTCATGAAGGACGGCACCATGGTCACCCCGCCGCTGAAAGGCACCATCCTGCCCGGCATCACCCGCAATTCGGTGATCGAACTGTCCCGCGCCCGCGGTATGAAGGTCGAGGAACGCCCCTATACCTTCGAGGAGTGGAAGGCCGATACCGAAAGCGGCCGCCTTCAGGAATGCTTCGCCTGCGGCACCGCCGCGGTTCTCGCCGGCATCGGCACCGTCAAGCATGCGGGTGGCGAGTTCAAGATCGGCCATGGCGAGACCGGCGATTTCACCACCGCGCTGCGCGAACAGCTGGTCGGCATCCAGAAGGGCGCCACCAATGACGAGCGCGGCTGGAGCCATGTCGTTAGCCTCTGAGCTACGTCTCATCGCGGAATGACAAGGGCGGCTCCGGCCGCCCTTTTTCGTTTTCACCCGACGGCGAAAGCCAAATCGCTCCCGGTCTGTGCATTCTTTCAAAAAAAATCGCCACCCTCTGGAATAATGGCGCGCTTCCATCCGTATATCAGGGCATGGACCGCGAGAAACGACCCTTTGACATCATCGGACAGCTGGCAACGCTCAGGCGTTATGCCCGGTCGCTGGTGCGCAACGGGCCGGATGCGGAGGATCTGGTGCAGGATGCGCTGGTGCGCGCCTATGAAAAGCGGGGAACCTTCCGCTCGGGCGCAAGCCTGAAGACATGGCTGCTCTCGATCCTTCACAATACCCATATCGACCGGCTGCGTGCCTCGCGAGCGCGGCGGTCCGATCAGATGGAGTCCCTCGATGAGCTCTCCGCCGTTTTGCCCGCCGGGCAGGAAGACGCTGTCCATCTTGCCGATGTCAGACGCGCTTTCCTTGCCCTTCCCGAGGAGCAGCGGGCCGCGCTGCATCTCGTCGCCGTGGAGGAACTTTCCTACCAGGAAGCCGCCGCGGCCCTGAACATTCCGCTGGGCACGCTGATGTCGCGCCTGTCGCGGGCCCGGGCGCGCCTGCGCGCCATGGGCGACGAAGCGGCGGTGGGCAACGACGAAGAGCAGCCCCGCCTGAGACTTGTGAGGAAGGCCGATGACTGAGCCAGACATCGTCACGGATGCCGATATCAACGCCTATGTGGACAACCAGCTCGACCTTGCCGGCCGGGCCAGGGTGGAAGGACATCTCGCCACCCATCCCGAGATTGCCTCCCGGGTGATGGCGGACCTGCACATGCGCTCTGCGCTGAAGCTGGCCTTTGCCGCCACTCCGGCCGACGTGCCGGCCGCGACGCTGGAAAAGGCGCGGCGGCTCGAAGCGGGCCTCAGCGGTCCGCGCACCTGGTCGGGCTTTCGCCGGGTGGCAGCGATCTTCCTTTTCGTGACGGCCGGCTGGCTGGCGCATGGCACGCTGAACCCCTTCGGCGCCCGCAGCGTCAATGCCTCCACCCATCCGCCGGCCTATGTGGCGCAGGCGGTGGAAGCCCACAAGACCGAGGAACTGCGCCGCGGCATGCGCTCGCAGAACCTGTCTTCCGCCTATGATGCGGAAGAAATCCGCTCGGCCACCGGCATCGTGCTGCCCACGCTGCCGGCGGGCTGGACAATTGCCGAAGCCGAGGTCTTCCCCTCCGGCTTCGGTCCGAGCGTGGAGGCGGCGCTGGTTGCCCCCGACAATAGCCGCCTCTCGCTCTTTGCCGTTCGCCCCGGGCACTTCGCCGTCGAGCCGGTTCAATCCACCGCGCTCGGCGAGACGGAAACCGCCTGGTGGCAGATCGGCGATGTCGCCTATGCGGTCGTGGCCACGGGCCGCGATCCCGGCCTGAAGGAACGGGCCGAAATGCTGAAATCCACGCTTTACTGATCATTCCCAAGGAGTTGCGTCATGGTTCCCGATCAGAACAGAACTGTCTATGGCACGATGAATGCCGCCCTCTATGACGAGGGGCTGCGCCAGCACATGCTGCGCGTCTATAATTACATGGGCCTCGGTCTCGTCATCACCGGCATCGTCGCCTTCATCGTCGGCACCACGCCGGCGCTCTATGTGCCGATCTTTTCGAGCCCGCTGAAGTGGGTGGTGATGCTGGCCCCGCTCGCCTTCGTGTTCTTCTTCTCCTTCAAGATGCAGACCATGTCGGCGGCCTCGGCGCAGATGACCTTCTACGCCTTCTCGGCGGTGATGGGCCTGTCGCTCGCCTCGGTTTTCCTGGTGTTTACCGGCGCCAGCATCGCCCGCACCTTCTTCATCGCCGCCACCATGTTCGGCGCGACCAGCCTCTATGGCTATGTGACGAAGCGTGACCTGGCGAAATTCGGCTCCTTCCTGATGATGGGTCTGATCGGCGTGATCATCGCCTCGATCGTCAACATCTTCCTCGGCTCGAGCGCGCTGCAGTTCGCCGTCTCCGTGATCGGCGTTCTCGTCTTCACCGGCCTCACCGCCTGGGATACGCAGAACATCAAGGAACAGTATGCGGAAAATGCCGGCATCGAGGCCAACCAGAAGCTGGCCGTCTTTGGCGCGCTGTCGCTCTACCTGAACTTCGTGAACATCTTCCAGCTGCTGCTCAGCCTCACGGGCCAGCAGGAGGATTAAGCCTCCGAGCGGCGTTACCGGCCCGTTCCGCTCAAGCCCGGTCACGCTGTTTCGCGCCTCCGCATTCGGGATCTAAGGTCACTCCGGATCCCGGTGCGGAGGCTTTTCCTTTCTCTAGACCAGCGGACGGTGATAACCGCCCGTCAGGCCGTTCCGGGTGAGCACGAGCTGCCACAGCTGCACGCTGCGCGCCCGGAAGGCGCCGGCGCAGGACAAGAGATAATACCGCCACATCCGGTAGAAGCGCTCGCCGAGCCGGTCGGCGAATTCGGGCCAGGCGGCCTCGAAATTCCGGTGCCAGGCCATCAGCGTGCGGTCGTAATCGGCTCCGAAATTGTGCAGGTCTTCGACCACAAAGAAAGGTTGCGCCGCCTCCGCGATCTGGGCGAGCGAGGGCAGGTCGCCGTTCGGAAAGATATAGCGGTCGATCCAGGGGTCGGGCGTCGTCTCGGACCTGTTCTTGCCGATGGTGTGAAGCAGGAAAAGCCCGTCCTCCTTGAGGCAATGATGGGCGACGCGCATGTAATCCGAATGGTTCTTGCGCCCCACATGCTCGAACATGCCGATGCTGGCGATCCGGTCGAAGCGTTCGTTGATGTGGCGGTAGTCCTGCAGCCGGAACTGGAGCGGCAGATGGGAAAAGCGCTCATTGCACCAGTCTGCCTGCTCGCGGGAGATGGTGACGCCCACCCCCGTGACGCCGTAATGCTCCGCCGCGAAACCGAGCAGGCTCCCCCAGCCGCTGCCGATATCGAGCAGCCGCATGCCCGGCCTGAGATCGAGCTTCTGGCAGACGAGGTCGAGTTTCGCTTCCTGGGCGGCATCGAGATCGGCCGCATTGCGCCAATAGGCGCAGGTATAGGTCATCCGCCGGTCCAGCATGGCCGCGTAGAAGTCGTTGCCGAGATCGTAATGCCGGCGGCCCACCTCGAAGGCACGGGTGATGGTTTGCAGGTTGAAGAAGCGGGCCTTCAGCGCCGGCAGCAGAAGGGAGAGGGGGCGAACCTTCTCGTCGATCCGGGCGCGCAGCACCCGATGGAAGAATTCGTCCAGCCTGTCCGCATCCCACAACCCGTCCATATAGGCTTCGCCGAGCCCCAGACTGCCGCGCGCCAGCGTCTGCTTCAACGCGCCGGGACCGTTGAGGCGCATGTCCCAGGGGCGCGTGCCGTTGAGGCGGATATCGGCGCTTTCGAGCCATCCGGAGACGGTGCTGACGAGGGAAGGGAATTCCGTTTCACTGCTATAGGCGAGGGAAAGAACAGGCATGAGCGAATACCTTGCGTCACGAGCGGCGTTGGGTGAAGGCATGGAATCGGGCTAATGCGCTTCAAAATGCGCGTTTCGGCAAAAGGTTCCGTAAGGTGAGGCGGGTGCCCATCCCGAAATCTGCTCTGGTCCCCCGCTTCATCGGGACAGGGCAGGCCTTGTCTTTTCCCTCTGGAATGGCACAGCGAGCCGTGCAAAATCAGCAACCGGAGGCTTTCGCCAAAGCTCCGGGAATCAGGAAGGAACCGTCCATGGCCGCCCATTCGAACAAGACGCCATTCGCACGACATCTGGTCGCCGCGCTGATGATGCTGGCCGCCGTGCCTGCCGCACCGGGAATTTCCCCCGCCCAGGCGCAGGAACAGCGCATCGAGGATTTTTCCTTTGCGCGGGGAATGAGCAGCCGCACGGTGCGGGACAGCATCCAGGGACGCGAGAGCGTGCTCTATCGCTTCGATGCCGCCGCCGGCCAGCGCCTCTCGATCACGCTCAGGACCAACAATCCGAGCGCCTATTTCAATCTCACCTATGGCTATAACGGGCAGAGCCTGCATGTGGGCTCCAGCGACGGCAACCGGGCCCGCATGATCCTGCCCGAGAGCGGCGATTACTTCGTCGAAGTCTATCTGATGCGTAATGCCGCCCGGCGCGGAGAGCGCGCCGATTATGCGCTCACGGTGGGCATCACCGGCGCGCCCGACATTGCCATCGAGCCGCCGCCGCCGCCGCGTCCGCCGCGCCCCGAACCGGTCGATCCGGGCTATGGCGACCCCGATTACGCGGACGGTCTGGCGGGCGGGCCGGATTACTGGCGCGTCACCAATGTGCCGCTCGGCGATGCGCTGAATATTCGCGCCCGTCCCAAGGCAAACGGTGCGGTCATTGCCCGGGCGCCCAATGGCGCGAGACTGCGCAATCTCGGTTGCCGCCTCACCGGCCAGACCCGCTGGTGCCGCGTGGAACTGAGAGATGGCTCGATCGGCTGGGCAGCCGGCCGCTTCCTGCGCGAATAGAATCGCCGGTGACCGATTCTGCGCCTCCGGACGGCCTGTTGTGGGGTCCGGAGGCCCGCCGGACCGGCTCCGCAGCCTCTCAAACCCGGCAAAATCATGCGATTCCGGGCGGTTAACCGCCGATTAACCGTAAATTCCTTGTCACGCTTCGAGAATCGGTTCTAAATGCGATTAGAGACGGGTTTTCCTGTTTAAAACGCATCTTAGAGAAAAATATGAATATGTCGTCCTCGTTCACGTCGGCGGTTTCCGATGTGGACCAGCTTATTATCGCACAGGCGCGGGAACTTTCAGACAAGCTCAAGCAGCACCGTCTCGAAATGTTCCCTCCGCGTGCGCAGAAGGATCTCCGGACCTTCCAGCTGGCCGAGGCGGCACGCTTTCTCGGGGTAACGGGCGGTTATCTGCGCAATCTCTCGCTGGAGGGAAAAGGGCCGCAGCCCCAGGTCACGCCCTCCGGCCGGCGGTCCTATACTGCCGAACAACTGCACGAGATGCGGGCCTGGCTGGACGAGAACGGGCGCGGCAGCCGCTATGTGCCGCACCGGCGCGGCGGCGAGCACCTGCAGGTGCTGGCGGTGGTGAACTTCAAGGGCGGGTCGGGCAAGACGACCTCCTCCGCCCATCTCGCGCAATATCTGTCGCTGACCGGCCATCGGGTGCTCGCAGTCGACCTCGATCCGCAGGCCTCGCTTTCGGCCATTCACGGGTTGCAACCGGAATTCGATCTCGGCGACAACGAGACGCTCTATGCGGCGATCCGCTATGACGAGCAGCGGCGGCCGCTGAAGGAGGTCATCCGCAAGACCAACTTCCCCAATCTGGACATCGTGCCCGGCAATCTCGAACTCATGGAATTCGAGCATGATACGCCGCGCATTCTCGCGCAGGGACAATCCGCCGATTACGGGCGCATCTTCTTCGCGCGGCTGGACGAGGCGCTCTCCACCGTCGCCGACGATTATGACGTGGTGGTGATCGACTGCCCGCCGCAGCTCGGCTTCCTGACCATGAGCGCCATCTGTGCCGCAACCGCCGTGCTGATCACGGTGCATCCGCAGATGCTCGATGTGATGTCCATGTGCCAGTTCCTGCAGATGCTGGGCGAGGTGCTGAACACGCTCAAGGGTGCCGGCGGCAACATGAAGCTCGACTGGCTGCGCTACCTGATCACCCGCTACGACCCGCAGGACGGGCCGCAGACCCAGATGGTCGCCTTCATGCGCGCCATGTTCAAGCATCATGTGCTCACCAATCCGATGTTGCGCAGCGTCGCGATCTCGGATGCGGCCATGACCAACCAGACGCTTTACGAAATCGAGCGCCAGCAATTCACCCGCGCCACCTATGACCGGGCGCTGGAAGCCATGGATGCGGTGAATGGCGAGATCCTCGATCTCATCCACCGAAGCTGGGGGCGCAAATGACGGCAGCCTCCACAGTTTACCGCAGTAAACTCTCGTGCCACGGGGAGGGGATCTGATGGCGCGCAAGAACATATTGAGTGGCCTTCTGAACGACGACAAACCCGTGCCCGCCGCCGAACAGGGGGTGGCGCCGGAGATCAAGTCGGCGGGGGGAACACGGGGTCTCGGCGCTCTCGGCGCCGTTACCCGCAGCATCGATGCGCTGGCGGCCCGGGCGGAAGCCGCGGCAAAGCTCGAGGCGCAACTGGCCGAGGGATCGGTGATCGTCGAGATCGACCCGCATCTGATCGAGCGCTCCTTCATTGCCGACCGGATCAGCGAGGACGAGGAGATGTTCCGCGAGCTGGTTGCCGCCATTCGCGAGCGGGGGCAGGATTCGCCCGTGCTGCTGCGGCCGCATCCCGACCGGCCCGGCCATTACCAGACCGCCTTCGGCCACCGCCGCATCCGTGCCGCGCTGGAGCTCGGCATTCCCGTGCGGGCGGTGGTGAAGCCGCTTTCGGATACGGATCACGTCATCGCCCAAGGGCAGGAAAATTCCGCCCGCGCCGATCTCTCCTTCATCGAGCGGGCTCAATTCGTCGGGCGGCTGGAGGAGATGGGCTTCTCCCGCGAGGTGATGATGGCCTCGCTCGGCATCGACAAGACGACGCTCTCCAAGATGCTCTCGGTCTGCCACCGCATTCCGCAGGATATCCTGTCGATGATCCTGGATGCGAAGGGCATCGGCCGCGACCGCTGGCACGAGCTTTCCACCCTGTTCGACGGGCCGGAGACTGCGGATCGGGCGCGCCATTTCACCCACCAGCGCGCCTTCCAGAAGGCGGGCGGCGTGGAAGAGCGCTTCCAGGCGCTGCTGCGCTTCCTGAAGGGAAAGCCCTCGGCACGAGCCGCATCGCCCGCGCTCCGCAAGAGCTGGGCCCGACCGGACGGCGCCGTGAAGGCGAAGATTTCGGATGATGGCAAGACATTCACGATCGCGCTGAAGGCGGCCCGCGCGGCCGATTTCGGCGCCTATCTCGCATCCCGTCTCGACGGTCTCTACGAGGCTTTCGAGGAAGATCAACGGAATAACGGAGACTGAAGCCCGCAAAAGAAAAAGGCCCCCGCAACGAAACCGCCGTGGAAGCCCTTCTCAATGGTCTAAGCAGCCTGAGAATCCCATTTCCACGAATCTCTGTCAAGCGTTTTGGCGTCGTTCCGGCGAGCAGATTTCTTTTGCCTTTGAAAAGGTGAAGGAAAAACGGAAATGGAAAGCGTGACGACGCCCTTCGGGCGGCGGCCGATGACACTTGGCATGCTCGCAAGCCAGGTGCGCGGACGGGAGATCGAGCCCGGCCGCACCGCCGAAAAATGGAAACTGTTCCGTGCGCTTTGCGAAGCGCGGGTGAAGCTTGGCGTCACCGACCGGGCGCTGGCGCTTCTGAATGCGCTGCTCTCCTTCTATCCGAAGGCGGAGCTTTCGGCCGAGCACGGGCTCGTGGTCTTCCCGTCCAATGCACAGCTGTCCCTGCGAGCGAACGGCATGGCGGAAGCCACCATCCGCCGGCATCTTGCCGTGCTGGTCGATGCCGGTCTGATCGCCCGCAAGGACAGTGCCAATGGCAAGCGCTATGCCCGCCGCACGGGCGAAGGCGTGCTGGACGAGGCTTTCGGTTTCTCGCTTGCGCCGCTTCTCGCCCGCGCCGAGGAAATCGAGCGCCTGGCGGCGGACGTGATTGCCGAACGGCTGGTGCTGCAACGGCTGAAGGAGCGATTGACCATTGCCCGCCGGGATGCCCTGAAGCTGATCGAAACCGGCATGGAAGAGGCTCTGCCCGCAGACTGGGAAAGCTTTCATCTGCGCTATCAGGCGATCGTCGGCAGCCTTCCCCGCAAGGCCGAAGCGCTTCAGGTTGCCGATGCGCTGGATGCTATGGAGGCATTGCGCGACGAGATCTCCAACACGCTGGAAAAACTTGCAATTTCCAGAATTTCAAGCGCCAATCCCTTACAGATTGAGCGGCACATACAGAATTCAAAACCCGACTCTGACACTGAATCTGAACCGCTCTTGGAAAAAGAGCAGGCCGAAAGCGCAGCGCCTGAAAGGAAAGGTTGGCGCGAACCGCCCAAGACCTTCCCCCTCGGCCTAGTGCTGGATGCGTGCCCCGACATGGCGGACTATGGCCCCGATGGCCGGGTGACGAGCTGGCGCGACCTGATGGCCGCCGCGGTGGTGGTGCGGAGCATGCTGGGCGTCAGCCCCTCGGCCTATCAACGGGCCTGCGAGGTGCTCGGGCCCGAAAATGCGGCGGTGACCATGGCCTGTATTCTCGAAAGAGCCAACGAAATCCAGTCGGCGGGCGGCTATCTGCGCGATCTCACCCGGCGCGCCGAGCGGGAGGAATTCTCCATCGGACCGATGCTGATGGCGGCCTTGCGCAGCCGCGGCGGGGCCGCCAGGAAGGCTTCGTGAGGGAGAGCCGGCCGCCCGGAAAGAAGGGTCGAACAACAATTATGATGCAGCACTGCATTGGGTGCATTGCTGCATTGCGAAAATCGTGATTGCGCATGGTGCGTCGCAGCAATAAATTGATGGTCAGCAAGGAGGTACTCCTCCTCCCAAACTTCCTTGCGGCGACCATCGGCATCCTCCTCCCAGCCGCTGGTCATGATCGAAGCCCGGCGCTCCTCCCGCGCCGGGCTTTTCATTTTCCGGCAGGTCTTCAGGTGATGAGGCGCGCGGCCCGGCCGTTGCGGCGGTCCGCATTGTTGTAATAGCTCGAGGCCTGCGCCACGGATTTGTGCTGGGATTGCTGCATCGCTTCCTGCAAGGGCACGCCGCGATTGGCGGCCTCGGTGAGATAGCCGGAACGCAAGCCATGGGCGGAATATTTGTCGGGATCGAGCCCCGCCTTCTGGCAACGGGTCTTCAGGATCAGATTGACCGATTGCGGCGTGAGCGGGCGGCGATCCACATTGCCCCACTGGTCGATGCGGCGAAAAACGGGGCCGCTGTCGATGCCGGCCTCTTTCAGCCATCGCTTCAGGGCATCGACGGGCCTTCCGATGAGAAGCGACGTCGCATCGTCGTCCCGGTCCGTGGTCTTCGTGCGGCCGAGGCGGAGCGAAAGACAGGGCAGAAGCGGGGACAGGGGATTGGCGGGATCGATGGCCACCGGTTCCTCCTCCAGGAGATCCTCCACATGCAGCCGCGCCACTTCCGAGCGGCGGCGTCCGCCTGACGCGAAGGCCACGAGCAGGATTGCCCGGTCCCTGACATCGACGAGCCGGTCGCCGGAGCAGGTGGCGATGAGCTGGGCGAGGATATCGCCCGTCACCGCACCCCTGCTCTTGCGCTGGCGCGGCCGGTTGCCGGCGCGGACGGCGAGCCGCAGTGCGGATTTCAGCGTCGGCGCGGTGAAGGCCCCTTCCAGACCCCGCCAACGGGTGAGGATCGACCAGGAGGTTAGCCGCCGCCTGACGGTCGCGGGCGCATGCGGACCATCCGCCTTCAGCAGACCGTTGGCGCGGAGGACCGACTCCACCTCCCCCGGCATGCCATGGGCGGCATTCTTTTCCCGCTCGAGCGGATCGAAAAGATGGTGCGCGACGAATTTCAGCAGCAGGCTCTCCGGCGCAGGCCAGGGCAAGGTCTCCCCGGTCGCGGCAAAACACCAGGCTTCGAGATAGCCGAGATCGGAGGCGAGCGCGCGGAGCGTATTCTCGCCCATGCCTTCCGCTGCCAGATGCTTCAGCGTGGAAACATCGTCATCCGTGAGCAGGGCCGCCAGCTGGTCCCGCCGGCCATAGGGAAGAATGGCATCCAGCGCATCCAGTTCCTCAGCCCGACGGCTGACATCCTCGATCGAAGTCACCAGAAAATTCCGTCTGTCCATTGCCGCTCCCGCCCCGCCGCCCGTGATTTGCTCCGATCCTAACACCTCCGACAGCCTATAGCCATCGCTATCGATACTTGAAACTTATCGATTGTTAGAGGCTCAACCTTCAATCGTACTATGTGAGGAACCGTAATATTGATATGGAGTTCGTATGAGAAATCATTTACCATGATTTCAATGACTTATGATCTCGCGAAAATCAGCATGACGACCTTGATGCGGCCGGCGTTCGACGCCGGTGTAGCTCTCACGCGTCTCGACGAACGCATTGCCCGTTCGCCGGTCGGCCTGGGGTGGATCGAGCACACCCATTTCTCCGACGCCTGCGCTTCGCTGTGGATCGACGGCGAACTCGTCCATCTCGAAGACCTCGTCCTCCATGACGCCACCCGCGATATTCGCACACCCACCCATGAACTGACAAACGCCCGCGACGTGCTGCGCACCCGCCGACGCATCGTAGCTCAGCTCCCAACCTGGGCCTTGTCTGCAGGGGGTATCCGAACTTTGCGACAAACGTCGGACATCATGTCGGCCGGCGCAGTCGAGGGGGAGCCGGCCGGCGTCAATCGGCCCGCGGCCGCTGCAAAATATCTGGAAAGGGAGGGGGATGATGGCGACGACATCGACGATCTGCCCGGCGTCGACTATGCCGCCATCGATGAGGTGTTGGCCCGATCGGAGGCTGCGATCGAAAGTGCCAGACGACCCGGCCCTGGCGGCGGGTCGGAAAAAGATCCGATGATCTACGATCTCGACTGGGACGAAGACGAGCGGCTCGACGAGTGGCGCGGCGTCCTGCGGCAAGCGGAAGACCTGCCGGCGGTGTTGCAGGCGATCGTCGCGCTGGACGCCTGGAATGAGATCGCCGTCCTGCAGCACGCGCCCTGGCTCGGCCGGTTGTTTGCCGCTTCAATATTGCGGGAAGCCAGCATCACCACCGGCGCCCATCTCGCGGCTATCAATCTCGGCCTCAAAACCATTCCGGTCGACCGGCGCCGGCATCGTGATCGGCAGACCCGGTTGCTCGCCATTGCTCACGGATTCTTGGCGGCCGCCGAGATCGGCTTGAAAGAGCATGACCGGCTGACTCTGACGAAAACGATGATGGACCGAAAACTGGAGGGACGGCGGACGTCGTCAAAGTTGCCGGAACTGGTCGAATTGGTGATGGCGAAACCGTTGGTGTCGGCCGGCATGGTGGCGAAAACGCTCGAGGTCACGCCGCAGGCGGCGCGGCGGATCGTTTTGGAGCTCGGCCTGCGCGAGATGACGGGGAGGGGGAGGTTTCGGGCATGGGCAATTTTATAGGCAGCTAAGGAGGGGCGGGGTTGATACAAAGCTCGCCGTCTCTGTTGGAACTACTCTGGCGCCAATGGATGAGCGTATCGAGGCAGTTGACTTGTTCCGGCGTACTCGTTCGCTTTATCACTGGCGGAGGTTGGTCGCATGAGACTATGAAGCAAGTCTCCCACGACGGTTTCAGCGTCTCGCGGATGAACACCCTCCGGTCAGGTCCGTGCGACGCATCAGGGGACTACAGACGATGCCATCAGAAAATGTCTGGAAGGTTGAAGAGGCGTGAGCGTGTCCCTTCGGTCTGGGCCGCTACTTCGAGACAAAGCTGAGAAGGCAGAAGGCTCAAACAGAGGAAAAATGGGATCGGGGGGCATTGTGGACCCTCGAGGGCTTCCCTCTGACGGCCGTTTTCGTCGTCAGCGTCACACTTTGCGGAAACCGAACGTCGGTGGGCCATTTGCGTTTTATTCATGCCGGGCCGGGCAATTCTCGACTTTCGCTGCTGGCGCCGAATGGATCGAAAAGACATTCCGGCAGATAATCTGAGCTCGCGGGAGGCTGGCCGTCTATTATTGGCTACTGCAGGGATGACGCGTGACAAAACCTCTGATAACATCGCGATCTATTAGAGGATTTGTAACATGCCATCGGCGCAAGATTCGCAAAAGGTGAAGCTCAGAAGCCTGCTCAATGCGCGCAGCATGATGCATGCGCATGAACTGCGCGAGGCTGGCATCAGCGCGCAAACGATCGCGCGCGCCGTCGAGGGCGGTGAAATCGAGCGTATCTCGCGCGGAGTTTATCAGAAGCGCGACGCGGAAATCGAGGAGAACCAGATCCTTGCTGAAGCCATCATGCGCGCACCCAAAGGCGTGATCGCTCTGGTGTCAGCGCTCGCCTTCCACGGACTGACCGACCAAATGCCGCGGCGCGTTTGGATAGCGATCGGAACGAGCGATTGGGCGCCCGTGCAGTCCTATCCCCCGCTGCGTATGGTCCGTTTCACGGATCCATATCTGCGACAGGGCATCGAACATCATGTGATCGCCGGCATTGACGTTCCGGTCTATTCGATCCCGAAGACCCTTGCCGACCTGTTCCGAAACCCCAAACTGGTCGATCGATCGGTCGCCGTCGAAGGCCTGCGCGCTGCTCTTCAGCAACGCAAGGCAACTCCGAGCGCAATCGCCCAGGCCGCGAAGGCCGGCGGCGCCTGGAAGGTCATGCAACCCTATCTTGAGGCGCTCACCTCCAATGGCTAAAGCACCAGCGAACATGGCGAAGTCGGTCAAGGATCGGCTGCTCAATATCGCCCGCAAAGAAGGTCGCGCATTCGACGTCCTGCTGGTGCGGTTCGCGCTCGAACGGCTGCTGTATCGCCTTTCAATCTCAGCGCATCGGGACCGCTTCGTCCTGAAAGGCGGTATGTTGGTCACGGTTTGGGTGGCCGACAACAATCGGGTGACGCGGGATGCGGACTTTCTCGGACATGGGGACGCAGATCCTGCCCGCCTGATCGCCGACTTCGGGGAGATCATGGCGATTGAGAGCGACGACGGACTCGCCTTCGACATCGATGCGCTCGCTGCAACAGTCATTCGGGAAGAAATGGAATATGGCGGCGTTCGTCTCAAGACCGCAGCCTATCTCGAAAGGACCCGCATCCCCGTTACAATCGACATCGGCTTCGGAGACGCTATGGCCGATGCGACGCAGCGGCTCGACTATCCAGCCCTGCTGGATTTTCCCGCTCCGCAGGTTCGTTCCTACCCGCCCGCCACGGTGATCGCCGAGAAGTTCCAGGCAATGGTGGCGCTTGGAGTCCTCAACGGGCGCATGAAAGACTATTATGACCTGTGGGCGATCCCGCGCGCGATCGACATTCCCGCCGACGATCTGGATGCGGCCATCCGCGCGACGTTCGAACGCCGTCGGACGCCAATCCCTAAAGAACGCCCACCAGGCCTCTCGGTCGAGATGTTTGGCGACGAAGGGAAGCAGCGGCAATGGCGTGCTTACGCCGCATCGCTCGAACTAGACGCTGTTTCGCTGGAATCGATCATTGAACGGGTTTGGGAGTTGGTCGGCCCGTCATGCGCGAGGATCGTAGCAAGAAACGAGAATGAGGCATGACCGAGGGTGTCGCCATCATTGACGTCTGGGACGTCGAAACCTTCGACAGCGAGCTGCGCGGCGACCTCGACGCCCACACTGATGTCATCCGCGATTACATGTTCACCTCGCGCCACCAACGGCTGGAGCGTGAGGCCTCCGATCGCACCATGCCCTACCCTGAAAACCCTTATGCGGGCGAGTTCATGTGGGTGAAGGAGCATATCATGGGGCTGATGGAAGTCCGAACGATCCGCGCCTGGCACTATACCCGCCTGACCGACGCGGAAGTCGATGTTCTTCGACAGGGCGGCATCTATCCATCTAGCCTCGACACCATCCGATCACGCTTCGCGGCTCAAGTTACTGCTGGCGCATTCAACCAAGAGGTCGCGGATCGCTTGTTCGCCGACAGCCCGTACCAAAGCGATCAGCTTGACTCCCGCTCCGACAAGTTCTGGATGGTCTCGCATCCTGTCGACGTCGAAGATGGCGGCGTTGAATTGCTCCTCGAGAGCTGGGGCGGCGAGTCAGCCTATTTCTGGCAGCGGGATGCGGCACTTCAGGACATGCTGAAGCAGATCGGTCGGCCGCGTGTCCTGGAGATTGCCATGCCGCTCGTCCATTCCCGCCATGGTTACTCGGCGGCTGAGGCCGTGGTTGCCACTTATGGCCGGTTGCTCGGCTGCCGGCCGGACAAACATGCGTTCGATCTCTACACACACCAGCCGCTCGGTCCTGAGCATGTTCTCGCCGTTCATAGCGAAGGCGAGCCCAATTTCAACGTTATGGCTCGGGGCTACCCTATGTCTGGCCTTTGGGAAAGGGATGCAGTTTGAGCAGAGAGAAGATTCACGATCTCGATGCATATCATAGCGCCATCGTCCGGGTGGCAACCGTTCGCAGCCATTCCGACGCCAAACATGCGAACCTGGTTTTTGCAAGCGTCGAGTTGGTCACAGCAAGCAGGCCTGTACCCGACAGCATGCCGGTTGATGAGAGAGGCGTACCGCAGGTTTATCGAGCCAAGAAGAGCGGGATTGATCTGGCGTTTCGTCGTGTTGCCATGGATGCTGTCAGCGCTGTTGCCTGGTATCGATCCTTGGCCGAAGATCCGACGCTGCCAATACCGCGACGTGACGCCGATAGGGGGCAATACGACGGCACGGCGATATCGACGGTCGCACTGACTGATGAACCGGCGTGGCCGGCACTCTCCACGCCTCTCGCCGATCCGTCCATGTTCGGCTCTGCCGATGACTTCTATCCTACACCCTTCATAGGCCCTGGAGCGCATCCGGCGCGGGTGCACCGGCAACTCGCGATACAGACACCGCTTCATGACCGTGTAATCGGTGACCCCAGCGCGCGGGCTTGGCTACGGCGACGAATCCACTTCGACATTGCTCGGCACGACGAACTGATCGGCGGTGCGGTGCTCATTGTTCCAGACCCAGACGTGCGCGCAGTACGTAGTTACATGGCGCGTGACATGAATGGTCAAGAGCATCTCGTGGGCGAGGTCCTCCCGCGACGCGGTCGCTCTCTGAGCGGCCTAAATCTCACACTCTTTGAAGAGAGGTTCGGAGCTATGCACCTCTTCAAGAACTTCAGTGTTGACGGCACGCTCATGATCGTTCGGGCCGACGGGCAGTTGGAACATACGGGACATGCGCTTTCGCATGTCGAACGCGGTCTTGTCGATCAGCAGAAGGCACTCCCTTATCTACGAACGATAGCTATCGACATGGGGATGGTCAGTCGGCACGTTAAGGTGGAAACTCAGGAAGGGCGCCGCAAGGGGGCGGCAAAAGTCGCACACGACGTCAGTGAGGTGACACGCGCCACCAATAGCCTCGTTAGTCTTGAGCCAGATGGTCCCGCTCCCCTTAACGCCATCTCTCGCTTTTACGCAAGCTCGAACAGACGCCACCAACAACGCGTAGCGCGTCAACAGGAACTGCAGTGGTTTGACAAGCGTGATGCTGCGCTAAGTTTCATCCGAGAACGAATTAGTCGAGCCCGTGAAACGATCCTGATCGTCGACCCCTATGCAGACGGAAAGGACTTATTCGACTTCGGGCATTTCATCACACGGCGCGACATCAAACTGCGCCTACTGACATCTCGCCTGCCATTCGACGACGAAAACGCGATGCGAGTCGGTTTCAGAGAAGCATTGCGGAGTTTTAAAGAACGCGGGGTACCCACCCCCGAAATCAGGGTTTTGCGTGGCGCAAAGAACCCGCCGATTCACGATCGCTTCCTTGTCATTGACGGCAACATCTGGCTTTCGGGAAATTCGCTTAACGCGATTGGAGAGCGAGCGAGCGTCATGCTGAAGTTGCCGGACCCTACCAGTGTCCGCGAGCGTCTGGAACGCCTGTTTAACGACGCTCTTCTGGCGGTATCCGAGGAGGGGGGGCATTGACGCTACTTCCACCCACCCTACGGATCAAGAACGCACCTGCGCCGAAGCCCGTGCACAGCCTTGTGCCGAAGCTGCGGTGGCCGAGCTTTGACAACAGTTGTTCTATGAGTGACCTGGATCGCTTCCCCTCTTTCCATGAAGAAATCAATCGATATGCCGCCGGTGAATTCGGAGCATGGTCTGAAGGATTCCTATCAGCCGTCCGGGGCGCCAGCTCCCGTGTCTGGCTGGTCGACGGCTTCCTCCTTAAGATCGACGCGTTCGCCAGAGGTCACTTCTTTGGGGTCTTCGATCATGTCCTGCGCCAAACGTCGGCGCAGGACATCCGCCTGCTCACGTCAAATAAGGACGGGCACAAGGAACAGGTCAAACAACTGACTGAACTTCAGGATGCTCGTCGTGCACCCCCTCGAAACGAGCCTTTCACGATCGAGGTTCGGCTATTACGAGGAGCGCGAAGTGGCACTCGCCTGCCGCATGATCGTTTCGCCGTGATTGACGACGAACTCTGGCACTGGGGCGCAAATGTTGGCGGTACACACCATGAAATCAACGCCTTTAGCCACGGATGGTCGGCGAATGACACCTTGGCGATTGAATACTTCGAGCGTCTCTGGAATGCGGCGGAGGTGTCGAAGTGAAGTGGCCTGAGGAAGAGCGGCGCACGGATGACTACCCTGGCCAATATTGGAAGGCGGCGGAATTAACAATCGAGGGCTATCAGGCCGCGCCTTGGCGCACTGCAGCCGTTGCTAGCGCCCGAAAACTCGTTGAAAACCGTGCAAGAGCAGCCAAAGACGCCGATGAGACTCCTCGGCCACCGGATAGCGGGCAGCTTCGCGAATGGTTGGATGAGCACAGACTTTCAGACGTTGCAGATGCGCTCCAGGAGAATGATAGCCATAACAGCGTATCGACGAGCAACCTGCTCCTGGCGGAGGCCGCTGGCATACTGTTCTGCAATCGGCCAACCGTCTCGAACTGGAAGATGGTCGGTCAACTGATTGGAAGCGATCCTGCCGCGCAGAGGATTCTCGTCAATTTGGTTGAGCGTCGCGTATCAGCGCGTCCCAATCTTCGCGACGATATCCGTAAAGTTGCGCGTATGATGGTTGAACGCTTCAAGCAGAATCCAAGCGGTAACACTCATCGCTCCGATCACGCAATTCTCGTAGAGATCCAGAGGCAATGGAAGTCGAAGCCTGATCTTCACGAAATCTGGTTTGGCCTGCGCACGCTCGGCAACATTATGCCGTTTCGCAGTGACTGGCACATTTTCGATCTCCTCTTTGACACGGACATGGAGTTCGCCGCCGAGCTGATCGAAGCGTACGGCGAGCCCTATCAACCCGCTCTTATCCTGCAGTTCGGTGCGCTTGATCCCAACCGCCGATTTGCTGACTGGCTGCGGTTGATGAACTGCGCGCTGCCTGCCTTTGAGGCAGACAGCACCTGGAATGGTCGTGTGTTGCTGCCCTTGGCACTCCTCGCAGCCCATGACGCTTTGCGCAGCGGATTGGGCTACCGCGGCGACAATGAAGATGAGGCCAGACAGGACGACGTTCGCCTAGCGGAACTTGCCAATGCGACTGCCGCCGCCCTTTGGGCAAGATCTGATGGTGGTGCAGCCACACTTCGCTGGGGGAGTTGGTTGTTTCGCTCGATCATGTCGATACTTGATGCTGAGCAGTCGCCATTTCCCCAAGATATCAGCAGTCGCGCCTGGCCTATTTGGCTGGTGGTCGAAGCTCTCATGCAATCACCGGCTTCGGTTGCGTGGATGAACCTTCGACCGACAGACATGCCACCCGAGGATGAGTTATGCTTGGAGGCCATGCGTATCCTCTCCGCACGAGAACACGGCCATAGCGTTCCGGGACGGGACTTGCTCTTTAAGATGTTGCCAGATCAGCCGGAGGACTTTTTGGAGGGCGAGGACGGCAAACGCAAACAGGAACTGCCTTCCCTGTTCGTGATCTGGGGCAAACGTGCCGACGCCTTTGGCGCACGTGTAGTTGCCGCCGCACTGTTTGACCGAGATGTTGCAGTCAGTTTCGCGGAGCTATGGCGGCGCGCACTTACACTCCGTGAAATTGCGGAACACAGCCATGCATTCAAATCAGATGACCAGGCATTCGACGACTATGCACGACGAGCGTCGGAGACGATCCGCTTCATACTGGCGCTTGGTATCAACCTCATTGACTATGTTCAGGATGGCCGACAGCCGTTTGTATCCGGAGATCGACGCGCTACAGTGTTGGCTCTCTTCACGACACTTCATGACGCTATACGCGAAATGCTCGCCATCGACCCTGTTGGCCGACGCTACTTAGTAAGTATCCACGAACATTTATGCGTCCGCAGATTTTTTTACGAACGTACGCCCGTCGGGGACGGCAGTGTTGCAGTAGCACTGATGGAGGCCGATGAGCCGACACTTGGAGACCTCCTGTACGAGCGGTGCAAGGTTAGCAGCTCATTCTTCAAAAGCTTGCAGATGCTGCGTGCAAACGGCGCCCAACGGAATCATATCGAAAGCGCCTTGGCGCGAGTTGGCGTCCGCCTCGACCACCTTGTCGAGCAAGCCCAACGTCTGAATGCGATCGAGCACAATCGGGCCATCGATCTCACCGGTTTCGAGATTACTGCAAGAAATGATGGAAGCTGACACAGGAGATATTTGCCTTCAGAGCCTTGCGGCCATTCATCGCGTCCGAGATGGTACTTAGGTATCCGACCCGACGAGGAAACCGCCTGTGGCAATCACCGCCATACGTGGCTCGAACTCGGCCCGGAGACCTTTCGACATTCGGAACTGACCTCAACATCAAAGCCACGGAGCGTGGGATTGGGACATCGTCTTTGTAAAGAACAGCGTGTTCTTGAGTTCCTCATGCCTCTTTTTAATGGCGCTATTCAGGTCGGTTGCGTTGGCGTTCCAATGACGTTGCAGGAACTCCGGGCGACCGTCCAGGTCGTTTCCTTTCAACCAATAGACGGACCGACGATCGGCGCAAGATAACAGCAACTCGTACGCGGCGTAGGCATCGGCGGGGTCTTCTGCGTTGATATACGCCTGATACCAATGCCGCGCCCATCGGTTACGGTCATATTGCTTGCGGCTTTCCCCATACACATGGGCCAGCCATCCGCGCTCAAGCTTCCTGTTCGAAAAATCTTCCCAAACCGCGTTAAATTCCGGACTGACGTCTGCAAACCCGAGCAACGTATAAGCCTTGGCCATATCCGAGGCTCGCCCGGTTGCTTCGCAGTCACGAATGACCCGTTCAAGCCAAGCGGCATGGCCGAACTTCATCGCGCTTCGCGCGGTAGCCGCCAAATCTTGATCCGTAGTAGCGGACGTGATGACGCCCATTCGGACAGTATCCCATGTGTCGACGGCGGGTGACCTCATCGGAATCTGCGACAGCTCTGGATACTTGAACACGCCGCTCGCCATGGCATTCATAACCTTGGCCCAAAATCGTTGCGCGAGCGGATCGCCGGCCTCGAATAGCGCTTGGCAAAGACAAATCAAGGGGAACTCACCCACGAAAAATGCGTGGTTAGGAATCTCCGGGGTCCGCTCAAGCCAATCTGCCAACCAAGGGGAAAATGTGCTTCCACTACGAGACACCAGCGTCCGCATGGGTTCACCGTGCAGTACCCAATGGTCTGCAATTGGCCCCGGTTTGACGACCGTGATCCCTTCAAGTGCGGCCCGAACGTATTGTTCGTATCCGACCAAAGCCGCCGGATCGTCAGGATTGCGCAAGAGTTGCAGCGCTACGACCTCGGCGTCCGCCCGATCCAGCAGTTCAGGACGGCGCAATATCCGGCTTGCCGTAAGCAAAGCGCCAGAGCCGTAAGCCCGGTCGACCCGGCTCAACTCACTTCGCGAAGCCCATCCGCTCGCGGCGACGGCCTCACATACCGCTGGATTTTCATTCGTGGATGCCAGTTCCCACGCAAGCTGCCTGACATCAGCATCTTCATCTGTGAGAAGCGGAGCAAGCCTATCCAAGGGTTTCAACGTCTCTCGGAAAGCCCGCTTGCTGAGGTAGTAGAGGTCAATCAGTTTGCCCTGCCTCGTCTCCTTCTTGATAAATTGCGAAAGATGGCGACGGAGGACTGCCTGATCGGCACGCGGCAATGCATTGTCGAGCAAGGCGAGCTCATTAGCGTCAAGGCATTTATCGCGGATTATCGCCAGTTGCTCCTCAGGCGGGGCGCCCCAAAGCAAGATTTCAAGCCGCCGGGCGCGCCACCAGATCAATTCCTTGTCGTCCGCGATCGCGCCGCTTGCAACAACCCGGTCAATTGCATGGGCGAGTTTCTCGCGACCGTCGGCAGGGATCAATATGAGAACCCTACGGAGTGCGTTCAGAAGGCCCCATAGCTGTTCGGTAGTTCGGCCTTCTGCACTGTTCACCGCCGCCGCTGCTGTTGTCTTGAAGGCTTGAGGATCAAGCCGAGCCAAACTGGTCTTGTCGCGCGCAAAACGGAGGTCGGCATCACCGGTTTGACGATGGTGCATCCATAGTTGCGCCCCATCGACCATCTCGACCTGCTTGATTTGCGGAGGCGGTGATGAGGGGTCGCAGGGATCAACCCAGCGCTCGTGCTCCCAGGACAGCGCCGGTTCTGGCACTTCCAAGATATCGAGCTTTGCCTGGGCGGCCGGATCTCCGGCCGCTTCCAGCAGATACTTCGCGGCGGTTATTGCGATATGGTCATCTACCGCAATCAGGCGCTCGATCAATCTATCTAAGACAGGACGAAAGGCGTCTTGGTCCTCTTCGTTCACTCTGAGAACCCAGCCGACCTCGTCAATGTGGCGAGGGACGCCCATGATGGCTCGGCCCAGGCTCCAAGCGGCAAACGCCCGGACAAACGGCAGTCGTGGCAGAAACGACAGCATCCCAAGCGCCCGGTGACTGAACCAACTTACGTCGCCGTCCAAACGTGGCTCTATGGATGGCCATTCGGGCCGGGCGATCGCCTGCCATTTTTCGAGATTGGCCCTCGTCCGCGCTCGATTGTCTTTGGAACGCTGCGACTCGGAATCGACTCGCCCAAGAAAGCGTCCCTGATCCGGATCGGCCCAAATCCACCCAAGCCACTTTTCAGCCCGCTGCACCAAGTGATGGGCAACCTCGGGGAAACGATAGGCTTGTGCGATTCCCTTGATCAGAATCTCGTCTGTAAGAACGCCCGTACCCCCGCGCGCCAACCACGTCTCTTCAATGTTCTCGCAGATGAGATCGACATCGAGGCCGATCAGCCGCCAGTAAGCGTCAAAATCCGGTTGGTTAAAGTTTTGTTCGGCAAGCCAGCGTTTCAGGACGGCGCGCCTCGCCCCGCGTCCAACCTGCGGATCGAGTAACGCAACGGTAGTGGCGGCGCGCAAGATTGCAACGCCTAAGCTCTGCCCCTTGAACGGGTCAAGGAACTCGGCCACCATGGTGGCAATCTGCGCGTCCTCGGAAACGCCCTTCAATTCATTCGCCAAGGTCAATCCCAGGACGAAAGGCGTCAATTTGGGGTTGACGCGAAACTGGTGTGGTTTCGACCCTGCCTCCAGCCAGCGTCCGGCAACGATTTCGCCCAGCGTCTCCAAAAGATCAGCACGATCACGCCCGCTATCGCGACCCAAGCGGTCCAGAAGGTCTTTTCGCGTGAAGAAAGACTCGTCGACCGAATTCTTTAGGGTTTCTCCCAGCCCCTCAACGAACGAGAGGAACTCGTCGTCGCCGATGGCGAGTGCGGCGCCACGCCGCGACACCCGGTACTTCCAGTCTTCATATGCGAGGCGCTCCGGCGTTATGTCGCCGCTTTCAGCTAGTGCCTGATGCCGAGTAATGGCCAGCCGCGAAAGCCGCGGGACCTTCATCAGTGTCAACATGGGTTCTGCAAAACGCTCACGGGACAGGCCATGGCCGGCTAACACAAGATCGAGCTCCGGGTCGCTGAACGGTCCCACCGGTATTTCGACGGGGTCGGGGGTCAGCGGTGCCAGCTTTCGAAGATTGGCCCAGTGATCAGGCCAACAGGTCATCAAGACGACGACACGGCGATTCCAACGTTCGTCATAAAGGGGTTGTAGGAACTCCGCCCAATCGGTCTTGGTCCAATTCTGGTTCAGCCCGTCGATCACGAGAATGAATTGCGGTCCGTCGACCACCGCATTCCGCCATTGTCCGATCCGCCGCCGCCAGAAGTCTACATCCCTGGTGTCCAGTCGTGCCGCCAGCAGACGAACAATCATTTCCTCGGCTGTTTCATCGCGGATATCTTTGGCCGAAACAAAGATGGTTAGCGGAAGGCTTTCACTTCCCGAACTCCTTTCGACCCACCACGACAAGAAGGACCATGTCTTTCCCATGCCCTCATCGCCGACGAGGGCGCCAGGCGTGCGGTTCTCGAACCATTTGTCCAGTTGGTCACTTAGAGCCTTCCTCGGAACCCGCTTGTCCGCTTCGGCAAGGACATTGTGGCCCCGGCCACCCAACCGGGAACCCGCACTTGTCTCGCTTGCCAAGCCACCTTGTATCCATGTGCGCATAGCTGCCGCTGCTGCGGCGTATCCTATGTCCGGTGCAATGAGTCGTTTGCGTAGTCGTGCTTGCCCTTCTACAAAAGCCGGATGCGACTGAACGGCCAAGACTGTGTCATTCAGTTTTGACACATGACCGAGATGGTGGTTAAGGGCCACTGGCGCACTGATGCAGATGATAGCTAGGTCAGGTATTGTCGCTCCTGATGGCCAATCGAGAACCATGGTCGAAAGCCCCTGAGATCGCGCCGTCTTCTCTAACGCTTCCTGGTCGGTCGCCGTGATCTCTCTAGTTGCCGCCAATATCCACAAGTCCACAGGGTCGTCCTGAGACGCGGCATCAAGGACCTTAGCGCGCAATTCATCGAGTCCAAGCCGTGTTTTCTCGCCATACCTCTTGCCTTCGAGCCCGATCCTGAAGGTGTTGGTATCTACGGCGCGTACATCAGAGCCCCCTTGGGGACCCGACTTGGCAAGACGGAATGACCGACCGGTGATCTCTGTTAGTACATCCCGCATCAAACCCTCAAAGCCTTCAGGTCCGGCGGCATCGAGTTGCCGGAGCGCGTCGGCCAGAATTTGTTTGGCCTCGTCAAACGTAAATATCGTCATGGCTGTGCTCGTTATAAAATCAGAGTGCCGCGAACGCGAAGCACGGTCCCCCAAAGAGTGCTATTCATCTCCAGACGAAATCGCAATTAAATCCACCGGCCAAGCGTGAACAACAACATCAAAGCCGCCAGAAAGCCGCGGACCTAGCGAGACGATAGCGGCAAAGCGGTATTCCCAAAACTGGCTGAAGCTGAGATGTGATTTCACCCATTTTGATGGCACATTTTCGGAGGCAAGAGCTTCGCGGCTTGACGTCTATGTCTCATCGCGAAACGGTCGATAGATGCCGAAAGACCATTCTAGGCGGAAGTGGTAGTCGCCCTTGGCAAGCCTGTGTTGCCCACCTCATTCACCACAGGCCAAGGTCGACCAGAGGAGATGTCCGGATGGCGGGGACCAGAATCGAACCCACCTTCCTCATCACGCTCTGCATCAATTTGCTCCAAATAGTCGGCAGCGAAATTGGCCGTTTCGGGATCAGAAGACAGGATCAGACCGTACAATTCTCTACGAAGTTCGTACAAATCGCGTGGAATAACAGAGTATGACGACGAACCGCTACCTGTAGGCTGGTGGAAATACAGAATTTTGGAGCGCGTATTCCAGCCATATTGACCGATGACACGGCGTCCGGTCTTGTCTTGTGCCAGCTTCAGGACGGTAGCGTGATCTGCTCCAGCGAGAAGGATGCCCGCGAGCAGCGCCTTCTGTCGCTCATTCGTTGCCAAGTCATACCGCTCTGGTAAGCTCTCCAGCGCCGCTGACGAGAGCGTCAAAAAAAGTTCGTCGGGGTAGTCGAAGCGTGTAACTTGCTCGATCGGCTTGTTACCGTATTTTCCGGCCGCTATTTCCAATAGGAAGTCCAGCGTTGCCTGTCCCGGATTCTTGAGCGAAAGAAACAGCTCGTACTGGTCGATCAACTCTGGGCATCGGGTTACGAGCCAGCGCAAAAGCTCGATGCGAAGACCCTCGTCCAGATGACGCACACTGTCCAAGAGATCCCGGACATGCCATTTGCCAAACTCGAACTTTGCTGCCACCGCCTCGAGGCCGTCGAACAACGCGAATGGCTGATCCGATACCGGTAGCAGCTCCAGCCAGTCGAACAACCTGCTTAGGTCATTGTCCTGTATCCATTTGCGATCACCGTGCTCGGCCATCGCGTCCGACAACCCCTTCAAGAGGATGCCGGCGGGCACGACAAGACCACCGACCATCATGCGTTGGGCGAGTTCGAGCCGCTGCCAATGTGGTAACTCGGCCTGCAAGATGTCGATCAGGAATGCCGTGCGGTCGCCATGCGGAAGCAGTACGGCGCAGCCGGCAGATCGCGCCGCACGTCCAAGTTCTTTCAGCGAGCCGCCTTCACGCAAGGTCTCCGCAGCCTTGAAAAGCAGATCCGCTGTGTCGCAGCTCTGGGCGCGGTTCCTTGACCGATTTGCGGCAGCACGAACGAAGTCGGGCCATTGGCTGAACTTGCGATCATTGTCGTGAGGCACTGGTTCGTTTCGCTGCTGCCAAATAACTTGGAGACCGACAGCAGCTTCTGGACCGAAGTCCGCGTCGAGTAGAAAACGCTTGAGAACCGCTTCGGCCTCGTCGTTGCCGATAGTTGTCAGCATGATGCGGTACTCGTGAACGTGAGACCATCGCATCTCGTTTAAGGCTTTCTCGTTGGACCTGTTGGCCGCGTATGCCGCCCTTGCCGCGGCAAGACCCGCGAGGTCCGCTTCGACCATCCTATCCAATATGGGCACCTGACCAGCATCAGGGACGCGGCGCATCGCCCACGTGAGTTGGGCCATGTGATGCCGTGAAGCCGACTTACCGATGAGCTGCTGCCCCCATCCTTCTATGAGTTTGACGGCAGCTGGTCTGGTGGCAGGGGGCATCTGCAAGTGCTCGATATCGCCGCCGCGACCGTGCCGGCTGAGAATATCGGCCAGGTCATGGATTTCATCCGGAGTGAGCCCCTCTGCGAACTCCTGCAAGACATCGATCAGCACGCTTGCGCGCGTGCTTTCCAGCTTGTCTGCAAGCTTTCGGAAGGGTCCGTAGGCCTCCTCTGTCCGGTCGCCGTCCGCTCGGAACTTGCGTCTGGCATCAAGGTAACGCACGACGAGTTCCCGAACAGTACTGTTTCCAGCGAGAAAACACGCCGCGCTTGGTCGATCGCTCTTGTCGTCCTGCAGCGTCAGCGTGGCTACGGGGCCGTCGTCGGTGGGCTCGACGCCCTCCAGATACTGCTGCGGCTGATAGGGTAGGTCGAGACCGTTCTCCACTCGCCACTTGAGCGCAACAGCGACATGGCGCGGAAATCGCGCCCAAGCGTCGCGCACGATATGAATACCGCGGTCCTTGAACGAGAACGCGGGGTCTCTCAACTCGCGCTCAAGCGCCACCGCTACTTCTTCGTCCGGAAGGGCGTCGAGGGCCATGGCCAAACGTGTCTCAGGAGATGTATCAGCTTTTACCAAGGCTTTACGCCTTTCCGTCAGATCGGCCAGTAGCGCGGGATCGCGAACACCGTCGAAGTGGCCCCTTTGCGCGACTGTCTGCACCAATTCCTCACCGGAGGCTTTTAGAAGCTCCTCCATTTGCCGCGTGGCCAAACGGAAAGAGAGACCTTCAAAGATGCGGAGTCGGATTTCCAGGTTGTTTTCATTCAGCGCCAATGCGAGCACCGCATCGAGGGCGTCCCGATCGCCATGAAATGCCAACTCGGCAGCTAATGTCTCTCGTGCGTGATCTGGCAATCCCGCGAAGTCCCGTACTAGACGATCTCCAAGGACGGACGGATTGAACCGAGGCACGATTCTCATCGCGTTCATCTGGTTCTGACCGTCATCGCCGGAGACGAAAGGCCAAACGATATCGGCAAACTCGGGCCTTTTGGTCTCGATCATGAAGCCCACTGCGCGGTCTAACTTGCCTTGCGTATGCCAAGCGCGCGCGAACCTTACGACTCTGTCTCCAATGATCTCCCAGACAGTCGGCCCAGATCGCGCGACAACCTGCGCGGCGAAGATCGGGTCGATACCTAGCAGTACGTCCACGACCTTGGCGACAACCTTGGCGCCCGCCTCGTCCTTCCGCGACATACGCTCGCAGGCGAACAGGACCACTTCGGTCCAGCTGCGATCGTTGAGCGCGAGAATTGCAAGCGGATGCTCGAGGCTGAGGTCGTCGCCTGCCACCATGAGCTCCGCCTCGAGGTCGAACGATGCAAACCATTCCTGTAGCTGCTGGTGCTGGAAGGCGTAGAGCTGGCTATCCTCCCTGATCAGCAAGTGACTTGCCACGAGGATGTCGAGGACGTGAGGTGGGTTTGGTGCGGCGGAGATCTGCCCCTCAGACACGAGCTTTTTGCTGGCGCCCGATATGGCCGAACGCATTTCACGATCAGGAATGGTCGGCGTACCGGACAGCTGGGCGGCCGCCGCAATGACCGTCAGGTAGGTTTGCTGGGCGTCGTGCAACTCCCGGTAAAAAAGCTCTTTGTTGGCGGGAACGGCTTCATGGGCCTCGACCATTCGGCGAAGCACTTCTTCCTTCGTTTCTGGCAGTTTCCCCGAAGTGGCCGCCTCCAGTAAGGCACGCAGGTACAGGGGGTTGGTGACCAAGACCCGCAGGCCCGCGGTCCGCCAGGCACCATCGAGCACGCTGGCGCCATCCTGCCCCCTCATACCCTCCGCGATTTCCAGTTGCTGGTCATCCGAGAGGGGAAGGATGGAGATGCGGCGTCCCGCGAGGGGAACGTCCAGTGCCGTTCTGCGACTGCTCATCACGACCTTCAGCAACGGAAACTGTGTTTCGAGCTCCTCCATCTTCTGAATGAGGCGGCGGCGTGCCGCCTCGGGAACTTCATTCCACCCGTCCAGAAACAGGGCAAGCTCGCCGTGTTCGGCCAAGAACTTGAGGTGCGCGCTAGAGAGCGCCTCGTAGCTTCTGCGGCGAGATGCCCAGTCGAACAGGTCTCTGCCGGACTCGGCCCATGCGCCGAGTGGCACAAAAACCGGTACAGGACCGGCCTCTATCATCTTGCGGGCGATCTGGATAAGGGTCGTAGTCTTGCCCGTGCCCGGCGCCGACAGCAGGACGATATGCTGTACATTAGCGAGAACCTGAGGGAAATTGGCTTGATTCAGATGGCTGATGCCCTTAACGCCTTCGGCCGTGAGTTCGAGCTCCACGGAATGCTTGGGCCAGCTCCGCCGCCGCTCGTAGGTTTCGATATCTGCCAGCGCCGCTGCGCGCACCTCCGTTTTGATAGTCGAAAGATCGGCATTCGCCGGTAGACCGAGCCGTGAAATATAAGGAGCCAATTGCTGGATAAGTTCGTATGACAGCTGGGCGATGGTCGCTGGGCCCTTGCCGCTGGCAAGTTGCTGGAACGCGCGCTCTTCGGCCTCCTGCTTCCACTTCCCCAGCTTCTCGACCGTGAACTCTTCCGGGTTGTGATCGATGAGGTGGGCGTGGTCGGCGCACAGCCAGATTCCGTTATCTGCACTCGCCCGTTCCATCGGTGTCTGACCGGAATCGTATCGGGGGCCGCCGGGTGACGCGGCTTTGATATGGGCGGCTACGCCGATGGTGTTCGATCCTTGTTCGCATTTGCGTGGTCCGATGGTCAGCCGCTGGCACTGCGGGTTGGAACACAGGTAGCCGACGCGCTGGGCGAGTTGGATTTTGACAGTGGGCTTGAAGTCGTCACGACGGCGTGCCGTAACAGCAGGCTTGGCGCCGTCAATCGGCGCGGGGGTTTCGGGCGTCATAGGCGTGTCGGGCATGAGACGACAATACTTGAAAAGCCAATTCCTTCAAGGAGTTCAAATGGCATATCGGAAATTCGCATTTCTACCTTGAAGGTTTCGCACTCCCGCGGACCTGCCGCGGCTACAACAATGGTGGTGGCCCCACTGGCTATCGCAAGGAGTTGGTGCGCGTAGGCTTGCTGGCAAATCATAAAGAACCGTCGACCACTCAATAGGTGAGCTCCTCGTATTTGACCACGAGTGTGGGCGGGGCTAAACGGCAGAGATTCAGCGAGCGATGGCGAAGAGTTGGCAATCAGGCCCCCGCCGGACACTTCGATCGGGCCAAGTGCTTGATCTGTCACGTTTATCTGCCTGCTTTGGACCAGAAGTAATGGCAGGTCGTTGGTTCTGATCCTTTCAAGAGCTGGCCCAGTCAGCCCAGCATATCCAGCCCGTGCTTCTCAACGATCGAGAGGAGTTTTAGCGCAGGGCCACTGGGACGCTTGGCACCGGTCTCCCATTTCTGGATGGTAGATTCGCTCGTGTTCAGATAACGGGCGAAAACGGGCTGGCTCACGTGGTTCCGTTCGCGTAGCGCCTTGATGTCCTCGGGCTTGAGAGCGACTGGTACTGTGAGACAGGTCTCGTCAAACGTCCGCATGGTCTCCTTGTCAATGGTGCCGGCGACATACATGCCTTCAACCGCGCTATGGATCGCTTCGAAGGCATCACTCTTGAACTTACGCTTCATTGCCATTGTAGATCTCCGTAAGATGACCTGAGGCGATTTCCGTCTCAATATCAGACACGGTCTTTCGCCTGTATAGGTCCGCTAGTTTGCGGAACGCGACCAATTCATCGTCATCAATGTTTGCACGGTCCTTCTTGGCGAACAGGTAGGCGAATACCCAGAACTCACCGGTCTTGGCTAATATGATCGAGCGATACATATTATCGTTGAGACGTTTCTTGAATACGCCTCCGCCGAGATCATCGGCCTGACCCAGCGCCACTTGCTCGATGGCCTTGTAGAGTGCCTTGTCGGAAATCCGGGCTTTGCGAGCGGCCCTCGCAAACCAAGCTGTTTTGAACCCTCGCTGTCTCATGACTTTCTGTAGCACCTAGTGCTACGAAAATCAATGCTGCTCCGAAGCATATCACGCCGCCTCCCAGACCTGGTTCAGGATCTTCGCGGCCAGCTGCCTTGTCCTGCGGCAGAAAGCGGCCGTAGTGGTTCATGACCATCTCTGGGGTATCCTGGATGGCATAGCTGGCCTGCTCGTATGAGCCCGTCTGCTTCAAGATGTGGGTCGCCAGCACATCTCGAACATTGTGGGGTCCATGGGGAAGAAGTCCCTTGATGGCACCGCGTCCGGTGTACGGATTATAGATGCCATATCGCTGGATGATCAGCCGCCAGGCTTCGTAGAAGGTTGTTTGATTGTAGGATGCTTCCTTGCTCGTCGCCTTTACCGTTTTGACGAATAGGGTGCCGGGGTCGTCCGCGCTGCCGAGCAAAATACGACGATGGCGCTCGATGTAAGCGTTCAAGTGATCGTAAAGGCCTTGTAGATTTGGCAAGACAAGCCTGAATGGCTTGGACCCGAAGAAGGAAGAGTTTGCGTTCTTGAACGCATTGGAAGGGATCAGAACTTCCCATCCATGATCGCGCTCGCTCCACCGGATTTCACCCCGCTTCATATCTTCAAGGCGGCGTTCGGGTGTTGGGAACTGGCCGCGTGGGCAAACCATCAACTGGCGAAGGTTCTTTTGCCGCAAGCCAAGGTGGAGACCGAGACGCAACATCAAGAATGATCGCACAGCTTCGGCGGCGGCGCGAGGATAACGGTTTTCGTCGGGCATCCGCGCAATGATCTCTTCGGTGATTTTCCTGTATTCTGCCAACGGACTATCGACCTCAAGCACCGGCATGATCGGTTCGAACGGATCTCGGTGAACACGCATTACGCGCTGAACTTCCTTCGAGCGGTGTGATGCATGTTTAAAGCAGATTTCGCACGTACCTCGCCAATCCTCGATGGCGGTTGCTAGTTCGCTATGGGAAATAAGGCCAGGGATTGGCTTTACACCCTTGACCAATTCCGGGTGCTGCCAAAGCCATCCAGTTTCGGCCCGAAGCATGCCTAGCGCCACACTCAGCATGTCGTGTTCCCATGCGGTGTAAAAACCGCGCCGGCGTTCACGCCATTGCAGGTACCAGTCCCATACACTGGGAAACACAAGCAGCCCGAACGTCAGTTGCCCCAGCGGAACGCCATACCCTTTCACCGCTCCCTTGGGAGAAGCCGCAAGAGCGCCAAACATCAGCCCGAGATGTTCGATTTTCTGAGATGCCGTTTCTTCGCCCCATACGCCGTTTCTCTGAAACCCGAGCGACGTCAGCGTGGCGGTTTTAAAGCTGACCAAATTGGCCATTTCCATCGCCAGCCGGGGTGGTGCATCGGTTACGCCGGCCAACAGATCCGGGTCTTCAAGCCCCAGCTCAGCCTGATCCTCGTCCTGGCCCCACGCGTTGGCGTCAAGGCGAGGTGAAAGCGTGCCGCCATAGGATATGCCTGGAAACCGTATCGCATAGCGCTGTCGTGTCGCCATGGCCTGGTATCGTCGGTAGTCGGTCGATCCAGAGATAATTACCCTCTGAACCCATTCGATGATCTCGTTTCGCTTCGCAAACGGCAGCGTGTTGAAATCGTCGGGTAGATGCCAAGCTAGCCTTCGCCTCTCAGCGTCACCGATACCCTCGCTTACATCGTGGCCATGGGCCGAGCGAGACTGATGTTGGAGCTTGGCTTTGAAATACCCCAAAGGTAGCCGGTAGCGCCTTTCGATGCGCGAAAGAATGTCGAGGCTTTCCACTGAACGTGGAGCCTTGGAACCATTCAGCCAGCTGAAGATCGTCTTTCGGTCGAAGGCCTCACTCTCGCGAACAACGGCTCGATGAAGATGCCAGGAGCTATCTCCGTGACGGCGCATCTGATAGGCGAGCGCATCCTGAAACTGAGGAGGGTCCTCGTTGCTTCGAATAATGGAGCCGGAAACTCCTCGACTTGCTTTGGCGGAACCCCAGGTTTTGCCTTTTGTTTGCTATGCTCTACGGCGGTTGCAGCTACAGGACTACCCGCCTTTCTTGCCCTTCGACCGACCGTTGCGGCTCGATTGACAGGATCCGTTCTCGGGTTGTCCTAGAGAATCTTCTGCTGCTGAACGGGATTGTCTTTTCTCCAGCGTTCAATTGCTTCAAAGCCGATTTGCAGGTTCTTCTTTAGTGCCGTGTTGAGCTCGGTTTCCATCCCGCAAGCTGCAACGACGGAAGCCCAATCGACACGTCCGTTTCGTCGCGGCGCTGCCTTCTGGTAAAGCAGCAAGCTTGCCAGGTAAGGTTTGATGTTCTCAAGTTCACGGGACGTGATCAGTGGCTTTAGCCGCAGATCGCAAAATTCGAAAATCTTGCGCTGAAAAATCGCGGCGGCGGGAGTAGCGTTTTTCATATCACCATTAATCGCAATAGCTTACGGGAGGAGAGGCGGGCGGTGGCAGCTAAAGCGAATTGGTGAATGTTGCGTAAATCGGCAATCTGCTTCGCCGGTCAAAGCGTCAGCTGTGAGTATAGCGCTGGCGGCAAGGCCTCCCGCAGATGCCATGTGACCGATATGGGCGCTTCGCGCTCCCAACTCACGAAGTCGACCTCTCCGCAATAGATGAACGGCGCCGGCTTCGAGCCGATCTTCTTGGTTTTCCGGACCAGGAGATGGACCTGAAGTCCAAGGGCGCGGTGCTAGCCCATCATGCCGCCCTTATCGAGCGGCACCTGCAGAAACAGATGCTGTTCCTTTGCAGCAAAGCCGACCTTCCATAGCGCTGTTTCGCATCCAAAATGTATGCTGCGACAAAAATGCTAGTCCCTTGTCATTAGAATTTACGCTCATTATGCTGGCACGAGAGGGACATCATGGCAGGCATATTCAACAAAGTGGCGATCTGGCTGCGCATTATGTGCGCCATTGCGCTTGTCTGCGTTGGATTCGCCCATCGTATGCCGACAGCATATGCCTCTCCCTTGCCGCAGGAAATGGCAGCTTACGCCCTTCCTGACGGCACGATACCGGTACTTTGCACCCCCCAGGAGGATGGTTCGGCCGGAAATAAGGGGAGCCTTGCAGACAAGGGCTGCGATGCTTGCCGGCTCAGTGCCTCCACAGATCTGCCGCCTCCGGCGGTTCTTCCGATCCCGTTGATGAAACCGGTGCGCCAGGCTGTTCTGCCTGTCCGTTTCGAAGCCTTTACCCGCCAGCTTTTCCCGCCCAATGCGGCGCCGCGCGCGCCACCGGCCGTTTCGCTTTTCGTCTGATTCCGCAGTCGCTGCCCTCGCGCCGGCTGTAAGCGAAACACGCCGGAACGCCAAGCCTTTGGGGCCTGTTCCGGATAATCACGGGACATTCCCATGCTGAACCATACGGGACCGGACGTTTCACGTCCCTTCATGCCGGAATTCATCCATCTGGACAGCCATCGCGGCAAGCCGGGCAACGGTCGCAGCGCCGTCTTGCCGAAAACGCTCCTGTTTCGCGAAGGCGAGCGGGCAGGAACGCTCTACCGGATCGAAGAAGGCTGTGTCGCCCTTTCGCAATTGCTGGCGGACGGGCGTCGCCAGATCATCGACATATTGGGGCCGAGGCGGCTGTTCGGAATGTCGCCGCTTGCGGTGCAGCTTGCCACGGCCGAAATGCTGTCTCACGGCATCATCGAGCGGGTGGAGGAAGCCGATGTCGATCCCGGTGAAATCGGGGCCAATCTCCGACTTATGCTGGGCCGAAGCCAGTTTCACGCCACGCTGCTCGGTCGCAAAACGGCATCGGAAAAGGTGGCATCGGCCATTCTCGATCTCTCCAACCAGTTTGCGCGCCGTCCGTCATTGCGGCGCAGCCTGCGCACAACCTTCACGCTGTTTCTCACTCGCGCCGACCTGGCGGATTGGCTTGGCCTGACAGTCGAGACGGTCAGCCGCTGCCTCAACAGCTTGAAACGGGCTGGAATTCTCGATTTCCGACATCCGGAAATCATAACCATCTGCAACCAGAACGCCTTGGCCGAAATGGCCGGAACCGGTGGCCATTTCTCGCTTGCAGAGAACGCTATTCAAGGTCTTCGGACCTGAATAACCCAATCGTCAAAAACACTCGGGACACATGTAATGACCGCCACTATCGAAACCACCCAGACGGACGGCCCGCGTTCTTTTGGCCGCGCTTTCTATTTCGCCGCCTGGCGCTGGCATTTTTATGCCGGCCTGTTCGTTATCCCCTTCCTGGTGATGCTTGCCATCACGGGCATGACCATTCTTTGGTTCACCACGGTTGCGCCGGAATATGGGGATCGCATCGCCATCGAGGAAGCCGGAAAGCCGATGAGCCTGACGGCTCTGGAAGAAGCGGTCCACAAGACCTATCCGCTCGGCACGATCACACGCTACATCGCGCCGCACGATTCGCGGACACCCGCCATCTTCATGATCACTTCAGAAGATGAGAACCGGGCGCTCGCAATCAATCCTTATGATGGCGCCACCGTTCAGGACCGTGCCAAGGAAGGCACCTGGAACGACTTTGCGACCAACATGCATGGCAAGCTGCTGTGGGGTGACAATGGCGGACCGGGTGACCTGCTGATCGAGACAGCCGCGGGCTTCGGGATCGTTATGCTGGTCACCGGACTTTATCTTTGGTGGCCGCGCAACGGGCAGCGTCTTTCCGATGCCCTCCGTCCGGCTCTTTCGGAAAAGGGGCGTCCGTTCTGGAAGTCGTTGCATTCCACCATCGGCTTCTGGCTGGCCATCGTGCTCTTTTTCTTCCTTGTCTCCGGCCTTTCCTGGACGTCTGTCTGGGGTGGTAAGCTGGTGCAGGCGTGGAGTACCTTCCCCGCCGAAAAATGGGATAATGTTCCCCTTTCTGATAATTCCCACTCGACATTGAATTCCGGCAACCTGAAGGAAGTTCCCTGGGCGTTGGAAGAAACCCTGATGCCGAAATCGGGATCTGATGCAGGTGTCCAGGGCCTGCCTGAGGGAATTCCCGTCAAGCTTGAGACAATTCATGCGCTCGGCCGCGCACTTGGATTTAAAGGCCGTTTCCAGATCGCTTATCCGGCCGACAGCAGCGGGGTTTGGACGCTCTCCCAGGATTCCATGAGCTATGACAGTCCGGACCCGATGGCTGACCGGACAGTGCATGTCGACCAGTATACCGGCAAGGTTCTGGCCGAGGCCGCCTTCAAGGACTATTCGCTTGCCGGGAAGTCCATGGCCGTCGGCATCGCGCTGCACGAAGGGCAGCTGGGCTGGTGGAACATCGCGATAAACCTCCTGTTCTGCCTGGGCATTCTCACTCTTTGCCTTTCGGGCATCGTGATGTGGTGGAAGCGCCGGCCCTCCGGCAGCTTCCGCCTTGGCGCACCGGTTGCACCGGCCAATCTGCCGCTCTGGAAGGGGGCAGCGCTTGTGATGCTGATTGTCGCTCTTGCCTTCCCGCTGACAGGCATCGCGCTGATACTCGTGCTGGCGCTGGACATGCTGCTGGTAGCGATCCTGCCCGGCTTGCGGCGTGCTCTCGATTGAGTGGGGTGCGACAAAAAACCTAAACGAAGCACGGCAGGTCTCACCTGTCGCGCTTTGCTCGTCTATCTGATTTCGAGAGCCGTTCGGGAATTCGTTTGTTAGCAGAGAACAACGTCAAGACGGAGCCTTCTTAGCATCCGGAAATACACTACAAAACGCACTTCGGTTCTGCGTTATTGTCAGATAAGGCATTGAAAAAACGTATTTCCTTGCGTGGCTCGAAATCACTCAACCGTCTAATTTCTCATTTGGAAATACATGCAATTTGACTCCCTCCGTCACCGTGCCTTCGAAGCTGTGGGGTGTTCACTGGTCACGAAACCGATAACCGATGCCTGGCTCAGTAAAAATGAAGCGAGGTGCCAGTGGGCTATCGCCCAACTTCTCCCGCAGGTGTTGCATGTGGATGCGCAGGACCTGCGTGCTGTCAGGCGTATGCTTGCCCCAAACGTCACGGATAATCTGGCTGTGGGTCAGGACCTTTCCGGGGTGTCGGATCAGCGCCGTGAACAGCTTATACTCTATAGGTGTAAGATGGACAGGCGTGTTATCCAGCAGGATCCGCCTGCCGGCTGCATCATGCACTAGACCGTCGATTTCGGTTATGTTGGAAACACCACCCCGCAGTTTGACCGCATGCCGCAGAGCAACTTTAATTCTTGCCGAAAGCTCAAGCGGAGAGAACGGCTTTGTCAAATAGTCATCTGCCCCATTCTCCAACGCCTCGACCTTCTCCAGTTCCTGGTCGCGGGCGGACAGGACGATGATAGGAATGTCGCTCCACTCGCGGATCGAGCGGATAAAGCTCTGCCCGTCTTCATCCGGTAGCCCCAAGTCCAGAAGAACCAATTCGGGCGATGACTGAACCAGAAGCTGGCGTCCTTCGGTCGCGTCCGCAGCCTCCATGACCTTGTAACCCAAAGCCTCAAGAGAGCGGCGGATCAACCGTCGAACGTCCTTTTCGTCTTCAATCGCAAGAATCACTGAGACAATCCTTCTGCCGAATTTGAGAAGGGAAGGGAAAAGCTCAAACATGCCCCACGTAGCTTATCGCCGTTCGAAGCAGAGATGGAGCCACCATGCGCCTCGACAATGCCGCGGCATATCGCAAGCCCAAGACCATGACCGCCTTTGCTGCGGTCGGCTTGGACGGCGACGCCTGTCTGAAAACGGTCGAATATGGCGTCTTCTTCTCCAGCGGGGATACCTGGTCCGTCGTCGATGACCGATGTCTGCAGCATCGCGCCTTTGCATTCAATCCGCAGGAGAAGTGTTCCATCCGGCGCTGTATGCTTGATTGCATTTTCAAGCAGATTTGCGACTACTTGCTCCACAAGTGCGCCGTCGGCATCGATCAAAGCCAACGGGCCATTGATCTCGATCCGCAACATTCTTTCTCCCCGAATACCATCGATTCGCTTGAGTGCCGCGCCAATCAGTTCCTGAATATCGTATGGTTGCCGGTTGAGTGTCAGCTGACCTGATGAAATCGCCGCCATCCGCAGGAGATTGGCGGTAAACCGCTGCAAATCATCGATCTGCCGCGATAACAGCACCACATCTTCCAGAATTTCGCGTGGTAGTTTGCGCCTTTGGCGGAGTAGGCTGCCTACTGTGCCCGACAGAACGGTCAAGGGTGTCCGGAGATCGTGTCCCAAGGAAGAGAGAAGAAGGTTCCGCAATCTCTCGGATTCCTTTTCCGACTGGGATCGGCTGACAAATTCGGCCTGTCGAAGCCGCATCACAGCACCGGCCGCAAGGGCGGCGATCGTATCCAGCTCCACCCGGTCCTGATGGTCCATAGCTCTCGGTGTGGGCCATGTCAGCCGCAGAACCCCCAGTGTTTCTGAACCGTTTGCAATAGGTACATCCAGAGGCGCAGTCGTCTCCGATCCGCCGCGTCCGATTATCGGTAATTCTTCAAGCAGGAGATCGATATCTGCGCCGAAACGGGCACGTATGGGACCGGACAGGCTCCCTTCAACATCCTCCCGGCTTGTGGCCTGGAGAAGCGAGCGGGAAATCGCGAGCATGTCCCTTACCTGGAAATACTCCCTCTTTGTCGATGCCAGCCGGGCTGCAAGACCTGATGCCAGGAGTGCGGCAAGCAGGGAACTGACCAGCATGAATCCGAATGTCAGGTACGAGGCGGGATTAAGTGCATCGAAAGTGTAATAGGGCGGCGTAAAGAGAAAATTGAAAGCCGCAACGCCGAGCGCCGCGGACAGCAGGGCGGGGGCAAGTCCGCTCCGCAAGGCCACGGCCACAACGGCGGTGAGGTAGACCATGGTGAGGTTGTCGGCGTCGGTATGATCGCGAAACGGAAGCCCGATAAAGGACGCGAGGGCGATGGCTCCAATGGCCACGCCAAAGCCGCCCACACCCGATGGCATCAGCAAACGTTTCAAGTTTTTGCCCGACATACTGATCCACCCGTGCACCCATTGCCGGCCGATCGACATGGGCCACCATCCTATATGACGACCTGCGTTCCGAGCTCAACCACGCGGTTCGTCGGGAGGCGAAAGTAGTCTGAAGGATCTGCAGCCAAGCCTGCCATGAATATATAGAGCCGATCCTGCCAACCGGGCATACCTGCGCGTGGATTGGATACCAACTTTCGACGACCGACGTAGAACGAGGTCGACATGATGTCGAAGACGAGGCCCTTCTTGCGGAGAAGACTCATGGCATGGGAGATGTCCGGCGTATCCATGAAGCCGAAATTCAGGGTGAGCAGTGTGAACCTCTCATTCAGCCGCTCGAAGTCGCCACGCTCG
Source organism: Gellertiella sp. DMC107 (assembly GCF_056313605.1). NCBI lineage: Bacteria > Pseudomonadati > Pseudomonadota > Alphaproteobacteria > Hyphomicrobiales > Rhizobiaceae > Gellertiella > Gellertiella sp. DMC107. The sequence goes on along the minus strand of NZ_JBQUZZ010000006.1, from coordinate 10,611 downwards.
TCCTCAGGCACCGTCGGGCGAGGGTGGGTACGCACGGTCAGAATGATGATTGTCTGATGCAGAACATGGTTATGCTTGATGTTGTGGAGTAGGGCGGTCGGGGTGGATTCAGGTTGCGACGTCAAGAACACGGCCGTTCCGTTGACGGTTTCTGGTTTGTGGCTTGATGCCTCCAACGACGGTATGAACCGGCGAAGCGGCATGTAAGCCGAGCGCGTTTTTTCCACGATTTCCCGCGTCCCACGCCGCCAGGTGAACATGGCAACGCAAACGCCCAGAGCGATGAGGGCCGGGACGTAGCCACCGTCGAGGAACTTCAGAAGATTGGCGGAAAGAAATACGACTTCCAAAGAAGCCAGCGGCCCCACAAGGGCGAGGGCCGCCCAAAGCGGCCACCTTCTTATGAGTCGCAGGTAGTCCAAGAACATGATGGTTGTGACCACCATCGCTCCGGTGACAGAAATCCCGTAGGCGGTTGCGAGAGCATCCGATGACCGGAACATCACGATGAGCACGATAATGCCAACCAGCAGCATTCGATTGACGAGCGGAAGGTAGATCTGCCCGGTATCCGTGCTTGACGTGTGCTGCACATCCATATGCGGAAGGAAACCCAGGTGGATGGCTTGCCGGGCGAGGGAAAATGCGCCGGTTATTACAGCCTGGCTTGCAATGATGGTGGCAGCAGTGGCCAGAAGAATGACCGGAAGCAATGCCCATTCCGGAAACATCAGAAAGAACGGATCGCTTGCAGCTGCGGGATTAGCCATCACGAAGGCGCCCTGCCCGAGATAGTTCAGTGCAAGGGACGGAAACACGACAGCAAGCCATGCGGCCTGGATCGGTTTGCGGCCGAAGTGTCCGAGATCCGCATAGAGAGCCTCGGCGCCTGTCACGGTCAGGAATACCGCACCCAATACGACAAAGCCTACATATCCGCCCGAGAGCAGGAAGCTGAGGGCGTACCAGGGATTGATCGCATAGAAGATGGCGGGGGACTGCGCAATGTGTGACAGGCCCCCTATGGCCATAACGAAGAACCACAGAAGCGTGATGGGACCGAAGGCCCGGGATACCGTTCCCGTTCCTTTTGATTGAATGGCAAAAAGGGCGAGGAGAATTGCGATGCTGATCGGAAGCACAAAGCGTGACAGTTGAGGCTCGACAATCTTGAGACCTTCGACGGCCGACATAACTGAAAGCGCGGGGGTGATCATGGCATCGCCAAGAAACAGTGCGGCGCCGATGACGCCGAGCAGGAAAAGGAGCCGCTGATGTGCTGGCGATACCCTGTTCGAAATAAGCGCCAGCAGCGAAAGAGTGCCGCCTTCCCCTTCGTTGTCGGCCCTGAGCAAAAAGCCGACATATTTGATCATGACGATTATGGTGAGCGCCCAGAGCATCAGCGATATGATGCCGATGATTTCTGCGTCCGTCGTTCCGCCCGCTGAGACAGGTTTCAACGCTTCCCGGAACGCATAGAGCGGGCTGGTGCCGATGTCGCCGTAGACCACACCTATCGATCCAAGGGCCAGTGCCGCAAGTCTTCCCGCTGAGTTTGGGTTTGGCTGGCCGTGGCTATCCGGATGGGAGAGGTCAGTGGCGTTCATTTGGTTTCCCTTCGATTGCTCATCGAGGGAACTATCCGTTTCAGCATATAGATGCTGTTATGTCCGCGTGCCGTTCCGTATAGATTTCATATAGAAATGCCTGTCGAGAGGCAGCGCTTCGACCCACTTACAGTAGGATTTCTTTTCCCAGCTTCGTACCTTCAATTCGGTCATTGAGACAAAATGTCTGATCGGCAAAAGCGGCCGGTCTGCGAACAGACCTCGGTGATTTTGTAAGGTCACTTCGTTGAACGTCCGCGATATTTGAGACTGCCCTTTATCAAACCTTGACGGCCTCGCTAGCACCTGTTGCTGCCGCGCAGAGCGCGTCTATGTACGCCATTCCGGAAACGAGGTCAGCTTCAGTCGCCGGCGCAAACTCGGTAACCGTAAAGCCAACAATGTCGGATGTGGAGGCAACGCGACGGACCAAGTCCAACGCCGCAGATACCGATGCATTACCATCCTTATATGACAGACCGGCGAAATGCTCGGGATCAAGACAGTCTAAATCGAAATGTATATGCAGAGGTCCGTGAACAAGCTCGTCGGTGGCTAACCACCGAAGACCTTTGGCATTCACGAAAGCCCAGTCACTGTCATCACCCACATCGGCGAAGACGTAACGGAACTGTTCTACGGCAATCGGGTGACGAAGACGCTCTTTCAGTCTCGGCGGCGGGGAACCGAGTATAGCTGCGGCCGCCATTCCGTGCAGGTTCCCACTGGGCGACGTGTCAACCGTATTAGCATCCAGGTGTGCGTCAACCCACAACACCGTCAAGTCGGGATAGAGACCGCTCAGATAATCGACGATGGCGATATCGCACGCGCAGTCGCCGCCTGCGGTCAGCACCCTTGCCGGTTTGCGGGCGAGAAGAAGATGCTGCGCGCTGTCCAGCTGCCGGATGATGGATGGCAGTCTGTTCACTCCGTCTATTCTCTCGCTGTCACCTGCATCATCGAGACAGTACAACGGCGCCCATTTGCCACATACGTCCGCTGTGCCTTTCGCGCCGGCCGGTAATCGTTCCGGTCGACCGGAACCCTGCCATTGGGGATAGGACAACGCGATATCGAAATGCGATTTGCCATCCATTTTCGCGGCACGGTCCGTCATCGTTTCCACTCCAGGCTCGTCGGGAGGTAATGGCGCATTTCTGCAATATCCTTGATGAAGGGACGGACGGCTCGCAGGAATTCAGCAAAATGTGGGCCCGTCCGGAACTCCCTGAGATGGGCGTCAACCGAGATCCATTGGATGCGCAGGATGAAGACACCTGATGCATCGTCCGCGCATTCCGCCAGTTCGTATGCCAGGCATTCGGGCGCTGCCCTCAAGGAGCAGGCGGCTTCCGCATAAGCTGCAAGAAACTGGTCACGGCGATCAGCACCCACTTGATACCGTACGTATTCAATTGCATGTTTCGTCATCGGTTTTCCTCTTCAATATCCCGACTATCGTCATCGGCTCTCACGAGCGAACTCCTGAGGGGGATAAGGCGGCGGAGCCCGGGTTCACGCAGCCACAGGCCGCCCCAAACGAAAAAACCGAGATAGACGCCAAAGAATGTGTGGGTCAGCAAGGGATTTCCCACCCGCATGTGCGTCGCTACCGCGCCGCCGAGATAGGCCGTAACCAGTATCGCGCCCAGGATAGCAGTCCGCGGCCACAGGTAGAGAACCGTCGGCAACGCCAGCAATAGGCCCAGGGTAAGAATGGTGGCCCGGTCGTAGGGCCATCCAATGCTGGCTGCCGCTTCTGGTGGAACGCCTCCGGCAAGCTTGGCCAGGCTGTCGACCAGTAGAAAAGGTCCCACAAGACCCGACTGCGCCCAGCCGACCGTCGTCATCCAGCGGGGCTGCCCGGCAGCCACTTCGGTGCTTCTTTTATCCATAGCGCCGGAATTCATGGGCGGGCGCCCTCTTGATCGATCAGGCCGATCCAGGCACGGGCGATGGAAGACAGCATGTCTGCTTTTTCGTTGGCTTCCTGGTCTGATCCGAGCTTCAGAAAGGCTTTGCCTTTGGTGCCTGTCTCCAGGGCGGCGAATTGCTTCAGCAAGACATCCCCTTCATGGAAGATCACGGCGATGCAATCTTTCAGGCGAGGATTGAGCGTGGCGAATGGTCGGCCATACTCGAAGCTTGGCCCGCCCCACCGAACACTCGCCGCCATGCCAGCATTGGAAAACTGGCGGCAGACCAGTGCGATGCCCTCCTTCATCGGATGTTCCAATTCATCAAGAAAAGTTTCGAGGGATTGAACCTTTGTCATTCATGACTTCCTTTCTCGCGTTCTCGACATGGAAACTGTCGTGAACGCAAGAATAGGAGCCGGGACCTCGCAGCTCATTTACATTTGTTGAGACCGGATGCGGCTGAGTTGAGTGGGTGTGATGCCGAGATAGGACGCGATTTCATGCTGCTTCAGGCGCTTGAGAAGCGTGGGATACTCACGCGTGAACCGCTTGTAACGCGCCGCGGCGTCCTCGTTGCGGAAAGACAGTTCCAGCGGCTCCTTCTCGACGATCCAGTGGCGCTCCATGTAGGCGATGTAGAAGGCGGCCACGCTCTGGTGCTTTTTGACGAGTTGCCTGAAACCGGCAAAATCGTACTCGGCGCATCGCGTCGGTTCGAGTGCCGTGAGCGAAAACATGCTGGGTGATCGGGACACAAGTGCACTTACCGAAGCCGCAAAGCTGCCTTCCGGAAAGAAGCGCTTGATGGCAAGGCCTCCATCGCTATCGATACTGGCCTGGGATACCAGGCCCCCGCGAATGAAGTGCACTCGTGAAGGGATTTCACCTTGCTTGAGAAGCGCTTCGCCCTTGTCCACGGACCGGGCCTGCAGTAGTTCCCTCCAGGCAAGACGTGCTTCGGGCTCCAGTGCCGAATAGACAGCGACCCGCGCGAAAAAGTCTTCGAAGTCATCCACCTTCTGGCCGTTACTTGCCATAGCCGAATTCCAAGGAAAGGGCCGCCGGCTTGCGGCCCGGAAGCGGTTAGTTCGCTATATGTATCACGAAATTGAAGTCTGTTTTCCTGGTTCTGTGCCGTTTTTGATGAAAAAGCTATAGGCTGCTGAATATATTCGGTAGGGTTCGAATACTTATTTCGCTTTTCCGGCAAGACGAGTGTGCAGAAAGCAAAAGCCTCTGGTCACGATCAACAACGCGGGTAGATTGCATCACTTACCGCTATCGAGACTGCTTCGGTTCTTGAAGGTCCGTCTAGCAGCTAGCGAATAATAGCTCTTTGCAGCATGTTACCAAGACCGGACAGACCGCCTTCGACGCCAAACCGGCAAGTAAACTGTTGCCCGGACCGGAAGGTGCTGCCAATTAAACCCACTGAACTACGGTCGGCCGTTCAATTCCTTTCAAGGCGGTTTAACCAGTTCGCTAAGTCTGCGTTTGGCCCAAAGTAGCCAATGGTCACTATGCGGTTATAGGCCAGCTGATAGGTTCTGCTAAGTTAGATAGTCGCATACTTTCTAGAGAACTTTAGCCAATCTCCTTACCCCTTCGGCAAGGTCTCCGATGCTCAGCGAAGCGTACCCGAACACAAAGCCAGCATACGGTGGCCTACGGCCCAAATAGAGCGAACCAATCGGATAAATTGCAACACCTTCGCCGACAGCCCTTTTCGCAAGTTCGATTTCGAATTCGTAACCGTGACGATTGAGGTTGCTGCATAGCATCCCTGAACCGTCCCTCAGCCTCAATCTGCCCAAGCTCTCGTAACCTCCCGTGCGGTTTCGGAATCGTCACAAATTAATACGAGTCTATTATGATGGTCGGAGTACTGTACCAGAATATTGACGTCGGCTTCAGCCAACGCACGTGCGATAGCGCCAAGCTGTCCAGGAGTGCCCTGTCTAATTTTCCTTATAAGCGGTTGGTGCATCGCTATGACAGGAATGCCCGCAGTCTCAGCAGTTCGTCTTGCGGCTTCGCCATCACAAAATAGAAAGTGGGCAACCGATATCCCGTCCTGCGTGAAGACACCGCCACCTTCAAAAGCTATACCCGCTTTTCCCATTGCTTCGCCCAGAATCGCAAGTTGCCCAGGCTGGTCACTTAGATGAAACTCAAGGTCAAACATGGTCAGGTAACTCTTGGTGAAAATTGCGGCTGTCATTTGGAGCTTCATCGCGGGCCTTCATACCGTAGTCCCGTGAAACATCAGCAATACGTATCCTATAATCAGCAAAAACGTGATCACGACCCGCCGCCTGCACCCGACGATGCTCTGGTAAGTTGCGCCACTGCGCGACGGATGCCTCGTCGCGCCAGAAGGATAGCGATAAAACTTTTCCAGGAGATGTCAGGCTCTGAAACCTTTCAATGGAGATGAAACCATCAAGATCCGCAAGCAGCGGACGCAGTTCGGCAGCAAGATCAAGGTAATCGCCTTGTGCTTCGCCTGGCACCCAAGCCTCGAAAATAACGGCAATCATACGCGCGCCCCATGTGGAGTGGATGCCAATTTGACGAACAGTCGGTTTTCGCGGCGAATGAACCCGGCGTTCTTTGCGAATTCGTAGTTCGCGCGACCTACTGGATCTGCAGCCAAGCGGGCGCGATAAGCCTCATAGTCTGCTAGACTTGGCAGTGAATAGATACCGTAAGCAGTAGAAGTTGATCCCTCATGTGGCGCAAAATAGCCGATGAGATCTGCTCCGCAACGTGGGCTGCATTGGCCCCAATTGCGAGCGTATTCTTCAAATAGCTCACGTCGGTTGGGATCGATGTCGTAGGTGATTATGCAAGTGATCATGTCTGGCCTCTCCTAATGGCAGGATCATATTCAATTGCGCAGGCTGATTGGTTCGATTAACGTCGAACTATGAGAGAAGGTCCTGATATCGCCCGTATTGCCGCTTTGGTCGCCGATCCTGTTCGCAGTGCAATGCTGCTCGCACTAATGGATGGTCGAGCGTTAACGGCGACCGAGCTAGCCGGACGAGGCGGCATTACAAAGCAGACTGCCAGTAGCCATCTTGCAAAACTCGTCGATGGTGATGTTCTATCCGTCGAAATACAGGGCCGTCACCGGTACTTTAGGCTGGCAGGACATCATGTCGGCAGCCTCCTAGAAGCTTTAATGGTATTCTCTAGCGATGCCGCACCGCCAGTACGGACCGGACCGAAAGAACCGGAATTGCGTAAAGCACGCATATGCTACGATCATTTGGCGGGAGAGATGGGTGTGCAGCTATTTGATCGGATGCAAAATGACGGGTGGCTATTAGAGGACCTGACCGTCACGGAGCGCGGATGGATAAAACTTTCGGAGATCGGCGCCACGCCAGACCATTTGCCGGCCAGCAAGCGCCCTCTTTGCCTTGGCTGCCTTGATTGGAGCCAACGACGCAACCATCTCGCTGGCCGGCTCGGCAAAGCAATTCTGGACTGTTTCTTAACGCAGGCGTGGGCAAAACGTGTCCCTGAATCGCGCATCATTAGTTTTACGCCAGAGGGTCAACGGCGATTTCAAACTTGGTTGAGATAATTGGGCACCACGGCGTGAGTAAACATAAACCTATCGCTACGTTCCCTTAATGCCCAATTAAAGGAGCCTTTGGGCTCAGGGCACAAGCAAGCGGATCAAATAATACACCCTGCCGAACCAGGATTTTTGTTATGCGAGAGGATGTCGGGCCGCTTTCTTAATAGTAAGCGTCCGGTCAGGCTCTTTCCGACGGGATTTCTAGGTTCTACGGCAGGAGTTCATCGATCCGTTTCATGGGATGTTCGGCGATGCGGGTCAGGACATCCCGGAGATAGGCCTCAGGATCGAGACCGTTGAGCTTTGCGGTCTCGATCAGCGACAGGATCGCAGCCGCGCGTTCGCCGCCTTTGCCCGACCCGGCAAACAGCCAGTTCTTGCGGCCGAGCGCAATCGGCCGGATAGCCCGTTCGGCGGCATTGTTGTCGATCTCGATACTGCCGTCATCGAGGAAACGGCAAAGCGATTTCCAACGAGACAGTGCATATCGGATCGCTTCAGCCGTTCCGGACTTTTGCGGCAGGCGCTTGAGATTGTCGTCCAACCATGACCGCAGGGCTTCGACCCTGGGAGTGCTGCTCTGTTGCCGCGCAGCTTTCCGCACATCTGGCGGCTCCCCTCGAACGGTCTTCTCGATATCGTAGAGTTCGCCGATCCGCCGCAGCGCCTCCTCGGCAATAGGCGCTTTGCCCGACGTCGTCAGATCGAGGAACTTGCGTCTTGCATGCGCCCAGCAGGCGGCTTCGAGAATGGCCGGTGGGCCACCTAGCTCGTTCGGTTCATAGAGATCACGAAAGCCCGCATAGCCGTCGGCATGCAGCACACCCGAGAAGGTCGCCAGGTGCCGCCTGGGATGCAGTCCCTTGCGATCCGGACTGAAGAAGTAGCAAACGGCCGGTGGTGTCGTGTCACCATGGGGACGACCGTCGCGAACATAGGTTCACAACCTGCCTGTCCGGGTCTTCCCCTTGCCTGGTTCCAGCACAGGGACGGGCGTGTCGTCACCATGAAGGCGATGGCCTGCAAACACATGCCCGCGAAGCTTCACCAGCAGCGGCTCCAGCAATTCGCTGGCCTTGCCGATCCAGTCGGCCATGGTCGAACGGGAAAGGTCGACACCTTCCCGTGCGTAAATCTCGGATTGGCGATAAAGCGGCAGGTGATCGCAGTATTTGGCAGCCAGAACATGGGCGACGAGACCCGGCCCCGGCTTGCCGCGCTCGATGGGCAGCGACGGCATCTCGGTCTTGACCTGCGTATCGCAGCCCTTGCAGGTAAAGCGCGGCTGGATATGACGCACGACACGAAACGAGGCCGGGACGTAGTCGAGAACCTCGCTGACGCTCTCGCCTGCGCGGATGAAGTCGGAACCGCCACAGACCGGGCATGCGCAATTTGCCTGATACGTCACGTTATGGCGTGGCAGATGGTCGGGTAATGGCTGGCGGCTCGGTTTGGCTTTCGCCGCACCGGCAATTGATGGGGCTGCCGAGATGATGGCTTCTGCCTCGGCCGCCTCAATATCTTCCAGCGCCAGTTCGAGCTGTTCAATGGCGCGGTCCATCTTCTCGGAGGAGGAGCCAAACCGAGCCCGCTTGAGGACCGCAAGCTGCGCCTTCAATTTGTCGATCAGCGTGTCGCGGGATTGAAGCTTCCGAGCCTGTTCAGCCAGCTGATCAGCCTGCGCGGCGATAATGGCTCGCAACGCATCGACGTCTTCAGGCAGGTTTGAATGGCTCTCTTCCATGCCAAAAACTATAGCTGATTTGACGCCAAATCGCTACATATGTCTCTGTTAAGATTAGCCTTTACCCTACGCAACCCGTGTCGGAGCGGAGGTCCAGGCGGGTCGCCGTCAGTCGATACCCTCCCACAGCATCGACAACTGCGCCGCCGTCAGCCGGGCGGTGCCGTCGGTCGCAGACGGCCAGGGAAAGCGGCCCTTCTCAAGGACCTTGTAGTAGAGGCAGAACCCCTGGCCATCCCAGAACAGAAGCTTGATGCGATCACCACGACGGCCCCGGAATGCGAATACCGATCCCGACGCTGGCTTCTGGCGAAGTGACGACTGCACCAGCACCATCAGGCCATCGATCCCCTTGCGCATATCCGTCACACCGCAGGCGAGATAGACGCGCACATTTGCGCCGGGCGTGATCATGCGTCTTCAACCGAGCGGATCAGTGCTTTCAGGACGTCAGGCCCAATGTTGGCCTCGACCTTCAGGACGCGGCCGCCCTTACAGCCGATCTCGATCCGCATGGGACGTACCGACCGCTTCGCCGCAGGCGTGTCGACTGGGGCGGGTCGCTCGTCTTCGTCGCTCGTCTCAGTGGCAATCAATGCGACCGGCACAAAGGAGACCACCGGTTCCGACTGCTTGGCCAAGAACTTGCGCCGCCAGGTATAAATCTGCTGGGGTTTGACATCGTACCGCCGCGCAACGTCGGCAATCCTGGCATCCGGCTCGGCAGCCTCTTGCAGTATCGAAAGCTTCTCATCGTCAGACCAGTCGCGTCGGCGCTCGACGCCCGTCAAAATCTCCATGCGGCCCATAGTTCATCCCTGATGACGTCTCTAATGACGGAATTAGTGACGTAACTTCAGGTGTTCGCGGGAAATCTCAAAGACGGCTTCACCGGACACTTACTGAGAGCGACCATTTCAGGGTGAAGAAGAACAACACTGCGCGTGGAACGATCGCCGGGTTCGAAGCGAGGCTGTGGCTGCGGAATGGGTTTGGCTTTTTAGGCGAGTGGACCGTCAATGAGAAGAACGATCTGCTCGCCCGCCTCAACCCTTTTCGAGTGAACAATCTCAGGAGACTTCCCAGCTAGCTCGTGATGCGTGCTACAGAACACTTCTCAAGCGCATATCTTCTCATGGTACTCTAGCACCGCACCATTTCGCTCTGACAGCCAGACGAGGAAAGCATCGCTGCCAAGCGGACGACTGATCCAATATCCCTGAAGCTCGTCGCATGTAGTCTTTCAGGAACGAGGCCAAGTCTATGCTGGTGAACTGTGTCTTCCCCTCTGCAGTGAGCTATATTTTCATCCGTCCCCGTTAATGGAATACATCGCGCCATATCCATATGGTACTAATATGATAATTAATATCATTCATTCTCGTTTATAGGTACATTGCTTCAAGCGGTCATAAGCTGTCTCAGCGCGCTTCTATAAGCGAGTTCAACCTGGTCGCGCTTCCCATGCCTGCCCGCTTGGACGACATGGTCTCCGGCGGCCCAGACATCGGCTATGGCGATGTCACGGCCGAAGATGAGGCGGTCGATCCACCCATCTTTCTCCACCGGAAGCGTGGCCCTGTCTTCAAGCGCAACCAGATCGGCGGGCGCACCGGCCACGATGGCCGGGTCGGGCGCGCCCAGTGCCTGCGCGCCGCCGGCAAGCGTTGCGCGAAGCAGCGCTCGCCCGGTCGAGCCTTCCCCGAGCGCGAGCAGGTTTCGCTGGCGATGGAACAGGCG
>NZ_JBQUZZ010000005.1:0-381999 GCF_056313605.1 Gellertiella sp. DMC107 | reverse complement strand
CCCGACCAGATGCAGGCGGTTGCCGAGATGGCCTATGTGGAGATGCTGGAAACCGGCTTTACCCGCGTGGGGGAGTTTCACTACCTGCATCACGGGCAGGATGGCCGCCCCTATGCCGATCCGGCCGAGATGTCGTTGCGGATCGTTGCGGCGGCGACGGAAACCGGGATCAATCTCACCCATCTGCCCGTCTTCTACGCCCATTCGGATTTTGGCGGCGCGCCGCCCTCGGACGGCCAGCGCCGCTTCATCCATCATCTCGAGTCCTTTGCCCGGTTGCTCGAAACCCTGCGCGGGAGGCTGTCGCGTCCTCTCGACCGCCTCGGCATCGCTCCGCACAGCCTGCGGGCGGCGACCGGCGAAGAGCTGGATCGTCTTCTCGCTGCCAATCCTGCCGGTCCGGTGCATATTCACATTGCCGAGCAGATGCGGGAGGTGAACGACAGCGTCGCCCATTCCGGCCAGCGCCCGGTGGAATGGCTGCTGGAGCATCAACCGGTCGATCGGCGCTGGTGCCTCATCCATGCCACGCATCTGACGGACGCGGAGCGAAAGGGCATTGCCGCATCCGGTGCCGTCGCCGGGCTCTGCCCGATCACCGAAGCCAATCTGGGCGATGGCCTGTTCCCCGCAGTCGCGTTCCTGGCCGAAGGTGGGCGCATGGGGGTGGGGACCGACAGCAATGTGGAGATCACCGCCGCAGGCGAGCTGCGGCTGCTGGAATATGGCCAGCGCCTGTTCCATCGCCAGCGAAACCTGCTCGCGCTCGGGGAAGGCTCGACCGGGCGAGCGCTGCTTCGCGCAACGCTCGCCGGCGGCGCGCAGGCGCTGGGGGCGCCCGACCCGGCCATCGTGGCCGGTGCGCCCGCCGATCTGGTTGCGCTTGAAGACAGGGCCGCGCTTTCGGTCGATAAAGATGGATGGATCGACCGTCTCATCTTCGGCCGTGACATCGCCATAGCCGATGTCTGGGCCGCCGGAGACCATGTCGTCCAAGCGGGCAGGCATGTGAAGCGCGACCAGGTCGAGCGCGCCTACCGGGCCGCCATGCAGGCGCTTCTGATGGCGTAAGGCAGAAAGAAGAAGCGTGCGGGGTCCGGATCACATTCCGTTCACCATACCCGCACATCTGGATGTTTTTATCCGCATTAGTTGCCTATATTGCCAATGCAATCAAAAATGGTGGTAATTATGGATCAACTGGTGTGTTCCATTCGGGAAATCCTGTTCCGAAATGGTCATTTTGCGGGGAATGCGGCCGGGTTGGGTCTCGATGACAACCTGTTTGATCTCGGCATGAGTTCTTTCCAGGCCGTGCAGCTGATGATGGCGCTGGAAGACGGTTTCGATCTCCAGTTCCCGGATGACCTCATCCGCAAGGAAACCTTTGCCTCGATCAGGGCCATGGCGGAAGCCGTCGATTTCGTGCTGGCCGGGCGTCTCGCGGTCCGCCGCGCCGTTTAGGCCGGCAAGCGCCGCGCTCAGGAGGGCGAGGGGCCGATGATCCGCAGGATCGCGGCGCGAGCCTCGTCCGCATCCTCCGCTCTGGCGAAGCTGCGCAGGCAGAGCGGTTTCTTCACGTCTTCGAGCTGCAGCAGAAGATCATGGCTGGCGGGTCCGTCCGACCAGCTGTTTTCCACCACGTCCACGCTACGGATCGCATCGAAGCGCCATTGGCGGGTGCGATGCGAAAAGGGTGACCGGGTCGTAACGGAAACCTGCCGCGTTTCGCCATCCAGCCGGATGGCGCTTTTCCCACCCAGAACCGCCCCCGCCAGCAGGGGCAGGCCAATGCTCATGGCGCCGAGGGCAATGATCCAGAATGGCAGAAGGCCGAGCTGGAAGGGATTGCCCCCCGGCCTGATGAAGAAATCCCACAAGGGAAGAAAGCAGAACAGGCCCGCAGCGCCCTGCAGGATTCGTTCCGGAAGAACCAGATCGGACCGGCTCTCGAACACGCTTTCGGAAAGGCTCATCGCACCTTGCATGGCATCAGCTTGCCATGGGTGGATTGCAGAAACGTAACGGCATTCGGTAAAATGTCGATCAGCGGAAGTTGAACACCTTCCCCTTGATATGCTTCTGCGGCACGAAGCCGATGCTCACCGCATCCCGGCTGTCCCGGCTGGATATCCTGTTGTCCCCAATGACGAAATAGGCGTGCTTGGGCACAAGGCGCTCGGGATGATTGTCGAACCGGCCCGTGCCCGGGGAAGCGGAGGAAAGGACCCGGTAGCGGGTGCCTTCTGGAAGTGTTTCCATGAAGGAGGGAGCCGAAAGGCGCAATTGCCCATTCTGGGATGTGTAAGGCCCGAGCGCTTGCACGGCGAGCGGCTTCCCGTTGACATAGGGGACCCCCATGCGCATGGCCACCCGGTCGCCCGGCAGGCCGATGATGCGGGAAACCCGGGTGATCGTCCCCCGTCGGTCGGGGGTGGTGAAGAGAACCACGTCGCCCCGTTCCGGCAGGGACCAGCGATAGGCATAGGTATTTAGGAAAAAGGGAGCATTGAGATCGATGGTGGGAGCCATCGACGTGCTGGCCATCCGATGGCTGGAAAGGGAAACCAGCGTGAAAATGCACAGCGAGAGCACCACGACGGGCGCCGAGAGCAGCAGCGCCAGCCACTTGTAATGGCGCGCCTGCGGCAAGGACAGCGGTGGCTGGACCCGGTTCGTGCAATGCAGGGTGCCGACGACATGCACCGCCAGCACGTAAAAGAACTTGTAGGGCATGAAGGCCAGATAGCTGAGATCCGCCAGATAAAGCCAGGTGAAGCCGAAAGCCACGAAAACAGCATAGGCCGCATAGAACAGGGCAAGCCGCACCTGTCCGAGATACAGGAATCCGAGCCAGGGACCGGCCAGCATCGAGAGGAGGCCCGCTCCCATGGGGGCTGCGGGCTTGGTTCGGTCGGCAGGATAATAGGGGGACGCCGTCGCAAAATTCATGAATGAAACCGAATAAAAAGAAGCATAATTTAGGAATATATATCAAAACACAAAGGCCCGCCATGCGACACGGCGGGCCTCGGAGCAACAGGGTTAACGAAGGGTCAAGAAGCGGGCTTGTCCCCGGCCAGGAATTCCGCGCAATAGGAGGGGCCATTCAGGCCGGGGCGGTCCGCCACCGTGGTGATCTTGCGGATCGTATAGGTGTCGTCCACCGAAAGCTTGACGGTGCAGCTCAGGTAGCGGGTCTGGGCGGCAGAGAGGCGCTTGCCCTTCTTGCCCTTGTCGCCTTCGGCATATTTCGCGGGCACCCGCACCGTCTTGTAGCCACCCTTCCAGGTATATTCGGTCATCCCGCCTTCGCCGGTGTCGCCGGCGGGCGGCCCGAACTGGGCGAAGAAGATGCCTGCGGACTTGCCGTTCCAGGCCGATTCGACGGCATTGCGCGGCAAGCCGCCGGTGGTGGTGCAGCTGGCGAGGGCCACGGCAAGGCCGCCGAGCATGAACATGCGGATTTTCATTGGTCGATTGTCCCCTGAGATATCGAGCGCTGCGTGCGCGTTCCCTGCTCTAGCCGATCCCGAGCCGGTTGAAAATCGTTGCAGCGCCGGGAATCCGAACAAATTTTGCCCACCCGCCGGCCTCTGCCCCGCGCCTTTTCCACAGGGGAAAAGCGGCGGATTAAAATCACTCCCTGGGATGACATTTTTTTGGAATTGCCGCTTGTGTCTCCAAAAGGGCTGGTCTATAGAACCCGCGCTGGCCACGGAGTGTAGCGCAGTCTGGTAGCGCACCACGTTCGGGACGTGGGGGTCGAGTGTTCGAATCACTCCACTCCGACCAGCCGAAATTCTTGTTTTCAAAACAGGATTTCAAAAGAAAGGCCGCCCTTCGGGCGGCTTTTTCTTTTTCCGGCGCGGAGCGCTGGACAGGACCGAACGGCCCTTGCGCGCGAAGGGAGGTCGACCCTCCGGATGGTTCCGTGACGGATAAGGCGGCGCGGATTGCCGATGATCTTTCCGAGTGGAGCATGCCGCCGACGCGGTTTTTTCAGCTGGCGCCGTTGTGCCGCGGACCGCGTTTTGCCGACTGCCGATCGGCTTCCCCTGTGATTCCGTCTTACGGCCGCACAGGTTTCACCTGTCCGGTTCTCCCGTGACATCGAACCGGCTCGACGGGGGAACCCGCTCGACGGGGAACCGCGTCCCCCAGCCTGTCGGCAAATGCGGCCTGCTCTCGTGAAACCGGGAATCGTTGCTGCCTAATTCCTTCCATAATGAATTAATCATAGGTTGTATTTCCCGTTTTGCGGGGCTTCCCGTTTGGCAAGTGTCAGATGTTATTGGGGGTTGTGCAATCGAGCATTAACTAGGTTAAATTCTGCAATTTTTAGGTTGTATCAGGTAAGGAAATTGAAAGAATTTGGAACCAAAAGTGGCGCAACCACAAGCAGTGGTGGATGGTAATGAGTAACATCACGGAGTTTTAAATGTCTAATCTTATCAATCGCTTCCTCAAGGATGAATCCGGCGCGACCGCCATCGAATACGGCCTGATCGCGGCGCTCATCTCTGTCGCTCTGATTGCAGGCGCGACGTCGCTGGGCGGTCAGATCGGTGCTACCTTTACGAAGCTTAAGACCGAGATGAATACCGCCACCAACAAGTAATTCCGCTCTGGTGATGTTCAGCACGAGACGGTTTGAACAACCGCTGATAGCGATATCGGCGGTTGTTTCTTTTTGTGCCGGGGAGCGGCGCGAAGGGTGTTTTCGCGGCCGGTTCGGTCTTCTTCCCGGCAGCTCGCCAAGGGCTCGTGCTCGTCGCCGGACGCTTATCTGTTGGCTTTTGCGCTGTTTTGCCGTTAAGACCGGGGAGCAAACGAGGCAAAGCCGTGCTGGTTCAGGATGAGAAAAGCGATCTAACGGGAGTATCTGCCGGTTCCGGCGGATATCGCTCGGCGTCCGCCTGGCTTGGTTTTCTCGTTCTCGCCGTCCTCATGGCTCTTCTGGGCTTGGGCCCGCGCGCCGGCATCCTGGCGATGCAGTCCGGGCAGACCCTCGATACGTCTTCCGGACCTGGCCGGGCCCTCTTCCTTGCACGGGAGGAGCGGAGCAGGGTGGCCCATGCGCCCCGCCCGGTCGCCAAGCCGCTTCTGTCGGCCGGTGGTGGCGATGACCTCTTGTCCTTGCCCTATCCGGCAATCGCATGGTCCACCGGATCGGCCCCCCTTCGCCCGGTCGCACAGGCGCCCCGCGCCTGGCGGGCCCATCGCTTCGGTCAACCGCGCGCGCCGCCATCGGTGCGCCTCATCGCCTGAATCCTTCGACCGAGACGATACGGCCTTGTCGCACGCACCCCTCGCGGGGTGCGGGACGGCCGTCGAACAGGAATTTTTCCCATGCGCACGCCGCGTTCCCTCGTGGTCACCTATGTGGCCATCATTATCATGGGCTTTTTCATCGCCCTGCCCAATATTCTGCCGCCCACCCTTTTGTCCCGGCTTCCCTCCTTCCTGCCGCATGCCCAGGTTTCCCTTGGGCTCGATCTGCGCGGGGGCGCCCATCTGGTTCTCGAAGTGGATGAAACGGATCTCGTCAAGGAGCGGATGCAGGGCTATCAGCGCGAAGCGCGCCAATTGCTGCGCGAGGCCAACGTCAAGGCGTCAGGCTTTCAGGTGCGCGCCGGCCAGCTGATGATCACGCTTGCCGATCCGGCGCAGGAAGAGGCGGCGCGCGACGCCCTGAAGAAGCTGGTATCTTCGGTCGCGGCCGGCCTTTCGGCCGGGCAGGCCGATCTGGAGGTGACGGCGCCTTCTTCCGGACAGATTGCGGTCGGCATGACCGACGCCGGCCGTGCCGAAGCGCTCGACCATGCGGTGGCGCAGAGCCTGGAGGTCATCCGCCAGCGTGTCGACCAGGTGGGGGTCTCCGAGCCCACCATCCAGCGGGTCGGTTCGAACCGCATCCTCGTCCAGCTCCCCGGCGCGCAGGATCCGTCGCGCCTGCGCCAGCTTTTGGGCTCGACCGCGAAAATGTCCTTCCACATGCTGTCGGACGGCGAGACGGCAGGCCCCGGCATATCGCTGCTCAAGGATGAGGAAGGGCGCACCTATCCGGTGCTCGACCGGGTCGAACTGTCGGGCGACCGCCTGTCCGATGCCCGGGTCAACTTCGATCCGCAGACCAATGAACCCGTTGTCAGTTTCCGGTTCGACAATGCCGGCGCGGCGCGCTTCGCTGAAATCACCCGGCAGAATGTGGGCCATCCCTTCGCCATCGTGCTGGACGACAAGGTCCTGAGCGCGCCTGTTATCCGCGAGCCGATTACCGGTGGCTCCGGCCAGATTTCCGGCAGTTTCAGCGCGGAAAGCGCCAATACGCTGGCCGCCATGCTGCGGGCGGGGGCCTTGCCCGCCAAGCTCACGGTCATCGAGGAACGCACCGTGGGCGCCGATCTCGGCGCAGATGCCATTCGCAAGGGGATAGATACCGGCCTGATCGGCTTCGGGCTCGTGGTCGGCTTCATCCTGCTTCTCTATGGCTGGTGGGGGCTTCTCGCCAATGCCGCGCTCGCCCTCAACGTGGTTCTCACCTTTGCCGGTCTGACCCTTGTGGGTGCTACGCTGACGCTTCCCGGCATTGCCGGTATCGTGCTCGGCATCGGCCTGGCGGTGGATGCCAACGTGCTTATCAACGAGCGTATCCGGGAGGAAACGCAAAAGGGCCGTTCGGCGCTGGCTGCCATCGATGCCGGCTTCTCGCGGGCCTATGCCACCATCGTCGACAGCAACATGACCGCGCTCATTGCCACAACGCTGCTGTTCTACTTCGGCAGCGGGCCGGTACGCGGCTTTGCGGTCACCATGGGGCTCGGCATTCTCATCTCCATGTTCACCGCCGTGTCCATCGTGCGGGTGCTGATGGTGGCGATTGCCACGCGGCGCAAGCTGAAAGAAATCCGCATCCGGCCGCTGTTGCCGCTCAAGCTCATTCCCGATGGCACCAATATCCGCTTCATGAATGCCCGTTTCCTCGGGCTTGGCATTTCCGCATTCCTCTCCCTTGCCTCGCTGGTGCTCTTCGTCACCCCGGGGCTGAATTACGGGGTCGATTTCCGCGGCGGCATCCAGCTTGAGGTCAAGACGGCCGGTCCGCCCGACATGGCGGCGCTGAGGCACGATCTCGAAGGCCTCAATCTGGGCGAGATCACCCTTCAGGGCGCCGGAGACAACCGGGTGCTGATCCGCGCCGAGCGGCAGGCCGGCGGCGAGGAGGCGCAGACGGCCGCCCTGACCAAGCTCAAGCAGCAGATCGCCGTCACCGAAAAGGACGCCACCATCGTGCAGACGGAGGTGGTCGGCCCGAAAGTGTCGGGAGAACTCGCCACCGCCGGCATTATCGCCGTGGTTCTCGCCTCGCTGGCCATGCTTGTCTATATCTGGGCCCGCTTCGAATGGCCCTTTGCCGTGGGGGCGATCGCCACCCTCATTCTCGACGTGACGAAATCGCTCGGCTTCTTCGCTCTCACGGGGCTGGATTTCAACCTGACGGCCATTGCCGCCCTCCTGACCCTGGTCGGCTATTCCGTGAACGACAAGGTGGTGGTCTATGACCGGATGCGGGAAAACATGCGGCTCTACAAGTCCATGCCCCTGCGTGACATCATCGACAAGTCGATCAACGAAACACTGGCGCGCAGCATCTATACCTCGCTGACCGCCTTCCTCGCCATGCTGCCCATGGCCATCTGGGGCGGAAGCGCGGTGGCAAGTTTCGCAATTCCCATGGTGTTCGGCATCTTCGTAGCCGCCGTTTCGTCGGTCTTCATTGCCGCTCCGATCCTGCTGTTCCTCGGCGACTGGCGCAAGCGCCATGCCGCCGCCACGCAGGCGGAAGAGGCGCAACCGCAGCCGCAAGGCTGAGCATCAGTGCGCCGCGGCAGCCGGGCTGCCGCGGCGCAACCGTCAACTGGCGGTTTTCAGCTCCAGGGCGCGGCGCACGGCGGAAGCATAGGTCCGTCCCACCCGCAGTTCGGTTCCGTCGGCCAGCCGCAGGGACCAGGACCCGTAGCGGCCCTGCACCAGCTGGCTGACCGCCTCGCGCCTCACCAGCGTGCTGCGGTGGATGCGCAGGAAGCCAAGCGGCGAAAGCCGCGCCTCGACCGCGGATATGTTTTCAGAAACGAGATGCGACTGACCGCCCGCGTGCAGCCGCACATAATCACGCTCCGCCTCCACATAGTCGATCGTTTCGATGCCGAGCCGCTGCTGCGTGCCCCGGCCTTTCACCCAGAAGAAATGCGCGGGCGTCTGGTTCTGGCGAAGCGACCGGCGCAGCGCTTCGACGGTCGCCAGAAGGTCGCCGATCTGCTCCTCCCGGCTGCGCTGCTCGATGGCTTCGCGCGCGCGGCGAACCGCCATGGACAGGCGCACCGGATCCACCGGCTTGGTCACATAATCCACCGCCTCGATGTCGAAGGCCCGCAGCGCATGATGATCAAAAGCGGTCACGAAGATGACCGGCGGCGATTGTGTGCCGAGCTTCTCGATGACGTCGAAGCCGTCGCCACCGGGCATCTGTACGTCGAGCAGCAGGAGATCGGGCCTGAGCTGCAGAGCTGCCTCTACCGCCGAGGGCACATCCGCGGCCTCTCCGATCACCTCCACGCCCTCGATGGCGCGCAGGATGCGGATGAGACGGCGCCGGGCAATCTGTTCGTCGTCAATCACCAGGATGGTAAGCGGGAGCAGCATGTTCATGGGATCAGGGGCATCGTGATTTCGATACGGATGCGTCCCGGTTCGGTCGGGACGATGATGCATTCGGCGGCGCTGCCGTGGCGCGCCATGAGCCGGCTTTTGACATTGGCAAGGCCGATGCCCAGGCCGTCGGGTGGGGATAGGTCGCCCGGCGGCACCGAATTCTCCACCCACATCCGCAACCGTCCGCCCTCGAGCGCCGTCGCGCCGATGGCTATGCCGGCGGGGCCGGGCGTGCGCGCCACCCCGTGCTTGATGGCGTTTTCCACGAGCGGCTGAAGAAGGAGCGCCGGCACGCGGGCATGCCGGGCGCTGTCATCCAGCGCAACGGTCACCGTCATCCGGTCGGAAAAGCGGGCTTCCTCGATCCCGAGATAATCGAGCTGCAACTTCACCTCCTCGGCCAGCGACGTTTCCGTCATGGGGTCGAGCGAAACGGTCCGGCGCAGAAAGCTCGCCAACCTCAGCACCATCTCGCGGGCAGGGCCGTTTGCCCCTTCCTCCACCAGGCCTGCGATGGAATTCAGCGTGTTGAACAGGAAATGCGGATTGATCTGGTAATGCAGGGCCCGCATCTGCGCCGACAGCGCCTCTTCGCGAAGCGCCGCAAGCCGCCGCTCCGTCGCCCGCACTTCGCTGCTGTACTGGAGCGCCAGATAGAGGCATGACCAGCCGAACAGCTCCGACGTGCTGAAGATCACCACCTGCGCGATATAGGTCGGATCGATCGGCACCGGTTTCGGCCAGAAATAATAGCTGCTGATGCACCAGTCGACGAAGGCCGATACGGGGGAGGCGGCCAGCGCCAGCACGCAGGCCACCAGGGCTTTCACCCCCAGCGGCCTGGCGCGGAGCTTCCACAGAACCAGCGTGATCAGCGCGGCGAGCACGGTATCGCCGGCAATGCCGACCAGCTTGCCGGTGGCCGACTGTACGGGATCGACCCCGGCAATCCACCAGACGAGGCTCGCCACCAGAAACAGAACGACTGCGAAGGAGGCTGCAAGCCCCAGAACCTCCCGGCTGAGAATCGGGACGGGATCGGGCGAAGCAGATACCTCCGAAAAGGCGGTCGGGCGGGCCATTGGACTATTCATGGAACCGATCATCGCGCGCCTTTGCCGCGCTGTCGAGACACCTTCGTCGGCAGTTTTTTGTCGTTGGTCGAAAAGCCTGTTCAGCCGCAGCCTCCACACAGCTGTTCGCCTGAACTTGCTTGCCCCGCCGCACGCCTGAGGGAAAACCTGCGCACCTGTCAGATCCCGACATCCTGGGGGCTGACAATATTGTAACGCATTCAGGAGACCTTGAACCATGTCAACCCTTTACGGCTCTGCCGGCAACGACAGCCTCACAGGAACATCGAGCTCCGATATCATCTATGGCTATGCCAAAGACACATTTCCCGAAAACGAGTTCGGCAATGACTATCTGCGCGGTGGCGCCGGCAACGACATCATCTATGGCGGCGGCGGTGACGACACGATCCTCGGCGACGACGGCGCTGATTCCATGTATGGCGGGGACGGCAACGACACCCTCTATGGCGGCGAAGGCAATGACAAGTTTTATGGTGGCGCCGGCAACGACACTTTTGTCATAACGGACAACAAGTACGATACCTATGATGGCGGCACCGGCTTCGATACGCTGAAGCTCGGCGCAAACATCAATGTCCAGTATCTCACGCTCACGGCACCGGTCAGCGTGGAATCCATCAATTTGAACGGCTTCCTGTTGAACGGCACCGGCTATGCCGACAAGTTCGACCTCTCCGGCCTGACCTCCTTCAGCTATGCCGGCAAGTATATCGACCTCGGCGACAACAACGACACGTTCATCGGTTATGCGGGCGCTGACTATGTGCGCGGCGGCAACGGTTCGGACAAGTTCTATGGCGGCGCCGGCGACGACGTGTTTTCCGGAGGCAACAATTCCGACTATTTCGACGGTGGCGCCGGGAATGACACCTTCCTGATCGACGACAATGATTCCGATACGTTCCTGGGTGGCGCGGGCATCGATACCGTTCGCCTGGAAGGGACGACTGTCCGTTACCGCCTGATCCTGGACGCTGCCGCTGGCGTGGAGCGTCTGGACCGGGCGGGTTTCTCGCTGAAAGGCACATCGCTCGCCGATGTCTTCGACTTCACCGGCCTGACCACGCTCATCGATACCGGCCCGATCATCAACCTCGACTACGGTGACGACACCTATCGCGGTTATGCCGGCACCGATGCGGTGGACGGCGGCGGCGGAGCCGATACAATCACCACCTATGCCGGAAATGACACGCTGGATGGCGGCCTCGGTGCGGATATGCTGATCGGCGGCCTCGGCAACGACATCTATTACGTCGACAACACGGGTGACCGGGTTGTGGAATATGCCGGTCAGGGCATCGATACCGTCTATTCGACCATCAGCTACACGCTGGCCGCCTATGCCGACAATCTCACGCTCGCCGGTATCGGCGCGACCACGGGCATCGGCAACGAGCTGAACAACGTCATGATGGGCAACAACAGCAACAACGTGCTGCGGGGCCTCTCCGGCAACGACGTGCTGTCGGGCCTTGCCGGCAACGATACCCTCGACGGTGGCGTCGGCAGCGATTCCATGTATGGCGGCCTCGGCAACGATTCTTACGGTGTGGACAGCACCGGTGACCGGGTCGTCGAATATGCCGGACAGGGAACGGATACGGTCTATTCCAGCATTTCCTACGCTCTCGGTGCCAACCTGGAAAATCTCGTGCTGTCCGGCACGGCAGCGATCAACGGCACCGGCAACGAACTGAACAATGTCATGAATGGCAATGCCGCAAACAACGTGCTGCGCGGTGCCGCTGGAAACGACATCATCTCCGGTCTGGCGGGCAATGATACGCTGGATGGCGGGATCGGCGCCGATAGCCTGTATGGCGGGCTGGGCAACGATGTTTACTATGTCGACAATGTGGGCGACCGGGTCATCGAAACCGCAGGGCAGGGAACGGATACCGTCTATTCCACCGTATCCTACACGCTCTCCGCAAATGTGGAAAATCTCGTGCTGGCCGGCACGGCTGCCACGTCCGGCTTCGGCAACGAACTCGCCAACCGGCTGACCGGCAATGCCGCCAACAATGCGTTGTACGGCAATGCGGGCAGCGACGTTCTGTCCGGCATGGCCGGCAATGACGTGCTGGTCGGCGGCGTCGGCGCGGATGCCCTGTTTGGCGGTACCGGAAACGATTATTTCATATTCCGCGCCCTGTCCGACTCCACCGTGGCCAGCACGGGCCGCGATACGATCTACGACTTCACCGCTGGCGACAAGATCGACCTCAGGGGAATTGATGCCAGCACCGTGCTGACCGGCGACAATGCCTTCCACTTCATCGGGACAAGCAATTTCACCAAGACCGCCGGTGAACTTCGCTATGTAAAGTCGGGAACCGACCTTTACGTCTACGGCGATGTGAATGGCGACGGAAACGCCGACTTCAGCGTCCTTATCAAAGCGCATGCCGCGCTCTCATCGAGCGATTTCCTGCTCTGAGCGCCGCGCCAGCCACAGCAGGGCTGCCCCCTATATAACCCCTGCTGTACCCCTGGTCCGGCCTTGTCCCCGTAAGCAAGGCCGGACGGCTGTTTCGAAGCAAGGCCGGTTGGATCATAACGATCCAGCCGGCCTTGCCGTTTGCCCCGGACAGGTGACGTCGACTACCCAAATATTGTTAACATGTGAAACAAAATTTCGTCGTGCATCTTGCCTTTCCCTCCGGGCGGTGGCCACTCTGCGGCTTTCGCAATATCGCCCTTTCCCGCTTGTGCGAAAGGGCCGGGAGGAATGACCATGTCCACTCTGAATGAAGGTCCGCTCGCCGGGCCTGCCACGCTGTCGTTCAGCGAAGCCGAAATGCGCCGCATCATGGAAAAGGTCGGCGGCATGATTATCGATCACTTCACCGGCCTCAAGGAGCGGCCCGTGACCACGCCCTCCACGCTGCCATCCCTGAAGGCGGGCCTTGCGGAGGCGTTGCCGATGGAGGCGGTGCCGGTCGACCAGTTGCTCGATCAGGTGCGCAGCTTCGTGCTCGACCAGATGACCCATCAGGACCATCCGCGCAATTTTGCCTTCGTCCCGGGACCTTCCAACTTCATCGGCGCGATGGCGGATGCGCTGGCCTCCG
This sequence comes from Gellertiella sp. DMC107, assembly GCF_056313605.1. Lineage (NCBI taxonomy): Bacteria > Pseudomonadati > Pseudomonadota > Alphaproteobacteria > Hyphomicrobiales > Rhizobiaceae > Gellertiella > Gellertiella sp. DMC107. Next base: position 369,110 of record NZ_JBQUZZ010000005.1, on the reverse strand, counting down.
CTTACAATATCTTCTGCGGCGCCTGGATCGGCCCGTCCGGTTCGGCGCAGATCGAGATCACGGTCATCGAATGGCTGCGTCAGTTGTTCGAATTCCCGGAAACGGCCGGTGGTCTTTTCGTGTCGGGTGGGTCCATGGCCAACATGACCTGCCTTGCGGTGGCCCGGCATGAAATGCTTGCCAACAACCCCCTCAATGCCACGGTCTATTTCTCCGATCAGACCCATTCCTCCGTGGCGAAAGGTCTGAAGATCCTCGGCTTCCAGCAGTATCAGCTGCGGAAGATCGCCTCCGACGCCCATTTCCGCCTGCCCATGGAGACCCTCCGCCAGAAGATCGCCGCCGACCGGCAGCAGGGCCTGGTACCCTTCTGTGTGGTGGCCAATGCCGGCACCACCAATGCCGGCGCCATCGATCCGTTGAACGAAATTGCCGATTTCTGTGCGGCGGAAGGCCTGTGGATGCATGTGGATGGCGCTTATGGCGGCAGCGCGGCCCTGTCGCCCACCGGGCGGCAGGCGCTGGATGGCATGAACCGGGCCGATTCCCTGTCCATCGATCCGCACAAGTGGATGTTCCAGCCCTACGAAATGGGCTGCGCGCTGGTGCGCAACCAGGCCTATCTGAAGGACACGTTCCGGGTTTCGGCGGAATATCTGAAAATCATGGAGGAAAGCGCCGAACAGCCGAACTTCTCCGATTACGGGGTGCAGCTGACCCGCGGCTTCCGGGCGCTGAAGCTCTGGATGTCGCTGAAGGCCTTCGGCGTTCCGGCTTTCCGCGAGGCCATCGAGAACGGGATCGCGATGGCGGAAAAGACCGAAGCCCGCCTGCGAGAAAACGCCGCCTGGGAGATCGTGACCCCCGCCTGCCTCGGCATCGTCACCTTCCGCTACCGGGTTGCGGGAATGGAGGAGAAGGAGCTGGACGCGCTCAATGCGCGCATATCCTCGGATCTGATCATGAGCGGCTACGCCATGCTGTCCCCGACGGTCCTGTCCGGCAAGCTGGTGCTGCGCATGTGCACCATCAATCCGCGCACCACGCTGGAAGACATCCACGGCACCATTCGCGCCATGGAAGACATCGCGGCAGCCCTGACCTGAAGCCCGGACGACATCCGCCCTTTGCCGTCCGCGCGGCGAAGGGCAGGATCACCATCCGGCGCCTGATCCCGTCGGGTGAGCATGCGCTGGGCGCATTGAGATCGCTGTCTTCTGCGAGCGTTTTTCACGCCTCTCCCGAAGGCGCGATTCCGAGCGGGAGGACGATCATCCAAGGCGTCTCGGGAGCGCGTCCGGCAAGCATCGTTTTGCCGGACAGCCCTAACGCTCTGTCTTGGCCCATTTACGGACGGGAAACCGGCTTTGCGGTTTTCCCGGACATGCTCCGGGATGAAGGGATTGCCCCGCCGGTGGCGACAAAAAGTGCGGCGTCCCGTCCCCCCGTCCATCGGGTGCGTTGTGGCAGAGGTATGGGAACGCCGCAAAAGCCGGGACTTGGAAAAACCGAGCAAGAACCGTCGCCACGGCCTTTCAACCGGGGTTCTGGTTATTGCCGGGTCTCCCGGCCGTTACGGCAGACATGGAGAAATGCTTGATGTATCATGGCAGCGATGCATCCAACCCTGCCGTCCTCAGAACCTAGCAGGCAAGCGACAGGAGTCAATCAATAAATCCGAATAGATGAACATTCGGAAATTGTGGCGTGCCGGTCAGGCAACCGGCCCGGAAACGCGCGCCTTCAGCGAAGACTGTCCGAGCGCCTCAAAGACCGTGCGCACGATGCCGGCGCGGTCGAGGCCGGCCTTCTCGTACATGGCTTCGGGCTTGGCCTGTTCCATCCAGCTGTCGGGCAGCACCAGCGGCCGGATCTTCAGGCCCTGATCGAGCAGGCCCTCGGTTGCGAGATACTGGAGCACCTGCGCGGCAAATCCGCCGGCGGCCCCTTCCTCGATGGTGACAAGCACCTCGTGGTTCTTGACGAGATCGCGGATGAGGGCCGTATCGAGCGGCTTGGCAAAGCGCGCATCGGCAACGGTGGTGGAAAGACCGGCGGCATCCAGCTCTTCCGCCGCATTCAGACAGTCCTGAAGGCGGGTGCCGAAGGAGAGGAGCGCCACTTTCGTGCCCTGCTTGAGCACCCGGCCCTTGCCGATCTCGAGAATTTCGCCGCGCACGGGCAATTCCACGCCCACGCCTTCGCCGCGCGGGTAGCGGAAGGAAATCGGCCCCTGATCATAGGCGGCTGCGGTGCGCACCATATGCTTCAGCTCCGCCTCGTCGGCGGCCGCCATCACCACGAAGCCGGGGAGGGCAGAGAGGAAACCGGTATCGAAGGAGCCCGCATGGGTTGGCCCGTCGGCGCCGACGAAACCGGCGCGGTCGATGGGAAAGCGCACGGGCAGACCCTGGATCGCCACGTCATGCACCACCTGGTCATAGCCGCGCTGCAGGAAGGTGGAATAGAGCGCGCAGAAGGGCTTGTAGCCTTCCGCCGCGAGACCGGCCGCAAAGGTCACCGCATGCTGTTCGGCAATGCCCACGTCGAAGCAGCGCTTCGGGAAAAACTCCGCCAGCTTGTCGAGCCCTGTACCGGATGGCATGGCGGCGGTGATGCCGACGATCTTCTCGTCGTGCCGTGCCTCTTCCACGAGCGCATCGGCAAAGACGGATGTATAGGCCGGCGCATTGGGCTTTGCCTTCGCCTGCGCGCCGGTAATGACGTCGAACTTGTTGACGCCGTGATACTTGTCCGCCGCCGCTTCCGCCGGCGGATAGCCCTTGCCCTTCTGGGTAACGACGTGGATCAGCACCGGGCCGCGCTGGTTGTCACGCACATTGCGCAAGACCGGCAGCAGGTGCTCGAAGGAATGCCCGTCAATGGGGCCGATATGGTAGAAGCCCATTTCCTCGAACATGGTGCCGCCGGTAACATAGCCGCGCGCATGTTCCACGGCACGGGTGATGGCCCGGTCCACCGTCTTGCCGAGATAGGCGGTCAGCTTCTTGCCGAGATCACGCATGCCCATATAGGTGCGGCCGGAGGCCAGGCGCGCCAGATAGGCGCTCATCGCTCCCGTCGGCGGCGCAATCGACATGTCGTTGTCGTTGAGAATGACGATCAGACGCGCATCGAGCGCGCCTGCATTGTTCAGCGCCTCATAGGCCATGCCGGCCGACATGGCGCCATCGCCGATGACGGCAATCACCTTGCGGTCGCGCCCGTCGAGATCGGCGGCAACGGCCATGCCGAGCCCGGCGGAAATGGAGGTGGAGGAATGGGCCGCACCGAAGGGGTCGTATTCGCTCTCTGCCCGGCGGGTGAAGCCGGAAAGGCCGCCCTCCTGCCGGAGCGTGCGGATGCGCTCGCGCCGGCCGGTGAGGATCTTGTGCGGATAGCACTGGTGGCCGACATCGAAGATCAGCCGGTCGTCAGGCGTGTTGAACACCTTGTGGATGGCAATCGTCAGTTCCACCACGCCGAGGCCCGCGCCGAGATGCCCGCCGGTCACGGAAACAGCGCTGATCATCTCGTCGCGCAATTCGCGCGCGAGCTGCGGCAGGTCCCGGTCCTCGATCCCCTTGAGATCGGACGGGACATTCACCTTGTCGAGCAGCGGCGTTTCGGGGCGTGTGGTCACGGGCTTTGGCCTCATTCTTGGTCTGGCGCGCGGGCGGCACGCCAATCATGCAAGCATTCGCGCCCGGCTTTACTGCAATTTAGGTCGCGGCAAAAGCGGGCGAATTCAAGAACCTTCACCGACTATAGCGTAAAAACAAAGGGCCGGTCTGCCAAACAGCGCCTTTTTCTTCGATTTGGCCGGGAAATTTGCCGCATGGGGTAGGAAGCGGCCGCCGCCTGCGTTACCTCTCCCCGCCTGACCCGAGGAAAATGACCATGCAAGACGATCCGCTCTACACCGATCCCGCGCTCGCCAGCTTCTACGATGTGGAAAACGAATGGGCGCACGATTCGGAAACCTGCTTCCTGATGGCGGAAAAGGCGGGCTCCGTGCTGGACCTCGGTTGCGGCACCGGCATGCTGGCCGTGGCGATTGCCGATCTCGGCGACCGCCGCGTCGTCGGCGTCGATCCGGCCGCGGCCATGCTCGCCATTGCACGTACCCGTCCGGGCGGGGAGGGGGTGGCCTTCATCGAGGGCGATGCCCGCACCCTCCGCCTCGACGAGCGCTTCGACCTGATCACGCTCACCGGCCACGCCTTCCAGTGCTTCCTGACGCGCGAAGACCGGCTGGCGCTTCTGAAGACGATCGCCGCCCATCTCTCCGACAAGGGCCGTTTCATCTTCGACAGCCGCAATCCGAAGGCCGAGGAGTGGCTGGAATGGAACCGCGAGGAAAGCGAGCGGGTGATCGATCATCCCGAACTCGGCACCTTCCTCGCCTGGAACGAGGCAGCGCAGGACGCCGCAACCGGCATCGTCACCTACGAGACCCATTACCAGAACCTCATCGGCACGAAGCACCTCAAGGCCGCCTCCCGCATCGCCTTCCCCGACAAGGCCGAAATCGAAGCCCTGCTCAAGGAAGCCGGCCTCAAGGCGGAACAATGGATGGGCGACTGGTCCGGAGAGGCCTACACGCCCGATATGCCCGAGATCATTCCGGTGGGTGTGCGGGCATAGGTTAGGGAACATCCGGGTCGCCCATTTCGCGGGGAGCGAGCGCATCGCCTTGGCGTGCGTGCCGAATGGACGCGATTTCGATATACTCGCCCACGCGCCGCGCGATCAGGATAAAGGGCGGCATGGAAATCTTCCGCGTGCCTTGCCGAAGACCGCGCTCGGTCATGTTGGGAAAAATGCCGAGCAATGTCTGCAACTCGGCCAGCCGGCGGATCAGCTTTTCTGCTGCTGGCGGGTTATGCTGTGCAATCTCTGCAATATGCCGATGGAAAAACCGTGTTGCGCGCGGCGACAGCCGGACCTGAGGCATGGTCAGGAGGCGCGCTTTTTCCCGGCCGCCGCTACGATGCGCCGGGCTTCGGCGAGAACCGTGTCAAGGGCGATGCCTTCTCCGCGATCGAGTTCGTCAATGCCCTCTGCCTCGTCGAGCAAATCGGCACCCTCCGCTGACAGGTAGGACTGCAAGACCTGGAGCACGACAGTGGACCTGTCGCGCTTCGTATAGTCCGCGATCCTGTCGATCTGCTTCAACACGTCAGCCGGAAGCCGCAGCACGATCTGGCTTTCATCCTGATATGCCATGAAAAATCTCCGCATTGCTGGCCGGGAACATCATACGCCCTCTGTTGATGAAGACAAGTTAGTAAATTCGGATATGTTTCAATTTGATTCAGTCGCGGTCGATCCTGCCGATCTGTGCGAGGCAATCCCCCGGATCGAACCCGAGGATCTCGGCGAGCTGCAGGAATTCCACCACATCCACCCGACGCTGCCCGCTTTCCAGTCGCGCCACGAAGGACTGGTATTCCCCGAGCTTCTCGGCGAGCGCGGCCTGTGTCAGCCCGGCTTTCTCTCGCTGCTCGATAAGCAGCGAGATCAACGCTCGATGTTGCGCACTGCCCAGGGATTTAGACACGGGAATGATCCGGAAGTTGAAGGGGCTGACTATAGTCTTCGCGAGGCCGGGCGTCTCCCGATCTTCACTGCGGCAACGGAATGAACTCTTCCTCGTCACCGGGCACGATGTCGAAGCGGCCGGTTTTCCATTCGTGCTTGGCCTGTTCGATGCGCTCCTGGCTGGAGGAGACGAAGTTCCACCAGATATAGCGCTTGCCTTCCATGGCATCGCCGCCGAAGAGCATGAGGTGGCAGCCTTCCGGCCCGGCGGCAAGGGTGATCGGGTCGCCCGGACGGAAGACGAGGAGCTGGTTTTCCGTGAAGGTGTCGCCCGCAATCGTCACGCTGCCGGAGAGCATATAGGCGGCCCGTTCTTCCTCGCCCGCCGGGAAGGGGAAGCGGGTGCCGGGTTCCAGCCGCAGATCCACGTAGAGCGTGCCGGAGAAGGTCGGCACCGGTGCCTTGAGCCCCAGGAAATCGCCGATCACCACCCGGCCCGATGCGCCGGCCTCGTCGAAGGACGGCAGCTCCACCGCGCCTGTATGGTGAAAGGCGGGGTCGATCTCCTCCCGGTCGGAAGGAAGTGCCAGCCAGGTCTGCAGCCCGGAGAGCGAAAGCGGCCCGCCGCGCAGATTTTCCGGCGTGCGCTCCGAATGGACGATGCCCCGGCCGGCCGTCATCAGGTTCACATCGCCCGGGCGGATCACCAGTTCCGTGCCGAGACTGTCGCGATGCTTGATGTCGCCATCGAACAGATAGGTGACGGTGGAAAGCCCGATATGCGGATGCGGGCGCACGTCGAGTGCGGCACCCGCCTGCAACCGCGCCGGACCCATGCGGTCGAAGAAGATGAAGGGGCCGACGAGGCGGCGCTTTGCCGTCGGCAGCGCCCGGCGCACCTCGAAGCCGCCGATATCGCTGGTGCGGGGAATGATCAGCTGTTCGATGAGGTCGGCCGCAGCCGCATCGCCCGCTTCGGGATCGGTTCCGGGAAAGAAGCTCATGGGCGGCGCCCTCCTCAACGTGGTTGACGGCCCATCATGGCCCGGATGTCCGGCGGGCAAAAAGCCGGGTGCCAGCGAACGCAGTGTCGCCGATCCGGCCCCTTGGCGCGCGATTCAGCCGTCCAGCGGCTCCGTGCCCTGCGGCTTGCCGGCGCGGTCGAGTCGGATTTTCTCGATCCGGCCTTCGGCAGCGGAAAGCAGGGTTTCGCAATGCTTCTTCAGCGCCTCGCCACGCTCGTAGATGGCGATGGATTCCTCAAGCGCCACATCGCCGCGTTCCAGCCGCTGCACGATGGTTTCAAGCTCCTGGACGGCCTTTTCGAAGGAGTGGCCGGAAACATCGGCCTGGGTGGCGTCGCTGCTCATGATACTCTTCTCAACCCTTCATCAGACGCAGGATGTGCAGCCCCGCCGACTCGGCGAGACCCTCGAGATCATAGCCGCCTTCCAGCAGGCTGACGACCCGGCCCTTCGCGCTTTTCCCGGCGAGATCGAGAAGCTTGCCCGTCGCCCAGTCGAAATCCTCGCCGACGAGGTTGATCTGGCCGAGCGGGTCCCGGTAATGGGCATCGAAGCCCGCCGAAATCAGGATGAGGTCCGGCGCAAAGGCCTCCACCGCCGGCAGCACGCGCTCCTTGAAGGCGGCGCGGAAATGGTCGCTGCCGTCATGCGGGTTGAGCGGCGCATTGACGATGGTGCCCGCCGCGCCCGTCTCCGTCTTCGCCCCGGTGCCGGGGTAAAGCGGCATCTGGTGGGTGGAGGCAAAGAGCACGGAAGGGTCGTCCCAGAAAATATCCTGCGTGCCGTTGCCGTGATGCACGTCCCAGTCGACGATGGCGACCCGCTCCGCCCCGTGCGCCTTCTGCGCATGGCGGGCGGCAATCGCCACCGTGTTGAAGAAGCAGAAGCCCATGGCCTTGGTCCGCTCCGCGTGATGGCCCGGCGGCCGCCCGGCCACGAAGGCATTGTCGGCCCGCCCGGCAAACACGTCGTCGACGGCGGCAAGCGCCCCGCCGATGGCCGTCAGGGCGGAGGTGAGGCTTTCCGGCCCCGCATAGGTATCGGCCTCCAGCTGGCTCATGCCCTCCTCGGGCATGGCGCGCATGACGGAGAAGAGATGGCTTTCCGGATGGGCCAGCAGCACCGCATCCTCATTGCCCACGGGCGCCTGCACCCGGGTGAGGTCCCGGAAATTCTCGTGCTCCAGCGCGATATTCAGCGAACGCAGCCGGTCGGCCCGTTCGGGGTGACCGGGCGGGGTGAGGTGGCGAAGAAATACCGGGTTCTCGTAATAATGGGTGGTCATGCGGGCTCCTGGCTCTTGGCCCCAGAGATAGGGAGGGCGGGCGCAAACGTCCAGCAAAAGGGCCTCCCTCGCGGTTTTTCCGGGTGGACAGCCGCGGCAAAAACCCGTGTTATGAAATTTGTTCCCTGAATGTTCGGATTGATTCCATGGCCACTGCGATTTCCAATACCCTTGCCCGCCGCCTGTTTCTCCAGGCACAGGGCCTTTCCGCACCGCCCGGCCGGGCGCTCGGGCGACAGGGGCTGCTCGATCTCATCCACGGCCTCGGCTTCGTGCAGGTGGACAGCGTCCAGACGGTCGAACGCGCCCATCACCAGATCCTGTTTTCCCGCAACCAGACCTATCGGCGGGAGGATCTCGCCCACCTGCTCGAAACGGAGCGGTCGCTGTTCGAGCACTGGACCCATGATGCGTCCGTCATACCCTCCGCCTTCTTTCCCTACTGGAAACACCGCTTCCGCCGCCGCGAACCCGTCATGCGCGAACGCTGGACCCGATGGCAGGGCGACGGTTTTCACGGAGTCACGGAAGACGTGCTCGCCCGGATCCGCGACAACGGCCCGGTCATGGCCCGCGAGATGAAGGAGACGCCGCAGAAATCCACCGGCTGGTGGGATTGGCATCCTTCCAAGACCGCGCTGGAATTCCTGTGGCACACGGGCAAGCTTGCCATTGCCGGGCGCGAAGGCTTCCAGAAGGTCTATGACCTGACCGAGCGCGTCATCCCCGCCGCCCATCATGAAGCGGAGGTCAGTGAGGCAGAGTTCATCGATTGGGCCTGCAAAAGCGCGCTCGAACGGCTGGGCTTTGCCACATCGGGCGAGATTGCCGCCTTCTACGATATTGTTTCGCCGGAGGAGGCGAAGGTCTGGGTGGCGGAAAACCGCGACCGGCTGGAGGAGGTGGAGGTGGGCACCGTGGATGGCAAGAGCCGCCTTTCCCATGCCTTGCCCGGTTTCGTGGCCGCGATCGACACCTGCGTGGAACCGCCCGCACGGGTGCGGGTGCTCTCGCCCTTCGATCCGCTGATCAGGGATCGCAACCGCTGCGAACGCCTCTTCGGTTTCCGCTACCGGATCGAAATCTTCGTGCCCGAGGCCAAGCGCGAATACGGCTATTACGTCTTCCCGCTGATCGAGGGCGACCGGCTCATCGGCCGCATCGACATGAAGGCCGAACGCAAGGGCGGCACCCTGGATGTGAAGCGCCTCTGGCTCGAACCCGGCATAAAGCCCTCAGCCGGCCGGCTGGAAAAGCTTGATGCGGAACTGAACCGGCTCGCGCGCTTCACCGGCGTGGAACGGGTAAATTATCTGGAGGGGTGGCGGGGGTGATCTATTCGGTTCGGCTCACCATGGAGATCATGTTTTCCTGCCGGTTGAGGACAATCTGTTCGATGAGCTTCTTGGTCAGCGCCTCGGGAAGATAGCCATAGGCCCAGTCACGCTTGTTGCCGGCTGTGTCGATAAAGCGAAAATCCGGACCGACCCACGAAAAGGAATTCAACTCCGTGGTGATGATCCATGAGGGACTATCATCGAGTCCCAGACGTTGCTTGGTCTTGACGGGCAGTTCGATAGCCCGCGTATCGGGCCCCGGGGGGCTGTGGGTGACCGGAGCAACAAGCAGGCGCAGGTTTCCCGGCTTTTGCCTTGTCGACAGAACGACCACGCAGGGCCGGTCCTTGGAGGCTTCTTCCTTTCCCCTTCTGGCCTCGTCACGCCAAAGATAAGCGTAGCGAAACACCAGTCCCGGCTGCGGTTCCGGCAGCATCATTCATCGACTTCGTGATTGAACGCCTTGGTAAATTCCGGCGGCTTGGCCTTCTTCAAATCCTCGATGACATCATCCGGCAGTTCCCAAGCGTAATGGGCAGTCGGTGCATCGTCCAGGGCCTTCAGCCGCCGGTATTCCTCCGCAGAAAGCACGACGAGGCTTTCCCGACCATGGTGGGTTACGGCAACCGGCTCGCGAATGGCGAGATCCCGATAGCGTCCGAATTGTTTCTGCAGTTCAGCAGCTGTCACGCGGATCATGGAATTCTCCTTCTTTCCTTATAATAGGAAAAATCCGGAAAATGCGCAATCCGCCCCCTCAATCCAGCCGGCCGGTCTGGCCGCGGTCGCGGAGGTAGTGGTCGGCGATGGCGCAGGCCATCATGGCTTCGCCGACGGGCACGGCGCGGATGCCCACGCAGGGGTCGTGGCGGCCCTTGGTGCGCACGTTCACCTCTTCGCCATCCGCATTGATCGAGCGACGCTCGGTCAGGATGGAGGAGGTGGGCTTGATCGCGAAGCGCGCGACGATCGGCATGCCGGTGGAAATGCCGCCGAGAATGCCGCCCGCATGGTTCGAGAGAAACACAGGCTTGCCGTCGGGGCCGATCCGCATCTCGTCGGCATTTTCCTCGCCGGTGATTTCGGCCGCACCGAAGCCATTGCCGATTTCCACGCCCTTGACCGCATTGATCGACATGAGGAGGCCGGCAATATCCTGGTCGAGCTTGCCGTAGAGCGGCGCGCCGATGCCGGCGGGGACGCCTTCGGCCACCACCTCGATGACGGCGCCGACGGAGGAGCCCGCCTTGCGGATGCCGTCCAGATAGTCCTCCCAGACGGGCACGATTGCCTTGTCCGGGGCGAAGAACGGGTTGTTGTTCACCTCTGCCCAGTCCCAGTTGTCGCGGTTGATCCGGTGCGTGCCGATCTGGATCAGCGCGCCGCGGATGGTGACGCCCGGAATGACGAGGCGGGCGAGCGCACCGGCCGCCACGCGGGCCGCGGTTTCGCGCGCCGACGAGCGGCCGCCGCCGCGATAGTCGCGGATGCCGTATTTCACGTCATAGGTATAGTCGGCATGGCCCGGCCGGTACTGGCGGGCGATCTCGCCATAATCCTTGGAACGCTGGTCGGTATTCTCGATCAGGAGCGAGATCGGCGCGCCGGTCGCGATGAAGGAGCCGTCCTCCTGCGGCATGACGCCGGAGAGAACCTTGACGATGTCGTCTTCGCGGCGCTGGGTGACGAAGCGGTTCTGGCCGGGCTTGCGCTTGTCCATGTAGTCCTGGATGTCGGCCAGCGTGAAGCGCAGCCCGGGCGGGCAGCCGTCCACGACCGCGCCGAGGGCGGGTCCGTGGCTTTCGCCCCAGGTGGTCACGCGGAAGAGATGGCCAAAGCTGTTATGCGACATGAGGAAAACCGTTTCGCCGATGCGCGCCCGAACGAGAGCTGAGGCCCGCCATTGATGACGGCCTCTCTTAGAGGATGGGGGGCAGGGGCGACAAGAGGCTTCTTGTCAGCCGCCCGTTCCGTTGTGGCGAAGATCTTTGGCCGTATAGGCCCAGGCGCCATGTTGCACGGCCTCCGCGAAACGGTCGTAGGAGAGGGGACGCGCGAAGGCATAGCCCTGCAGGATGTCGCAGCCGAGCGTCAGCAACAGGTCGGCATGTTCGATGGTCTCCACCCCTTCGGCCACGGTTTCCACGCCGAGCGAGCGGGCGATGTCGATGATGGAGCGCACCAGCGCCCGTTCCTTCGGCGAATGGGTCAGCGGCATCACCAGCTGCCGGTCGATCTTGAGGCGTTTCGGCTTGAGGCGCAGCAGGCTGACGATGGATGTATGCCCCGTGCCGAAATCGTCGATCTCGATCTCGATGCCGAAATCCTTGATCTTGGCGAGGTTTTCCTGAACCACGTCTTCGCCCTCGTCGAAGAAGATGGATTCGACGAGTTCGAAGGCAATCTCGCCGGGTTGAATCGGCAGGGTCTTCAGGGTCTCGAGAAGCGAGGTGTCCTTCAGGCGCTTGGCCGAAACATTGACCGAGAGGCGCGGCAGCTGGATATTGCGGGCCGCGAGGCGATACTTGTCGCGCAGCGCCGTTTCCAGCACGATGCGGTCCAGCAGGTGCACCACGTTCAGCTCCTCGGCAATCCCCAGGAACCGGTCGGGCGTCAGCACGCCCTGGCTCGGATGGTTCCAGCGCACCAGTGCCTCCGCACCGACGAGCTGGAAAGTGCGGGCGTCGAACTGGGGCTGGTACCAGGCCGTGAATTCGCCGCGCTCCAGTCCGGCGAGGATTTCGTCGGCCGTGCGCTTGCTGGTGATGATTTCGGCATGCAGGTCCTGGGTGAAGAACTGGAAGCAGTTTCGCCCCTCGTTCTTGGCGCGGTAAAGGGCCACGTCCGCATTGATCAGCATCTTGCGCGCGTCGATCCTCTGGCCGATGGCGGTGGCGATGCCGATGGAAACGCCGCAACGGCACGGGAAGCCTTCGATCTCGATCGGGTGGCGCATCTCGTCGATGATGGCTTGCGAGAGTTCGGAAAGCTCCCGGTCGCCAATCCTCTCCTCGATCAGGATCACGAATTCGTCGCCGCCGATGCGTGCGACCAGATCATCCGGATGGATCGCGCGCTTCAGGATTTCCGAAGCATGGATCAGCATGGCATCGCCCGCCGCATGCCCAAGCGTGTCGTTGATCTGCTTGAACCGGTCGAGATCGAGATGCAGCACGGCGAAACGGATGCGCTCCTGGTGGCTGCGCCGGGACAAGGCGTCGAGCGCCTCGTCGAATTGGCGCCGGTTGGCAATGCCCGTCAGCGGATCGTGCAGCGCCGTATGCTCGATATGTTCCTTGGCGGCCCGCAATTCGGCGTTCATGGCATCCGCATCGTCCTTGGCCTGCTTGATGGCGGCCGTCATCAGGGCGTCCTTGGTGATGTCGAAGGCCATGCCGACAATATTCATGTGGCCGTCCTTGTCCGTGTGGATCTGGCCGACAAGCCGCACGTAACGAACGTCCTCGCCACCGTCCTCGATCGGTACGCGGCAGACGATGGAATCCCGCCCGTCAAAAGGATAAAGCGAGGCGAAGGCCTCCTGAAACGCGTCCCGGTCTTCCTCCAGCAGGCAGGATTTCCACTGCCCCACGCTCACCATCCCGCCGACGGATTTCCGGTTGAAGAGCTGTTCCATCCGGTCGTCCCAAAGCGCCGTTCCATCGGGAAGGGACGCTTCCCAGATGCCGCAATTGTAGGAATCGAGCGCCAGGTCGAGCTTGCGCGACAGTTCCTCGAGCTCCCGCTCGCGGATGGACAGTTCGTCCAGCGCCAGCTCCAGCTCCGCATTCTTGATATCGGTGTTTTCCTTGGCTTCGCGCAGCGTCGTGTTGCGCTCCACATCGTCGGTCACGTCCCAGAAAATGCCCGCGGTTCTGGATTGGCCACCCTCCTCGATATGGGAGCTGGCCGAGCGCACATGCCTGATATCGCCATCCGGATGAATGATGCGGAACTGGATGCGCTGTTCTCCGCCGCCGCTCATGGCCTGCGCGAAGTGTTCGTTCCACAGCCCCCGGTCTTCCGGATGCACGGTGCATTGCCACTCGCTCAGGGCCCGGGTCGCCTCGGTCGGGTGGAAGCCGTGCAAGCCGGCGCTGGAATCGTCGAAATAGAGATAGCGCCCGTCATCGGTCAGCTCCCACACGCCGATATGGGAGGATTCCAGGGCCAGATCCAGCCGCTGCGACAGGGAGCGCAACTGCGTTTCCCGGCTTTGCAGCACGGCAATGAACCGGTTTCGCTCGGAGAGCAGCAGGAAGGACGCGGTGATCGGCAGCAGGATGACCGCACCGGACAGCAGGAGCAGGACGCGCAGGAAAACCTGATTCTGCGGACGCTTGTTCCAGCCCTCGGAGGGGGCGGCATTGATCTCCCACAAGCCGCCGGGGAAGATCAGCCGCTGGCTGACCGGGCTTTCTCCCGCAACGGCGGGATCCCCGAAAAAGATCGGCGCATCGAGCATGCCGCGGGAAAGATTGCGCACCGAAAAGTGCACATTGTCCACATCCCGGCCTTCGACACCGGCCTGGGTCAGGTTGGTTCTGTGGTAGAAGCTGTTTTCGTCGATCAGCGCATGAACGGCGCCCCAGACGATCGGGCCTTCCCGGCTGTTGAGGACGACGGGATAGACCACCGCAAAGGCGCCGCGCATGCCGTCGGTCACGACGGGGCCGAGAAACTGGGGCTGGCGGGACCTGTCGTCATGGTCGTTCCACGGAAAGTCGTAAAGCTTGCGCAGATCGCTGCCCTTGGCCATGTCCGTGCTTCCCCAGGGGGCAATCAGCTTCGTCTTGAAATTGGGCGCCACCGAGACCGCCAGCAGCGTGGGATCATCCAGCAAAAGGCGGCGCAATTGCGCTTCGATGATGAAGTCCGCCTGATCGGGACGCAGGGAGAGCTGGCCGGCAAAATTACCGATGGTGGACAGATAGGTACGGATCTGCGCTTCCACGCGGGTCTTGATCAGCTGCGCGCGTGCATCGACGCGCGTATGCAGCTCGCGTTCGTAGAACGTCGCGTTCTGATAATCCACGAGATAGCCAAGAATCGTCACGACGCTGCCCACCACCGCGGCGGCAATCACCGTCGAGCGGGTATTCTTGGCGAGCGCGCCCCCCAGGCGCACCAGATGATTGTAGAGCGTCACGTGCCATCCGCCGCTATGTCCCTGTATGCACCGGATACTAGCGGAGGGCTCTTAATGTAATATTGAGCGATAACTCATATCCGCTACGAGAAATTCGGCAAGAAATTGGGGTCGGCCGGGCCGATCCTGGTCCCATGGAAGGGCTGCGGGTGCGTTCAGCCTGCGGGAAGAACCGGTTCGAGCCAGAGGGTTTCCGCGCGCGCGACGTCGACGGCGAGAATGCGGTCCTGATGAATGGAAGCCTCCGCGGCCTGATCGCCCGTCAAGCCGCCAACCAGCCTGAGGATGCTGCGCATCACGCCGCCATGGCTGACGCAGACGGTCGGCCGTGCGACCGATTTCAGCCAGGAGCCGACCCGCCAGGACAGGATTTCATAGCTTTCGGCATCCGGTCCCGGAGGGATGAAATCCCATTTGTTGCGATGGCGCGCCTCAAGCCGCTCGGGCCAGAGCCGCTCCAGATCGGAAACCGTGTGCCCCTCCCAGTCGCCGAAATTCAGCTCCACGAGGCGTTCGTCCGTCCGGTAGGCGAGGGGATCGAGACCCATGGCCGCCCGCAGGCGTTCCATGGTCTCGCGGGTGCGCGACAGGGGGCTGGCGACGAAATCGAATTCCGTGGCGGCCCCGATCAGCGCCTTCAGCGCCTCGCCATTGCCGGTCGCCTGTCGGCGACCGAGCGCATTGAGGGGAATATCCTGCTGGCCCTGCATGCGCAGTTCCGCATTCCAGTCGGTCTGCCCGTGGCGGATCATGAAGATTTGCACGGGCTTGTCCACGGCTGTCGTCAGTCCTTGGCAACCGAAATGTCGGGGGCGTCCACGGCCTTCATGCCGACGGTGTGGTAGCCGCTGTCCACGTGATGCACTTCGCCGGTCACGGCGGTGGAAAGGTCGGAAAGCAGGTAGAGGGCCGATTTGCCCACTTCCTCGATGGTAACGGTGCGCTTCAGCGGCGCATTATATTCGTTCCACTTGAGGATATAGCGGAAATCGCCGATGCCGGAGGCGGCAAGCGTCTTGATCGGGCCGGCCGAAACCGCATTGACGCGAATGCCGCGACCACCGAGATCGACCGCCAGATAGCGGACCGAGGCTTCGAGAGCCGCCTTGGCAACGCCCATGACATTATAATGCGGCATGACTTTCTCGGCGCCGTAATAGGTCAGCGTGATCATCGAGCCGCCGTCATTCATGATCCGCTCGGCAGCCTTGGCCACGGCGGTGAAGGAATAGACGGAAATGTCCATGGTGCGAGCAAAGTTGTCGCGCGTCGTGTCGAGATATTTGCCGGTCAGCTCGTCCTTGTCGGAGAAGGCGATGGCGTGCACGACGAAATCGATCTTGCCCCACTTCTGTTCGAGTCCGGCGAAGACGGCGTCGATGGTTGCGGGGTCGGTCACGTCGCAGTGGCCGGCCATGACGGCGTTGAGTTCGGCTGCCAGCGGTTCCACGCGCTTCTTCAGCGCATCGCCCTGCCAGGTCAGTGCGATTTCGGCGCCGGCATCCGCGCAAGCCTTGGCAATCCCCCATGCGATCGAACGGTTGTTGGCGACACCCATGATGATGCCGCGCTTGCCTGCCATGAGGCCAGATGCCTGAGCCATGTTTTGCTCCCTGATATAATAGTGTGTGTGCCTATGACATAGTGGGTCCGCCCGTTCAAGGCAGGGGCCTATCAACTGGTGTTATGTATTGTTACAATCCCATGAAATTTAGGGCAGTTTTGCCCTCTTCGCCCCGGCGCCCCGCGGGGCGGGCCGGCCGCGGGCAACAGGCTGCGCCCGAAGCCCCGATTGAAAAATCCCGGCAGGAGGGCCCCGCCGGGATTGAAATCGTGACCTTGCCAGCGGGATCAGAGGTAGAGGCCTTCCCGCATCGATCGCATCAGGTCGGTGACCTTGGCATCGGGCTTGTCCCAGAGAATGATGCGGATTTCGACCACCAGATCGCCCCGCCCGCCCTGTCCGTTGAACAGTCCCTGCCCGGCAATCCGGATCGACTGGTCGGAACCGGTCCAGGCCGGCACGGTGACGTCGATCGGGCCGGTGGGCGTCTCCACCTGCGCGGTACAGCCGAGAACAGCATTCTCGAGCGGGATCGGCAGGGTCGTGCGGATATCGTGGCCGCTGACGCTGAAGAGCGCTGTGGGTTCGACCCGCAGCGTCACCACCGCATCGCCCCGCTGCATGCCGGGAACACGAAAACCCTGGCCCTTCAGCCTGACGCTCTGCCCGTCGGTCTGGCCGGCCTCCAGCCGGAATTTCAGGTCGCGGCCTTCCTGGGTCGGAACGGTCACGAAGTTTTCCTTGAGCAGGTCCTCGATGGTGATGCGCGCTTCCACGAACTGGTCGGGTGCCTTTTCCTGCGGCACCCGTCCCGTGAGGCGGCGGATGAACTCGCCGATCAGCTTGATCGGATTGCTGCCACCGGCCTCGGCGCTTCCGCTCGGCGCGCCGCTGCGCGTTTCGCCGTCGCTCTCCCGCGAGGGCTGGCCCTCGGAAAAATTCGGCTGGGAGCCGAAGATCCGGTTGATGACATCCTCGGCGCTTTCCGCGCCGGAGGCCTTGGGCTGCGCTCCGTCCGGTTGGGCCTGCGAAGCGCCAGCCTGCGCCTGTCCCTGGGCGGCGGCGCCCTGCGGTGCTGCCGCGGCTTCGCCCGCCGGCCTTTCCGCGCCGGGGACGTCGGAACGGGCAGGCTGGGCCTGCCCCTTCGCGGCGGCCTCCGCCTGGGCCTTGCGGGCTTTCTCCGCTTCCGCCTTCATCAGCTCTTCCATCACGCGGCGCGCATTTTCCTCGGCCGCCTTGCGCTTGGCGGCCGCTTCGCGTGCGGCCTCGCGCTGCTGCTGGATGGTCGCTTCCTGCTTGCCGGATTGGCTGAGCATGTCATAGCGGCTGCGCTTCTGCGGGTCGCGCAGCAATTCATAGGCCGCTCCCGCTTCCGCAAAGGATTTTGCGGCATTGGGATCGGTCCGGTTCTGGTCCGGGTGGATTTTCTTCGCAAGAGCGCGCCAGGCGGATTTGATCTCGCTGGCATCCGCATCCCGCTTCACGCCGAGCACGGCATAGGGATCACGCATGATGAACACCGATGATTTGTCGCCCCGGAGCAACGGCAGCCGCTGCCAGGGCATTACGCAATACTCAAACACATCATCTGCCTGCACTCTCCGAAGAGGTACCGGGCAACACGAGGACGAAGAATGACAGAAATCTGCTAACCAGACGTTACGTCAGGCGCGTT
This sequence comes from Gellertiella sp. DMC107, assembly GCF_056313605.1. Taxonomy (NCBI): domain Bacteria; kingdom Pseudomonadati; phylum Pseudomonadota; class Alphaproteobacteria; order Hyphomicrobiales; family Rhizobiaceae; genus Gellertiella; species Gellertiella sp. DMC107. The sequence goes on along the minus strand of NZ_JBQUZZ010000005.1, from coordinate 351,531 downwards.
CATACAATATCAAGGAATGGCAAAGGCCAGACAGGGCCTGTTCCCACCGCTCGACCCGGATCCCCGCGGCCAAAAAGCGTGCAGGATCAAGAAAGCTGAGAGTGGGCAGGCGCGCTGGGCGCCCGCTTCCGTCCCGGTCAATGCGTAAAGATGCGGTTAAGCGCCGAAAGCGTTCAGCCTTCTTCCTGGAAGCTCATCAGCTTCCAGCTGCCATTGCCCTCCAGGCAGGTCCGGCCGAGAAACTTGGCGATGCCCATGTAGGAATGGCGGGTCGTGCGGAACTGCCGGCATCGAATGCCGTTCTGGTTCTCGTCGAGCACCGTGGTGATCACGCCAGCACTTCCGGTGGAAGCATTGGCCCACGGAATGGGATTACTGCCGATTTTCGCCATGTCGGCGGAGGTCACCGCATTGGTAACCGTCATTTCATCGGAGACTGCATCGGTCGAACGGGACGGTTGTACGGCGGATGTGGATACCGAACGGTCCGGCTTGGCAGACCCGAACAGGTCGAGCCCATCGCTGGCGCAACCGGTGAGCGCGACGGCGACACCGACGACACTTGCCAGCAGGACAAGCCTCGAAGCGGAACCGCGCGCTCCGCCTGCGTCAAGATTTCGCCTGCATGTCTCTTCCACCGTGCATCCTGTCCGGTTAAGAAGTTCGGGAACCGACCTCATAACTTTGTTATCAAAATTCGAGGCATTTGAACTATCATGGCTGGAAACGAGTTAACAACCCGTGACTTTACCGAAGAGAACGAGCCCTTCGCCCTTTTCGGCGAGTGGCTGAAGGAAGCGGAAGCCTCGGAGATCAACGATCCGAATGCGCTTGCGCTCGCCACGGTGGACGAAACCGGCCTGCCGAATGTGCGCATGGTCCTGCTCAAGGGCTTCGATATTGACGGGTTCGTCTTCTACACCAATTTCGAGAGCCAGAAGGGCCGGGAGATCCTCGGCCAGCAGAAGGCGGCCATGGTGTTTCACTGGAAGTCCCTGCGGCGGCAGGTGCGGATTCGCGGCCCGGTTGAAACGGTGACCGACAGGGAAGCCGACGAATATTTCGCCAGCCGTCCGCGCGGCAGCCGGCTCGGTGCCTGGGCGTCGAAACAGTCCCGCCCGCTGGAAAGCCGTTTTGCGCTTGAGAAAGCCGTGGCGGAAGTCACCGCCCGATATCCGTTCGGCGAGATCCCCCGTCCGCCGCACTGGTCGGGCTTTCGCGTGAAGCCCACCTCGATCGAATTCTGGCATGATCGCCCCTTCCGTCTTCATGACCGGATGGAGTTTCGCCGGGACACCCCGGAAAGCCCCTGGAACAAGGTCCGCATGTATCCTTGAGCGGAGCTTGAGGGGCCATTACCGGAACAGGTTCTCCAGCAACGGCAGGCCGCCGATGGCGGCTGCCGCGATCAGCCCGAAGCACACACGCCGGAAAAGCACCTCGCTCGCCACGCCGAACAGCCGCGAGCCCAGGTAGAGGCCGAGAGAAAAGACCGGCGCGACGAGGATCGCCAGGGTCAGGGACTTGAACGTCAACAGGCCGTTCAGCCCGTAATTCGCCGCCGAAATGCAGGTCGACATCGCAAAGAACAGGATGATGCTGGCGCGCACCATCCGCCCCGGCATGTCGCGCCCGATCAGATAGGCCACGACCGGCGGGCCGCCGAGTTGCGCCGCCCCGGAAAAGAAGCCCGAGATCATGCCGACGGCAATGCTGAGCGGCGCCTTCGACTGGCCGCGGTAGCGAAGGCCTGATGCGAGAAGCGCCAGCAGCGTCAGGACGGTTACCGATATCGCCCATCGCAGCTCTATCGCCGGCACATGTACCAGCGCCAGCGTGCCGATCGGCGCGCCGAACAGGGCGCCCGCCGCCAGCAGCAGCGGATCGCGCCGCGGCGCCGTCGCCGCCGCATTCGGTATCAGCGTCAAGGCCGTAAAACCGTCGGCGATCAGCAGCGTCGCCGAAGCCAGCTGCGGCGAGATCACGATGCTGGCCAGCGGCATGAAGATCAGCGCACCCCCGAATCCCGAGAACCCCCTCGCCAGCCCGGCAACGAGCGCCACCACCAGCAGGAAACCGAGAGCGTGCGGGGAGAGACCGGCTGGCAGGAGGTCGATGAGGTCAGGCATCACGGCGCGCGCTCGACATGTCGTTCATTTGGCTTCGACAGTGTGTCTATCCTCCTTGCGATCCGCTCACAAATGAAATTGAATGTGAGAAAATGCGAAAACAACGAAGGACGTTGACTTATATGTCAATTTATGCCAATATTTCCCTTCTTGAGGCAAAAGGAGAATTGGTGGCTTTCCTGCCGCCCGTAGGCTGGCCGGTCAAACGTAGGCTTTACCTGACAGCGGGTTTTTACCGACAGCTGCAGGATCGTCGTTCGAGCCTTCATTTTTTTGCTCAAGTCGTTCTGATCCGCGTGATGTTCGAGCATTGGACGAGCGGCGGCACAATTTTGGTGCGCCTTGGCCATGGGCACGGGGAAGCGGAACTGGCGCGGCTGGAGCCGCCACCCGAGGAGATATGGGAGTTCCGGATCACGCGATCACAGCCACAAGTTCGCGTTTTCGGCCGGTTTGCGGCGCCAGATGTCTTCGTGGCCATGGCCGCCCACGATCGAAACCGGCTGGGTCGGGCAAGGAACCGTGGCAGGAACCGGAACAGCGCGTGGTCGGAGGCAATGTATGACTGTCTATCGGAATGGAACCGGCTTTTCGGAGGAACCCCACCGCTTCGGGGACGAGGAGCCAGTGACTACGTCCGGGAAAATCATCCTGGACCGCAATAACCCCTTCGGACTCAACAATCGGGAAATGGCGGATACAGGCTTCGTGCGGATGCAGTACGAAGCCTTTTACGCCATCTATGCGCTGTGGCTTCGCCGCCGTGCGGAGGGAATGACCCAGCGTGACATCGCCGCGAAACTGGAGCGCGATCCGGCCTGGGTGTCGCGGGCGCTTTCGGGGCCGAAGAACTGGACGATGCGGACGCTGGGCGAACTCGCCCACGCACTGGACGGGCACGTGACGATCCGCGTGGAGGCGGTGGAAGACCTTTCCGCGGATACGGAAGCCGCCGGAGCGGAGGGGCAGCCTGCCGTGCGATCCGGTGTGGGGGAGGCGGGATAGACCCGCTGTCACTCCGATCCGGCGGACGGCTTCAGGCCTTCGTGCCGCCCACGGTGATCTGGTCCATCCTGAGATGCGGCTGGCCGACGCCGACCGGAACCCACTGGCCCGCCTTGCCGCAATTGCCGATGCCCGTATCGAGCTTGCTGTCATTGCCGATCATGCTGACGCGCTTCATCGCATCGGGACCGTTGCCGATCAGCATGGCGCCCTTGACCGGCGCGCCGATCCGGCCGTCCTCGATCAGATAGGCCTCGGTGCATCCGAAGACGAACTTGCCTGACGTGATGTCCACCTGTCCGCCGCCGAAGGATACCGCATAGATGCCCCGTTTTACGGAGGCGATGATTTCCTCCGGCGTCCGGTCGCCGGAAAGCATGTAGGTATTGGTCATGCGCGGCATGGGCTGGTGCGCATAGCCCTGCCGGCGGCCGTTGCCGGTGGCTTTCATGCCCATCAGGCGGGCATTCTGCCGGTCCTGCATGTAGCCGACCAGACGGCCGTTCTCGATCAGCACATTATAGGCGGAGGGCGTGCCCTCGTCATCGACGGAGATGGAGCCGCGGCGGTTCTCGATAGTGCCGTCATCGACCACGGTCACACCCGGCGCGGCGACCATTTCGCCGAGCAGGCCGGAGAAGGCGGAGGTTTTCTTGCGGTTGAAATCGCCTTCGAGCCCATGGCCCACCGCCTCGTGCAGCATCACGCCGGGCCAGCCGTTGCCGAGCACCACATCCATGGTGCCCGCCGGGGCCTCTACCGCTTCCAGATTGACGAGCGCCTGGCGGAGCGCCTCGTCGGCGCCCTTCTGCCAGCCGCCGTGATCGAGGAAGGTGTCGAAAGCCACCCGTCCGCCCGTGCCGAAGGAACCGCTTTCCTGCCGGTCTCCCGATCCGGCGACCACGGAAATGTTGAGCCGGGTCATGGGCCGCACGTCGATCACCCGGTGCCCGTCGGCGCGGATGATCTCGACCACCTGATGGCTGGCGGCGATGGACGCGGTCACCTGCCGCACCTTCGGATCCTTGCCGCGCAGATAGGCATCGATCTCGCCGAGCAGCTTCGCCTTCGCCTCGAAGGAGGGCGCGCCGATGGGGTTGTCCTCGCCATAGAGCTTGCGGTTGGTGCGAGCCGGCGCCTCCGCATAGGTGCCGTTGTGCCCGGAGGCCACGGCACCGGCCGCATCCGCCGCGCGCTTCAGCGCCGCAAGGCTCATCTCGCCGGAATGGGCATAGCCCACCACTTCGCCCGCCACGGCACGCAGGCCAAAACCCTGGTCGGTGGAGAAATTGCCGCCCTTCAGGCGACCGTTGTCGAAGGTGAGCGATTCGAGTTGGCTCTGCTCGAGATAGAGCTCGCCGTCATCGGCGCTCTGCAGGGCGCCGGAGAGCGTCGCCACCACATCGTCCTCACTGGCATCGAACAGGCTGATCAGGGAGGCGGGATGGCTGGACATGCTTCTTATCCTCTGGGCAAAGGGAAAAGAGGCGCGGCCGCCCCTTCATTCGTCCTGTGATATAGGGAGGGGAGGGAGGGTCTGGCAACCGTCAGGGCAGCGCATCGTAGCCTTGCGCGAAGCCCTTGAGGTCGACGGGAATGCCGATCCCGTCCTGCTCGAGGCTTTCATGCACGATGAAGGTGGCGACCGAGCCGCTGCGCAGCGTCTTCAGGAGGTCGTCGTCCAGCGTCACTTCCGCATAGCACCCATCGGCAAAGCAGCGGGCGAAATAGGCGTGCCCCAGGTTCTTTCCGTCGATATTGAGGCCAAGGCCCCCCTTCGGCGGCAAAAGCAGCACGCCGAGCGGCGCGAGCACGCGCAGAATGCGCGCCTTGCGGTCCGCCGTTTTCAAGACGACCACGGAAAGGCCGAGCTCCGGGCGATCCTCGGACAGCACGTTCTGCATCAGCACGCATTGCTCGGCGGAGGCGCCGGCGGGCTTGTCGCAAACCACCGACCAGGAATCATGGGTGGATTTCACCGCTCCCATCTGTGCCGGCTGCTGGCTGCCGGGTGTCGTCTCCCCGGCCGCACGGGCGGGAACAAGCGCGCTTGCCAGAAAGCCGGCCAGGAGGCACACTCGGGTAACGGGTCTGGCGAAGTGAAAAACGCCCATGAAAACCTCTGATATCACGAATCACTCCGGTCTATTGATGGGCTCCGGAGCGGCAAATGAAAAGGGCTGACGCCCTGCTGCAGGCCTGATTTCGCGCCTTTGAGCCCCCTGTCGTCGGCCGAAGCGCAGCATTCCGGTCTGCAATACGGTTCTTATGAGCGGCAAAGCGGCCAAAATAGGACAGGCAGCGGAAAAGATGCGCCAAAAAGGCGTCCCGGCTTCAGAGCTAAGGCAAGCTGGCTTGTGCAAGGCTGTTGAAAGCGTTCGCAAAATTGATTTTGCGCAAAAATGCCGCACGCGCGCACCTTCACGGTGGTTGCGGCGGGCAACAAACTGTGATTTGAAGCGGGAGATAGCATGGATTCCGCGTTTCGGTTTGATGCAGATCAAACGCATGAGGGAGATACGTTGTGATTAAGAAGGCTTCTGCGGCATGGGCCTCGCTGGCCACGCTGCTTTTTGCTTCCGGCGCCTACGCCGATCAGCCCCAACCCTGGCAGACCGGTCTGCAGGCGGCCGCAAGCCCCGTCATGGCCGATATCCGCTGGTTCGAACAGTATACGCTGTGGTTTATCGTTCCGATCACCCTCTTCGTACTGCTGCTTCTGATCGTGGTTGTGGTCAAGTTCCGCTCGGGTGCGAACCCGGTTCCGTCGAAGACCAGCCACAATACGCTGATCGAGATCGTCTGGACGCTCGGTCCGGTCATCGTGCTGATGTTCCTGGCGGTTCCCTCCTTCAAGCTTCTCAACAAGGAGCTGATCCTGCCCGAGAAGCCGGATGTGACCATCAAGGCGACCGCCACCCAGTGGCAGTGGAACTACGAATATGAAGGCGAGAACGCCGTCTCCTTCGACAGCTATATGCTGAAGGATGCCGACCGCAGCGCCGCCGGCAAGACCGATCTGGCCCGTTACCCGCGTCTGCTCGCGGCCGACAACGAGCTGGTCGTTCCCGTCAACAAGAACATCCGCATGCTGGTGACCGCGGCTCCGACCGACGTCATCCATGCCTTCGCGATGCCGGCTTTCGGCGTCAAGATCGACGCCGTCCCGGGCCGTCTCAACGAGACATGGTTCCTGGCGGAGAAGGAAGGCCTCTATTACGGCCAGTGTTCCGAGCTCTGCGGCAAGGACCACGCCTTCATGCCGATCGCGATCCGCGTCGTCTCTGAAGACAAGTACAAGTCCTGGCTGGCTGCTGCCGGCTCCGATCTTGCGAAGGCGAACAAGGACCTGATGGCTGCCACGGACGGGCCCGCCACGGTCAAGGTCGCCGAAAACAACGCACAGTAATTGAGGAGGAGTGAGGAACTATGGCTGGACCATCCGCTCACGACCACGCCCACGACGCGCACGGGCATGACGACCACCACGCCCATATGCCGGGCTTCTTTGCACGCTGGTTCTTCTCGACGAACCACAAGGACATCGGAACGCTCTACCTGATCTTCGCGATCATGGCCGGCATCGTCGGCGGCATCCTGTCCATCGTCATGCGCATGGAGCTGCAGGATCCGGGCATCCAGATCTTCCACGGTCTGGCTTCCATGGTTTACGGCTTCGAAGGCGATGCGGCCATCGACGGCGGCAAGCACATGTATAATGTGTTCACCACCGCCCACGCCCTCATCATGATCTTCTTCATGGTGATGCCGGCCCTTATCGGCGGCTTCGCCAACTGGATGATCCCGATCATGATCGGCGCGCCGGACATGGCGTTCCCGCGCATGAACAACATCTCCTTCTGGCTGATCGTTCCCGCCTTCCTGCTGCTGGTTCTCTCGATGTTCGTCGAAGGCCCGGCCGGTGCCTATGGCACGGGTGGCGGCTGGACGATCTATCCGCCGCTGGCCACGACCGGCCAGCCCGGACCGGCAATGGATCTCGCGATCCTGGCGCTGCACGTCGCCGGCGCATCTTCGATCCTCGGCGCGATCAACTTCATCACCACGATCCTGAACATGCGCGCTCCCGGCATGACGCTGCACAAGATGCCGCTCTTCGCCTGGGCCGTTCTGATCACCGCCTTCCTGCTGCTGCTGTCGCTCCCGGTTCTCGCCGGCGGCATCACCATGCTGCTCACCGACCGCAACTTCGGCACCACCTTCTTCGCACCCGAAGGCGGCGGCGATCCGATCCTGTTCCAGCACCTGTTCTGGTTCTTCGGTCATCCGGAAGTGTACATCCTGATCCTGCCCGGCTTCGGCATCATCAGCCACATCATTTCCACCTTCTCCCGCAAGCCGGTCTTCGGTTACCTCGGCATGGCCTATGCCATGGTCGCCATCGGCGCCGTCGGCTTCATCGTGTGGGCGCACCACATGTACACGGTCGGCCTGTCGCTCGAAGCGCAGCGCTACTTCGTGTTCGCCACCATGGTCATCGCGGTCCCCACCGGCGTGAAGATCTTCTCGTGGATCGCCACGATGTGGGGTGGCTCGCTCTCCTTCAAGACCCCGATGGTCTGGGCGATCGGCTTCATCTTCCTGTTCACCGTCGGTGGCGTGACGGGCGTCCAGCTCGCCAATGCCGGCCTCGACCGTTCGCTGCATGACACCTATTACGTCGTGGCCCACTTCCACTACGTCCTGTCGCTCGGCGCCGTGTTCGCGATCTTTGCCGCCTGGTACTACTGGTTCCCGAAGATGTTCGGCTACACGACCAGCGAGTTCATCGGCAAGCTGCACTTCTGGGTCATGTTCGTGGGCGTGAACCTCGTGTTCTTCCCGCAGCACTTCCTCGGCCTCGCCGGCATGCCGCGCCGCTACATCGACTATCCGGATGCCTTTGCCGGCTGGAACTACGTGTCCTCCGTCGGCTCCTACATCTCGGGCGTCGGCGTCCTGATCTTCCTCTTCGGCATCGTCGAAGCCTTCATGGCCAAGCGCGTTGCCGGCAACAACCCCTGGGGTGAAGGCGCAACCACGCTGGAATGGCAGCTGTCCTCGCCACCGCCGTATCACCAGTGGGAACAGCTCCCGAAGATCAAGTAAGATCGACTTTCTCCGGACGCCGCCCCTGCGGCGTCCGGAACCCTGAAAGGGGCCGGGCCCCGGTTTTGAGATGAGTAAGGTAATGACGGTTCTGGAAAATCACGATGAAGGTCTGAACGACGGTGCGGTGCGCCTGTCGGAAGCCGGTGCGCGTGACTTTTTTGAGCTGTTGAAGCCCCGCGTCATGTCGCTCGTGGTCTTCACCGCCTTTGCCGGCCTCGTGCTGGCCCCGGGCGCGGTCAATCCCATGCTGGCCTTCATCGCCATTCTCTGCATCGCCGTCGGTGCGGGCGCCTCCGGTGCCCTCAACATGTGGTACGATGCCGATATCGATGCGGTGATGACCCGCACGGCGCGCCGCCCGATTCCGGCCGGCAAGGTCACGGGCCAGGAAGCGCTCGCCTTCGGCATTGCACTGTCCTGCTTCTCGGTGGGCATCCTCGGCCTTGCCGTCAACTGGCTGTCGGCGGGCCTGCTCGCCTTCACCATCTTCTTCTACGCTGTCGTCTACACCATGTGGCTGAAGCGCTGGACCCCGCAGAACATCGTGATCGGCGGTGCGGCCGGGGCCTTCCCGCCCATGATCGGTTATGCTGCCGTCACCGGCACGGTCTCGATCGATAGCGTCATCCTGTTCATGATCATCTTCCTGTGGACGCCTGCGCATTTCTGGGCGCTCGCGCTCTTCAAGATGCGCGATTACGGTTCCGTCGGCGTGCCCATGCTGCCGAATGTGGCCGGCGAAGGCCCGACCAAGGTCCAGATCGTGATCTACGCGGTCCTGACCGCCCTCTGTTCCATCCTGCCGAGCCTTCGCGGCACGGCGGGCCTTGGCTATGGCCTGTTTGCCGCCGTGCTCGGCCTTCTCTTCGTCTGGTATGCCGTGAAGGTGTATCGCATGCCCGACGGCGATGAAAAGATGGTGCCGGCCAAGAAGATGTTCGCCTATTCGATCCTTTACCTGTTCGCGATCTTTTCGGCCCTGATGGCCGACCATGCGATCCGCCTGTTTGCCCTGACGGGAGGAACTGTCTGATGGAAACCGTCAACATGACCGAGGCGCAGAAGAAGTCGCGCCGCAACCGCAACATCGCACTGGGTCTGGTTCTCGCCGGCCTCGTCGTGCTCTTCTATGTGATGACCTGGGCCAAGCTGGGAGCCTTCCATGGCTGAGCCCGTCACGCCCGCGCCGCAGCGCCCCGCGCCGCGCAACAACGGCCTCGTCGTCGGCCTTTGCCTCGCCTTCGTGGGCGGCATGGTCGGCATGTCCTTCGCGGCGGTGCCGCTTTATCGCATGTTCTGCGAATTCACGGGATATAACGGAACCACCCAGCGCGTCGACCAGATGTCCGATGTGGTTCTCGACCGCAACGTCACCGTTTCCTTCGATCCCAACGTATCGGCCGGTCTGCCGTGGGAATTCAAGGCCGTGACGCGCGAAGTGACGATGAAGATCGGCGAGACCGTCAAGGTCGACTTCACCATTGAAAACAAGTCGGACAAGCCGACCGTCGGCCAGGCTCGTTTCAACGTGACGCCCATGCAGGCCGCGGCCTACTTCAACAAGGTCCAGTGTTTCTGCTTCGAGCGCACCGAGTTGAAGCCGGGCGAAAAGCGCGACATGCCCGTCGTGTTCTACATCGATCCCGAAATCGTCAAGCATGTCGAGACGAATACGGTGAGTGCCATTACCCTTTCCTACACCTTCTATCCGCAGGACGACGTGAAACCCGTTGCCCAGAATGTGGAGAAGGTGAAGGCTGAGGGCCAACTTTGAGAGAGAGGAGGCGGCTGGCTTGCCGGGCGCCTCAGGGAAAGAAAGACATTCGGGGATAGCTTCCATGGCTGATGCTCATCAGAAAAACCACGACTACCACATCATCGATCCGAGCCCGTGGCCGTTCCTCGGCTCCGTCGGTGCCTTCGTGATGGCGCTTGGCGGCGTCGGCTACATGCGCTACCTCGCAGGCGGCTCCTTCAAGCTGTTCGGCCTTGAACTCGCCCATCCGTGGCTGTTCTTCATCGGCCTGGCGCTGGTGCTTTACACCATGTTCGGCTGGTGGTCGGATACGACCAAGGAAGCCAATGAAGGTCACCATACCCGCGTGGTTGCCCTGCACCTGCGCTACGGCATGATCATGTTCATCGCTTCCGAAGTGATGTTCTTCGTTGCCTGGTTCTGGGCCTTCTTCGATGCCAGCCTGTTTGCCGGCGAGGCACACCAGCTCTCGCGCGTCGAATTCACCGGCGGTCACTGGCCGCCGAAGGGCATCGAGGTTCTCGATCCCTGGCACCTGCCGCTCTACAACACCGTGATCCTGCTGCTGTCCGGCACCACCGTCACCTGGGCGCACCATGCCCTGCTGCATGGCGACCGCAAGGGTCTCGTTCGCGGCCTGCTGCTGACCGTGCTCCTCGGCGTGCTCTTCTCCTTCGTGCAGGGCTACGAATATGCGCATGCCCCGTTCGACTTCAAGAACTCCATCTATGGCGCCACCTTCTTCATGGCCACCGGCTTCCACGGTTTCCACGTGCTCGTCGGCACCATCTTCCTGCTGGTCTGCCTGCTGCGCGCGCTGAAGGGCGATTTCACCCCGAAGCAGCATTTCGGCTTCGAAGCCGCTGCTTGGTACTGGCACTTCGTGGACGTGGTCTGGCTGTTCCTCTTCTTCTCCATCTATATCTGGGGTGGCTGGGGTGCACCGCTGGCGCATGGCTGATCGGCCCGCCGGATGACATTCGAAATGGCGGTCTCCGGGCCGCCATTTTCATTTCCGGGTCCTGCCTGCGACATCACCGCGGTTGCTCCCGAGGGAAGTCCAAACTATCTATCCGCGTAAGGCGTCCCCGCGAAGCCGGGTGTTCCACGCCGTCATGCATGAGGAAGACGCCATGAGCGACGATCACGCCCATTACCCGCCCGTTGATCCCTACACGACCGGTCTTCTCGGCCGCTGCCCCCGTTGCGGCAATGGCAGCCTGTTCCAGGGTCCGCTGAAGGTCGCGCCGCGCTGCAATGCCTGCGGACTGGATTATGGTTTCGTCGATGCCGGCGATGGCCCGGTGGTCTTCGTGATGCTGATCGTCGGCTTCCTCCTCACTGGCATGGCTCTCTGGCTGGAATTCACTTTCTCGCCGCCGGTCTGGCTGCACATCGTCATCTGGGGGCCTGTCAGCCTGGCCATGGTGGTGGGTGTGCAGCGCATGGTGAAGGGCTTGCTGATCTCGCTGCAATACAAGAACAATGCGGGGCAGGGGACCATCGACCGTGGTTGAGCCCGCGTCCGTGCCGAGGCGATCCGAAAGGCTGGTCACCGGTGCGCTCGTGCTGGTGGCGCTCGCAATCCTCCTGTCCCTCGGGACCTGGCAGGTCAAGCGGCTCTTCTGGAAGGAAGCGCTGATTGCCCAGCTCGACACGCGCATCCATGAGCCGCCGAAGCCGCTTGCGGAGATCGAACGCCTCGCCGCGACCGGGGGCGATGTGGACTACCGGCCCATGCAGGCCACCGGCCGTTTCGACAACAGCCGCGAACGCCATTTCCTGGCGACCTTTCGGGGCAATAGCGGTTTCTACATCTATACGCCGCTGACGCTTGCCGATGGGCGCTCTCTCTTTGTGAACCGCGGCTTCGTGCCTTACGAGAACAAGGAACCCGAGATGCGGGTGCTGGGGCAACTCACCGACATCGTCACGGTGAAGGGGCTCGCCCGGGCACGTCTCATGGAGAAACCCGGTACCCTCGTACCGGACAACGATACCGCGAAGAACATCTTCTACTGGAAAGATCTGGATGCCATGGCCTCCAGCACCGGTCTCGACAAGGCGAAGGTGGTGCCCTTCTTCCTCGATGCCGACGCCACGCCAAACCCTTCCGGCCTGCCGATCGGCGGGGTGACCATCGTGGAACTGCCGAACAACCACCTGCAATATGCGATGACCTGGTATGGCCTCGCGGCCGTTCTTGCTGCCATTACCGGGATCGGCTGGTGGAAAAGCCGGCGCAGTTGAGGGCTCGCCCTATTGAAGCAATCGCTTGAATGCACTAGAGTTCATGAGTGGAAGGCGGGGTGCAACCCGCCTTCCACCTAATCAAGGCAAGATATATGCCCGCACGGTGATAATCCAGCCCGTGCGGGTCTTCTTGACCTCGATCGTGATGCGAACAGGAATTTTGAAAAGTCCCATCTGCTTCACTCCTTCGCTGAGGGCAAAGCCCTTGCCTGGGCCGGGGTGGCTCATCCTCCCCGATACGCCGGCTGGAACGGCGCCGCTGCTTCTGCCTCAGCAGACACAGCCTTTCACAACTTTTAAAATAAGAAAAGTAGAAAATATGAATGCAATGGTTTGCATGCCTGCCTTGTTGCGGCAGGCCTCAAACCCCATTTTCCTTTTCGCCGGATGTGGTAGACCGTCCCGGCACGGCAGAAGGACCCGGACGACATGAATGCGATGACCAGACCGCCCCTTACCATCCGGCTCTGCGGGCCGCGCGGCTTCTGTGCCGGCGTGGACCGGGCGATCCAGATCGTGGTTCTGGCGCTCAAGGCCTATGGCGCGCCGGTCTATGTCCGGCATGAGATCGTGCACAATCGCTATGTGGTCGAGGGCCTGGAGGCCAAGGGCGCGGTTTTCGTCGAGGAACTCGATGAAATCCCGGAGGAGCATCGCGGCCAGCCCGTGGTTTTCTCCGCCCATGGTGTGCCGAAATCGGTTCCGGAAGATGCGGTTGCCCGCAATCTCTTCTATCTCGATGCGACCTGCCCGCTGGTCTCCAAGGTACACAAGCAGGCCATGCGTCACCAGCGCCTGGGCCGGCATGTGGTCCTGATCGGCCATGCCGGCCATCCGGAGGTGATCGGCACCATGGGACAACTGCCCGAAGGCTCGGTCTCCCTCGTCGAGACCGTGGAGGACGCGGACCGCTACGCGCCGCTCGATCCGGACAATCTTGGCTATGTCACGCAGACGACCTTGTCCGTCGATGACACGGCCGGCGTGATTGCCCGCCTGCAGGAGCGTTTCCCCAAGCTGACGGCGCCCGCCGCAGACAGCATCTGCTATGCCACCACAAACCGTCAGGAAGCCGTCAAGCAGGCCGCCCCGGGTTGCGATCTCTTCCTCATCGTCGGCGCGCCCAATTCCTCCAATTCCAAGCGGCTGGTCGAAGTGGCGCTCAGGGCCGGCGCGAAGCAATCCCTGCTGGTCCAGCGCGCCTCGGAGATAGACTGGGCAAATCTCGGGCCGATCACGACGGTCGGACTTTCCGCCGGGGCCTCGGCGCCGGAGGTGATCGTCAACGAGATCATCGAGGCTTTCCGCGAACGCTATACAGCCACCGTGGAGCTGGCCGATACGGTAGAAGAGAACGAGCACTTCCTCGTCAATCGGGAGCTGCGCGGCATTGCGCTCACCGAAGCGGACATGGCTTTCGTGAATGGCGAGCGTGCGCCGCAGGCGTGACAGGGATCTGCCCGTTTGCGCCGGATAAGCTGTGGTCTTTGCCGCGCTGCGGGTAGTCTTCAAAGCGGCCTTTGCGCTAAGGAGGGCGGGGAGAATCTTGCTCCTTGACCAGCGACAGAATGGGAAGCCGACGTGGCCGTCTATACCGATATCAGCGAGGATGACCTGAAGCACTTCATCGCCGCCTATGAGGCGGGCGATCTCTTGTCCTACAAGGGCATCGCCGAAGGCGTGGAGAATTCCAACTTCCTGCTGCACACGTCGAAATTCCCGCTGATCCTCACGCTTTATGAAAAGCGGGTGGACCGGAATGACCTGCCTTTCTTTCTTGGCCTGATGGAACATCTGGCAGCGCGGGGCCTGTCCTGCCCGTTGCCCCTGCCACGCAAGGATGGCGCGCTTCTCGGCGAGCTCTCCGGCCGGCCGGCGGCGCTGATCTCCTTCCTGGAGGGCATGTGGCTGCGCAAGCCCGAAGCCAAACATTGCCGGGAGGTCGGCCGCGCGCTGGCCGCGATGCATCTCGCCGGTGAAGGCTTTGAGATCCGCCGGCCGAATGCGCTCTCGCTGGCCGGCTGGCGCGAGCTCTGGGACAAGTCTGAAGCCCGGGCCGATGAGGTGGAAACGGGTCTTTCCGCAGAAATTCGCGGCGAGATGGCCGATCTGGAAGCGCATTGGCCGAAAGACCTGCCATCCGGCGTGATCCATGCCGATCTTTTCCCCGACAATGTCTTCTTCGTCGGCGATGAACTCTCGGGCCTGATCGACTTCTATTTCGCCTGCAACGACCTGCTCGCCTACGACGTTTCGATTTGCCTCAATGCCTGGTGCTTCGAGAAGGACGGCGCCTATAACATCACCAAGGGGAAGGCGCTGCTTGAAGGCTATCAATCGGTGCGCCCGCTCTCCGAAGCTGAAGTGGCGGCATTGCCGATCCTGTCGCGCGGCTCGGCGCTGCGCTTCTTCCTGACGCGCCTCTACGACTGGCTGACCACGCCCGCCGGTGCACTTGTCGTCAAGAAGGACCCGCTCGAATATCTCCGCAAGCTGCGCTTCCACCGGCAGGTGAAATCGCCGGCCGAATACGGGCTGCTCTGATCGCCATGAAGCATGTAGACCTCTTTACGGATGGTGCGTGCTCGGGAAATCCCGGCCCCGGCGGCTGGGGCGCGGTGCTGCGCTATGGCGACGTGGAAAAGGAACTTTGCGGCGGCGAGGCCGACACCACGAACAACCGCATGGAACTGATGGCCGCCATTTCAGCCCTCAATGCCCTGAAGAGCCCCTGCGAGGTCGATCTCTACACCGACAGCGCCTATGTGAAGGACGGCATCTCCAAGTGGATCCATGGCTGGAAGAAGAACGGCTGGAAGACGGCCGACAAGAAGCCGGTCAAGAATGCCGAACTCTGGCAGCAGCTGGAAGAGGCCCGCAACCGCCACAAGGTCACCCTGCACTGGGTCAAGGGCCATGCCGGCCACCCCGAGAACGAACGCGCCGACGCACTCGCCCGCAAGGGCATGGAGCCGTTCAAGAAGCAGTGAGGGGCTGCCCCCTTGTCAAACCGGGTCGCAACGATTATTTTATACGAAATCTCGTATATCGGCATCCTGATGACACAGCTTGGCTACGACAATATCTTCGACGTGGTGACGGAAGACGCGCAAGAGGCGGCGGACCTGCAGTTTCGGGCTGACCTCATGCTCACCCTCCGCCAGATGTTCGAGCAAAGGGGCTGGAAGCAGGCCGATATTGCCGCAGCACTGGGCGTTTCCCAACCACGGGTAAGCGATCTTATGAGAGGAAAGGTCGATCAGTTTTCGGCCGACAAGCTGATCGGATTTCTGGCCCGAATGAATGTCCGGCTGCGTCCCCGCTATGACGCAGCACGGGGTATCGGCTGCGATGTCATGGCGATTGCACCTTTGCCAGCATGAGGCGGTAGCGCTCCCGTGCCAGCAGCATGGCCTTGCGGTCAACACCGTTCGTTTTTTTCGTGAAGCTGTGAAGAATGAAAACCGTATCCGCATATTTTGCGCAGTAAATGCTGCGATATGCCTGTTCGCTGTTATCGATCAGCTCGACCGCGCCAACCCCGACAGTCTCGGTGAGGTGCTTCCATTTTGAGAATGGCGACAGCCCGGCTTGCACCGCCTGCAGGTCGGCGCCGAACTGTTTCTGTATCGATTTTGGCAGATCCAGGAATTCCCGTTTCGCTGCCGCGTTAATGAACTCGAATTTTCGCATCGGAAAAACGTAAATTAGAAAAATATTTATAAGTGTATACGTGAGCCTTTTGTCAATTGCGTAGATAAAAGATACGGCCCTCGCAAAAGCGAGGGCCGTCAACGCTGGATCAGAGGCTTTCCAGCATGTGGGCTGCGGCGGAAACCGTTGCCTGGCCGGGATTTTCCTCGATGTTCAGGCTCTTCACCACGCCGTCTTCGACGAGCATGGAATAGCGCTTGGAGCGCACGCCGAGGCCGCCGGCGGAGAGGTCGGCATCGAGGCCGAGGGCCTTGGTAAAGGCGGCGTTCCAGTCGGCGAGGAAGTGGATCTTGCCCATGCCGCCGGAATTCTCGGCCCAGGCGCCCATGACGTGCCAGTCATTGACGGAGACCACGGCCACTTCGTCCACACCCTTCGCCTTCAGCGCATCGATATTCTCAAGATAGCCGGGCAGGTGGTTCAGCGAGCAGGTCGGCGTGAAAGCGCCGGGCACGGCGAAGATCACCGCCTTCTTGCCGGCAAGCAAATCCTTGACGCTGACTTCGACCGGGCCGTCTTTGGTCTTTTCCTTGAACGTGGCGTCAGGCAGGCGGTCGCCGATGGCAATGGTCATGTCGTGTCTCCTTGAATGGCGGATATGGCCGGCTTCGCTGGCGGGCCGGATGCTGAGAGATAGGGTCTGGCTGGCGCGGAGAAAAGAGGCCCGAGGCTAGTTGGGAGAAAATTCCGTCTCGATAGCGCGCGCCCCGCTCCGGATCACCACCCGCCAGGCGGCGGCGGAAAGGCTTGTTCCATGCGCAAGGCCCTTCAGCGGAACCGAGACGGTCAATCGTCCGTCGTCCGCAGC
The DNA here is from genome assembly GCF_056313605.1 of Gellertiella sp. DMC107. Classification (NCBI taxonomy): domain Bacteria; kingdom Pseudomonadati; phylum Pseudomonadota; class Alphaproteobacteria; order Hyphomicrobiales; family Rhizobiaceae; genus Gellertiella; species Gellertiella sp. DMC107. The sequence goes on along the minus strand of NZ_JBQUZZ010000005.1, from coordinate 334,754 downwards.
GGTTCCCGCGGCGGTAAAGGCATAGCCGGGCGGGCCTGTCACGATCGCCTCCCCTTGGGCGCCGGGCAGGCCGAGATCGGCGACGAGGTCGATGGCGTCGCCGGCGGGCGCAAGCCGGGCCTGCACGAGCGAAAGGCCGTCCATGCGGCCGGGCGGCAGAATTGCTTCGGCCGCAGCCACCGCCGCCTCTTCCTCCGGGGAGGCGGACGCATCGCCCGTCACCTTCAGATCGGCCTGAAAGGGAATGCAGATGTCCTTGCAGAGCCCGATGAACAGCATCGCCTGCACCGGGCCGGGCGCGGCGCCAAGCCGGATGGGCAGGGCGACCCGTCCCTGATAGCCGAGATCGGTCAGGTTGCCGAGCCGAAGGATGTGCGGCGCGGGAAAGTGCAGCGACAGCAAAGCGGCGGGCGGCGTGACGGTCAGCTGCGGAGGAATGCCGCTGTCGCCGGGCTCCCGCCAGTAGGTGATCCAGCCCGGAGCCGGTTCGATTTCCACCATGCCCCGCCGGCTACCATCCGCGCCGGGTGCCAGCAGAACCAGGCGGGCCCGCCCGCCTTCATTGACGATCCAGTCACTTGCGGCGGCGGCTGCATGGCCTGCGGCGGCAAGCCCGGCCAGAAGGGCAAGTAGCGGAGCAACAAGGATTTTCGGCTTCATGGCGGCTGCTTCTCCCGGATGGTTGCCTTCCCTTAGCGTATCGGCTTGCAGATTGCCGATCATTTTTGGTTGATTGATGGAGGGAAGTGCCCCATCTTGAATGTGGCAATTGGCAATTCCGGGCTGGAGGAACTCGATGTCATTCTCGAAGCTCACCGATCCCACCATCCACACGCGATCCTCCGGCAAGCGGGAGCGCGGTTTTCTCGATGGCCAGTTTCTGATCGCCATGCCCGGTGTGTTCGACCAGAATTTCGCCCGTACGGTCATTTACATCTGCGCGCATTCGCCGGCGGGCGCCATGGGCTTTATCCTCAATCGCCGGCAGGCGATCACGCTGCCGGAGATACTCCTGCACCTCAACATGATCGACCAGCATGATGCGATCATGCTGCCGCAGCACATGAAGGATTTCCCGATCCAGACCGGCGGGCCGGTCGATACGGGCCGCGGCTTCGTGCTGCATTCGGACGATTATCTCACGGATTCCTCGATCCCTGTCAGCGAGGATATCTGCCTCACCGCCACGCTCGATATCCTCCGGGCGATTTCCGATGGCGGGGGCCCGCGCCGGGCGACCATGCTGCTGGGTTATGCAGGCTGGGCAGGTGGCCAGCTGGAGGCGGAGATCGCCAATAATGGCTGGCTGCATTGCGCCCCCTCCGAAGAGCTGATCTTCGACCGCAAGCTCGACGACAAGTATGAGCGCGCGCTCGCCCTTCTGGGCATTTCGCCGGCCATGCTGAGCAATGAGGCCGGGCACGCCTGAAGCCCTCGCCCCCTTTCGGAGTGCCTGAGGTTCAGGCGCTTTTCGTCAGCGGAAAGCGCTCCTTCAGGAGACGCAGCACGCTGTCTGCGGGGATGGGGGCACCGAAGAGGTAGCTTTGCCCGTAGCGGCAGCCGAGCCGCGCCAGTTCGATCGCGTCCTCGTCGCTTTCGATCCCCTCCGCCACCACATCCATGCCGAGGTCCCGCGCCATGACGATCATGGAGCGGAGCAGAATGGCGCGGCGTTCGCCTTCGCCACCCACCAGCGACTTGTCGAGCTTGATCGTGTCGAAGGGGAAGCGGGCGAGATAGGAGAGCGAGGAATAGCCGGTGCCGAAATCGGTGAGCGCCAGGCCGATGCCGTTCTGCTTCAGCTTTTCGAGCACGAGGCGCGACTGTTCCGGGTTTTCCATGACCAGCGTTTCGCCGAATTCGAGCTTCAGCTGCTCGGCCTTGACCTGCGTGCGGGTCAGCACGGATTTCACATCCATGCAGAGCTCGTTGTTGAGCAATTGACCGGTCGGAATCCCGACCGTCACGAAAACGGGAATTTCGCCGGTTTGCGCCTGCCAGGCATTGAGATCCTGCGCGGCCCGCTCGAGCGCGATGGCATTCAGTGTGGCGCAGAGACCGGCTGCTTCTGCCGCATCGTAGATCTCGTTGATCGGTACCAGACCGCGTTTCGGATGGTCCCAGCGGATGAGGCCTTCGAAGCCCGCCACTTCCGCATCGTTCAGGCGGATGATCGGCTGATAGGTCAGGGTGAGCTCGCGGCGCTCCACGGCGCGGCGCAAATCCGCTTCCATCTGCAGCCGGTCGAAACCCATGCCCCGGAAGGACGGCTGGAAGGGTTCGACGCGATTGCCGCCCGCCTTCTTGGCGCGATACATGGCCAGCTCCGCATCCGCCACCAGCCCGGCGGCGCTGTCCTGCTGCGTTACCCAGGTGGAAAGGCCGATGGAAGCCGTCAGCACCACTTCCCGATTGGCAAAGGAGAGCGGCACGGAAATGGCGCGGCTCACCGCATCGGCGAAATCCGCGACCTTGGCCGGGTTCGCCTCGGATACGAGGAGGAGCGCGAACTGGTCGCCGGAAATCCGCGCCAGCGTATCCTGCGGCTTCAGCAGGCGGCGCAGCCGTCGCGTCAGCGCAATCAGGATGTTGTCGCCGGCGGCAATGCCCAGCGTATCGTTGACCAGCTTGTAGCGGTCGATGTCGATGATGAGCACGGTCGGGCGCACCCGCTCGTCGGTGGGAGCGAGCGCCATCACGCTTTCCAGCCGGTCGAGGAAGATCTGACGGTTGGGCAGGCCGGTCAGGTTGTCGCGCAGCGCGTCGTTCAACAGACGGTCGATGGAATTTCGCTGCTCGGTCACGTCGATGATCGTGCCGACGCAGCGGATGATCTCGCCGTTCGAGCCCAGCACCGGCCGGGCCCGGATCGCCAGCCAGTGGAAATGGCCATCCTCGGCGCGAATGCGGAATTCGTGGCTCAGCCGGCCGCGACGATGTTCCAGCAGCACGTCCAGCGTGGCGCGGAAACGGTCGCGGTCATCGGGGTGAAGCCGCGGCAGCCAGTTGCGCACCGCCCCGTTCATGGCGCCCTGCGGCAGGCCGAGCTTGGCGGAGAGATCGGGAATGGTCACCACCCGGTCGCGCGCCACGTCCCAGTCCCAGACCGTATCGCCCGATCCCGTCAGCGCCAGCGATTGCCGCTCGAGATCCGAGAACAGGCCCTGATGCAGGGCGCCACCGGCAAAGGCATGCTGCATGACGGTAAAGCCGATCAAAAGCACGATCAGCACGAGGCCGCCGCCAAGCGCCGGCTGTACCACGTCATTGTCGATCTGCCCGGTGACGGTCAGCCAGGCGCCGAACAGCCAGACGAGAATCAGCACCCAGGCGGGCACCAGCAGGATCGCGCGGTCATAGCGGTTGAAGCCCAGATAGACGATCAGCAGAATGCCCGCCGCCGCCGTCATCGCATAGGAAAGCCGGGCGACGCCGGACGCAATCGAGGGATCGTAGATGGCGACGCCGAACAGCAGGCCGAGGCCGAGAACCCAGGCAAAGGTGGCATAGCCGAGATTGACGTGCCACCGGTTGAGATTGAGATAGGTGAAGAGGAAGATGACAAGCCCCGCCGCCAGCGCCACCTCAGTCGAGGCCCGCCAGATGCGCTGGTCGCCCGATGTCAGCGTGATCAGCTTTTCGAGAAAGCCGAAATCGACGCAGATATAGCCAAGCACGGCCCAGGCGAGCGCAGCGGTCGCCGGCAGCATGGACGTGCCCTTCACCACGAAGAGGATCGTCAGGAACACCGCCAGCAGGCCGGCAATGCCGAGCACGATCCCGCGATAGAGCGTGAAGGCATTGACCGTGTCCTTGTAGGCGTCGGGCTCCCAGAGATAGAGCTGCGGCAGATCGGGCGAGGCGAGCTCCGCCGCAAAGGTCACGACCGCGCCGGGGTTCAGCGTGATGCGGAACACGTCATCCTCGGAAGACGGCTGACGGTCGAGCGCGAAGCCTTCCGACGGCGTGATCGCCACGATGCGCTGCGAGCCGAGATCGGGCCAGAACACCTTCGAATTCACCAGCCGGTAATGGGGTGCGACGATCAGGCGCTCGATCTGCTCGTCCGTGACATTGGCAAGCGCGAAGACGGCCCAGTCGCCCTGATGGTTCGGCGAGCTCGGTTCCACGGCGAAGCGACGGCGGATGCCGTCGGGGCCATCGGCCGCGGTCACGGTCAGCTTGTCGCTCTGGTTGGTGTAGATCTCGGTGGTGGCGGTGAGGTTCAGCGCCGTATCTTCGCGGGAAATCTTGACCGGTTCGACGGCAAAGGCATTGGATGCGGCCACCGGTGACAGGCACAGCAAGAGGGCGAGCAGCGGCAGGACGGCCACCCACGCGATCGAAAACGCCGAAAACCCGGTTTTCCCTGATGTCATGACGTCTTCCGGTTCCTGTTTTCGTCGCTGGCGAGAAGGGCATACATGAGGTGATCGCGCCATTCGCCGTTGATCTTCAGATAGCCCCTCAACGAGCCTTCCTGTCGAAATCCGGCCTTTTCAAGGAGGCGGATGCTGCGGGCATTGTCCGCAATACAGGCAGCTTCGATGCGGTGCAACTCGAGCGGGCCGAAGATGTAGGGGATGACCGTATCGAGCGTCCGGGACATGATGCCCTTGCCCGCATGCTGCTCCCCCATCCAGTAGCCGATCATGCAGCTCTGCGCCACGCCGCGCCGGATAAGCCCGATGGTGATGCCGCCGAGCAGCTCCTCGCTGTCCGGGTCCCAGATGAAGAGCGCGATGGACTGGCCCGCATCATATTCCTGCTGGTAGCGGTTGAGCCGGGCGCGATAGGCGCTGCCGGACAATTCGTCCGGCCGCCATTTCGGTTCCCAGGGCTGCAGAAAGGTGCGGCTGTCGGAGCGCAGCCGCTGCCAGGCGCGGTAATCGGATGTTTGCGGCATCCGCAGATACAGCCCGTCGCCGTAGAGCTCGACCGGCGAATTGTTCCGCGAGAAAAATCGGAATACCGACCGTGTCATCCGCTGCTCGATCCCTTGCGGCCATCATGGCCGTCCCTTAAGCGACAGGCCAAAGTTCCCGTTCAGCCGTTCGCCGTCAAGGGAGCGGGGGCCTTGCCGGAAAGCGAGGCCACAATTTTCTCCAGCGGAGCCAGCTGATCGAGCGGTCCGATGGCAGAAAGCGTGGGTTTGGTGTCGAAGAACAGGCGGCCGGCGAGATCGGTCAGCCGGTCGGTGGTGATACCGGCCAGCCGTTCCATCATCTCGTTGTTGGGAATGATGCGTCCATAGAGCATCATCTGCCGGGCGATCTGGCCGGCCCGGGCGGCCGGGCTTTCCTGCCCCATCAGCAGCTGGGCGCGGATCTGGGCGCGGGCGCGCTCGATTTCCTGCGGGTCGATGCGCTCCGAGCTTTTCTTCAGCTCGTCGATGATGACGGGCACCAGTTCCGGCAGGTTCTCGCCGCCGGTCGCGGCATGGATGCCGAAGATGCCCGTATCGGAAAAGCCCCAGTGGAAGGCATAGACCGAATAACAGAGACCGCGAATTTCGCGCACTTCCTGGAAGAGCCGCGAAGACATGCCGCCGCCGAGAATATTGGCGAGAATCTGCGAGCAGTAGAAGTCGCGCATGTGATAGGCCTTGCCCTCGAAGCCGAGCAGCACCTGCGTATCCATGAGGTCGCGGGTCTCGCGCACCTCGCCGCCCGTATAGCGGGCGAGATCCATGACCGGCGAAACCGAAGGCTTCTGCGGCAGGCTGGCGAAGCGGGTTTCCACCTCGCGCACGAAATCCTGGTGATCGACAGCGCCGGCCGCGATCACGAACATGCGGTCGGTAGTATAGTTGCGCGAGAGATAGCCGCGGATCTGGTCCGGCTGGAAGGACAGGACCGTTTCCGGCGTGCCGAGGATCGAGCGGCCGATGGTCTGCTCCGCATAGGCGGCCTCGGAGAAGCGGTCGAACACCACGTCGTCGGGCGTGTCGTCGGCCGCGCCGATTTCCTGCAGGATGACGTTCTTCTCGCGGGCTAGCTCTTCCTCGTCGAAGACGCTGTCGGTCAGGATGTCGGCGAGAATGTCGACCGCGAGCGGCACGTGATCCTTGAGGACGCGGGCATAATAGGAGGTCGTCTCCGTCGAGGTCGCGGCGTTGACCTCGCCGCCCACATTCTCGATTTCCTCGGCGATCTGCCGGGCCGAGCGGCGATGCGTGCCCTTGAAGGCCATATGTTCGAGCAGATGGGCGATGCCATGCTCTTCGCGCGTCTCGTTGCGCGATCCCGACTTGATCCAGACCCCGAGAGCGACGCTCTCCAGATGAGGCATGTTTTCCGTTACCACTGTCAAACCGGAAGCAAGCCGGGTGCACTCAACCTTCATCGTCCGTCTTTCTGCGAACCCAGTCGCCTCAGGCCTTGCCGGCCCGGGCGTGGGCGCCAATCAGTTTCTCGACCGCCTGGAGATCCGCCTCGATCACCTCGAAGCGCTCCTGGCGATCCATCAGGTCACCGAGCCAGGCGGGAAGTTCCGGGGTCACGCCAGCGGCCTTCTTGACCGCGTCGGGGAATTTTGCCGGATGCGCCGTGGCAAGCGTAATCATGGGACTATTGGATTTTTCGTGCGCCTTGGCAACAAAAACTCCAACAGCCGTGTGCGGGTCGAGCAGATAGCCGGTCTTTTCCAGCGTTTCGCGGATGGTCGCCGCCACCTGCTTCTCGCTGGCCCGGCCCGCCTTGAACTCGCGCCGGATGGCGCGCAGCGCGCCTTCCGAAAGGGTAAACGCATTCGCCTGCTTCAGGTTCTCCATCAATCCGCGCACCGCCGAGGAATCCCGGCCATAGGCTTCGAACAGCAGCCGTTCGAAGTTGGAGGATATCTGGATGTCCATGGAGGGCGTGGTGGTCGCCTTCACGGATTTCATCTCGTAGCGGCCGGTCTTCAGCGTGCGGGCCAGAATGTCGTTCTCGTTGGTGGCGATCACCAGCCGGTCGATCGGCAGCCCCATGCGCTTGGCGACGAAACCGGCGAAAATGTCACCGAAATTGCCGGTCGGCACGGTGAAGGACATCTTCCGGTCCGGTGAACCGAGGGCCACGGCTGTGGTGAAGTAATAGACCACCTGCGCCATGATGCGCGCCCAGTTGATCGAGTTCACGCCCGAAAGCTGCACCCGTGTGCGGAAGGCCTGGTCGTTGAACATGGCCTTCACCAGGTTCTGGCAATCGTCGAAATTGCCCTTCACGGCCAGCGCATGCACGTTGGAAGCGCCGTGCGTGGTCATCTGCCGCTGCTGGACGGGCGAGACCTTGCCCTCGGGGAAGAGGATGAAGATGTCGGTGCGGTCACGTCCTGCAAAGGCGTCGATGGCGGCCCCGCCCGTATCGCCCGAGGTCGCCCCGACGATGGTGGCGCGCTGCCCCCGCTTTTCCAGCACATAGTCCATCAGCCGGCCGATGAGCTGCATCGCCACGTCCTTGAAGGCGAGCGTCGTGCCGTGGAAAAGCTCCATGATGAAGGAATTCGGCCCGGTCTGGACGAGCGGCGCCACCGCCGGATGGCGGAAGGTGGCATAGGCCTCGTCGATCATGGCGCGGAAATCCTCCGCGGGAATTTCGCCGCCGGTAAAGCGGTAGAGGATCTCGAAGGCGGTTTCCTGATAGGTGAGGCCGCGCAGGGCGCGGATTTCCTTTTTCGTCAGCTGCGGCCAGCTCTTCGGCACATAGAGGCCGCCGTCGCTCGCAAGCCCTGCGAGAAGCGCATCGGAAAAGCCGAGGGTAGGGGCCTCGCCCCGCGTCGAGATGTAGTCCACTGCCAGTTTCCTTGAGTTCCGGTGTCGGATGGGAGCCCGAAGTCTAAGCGTCCTTGCCGTCGCCGGTTTATCTTGTTTGCGCCAAAATTGCCCGGTGACTTTCGTTCTTCGGCAAGTTCGCGTCGCGTCCGCATGGCGCGTGCCGGAAGGCGGGCGTCCTGCGCCCCGCCGCTTCCTCCGAAAACCTGCCCAAAACCTTTTGCCCCCAATCGATTTTTTTCAGCGCCGCTGGTATAGAGCATCCGCATGGGGCATGAAAGGCCCGTTTTCCGTCATTTGTACCGGCATGGAACAGCCGGGTGTTCAGGGAGTGGCAGCATGACAGGCAGAATTCAGGCAAGGATGCTTCGTGGGGCCGCGTTGACCGCCGTGCTGCTGGCGGTGGCGGGCTGCAACACGCCGACCACCACGCCCTTCGACCACGGCACCAAGGCGCCCGGCATGGAAAAGCTTTCCACCGCCCAGGGGGCACCTGCACCCGTCGTGACCGGCACCTGCCCCCAGATTGCGCTGCGGGAGGGCACGGCCTTCCTGCGCAAGGGCGGCAAGGGCAAGAACGGCGCGCCCGACGACCAGTCCAAGCTGCAATACCAGGCCTCTCTGGCCGATACGACCCGCCAGTGCACCGTGGACGAAACCGGCGCCACCAAGGTGATGGTGCAGGCCCAGGGCCGCATCGTCCTCGGCCCGCTCGGCAAGGCCGGCAAGTTCACCCTGCCGATCCGCGTTGCCGTGATCGACGGCGACCAGACGGTTTATTCCGAGCTGGTGAAGTTCAATGTGGATCTGCCGGCCGGTCAGCCGTCCGGACAGTTCCTGTTCCAGAAGGATGGCATCGTGCTGCCGGTGGGAACCGGCGCGACGGCCCGCGTCTTCATGGGCTTCGACGAAGGCCCTTACAACACCAAGTAAGACCGCCGGAAAAGGCCGGCCCTGGAGGAGGGGCGGCCCGTCCGGTGAAGAGGGGGAGCATTGCGCATCGCAATCATCGTGAATCCCGTCTCGGGAGGGGGACGGGCCTCACGGCACGCCGAAGCGGTCCGGGCCGCTGTCGAAAGCCGCTGCGGCGCCGTGGAGATGGCCTTTACCGGCGGGCGGGGCGATGGCGCGCGGCTGGCCGAAAGTAATGCCCGGGCGGGCGTCGATCTTCTGATTGCCTTCGGCGGCGACGGCACGCTGGGCGAAGTGGCGGATGGCCTCCTGCGCCTTTCGCCGGGCGAGGTCGCCAAACGCCCCGATCTGGGATTCATCGCCGCCGGAACCGGCTCCGATTTCCGCCGCAACTTCACCTTCTCCCGTGATCCCGCCACCGCAGCGCTGGAACTGCTCGACCGCCCGGCCCGTCCGGTGGATGCCGGCCGGGTGACCTTTGCCCTGCCGGGCGGCGGCGAGGGCAGGCGGCATTTCCTCAACATTGCCAGCCTCGGCATCTCCGGCGATATCGTCCTGTCCGTGAACCGGGCGAAGCTTGAGAACAACCGCAGCGGCGCGCTGATCTATCTCTTTTATACGTTGCGAACGCTGATGGCCTACCGCTTTCCGCGCGTCCGGATCGCACTCGACGGAGAGGCGCCGCTGGAGGCGCAGGTGGCGGCTGTCGCCATTGCCAACGGCGCCTGGTTCGGCGGCGGCATGAAGATCGCCCCCGACGCACTGATCGACGACGGCCTTTTTGAAACCGTGGTGGTGAAAGCCCGCAATCGCCTGACGCTGCTCGCCAATCTCGCCCGGGTTTATGGCGGCTTGCATCGCTCGCATCCGGACGTGGTCATGCGCCGCGCCCGGCAGGTGGAGGTCAGCCCGATCGAGGCGGGAGCGATGGTTCCCCTCGAATTCGACGGCGAGGATATGGGATGCCTGCCGGCGCGCTATGAGATCCTTCCCGGTGCGCTGATGCTGCGGGCCTGAGCGAACCGGGAATCAGACCGCACCCGACCATTGCGACAGCGCGGCGATGGTGGCGGGCAGGTCGCTCATCCGGGAAATCACCGTTTCCGCGCCCGCATCCGTCAGCCGGTCCGCATGGGAGGGATAGGTGTGGGAGGCGCCGGTAAAGCCGATCACCCGCATGCCGGCCGCCACCGCGCCGCGAATGCCGTGGACGGAATCTTCCACCACCACCGCATGGCTGGGCTTCACGCCCATTTCCTTCGCCGCGTGAAGGAAAATGTCCGGCCGCGGCTTCACCCGGTCCTCGCCGAGATCGCGGGCGGAATAGATATGCGGATCGAAATAGGCCTTCAGCGCCACATGCGTCAGCATCTTGTCGAGCCGCCGGCCGGTGGAGTTGGAACAGATGCAGCGGGGCTGGGTGAGCCGCGAAAGCGCGTCCTTGACGCCCGGGATGATCTGCACGTCGCGGCCGAGGCGCTCGTCGAGAATCGTCTCCGATTTGTCGATCAGCGAGGCCGAAAGCGGGATGGACGCCTCCCGCTCGACGGCAAGCAGGATATTCTGCCAGGTCATGCCCGCGAAGCGCTCGCCCATTTCCTCGATGGAGATCGGATAGCCCGCCTCCGTCAGCAGCACTGATTCGACTTCTGCCGCGATGATTTCCGAATCGACGAGCACGCCGTCATTGTCGAAGATGATCAGGTCAATCTGGCTCATGAATGCGTGGACCCCGTCTGTTCCGGCTGTAATGGGAGTGAAGCGCCCTGCTACACGAAGCGAGCTTCCGCGACAATCGGGGATCTTGCATGGCTCTCCCCAACATCCGGAATAAGTCGAAGATAGCGCTGTAAAAACAAGGCATTAATATACGTCCGGGAAGCCGGGATCCCGCCCTCTTGCGCTGGCCGGCGCGAACCCGGCAGGGAAGGTGTGCGGCAATGTGATTAAAAATGACAACATTTGACACCGGTTTTCGCCGTTACTACAAAAGTCAATAAATAATTAAATTAGCATTGAATCAGGTTTTGGAATCTGAGGTTTTTTCACCCGGCGGCGGCCGCGAAGACAGCAGAGCGCAAGATCTGAACCGGGAACAGGAGCGGGAGACGCAGCGGCTTTGTTTTGAGGTTCCGGGCAGAAATCCCCGAAAGAGGCGGAGATGAAGACCATTCTCGATATTCTATCCCCCAGGGAACCCTTTTTCCGCAAGCAGCGGAATGCCAGGGCCGAAACGGATCCCGCGGCCATGCCGCTGGATGCGATCGGGCAGAGAAACGAAGATCTGCGCCAGCGGATCGATGCCTATAGCGGGCGGCTGGAGGATGCTCTTCTGCTGCGCGACGAGTTTCATCTGCTGATCAAGCCGCTGACGGATATCGCGACCGAGCTGGAGCTGGCGCGGACGAGGATCGTGGAAATGGAGCAGAGGCTCCGCATGGAACGGCGCAGCCGGGAGGAGGCCACCCAGGCGCTTGCCGACGTCAAGTCCCGCTATGCCACCTACGAGCTCAATCTCGGCGAACTCTCCCGCAAGTATGAGGCAGCCTCCAGCGAACTCGGCGAGCGGATCCTGCAGGTCGGCGGGCTGGAGGAGGCCCTTCGCCTGGCGGAGGAGGCGCGGGTCGATGTGCAGCGCAAGGCCTCCGAATTCGAGAAGGCGCTGAAGATCCACGACAGGGAAGCCACCGTCAACCGGGCGGCGCTGGAAGCCTCTGCGGCGCGTATTTCCCGCCTCGAGCAGGATCTCGCGGTGGTGACGGAGCAAAATGCGGTGCTTGACCGCGAGAGCCTGCGCCTGAAGGAAGGCAACGGCTCCCTGGCCCAGCAGGTCACGGAAATGTCGGCCCTGCAGAAAACCCTCGAAGTGGACCTCGCCGCAGCGCGCCGGCGGCTGGCGGAGGTGGAAGCCCACTATGCGCAGGACAAGGCCGCCGCCGAACAGGCCGCCGTGCAGCACCGCACCTTCATGGCGGCGCTTCAGATGGAGCGATCCGCAGCCGAGGAGCAGAATGCCAGCCTGCGGGCCCGGCTGGAGATCGCCGAGCAGACGGCCCGCCAGCTGCGCCAGCAGCAACTCGAAAAGGATGATGCCTTCCGTTCGGTCGAGCGTCTCTACAGCGAGCTGCAGATGTCCAAGTCGCTGGTGGACAATGCCCACCAGGCCCTGCAGGCAGACCTGGCCAAGCTGACGGAACGGGTCAACGACTCCGAGAAGGCAAGGCGCGAGGCGGAGAGCCGCAGCGCCATGATGTCCAAGGCGATCGCGGCCAAGGATGCCATCCTCGATCAGAACAGCGAACGCATCACCGCGCTGACGGCCATGCTGGCCGATGCGGAAGCTGCCATGCAGGCGGAAAGGGCCGAACTCGCCGCCGCCAACAGCCGGCTGACCGCGGAACTCGAGAATGAAAGGTCGGAAAGAGCCCTTCTTCAGGGCGCGCTGAACATTTCCCGCGAAAGCCGGGCGGAGGTGCAGCGCCAGTTCGATGCCTTCCGCCGGACCGCCCGCGCGCCGCTTGTCGGGATGGATGCGGCTCAATCGAGCGCCACAGAAAGTAATGTGTTGAGTATTAACCAGAAGAATTGAGGGCCAAGCCATGCAAAGCGAAGTGATTGCCGAGATCGAAACCCATGAAATCCCGACGGAAGATGTCGAACTGAATGTCCTGACATTCGCAAAACCCGCTGCCATTGCCGCCCCCGCGAGCAGCTATGGCTTGATCGTCAATGCGGAAGCGGAAATTCCCCGCAATTCGCCGGGTTCGCTGGAAATCGTGCGCGAGGCAGCCGAGGCGCTGCGCATCAGCTCGCTCCGCATCCAGGAGCTGGAGAATGGCCTGCTGGAATTGCGCACCCGCTCGGCCGAAACCATCGCCCATCTGGAAAGCGTGAAAAGCGATCTGGAGCGGGACAAGACCAGCCTCGAAAAGCGGATTTCCGACATGACGCTCCGGGCGGACCGCGCAGAGGTCGCGCTCTCGACGCTCAACGAAGCCATCAAGACCTCCTTTGCCCCCTACCTGAAGAACTGGAAGGCCTGAGGTCGATGGAACGGCCATCCTTCAGACTGGGGCGCTGATCATGAACATCCGTGCCATCGACAGCAAGGAAAGCGAACTGATCGTCCGCGAGATTGCCGACAGGCTGGCCGAGCTGACGGATATCGAGGCGAACCATCGCGAGCTCTACGATCAGGCCGTGGCCGAGTTGGAGGAGGAGCGCGTGAGGGCGAGCCAGGTCATGATGCAATATGCGACCGAGATCGAGAAACTCTCGTCTGAGGCCGTGGAACTCCGCCAGAAGATAGAATTGCTGCGTGCCGAGAATGTATTTCTCGCGAACTATATTCGCGACCATGTCGACAAGAAGGGAGGGCTGGAGGCGGCCGCAAAGGCCCGCTGAGGCGGTCCGGCCTGATGCCTTTTCCCGTTTCCGCCCCGGTGCGGCCGCGCTCCGGGGATGCGGGCAAGGGGGGGAAAGGCCAGCTCCTGCGGGAGGCGGGGAGGTAAACCTGTCCAGCCTGCCGTTTCCCCGGACAGGACAAACGCTGCCCTCCGGCGAGGGCGGATATTCTATGCCGGGATCACGGTGCATGCGAGGTCTGCCTGCCCGCCGAAAGCGTTGGGTCTGGTCCATGATGGCGCTTGCACGGCACCCGTCCCGATGCTCTAAGAGCCTGCATGAGGAAGGACCGAGACGATACCATAGTCGCCAGAATCAGCCGGACGCTCGCCGAGCGGATCATCCGGGGTGAGCTCACGCCCGGCATGCGGCTGCGTCAGGATCATGTGGCGGAAGAATTCGGTGCCAGCCATGTGCCCGTGCGGGAAGCGTTCCGCCGCCTCGAAGCGCAGGGACTGGCCATTTCGGAGCCGCGCCGGGGTGTGCGTGTCGCCTCCTTCGATCTGTCCGAAGTGAAGGAAGTGGCGGAAATGCGCGCCGCGCTCGAAGTTCTGGCCTTGAAACATGCCGCACCCCATCTCACCGCTTCCATTCTCGATCAGGCGGAAGAGGCGACCCGCGAAGGCGATGCGGCGGGCGACGTGCGCGCCTGGGAAGCGGCGAACCGGCGTTTCCACACGCTCATCCTGTCCACGTGCGGCATGCCGCGCCTGCTCGCATCCATCGACGATCTGCATTCCGTATCGGCCCGGTTCCTGTTTTCCGCCTGGCATTCCGGCTGGGAGGCCCGCACCGACCACGATCACCGTGCCATTCTGACCGCCCTTCGCCAGGGCGCCACTTCGGATGCGGTCGCCATCCTCGAACGGCACGTCAAATGGATCGGCCAGCGCCCGGTCCGGACCGTCTCCGGCACCACCCGCGACGCCTTCGCCATCGTCGGTTGACCGATCTGTCAACGACGTCCGCAGGGCGATCTGCCTTCACCCTCCGCTGAAACAGCAAGAACCTTACCTGTCTGGCGCGTGCCGTCATTTTGCCTTCTGAAAAGCGGCACGGCGGCGGGCGGCCATGGTCCTCTTCGAATGTGCGCCTGATCTTGCCGGCGCCTTTTTCAGGAACGGGTGATCGCCGTTTTCCGGCCGCAACGCCCGGACAAACCAAGGCTTGGACGCCCTTCGGATGACCGGAGATGGCCGGACCGGCTGCAGGGAAATCAGGCCTCCCGCAAGACGGCTCACCTGTCGCCGGGCTGGGCAAGATCAGGCCAGAAATGCAAGCCTTTGCGAGGTCAGCGGGTCGCGCTGCATGCGGTCGCCTTCCGCATGCGGCATCGTCGCTGGCGCTTTTTCTCGTTCCCGTTCAGCCTTTGGTAACCAACTTCGGTAACCATAAGCATCAAGGATTTGTTCAGCGTAAGCGTAAAAAGTGAGTATCGAAATGGCGTCTGTTCTCCCGCTTTCCGGCCTGCGTCAAAGCACCGAGCCGCTGTCCTGGCTCAATTCCATCATCAAGGGTGATTGCGTGGCCGCTCTCGAAGCGCTGCCGGACCAGTCGGTCGATGTGATCTTCGCCGATCCGCCCTACAATCTCCAGCTCGGTGGCATGCTCACCCGCCCGGACCAGTCCATGGTCGATGCGGTCGATGACGAATGGGACCAGTTCGCCTCCTTCGAAGCCTATGATGCTTTCACCCGCGCCTGGCTGCTCGCCTGCCGCCGGGTGCTGAAGCCGTCCGGCTCGATCTGGGTCATCGGCAGCTATCACAATATCTTTCGCGTCGGCGCGATGATGCAGGATCTCAACTTCTGGATCCTCAACGATATCGTCTGGCGCAAGACCAATCCGATGCCGAATTTCAAGGGCCGCCGCTTCCAGAACGCGCATGAGACGATGATCTGGGCGAGCCGCGATCCCAAGGCCAAGGGTTACACCTTCAACTACGATGCGATGAAGGCTGCCAATGACGACGTGCAGATGCGCTCCGACTGGCTGTTCCCGATCTGCTCCGGCGGCGAACGCCTGAAGGGCGACGACGGCAAGAAGGTGCATCCGACCCAGAAACCGGAGGCGCTGCTGGCCCGCGTCATCATGGCCTCCAGCAAGCCGGGTGACGTGATTCTCGATCCCTTCTTCGGCACCGGCACCACGGGGGCCGTCGCCAAGCGCCTCGGCCGCCATTTCGTCGGCATCGAGCGCGAGCAGGATTATATCGATGCCGCCTCGGCCCGCATCGCCGCCGTCGAGCCGCTCGGCAAGGCCGAGCTGACAGTGCTGACCGGCAAGAAGCAGGAGGCGCGCGTCGCCTTCAACGTTCTCGTCGAAAGCGGGCTGGTGAAGCCCGGTCAGGTCCTGTTCGACCAGAAGCGGCGCTACAGCGCGATCATCCGTGCCGATGGCACGCTGGCCTCCGGCGGTGAGGCCGGCTCCATCCATCGCCTCGGCGCAAAGGTTCAGGGCTTCGATGCCTGCAATGGCTGGACCTTCTGGCATTTCGAGGAAGATGGCGTTCTGAAGCCCATCGACGACCTGCGGGCCAAGGTGCGCGCCGGTCTCGGCAAGCTGGTGGATTGACCCGCCAGTTCAAGTTCCCTGCCAGCCGCCGGTCATCGTACCTTCAGTCCCGGCGGATATGGAAGAGAGCCCGGCCTTCGCAAGAGGGCCGGGCATTCTTGTTTTATCAGGCACTTATCCAGCCTCGGACAAGACGCGCTTTCTAAGTCTCGCTGCAACGAAATGGAGCGGATGGAATGGCGGCTTTGCTGGACAAGGCGATGCAGCAGTACCAGCGGGGCGATCTGAAGATTGCGCTCGCGACGCTGCGCCGGCTTCTGGAAAAGGAGCGTCGCAATCTCAACGCCCATCTGCTCGCCGGCACCATTCACGAACAGCAGGGCAATCTGGCCGAGGCCGCCCGCTTCTTTGCCGATGCGGTGGCGCTGTCGCCGGATCGCAAGCGCGAAATCGGTCTTCGCGCCGCCGTCCATTACGTCTCCGCCGGTCTGTCGGACAAGGCCCTGGCCTGTCTTCTGTCGCTGCATCCGCTGATGCCTGAGGATATCGAGGTCAATCACGGCATTTGCAGCATCCTGCGCGAGGCGGGGCAATATCAGGAAGCCTTGCCCTTCGCCGCGCGCCTCGCCGCGCTGGGCGGCAATTTCGGCAATCTTCTCAATGCCGCTCTCGTCCTGTCCGGTACCGATCATCACGAGCGGGCACTGCCGCTGCTGCTGAAGGCGCTGGAGATGCAGCCGGGCGAACGGCTCGCCCTCAGCGAACTTTTCTGGGTGGCCGCCAATCTCTGCGATTTCGACCTGACAGACCGGCTGCAGGCCGCGCTCGAAGCCGGTTATGCGCGGGAAGGCGACCACGCCGATATCCGGGAAAATGCCTTTCGCGCGATCCTCTGGTCCGGCGATGAGGCCTATCATCTGAAGACGGCACGCCGCACCGCGGAGGTTCTCTTCACGCCGCCCGTGGCCAGAAAACCGGCCGTGCCGGTCACCGGCCGCCGCATCCGCATCGGCTATGTGTCCTGCGATTTCCACGAGCATGCGACGCTGTCGCTCTTCACCGGTGTTCTGGAGGCCCATGACCGGGACCGGTTCGAAGTGTTCCTGTTCTGCCATACGGAAGAAAGCGCGCGCCACGGCCCGCTGCGGGAGCGGGCGCTCGCCGCCGTCGATCACTATGTGGATATCCTCCCCCTGCGAGACGATCAGGCCGCCGCCGAGATCGCCCGTCGCGGCATCGATATCCTGGTCGATCTCAAGGGGTTCACCCAGGGAGGGCGCCTCGGCATCTTCACCCGCCGGCCGGCGCCGCTTCAGGTGTCCTATCTCGGCTTTCCCGGCTCCGTTGCCGGTGTCGGGATTGACTATGCCATCGCCGATTCCATCGTCGCGCCGCCCGGTTCGGACGCCTTCTTCGAAGAGACGATCCTCCGGCTGCCGCGCTGCTACCAGGCAAACGATCGCGGCCGTGTCCGCCCGGTCCGGCCCGCGTCGCGGGCGGTTTACGGCCTGCCGGAGGACGGGATCGTCTTTGCCGCCTTCCACCAGGCCCCCAAAATGCGCAGTCGCGCCTTCAGCGCCTGGATGGACATTCTGAAAACGGTCGAAGGGTCGGTTCTCTGGCTGGCGCCGCAATCGGAAATGGTCGCCGCCAACCTGAAGCGCGCGGCAGAAGCCCGCGGGGTTTCGGCGGATCGGTTGATCGTCGCGCCGCGCATGCCGCTGGCCGCTCATCTGGAGCGCCTGGCGGCGGCGGATATCGCGCTCGATTGCACGCCCTGCAACGGCCACACCACCACCTCCGATGCCCTGTGGGCGGGGGTGCCGGTGGTCACGGTCAGGGGCACAAGTTTCGCAGGTCGCGTCAGCGAAAGCCTGCTTTCCTCCGTCGGGCTCCCGGAGCTCGTTGCGGAAGACCTGGATGCGTTCGTCCGCCTGACGAACGCGCTGGCGCAGGATGGAAACCGCCTTTCCATCCTGCGCCAGAAGCTTATTGCTGCCCGCGATCACGCCCCGCTTTTCGATACGGTTGGCCTGACCCGGGATCTGGAATCGGCCTTCGCCGGTTTGTGCGGCTGATCCTACAGGCCGGAATGCCGAAGCCGGCAAGATCCCGGCGCAATTGATCGGCCCCGGTGAAGAGAACCGCCTGCCATCCCGCAGCCTGCGCACCTTTCACATTGGCGGGCGAATCGTCGATGAACAGGGTCTCTGCGGGCTTAAGGCCGAAGCTCTCCACATGCAGGTCGTAGATCCGCCGGTCGGGCTTGATCAGCTTGACGTCGCCCGAAACCGTTACTCCGCGCGGCTTGGCAAGGAAGGGAAAGATCTCGTTCGCCTCCCGATAGGTGTCGCTGGCGAAATTGGTCAGCATGGTCACGTCGCGGCCCTCTGCGATCAGGCCCTCCATGATGGCGACCGTATCCGTATAGGCATAGGGCACCATCTCGCGCCAATGCTTGCGGAAGGCGCGGATATGGCTTTCGCGGTCCGGATGCAGCGCAATCAGCAGGCGCTCGGCCTCTTCCCAGGGGCGGCCGCGATCCTGCTCGATGTTCCACTCATGGGTGCAGAGATTCTGGAAGAACCACTGGCGTTCCGCCTCGTCGGGAATGAGCCGGCTGAAGGGGATGTTGGGATCGTAATGGATGAGCACCCGGCCGATGTCGAAGACGATGTGGCTGATGGCTGAAGTCATGGCTTTTCTTTTCTCTTCGTTCTGAACGCATCGGGCATGGCGGCGGCAATCGCCTTTTTCATGACGGTCGGCAATGCCGCCTGATCAATTTTATCGACAGGCTGCCACCATCCGTCATTGCTGTCCTGCACGCTTTCCATGTCACTGCGATAAACCGACAGCCGGAGTTCGAAATGGGTGAAGACGTGGCTGACGGCGCCAGCCGGCTGCCAGGCTCCGGGGAAGGGGGCCCCGGAAAGGTCGGTCGCCCCGTCTTCCCGCGCGGTCCACACCGTGCCGGGCACCTCGCTCATGCCACCCAGCAAGCCGCTGTCCTGCCGGCGGTGGAGAAAGACGGACGGACCCGGCCCCACCGCCACATAGGCCGCGCCCACCCGGATCGGTTTCTCCTTTTTGGCCGCCTTGACGGGATAGAGTTCCGGATCGCCCTCTCTGAGGGCCCGGCAATCTCCGTTCAGCGGACAGAGCGCGCAGGCCGGACGACGCGGCGTGCAGATCGTGGCGCCGAGATCCATCATCGCCTGCGCGAAATCGCCGGGGCGGTCGTCGGGAACCATCGCCGCGGTAAAGGCGCGGATCGGGGCTTTCGCGGCGGGAAGAGGGGTGGAAATGCGTTGCAGGCGGGTCACCACCCGCTCCACATTGCCGTCCACGACGGTGGCTTTGCGGTTGAAGGCAATGGCCGCGATGGCCGCAGCGGTATAGGCGCCCACGCCCGGCAGGCCGAGGAGATCCTCCTCCCGCTCGGGAAACCGGCCGCCATGCTGAAAGGCGACCGCTTCGGCGCATTTTTTCAGATTGCGCGCACGGGCATAATAGCCAAGACCGGCCCAGGCGGCCATGACCTCCTCGCTGGGGGCGGCAGCCAGATCCTCGACCGAAGGCCAGAGACGGGTGAACCGATCGAAATAGGCTTTCACGGCCTGCACCGTCGTCTGCTGCAGCATCACTTCCGAAAGCCACACCCGGTAGGGATCGGTGCGGAGGCCTGCTTTCCCGTCGGAAGGCGGCATTCGCCAGGGTAAAGCGCGATGATGGCGATCATACCAGGCAAGCAGCCTGGCCGTCATCTCTTGCGGATCTGTGTCGGCACCGTCGCGCGTCACCGCTCCGCCCCATTTTTCTGATTGTCTACCGCTGAAGAGGTAGCGGCAGTTCCGCCCTGCCACAAGCGGGAATTTGCGGCTTGCAAAGACTGGGGAGGATGGCGGGTGGCGATTGTGTCTTCTGCCGAAATCCGCTAGCGCTGGCGTGAACACAATCATGGGATGCGTATGACACTGCCCGTATATGCCATCAATCTGGACCGGTCCGTGGGACGCTGGAAGCTGATTGCCGACAGCGCCGAAACCGATGGCCTTGAGCTGATCCGGGTCCCCGGTGTGGATGGTCGGGCCGTGCCGCGGGCGGAATGGGTCGATGTGTCCGAGCAGGGGTTCCGGCGTCTGGCGGGCCGCATCATGCGCCCCGGAGAATATGGCTGCTATCAGAGCCATCTCAAGGCGCTCGACCTTGCGGCCGCCTCCGGCGCCCCCGCATCCATCATCGCCGAAGACGACGTGCTGTTCGCACCGGGCTTTTCCGCGCGCGTCGAAGCCATCCTTGCCGATTTTCCCGAGGCCGAGGTGGTGAAGCTGATCAATCACCGGATCAAGGGTTTCCGCCGCCATGGCGTCACCCGTATGGGCGACGAGATCGGCCGCTGCCTGCACGGGCCGCAGGGGTCGGCCGCCTGCTATCTGGTCACCGCAGCGGGCGCCGCGAAGCTGGCCCGCAGCATGCGCCCCATGCAGCTTCCTTTCGACGTGGAACTCGAAAGGGGCTGGAAAACCGGTGCCGCGACCTATACGGTCAGACAGGATTTCGTGTCGCTGGGACCGCTTGAAGTCGAAACGGAAATTGGCAGCCGGGAGGATTACCGGCAAACCCGCCTGCCGGAATACAAGCGCCTGCCGACCCATCTTTTCAGGGCCTGGGATTATGCATGCCGCATGATCTACGCCGTAAAATATTGAGAAAAAGCAAGGCGATGACTTTTGAAGAACGCCCCACGCCGAAGATGGCCGCTGCCGGATTCCTTCTCTGGTTTCTGATGTTGAGCGCCACGCTGGTGGAAACGGATGCCTATCGCAGCAGCGCGATCATTGTCGCCGGCTATGGAATATGGGTCTATTATCGCACCCGGCCGCAGCCCGGCATTTCCCTCATGGCCTGGTACTGCTTTCTCTGGGCGCAATATGTGATCATCCGCTTCCTGTACGGTTATTTCAGCAGCGCCAATTTCGAGCACGGTTCCTCGGAATGGCTCTTCGCCTTCCCGATGTTCTTCGCAGGAATGGGCATCGGCTTGACCCGCATGCGGTTTCACATCGAGAAGGTGCTGCTGTTCTTCTTTGCGGTCGCGGCGCTCATGCTCGCCGCCTCCCAGCACTGGTGGGTCATGGCGACGGGCCGGGCGGTCAGTCCCCTTTACCACAACAACCAGATCCACGGGGCCGTTGCGTGCGGGATGATCATGATCGGCGCCTTTTACTGGTTTGCCCATTATGCGTCCCGCGGCCTTCGGCAATCGCCGCCCTATGGGATGGCAGCCGCCATTCTCGCGCCGATCATCATCGTTCTGTGCATCATCTCCATCATCGGATCGACCTCGAAAGGCGTCTGGATGGCCATGCTGGGCACCTTGCCGGCCGCCATTCTGCTGCATCTCTTCCTGGAGCATCATCGTTTCATCCGCCTGGCGGTCTTCGGTTTCGTGGCCGTCGTCCTCGCCTCGGGCGCCCTGTTTCATGAGAAGCTCTGGACGCGTGCCGGCAGCACGGTGGTCGCGGCCTGGAATCTGCTGAAACAGCTGGTGGTCGGGCGCTTGCCCGCCACGACCATCATCGAGCAGCAGATCGCCTCCGGTTCGGTGCCCTCATCGCTGAAATCCCGTCTGGAAATCTGGTACAATGCCTTCGAGCTGTTCGAGAAGGCGCCGATATTCGGTCACGGCAATTTCTGGATCGAGATGTGGGAGCACACCCGGTATGCGAATGTGGGATTCTATCTCATGCACAATGGCTATCTGGAAATTCTGATCCGCCATGGGCTTTTCGGCTTTGTCGCGCTCGGCATCATGCTCTTTGCGCTGATCGGCATGACATGGCGCGGCTGGCGGAAGGGCTTCATTCCGCTCGCCGGCCTGCAGGCCTATCTCATGCTGATCTTCTTCTTCGGCCTGACCCTTCTGTCCAATTCCAACAACCGGCTGGCGATCGGCGAAGCATTGGCTCTTCTTACCGGAGCCGTCGCCTTCTACGCCCAGGCGATGGAGCGTTATACGGCGCTGCAGGCAAAGCCTGATGGCGCGGAACCGGCGGAGACCTGACATGCAGGGATCCTCCCCGGGCGATGACAGGAAGGACGGAGGCTTTCGCCGCCGGGGCGTCGCGCAGGTCAGCGAGATCGCCAATCCGATGATCGACCGGGTGCTGGCAAAGAAGGCCGGCATTTCCACCGCGCTGCTCGGCAGCTGGGACGAGATCGCCGGCGCTGATTTTGCCGAAACCACCCGCCCGGAAAAGATCACCTGGCCCCGCCGCGATTATGGCGGCGCCGACGGCGGGTACGAGCCGGGCGTCCTGACGATTGCCTGCGAAGGCGCGCGCGCGCTGTTCCTCACCCATGCGCAGGGCGAGCTGATCAGCCGCATCAACGCCTTTTTCGGCTTTCCGGCGATCCGCCAGATCCGCATCGTGCAGAAGCCGGTTTCCGTGGGTCCCCCGCGGCGGCGGAAGATTGCCCCCCTTCAGGGAGCGCAGGCCCGCAAACTGGAGGATATGATGGACGGCGTGGAGGAAGGCCCCCTGCGGGAGGCCCTGAAGCGTCTGGGCACCGCCGTGATGACCCCGACCCGCCGTTTGCGCTGATCACGGTAAATTCAACGCCTTGCGGCCATTTGACCGCCATGTTTCAACGGCATCAGCGTGTCATGACCCTTGTGAGCGCGGTTTTGGCGTACTACCAAGGGCCATGTTTTCGGAATGGCCCGCAGCAAAGGGATGAACAGAATGCAGAGCTTCGACACCACCTTCACCAAGCGCCGTCTTCTTTCCGGTCTGGCCCTGACGGCCGGCGCGGTGGCGCTGACCGCCTGCAGCGAGGAAAAGAAGGCCGAAGCGCCGAAGGCCCCCGAAACGCCCGCCCAGACCGACCCCGCGAAAACCGCATCCACCACGCCGGCCAAGGTGGAAATTCCCGAATCCTCGGGCGATGTGGATATGGCCAAGGTGCTCGAGCCCGGCGCTCTGCCCGAGATGTCGATGGGCAAGGCGGATGCCAAGGTCACCGTGGTCGAATATTTTTCCATGACCTGCCCGCATTGCGCCCATTTCCACAACGACACCTTCGAGAAGATCAAGGAAAAATACATCGATACCGGCAAGGTCCGGTTTATCGCCCGGGAATTCCCCTTCGATCCGCGTGCGGCAGCCGCCTTCATGCTGGCCCGCTGCGCGCCGAACGGCGCCTATTTCCCGATGGTTTCCATGCTGTTCAAGCAGCAGGAAACCTGGGCCGCTGCCGATGACGGCAAGGCCGCGCTGCTCCAGATGTCGAAACTGGCCGGTTTTACACAGGAGAGCTTCGAGAAGTGCTTGACGGACCAGAAGCTTCTGAATGATGTCAATGCGGTCAGGGAGCGCGGCGCCAAGGAATTCGGCATCGATGCGACGCCCACCTTCCTGATCAACGGAAAACGCTACGCCGGAGCCATGTCGTTTGAGACCATGTCCGCGCTTCTGGACAGCCTGCTCTGATCCACGCTCCCTTGGGGCGGGGCAGGGTCCGCGCGTGCTGACATCCTCCCCGCTTCGCCGATACCGTGCCGGAGCCCGCGCCCCGGCACCGGAGCCCGCCCCATGAAGTTCAACAAGCTTCGCCTGGTGGGCTTCAAGTCTTTCGTGGAACCTTCCGAATTCATCATCGAGCGCGGGCTGACCGGTGTCGTCGGCCCGAACGGCTGCGGCAAATCCAACCTGGTGGAAGCGCTGCGCTGGGTGATGGGCGAAAACTCCTACAAGAACATGCGCGCATCCGGCATGGATGACGTGATCTTTTCCGGGTCCGGCAATCGCCCCGCCCGCAACACGGCCGAAGTGGGCCTGTTCCTCGACAATTCCGACCGCACCGCACCCGCCGCCTTCAACGATGCCGACGAAATCCAGGTGACGCGCCGCATCGAGCGCGAGCAGGGCTCCGTCTATCGCATCAACGGCAAGGAGGCGCGTGCCAAGGACGTGCAGCTGCTCTTTGCCGATGCCTCCACCGGCGCGCGCTCGCCCTCCATGGTGGGGCAGGGGCGTATTGGAGAGCTCATCCAGGCAAAGCCGCAGGCCCGCCGCCAGCTTCTGGAAGAGGCCGCCGGCATTTCCGGTCTGCATTCCCGCCGCCACGAGGCCGAACTTCGGCTTCGGGCCGCCGAAACCAATCTGGAACGGCTGGAAGACGTGGTCTCGCAGCTGGAAAGCCAGATCGAAAGCCTGAAGCGGCAGGCTCGGCAGGCCAACCGCTTCAAGATGCTGTCTGCCGATATTCGCGCCCGCGAAGCCATGCTGCTGCATATCCGCTGGGTGCAGGCGAAGGAGGCCGAGGCCGAGGCGACGAGCGCCCTCAATCAGGCGACCATGGTGGTGGCCGAACGGGCGCAGGCGCAGATGGAAACGGCGAAGAACCAGGCGATCGCCGCCCACAAGCTGCCCGAGCTGCGCGAGGAAGAGGCAAAGGTGGCGGCCGCCCTCCAGCGCCTGCAATTTGCCCGTGCGCAGCTGGAAGAGGATGCGGGCCGCCTGCTGAAGCGCCGCGACGAGCTGATGCGTCGCCTGACGCAGCTGGCCGACGACATCGCTCGCGAGGAACGGCTTGTCGGCGAAAATGCCGGCATTCTCGCCCGCCTCTCCGAAGAGGAGAACGAGCTGGAGGACCTGCTTGCCGAGGCGGGCAGCGCGGCGGAGGACATTCTCACCGCCTTTTCGGAAGCCTCCCATCGCCTCACGGAGAGCGAGCAGATCTTCCAGAAACTCACCGCCGAGCGCGCCGAAGCCGGTGCCCGCCGGGGCCAGCTGGAGCGCGCCATTCGGGACGCGGGCGACCGCCGCCAGCGGCTGGACCAGCAACGCGGCGAAGCGGGCCGCGAGCTCGACGCCATCGACGAGCGGATGAAGAGCCTGCCCGACCCCGCCGAACGCCAGGAAATGCTGGAAGCGGCAGAAGAGGCGCTCTCCCGCCATCTTGCCGATCTGCAGGCGTTGGAACAGGCGGTCATGGCCGCGCGCGGGGCGGAGGCCATGGCCCGCAAGCCGCTGGAAGCCGCCCGCCAGCGGCTGGCCGGGCTGGAGACCGAAGCCCGCACCATTCAGAAGATCCTTTCCGCCGGCGAAAGCGAGGGCGGCTTCCGCGCCGTTGCCGAAGACATCACCGTCTCGCGCGGCTTCGAGGCGGCCTTGGGTGCGGCGCTGGGCGACGACCTGCAATCCTCGCTCGATCCCGCCGCGGCCGCCCATTGGCTGGAGAATGGCGATGGCGCGGGCGATCCGCCGCTGCCGGGCAATGCGGTTCCGCTCGCCCGTCACGTGCAGGCCCCGGTAGCCCTCCAGCGCCGTCTGGCCCAGATCGGCGTCATCGAACCGGAACAGGCGGAGCTTCTGCAACGCCAGTTGCGCCCCGGCCAGCGTCTCGTCACCCGGGCGGGCGCGGTCTTCCGCTGGGATGGCCATGTGACCGGGGCCGATGCGCCGGGCGCCGCCGCATTGCGCCTCGCCCAGAAGAACCGGCTTTCCGAGATCGACGAGGAAAAGACGCTTGCCGAGGATTCCCTGGCCGAGGCCGAGGAGCAGCTTGGCGCGGCCGAGGACGAGATCCGCATCGCCGAATCGCGGCTTGCCGGCGGGCGCGAGCAGAGCCGCCTTCTGCAGCGGCAGGTGGCCGAGGCCCGCGAGGAACTGACCCGCGCCGAACGCGCGTCGGGTGACCTTCTGCGCCGCCGCGACGTGATCCGCGAGACCGTCGCCCAGTTCGACAACCAGATCGAGGAGATTGCCGAGGCGCTGGAGGATGCCCGCGCCGAGCTGGAGGACCAGCCCGATCTTTCCGAGATCGACAATCGCCTGCGCGAGCAGCAGATGGCGGTCGCGACCGATCGCGGCCTGCTCGCCGAAGCGCGCGCCCGGCACGAAGGCTTCAACCGCGAGAACGACCAGCGCCAGCGCCGGCTTCTGGCGCTCCGCCAGGAGCGCGGCAACTGGGAGACGCGGGCTGCGGGGGCCAGCGCCCAGATCGAGCGGCTGCGCGAGCGCGAGGAAGAGGCCCGCGAGGAAATGGCGGGTCTCGACGAGGCGCCGGAGGAATTCGAGGAAAAGCGCCGCGCGCTGATGAGTGCCCTTCAGGCGGCGGAAGCCGCCCGCCGCGAGGCCGCCGACCGGCTGGCCGAGGCGGAAAACCGCCAGCGCGAGGCCGACCAGCAGGCGGCGCGGGCCCTTGCGGAACTCGCCGAGGCCCGCGAAAAGCGCGGCCGGGCGGAGGAGCGTCTCGTCTCCGCCCGCGAACGCCGGCAGGAGGGCGAAGCCCGCATCCGCGAGGCGCTGCATGTGGAGCCGCACGAGGCCATCCGCTTTACCGGCATCGGCCCGGCAGAAGAACTGCCCGATCCGCGCGAGGTGGAACGCGAACTCGAACGCCTGAAGATCGAGCGCGAGCGGCTGGGGGCTGTCAACCTGCGCGCCGAGGAAGAGGCGCGCGAACTCTCCGACAAGCTCGCCGCGCTCATCAAGGAGCGCGACGACGTGATCGACGCGATCAAGAAGCTGCGCGCCGCGATCCAGAGCCTCAACCGCGAGGGCCGCGAACGGCTGATCGCCGCCTTTGACGTGGTGAATGCCCAGTTCCAGCGGCTTTTCACCCATCTCTTCGGCGGCGGTACGGCGGAGCTGCAACTAATCGAAAGCGACGATCCGCTCGATGCCGGCCTCGAAATCCTCGCCCGCCCGCCAGGCAAGAAGCCGCAGACCATGACGCTTCTCTCAGGCGGCGAGCAGGCGCTGACCGCCATGGCGCTGATCTTCGCCGTGTTCCTGACGAACCCCGCGCCGATCTGCGTGCTCGATGAAGTGGACGCGCCGCTCGACGACCACAATGTGGAGCGCTACTGCAACCTGATGGACGAAATGGCGGCCTCCACCGAAACCCGCTTCATCGTCATCACCCACAACCCCATCACCATGGCCCGCATGAACCGCCTCTTCGGCGTTACCATGGCAGAACAGGGCGTCTCCCAGCTCGTCAGCGTGGATTTGCAGACGGCAGCCGAACTGGTGGATGTGGGGTGAGTGGGCTTTCCGGCAACCGCAATGGTTTGTCCGCCAAAAACGTGGAAAAATGAAAGTCAAAGTCGCTTGTCTTCCCGCGGCGGCAATCAAACAGCGTTGTCTTTCATTCTTGTCGATTCTTGGAAGTCAAATAAGCTTGCCTTTCCGCCGTGACAGACAATAAGCTTAGACTGTCAAAAAGCTGAAATTTTGGAAGTCAAATGGTCTTGAACCGAACTTTGGACCTGTCGGAAGCCGTCCAGTATCATTACGGACAGTTTCCCCCACAGCACATTGATGCGGGGCGGTTGATCATGCCTATCGCCTCGGCCTCCGCTGCCATGGCGCGCTACGACCAGATGTTGAAGGGCATGCACAATAGCGAGATCCTGCTTGCTCCGCTGAGAAGCCAGGAAGCGGTCGTGTCGTCGAGAATGGAAGGCACGGTCAGCACGCTTGATGAAGTCCTTCGGTACGAGGCGGACGAAGAGGAACGGGGGGAGGAAACGGGCGGCCATTATCGCAACGAGGCGATTGAGGTCTTTCTCTACGGCAGGGCCTTGACGGTTGCGCAGCGCAGCATCGAGCAGGGGGCGCCGCTGTCCAGCTTTCTGATAAGGAGCGCGCATCGCGTTCTTCTCGGGTTCGGACGCGGGGCGCAATTGTCACCGGGAGAGTTCAAGACAGAGCAGAATTATCTGGCTGACCGGATGCGTCGGAAGGTGCAGTTTGTTCCCATGCACCCGGAACAACTGCAGGACGGTATGGATCGCCTCTTCCACTATATCGAAGATGAGAAGAACCAGATCCTGATCAAGACCGCCGTGGCCCATCTGGAATTTGAGGCTCTCCATCCGTTCAAGGATGGAAACGGGCGAATTGGAAGAATGCTGATTACCCTCATGCTTTGGAAATACGGCGCCATCTCTGCACCGCATTTCTACATAAGCAACTATTTCGAAGATCGGCGCGATGAATACATAGACTTGATGCGTGCGGTCTCCAAATCCGGCGAATGGACCGATTGGATCATCTTTTTCCTTGAGGCCCTAGAAGCGCAGGCGCAGAAAAACCTCGCAACCGCCGAGCGTATCAGAGACCTTTACGAAGAGCTGAAGCGCGCCTTTCCGCAGGTCCTGTCCTCCCAGTGGAGCACCGCTGCCCTCGACTTCCTGTTCTCCCGTCCTGTCTTCCGCAATAACGTCTTCACCAAGAAGTCCGGAATACCGGAGACCTCGGCACACCGTTTCACGCGCATCCTGTCCGAACAGGGACTTATCCAGACACTGGAACCCGCCGCAGGCCGGCGACCGGCGCTCTACAGTTTCGAGCCGCTGCTACAAATCGTGCGAGAATGATCGACGCCGCGCGGGAACGCCCGCTAATCAAGCATTGACTAAACCAATCATCCTGCTAACCTCCTCTTCAGGATGTGGGCAGAATCCCCCATCCCGGGGCTTAGAACACCCCATAAACGATGTGGCCGTGCCTTGATTGGCCCGTCCCGAACCCATTAGCTTCTTGGCTGTCGGCCGGGAGGCCTCGGCCATGTCCAGAACTTCGGTTTAAAAGCCGGGGCGGCCGCACGTTTACGGTTGTTCTAACTCCCGGTCACCGGTGGCTACCCCATGGCCGCCGGTGACTCCGTCTCGAGCGAGGGAGTTTAGAGCCGTGAACCTGGATCAACTGTACATGACATCGCCGGATTGGATCAAAGGGCTGATGGTCGTCCTGCCCTTTGCGACGGCCTATGGCATTGCCCGGCTCTTCGCGCCCCGGCAATCCAAGGCCACGCCCATCGCGCCGGCACCGGCTGAAACGGCGCGGGAGCCACGGCCTGAGCCGATCCCGGTGCTGGAGATGACGCCCATCGAAGCGCTGGAGGCACTGGAAAAGGCGGAAGACACCCGACCGCCCGTCCGCACGCTCGATCTGGAACGTTAGGGCAAGTCGCGGAAAAGGGTGGTCACGGTTTGCGCCTGGAGAGGCGAGACGACAAGGCGTGACAGCCCATGCGGTGATCCCGTGATCGCCGACAGGCTTGAGGGTATTTCCCGGAAAAGCACGAAAGAAATGCTGGAACCGTCAGGGGCCCCGTGGTCACAAGGCCGGGTCCAGCCGGCCGATGGTGGTCAGTTTTCCGGCTTCGCGCAGCTCCAGCCGCACTTCCATGTCCGGCTGAAGCTTCCAGAAGATCAGGAACAGCCGATCGAGCGTAAAGCGCTTGAGCTTCAGGTTGTTGATGCGGGAAAATTCCGAATGGGAAATGCCCGTCTTTTCCTCCGCCTCACGGGTGGAAAGCCCCTGTTCGGCCAGCGTTTTCTTGATCCAGATCGCCAGTTGCGACCGGGCCTGTTCGAGGTCGGGGTTGGGCAGAAGGATATCGCGGGCAATATTTCCACTGCTGCGCAGAATGACAAGGTCGTCGTCTAGCTCAAGGTCCGAAGCTGCTTCAGCCGCGCCTTGATCGTCTCGATTTCCTTCTGTGGCGTGGCGATCCCGGATTTCGATTTCTTTTGGAAGGCGTGGATCATCCATATGTCGTCACCGATCTTGAGTGCATAGACGAGGCGCCAGGCATTGCCGCCCTGCCGTTGCGCAATTTCCAGAACACCTGTTCCCAGACCCTTCAGGGGTTTCGCTTTTGACGGCATCCCGCCCTGAGCGAGAAATTCGAGATCAGCATGAAACGCGGCTCTCGCCTCCGCCGGAAATGCCAGGAAGTCACGGCGTGCGGCGGTCAGCCAGCGTATTTCTTTCCAGTCCATCATCCATATGTTCGCAAATTTGTCAACAGTGAAAACATGCGAATATGATAATGAAATGAGTTTGCCTGTAAAGGTCGGCTAGTCTTCGTGGCGGCTCTGGTTGTCCCGGTCGCGGTCGTAATGATGCGCGAGAGGGAAGGGCGGCAGCCAGCTTTCCCGCCGGATGGTCCAAAGTTCGTAGGTGGGGGTGAAAAGATCGGTTGCGTCGAAGGCGCCGATATTGATCTCGGTTTCGTCACCGCTGACGGCGAAGACGGAAGAGCCGCAGGTCGGGCAGAAATGCCGTCCGGCATAGGCGCGGCTTTCCCCGGTCACCTGCACTGCAGTCGCCGGAAAGATCGCAGAGGCGTGGAAGAGGGCGCCGTGATGCTTGCGGCAATCGAGGCAGTGGCAGAGCCCGACGCGATAAGGCGCGCCGGTGGTCTCGAACCGCACCGCCCCGCACAGGCACCCGCCGGTCAGTCGCTGCATGATCCGCCTCCTGAAGATGCCGCTCCGCCGGCAGAGCGGTTTGCCGGCGCGGATATGCGGAAGAAGGGATGAGAGCCCGCGTCTCAGGCGCGTCCGGCGCTCTTCGCCTTACGGGCGGGTTTGGCCGCAGGGGCGGGGGTGGCTGCACCGGCGGCTTCGCGGGCAAGACGCAGGGCGCGAAGCGCTTCCGTCTTCTTCTCGCGGGCGCGGATTTCCGCATTGAGGATCTGGCGGGCGGCGGAGTCTGTTCTCTCGGCCTTGTCGGCGGCAGAGAGCTTTTCGGGCTTGAAGAAGGTGTCTCGGGTGGCGTCCATGGCGGGTCTCCTTCCTGATCGGGTAAAAGGGCGAGGCGCGCGGGCGGCGTTACGCCGCCGGCGCCAGACCGGTATCAGCGGCCGCGCGCAACCTTCGGCTTCGGCGCGGGCAGCAGGCCTTCGCGCTGCATCTTCTTGCGCGCCAGCTTCCGGGCGCGGCGAATGGCGTCTGCCTTCTCGCGGGCCCGCTTCTCGGAGGGCTTTTCATAGGCGCTGCGTGCGCGCATCTCGCGGAAAATGCCTTCCCGCTGCATCTTTTTCTTCAGGACCCGCAGGGCCTGTTCGACATTGTTTTCGCGAACGATGACTTGCAAAAATATCTCCTCCTGCCGCAAGCGCGGCATTGCGTGAACGGCCAGCAGAGGAAACGCGCGGAAGACCGGATCGTTTCGCCAGAAAGGCCATGAAAAAGCAAAAGGCCGGGACTGCTCCCGACCTTCCAGATCATCGCCAGCAAGCGTGCCAGTACATCCGTGGTCACGCGGGCAATGAAATTCGAATTATGCAGCCTGCAGGTTATCCGCAGAGCTCTTGCCGGACCGCTTGTCCTGCACGATGTCGTAACGGATCTTCTGGCCTTCGGTGAGGCCGCGCATGCCGGCGCGCTCAACGGCGGAGATGTGGACGAAAACGTCCTGGCTGCCGTTCTCGGGCTCGATGAAGCCGAAACCCTTGGTGCTGTTGAACCACTTTACAGTGCCTGTGTTCATGAAACGATTCCTTTCAATCGCTGGAAAGCCCGGCATTCGTCCCCGGGCGGGGTCAATCGACGATGAAGGAAATCTGGTAGAGCCGTAAAGGGTCGTGCAAACGTCGCTAGCATGGTGCGATGAGGATAATGTACTCTCTCTTTTGGCTATTTCAAGGCACGGAGGTAATTTTTTTCGAACGAGGGAATTTTTTGACGAAAGGAATTTTAAGAAAACACCTGTTTCGTCCACTGGTTACGCCTCGCCGGGCCGTCTCAACGAAAGGTCGGCGCGCGCCGCGAAGAGAGGCTTGTTTGCCGCAGTCGCGCCAATTTATCCCGCACTGCACAAATTTTACCCGAACGGGTGATTTCCTTTCTTTTTTGAATGGATTACCGTGCTTTTGGCGAGGTGGGATGAAATAACAATGGTCAAGTGGGTCTATACCTTCGGAAATGGCAGGGCGGAGGGCCGTGCCGGCGATGTCGATTTGCTGGGCGGCAAGGGGGCGAACCTGGCGGAAATGGCAAGTCTCGGCCTGCCGGTGCCGCCGGGCCTGACGATCACCACCGAGGCCTGCGCCTGGTTCAACCGGCATAACAAGAGTTTTCCCGATGCGCTGCGTGCCCAGGTGGGCGAGGGCCTGCGCGGCATCGAGGAGGCGACGGGCCGCCGTTTCGGCGATCCGCACCGCCCGCTGCTGCTCTCCGTGCGCTCCGGTGCCCGCGTTTCCATGCCCGGCATGATGGATACGGTGCTGAACCTCGGCCTGAACGACGAGACGGTGCAGGCGCTTGGCCATGATGCGGCCGATGCGCGCTTTGCCTGGGACAGCTACCGCCGCTTCATCCAGATGTATGGCGATGTGGTCATGGGGCTCGACCACGAGGTGTTCGAGGAAATCCTCGAGGATGAAAAGGCCCGCCTCGGCCATGAATATGATACGGAACTCTCCGCCGTCGAATGGCAGCATGTCACGCGGCTCTACAAGGACGTGATCGCCGAGGAGCTGGGCGAGCCCTTCCCGCAGGATCCCGGCATCCAGCTGTGGAAGGCGATTGGCGCCGTGTTCCAGAGCTGGATGAACCACCGGGCCGTCACCTATCGCATGCTGCACAACATTCCCTCGGAAAGCGGCACGGCGGTAAATGTGCAGGCCATGGTCTTCGGCAACATGGGCAACAATTCCGCCACGGGCGTCGCCTTCACCCGCAATCCGTCCACCGGCGAGCGGGAGCTCTACGGCGAGTTTCTGGTCAATGCGCAAGGGGAAGATGTGGTGGCGGGCATCCGCACGCCGCAATCCATTTCGGAAGCAGCCCGCATCGCGTCCGGCTCCGACAAGCCGTCGCTCGAAAAGCTGATGCCGGAGGCCTTCGCCGATTTTCGCGCCATCTGCGACCGGCTGGAAGCCCATTACCGCGACATGCAGGATCTGGAATTCACCATCGAGCGCGGCACGCTCTGGATGTTGCAGACCCGCGCCGGCAAGCGCACCGCCAAGGCGGCGATGAAGATCGCCGTCGACATGGTGGAGGAGGGCCTGATTACCACCGGAGAGGCGGTGTCTCGCATCGATCCCGCCTCGCTGGATCAGCTTCTGCACCCCACCATCGATCCCCGCGTCGAGCGGCAGGTGATCGGCTCGGGCCTGCCTGCCTCACCGGGCGCGGCCACCGGCGAAATCGTCTTCACCTCGGAAGATGCGGTGGCGGCGGAAGCCGAAGGCCGCAAGGTCATTCTGGTGCGCATGGAAACCAGCCCCGAGGACATTCACGGCATGCATGCCGCAGAAGGCATTCTCACCACCCGCGGCGGCATGACCTCCCATGCGGCGGTGGTCGCCCGCGGCATGGGCATTCCTTGCGTCACGGGCGCGGGCAGCATGCGCGTGGATTTCCACAATGGCCTGCTGGTCGGTGTCGGCGTGAAGCTGAAGAAGGGCGACGTCATCACCATTGACGGCTCCTCCGGTCAGGTGCTGAAGGGCGAGGTGCCCATGCTCCAGCCGGAGCTGTCGGGCGATTTCGGCCGCATCATGGAATGGGCCGATGCCGCCCGCCGCATGACGGTGCGCACCAATGCGGATACGCCGCAGGATGCGCGCGCGGCGCGCTCCTTCGGGGCGGAGGGCATCGGCCTTTGCCGCACCGAGCACATGTTCTTCGAGGGCGGGCGCATCCACGTGATGCGCGACATGATCCTTGCGGAGACGGAAGAGGGCCGCAAGACGGCGCTGGACAAGCTGCTCCCCATGCAGCGCTCGGATTTCACCGAGCTCTTCTCGATCATGCATGGCCAGCCGGTGACCATCCGCCTGCTCGATCCGCCGCTGCACGAATTCCTGCCGAAATCCGATGCGGAAATTGCCGAAGTGGCCGCTGCCATGGGCATGGAGCCGCGGGCGCTCCGGGAACGGGTGGATGCGCTGCACGAGTTCAACCCCATGCTCGGCCATCGCGGCTGCCGGCTGGCGATTTCCCATCCGGAAATCGTGGAAATGCAGGCCCGCGCCATCTTCGAGGCGGCGGTGGATGCCGCGCGCCAGACCGGCGAACTGGTTTCGCCTGAGATCATGGTGCCGCTGGTCGGCCTGCGCGCCGAACTGGATTACGTCAAGGGCCGCATCGATGCCATCGCCCGCGCCGTCATGGACGAGGCGGGCATGGAAATCCATTATCTGGTCGGCACCATGATCGAGCTGCCGCGCGCAGCCCTTCGCGCCCATTCGATTGCGGAAGCGGCGGAATTCTTTTCCTTCGGCACCAACGACCTGACGCAGACCACCTTCGGCATTTCGCGCGACGATGCGTCGAACTTCATCAACACCTATATCCGCAAGGGCATCATCGATCACGACCCCTTCATTTCGCTGGATTTCGACGGGGTGGGTGAACTCATCCGCATCGCCGCCCAGCGCGGCCGGCTGACCCGGCCGGAGATGAAGCTCGGCATCTGCGGCGAACATGGCGGCGACCCGACCTCGATCCACTTCTGCGAGTCGATCGGTCTGGATTATGTCTCCTGCTCGCCCTTCCGTGTGCCCATCGCCCGCCTGGCGGCCGCCCAGGCGGCCATCAAGGCCGGCACCGCCAGCCGTTGACGGCGGACTAGTCTAAATTAGGGACTTCAAGATCGGCGGTGCGGGAGTAGCTTGCCGCCAGTGACATGCGGCAGGATCCGCCGTGTTACGGGCGGCAGGTCCGGAAGGCCTTCGCCCGCGGGGCAGGGTCGTATCCGAAAGCCGGTGGAGAGCCTGTGTTTCCCGTCGAAACCGGCAGCATGGCACACCTTGTCAGGGCGCCGGCTCACCGGCAAAGGGTGCCGGACGATACCCATCCCACCGGCACTCTCCTGACCTTTTCGGGGCCGCTGACGCTCAGCCGGCCATGGCACGGCTGGAGATCTGCGGCACGTTCAGCCGTCCCAGCACGCCGACGAAGGAGCGGGCCATCTGGCAGATGGCCTCGCTGCGCTCATCCGGCTGTTCGATGCGGATCGTCGATCCGTCCGGGTCCATGCAGGCCAGCGCCATCAGCCAATCCGTGCCCGAGGGGAGGGCCAGCACTGCCACCCGCCGCGAACCGGGCAGAAGACCGCTGGCCGGCAACTCGAACAGGAAGGCGCCGCCGGCGCTTTCGGCGGCCCGGCTGACGGCCGGCGCGAAATCCTCGACCCCGTCATAAGCGGCAAGCGACAGCTCTGCTTCGAGCAGCGCTTCGTCGAGCAGGGAGGGCAGGACGGTGCCGTTCAGCGGGGCAGCCGGCTCGAACCGTGGCTTCAGGGTCAGCACGCCGGCGTGCGTGTGGCCGGCAACACCGGCAGGGGCAATGTCGATCATGGCCATTCTCGGCTCCTTCGTGATTGTCCGGCCCGTCTTCCGGTCTGTGCACGCTTTTAAAGGCATGCCGACCGGGCTCCGTGCCCGTTCGAACGCTCGCCCCCGCGCATGGGCCTGACAGCAAAGCGTGGTGATTTTGAGACAGGCAAGAATTTATTAAACATGATTTTTAACCATGCCTTTACCGATCAGGGCGGGATGCCGGTGCGGAAACGGCGGGAAATTGACGGGCATCCATGCCGGGCCGGATGGCATCGCCGGCCAGTTTGCTTTAGAGAGAAACCAACCCCAACCGCCTCCAGCCGCGAGGATTGCCACCCGCATGATGATCCGCTTCGAAAGGCCGGTTTCCCGTTCGGCCTATCTGGCCCGCCGCCTCGCTTCCCTGGCATTCCTGTTGACGCTGGCGGCGATGGGCACCCATCGCTTCGGCCTGATCGCGACGCCGGCCTTCGTTGCCCTGGTGCTCGTGGGGGCGGCGCTGGCCGCGGCGGCGGTATTGCTGGCGCTGATCGGCCTGCAGCGCCTGTGGCAGGTGGGCGCGGAAGGCGGGCTTGCCGCCCTGCGCGCGCTCATCCTCTCGCTGCTGCCGCTCGGTCTGGTGGGCAGTGCGCTCTATGCCGCCCGGATCACCGCACCGGTTGCCGATATTTCCACCGACCGCGTTCAGCCCCCGCAATGGATCAACCCGCCCGTGGCCGATCCCGTCTTCCTGCCGCGACCGGACACGACCGGCATGGCGGCACTCTCCGCCCTGTCCGCCTATCCGGAACTGACCGGCCGGCGTTACGAGGGCGCCCTCGATCGCGTCTACCGCGCCGTAACCAAGGTGGCCGAGGCCGAGCGCATCGTCATCAGGGAACAGGCAGGGATCGAAAAGGCCGTCGATCTGGAAGATGCGCCCGTCCCCGAGCGGACCGATTCGCAGGCCGTGGCGGATGCGCCCGCCGAAACGCCGGAAATCGGCCCCGTTCCGCGGCAAAGGCCCGATGCGGCCGAGGCCATGGCCGGCCCGCGCGGCGACGTGGTGCTGCAGGGCGAGAAACGCACCCTGATCCTGGGCCTGCCCTTCGATATCCTCATCCGTCTGCGGGAAGAGGCGGAAACCACCTCGGTGGATATCCGGGTCGTCGCCCGCTACGGAGATCGCGACCTCGGGATCGGCAAGTCGATTGCTGAATCCTACCTGAGGGCGCTGGATGCGGAGCTTCTGGGCATTGCAGGCAGCTGACCGGCGAGGCGATGCTACCTGAACGGGGTCTCGCGTTGGACTAGTCCATGAGAACATATTAAAAGTCGAAATTATTTATGTATGTCTGGGGCGTTCGGGGAGGACGCCATGGACGCAGGATCGCAAACGCTTGCCTTTGCCACGACCGTGGTTCTGGTGGGGATCATACCGGGGCCGGCCATGCTCTATGTCGCGGCGGAGGCCCTCTATGGCGGCCGCCGGGCCGGGTTGCAATCCGTGCTTGGCGTGCATCTCGGCGGCTATCTGCACGTGCTTCTCGCCGCCAGCGGCCTTGCGGCGTTGTTCCATTCCTTTCCGCAGGCCTTCTTCGTCGTCAAGCTGGCCGGCGCCCTGTATCTGGTGGGGATCGGCCTGCGCATGCTGATCCGCAGCGATATCGCCGCGCCGGCGGTCGCTTTCACGGCAGGCCGCCGCCAGACGCTCTGGCGCAGCATGGCCGTCGAGGCGCTCAATCCGAAATCGGCAATCTTCTACATGGCGCTGCTGCCGCAATTCGCCTGTCCGGACGCCACCATTCCCGTGGCCCTGCAACTTCTGCTGCTGGGGGTGGTTGCCAATATCGTCCTCTCGGGGATCGAGGCCGGCGTGGTGATGACGGCGGGCCTCTTTCGCGCCACGGTCAAGCAGGCGCAGCATTCGGCCCGGCTTGCGCGGTTCGCGGGCGGCACGATGATGATCGGGCTCGCTGCCCATCTTGCCTTCGCCCAGATCTGAGGTGAGGGCCATGCTGCGCGCCATCCTTGCCCATCTTCAGGAGACGTTGCGCCTCATCGCCTTTCTGTCCGGCGGGTCCTCTCTGCCCGCAGACGGAATTGGACAGGGCCCCGGCGCCGCGACGAAAGGGACGCTTGAAACTGGCGCTCGGCCACCCCACGTGTCTTCCCGAGCGGACCAACCTGAACCCAGAGAGAGGCCCATGTCTCAAAACATAAACGGAATGCAATGCCCGGTCTGCCGGGTCGGACTCGTCATGAGCGACCGGCAGGGCATCGAGATCGATTATTGCCCCCAATGCCGGGGCGTCTGGCTCGACCGTGGCGAGCTGGACAAGATCATCGAGCGCAGCGCCCCCGCTGCACCGGCGCCGGCTCCCGTTCAATCCGCGCCGCAGCCATCCTATCAGCCGCAGCCGCAATACCAGCAATCCCAGGGCTATCCGCAACCCCACTACCAGAAGCGGCGGAAGAGTTTCCTGGAAGAACTGTTCGACTGACCGAAACGGCAACGCGCGGGTTCAGGCCCGCGCGTTGTGCCTCGGACACCGTCTCCTACGCGAAGCGCTCCCGCATCGCCTCGTCGATGGCCTTGAGCGACAGCCCCGCCATCAGCGGCGAGGCGTCCTTCCGCTTCTGGACATGCGGCCAGTCGGAAAGCCGGGGCCAGAGCCCGCCCGCCACCAGCCCGGCCGCTTCCGCCGCCCGCGCATAGGCGTGATAGCCGTTGTCCCTGTTGACGATCCGGGCGAGCGACCATTCCGCCACGCCATCGACCACCCAAAGACAGTCGGCAGCCTCGCCCCACTGGTGCCATGACAGGCCCGGCAGCGCCCGGGTGACAGGCGGTCCCTGGGCGGGAGCGCTTGTCGCCAGCACTTCGGCCAGATACCAGGCGCCCGCCTGCTTCAGATGACGGATCGCCGCCTCGATTTCCTCCCGCGAGCGCGACTGTCGCCACAGGCGCGCCTGCTCGGCCGGTGGCCGGACGCCCACCGTCACTCGCATCTCGATCCCGTCGTCGCGAAGCGCGCCGATCACCGTTTCAAGCCTTGCCCGGAACTGCGGCTCCAGTCCTTCCAGTCTGTCCGTCATGAAATACACTCCCTTTGAAAGGCTGGAAGTATAGATCGACGTGGATGGCCGGGGACGACGGGGCGGGGCTCGCCTTGAATTCCTTGCATGATTCCGGCTGGTTGTCCCCCATCCCCACACGCTGGGAGCGGGCACGAAAAAGGCCGCTCCGGTGAAGAAGCGGCCTTTCCGAAACGGTCTGCCTGCCGTCTCAGCTGTCGAGATCGTCGAACAGTTCTGCGGCGCGGCCGGCGGTGGTGCGGCGCACCTCCACCTCGTCGCGACGGCTCGCGAAGATCTCGCTTGCCATCAGCTGGTCGGCAAGATCGGCCGGCAACGAAAGGATGACGCGGCGGTCGTTCTCGTGAATGCCGCCCACATCCGTGCGCTTGGCGGTGATCATGCCACCGGCAACCGTGTTGTTCGTGTCCGGATCGATCAGGATGAAGGCGCCGGTCACGCGGTTCTGTTCGTAGGGATCGAAGATCGCCGCCTCGTCGAAGGAGAGATGCACCTTGCCGATGGAGTTCATCGGCAGGGCGTCCGCATGGTGGTGCCACTTGCCGGTCTTCAGATCCAGCTGGCTTGCGGGCTCGACGGTCACGCGCTGGCGGCGCGAACCGCTCTTCAGCCAGTATCGCTTGCCGGGCTCGATGCCGGATGGCTGGAGCGCGACGAGCTGGGCGTCGAAGGAGAGGCCCACCTGCGGCTGGCTTTCCAGCGAGACGATCATGTCGCCGCGCGAGACATCCACCTGACGGTCGAGCACCAGGGTGATCGCATCGCCGGCGACCGCCGCGTTGCGGACGAGGTCGAAGGTGACGATCTTGGTGACGTTCGCCACCATGCCCGAGGGCAGGATCGCGACGCTGTCGCCCGGCTTCACCGAGCCGCCGCCCACCGTGCCCTGATAGCCGCGGAAGCTTTCGCCGGGGCGCGAGACGCGCTGCACCGGAAGCCGGAAGCCGACGGTCTGCGCGGAGCGGACGGTTGCCAGTTCCAGCGTCTCGACCAGCGTCGGGCCGTCATACCAGGGCATGGAGGCGCGGCCGTCATAGACCACATTCTCGCCCTTCAGCGCCGACATGGGGATTGCGGTGACCTGGCGGATGCCGAGCGACAGCGCGACTTCCTTGAATTCATGCGCGATGGCATCGAAGCCGGCGCGGTCATAGTTGGTCAGGTCGATCTTGTTCACCGCCAGCACGAACTGGCGAATGCCCATCAGGGCGGCGATGGTCGCATGGCGGCGCGTCTGTTCCAGCAGGCCGGCGCGGGCATCGACCAGCAGCACGGCGAGATCGGCGGTCGAGGCGCCGGTTGCCATGTTGCGGGTATACTGCTCGTGGCCGGGCGTATCCGCCACGATGAAGGAGCGCTTGTCGGTGGCGAAATAGCGATAGGCGACATCGATGGTGATGCCCTGTTCGCGTTCGGCCTGCAGACCGTCGAGCAGCAGCGCGAAATCCGGCAGGCCGAGATCGTTCTGCTTGCCGCTGTCGCGGTTGAGCGCGGCGGCCTGGTCTTCCTTGACGGCCTTCGTATCCCAGAGGAGACGGCCGATCAGCGTCGATTTGCCGTCATCCACGGAACCGCAGGTGATGAGGCGTAGCGGGCGGGTGTCGCGGATGGCGGGCGCGGCTTCCGCATGGGGATGGGCGGAATGGGCTGCAAGGGCAGCGGTGGCGGTTGCGGACATCTCAGAAGTACCCTTCGCGTTTTTTCTTTTCCATGGAGCCGGCCTGATCGCGGTCGATCGCGCGGCCCTGACGTTCGGAGACGGTGGCGATTTCGAGCTCGGCAATCACCTCTTCCAGGTTGGAGGCGGTGGAGCGTATGGCGCCCGTCAGCGGCCAGCAGCCGAGCGTGCGGAAACGGATATGGCCTTCCTGAATGTTCTCGCCGGGCAGCGCCTCGAAGC
Organism: Gellertiella sp. DMC107; assembly: GCF_056313605.1. Classification (NCBI taxonomy): domain Bacteria; kingdom Pseudomonadati; phylum Pseudomonadota; class Alphaproteobacteria; order Hyphomicrobiales; family Rhizobiaceae; genus Gellertiella; species Gellertiella sp. DMC107. Next base: position 295,089 of record NZ_JBQUZZ010000005.1, on the reverse strand, counting down.
GTGGATCTTCCGCCCAGAGCATCATGCCGTCCCGTTCGACGAACTTGCGCTTCTTGGCGTAGTAGAGCGGCACCAGCGGAATGTCTTCCGCCTGGATGTAGCGCCAGATATCCACTTCGGTCCAGTTGGAGAGCGGGAAGGCGCGCACGCTCTCGCCCTTGCGGACCATGCCGTTATAGATGCTCCAGAGCTCGGGGCGCTGGTTGCGCGGGTCCCACTTGTGGTCCGGCGTGCGGAAGGAATAGATGCGCTCCTTGGCACGGGAGGCTTCCTCGTCGCGGCGCGCACCGCCGAAGGCCGCATCATACTGGCCGGCATCCAGCGCCTGCCGCAACGCTTCCGTCTTCATGATGTCGGTATAGAGCGCCGAACCATGGGTAAAGGGCGTGATGTTCTCCGCATCGCCGCGCGGGTTCTTGTGCTCGATCAGGTCGAGATCGTAGCGCTTGGCGATCTCGTCGCGAAACGCGATCATCTCCGGAAACTTCCAGCCGGTATTCACATGCAGAAGCGGGAAGGGCACGCGGCCGGGGAAGAAGGCCTTGCGCGCCAGATGCAGCAGCACGGAGGAATCCTTGCCGATCGAATAGAGCATCACCGGACGTTCGAATTCGGCGGCGACTTCGCGGAAGATATGGATCGCTTCGTTTTCCAGCGCCTTCAGGTGCGGATCGAGCGGCGGCTTGGTCGGAACCGGATTCTTCAGTTCGACGTCCGGTCTGGTATCGGGCATTGCTTGGCTCCAGTAACTGCGTCAGGCCGGTGTCTCGGGAGGATTGCACCGGCTCTGAAAGGGAAAGGTGTTCGGATGGATCAGGCGGGTTCGGGCAGGCTCGAAGCGGCGGCTTCGGCCACATGCAGGCCGCATTCGCGCTTCTCGTCCTGCTCCCACCACCAGCGGCCGGCTCGCTCCGGTTCGCCGGGCTTGATCGCGCGGGTGCAGGGCTCGCAGCCGATGGACGGGAAACCGCGCTTGTGCAGCGGATTGACCGGCACGGCCTGCGCCTCCACATAGGCATTGATGTCCTCGATGGACCAATCCGCCAGCGGGTTCACCTTGATGAGGTTGCGCTCCGCATCATATTCGGCAAAGGGCGTGGTGGCGCGGTTGCCCGACTGGCCACGGCGCAGGCCGGTGATCCAGATATCGGCGCCTTCGAGCGCCCGGGCCAGCGGCTTCAGCTTCCGCACGCCGCAACAGGCATGACGCGCCTCGACGCTCTCGTAAAAACCGTTCATTCCATACTGCGCCGCATAGGCGTCGACATCCGCCTGTTCCGGCCGGAACAGAGTGATCGTCATGCCGAAGCGGGCTTCGGTTTCCGAGATCAGATCCACCGTCTCCTTGAACAGGCGACCGGTCTCCAATGTGGAGACGGTAATGTCCAGCCGGTTCAGACCGATCGCGGCCGTGATGACCTGATCTTCGATCCCGAGCGACGTGGTGAAGACGGCGCGGGCCGAAAGCTCCGCCACATGCGACAGCCGCTCTTCCAGGGAAAGCGACGCAAAGGCGCGATCAAGCGCTTCGGCAAAGGCGGGCGTGGCGGCAAAAGCATGGGGCATGGGATGAATTTCCTGCACTCGACGATATGGCATGCATTATCGCAGGGCTGCCGCCCGAAGGCAGGAAATGGCTTTGCAAATATCGGGAGGGGGTGAGCAAATCTCACCTGTCTTTCGCACTGCGGCGAAACGGGAGAGCCGCCGTTTCCACTGGAAAAATCTATAAAATTAGTAGACTATATGGCATCAGCCACGGCGGCACCGCCTCTATCCGAATGATGATGCGTTGTAATTTCTGTTTCGATGCGATAGTGCCTTTGCCGTTCCTGAATATGGATATTGCTGTCGGTATTGGCGTCGAGATGATCTCCCAGAAGGCAAAATATGCATTGCGTGCCCTGTCTGCGCTCGCCCGCGGCGACGAAGGCAGACCTTTGCAGATTTCGGAGATCGCGGCGGCGCAGAACATTCCGAAGAAGTTTCTGGAACAGATCCTGCTGGACCTGAAGCGGGAGGGCATCGTGCGAAGCCTGCGCGGCAAGCAGGGGGGATATCTCCTGCACCGCCCCGCCGCCGAAATCACCTTCGGTGAGGTTCTGCGCATCATCGACGGCCCGCTGGCGCCGCTGCCCTGCCTGTCGATTACCGCCTATCGTCGCTGCGACGACTGCGATGGCGAACTGTCCTGCGAAATCCGCCATGTCTTTCATCAGGTGGCAGAGGCCGAACGCGCCGTGCTCTTCTCGTCCACCATCGCGGACGGCATCCAGATGGCCGATACGGCAGTTGCGGAAGCCGCTCCGGGCGAAACGGCCAGTTGACGCCGGAACGCGCACGCGCCGGTCGTTTCATTTTATACATCAGGAAAATTTGATATTAATGCGGTGAAAGCGCTGAAGCAGCCGCGGGGAGACCAGCCCCGCATCCGCACGAATGGGCGTTGCGGAGTGGGGCAAGCCACCGCCTTGCGCTTTTGCCGGAGTGAGAGATATGCGGAAGTTTCCGTTTTCGATCAGCTTTACCGTTCGAAAGACCCGCACGACCTGGTCGTTGACCGTGCGGATCAGCTTCGAAACAGAGTAAATGCAAAGGACAACGGGAGTTCGCGCTCCCGTTGTCACTTCGGTTATATATTAGCATCCACGTCTTCGCAAGACGCTCCCGGTTGTTTCATTTTATACATCAGGCAAATTTGATATTCATGCGGTGGAAGCGCTAAAGCAGCAACGGGGAGACCAGCCCCGTATCCGCACGAATGGGCGTTGCGGAGTGGGGCAAGCCACCGCCTTGTGCTTTTGCCGGAGTGAGAGATATGCGGAAGTTTCCGTTTTCGATCAGCTTTACCGTTCGAAAGACCCGCACGACCTGGTCATTGACCGTGCGGATCTACTTCGAACAAAACTAAAGCAAAGGACAACGGGAGTTCCCGCTCCCGTTGTCACTTCGGTTATATATTAGCACCCACGTCTTCGCAAGACGCTCCCGGTCGTTTCATTTTATACATCAGGAAAATTTGATATTAATGCGGTGAAAGCGCTAAAGCAGCCGCGGGGAGACCAGCCCCGCATCCGCACGAATGGGCGTTGCGGAGTGGGGCAAGCCACCGCCTTGCGCTTTTGCCGGAGTGAGAGATATGCGGAAGTTTCCGTTTCGATCAGCTTTACCGTTCGAAAGACCCGCACGACCTGGTCATTGACCGTGCGGATCACATTCGAGAACGAGTAGAAGCAAAAAGGACAAGCGGAGTTCGAGCTCCCGTTGTCGCTTCGGTTCTATATTAGGCCTGCCTGTTTTGCAAGGGAAGTGTTCGGATCGGGAACAGCTGCCGTGAGTGTCCCTTAGAATTGAAGGGGCCAGCGCCTCTCCGTGGGCACCACGGTGAGAATGTCGATACCCCACTCGGTCACGCGGTAGGCGAGGCTGAGCGGAAGGTCGGAAAAGTGAAGCTCGCGTGTACCGGATACGCGTCCAAGGCGCCCCATTTCCGGTTGCTCCGCCAGCACCAGCGCCGCATAGCGGACACGGGTGATCATCGCCCGCGCCGCTGCCGGGTCTTTTCTCGATTTGAAATGACTGATGAATTTCAGCCGGCTTATCGCCTTGTCAGTCCATCGCACCCGGGACATGGTTCACCTCAGGACAGGAGTTGGTTGAAGACTTGACCCGCATGTTCTTCCGATACGAGATGCCCCTGCCGCGCATCGATCAAACCCGCCTCGATGTCCGACAATTGCCACTCTTCCGTATCCACGAAAAATTCGATGGCCCTCTCGGCGATGCTGTGATGAGACTGGTTGCTCTTCGCGCAAAGCTGCTCGAGCCGGCCTGCGGCTCTTTCTGAAATTTCGATAACAAGTGATGGCATGATTCGAACCTCATGAATAAGTGGCAGAATACGACTGTATAAAAGACGGTCAATATTTTACGTTCTGACAGATTATATCTTGTAAATTTATAGTTATATTTAAAAACCATGCTGTAGTCATGGGAGCATTATTTTACGACACCTTTTCGATATTGGAGGGGCGATCGTCCGGTCCGGTGCGGAATGCCGTGCGCTTCAAGAGCCAATCGAGACCCCGTCAGCCATGGTCGTGGACGGTACGGTTTCGGTCGCGATTTTTTGTTGATTGATGGATCAATTAAAAATAATCTGGCTTCCATCAAGAAGGATCGACCGATGCCGAAAATCGGAATGGAGCCCATACGCCGCAAGGCGCTGGTGGATGCCGCGCTGAAAGCGATCGGCGATCATGGCTCGCTTGCCGTCACCATGTCCGAGATTGCGCGCGAGGCCGGCGTGTCTCCGGCCCTGGCCCATCATTATTTCGGCAGCAAGGAGCAGCTTCTGCTGGAGACCATGCGCTTCCTGCTGCGCCAGCTGCATGAAGATGTGGCGCTCGCGCTCCGCAAGGCTGCGACCCCGCGCGAGCGGCTCTCGGCCGTGATCGGCGTGAGTTTCAATGCCAGCCAGTTCACGCCGGAAACCATTGCCGCCTGGCTTGCCTTCTATGTGGAGGCCCAGCGCTCGGAGGAAACCCGGCGCTTGCTCACCATCTATGCCCGCCGGCTGCATTCCAATCTGGTCGATGCCCTGAAGGCGCTCGTTTCGCCCGACGATGCCAGCCGCATTGCCGAGGGCACCGCCGCGATGATCGACGGTCTCTACATCCGCCAGGGCCTGAGGGCAGGGCGGCTGGGGATCGAGGCCTGCGTGGCGCTCACCGAAGATTACCTCTCCTCCCAACTTTCACGCCGATAAGAATCAAGGGAACACCCGGCATGACCGCAAGACCCAATATCCTCATCATCATGGTGGACCAGCTGAACGGGAAGTTCTTTCCCGATGGTCCGGCGGATTTCCTGCATGCGCCGCACATGAAGGCGCTGGCCGCCCGCTCCGCCCGTTTCGTCAACAACTACACGTCTTCGCCGCTCTGTGCGCCGGCGCGCGCCTCCTTCATGGCCGGCCAGTTGCCGAGCCGAACCCGCGTCTATGACAATGCGGCGGAATATGTCTCCTCCATCCCCACCTTCGCCCATCACCTGCGCCGCGCCGGCTATTACACGGCGCTGTCGGGCAAGATGCATTTCGTCGGGCCGGACCAGCTGCATGGCTTCGAGGAACGCCTGACGACCGATATCTACCCCGCCGATTTCGGCTGGACGCCCGATTACCGCAAGCCCGGCGAGCGGATCGACTGGTGGTATCACAATCTCGGTTCGGTGACGGGTGCCGGCGTCGCCGAAATCACCAACCAGATGGAGTATGACGACGAGGTCGCCTTCCTCGCCAATCAGAAGCTCTACCAGCTCTCCCGCGAAAACGACGATCAGGCCCGCCGCCCCTGGTGCGTGACCGTCTCCTTCACGCACCCGCACGACCCCTACGTGGCGCGCAAGAAATTCTGGGATCTCTACGAGAATTGCCCGCATCTCCTGCCCGAAGTCGGCACGCTGCCGGAGAGCGAGCAGGACCCCCATTCCAAGCGCATCATCCATTCCTGCGATTACGAGAACTTCAACGTCACCGAGACGGACATCCGCCGCTCGCGGCAGGCCTATTTCGCCAATATCTCCTATCTGGACGAGAAGGTGGGCGAATTGGTCGATACGCTGACGCGCACCCGCATGCTCGACAACACGCTGATCTTCTTCTGCTCCGACCATGGCGACATGCTGGGCGAGCGCGGTCTCTGGTTCAAGATGAACTTCTTCGAGGGCTCCGCCCGCGTGCCGCTGATGATCGCAGGCCCGGGCGTCATCGCCGGCACGCATCTCGCGCCCGTGTCGAACCTCGACGTGACCCCGACGCTCTGCGATCTTGCCGGGATCTCCATGGACGAGATCATGCCCTGGACGGATGGCGAAAGCCTGGTGCCGGTCATCAACGGCAAGCCGCGCACCGCACCGGTGCTGATGGAATATGCGGCGGAAGCCTCTTACGCGCCGCTCGTCGGCATCCGCGAGGGCAAGTGGAAATACATCCATTGCGAGCTCGATCCGGAACAGCTCTTCGATCTGGACACCGATCCCTTCGAGCTGAAGAACCTCGCCACCGATCCCGCCCATGCCGACGTGCTGGAAGGCTTCCGCGCCAAGCGCAAGGCCCGCTGGAACATGGCGGAATTCGATGCCGCCGTGCGCGAAAGCCAGGCGCGGCGCTGGGTGGTCTACGAGGCGCTGCGCAACGGGGCCTACTATCCGTGGGATCACCAGCCGCTGCAAAAGGCCTCCGAGCGCTACATGCGCAACCACATGGACCTGAACATTCTCGAAGAATCCAAGCGTTACCCGAGGGGTGAATGATGCGCGCACAACCGAAAGCCAGCCATTTCATCGATGGCGAATATGTGGAAGACACCGCCGGTGCGGCCTTCGATTGCGTCTACCCCGCCACCGGCGAGGTGATCGCGAAGCTGCATGCGGCAACACCCGCGATTGTCGAACGGGCAATTGCGTCCGCCAAGGCCGCGCAGAAGGAATGGGCGAAGGTAAGCCCCACCGCCCGTGGCCGCATTCTGCGCCGCGCCGCCGAGATCATCCGCGAGCGCAACCGCGAACTCTCGGAACTCGAGACGCTGGATACGGGTAAGCCGATCCAGGAAACCACGGTGGCGGACGCCACCTCCGGGGCCGACAGCTTCGAATTCTTCGGCGGCATCGCGGCGTCCGCGCTCAATGGCGACTATATCCCGCTCGGCGGCGATTTTGCCTATACCAAGCGCGTGCCGCTCGGCGTTTGCGTCGGCATCGGCGCCTGGAACTATCCGACCCAGATCGCCTGCTGGAAGGGCGCGCCGGCCCTCATCTGCGGCAATGCCATGGTGTTCAAGCCGTCGGAAAACACGCCGCTTTGCGCGCTGAAGATCGCCGAAATCCTCATCGAGGCTGGCCTTCCGAAGGGCCTTTACAACGTCATTCAGGGCGACCGGACGACCGGCCCGCTGCTCGTCAATCATCCCGATGTCGCCAAGGTGTCGCTGACCGGCTCCGTGCCGACCGGCCGCAAGGTCTATGAGGCCGCCGCTGCGGGCCTGCGCCACGTCACCATGGAACTCGGCGGCAAGTCGCCGATCATCGTCTTCGACGATGCGGATATCGACAGCGCCATCGGCGGCGCCATGCTCGGCAACTTCTACTCCACGGGACAGGTCTGCTCCAACGGCACCCGCGTCTACGTGCATACCGCCATCAAGGGCGAATTCTTGAAGCGGCTCAAGGCCCGCACGGAAGCCATCGTCATCGGCGATCCGATGAACGAAGACACGCAGATGGGCCCGATGGTCAGCCATGCCCAGCGCGGCAAGGTTCTGGATTACATCGCCAAGGGCAAGGCCGAAGGCGCAACGCTGGTCACTGGCGGCGGCATTCCGAACAATGTGACGGGCGAGGGGTACTACATCCAGCCGACCGTCTTTGCCGATGTCACCGACGACATGACGATTGCACGGGAGGAAATCTTCGGGCCGGTCATGTGCGTGCTCGATTTCGAGGACGAGGCAGATGTGATCGCCCGCGCCAACGACACCGAATTCGGCCTCGCCGGCGGCGTTTTCACCGCAGACCTCACCCGCGCGCACCGCGTGGTGGACGAACTGGAAGCCGGTACGACCTGGATCAATGCCTACAATCTCTGCCCGGTCGAAATCCCCTTCGGCGGTGCCAAGCAATCCGGCTTCGGCCGGGAAAACTCCGCTGCTGCCCTCAACCACTATTCGGAACTGAAGACCGTCTATGTGGGCATGGGCCCGGTCGCCTCGCCGTATTGAGGACGGGCACGATGGGGGCGGGTTTCGAAACGAACAGGTTCGGAACGGGTGCGTGTAGGGCGCACCTGACCGCCCCCGCTTGCGCCCGATCTGCCTCAGACGACGATGTCGTCAAGCTCGACCCGAAGGGCTGTCGCGATGCGCTTCAGCACGTCGACCGAGCCGGTCTTCTTTCCGCTCTCGATCTCGGAAAGATAGGGCTGGGAAATGCTAGCGGCTTCCGCAAGTTCGGAAACGCTCATGCCGCGATAGGTGCGGTAGGTGCGGATGCGGCTGTCTGTGGACAGGAGTTCGACGACGAGGTCCATCGGCCATGTCTCTTCGCCCGGCGCGATGCGCGCCATGATCGCCTGCGCCTCGATCGTATCCACCATGTCTTCGTAGTCCTCCTCGCTGAGGAGAACATAGACTTTACCCGCGATCTCGATGCGCTGAACGTCGCTCATGGCTCTTCGCTCCTCGTGGATGCCGCCCTCGTTTTCGACCGCCCTGACATGAACGACCTTGCTCTGATCGCCGATAATCGATGGGTCGTTGTCCATAGAGCTGAACAAAACGCCCCACAGCGCCTTCAATCCAGATATCACTAATATAGTGGAACGTGCCATGACACAACAAGCAGATTTCGTCATCATCGGGTCGGGCTCGGCGGGCTCCGCCATGGCCTCGCGGCTTTCCGAAGACGGCAGGCATTCGGTAATCGTGCTGGAATATGGCGGATCGGATGCGGGCCCCTTCGTGCAGATGCCGGCGGCTCTCGCCTATCCGATGAACATGAACCGTTATAACTGGGGCTATCTCTCCGAGCCCGAGCCCTTCCTCAACAATCGCCGGATGATCGCGCCGCGCGGCAAGGTGATCGGCGGGTCCTCCTCGATCAACGGCATGGTCTATGTGCGTGGGCACGCGGAAGACTTCAACCGCTGGGAAGAACTTGGCGCCCGCGGCTGGGCCTATGCGGATGTGCTGCCCTATTTCAAGCGGATGGAACATTCCCATGGCGGCCAGGACGGCTGGCGCGGCACGGATGGCCCCTTGCATGTGCGCCGGGGCGAGGTGAAGAACCCGCTCTACAAGGCCTTCATCGAGGCCGGCCGGCAGGCGGGTTTCCCGGTCACGGAAGATTATAACGGCCAGCAGCAGGAAGGCTTCGGGCTGATGGAGCAGACGAGCCACAACGGCATCCGCTGGTCCGCCGCCAATGCCTATCTGAAGCCGGCCCTGAAGCGCCCGAACTGCCGCCTGATCCGCTGCTACGCCAAGCGCGTGGTGATGGAAGGCACCCGCGCCGTTGGCGTCGAGGTGGAGATCGGCGGCCAGCGGGAGGTTATCCGCGCCAACCGCGAGGTGATCGTCGCGGCTTCCGCCTTCAACAGCCCGAAGATCCTGCTTCTGTCAGGCATCGGCCCGGCCGAGCACCTGCAGAAGATGGGTATTCCTGTCGTCGCCAACCGCCCCGGCGTTGGCCAGAACCTGCAGGACCACCTGGAATATTACCACCAGTTCCATTCCACCAAGCCGATCACGCTGCATGCCAAGAACAACTGGTTCTGGATGGGCGTCGTGGGGGCGCAGTGGCTGTTCTTCAAGAAGGGCCTCGGCACCTCCAACCAGTTCGAGGCGGCAGCCTTCATCCGCTCCGCACCGGGCATCAAGTGGCCGGATATCCAGTATCACTTCCTGCCGATCGCCATTTCCTATGACGGAAAGTCGGCGGCGGGCGGCCATGGCTTCCAGGCCCATGTGGGCTATAACATGTCGAAGTCGCGTGGCTCGGTGACGCTGCGCTCGCCCGATTTCAAGGACGATCCGGTGCTGCGCTTCAACTACATGAGCGACCCCGACGACTGGGTGAAGTTCCGCCACGCGATCCGCGTGACCCGCGAGATCTTCAACCAGAAGGCCTTCGATCCCTATCGCGGCGAGGAAATCCAGCCCGGTCGCAATGCCCAGACCGACGAAGAACTGGATGCCTTCCTGCGGGAGCATCTGGAAGGCGCCTATCACCCCTGCGGCACCTGCAAGATGGGGGCGGTGAGCGATCCCATGGCCGTTGTCGACCCGGAAACCCGGGTTATCGGCGTCGAGGGCCTGCGCGTCGCCGACAGCTCCATCTTCCCGCATGTGACCTATGGCAACCTCAACGGCCCTTCGATCATGACCGGCGAAAAGGCCTCCGACCACATTCTCGGCCGCCAGCCCCTGCCGCGCTCCAACCAGGAGCCGTGGATCAACCCGAACTGGCAGGTCAGCGACCGCTGATCCCTTGCCAATCCATCCGGATTGGCTTATATTCCCGGATCAGCGGCGGGGCTGCAACCCCGCCACTGACTTTCTTACTTACTACGCTTCTGTACCCGCACGGAGACAATCCAGCCCGTGCGGGTTTTGCGTATCGTAAGCGTGATTGAATACCAATTTCTCGGCATCGTTTCACCTCCGGTTACGAAGGCAGGCTTTGTCCTGCGACACGCCGGGACGCCCATTCGCCCGGCTACGCCGGCTGGCTCGACGCGGCTGCTTTGCCTTCGCCCGGGATATTTTATCGGAAAATTCGAAATATAAAATATAAATGTCCTGTGGTGCGCGAAGCCCCTCGGAATGGGACCGTCTGACGCATCCTCCTGCTTCCGATGCGACCAAGTATAATGTTGGGATGGCACATAGTTCACGGGCAATGCTGCGATGTAAAGGCGCTAGAAGTCTTATTCTATGTCATTGAAATGTCATAAAAAAGTTCTTTTCAGTCTATACTTTCTTCAGATGTGTCCGATTAGATGCGCGGGAAATATTCCGATTCTGGATGTGGCTGGAGTATTGAATGACCATAGCGCCCGATCTCCTCAGGCTCTTTGTGGACCGTGATCTCGTGACACTGGTAAGGCTGATAGCCGTGAATGCCTTCCAGCCGATCGTCGAGGCCGGAACGGGTGCTGTTTTCGGCTACGAGTCGCTTTTGCGCGGCCATGAGCGGCTGGGCTTTGCCTCGCCGGTTGACTTTCTCGATCACGCCCAGCTTCACGGGCAACTCATGGAGGTGGAGCGGTTTATGGCGGAGCGGGCGCTGTCGGGTTTCGCGACGGTTGAGAACCACCGGGATGCCACGCTGTTTCTCAATCTCGATGTCCGTCTCATTCCGCGGGGACAGGAATTTGCCGGTGCGCTGCTCGCCTGCATGGATAGCCACGGCATTCCCGCGTCTTCGGTCTGCTTCGAGCTGTCCGAGCGCTTCGACAATGCGAGCGTTCCGGAGTTCGCCGCCGTGGTCAGCACGCTGCGTCAGGCGGGCTTCAAGCTGGCGCTCGACGACTACGGCGCCGGTCATGGCGAGATGAACCTGCTCTGCGACTATCAGGTGGATTACCTGAAGATTGATCGCCACATGGTCTCCGGCATCGACCAGAACCCGCGCAAACGGCACCTCTTCAAGAACACGGTCAACATGGCCCATGCGCTGGGCATCCGGGTGATTGCTGAGGGCGTGGAAACCGAGGCGGAATTCGTCACCTGCCGGGAGCTCGGCGCCGATCTGGTGCAGGGCTGGTATTTGTCCCGGCCGGATGTGGATCTGTCCCGCCTGAAGACGGCCTTTCCCCATCTGCCGCGTATCGGCCACGGGGCGGGGGGCGCCGGTCCGTCAACCGATCTCGCCCTCATCCGCCGGCAGATGGAGGCGCTGCCCGCCATCCACGAGCATGACAGGCTGGACCGGGTCTTCGAGCTTTTCCGCACCAATCCGGCGCAGACCTTCTTTCCGGTGCTGAACGCCAATGGCGAGCCGCGCGGCATCATCCGGGAGCGCACGCTGAAGGCCTATATCTACCAGCCCTTCGGCCGCGATCTCCTGTCCAATCCGCATTATCGCCGCTCGATCAGCCGCTTTGTCGAATCCGCCCCTGTCTTCGCGCTCGACGCGGATACGGACACGGACCAGCTCGCCTCCATCTTCACCAACATGGAGGGCAATGACTGCGTGATCCTGACGGAGAACATGCGCTATGCCGGCATCGTCTCGCCGGCGGCGATGGTGCGCGTGTTCAACGAGAAGCAGCTGAAGAATGCCCGCGAACAGAACCCGTTGACCGGCCTTCCGGGCAATACGGCGATCCATGACTATCTGCTTGCCCGCACCCGCGATACGGCGCGGCTGCGCTATTTCTGCTATGGCGATTTCGACCATTTCAAACCCTTCAACGATGTCTATGGCTTCGAGCGGGGCGACAAGGCGATCACCCTGTTTGCCGCGCTGATGCGGCGCGATTTCCTGGCGGGGGAGGTGTTTCTCGGCCATATCGGCGGGGATGATTTCTTCATCGGCACGGTGGACATGCCGCGCGCCCAGGTGGAGGCGGCGCTCTCGCGCCTGACCGCCGATTTTGCACTGGAGGCCCGCCAGCTCTACCGGCCCGAGGACATCGCCCGCGGCGGCATCGAGGCGGAAGACCGCATGGGCCGCCCGAGCCTCTTCCCGCTGCTGCGCTGCTCTGTGGCGGTGCTGGAAGTGCCGGAAGGGCAGGTTCTGTCAGACCTCGCCGATATCAGCCGTCGCATTGCCGAGCTCAAGCGCGACGCCAAACGCCACCCCCGCGGCCTCGTCTTCGGCACCGTGGACCGCGCCGATGCGGGGCATGAGGCGCCGTTACAGGCGGCGGGGTGAGGGGGCGGCGCTAGGCTTAGACCAACTTATGGAGAGTGAGCGAGTGATAGACGTTTGGCACGTTTCGATAGTTGATGCGGAACTGGCTTCGTTTCTTCGGCTTCGGCTGGCTTGAGGAGAACATTTCCATCTTTATTCCAGGATCCATAAAAACCAGACCCTTTGCGACCGCAGAGAGAAACAGATTGAAGTCCGTACCTTCGCAAAGCTGAACGTTTGGCCCTATCCGGTATTCCCGGGTACTCGTCTCACGCATTTCTCCGGGAACATACACCGCCTTTGAGTGCTTTTCGTTCCAGTGGGTCAGCAACTTCGGAAACGACCACGTGGCAACCTCCACCCCGGCATCACTTGCAAGTACCAGCTGTCCATCCACATCCGTGACTTTTCCGGTGATGGCATCAAATCCATGAAGACTTGCAGTTAAACCTGTAAGGTGATGACGCCTTCCAACGCGAAAATCTCCGCCGAAATTCATCCGGTCCTCAACACCATTCCTGTCGGCGTAGCCAAACTTCGACAGGAATTCTTTAAGGCCAATCTGTTTGTAAACCCCTCCATCCGGCTCGGGTGTGAGAAGCGTTGTTTTCTTGGAGTCTGGTATTTTCGTGAAATTCGTAACTTGCAGGGATTTAACTTCCCACCCTTCAAAATCCGGGCCGGCTGTTCCATTGTTCGCAACCCCAAGTTCTGCTTCGAGTGTGTAGCCCAAGCCGTTTCTTGCGTTGTACGAAGAAATGCCGTTCTTGGTCCTGCGTTTGCCAGCAATCCAGTCTAGGAGATGGATCCTGCGAAGTTCATCCAGCAAGATGGCCCTACTATCCCGGGCACTGGAGCTGGTTAAAGGAATTCGGCGGAACACGCCCTCAGATTCCAGTTCGCCAAGGCGCCTTATCTCTTCCGCCAGGCCGTTGTCGCCCCAGCAGGCCCAGGCAACAATTCTGCGGTTTTCAGTTATCCCGAAAAACATGATGCGCCCTGGCAGACGGGTTGTCAGTATTTCGTTAGGGCCTTTGGAGCCACGCAGGAAGCCGGAGAATCTGACTTCCGGATACTGTGGGTAGAGAATGAGTTTTGCGTGTCTCGCAGGAACCGTACTTCCATCCGGCTGCAACCAAACAAGATTCAACGGGGCTTTCATGATTCTGTTGCCGCGGTCGGTAACATCCACGTAAACCTCTCCCGCGGGAATGATATTCAGTACATCCATGCTACCGGACAGATAGGGCTGATTTTTTGCATTGTCGTTTGGCGCAAGCTCTTTCATCAGCAAGCGCCGAACACCAGCAGCAATCATCATGCTCCTGAGCTGTTCCAGGTTTATGTCGTTATTGCTCCGCTGGCTCATTTGTTGGGCTCCCAAGCTCGATGAATGGGGCTTCAGAGGTTAGCCATTTGCCCAAGGCGAGGATAACCTCCCCTGTAGGCATACGTTTCTTGCCCCTCAAAGCACATTCCCAAACTATACCGATTCTCCAGCCCTCAACCAGAAGTTTATTAGTGTTCAGGAAATCATTTTTTTGATTTCGCGTGATTTTGAGCTCCCAGAATTCCCGTCTTGTGGAGGGCCACTTGAACATGTGGCAATTGTGCCCATGCCAGAAGCAGCCATGGACAAAGATGACAGCCTTCCACTTGGGAAACACCATGTCGGGTGTTCCGGGAATGCTGCGATTGTGTAACCGAAATCGGAAGCCGGCAGCATGAAGGCCCCTGCGAACTATCATCTCCGGACGGGTATCTTTCGAACGGATACCGGACATCATCCGGCTCCTGACCTCCGGTGCCACTACATCAGTCATTTTGTACAGGTTGACGCTGTACTGACGACAATGCCTCATGAATATGGGGTGCCATCGCTTCCGCGATTGCCTCAACAACGGGCACAACAACGGCGTTGCCAAACTGACGATAGGCCTGCGTGTCCGACACCGGAATATCCCAGACGCGATTGCCCCGCTCAAAGCCCATGAGGCGGGCGCATTCTTTCGGGGTCAGTCGCCGCGGGCGCTTTCCCTTGCCCTGGTCAACCAGGATTTCTGACCCGTCCTTGTGATACCGCGCCGAAAGCGTACGGGCAACGTCCTCGGGACCGACCAGTCCGTACCCAAATCCATTTCCGGCAGCGTTGTGCTTTTCCTTATAGTCCTGAAGATACTGCCAAAGCTTTGGTGTCAGTGTATATTTCTCATCTACTTCGTTCAGCAGGACTGATTTCATTGTTGGCGGTGGAACATCAGGATAAACGATGTCGTCAAAGGTGAAGCTGCTCCTGCTGCTGAAACCGACGATAAAGATCCTTTCCCTACCTTGCGGCACCCAAGGTTTTGCACTTATGACGCGCGTGTCAACATGATAGCCCAGTTCCTCAAGCACCTTCATTATCGTGCTGAATGTCCGGCCCTTGTCATGCCGCTGAAGGTTCTTGACGTTCTCAAGCAGAAACGCTTTCGGCTTGTGATACTGAATTATTTTCGCAACATCGAAAAAGAGAGTACCTTGCGTCTCGTCCAGGAACCCGTGCGGACGGCCGAGCGCATTTTTCTTTGATACGCCTGCAATGGAAAAGGGTTGGCATGGAAAACCGGCCAGCAGCACGTCGTGAGCGGGAATTCTTGCCAGTGCTTCGTCACTTTCCGTGTAGGGGCGAATATCGCCTACCAAAACGTGACCTTCTTCATGAGGGAAATTTTTACGGTACGTAATGTTGGAATACTTGTCCCATTCACTTGTGAAGACACATTTTCCGCCGATATTCTCGAAGCCTATGCGCAGCCCACCGATACCTGCAAAGAGATCTATAAAGGTGAAGCTGTGATGAGACTGTTTTGGCCTGTTGCTTTCAGCCATCAGTCGTAGCATAGCGATTGCCGCAGGGTGAGGAGCGCACTCGCCACTATCGTGACGGTAAGCGGACCTGACCGAAGTATGCGTGATCCTTGCAGCTTCTTCCACAGTCAGCCCCGCCTGCTCGCGCAGTGTCGCAAACTCGGACCGGCCGTTTAACGTGACAAGCATCGGCGATTCTCCAGCTGGGTCATTTTCCGTCACGTTGGCACAATGTGTCCCGCCGGACAATCTGTATTCTTCTTTCCAGCTGAGGCCTTTCAGGCTGCGTGATCGGTGAGGTGTTTGAAATTCCGGGTGTGTCCCACCCCCACAGCGTCCCTATGCCGCGTAATCATGCCCTTGCCCACAAGCCCAAGTCCGCCCTAATTTTCCGGGAAAACAGACAAGGCTTGAGGAGGCCAGATTTCATGACCCTTCCCCAGGAAATGACCCATGTTGCGCTCGATGCGCCCGGTGGGCCGGAGGCGATGCGGATGGCGAGGGGGCCGTTGCCGGTCCTGAAGCCCGGCGAGATCCTTGTCCGCGTCGAGGCGGCGGGCATCAACCGGCCGGATGTGCTGCAGCGCAAGGGCGCCTATCCGCCGCCGAAGGATGCAAGCCCGATCATGGGGCTCGAAGTGGCGGGTGAAGTGGTCGCGGTGGCAGAGGGTGTCGCAAGCTTCCGGCCCGGTGACCGGGTCTCAGCGCTCGCCAATGGCGGCGGCTATGCGGAATATTGCGCCGTCCCCGCCACCCAGGCGCTCCCCTTTCCCAAGGGCTATGATGCGGTCAAGGCGGCCGCGCTGCCGGAAACCTTCTTCACCGTCTGGGCCAATCTCTTCCAGATGGCCGGGCTGACGGAGGGTGAAACGGTCCTCATCCATGGCGGCACGTCCGGCATCGGCACCACGGCGATCCAGCTTGCCCGGGCCTTCGGCGCGGAGGTCTACGCGACCGCCGGCACGGCCGAGAAATGCGCCGCCTGCGTGACGCTCGGCGCGAAGCGTGCCATCAATTACCGCGAGGAGGATTTCGCCGCCGTCATCCGCAACGAGACGGAAAAGGGCGGCGTGGACGCGATCCTCGACATGATCGGCGCCGCCTATTTCGAAAAGAACATCGCGGCGCTCGGCAAGGATGGCTGCCTCTCCATCATCGCCTTCCTTGGCGGTGCTGTGGTGGAAAAGATGGATCTGACCCCCATCATGCTGAAGCGGCTGACGATCACCGGCTCGGCCATGCGCCCGCGCACGGCGGCCGAAAAGCAGGCGATCCGAGACGAGCTGCGCGACGAGGTCTGGCCGCTGCTCGAAAACGGCACGGTTGCCCCGGTCATTCATGCGGTCCTGCCGTTCGCGGACGTCGCGAAGGCCCATCGCATGATGGAAGAGGGCCACCACGTCGGCAAGATCGTGCTGACGCTTTAGGGCGAGACGCGCGCTCAGGAAAACACGAAGAAGGCCGCGGAGGCCGCCGCCATGGCGGCGGTCGCCAGCCAGCCGGCAACGGCGAGAGGCGGCTTCAGTGTCAACCGTCCCATGACGCGGCGGTTGGTGGCGATCATCATCATCACCGCCATCAGCGGGGCGGAGAGAAGGCCGTTGACGACCGCGCTCCAGTAGAGCGCCTTGACGGGATCGATCGGCGAAAGGCTGATGGCCACGCCGCCGGCGGTGGCGAGCGCGATCACCCCGTAAAAGGCTTTCGCCTCGCGCGGGCGGCGGTTCAGTCCTTCCACCCAGCCGAAGGTCTCGCTGACCGCATAGGCGGTCGATCCCGCCAGAACCGGCACGGCGAGAAGGCCGGTCGCGACGATGCCGAGCGCAAAGAGGGCGAAAGCGAGATCGCCGGCGATCGGCCGCAGCGCCTCGGCGGCATCCGCCGAGGTCCGGATGTCGGTCACCCCATGCGCATGCATGGTGGCGGCAGCGGAAAAGACGATGAAAAGCGCGATCAGGTTCGAGACGCCCATGCCGGTGATCGTGTCGAAACGGATGCGGGCGAGCTCGGGTCCGGCACTTCTCGGCGTGATGCAGAGCGGCTTCACATGCCGCCGGTGCAGCTCCTCCACCTCCTGTCCCGCCTGCCAGAAGAACAGGTAGGGGCTGATCGTGGTGCCAAGCACCGCCACCAGCGCCATCATGTGGTCGCGGTCGAAGGTCAGGCGCGGGATGAGCGCACCGGACAGCGCCTCGCCGACCGGCAGCTTCACTGCAAAGACCACCGCCACATAGGAAAACAGCGACAGCGTCGCCCATTTCAGAAAGCCGGCATAGCGGTCATAGGGGATGAAGATTTCCGCAATCACGCAGATCAGGCCGAACAGCACCGTATAGACGAGCGCCGGCCCGCCGAGGATCAGCTTCAGCGCCGCCCCCATGGCGCCGAGATCGGCCCCGAGATTGAAGACATTCGCGACGATCAGCAGCAGCACCACGGACCGGAGCAACGCTTTCGGATAATGGCGGCGGAGATTCTGGGCGATGCCCACCCCGGTCACGCAGCCGATCTGGGCGCTGACGGCCTGGATGGCCGCCATCAGCGGAAACGAGAAGACCAGCGCCCAGGACAGACCGTAGCCGAATTGCGCGCCCACCTGCGCATAGGTGGCGATCCCGCTCGGATCGTCGTCCGCAGCACCCGTGACCAGCCCCGGTCCGAGGCTTTTCAGGAGGCCGGGCTTTTCCGGCAGGTCGGCGGGTTCGTGGTCGCTATGGTTCATGGCCCTCTATACCCAAAGCCCGCGCAAACGGCTAGGCGGCGAGGCGGCGCCGCAAGGCCAGCCCCGACAGAACGGCCGCCGCAGCCGGCAGGGCAAACAGCAGGAACAGCCAGTGGGCGGCGCTGCGATTGCCTTCGAGGCCGCCGGGATCGAGGAGGCCGGTGGAATTGACGATCACGCCGGCCAGCGCCGCGCCGAAGCCGGAACCGAGCGACTGCATCATGGTAATGGCCGCGGAGGCGCGATCCTTCTCGTCGTCCCGGGCCAGCCGGATGACCAGCGCGACCAGATGCGACCAGCCGAGCCCCACCCCGGCGCCCATGAAGAAGATGCCGACCGAAACGGCCGTCAGCAGAAGAAGATCCCCGGCGGGATCGGCCTGCGCCATGGAAAAGGTCAGGCTCGCCGTGCCCACCGTCTGGATGACCGCGCCGATCAGGATCGAGGCAAGCGCCCGGTTGCCGGTGTAATGGGTGGTGAGAAAAGCGCCGCCCGTCCAGCCGAGCGCCACCAGCGCCACCAGATAGCCGGAGAAAAGCGGCGGCACGGCGTGCAGTTCCTGCAGGAAATAGGGGATGTAGACATCCGCAGACAGCACCAGCAGCACTAGCATCATGAAGGCGTAGATAAGGCCGAGCGGTGTGGAAAGCCGCGTCGCCCCTTCCGGAAACAGGCGCACGGGAAGCAAACGCTCGCTCACCACCACGCCGATGGCGGCCGCAATGGCAAGACCGAACCAGACCGCGCGGCGGGTTGCGTCCTCGGCCGAGCCCGCCAGCGACAGCAGCACCACCGCGGCGACCATCAGGAAGATCTGCGGCAGCGCCACGCGAATTTCGCCCCGGTCGTCAGGTGCGGCGGGCAGCAGGCGCGGCGCGGCAAGCGCCATCACCAGCGTGAAGGGCAGGGGAATGGCGAAGGCGAAGCGCCAGAGCGAGCCCGAGGCGAACAGGCCGCCGAGCGACGGCCCGATGAAGGTGGCCGCGCCCCAGACAGCGGCATAGAGCGTGCCCGCCATGTTCCAGAGCCGTTCGGGATAGGCGTGACGCACGAAGGCATAGCCGAGCGCGACGATGATGCCCGCGCCAAAGCCCTGCACGCCACGCCCGGCAATCAGCAGCGGCATGCTGGGAGCAAGGGCGGCAAACAGGCTGCCCGCGCCGAAGAACAGCGCCCCGATGACATAGACCGTCCGGAGCGAAAGCCCGCGCGGCCGGGCCGTGATGAAGACCGAGCCGAGCAGGGAGAAGGCGACGAACAGCGTGGTCGCCCAAGCAAAGAGATCGAGCCCGCCCACATCCCGCACCACCGAGGGCAGCACGGTAATGGAAATATAGACCTCGATCGCATGCAGCGCGACCCCGCCGCCGAGCATCAGCGTCGCGCCCAGATAGCGCGGCGCGAAGATTTCGGTAATGCGCGAGCGGGATGCGTGTTCCCTTGCCTCGCCGGTCGCCGGCCTGTCGTCCATGAGCGCGATTCCCTGAGCTGTCAGGCAACCTGTCTGGCGCGATTGCGGCAGTCTGGCAAGGTGCGGAATCTGGCCGCGCCCCTCAGCCTCTCGGCAAGGTGCCGATCAGGCCCACCAGATCTTGGACGGAACGGGGCAGATGCCCGATCACGCCCGCGCCCTTCAGCGCAGCGGCAATCTCCTGCACCATGGCGGGCCGAAGCCCGAGCCGGGTGAGCGCCGCGCCATCGGCAAAAACGGTCTCCGTCGGGCCTTCGAGCGCGATGCGGCCGCGCGAGAAGACCACGGCTCTTTCGGCCCAGCTCCAGGCGAGATCCATGTCATGGGTGGCGATCACGATGGCCGTCCCGCGCCTGTTCAGGGCGTCGAGCGCATGCATGAGTTCGCTGACCCCATGCGGGTCGAGACCGGCGGTCGGCTCGTCCAGCAGCAGCACGCGGGGCTCCATGGCGATGACGCCGGCAATCGCGGCCCGCTTCTTCTGCCCGAAGCTCATGCGGTGGGTGGGGGTCGCTGCCAGATCGGCAATGCCCATCGCCTCCAGCGCGGCCGCCACCCGGCGGCGGATCTCCGCCTCCGGCAGACCCATGTTGGACGGGCCGAAGGACACGTCTTCGGCGACCGTGGCCGCAAAGAGCTGGTCGTCCGGGTCCTGCATGACGAGGCCGACGCTGGCGCGCAGCCGGGCAAGGCCCTTGCGGTCGTGGCTGATGGCCTCGCCGTCGAGCCGCACCGTGCCTTCCGCCGGCTTCAGGCTGCCGTTCAGCAGCTGGAAAAGGGTGGACTTGCCGGCCCCGTTGACGCCGAGCAGCGCCACGCACTCACCGCGATCGATGGAAAAACCGACGCCCGAGAGCGCCGGCGGCGCGCCCGGATAGGCAAAGGAAAGGCCTTTCGCCGACAGGATCATGCAAACCTCCCGACCAGCAGCAGGCCGGCAAAGGCGCTGACCGTCGCCGCCATGCGGAAGAGGCGGGAGGGCTCCTCGGTCGTCAGGAACACGAGTCGCCCCTCGTAGCCGCGCGCGCCCAGTCCGGTTTCCAGCCGCTGCGCCCGCGAGAAGACCCGCGGCAGCAGCGCCGCCAGCAGCAGACCGTGCGAGGTGAGAATGCCGCGGAAATTCCGGTGCCCGAGCCGGCCTTTCAGCGCCCGCTCGCCGCTTTCCAGACAGTCGAGCGTCAGCCAGATCATCCGGAACATCACGAGCGCGATATCGGCAATATGCGGGTTCAGGCCGCGCCGCTCCAGGAAGGCGATCAGCCGGGTGAGCGGCGTCGTCAGCGCCAGCAGCAGCAGGGCGGAAATGGAGGCAAGCGCCGTCACGGCAAAGCGTGCAGCCATCAGAAGGTCTTCCCGGCCTGCCAGGCCGAGAACGGGGCCACCGGACCAGGAGAGCGTCAC
Organism: Gellertiella sp. DMC107; assembly: GCF_056313605.1. Classification (NCBI taxonomy): domain Bacteria; kingdom Pseudomonadati; phylum Pseudomonadota; class Alphaproteobacteria; order Hyphomicrobiales; family Rhizobiaceae; genus Gellertiella; species Gellertiella sp. DMC107. Next base: position 274,231 of record NZ_JBQUZZ010000005.1, on the reverse strand, counting down.
CGCCTGGGCCAGGACGCCCGTGGCGATGAAGCCTGCCGGAACGGCAAAAGCCTTCAGGTAATCGCGCGCCGGAATACCGGCGCCGAAAAGGGTGAGCAGGGCCATGATCGCCAGGATCACGAGCTTGATCGCCAGCGCCGTCGACAGCACCGCCACCAGCATGGCGGAGAGGCTGAGCGCGAGTTTTTCCGCCGTTGGCACATGGCGCCAACGGCTCGTATGGGCGGACCGGTCGATGAGGCGCATCAGTGCGCCTGTTCGACGGATGTCTTCGATGCGCGATGGCTGTCGCCCCGGGCGGAGCGTCGGCCGAAATAGAAGCCGATCAGGCCGGCGCCAAGCGCGGCCTGCAGCGCAAACAGCAGGCTGGCCACTTCGCCGCTCGGCGGCTCCCAGATCGGGGTGAACCAGGGCTGGTAACCGGGATTGATCTCGGTGATCAGCGCGGCGGCATTGTTGTCGGCGCCGTTGAACTGGGCGGTGCCGCCCCGGTGGATGAAGAGCGGCGCGGCGGCCAGCGCGCCCACGATGGACAGGAGGATGAGGTTCTGCTTCAGCATGGCTCAGGCCTTTCCGGTCACGGGGCCGAGCGCCTTCAGCTCATCGGCGGAATAGCGCGACAGAAGATTCATCACGACCACGGTCAGCAGACCCTCGCTGACCGCAAGCGGCGCCTGGGTGGGTGCGAAGACCGCGAGGAACTTCACGGCCGCCCCGGTGACGCCCGAAACCGGATCGGGGAAGGCGAGCGCCAGCTGCAGCGCGGTGACGCAATAGGTGGCGAGATCGCCGAGCATGGCGGCGAAGAACACCGCGACCGCCATGGAAGCCCCCGCCTTCGTGAGGCCGCGATAGAGGCCATAGGCGATGAAGGGACCGGCGATCGCCATGGAGAAGACGTTGGCGCCCAGCGTCGTCAGACCGCCATGGGCGAGCAGCAGCGCCTGGAACAGAAGCACGATGGTGCCGAGCACGGCTGTCACGGACGGGCCGAACAGCGTGGCCGAGAGGCCGGTGCCGGTCGGATGGGAGCAGCTGCCCGTCACCGACGGGATCTTCAGCGCCGAGAGCACGAAGACATAGGCCCCGGAAGCGGCCAGCAGCATCTTGGTTTCTGGTTTTTCCTCAAGCGTGCGCACGATCTTGCGGGCGCCATAGACGACGAAGGGGAGAGAAAGCGCAGCCCAGCCAAGGGCATGGCTCACCGGAAGGTAGCCTTCCATGATATGCATCGGACAACTCCTTTGCCCGCGCCACCCGCGCGGGGCCAGTCAAAAGGATGGTTCCCTGTCGGGAAATCCCATCCCGGGTTGCCGAAAGAGGCAGGTCTCCTGGCTTGCGGGTCGTCGCTCGGTCCGCCTTATCGGCACGCCTGTCGCGCCAATGGCATGGTTGGACGTCGCTCTCCGCTCACAGTTGCGGGGGCAGCCACGGTCTCGGTCCCTGATGGGTAATCCTCACCGTGTTCCCTTTTCATCCGCCCTCCCGTCCGGTGTGGGCAGAACCGTCTTTCGTAGTCACGTCGCGCGAACCTTCGGGTCCGCGTTTCCGCATCCCTCCTTCATAGGAGAAGTTCCAGCCGATTGCAATCTGCGCTTTGCGTCATGCGGTGACGGTGGCAGGCACAAGCCCGTCGACATAGCGCCAGACCTGCCGCAGCGCCGCATCCCGGTCCATCGATCCGGCGCCGAGCCCCAGGCGCAGCCAGAGGCCGTCGATCAGCGCGCTGAGGCCGGCGGCGATGTCTTCCGCCTCCTGACGCGGCACGAGGCCGGCCAGCGCCGCCACCAGATTGGAGTGGAGCCGCGCGTGGAACACATGCTGAAGCCGCGCCAGCTGCGGCTCGCGCGGCACTTCCGCCACCAGCGAAAGCCAGGCATGGCTGATTTCCGGCTTGAAGAATTCCGGCTCGAAATTGCCGAGCAGCACCGCTTCGAGCCGCTGCCGGGGCGTCGTGGCCGTCTTCAGCCGGGCGACGACCGCCCGGTGCAGGGCCGCGTTCGCCTCCCGCATGGCCTGCTCGAAAAGCTCCTGCTTGTTGCGGAAATAATGCAGCACGATGCCCTTCGATGCCCCCGCATGCGTGGCCACCTTTTCCAGCGTCGTTCCTGCCAGGCCCTCCGTCTGCAGCACCTCGAAAGCCGCCTGCCGCAGTTCCCGGCGCCGGATCTCGCTGATTCTCGAAAGCTTCATGGCCGCCCTGCCTCTGCTCTGTGCCCCTGCCTCCTTCATCGACAATTCGTCCGGAAAGATCAACTGTTGACCGGCGGGTCAATTTAATATCCAATGAGACAAAATGATGGGAACGGCGGTGCGCCGCAGAAAAGGAGATGTCGATGAGGGGGCAAACGGAAAAGGGTCGAAGCGGGCGTGGCCTCGTGCTCGCCGCAATCATGGCAGGGGTTCTGGCCGGGGCGGGCGCCGCCCGGGCCGCCGAGGCTGAAAGCTGCAAGGCGGTCCGCATGGCCGAACCCGGATGGAACGATCTTGCCTTCACCACCGGCGTCGGGATGACGCTGCTGAAGGGGCTCGGCTATGAACCGTCCTCGTCGCTTCTCGGCGTCGATGTCATCTATCTCAGCCTGAAAAACCGGGATCTCGACGTTTTCCTCGGCTATTGGGATCCGGCCATGATCACCTATGCCAAGCCCTATCTGGCGGATGGAACGGTAGAGACGGTGGCCACCAATCTCACCGGGGCGAAATATACCTTTGCCGTGCCGACCTATGTCTATGAGGCCGGCGTCCACGACTTCGCCGATCTGCAGGCCTTCGCCGACCGCTTCGAACGCAAGCTCTACGGCATCGAGCCGGGTTCCAACCAGCTGATGCTGGATGCCGTCAACGATCCCGCGCTTGGCCTGAAGGGCTGGGAAGTGGTGGAATCCTCCGAGCAGGGCATGCTGGCCGAGGTCAAGCGGCATGCGAAAGACAAGAGCTTCATCGTGTTCCAGGGCTGGGCGCCCCATCCGATGAACACGGACATCGACATGAAGTACCTCACCGGCGGCGACAAGTTCTACGGCCCGGATTTCGGTGCGGCCACCGTCAGCACCCAGGTGCGCAAGGGCTTTGCCGGGGAATGCCCGAATGTGGCCAAGCTGCTTTCCAATCTCCGCTTCGATGTGGATTTCGAGAATCGCGGCATGGGCTACCTGATGAATGACGGCCTGCCGCCCGAAGAGGCCGCCGCCCGTGCCATCAAGGAGGAGCCGAAGCGGCTGGAAGCCTGGCTTGCGGGCGTCACCACGCTCGACGGCAAGCCCGGCCTCGAGGCCGTCCGCGCGAGCCTTGGCCTGTGACGCCGATAGAGGCCGATCTCTGGCGGGCCTCCAAGCAGCGGTTGGTGCTGCCCGATGGCCGCGCGCTTGCCTATGTCGAGCAGAAAGGGACGGGAAGGCCGTGGATACTGATCCATGGCTATTCCGATACGAGCCGCAGCTATCAGCCGCTCCTGCCGTATCTGGCCGGCCGATGGCTGCTCGTTCCCGATCTTCCCGGCCATGGCGACAGCACGGCCCCCGGCGCGCTCAGCCTGAAGGGCCTCGCCGACGATCTCCGCCATCTGGCGGCCCATGCGGGCGCAGTTCCGGCTGTGGTCGTCGGCCATTCCATGGGCGCGCTGCTGGCGCTCGAAATGGCGTCACGGGCGATCTTCCCCGACATGAAGGTGGTGCTGCTCGCCGGCACACCCTGGCCCGCCTGCACCGGGCTGGCCTTTCTCGACGGGGTGGACGACTTTCCGGACCCGCCCGGCTTCGGATCCCCCTTCTTCGACAGCTGGTATGAAAGCCCGATGCCGCTCGATCCGCGTTTTGTCGCCTCTGTCCGGCAGGAGGCCGCGGCCATGCCGAAGGAAACCTGGCTGGCCTTCCGGCAGCTGATCGCCACGACCGATCTCCGCTCCCGCCTGTGCGGTGTCTCCGCGCCGGTCCTGGCCCTGTCCGGCGCTTGCGATCCCCTCTTTCCGCCGGCCCATGCGGCGCTGCTGGACGCGGGCCTTGCCCGGCGCACGGTGATCCGCCTCGAGGGGCACGGCCACAATCCCCATTGGGAGGATCCCGCCCGCATGGCGTCGCTGATTGCGGATTTTGCGGCGGAAGGCCGCTGAAAATTGTGCCCGGGACAGCAAAATCCGTTTCGAAATCCTGCGCCCTGCGCTATTTCGGAGGCCCGTCTTGCCAAGGAGGCCCCCTATGACCAATCCGGTTCTCGTCGAAGTCACCCGCGGTTCGCTGGTCGAAAGCCGCCATCGCGGCATGGTCGTGGCGGTCGATTCGGAGGGCAGGGTGGTCTTTTCCGCCGGTGCGGTGGACAGCGCGGTCTTCCCGCGCTCGGCCTGCAAGGCCATGCAGGCGCTGCCGCTGGTCGAAAGCGGCGCGGCCGATCATTATGGTTTCGGCAAGCGGGAACTGGCGCTCGCCTGCGCCTCCCACAGCGGTGAGGACGATCACGCCGCGCTTGCGGGTGCGATGCTTGCCCGGGCCGGGCTCGGCGAGGAGGTGCTGGAATGCGGGGCGCACTGGTCCTTCGACCAGGGGCCGCTGATCCATCAGGCCCGGACCTTCGACCGGCCCACGGCGCTCCACAACAACTGCTCGGGCAAGCATGCGGGCTTTGTCTGCGCCGCCTGCCACACGGGCATGACCGTGGAAAACTACGTCACCTACGACCATCCGCTGCAGGCCGAGATTCGCGGCATCATGGAGAGCCTGACCGGCGCGGTGCTCGCCCATGACAATTGCGGCACCGATGGCTGTTCCATTCCGACCTATGCCGTGCCGCTCGACGGGCTTGCGCGCGGCTTCGGGCGGATGCTGACCGGCCGCGGGCTGGAACCGCTCCGGGCGCGCGCCGCCCGACGGCTCATCGACGCCTGCATGGCCGAACCCTTCTACGTCGCCGGCACCCGCCGCTTCTGCACGGAGCTGATGGAAGCGGCACCGGGCAAGATCTTCGCCAAGACCGGTGCCGAGGGCGTCTATTGCGCGCTGCTGCCCGAACAGGGCATCTCGATCGCGGTCAAGTGCGAGGACGGCGCCGGCCGCGCCGCCGAATGCATGGTGGCGGCAAGCCTTGCCCGCTTCTTCGAGCCGGGCAGCGAAACGCGCCAGACGCTTCTCTCCATGGCCAACCGCACCATGCGCAACTGGAATGGCATCGAGGTTGGACAAATCCGCGCAGGCGCGCTCCTGCTCGGCTGAGGCCGTTTGGCCAAGGCTTTATAAACACTGATGAATCCGCACGACCAGCGAAGCGGGCAGTGCGATTCCCTGCTGTGAATCTTAAGCGAAGCTTTACCATTCATGATTAATTTCAGAGATTGTAATACGTCTATTTTGTAAGGGAACTCCGAAATCAGTTCGGGGCGACAAGGGACCGGATACCATGTTTGCGGGACGTTACATCTGGTGGCTGCTGACGACGGCCGTGTTGCTTTTTCTGACCATCGTGGTTTTCGATTTCCTCGTGATGGTGGCGCTCGGCTTTTCCGATTGCCATCTCCGCGAAGGCAGCTGCTACCTTCTGAGCGGCTGGTTGATGGGGTCCTTGAAACAGACGCTGGTCGGGATCGCCGCAGGGGCGGTGCTGCTGGTGATCGTCATCCGCATCCTCTATCTGCGCCTTCTCTGGTTCTGGCTCGTGCCCGTCTTCGCCTGGGCCGCCGCGACGGCGAGCGCCGTGCTTGCCTATGATCCGCTCTGGCGCGACGGCGCCGATTACAGCGATCTCCTGCTGCTGCTGCCGCCCGGCACCTTTGCCTTACTGGCGCTGGCCCTTTTTCTCTGCTTCCCGCTGGAGGAGGAAGACGACGGCTACCGCGGCCGCCCGGCGCCCATCGGCATTCTGGCAGGCTTCATGGCGCTCATGTGCGTGCTGCACACCTATGCCACCGCGACCGGCCTCGCCAGCTTCGTGCTTTCGCTGAGCAACGGTCCCGAACCGGCCGTGACGCTGGAAAACATTCGCCGCGTGCTGGCCATCGCCCTTCTCGTGGCCAATGGGAGTCTCATTCCCGGCTTCCTGATGACCATCCTTTTTGCCCTCGCGCTGGCCTTGCGGGTGCTGCGGCACGAGCGCATCGTGTCGGGGCAAGTCTGAAATTTCGCCAGTTTCGTGCAAGTCGGAAAATGATAAACAACCCCTGTTCAAATCCCTGATTTGAACGTGTTTTTTTCGATTTGCGGTTGCCGGTCACCGCGCGCGGGCCGGGGGCGGCGACCGCCGTCGTGTTCCGGCCGGAAGGGCTTTTGGACATGAACCAGACCTTGAAGGAGGCCTTCGCGGCCTATCAGGCAGGGCGCTATCAGGAGGCGCTCGACCGGATCGGCGAGACCTATGCCCGCACCGGCGCCCGCAGCCAGGAATTGTGCTCCCTCGAAGGCAATTGTTACCTGCGCCTGGGGCAGGGCCTGCAGGCGGCGGAATGCTTTGCGACCGGAGCGAAGCTTCCGGGTTCCAATGCCGCCATGCTGGCGAAATTTGCCGTCGGCCTCTTCTCCCGGGCCGGCGCGCGCCGCCGGATCGCCGATTTCGGCCCCGACGCGGTGGCCCTCAATCCCGACGAGCCCGCGCTCGCCTTCGATCTGGCCGAGGCGCTGTTCAGCGAGGGGCGCTTTCACGAGGCGGCGGCTCTGGCGGGCGCACTCGACCGCACCAATCCCCATCACTTCGCCCTGATCGTCAACTGCTTTCGCCTGACGGGCCAGTTTACCCGGCTGGCCGAAGAGCTGGAAGCGGCCTGTCGGCGCGACCCCGGCGATGCGCTCGCCGCCATATCCCGCTTCGTCGTGGCCCGCGAAGTCGCGGATTTCCCGGTGGTCGAAGCCCATGACCGTCTGCTCGGTTCCCGGACCGACCCCGAACGTGGTCCGCTGACCGATGGCGAGCCGGCCATGGCCCGCCTGCTCTGGGCCCTGACGGACCGGGCAGCCAGCATGCCGAACGGCGATTCCATCCGCCTGGCGGCGGAAGCGCCCGCACCGGCCCGTCGCTCCGTTTCCGCGGCCGGGGAAAAGCTGCGGATCGGCTATCTCTCCTCGGATTATCACGAGCATGCCACCATGCGCCTGATCGAGGATGTATTCACCCTGCACGACCGGGATGCCTTCGAGGTCACGCTGTTTTGCCATACGGAACCGGCGCAGCGGCTCTGGCAGCAGCGCAACCTGCCGCCGGATATCCTGTTTTCCCTTGTGCATGTGGGCTTTATGGACGATCGCACCGCCGCGGCGGAGATTGCAGCCCGCGGCATCGATATTCTGGTCGATCTGAAGGGCCATACGATGGGCGCGCGGCTCGACATCGTCAAGCGTTCGGATGCGCCGGTAAAGGCAACCTTTCTCGGCTTTCCGGGCAGCGTGATGGGGGCGGGGCTGGACTATGCCATCACCGACCCCATCGTCACGCCGGATGCGGCCATCCCCTATTTCGAGGAAAAACTCTGCCGCCTGCCCGAGACCTACCAGCCGAACGGCAGCCTGCGGCGACCCCTGCCGCCCTTCGCAAACCGCGCCATGGCAGGGCTCCCGGCGGATGCCTTCGTCTTTGCCTCGTTCAACGCCATCCAGAAGATCACGCCCGGCTGTTTCGAGCTCTGGTGCCGCATCCTCAAGGCCGTGCCCGGATCGGTATTCTGGATCTTCGCCGAGCGCAGCGAAGCCCGCGCCCATCTGATGGCGGCCTTCCGGCAGGCCGGCATTGCCGACGAGCGCATCGTCTTTACCGGCGGCATTCCCTATGCGCAGCATGTGGCCCGCCTCGGCCTGGCCGATCTCGGTCTGGACAGCTTTCCCTATAACGGCCACACCACCACGTCGGACATGCTCTGGGCCGGCCTGCCGTTGCTGACGATGAGGGGGGAGGCCTTTCAGGCCCGCGTGTCGGAAAGCCTGCTCCGCGCCGCCCGGCTCGACGGCCTGGTGGCCGATGATCCGGAGGATTTCGTCCATCGCGCCGTCTCGCTCGCCGCCTCGCCGGACCGGATCGCCGCCCTGAAGGCGCAGATCGAGGAAAACCGCTTCCGTGCGCCGCTCTTCGACAGCGAGCGCTTCACCCGCCATCTGGAACGGGCCTATCGCCTGATGGCCGATCGCGCCCGCGCAGGCCTGCCCGCAGCACTGATCGACGTCCCCGCTCTCCCGCCCCGTATCGGCCCCTTCTCGGACCGCCAGCGCGGGGGGTGAGGCTTCACAAGCCGGAAAACCCTGCCGAAGCCGTGCTCCGTCAGGTCGTTCTGGCCGGCCCGTCATCCGGGCCGGCATCGGCAAACCGGGCAGGCACCACGCGCCTGCTTCGATCCCGCAGGCCTATTCCGGTTCGCCGAGGCGGGTTTCCATCATGGCGCGGAAAGCGGGGCGGGATTGGCAGGCGGCGATCCAGGCCTGCACATGCGGCGCCTCGTCGAACAGGGCCTGCTGCGACTGGGTGTAGCGGAAGACTTCCGCAAGGTTGAGATCGGCCACCGTGAAGCGGTCGCCCACCACATGACCGGTCGAGGCGAGCTGGCGGTCGAGCACGGCGAAAGCCTTGCGGAGCGCGCGGCGGGCGATCGCGATGGTCGTCTTGCCGTCTTCGGTATTCTCCGCGCCCGCATCATAGGTGAGCACCAGCTTCACCGCATGCGGTTCCACCTCGTTGGCGGCCCAGAAGCTCCAGCGCAGCATCTCGCCCTCTTCCTCCAGCGTGGCGGCGGAAAGCGGACCGGGATGCTTGCGGGCGAGATAGAGGTTGGTGGCGAGCGATTCCGTCAGCAGCAGCCCGTCATCCGTGACCGCGGGGATCTGGCCCATGGGGTTGATTGCCAGAAATTCCGGCGAGGCGGTGTTGAGCGGCGCTCCCGGCGCCATCGGGTCGCTGACCCGGCGCGCCTGGATGACAGGCACGGAGCGGAATTCGAGGCCAAGCTCGAGAGCCATCCAGTAATTGCGCGAGGCGCGCGAGCGGTAAACGCCGTAGATCGTCAGCATGAAGAACTCCGTTGGGAAGGGACGCCGGACAGTAGCGGCCTTCCTTCCGGCAAAACATCGCCTTCGGGTGACAGGAGGATGAATTCCGCTGATGATTGCGAAGTGGACCGTCAGTCCACCCCGCATTCGGGGGAGCGTTCGGCCAGCGGGCCGAGAATGCTGAAGATCTTCTCCCGCATCCAGCGATGGGCCGGGCTTTCCTCGTTGCGCCGGTGCCAGGTCGCCACCAGCAGCGGCGCCGGAACGGGAATGGGCGGGGTGAAGAAATCGAGCTGCATGTCGGCGGCAAAGCGGTCCGCCACATGCACGGGCACCAGCGCGATCAGATCGGTGCAGCTCACGGTCCGGCATATGGAAAAGAAGAAGGGCAGGGTGACGGCCACCTGGCGGCTGCGGCCTATTCGCCCCAGCGGCCCTTCGGCATCGGCCCCGACATTGCCTTCCGGCGAGAAGATGACGTGGCGGAGGGCGCAATAGAGGTCGATCGGCACCGCCTCCCCGGGGGCGATCCCGGCTTCCGCAAGGGCCGGATGGCCCCGGGCGGCGACGATCGTAAAGGGCGAGCGCAGCAGGCGGCGGCGGATGACCCAGTCCGGAACCGCCTGCTCGGGATGCAGCGCAATATCCGCCTTGAACTGTTCGAGGCTTTCCACATAGACGTCGCGCACCAGATCCACCTGATGCAGCCGGATACCCGGCGCCTCGCGGGCCAGCACGGCCGCCAGATCCGGCATCAGCGTTTCCGCGAAAAAATCCGCCCCGGCAATGCGGAAGCCGAAACTGGCCCGGGCAGGATCGAAGGCGGTGCCGATGGACAGCAGCGATTCCATCCGCGCCAGTTCCTCGCGCAGCGGAACCGCCAGCATCGCCGCGCGCTCGGTGGGCACGATCCGGGTGCCCTGCCGCACGAAGAGTTCGTCGTCGAAGGCAAAGCGCAGCCGTCCGAGGGCTGCCGAAACCGCCGGCTGCGAGAGCCCCAGCCGCTCCCCCGCCTTCACGGTCGATCCGTCCCGCAAGAGAGCATCCAGCACCCGGAGCAGGTTGAGATCGAATGCGGTGAAATCCATGCGGTCCGGCTCCTCTTGCATCGATACTCTATTAGGTGACGCTCACCTTTGCAATGCGGGGAATTGACAATCGTCAAGACAGGATGTTGCGCTCCACCGTCACGCCCGGAAACCGTTCGGCCCCCTCGATCAGCTCGCCGCTCGCCTGATCGTTCCAGCGGAAACCGGCAATCGCCGCGCCCGGCGTCGCCGAGAAGACATTGCCGGAAATCAGCGCGCTGCCGGCCCCTTCCGCGACGCTGACGGCGCAACCGACCGGGACGGCGCGAACCATGTTGCCGGAGGCCGCGACATTGCGCAGATAGGGACCCCAGCCCAGCAGCAGGCCCCATTTTTCGATCGTATCCAGCGCATTGCCCGAAATCACCGCATCCGCCTCGGCGCTGATGCCCACCCCGAAGCCGCCGTCGCTGGCGGGGTAGGGGCCCGGCCCGGCAATATTGCGCACGATATTGCCGGTAATGCTGGCCAGCCGGCCGCCCTCGTTGAAATTCACCACCGAAATGCCGTTCGCCGCGCCATCCACCGTGTTGGCGGAAATGACCGCCCCTTCGAAGGCAAATTCGCAATAAAGCGCGGTCTCGCCCGAACGCAGGCACTGGTTGCCGGTGATCGAGATGCCGGAGGCGCTGTTGGCGCGAATGGCGGAGAAGGCGCAGTCGGAAACATGGTTGGCCGAAACGATCACGTTCCCGGCGCGGAAAACATTGATCCCGTTTCCGTTCTGCCCGGTGCCGCCGGACCGCGCCGCAATCCGCTCCACCCGGTTGCCGGTGATCAGCGTGCCGTCTTCGGCGGCCGTGTAGCGGTGAACCAGTATGCCGCCATTGCCGCACCCGTCCACCCGGTTGTCGCGGATGACGAGGCCCCGGCTTTCCGCCGCGAAGATGCCGGCTTCCGCCGCACCGGACAGATGGCAGCCGGCAATCCGCCCGCCGCATCCCTCCAGCCGGATCGCATGGGCGGCCGATCCCAGAATGACACAATCCTCGATTTCCACCTGCTCGACCGCATTGAACTGCAACAGCGCGCCGGCGGCATCCGCCAGCCAGCGATTCGCCCCGTCGATCTCGATCCCGCAAAGCCGGATGCGCCGGGCATTGGCGGCGGCAAACAGATGACCCTCGCCGGTATATTCGATGCGGGTGCGACCCGGCACGCCGTTGATCTCCGTATTGTCGGGCAGGTCCAGATTGGAGACGCGATAGGTTCCGGGCGGCAGGAAGACGGGCTTGCCGCGCGCCGCGGCCTCTGCCAGCACCTTCTGGAAGCGGCGGCTGCCGCCGGCGGGAGGCGCGGTTGCCGCGACCGGCTGGAAGGCGTCCAGCGCGCCCCGCAGCGGCCGATCGTCCCGGAAACCGGCAGCGCGGGCCGGCAAGGCGGCCAGCCCCGCCAGGGCGGAGGCAAGGAAGAGGCGGCGTGTCGACATGGGACGGCTCCGGCATTTCGGTGGTCTTGCCGATTGTCATGTGCAATCGCCGTGCCACCGCCGCCCGTGCCATTTCGAGACGACCGGCCGGCGGCAAGCGGCGCGCGCCGGCGCCCCTTTCCCGCGAAAAGTCGCTGACGCGATTTTGATGGCGATACGTGAAAGTTAAGTCTCGCACAAACAATGGTTTGAATATAATAATACACACAGTTTCGTTTCGCGGTTGTATCCCGGTCTGCTGGCCGAGGCGCGGCGGCCAAAGCCAGGAAAGGGACGGAGCATGCACAAGGTCGGGGCTACGAGCATGGACGGAGGCGTCGCGGACGAGTTGTCCGATGAAAGCCGTCTTCTGCTTTCCCTCGCGGGTGCGCGGATCGTCACGGAAAGCACGGAACTGCTCACCGCGGAGGTGGATTTCCTCCGCTCGGTTCTCGAGCAGCTTCCCGCCCAGATTTTCGTGAAGGACCTGCAGAGCCGCTTCCTCTTCGCCAATCAGGCCACGTTGCGCCGGCTCGGCATGTCTTCCTTCAGCGAGGTGAAGGGCAAGACCGATTTTGCCTTCTATGGCCCGCAGGACGCCCAATCCTTCTACGATCTCGAACAGCAGGTGATCCGCACCGGCATTCCGGCCATGAACCACGAGGAGAAATTCGTGGGCGAGGACGGACTGCCCTCCTGGCATCTTTCCTGCAAGCTGCCGATCCACGATCCGGCGGGCGAGGTGAACGGCATCGTCGGGTTCTCGCTGGATATCACCGAGCGCAAGCGCCAGGAAATGCTGCGCCGGGGCCAGTCGGACCTTCTGGAAATGATTGCGCGGAGCGAGCCGCTGCCCTCCATCCTGGAGGCGCTGGTGCTGCTCATCGAGGCGCAGCTTTCGGGTATTTTCGGCTCGATCCTGCTGCTCGATGCGGAAGGCCGGCATTTGTACAAGGGCGCCGCCCCCAACCTGCCGGATGCCTATAACGACCGAATCGAGGGCGTTGCCGTCGGCAACATGGTCGGCTCCTGCGGCACGGCGGCCTGGTCGGGCAAGCCGGTCTTCGTCAGCGACATCATGAACGATCCGCGCTGGGCGAATTATCGCGGGCTGGCGGCCGCCTTCGGCTTCCGCTCCTGCTGGTCCACGCCCATCATCGCGCAGCACAATCATGTGCTGGGCACCTTCGCGCTCTATTCCTTCGAAGTGCGCGAGCCCACCTCGGAAGAACTGTCGCTGATCAGCATCGCCACCCATATTGCCGGCATCGCCATCGAGCGCAAGCGGGCGGAAGACCGCATCCGCTATCTCGCCCATCATGACAGCCTGACCGGCCTGCCGAATCGCGCCGCCTTCATGGACATCATGGCCGAGACCTTCAACCAAGCCCGCCATACCAAGCAGCACGTGGCCGTGGTCTATATCGATCTCGACAATTTCAAGCAGGTCAACGATACCCATGGCCACCAGGCGGGGGACCTGCTCCTGTCGGAATTTGCTGCCCGTCTCGTGCAGTTCAAGCATGGCGGCGACCACGTGGTGCGCCTTGGCGGCGACGAATTCGTGATGCTGTGTCTCACCAAGCCCACGGACGAGCGGGCCTTCATTTCCCGCCTGCACCAGTTGCGCAAGATGCTGGCCGAACCGATCCGCATCGGCGAGGGTGAGGTGGTCACCACGGCCAGCATCGGCGTCGCCCTGCATCCCCGCGACGGCGCCACACCGGAAGCGGTGCTGGCCAGCGCCGATGCCGCCATGTACCGCTCGAAGGAAATGGGTCGCGATACCCTGTGCGTCTATGACGGGCCGGGCAATTTCAAGATCAGCCGCGACATCGGCCGCGAAGAGGAACTGCGCCGCGCGGTCGAGAATGGCGAGCTTTTCCTCGAGTACCAGCCGCGCGTCGACATGATGAGCGGTCGGATCCTCGGGCTGGAGGCGCTGGTCCGCTGGCGGCACCCCAAGGAAGGCATCGTGCCGCCGCTGCAGTTCATCCCGCTGGCCGAGGAAACCGGGCTGATCCTGCCCATCGGCAACTGGGTGCTGAAAACCGCCACGCGGCAGGCCAAGGCGTGGCAGGACGCCGGCTTGCCGCCCGTGGTCATGGCGGTCAATGTCTCCGCCCGGCAGTTCTGCGATCCTCTCTTTCCCGATCAGGTGGAACAGGCGCTGGCCGAAAGCGGTCTTTCCGCCGAATTCCTGGAGCTGGAACTCACCGAATACACGCTTCTCGGCAATGTCCGGGGCGCACTTGCGGCCATGAATGCGGTGAAGGCGCTCGGCATCCGCCTGTCCGTCGACGATTTCGGCACCGGCTACGCCAATCTCGACATCCTGCGCGACCTGCCGATGGACATGCTGAAGATCGACCGCTCCTTCGTGGGCGCGCTGCCGGGCGACCGGGCCACCCGCGCCATTGCCGGCGCGGTCATGTCGCTGGCCCGCGACCTGAAACTCTCGGTCGTTGCCGAAGGGGTGGAGACGACCGAGCAACGGGATTATCTGCGCGCCGAAGGCTTCGCCGAAGCCCAGGGCTTCCTCTATTCCGCCCCCATCGGCGCGCCGGAAATAGAACGACTTCTGGGAGCAGCCTGCTGAAGCGGTACGCGCCGCAGTTTCCTTTTTTCTTGCGTCATGTCAAATATGCAACCGGACGCTGGGAAACGAAGGGCAGGGGGCGCGCATGGCAGAGGGTAAACGGATGGGCAAGGGCCGGGTGGAGGCCTTTTCCGACGGGGTCGTGGCCATCATCATCACCATCATGGTGCTGGAGCTGAAGGTCCAGCATGGGGAAACCCTGTCGGCCATCCTGCCGCTTTATCCGGTCTTCCTGTCCTATGTGCTGAGCTTCGTGCATGTCGGTATCTATTGGAACAATCATCATCACATGTTCCATGCGGTCACCCATGTGCGCGGCGGGGTGCTGTGGGCCAACATGCACCTGCTGTTCTGGCTGTCGCTGGTGCCCTTCACCACCGGTTTCATGGGCGAAAACCACTTCGCACCCTTCCCGGTGGCGCTCTATGGCGTGAACCTGCTGCTGTGCGGGGTGGCCTATTTCATCCTGGCGCGCCTGCTGCTGAAGCATCACGGGCAGGAGTCCGATCTCGCCCGCGCCATCGGCCGCGACCGCAAGGGGGTGATCTCGGTGGTGCTCTATGCCATCGCCGTCGCGGTTGCCTTCGTGGCGCCGATCCTCTCCATGGCTCTCTACACCGCCGTGGCCGCCCTCTGGTTCATCCCGGACCGCCGCTTCGAGAACGCGGCCTGAGAAACCCGCGGGCTTCCGGGGGAAGACACCGCCGGTTAGCCCCCTGAAGAACGGCAAAGATCGAACAGCCGACACGGGCACCCTTTCGCGGCTACGGCGTTTCCTGTCCGTAAGCGGATCGAGGCCGGATGGGCGCTTGAGCGGCTCCCGGCCGATCTGTTCTGCGGGCGTGCAGGTCGCCTGTCCGGATCGGAGAGGAAGATGTCCCGTTTGGGGCACGCTTTGTCCATCGGAGGGGAAAACTTCGGAAAGTCCGGATTGCAATACGGGCTTCTTTAGTGCCTATGGCGGGAACCAGATCCGCGGGGGGCGGGCAAACGTGTCCGGCAGCGAGCCTGGATGCGAAAGCCGCATGCTCGCGCGGGTGCCAACGAAACAGCAGAAGTGCTATTGGGAAAGTCGGATTTTCAGAATGAACAACATTGCGTCAGAAGCAGCCAGTGCAAAAGCCTGGCCTGCCGCACTTGCCGGGTACCGGGAAGCAAGAATGGGAACGGCGGCCTGGGAACTGGGCGTCACGCTTCTTCCCTTTCTGCTGTTTTGGACATCCACCCTGCTGCTTGTCCACTTCGGCTACTGGTTCGGCCTGATCCTGATTGTTCCCGCTGCCGGATTTCTTGTTCGCCTGTTCATGATCCAGCACGATTGCGGACATGGCTCCTTCTTCGGCCGGCGCTTTGTCGACGACTGGACCGGACGCATCCTGGGCGTCCTCACGCTCACGCCCTTTGATTGCTGGCGGCGCGCGCATGCAAAGCATCACGCCTCGGCCGGCAATCTCGACAATCGCGGTGACGGCGACATCACCACCTATACGGTCCGCGAATATCGGGCGCTGTCCCCCCGTGCACGGCTCGGTTACCGGTTGTACCGGCACCCGCTGGTGATGTTCGGCATCGGTCCGGCCTGGGTGTTTCTGTTCAAGCAGAGACTGCCGCTCGGCATGATGCGGGAAGGCAGCCTTCCCTGGCTTTCGAGCATGGGCACCAATGCCGCCATTGCCGTGCTCGTCCTTGCCGTCGCCTGGGCAGTCAGCCCGCTGGCCTTGCTGGTGGTGCATCTGCCGATCGTTCTTCTGGCCGGGCTGGCTGGCGTATGGCTCTTCTACGTGCAGCACCAGTTCGAGGATACGCACTGGTCCCGCCCTCCGGACTGGCAGTTCCAGCAGGCGGCACTGCACGGTGCGTCGCATTACGTGCTGCCGCCGGTGCTTCGCTGGTTCAGCGGCAATATTGGCGTGCACCACGTTCACCATCTCGCCAGCAGGATCCCCTATTACCGGCTGCCGGAGGTGCTCAAAGATCATCCGGAGCTTGCCGACATCAACCGCATCACGATCCGGGAAAGCCTGCGCTGCGTGCCCTTGACCCTCTGGGACGAAGAGTCCGGAAGGCTCATCTCCTTCCGCGATGCGGCAGCCCTGTCAGGGCGGGCATAACCGGCGGCGGTCGCTGCCGCCCTTTGGCATCGGCGGACGGAGTAAGCCCGGTCGCAAGCGCGGGAGAAGTCCGTTCCAGACCGGGCTTGCGGCCGGTTGAGCCGGTCGGCTGGCCGCAGCGCCCGCGTGTCGCGAAGGGGAGCGGTTGCTCGTGCGGCGCGCGATCCGAAAATCAAAAGTTGACAAAGCGCTCGGGAATACCTATCTCCGGTTCATCGATATTTTCTTGCCGAGCTTTTGGTTATCGCGCGCCTGGCACCGCGCCTTGAACGAACCCTCCCTTTAAAACCGTCGTTATCCTCCACCGCCGCGCCTCTGCGCAGCGGGTATCGCAATTGCTATGAAAGGGTTCATCATGACCACTGGCACTGTAAAATGGTTCAATTCCACCAAGGGCTTCGGCTTTATCCAGCCCGATGACGGCGGCGCCGACGCCTTCGTGCACATCTCGGCTGTAGAACGCGCCGGCATGCGCGAACTGGTCGAAGGCCAGAAGATCGGCTTTGACCTCGAGCGCGACCGCAAGTCGGGCAAGATGTCTGCCTGCAATCTTCAGGCAGCCTGACTTTGTCTATGCTCTGCGCTGACCACGGATGTACTGGCAGTATCGGAGCATAAACCGGATAAGGTCAGGCGGTTGCCTGACCTTTTTGCATTTCACGACCGCAGCTGCCAGATTTGTTGCTTCCGGCTCTCTGCTTCAAGGATGTCGATTACATGAGTACTGACCGCAGGACGAACGCATTGCCCGAAATCGCTCTCACGCCGGCGCAATCGCGCGCGTTGAAGCTGGCGAAAACCGGCGACCTCTACGCCAACGGCAGCAATGGCTGGACGTTGAAGGATGCTGTGGTCACCTATGCCCGCAATGACCGGTTCAAGGAGCGCCCGCGGAAAGTGGTCGTCGTCAACGAAAAAACTATCAACGAATTGCGCGATTGCGGTTTCCTGCAGGGACCGGCCGTCGCTGCGGAAGCGGGCAGTGTGCCCTACAAGATCACGATGCCGGGCAAGATCTGGCTACTGCAGAACAAATAGACCGGCAGCGGCGCAGAGAGCGCCGTTTCATGTCTTCGATTTTTTGCGGATGCGTCCGAGACCCATCCAGCCTGCGGCCGCCATGGGCGGGACCGGGAACGGCCTTGGCGGCGACCCGGCCTGACCTTCCGTTCGCTGGCTTCCGCCTGCCGGGCATCCTCGCCCGCAGGCCGTCCGGGCAAGCCTCCCGCTATATCAGCTTGCCCAGCATCAGCGCCAACTGCTCCTGGGAATAGGGCTTCCCGAGCCTTGCCACATCCAGTTCCATGCCCGACGGCAGGTCCGCATAGCCGGAGGCCAGCAGGATCGGCAGGGTGGGCAGCCTTTCGCGAACGGCTTTCGCCAGTTCCGCCCCGGTCATGCCCGGCATGGAATAATCCGTGATCAACAGGTCGAAAACTTCACCGCCATCGATCAGCGAAAGAGCGTCCTTGCCGGAATAGGCCTCGACGACCTCATGGCCGAGATCGGTCAGCATGTCCGCCGAACTCATCGCGATCAGCGCATCGTCATCGACGAGAAGGATCCGCTTGGGGCCGGCGGCGGCGACCCGCATCGGTGCTGCCGCCCCGTCCTGGGCCATGACCGGCCTTTCCGAGGTCGAAACCGGTATCCAGAGTTCGGCTGTCGTTCCCTGACCCAGACGGCTCGTCAGCCGCAGCCGGCCATTCAGCTGCAAGGCCAATCCATGTACCATGGACAGGCCGAGGCCCGTGCCCTTGCCGAGTTCCTTGGTGGAGAAAAACGGCTCGACTGCCTTTTGCAGGGTGTCCGGGTCCATGCCATGGCCCTGGTCGATGACCGACAGCACCACATAGCGTCCCGGCGCGAGCTCGTCCGAACCCGCCGGCTGCTCGCCCTCCTTCAGTTCGATACGGAGGACGCCCCCGTCGGGCATGGCGTCACGTGCGTTGACGGCGAGATTGAGAAGGGCGAGCTCCACCTGGTTGGCATCCGCTGAAACCTGCGCCAGCCGCTCGGGGACGGCCACTTCGACGGCGATCCTCGATCCGACCGAGCGCTGCAACAGGTCCTTCATCTCCTCCACGAGACCGGCAAGGTTCACCGGACCCACCTGAAGATCCTGCCGGCGGGCAAAGGCGAGCAGCCGCTGGGTCAGCGAGGCGCCGCGTCTCGCCCCTTGCAGCGCGCCTTCGATCAGCCGCGTCGCCTTCGCATCGCCGTTATGGTGCTTCTGCAGCAGCTCCAGATTGCCGAGCACGGCCATGAGGAGATTGTTGAAATCATGCGCCACGCCGCCCGTGAGCTGGCCGATCGCCTCCATCTTCTGTGCCTGCCGCAATTGCTCTTCCGCCCGTTCCCGCTGATGGACCTCCGCCAGCACGAGCCTGTGGGCTTCCTCCAGTTCGCGCGTCCGCTCCGCGACCCGCTCCTCCAGCATCTCGTTGACATGCCGCTGCTGAAGCTCCGATCGAAGCCGCTCGGTAATATCTGCGGAAACGCCCACGAGCTTGATCGGCCGCCCGGACAGGTCGCGGTGAAGCTGCGCGCGGATTTCCGCGCCATGCACCGAGCCGTCCGGCCAGACCGTCCTGTAGGAAATCGCATAATCGACGCCGGTTTCGAGGGTCGTTCGAACGGCGGTTTTCATGCGGTCCAGATCATCCGGATGGATGGCCGCAAGCAGGTCCTCGTAGGTAAAGCGCTCGTCCGGCGCGCGGCCGAAAATTTCGCGGCATAGCGGCGATGTCGTCAGGACATTGGTGGCGATATCCAGTTCCCAGGCCCCGAGACGACCGGCGGCAAGCGCCGTCTGAAGCCGGCGCTCCCCCTCGTCCAGAGCTTTCATCCGGGCGCTTGCCTCATACTGCCGGCGGCGGCCGCGCATGGCCGAGGTGGCGACGCTGATGAAGGAGGTGGCGTGGAAAGGCCGCTCGATGAAGCTGACATTGCCGAGCACTTCGGACAGCCGCGCCGCCGCCGGGTTCCGCTCCGGGCCGCCGCCCCGCGCCGTGAGAATGATGAAGGGGAGATCGGACCAGGTCGGCTGCGATGCGATCCACTGGGCCAGCGGGCGCAAGTCCGCCGAACGCAGCGCCTCCTCCGTCATGACGACGAAGGCGACATTGTCGGTGAGGGCGGCAACCACACCCTCGAAGGTGGGGACCGTGCGGGCGAACAGGCCCGCTTCCTGCAGCAAGGCCGCAGCAATCTGGGCATCCCGACCCAGGGGAGCATGAATGAGGCCAAACACATCGCGGTCAGGAATGGGAAACATCCTCGTCTAGGGTCTGCAGAAGGGGCTTCCTGTCCCCGATGAAGATCGGAACGCCGCGGAGAATACCCTGAAATCCCGAGAGCGGCGCTCCGAGCGTCAGACCGTCGCGGCCGATCTTGTATTCGCGAATGGTGTCCTCATGCGGACCCGTGCGCTTCTTGATGACCGAAATTGCCCGGCGCACCCGGCCCTCGGCCACGAAATAGCGGAGCAGAATGACCGTATCGGCCAGATAGGTGACGTCGACCGGTGACTTCATGTCGCCGACCAGGCCATGCTGCGCCACGGTTATGAAGGTGTTGGCCCCCTGCCTGTTCAGATATTGCAGCAGTTCGTGCATGTGCAGGATGAGGGCGTTTTCCTCCGGCATCGCCGCCTGATAGCCGTTGATGCTGTCGATAACGACCGTTTTTGCGTCGAAGCTCGCCACCTTGTCTCTCACCCGCTGGGCAAACTCGCCCGGCGACAATTCGGCGGCGTCGAGCTGTTCGATATGAATGAGCCCCTTGTCCCGCATGGATTCGAGATCCAGTCCCAGGTCCCGGGTGCGGGCAAACAGGAGCCCCAGCTCCTCATCGAACACAAAGATCGCGGCCCTTTCGCCGCGCCGAACGCTTGCCTCGACAAATTGCAGCGCAAACAGGCTCTTGCCCGTGCCGGCAGGTCCGATCAGAAGCGTGCTGGAGCCGCGGGCAATGCCCCCGCCCAGCAGATCGTCGAATGCTCCGATGCCGCTCGCGAGGACCGTGCGTTGAAAATTCGACCTGTGTTCCAGGGCACGCAACCGCGGGAAAACGGCCACGCCCCCGGTCTTGATCGTGAAATCGTGATAACCGCCGCGAAACGATTGCCCACGATATTTGAGAACCCTGAGCCGACGGCGCTCCGACCCGTAATCGGGCGCCAGCTGCTCGAGGTGGATGACACCGTGCACCACGCTGTGGACCGTCTTGTCCGTCGCATCGGAGGTCATGTCGTCGAGCAGCAGAACCGTTGCCTGGGAGCGGGAAAAGAAATGCTTCAGCGCGAGAATCTGCCGCCGGTACCGCAGCGAGCTCTGGGCCAGAAGCCGGATTTCCGAAAGGCTGTCGATCACCACGCGATGCGGCTTCGCCCGCTCGAAGGCCTCGAAGATGAGCTTGGTCGTCTCCCCCAGCTCCAGATCCGACGAATAGAGCAGGCTCTGCTGCTGATCGGCATCGAGAAGACTTTCCGGCGGCACCAGCTCGAAGATCTCCACATGGTCGTCGATGGTCTTGCCGTGGGCGAGCGCGCTGTCGCGAAGCTCCTCCTCGGTCTCGGAAAGGGTGATGTAGAGACAGCGTTCGCCCTTGCTGGCGCCTTCGAGCAGGAATTGCAGGGCAACGGTGGTCTTGCCGGATCCGGGCGCGCCTTCCAAGAGAAACACATGACGACGGGAAAGCCCACCGGACAAGATTTCATCGAGCCCTTCCACGCCGGTCTTCGCCATACCGTTGAAACTGTCTGCCATACCTTCTCCATCTGATTGTGAAATAGAGCGATGCGCTTTCTTTGCCAGTGAAGAAGACGCCTGAACCTGCCATTTCGTTCCGCTTGCAGGCGAGCAATAAGAAAACCCCTCGGCATCCGGCGCGGCGGCCGGCAAAGACCGTATGCGTGTTTCTGCCGGAGTCAGCGGCGACGGCGCGCGCCGCAACCAAAAATTTATAAAGAATAGCTTTCCATCACTTCTGATTGACATACGAATGGAAGCTGCTAGGATGGGCCCATCGAATTTTGCTCGCTAAGTTTTGTTATCGCGTTTCGCAACGCGCCATGATCGAACCTTCCTTCAAAAATCGCTATCCCAAGCCGCAGCGCTGCCGCGCTGTGGGCACTCATGCGCCTCAGAAAGGGTTCATCATGACCACTGGCACAGTAAAATGGTTCAATTCCACCAAGGGCTTCGGCTTCATTCAGCCTGACAATGGCGGCCCGGACGCCTTCGTGCACATCTCCGCCGTCGAGCGCGCCGGCATGCGCGAAATCATCGAAGGCCAGAAGCTGGCCTTCGACATGGAGCGCGACCAGAAGTCGGGCAAGATGTCGGCCTGCAATCTTCAGGCGGCTTGATCAGGCACGCTTCTGACCACGGATGTACTGGCAGAGCGGCACGATACGAAGATCGGGGTCAGGCGGATCGCCTGGCCCTTTGTCTTGAACGCGATCCGACCGGAAAGACCATGACCGAGACCCACAGCAAATCGCGGCAAAGAGCGGAGCTCGCCTTTGCCGATACCCAGAGCCAGTTCTTCGCCCGCAGCAAGGCGCTGGACGAAGCGGCTGCCCTCGTGCAATCGCGCGATGAAAAGACGGCCCGCCTGCGCGAAGCGCGGCTGGCGCGGGAGGCGGAAGCGCTCGCTTCTGCAAGGCCGACGCGGCCAGACGACTCTCTCTGAAGCGACAAGCGCCGATGAGGGCGCTGCGGCAAGGGCCACGCCCCGTCGTCGCTCCCGGCGCAACGGCCTCGAAATCTTCATCCTCCGGTTGATCGGCCCCGTCCCCGAACCGGGCCTTCCGCGCCTCTCCCCGTCCGCACGCTGTCCTAATAAAGGAAATTTGCTGTCGGTTGCGCTAGATCAAATCAAATGAACCAAACTCTCGCCATAGTCTTCCCATGGTCGACAGGAAATCCACCTCGGAATTCTTGTCGCTACAAGTAGAAATCGAGAGAAAGGCAGCAACCAGCTCCGCCAACGGGGGTGGAGTGGCTGTGTGTTGCCGGGGAGACAGGACATGATACGTTTGGCGGTCGTCATTTACATTCTGACTGCAACTGTTTTTGCGGGTTCTGCTGTGATTGCGGTTCTGACGATGAATTTGCTGAAACCGGCGCAAATCGGCGGGGCCTTCGGGGCCGGTCTGCTTCTGGCCGCGCCCGTGGCGCTTCTTGTCGCACGCAACATCTATAATGCCCTGAACAGCCGAAGCGTCTGACGTTTTCGCCGCAGAGGGGCTGCGCCTCCGGGTCGGGCGGGTCCCGGAGGCGTCTTTCATTCGGCATCCGGCTCGGCTATGAGCGAGGGCGCAACCCCTCGCGATCCCGGAGACCCCGATGCTCGAAACGCCCCGCATCGTCGAAGCAGACGAGCAGATCACCGCCGTCGTTCCGTTTCGCGTGCCCCGCAGCGAAATCGCCGAGGCCATGGGGGCCGGGCGCATGCAGCTGATCGAGGTGCTCGCCCGCCAGGGGATCGAGCCGACCGGCCCCTGGTTTTCCCGACATCATCGCATGGATCCCGACTGGTTCGATTTCGAAGTGGGTCTGCCCGTCGCCCGCGCCGTGGTGCCGGAAGGCAGCGTCGTGCCGTCCACGCTGCCGGCGGGACGGCTGGCGCTCACCGTCTATCACGGCGGCTATGAGGGGCTCGGCACCGCCTGGTCGGATTTCATGCTCTGGCTGGAGGAGGGGGGCTATCGGCCCGCCGAACAGCTCTGGGAACATTATGCCGCGAGCGACGACGGCACGCCGGCGACGGTTCTCTGCCGCCCGGTTCTCTGACCGCCCCGGCGACAGCTTCGCGAAAGGGCCGCCGGCTAGCCTCGGCCAAGGTTCCTGATCAAGAAGCGGTTTCCGTATGTCCCTGTTCCTTTCCCGTCTTGCCGTTCGCGCCCGGCGCCTTGCGCCGCTCGGCGCTGCGCTTTTTCTGAGCGGTTGCTATATCGATACCAGCAGCATGAATACCGACCGGTTCGTTCAGCAGACCCGGCCGATCTTCTATGTGGACGAGGACCTGCCGGATACCGCCAATGCCTATGTCGCGCCGCCGAACACGCTGCCGCGCGTTCCGGCCCAGATGCCGCTCGCCGGAACACCCGGCCGCACGCCGCCCTCCACCAACTATCCGGTTGCGCCGAAGCCGGTGCTGAAGGCCGGGTTGACGCTCTCGCCCGGCCAGCTGGATGTCTACGATCCCGAATATGAAAGCATGTACGGCGCCTTCCAGGACAAGGACCGGCTGCTGCCCGCACTGCCCTACAAGCGCATCCCCGCCAAATATCTGCGCCGCGAGGTGGATTTTCCGAGCGCCGACCGGCCCGGCACCATCATCGTCGATACGAAGGAGAAATATCTCTATCTCGTGCTCGGCAACGGCAGGGCCATGCGCTACGGCGTCGGCCTCGGCCGCAAGGGCTTCGGCTGGCACGGACGCGGCGTCATCCAGTGGCGGCAGCGCTGGCCGCGCTGGACCCCGCCCGACGAAATGGTGCAGCGCCAGCCGGAAATCGCCCAATATTCCGCCGCCAATGGCGGCATGAACCCCGGCCTTGCCAACCCGCTCGGCGCGCGCGCTCTCTATATCTTCCA
The DNA here is from genome assembly GCF_056313605.1 of Gellertiella sp. DMC107. Taxonomy (NCBI): domain Bacteria; kingdom Pseudomonadati; phylum Pseudomonadota; class Alphaproteobacteria; order Hyphomicrobiales; family Rhizobiaceae; genus Gellertiella; species Gellertiella sp. DMC107. The sequence continues at coordinate 250,470 of NZ_JBQUZZ010000005.1, read as the reverse complement.
GAACGGCCAGGACAGTCTCTACCGCATCCACGGCACGCCGGAATGGCGCTCCATCGGCAAGGCCGTCTCCTCCGGCTGCGTGCGCATGCTGAACCAGGACGTGATCGACCTTTACGACCGCCTGCCGGACAAGGCCGAGATTGTGGTCCTGTAAGCCCCTTTTCCTCTTCGTCGTTTTCCAGAGCCCGGCCCCAGCGCCGGGCTTTTTGCGTTCGGGCCGGGCTGAGGCCGGAAAGGTCCGTGAAATCGGGACTTTGCGCATTTCGGGGCGCGTCGGTCGCTTGACACGAACAGACATTTAAATAGCCTCATATCCGAATTTTTGAATATTTTGATTTACGAGGAAACAATCATGGCATTGAGGCTAACGCTGACCAACAGCAACGGCACCCACACCTACAATAACGGGGATACGGTCCCCTTGACCTCGGGTGCCGATGTCATCGAGGGAACGCAGTTTCAGGACGTTTTCCTTGTTGATCCTGCCGGCATCACCTGGAAGGACAAGATCAATCTGGGTGACGCATCGAATGACCGGCAAGACCTGATTGCCTTTTCGGTTCCCGGCACGTTCGACACGACGCTGCTCGGCGAGTTCTCCGGGGTAGATATTATCTACGGCAGTGAAGGTGACGATACCATCAAGATCCGTGCCGATAATACAGCCGATCTGGTGATGGGCGGTGGCAACGACAAGCTGGTGCTTGTCGGCGGCGGTACGCTCGACCTCACGTCCCCGGGCACGTCCTACCTGTATAGGTACACGAGCTTCCAGTTCCTCGAAGGAACGGATGGCATCGACGATACCTTCGAGATTGCGGAGGGCAGCACGCTCACCATCGACGGCAGGACCGGCACGGACAAGGTCGTGCTCAAGGGCGGCGGCATGCTGGATACGACGGTGGCAGGCCGCTACACCAGCATCGAAAAGTTCGATGGCACGAGTGCGGGCGCGGATACCTTCATCATTACCGCAAACAATACCGCCATCATCGATGGCAAGGAGGGGGCGGACAAGATCATCCTCTCGGGCGGCGGCGAACTCGATCTCACCGTCACGGACCGTTACCTCAACATCGAAAGCTACGAAGGCTCCGCTGCCGACGACACGTTCAAGGTCGCGGCCGGAAGCGCGCTCACCATCGACGGCAAGGGCGGCACGAACACGGTGATCCTGAACGATACGGGCACGCTGGATATGACGACGTTCACCAACATCCGGACCGTGCTGGGCACCACGGGCGACGATGTCTTCGACGTCCGTGCTTCGAGCAGGATCACGATCCAGAGCAACGGCGGCAGGGACAAGGTCGTGCTCTCGGGCGGCGGCACGCTGGATACGACGGCGGCCTTCTACACCAGCATCGGAAAGTTCGATGGCACCAGTGCGGGCGCGGATACCTTCATCGTGACCGCAAACAATACCGCCATCATCGACGGCAAGGAGGGGGCGGACAAGATCATCCTCTCGGGCGGCGGCACGCTCGATACGACATCGCCGCTCTACACCGATATCGAAATCTTCGAAGGCACAAATGCGGGCGCTGACAGTTTCACGGTCAAGGCAGACAATACCGCCATCATCGACGGCAAGGGCGGCGTCAACAAGGTCATTCTTTCGGGCGGCGGCACGCTGGATACGAGGTTTGCGGGCCGCTACCTCAACATCGGCACCTTCGAAGGCACCGACGACACCGACGACACCTTCGAGATTGCGCTCTACAGCGCGCTGACCATCAACGGCAGGACCGGCACGGATACGGTCACAGTCAGCCAGAATCTCACCACTTCAGCCCGTATGGATGCCACCCGGTTCACCCATGTGGAACGCATTGTGGGCAGCACCGGCGATGATGTCATCTCTGTGTCCCAGAGCTGCTTGGCCTTTATCACGCGCATCGACGGCGTCGGCGGATCAGACATCGTCTTTCTTGACGCCGCCGGGTCCATCGATCTTGGAAAACTTGCAAACATCACGACTGTCCAAGGCTCCGCCGGCGACGACATCTTCACGGTCGGATCTCGTAACACTATCAACGTTCAGGGCAAGGGCGGCGTCGACACGGTCGTGCTCTCGGGCGGCGGCACGCTGGATACGACGATTGCAGGCCGCTACCTCAACATCGCCACCTACGAAGGCACCGATGCAGGCAACGACACCTTCACCATCCTCGCGGGCAGCACGGCGATCGTCGACGGCAAGGGCGGCACGGACAGGATCGTGCTTGGCTCTGCCGGCGCGCAGGACACGCGGACATTCACCGGCATCGATTATATTGACGGCTCTTCCGGCGCGGATACCTTCACCGTTGCGGCGGGCAACACGGCCAGCATCGACGGCAAGGAAGGGACCGACAAGGTGGTGCTTGCCGCCGCCGGCACGCTGGACCTCACGAAATTTACCGGCGTCGAAAGTGTCGATGGCACCGCGGGCGCGGATACCTTCACCGTCGGGGCGGGCAACACCGCAACCATCGACGGCAAGGAAGGGACCGACAAGGTGGTGCTAGCCGCCGCCGGCACGCTGGACCTCACGAAATTTGCCAATATCGAGCGTTTCGAGGGCTCTTCGGGCAACGACACCTTCATCACATCCGTGGCGGGCACTGCCATCATCGATGGCGGCGAGGGCGCGGATACGGTCCGCCTTGCGGCGGCGGACACGCTCGATTTCACCACCGCCACCCGCTTCGCCCATATCGACCGCTTCGAGGGCTCGTCCGGCCATGACAGTTTCATCGTCACCGCGGATGGACCGCAGATCGTCGATGGCGGCGCGGGCTATGATACCGTGCGCCTTGCGGCGGCGGGCACGCTCGATCTCGCCCGCTTCACCGCTATCGATACCTTCGTCGGCTCCGAGGGCAACGATACCTTCCTCTTCGCGCCCGGCACGGAAGGCCGGATCGACGGCGGCGCCGGCAGCGATACGCTCCGGCTCTCCAGGGCCGGCACCCTCGATCTCGCCGTTGATGGCCGCTATCTGAACATCGAGAAGGTCCTGGGCTCGTCGGGCAACGACACGTTCCGCATCGCTGCGGGCGATACGCTCGGCATCGACGGCGGCGCCGGCAGCGGCGATACGCTCAGGCTCTCCAGGGCCGGCACGCTCGATCTCTCCGTCGCCGGTCGCTATCTGAACATCGAGAAGGTCCTGGGCTCGTCGGGCAACGACACGTTCCTCGTCGCTACGGGCGATACGCTCGGCATCGACGGCGGCGCCGGCAGCACGGATACGCTCCAGCTGGCCTCGGCCGGCACGCTCGATCTCTCCATCGCCGGCCGCTATCTGAACATCGAAAAGGTTCTCGGCTCGTCGGGCAACGACACGTTCCGCGTCGCCGCAGGCAGCACGCTGGGCATCGAAGGCGGCTTCGGCAGCGATACGGTGCAGCTGGCCACGGCGGGCACGCTCGATCTCACGGCAGCGGGCCGTTATGTCGGCATCGAGACGTTTCTGGGTTCGGCCGGCAATGATGTGTTCCTGATCAATGCCGCCACCACGGCCGCCATCGATGGCGGCGGCGGGATGGATACGGTGCAGGTCGCCACGGCGGGGGCGCTTGACCTGCAGGCAATGAGCAACTTGAAGGGTATCGAGCGCCTCCTCGGCTCGAAGGGCAATGACACGCTCTCCGGCAGCCTGCTCGGCGATACGCTCGAAGGCGGGGACGGCAATGACGGGCTGAACGGCCGGGGCGGCAATGATACGCTCCTCGGCGGGCTCGGCAACGACACGCTGACCGGCGGCGATGGCAATGACCGGCTGAATGGCGGCGACGGGCGCGATATCCTCGTCGGCGGCAACGGCAATGACAGTTTCGTCTTCGACACGAAGCTTGGACCGGTCAATCTGGATACGATCAGCGGTTTCAACGTGGTGCAGGATACGATCGAGCTCGACAATGCCATCTTCACCCGGCTCGGCAAGACCGGGGCGCTTGGCGCTGGCTTCTTCACAGCCAATGCCACCGGCAAGGCCGTCGATAAGGACGATTACCTGATCTACAACACGAAAACCGGCGGGCTGTTTTACGATGCGGACGGCAATGGCAAGGGCGTGGCGATCCAGATCGCCCAGCTCGACAAGGCCCTTGCGCTGACGGCGAAGGATGTCCTCGTCATCTGAGCCCCGTCACCCCAATGACGAAAGAGCCCGGCGGCAGACCGCCGGGCTTTTTGCCGGGTGACAAACCCTCCATCCGCCAACCTGCCTACTCGAAGTCCAAAATTCACGGAATGTTTCTCAATCGAAAAGGGGAGGGATCGGACCCAAATCGGCCTCAACACCTGCCAGAAGACTTTTGTCAGCAGTCCGAGCCCGGCGGCACACCGCCGGGTTTTGGGCCGTTTTCTCTTTGAAAAAGCGCGGGCCTCCGGTCGGTGCGGCAAGCCCTCGGGTGCCGGGCAGGCTCTAGCCTTCCAGGGCGCGGCGAAGCCGGGTCAGCCGTTCGCGCAAGTCGTCGGCCTCGCCGGCGCCACATCCGGTCTTGGCAGCAATGCCGGCAAAGACGCGAATGGCTGCCTCCCGCAGGGCTTCCCCCGCAGGGGTGAGCGAGACCGTTACCTGTCGCTCGTCGCCCGCATCCCGCCGTCGCGCCACATGGCCGGCCTGCTCCAGACGCTTGAGAAGCGGCGAAAGCGTGCCGGAATCCAGCGTCAGCGCCTCGCCCAGCGCCTTCACGCCCATCGGTCCCTGCTCCCACAGAACCAGCATCACCAGATATTGCGGATAGGTCAGCTGCAAGTGCTCCAGCAGCGGCTTGTAGGCCCGCTGAAAAGCATGCGCCGCCGCATGGACGGAAAAGCACAATTGCCGGTCGAGCGTGAGCGCGGCGCTGAAAGCCTCCCTCTCTTCCGGCTTGAGCACGGGCAAGGGATCGTTTGCCGCAATCGGGCGTTTCATCAAAGGTCTCCAGCCTTGAGGGCAGGGCCGGCGCAAACCGGCAATCTCCCCTGCATCATGCCGCAGAAAGGCCGAATTTTCAATGCGCAAAATTCTATTGCGCGCAATTTAATTTTGCGCTATTTGTTTCGCATCAACCAGAAAGGAAACGCCGATGCCGATACTCTACACCACCAAGGCCACCTCCACCGGCGGACGGGCCGGCTCCTCCCGCACCGAAGACGGTGCACTCTCGGTCACGCTCACCGTGCCGAAGGAACTCGGCGGCGATGGCGCGCCGGGCAACAATCCCGAGCAGCTTTTCGCTGCCGGCTATTCCGCCTGCTTCCTCGGCGCGTTCAAGTTCGTGGCCTCGAAGGAAAAGATCAAGATTCCCGACGATGCCCGCGTCACCGCAACCGTCGGCATGGGCCCGCGGGAAGATGGCGGTGGTTTCGGCATTGACGTCAAACTGGAAATCCACGTGCCGGGCCTCGACAAGGCCGAGGTGCAGCGCCTGGCCGATGCCGCCCATGTGGTTTGCCCCTATAGCCACGCCCTGCGGGTGCCGCGGCAGGTGCCCACCACCGTTGTCTGACCGGCACTCCGGGGATGGAAGCAAGGCCCGGCCCCTGAAAAGGCCGGGCTTTTTGCCGTTCAGCTGTTTTCGTCGGCTCTGCGGCAGGCCTGGGTCAGGCTCTCCAGCGTCGCCGGCACCGCCGCCAGCTCCGTCGCTGACTGGGCTGTCAGCCGCGCCAGCGTGTCCTGCCAGACAGGCAGAAGCTGCTGCAGAAGCCGGTAGCCGTCCTCCGTCAGCAAAAGCTGCTGCACCCGGCGATCGCCGGGGGCAGGGCGGCTTTGCAACAGCCCGCGCCCCGAAAGCACCTTCACCGCCGCCGTCACCGTGGTCCGGTCCATGCCGAGTTCCCGGCCCACTTGCCCGATGGAGGGCGGCTCGGGACGGTTCAGCGCCATCATCAGGGAGAATTGCCCGTTGCCCACGCCGAAAGGTTGAAAAGCCCGGTCGAAAAGCCGGGCCAGTTCCCGGGCAGCGCGCTGCGCCTGAAAGCACAGGCAGTGGTCCCGCACGAAAAGCGTGGTGGCAAATGGAACGGGAGGTTGTGAAAATCCGGCGGTTGACATGCCCTATATGTTGATATCAACTTTTCCTCGTCAAGAGCCCAGCCTTCGAGAGGCCTGACAAAAGGGAGACAGGATCATGGCAGCCCACCACGGACCCTTCATCTGGTATGAATATGCAAGCGCCGATCCCGGCCGCGCGGCGGCCTTCTATGCCCATGTGATCGGCTGGACCACGAGCGATTTTTCCATGCCGGGCATGCCCTATACGATCTTCAACGCGCCGGATACGGGCGTGGGCGGCCTGTCCGGCCTCATGGAAGGCAGCCGCAAGGGCTGGCTCGGCTATGTGCAGGTCGAGAACGTGGATGAAACGGTCAGCGCCTTCGCGAAGGACGGCGGCGGCGTGCTGGTGCCCGCCATGGATATTCCGACGGTGGGGCGCTTCGCCATCCTGTCCGATCCCGGCGGCGCGGCTCTGGCGGTCATGAAGCCGCTCTCCGAGGAACGCTGGGTTCCGGACACGCTCGCCAGACCCGGACATTGCGCCTGGCACGAGCTCTATGCCCGCGACGGGGAGGCGGCCTTTCCCTTCTATGCGAAGATGTTCGGCTGGAGCGAGGCCCGCACCATGGATATGGGCGCCATGGGCGTCTACCGCATCTTCGCCCAGGATGGCACCGATATCGGCGGCATGATGACCATGATGCCGGGCAATCCCGCCCCCTACTGGAACTTCTATTTCCACGTGGATGCCATCAATGCCGCCGCCGCCCGTGGCGCGGAGAAAGGCGCAACCGTGCTCATGGGTCCCCATCAGGTCCCGGGCGGCGCCTGGGTCATCCAGATGATCGATCCCGAGGGCAACCCCTTCGCCATGCTGTCTGCGGTGAAATAGCGGGCAAACGCCTCTTGCCGTCGGGTGCGCCGGGCAGGCGAGGGGTGCGTCCTCCGGCCCGGGGCTCGCCCGTCCGCCGGGCATCTTCCGCGCCTGCGGCGGATCGGAAAGACCCGGAAAAACCGCATGAACGAGATGCCGCGAATGCGGGAGAGAACGGCGCCCGCCAGCCTTCGCTCGCGGCCTCGTGACCCGATTTCAGCGGGCGTGTTGCCCTTTCGCCTTGAGCCATCCGGGCAAATGGCCTATCTCGGGGCTAGCGAAACGGGGCATCTCAGCCAGAGGCTCCGGGCATGAGGACAGAAGGCCAATAGGATGGAAGTAACCTTTCTGGCGCTGGTCGCGCCCTTTCTCGCCGCGCTTGCCGCGCCGGGACTGGTGCGTGTCTTCGGCCATCGGGCGGCCTTTCTGCTGGCGCTTGTTCCCGTGGCGATATTTGCCCGTCTGGCGGGCTTTCTTGCCGATGTCATGGCGGGCGAGAAAATCACCGGCGGCTTTGCCTGGGTGCCGTCTTTCAATCTGTCCTACAGCTGGTATCTGGATGGGCTGTCGCTCACCTTCGCCCTGCTCGTGACGGGCATCGGGGCGCTTATCGTGCTCTATGCCGGGGCCTATATGAAGGGGCATCCGCAGCAGGGGCGTTTTCTCGCCTTTCTTCTGGCCTTCATGGGCGCGATGCTCGGGCTCGTGGTGTCCGACAGTTTCCTGATGCTGTTCATCCATTGGGAACTCACTTCGCTCACCTCCTTCCTGCTGATCGGATTCGATCATGAAAAGGCGGCCTCGCGCCGCGCGGCGCTGACGGCGCTCGCCGTCACCGGCGGGGGAGGGCTGTTCCTGCTGGCGGGGCTGATGTTCATCTGGAACATCACCGGCGTCACCCAGTTCTCGCTCCTGCTCATGCTGGGGGGCGACCTGAAGGCCAGCCCCTTCTACATGGCGGTCTTTGCGCTGATCGCGGTTGCGGCCTTCACCAAGTCCGCCCAGTTTCCCTTCCATTTCTGGCTGCCCAATGCCATGGCCGCGCCAACCCCTGTTTCGGCCTATCTCCATTCCGCCACCATGGTGAAGGCGGGCGTGTTCCTGCTCATGCGGCTCAATCCGGTCATGGGCGGCACGCCGCTCTGGACCATCGTCCTGCCGGTCATGGGCGGCGTCACGCTGATTGCCGGCACGGTGCTGGCACTGCGGCAGACCGATATCAAGCTCATTCTCGCCCAGACCACGGTCGCCTCGCTGGGGCTTCTGGTGATGATGACCGGTTATGGATCCGAAAAGGCGGTCGAGGCAGCGGTGCTCTATCTCCTCGCCCACGCGCTCTTCAAGGGCGCGCTGTTTATGGTGGCCGGGCAGGTAGATCACGGCGCGGGCAGCCGCGAAATCGGGGTGGTGTCGGGCCTTTATCGCGCCATGCCCCTCACCGGTTTTGCCGCGGGTCTGGCCGCCCTTTCCATGATCGGCTTCATGCCTTTTGCGGGCTTCCTCGCCAAGGAAGAAATCTATGCCGCCTTTGCCGGCGGTTCCCCGCGCGATCTCCTGTTTCTCGCCACCGCCTTTGCCGGCAACGTCATGATGGGCGCTGCCGCCCTGCAGGCGGGCATCACACCCTTTCGGGGGCGGTTCGCCGCGCCGGAAGCCCATCCGCATGAAGGGCCGTTCGGGCTTCTGGCGGGGCCGCTTCTGCTCTCCATTCTCGGCCTTGCCGCTGGCATGGGGGCCGGCTGGTATCATGCGGGGGTCGGCAATCCCATGGCCTCGGCCGTGGCCGGCCATCCGGTCGCGATCACCATTTCCGGCATCCCGCATCTCGGCCTGCCTTTCGCGCTGTCGCTGGCGACGATCCTGCTGGCCGTGCTTCTCTGGTGGCGGCTGCCGGCGCTGGCGCCTGCGCTGCGCACCTTTCTCACCGCACTCGGCCCGGGGCCGGACCGGGGCTTCGATCATGCGCTCGACGGGCTGACGCGGATCGCCCATGCCGTGGTGCGCCGCGTGCAAAGCGGCCGGCTCGAACATTATTTCGTCGGCACTTTTGCCGCCCTGGCGCTGACGCTTCTGGTGTCGATGGCGGTGCAGGGCGAAATGCCCGGCCTGCCGGCGCTTGCCGGGCCCGTGCCCGTGGCCGAGGCCCTGGTGCTGCTGCTTGCCGTCTGCGGCATCGGGGCGGCGCTGGCTGCGGCAGACCGGCTCGTCGCCATTGTCGCGCTCGGCATTCAGGGCTTTGCGGTCGGTCTCGTCTATCTGCTCTATGGCGCGCCCGACCTCGCCTTTACCCAATTCATGGTGGAAACGCTGGCCGTGGTCATTCTGACCCTGGTCATGACCCGCCTGAACCTCAAGGGCAGCGATCATCGTGCGCCGGTGGAGCGGCTTGTGGATGGCGCCGTCGCCTGTGCCGCGGCGCTGTCGCTCGGCCTGCTGATGCTGAAGATGCTGGAAAGCCCGTTCGATGCGCGCCTCAGCACCTTCTTCAATGCCTATAGCAAGGCCATCGCCCATGGCGCCAATGTGGTGAATGTCATCATCGTCGATTTCCGCGGCACCGATACGCTGGGCGAAATCAGCGTCGTGCTGGTCACGGGGCTTGCCGTGCTGGGCCTCATTCGCTTGCGTCGCCCGGCGGCCCGGCCGGAACGGGCGGGCAAACAGTCGGGGGAAAGCCGATGAACACGCTGATTTTCCGCACCATCGCCCCGTTCCTGTCGGCGCTCATGCTGGTCTTCTCGGTTTTCGTGCTGTTGCGCGGCCATAACGAACCGGGCGGCGGCTTCATCGGCGGGCTGATTGCGGCGTCCGCCCTTGCCATCCAGGGCATCGCGCAGGGCGTCCCGGCCGTGCGCCGCTCGCTGAAGGCTGATCCCCTGACGATCGCCGCATTCGGCCTGCTGCTGTCGGCGCTGGCCGGTCTCATGCCCTTTCTCGGGTACCGGCCCTTCATGACCGGCCTCTGGACGGAGATCGATCTCGGGCTGGGCACCGTGGCGATTTCCTCGGTGATGCTGTTCGATATCGGGGTCTATCTGGTCGTCGCCGGCACGGTCACGGCCATGGCCCTCGCGCTCGAGGAAAGGGAGAAGGACTGATGGAACCCGTCTTCGCGGCGCTTGCCACCCTGTTCTTCGCGGCCGCCTTCTATCTGCTGCTGTCGCGCCATGTGGTGCGGATGCTGATCGGCGTGGCGCTGCTCGGCAATGGGGTCAATCTTTCGCTGTTTCTGGCCGGACGCCTGACGCGCGACGTGCCGCCGGTGATCGGGGCGGAGGAAACGGTGCTGGCTGCCGGGGCCGCCAATCCGCTGCCGCAGGCGCTGATCCTCACGGCCATCGTGATTTCCTTTTCCTTCTTCGCCTTTCTGCTGGTGCTCGGCTATCGGGCCTATCAGACGCTGGGCACCGACGATACGCGCACCATGCGCTTTGCCGAGCCGGATCGCCTCGATCCGCCCTCTGGCTATTGAGGAGCGCTGTCATGGCCGCTTCGCTGTCCGTCGATCCCGCTCTCGTGGCCGATGCCATGGCCACCGCTCCGGTGCTGCCGGAACACTGGCTGATCGTCGCCCCCGTCCTGCTGCCGCTCATCGGCGGCGGCGTGGTCATTGCCGCCCGCCACCGGGCCGGGCGACCGGCCGGCTGGCTGTCGCTGCTCGTTCTCGCCCTGACGCTGCTGGCCAATCTCGGGCTGTTCCTGAACGTGCTGCAGGAAGGCGCGCTGACCATGGTCATGGGGCGCTGGCTGCCGCCCTTCGGCATCGCCTTTACGGTGGACCGGCTGGGTGCGGCCTTCTCGCTCGCCGCCTCGGCCGCCACGCTGCTGGCGGCCATTCACAGCCGCACGGAAAAACGGCCGGCCCCGGCCTATGGCCCGGAACCCTTCCAGCTTCTGCTGCTCGCGGGTGTCTCCGGCGCCTTCCTGACGGGTGATATCTTCAACCTGTATGTGTGGTTCGAGGTGCTGCTGATCTCCTCCTTCGGCCTGCTGGCGCTAGGGCCGGGGCGGGAGGAGCTGGATGGCACGCTGAAATACGGCTTCCTCAATCTGGCGGGCACCACGCTGTTCCTCATTGCGGTCGGCCTGCTGTACGGCCTCACGGGCACGCTCAACATGGCCGATCTTGCCCAGCGCCTGCCCGCGCTCGAAACCGGACCGCTGATTACGCTCGCCAGCCTGTTCCTCTTCGCCTTCGGCATGAAGGCCGCGGCCTTTCCGGTGCAGTTCTGGTTGCCGGCCGCCTATCATACCCCGCGCGCCAGCACGGCGGGGCTGTTTGCCGCCTTGCTCACCAAGGTGGGCATCTATGCCATGTTCCGGGTGCTGGTCATGCTCATGCCCGGCCCGCTTGAGGAGCTGAGCCTGCTGGTGGCCGCCATAGCCGCCGCGACCATGCTGTTCGGCGCGCTCGGCACCCTGGCCGAGCGGGATCTTCGCCGCCTGCCGGGTTTCGTGCTGATCTCCGGCATCGGCACCATGCTGGCCGGCATCGCACTGCATTCGCCGGGCGGGGAAACCGGCGCCATCTTCTATGCGCTGCAATCCATGGCGCTGATGCTGGCGCTTTATCTGGCCCTCTTCGAGGCGGCGCGGCTGGCCGGCACGACCGACATGATGAAGGGCGGCGGGCTCCATGCGCGCGCGCCGCTGCTGTCCGGCCTCGTGCTTGCCCTCTTCTTCGCGGCCTCCGGCCTGCCGCCTTTCTCCGGCTTCTGGCCGAAGGCGCTGATCCTCAAGGCGGCGCTGGATATCGGCGCCTGGTGGCTGGCCGGCGCCCTGCTGCTCTCGGGCTTCCTGACCACGATCGGGCTTGCCCGCGCCTATCTTCTCGCCTTCTGGCATCCTGCCCGGCCCCGGGGGGAGGCGAAGGGCGCGGACGCCGTGGAGGCCCTGCCGCAGGCAACCCCCCTCGCCACGCTCCTGCCGGTGCTGCTGCTCGCGGCGGTCGTCCTCGGTTTCGGCCTCTTTCCCGAGCCGCTGCTGCAGCTCGCCGGCGATGCCGCAGGCGGTCTTGCCGATCCCACCGTCTATATCCGCTCCGTCTTTCCGGGAGTCCAGCCATGATGCCGTCCCGAAGCGCGCTCGCCTATGCCACCATTCTCACCCTGTTCTGGCTCGCCCTGAGCGGCAGCGTCACGCCGCTCAACATCCTGCTCGGCTATGCGGTGTCCGCCGCAGCGCTCGGCGTGCTGCGGGGGCAGTTGCCGGAAATCGATTTCCGCATCCGGCCGCTGAAGGCTTTCGTTCTGTTCCTGCTGTTTCTGCGGGAGCTTTTCCGCTCCGCCTGGCGGGTGGCGAGCCTTGTGCTGCGGCCGCGCCTGGATATCGCGCCGGATGTGGTGGCGGTCCCCGTGGGCCTTGCCCGCGACGCGGAACTGACCCTGCTGGCCAATCTCATCACCCTGACCCCCGGCACGCTCACCGTCGATATCGCCGATGACCGCCGGGCGCTCTACGTGCATGCGCTCGAAGGGGGCGATCCGGAGGCTGTCCGGCGCGACATCCGCGCGGGCTTCGAACGGGCGATCCGGGAGGCCTTCCGATGAGCCTTGCCGCAACTGTTCTCGATCAGGTGTCGATGGTGGCCTTGCCCGTGCTCGGCCTTTCGCTGCTCGCCACCGCCTGGCGGGTGGTGCGCGGGCCGACCCTGGCCGACCGCGTGCTGGCCCTCGACATGATGACGGCCATCGCCATCGGCTTCATGGCCGTCTTTGCGATCCGCACCGGCCACAGCCTCTATGTGGATATTGCCATCGCCCTTGGCCTTGCGGGCTTCCTCGCCACCATCGCCTTTGCCCGCTTCATTCTCACCCGGCCGGACCGGCGCCAGCCGCCCGCGCCGCCCGCGCGGCCCAGACCCATGCGGCCCGGCCAGAGACGGAGGCGCGCATGATGGACGATATCCTCGACTGGCTTTCCGCCGCGATGATCCTGGCCGGAGCCTTCTTCACGCTGGCCGCCGCCATCGGCCTGGTGCGTCTGCCGGATCTCTTCACCCGCATGCATGCCGCCTCCAAGGCGGGGGCCGTGGGCGCCGGCCTTTTTCTCATCGCCGCCGGTCTTCAGGGAGAAAGCTGGGGTATCCTGGCACGGACAGTTGCAGGTTTCTTCTTCCTGATCCTCACCTCTCCCGTGTCCGCACACCTGCTCGCGCGGGCTTTTGTCGCTGCAGGAAACAGGCCGGATACAGCCCGCTTGCGCCGCAAGGACTGATTTGCTCGCTCCGCTCGCCGCCTGACGGGTGTTACATTTTGAGATTACATTGCTTCGGGACAGTGATTCATTATTTTTGTTCACTATTGTTGAGATATTCTTTTGATATGCAATATCGCGACTGATGAGGGTTTTTATATATTTTCCGCCATTTTATTATTGGTTTTTATTTTGATTGGTGATAGGCAAAAAACCATAGAGTGACTGTGTTGACTGTAGCAGACCCGAAATTGTCACCTCATTGCTTGCATGCCGTCAGGATGTCTCGCAATGAACGAGGTTGGCGGTGAAAGGAATGTTTCGCAACGGGCGCAAGGCAACTTGGCGGACCATGGTGAAGCGCTTAGGGGTAGGCGTTTCACTGCCAATTTGTTTCAGTGTCTGGACTCTGCACAGCACATCTATGGATTGGCCGGCGCGTGTCTCCTGGGGGAGCGGCCGGTGGGCGTGTTGATAAGGAGAAATAACTAATGGTTGAATTGGTTGGAAACGCCAATCAAGAGCTGCTCGTCGAGCTGACTGCGGAAATCGTCGCTGCCTATGTGGGGAATCATGTCGTGCCGGTGGCCGATTTGCCGAACCTGATTGCGGATGTGCATGCGGCTCTGAACCAGACCCACTCGCCTCAGCCGGTCGCCTTGCCCGTCGAGAAGCCGAAGCCGGCCGTCTCCGTGCGCAAGTCCATTCAGGACGATCAGATCACCTGCCTGGAATGCGGCGGTTCCTTCAAGTCGCTGAAGCGCCACCTGATGACCCATCACTCCCTTTCGCCGGAAGAATATCGCGAGAAGTGGGACCTTTCTGCCGATTATCCGATGGTCGCGCCCGCCTATGCAGAAGCCCGCTCGCGCCTCGCCAAGGAAATGGGCCTCGGCCAGCGCCGCAAGCGCGCCAAGTAAGCCCTCGCCATCTCCCGCCATTCAAAAAGGCCTCCGCTGTCGCGGGGGCCTTTTGCATATCCGGCAAGCCCGTTCGCGAATATCGCCTCGATCAGTAACCCGCCCCCCGAACCATCGGCCCCATGGACAGTCTTGCGCGTCGGTGTTCACGGGCTTTCGTCGACGGCAATATAGCGGCCGAGATCTTCGGTTTCCGCCTCCACCACCCAGAGATCCGGATCGAAACGGCGCTCGCGGGCCATGAGGGCGTCGACGGCGTCGGCTTCGGCGCGGTCGAGACGCCGCTCGAACCGCCGCTCGCCGCTCGTCTCGTCGTCGAAGAAAGCCTGCGGGGCCGGGGCGAAGAGCGTGACGGTGCCGTCCCGGTGGCGTTCCTTCAGGAAAACCGCACCCGCTTCCGGCGCGCCCTTGCATTCCACCGCCGCAAAGCCGCCGGCGGCAAAAACGCGCCGGATCAGCGCGCTCACATAGAAATCGGTGGTGACGCGCATGGGAAAACCCCTGTTGCGGTGAAAAGGCCGGCCGTCAGGACGTCTTGGCCAGCCGGAGGGCGTCCTCGCGGATGCGGGCGATCATCGAGCGCAGCCCGTTTGCCCGCTGGGCGGAGAGATGCTCGATAAGGCCGATCTTCGCGAAGAGATCGGCGGCGTCGAGCCCGGCGATCTCGCTGGCGCGCTTGCCGTCATAGGCCGCAAGGACGATGGCGACGAGGCCGCGCACGATATGGGCGTCGCTGTCGCCTTCGAGATGCAGCACCGGATCGGTGCCCGTCTCTGGCTTCACCACCAGCCAGACCTGGCTGGCGCAGCCGCGCACCTTGTTTTCCGCCGTCCGCAAGGCCTCCGGCAGCTCGGGCAATGCCTTGCCCAGCTCGATCACATAGCGGTAGCGGTCTTCCCAATCGTCGAGATAGGCGAAGTCGTCGATGATCTGGTCGATGGAGGCCATGGCGTGGTCGAAGTCCCTGCTGTCACGTGCCCCCGATATAGGCGAAGCCTGCGGAAATGAACAGGAACAGCGTCCATTCCCCCGCACAAAAAAAGAAGCCGCGAGGCACGCCGTCGGGCGCACATCGCGGCAAGCAGCAACAGGGATGCTGCAAGGTGACAGGGCAGGCACTGCAACCGGAAGCGGGGCGGGAAAGCCGGATGCTTCCGGGGAAAACGCGCGGGCCTCGGATCCTGCCGCAGGGCAGGGGGGACAAGAACCGGCGCGAAAGGAAAATGCGGGGGCGACCAAGGGACAGGAGGCCACCCCCGCCAGGGAAAGGCGTTCAGATCTCCGGGTTGGGCCGCGGCAGCGGCACCGGCACCCGGGCAGGAAGGCTGCCGGTCACCACCGTGTCGGAGACCGGCGGACGATAGGCCTGCGGCTTGTGGCCGGAAAGTTTCGACGGCAGGGGCTGGAAGGCGACGCCGCCCTCGACAGCCTCATCGGCGGATTTCTCGGCGAAGGCCACGGCCAGCGAAGGCGATTTCGGTGCAGCCGGCGCGGCATCCGCAGTGCGGGACCCCGCCTTGCCCGGCTCGTCGGCAAATTGCTCGTTCAGGTACTGATAGGCGACGAAGGCCCCTTCCTTGGCGCGGTAGCCGAGCGCGGTGAAGGTTTTCGCACCCTTCTCGCACACATCGGGCTTTTCCTCGCAGAGACCGGAAAGATAGGTGTAGGCCCCGGTTGCGGCGGCGAAGGCATCGCCCATTTCCACCGGCGGGGCATTGGCGAGGCGACCGGCGCTGCCGGCACTCAAAAACGGCAACAGCACAAGCACCAGCGAGAACCAGAAGCTGCCCTTGATCATCCACCACATTGCATTCGTCCCTGTTATCACGCTCCGGTCTTCGTGCCGGATGAAGCGGAACCACTGCCCCGCTGACTGACCTGACCCTAGGGATCGAAGTGCCAACAGCGGCTTTCCCGGACCGATGGCATTTGCGGCGAATTTCACTCAAATGCCATTGTTTCTGCATTTGAAGCGAATTTGAATGGCATTTTAACGGCGGCCGTTAAGCATATGGGCAGCCCCACCCCCGGAAACCGGGGAGATCGGCCGGCCGGCTCTGCCGCAAGTCTTAACATCCATCGAAAATACAAGGTAAAACCGTCGCTTACGCGGTATTAACCACAATTCCCAAAGCAGGGCAAAAGCGTCCGGAAAAGAGACTCCGAAGGGGGTTCGCCCCATTCGGGGACAGGCATTTTTATCCTTTCCTTAAGCCGCCGGACCGTAAAATCGGACCATACAAGGATCAGCCTTGAAGGGTTCATCAGGTTTGCGCGTTATTGAAACCATCTGCGGGAAGGCGGGCGATGCAGTCCGGTTCACCGCCGGCCGCTGGGCCGACCACTGGCTGGCCGCCACCGGCGGGGCAGAGGATGCGCGCGCCCACGAACGGGCTCTTCTGGTCTCGGCTGCCGGCATGGCCGGCATGGCTTTCGTCACCCTGGCGCCGCTCTCGCTTTTCCTGCTGCCCCCCTCCGCCGCCCTGCCGGCCGCCTTTGCCGCCTCCACAGCCGGTTTCCTCGTCAGCGCCACCGCCGCCATCGCGCGGGCCCGGTCCGCACCCGAGCCGAAGCGCGCCGACGCGGTTTCCCCCGCAGGCCCGGAGCTGTTGCTGGCTGCCAGCCGGCTGGCGCCCGGCCTCATGCTGATCATGGATCCGCAGGGCCATGTGCTGGCCACCGGCGGACGCGATGCGGCGACCATGCTGGCCCGCATGGCCGATCCGCTCGGCGCAGGCTTCACCGAACAGCTTCACGTCTCCGACCGCATTGCCTATCTGACGGCGCTCGACCGGCTGCGCCAGGGCGAGGACCGCGCGCGCGCCGATATCCGGCTGGAGCCGCCGCTTGCGGCCGAGCAGCGGGGCGGCCAGTTCGCGCCCGTCCGGCTGGATCTGATGGCGGAGCGCGGCCCCGATGGCGCGCTTTGCTATATTGCCTGCCATGTGGAGGACAGCACCGAGGAAAGCCGGCTGCGCGACGCGGCGGAGGCGAAGACCGCAGAGGCCGAGAACGCCAATGAATCGAAGAGCCGCTTCCTCGCCGCCGTCAGCCACGAGCTGCGCACGCCGCTGAATGCCATTCTGGGCTTTTCCGATATTCTGCTCGGCGAGTATTTCGGCAAGCTCGCCGATGACCGGCAGCGCGAATATGTGGGGCTGATCCGCCAGTCGGGCGCGCATTTGCTTTCGGTCGTCAACACCATGCTCGACATGTCGAAGATCGAGGCGGGCCGCTATGAGCTGATCATGGAGCCTTTCCCGGCTGCGGAGCCCATCCGCGCCTGCGAGGAGATGCTGGCGCTCCAGGCCCGCGAAAAGGGTGTGACGCTGACCAGCCGCATACAGCGCGACATGGGCGAGGTGGTGGCAGACCGCCGCGCGCTCAGCCAGGTGCTGATCAACCTCGTCGGCAATGCCATCAAGTTTACCGATCGCGGCGGCGTGATTTCCATCGATGCCACCCGCGCCGCCGGGCGGCTGGTGATCACGGTTGCGGATACGGGTATCGGCATTGCCGAAGACAAGATCGGCCTCATCGGCCAGCCGTTCCAGCAGGTGCAGAACGCCTATACCCGCCAGTATGAAGGCACGGGCCTCGGCCTGTCGCTGGTCAAGGGGCTGGTGCGGCTGCATGGCGGCGAATTTTCCATCCGCAGCCGGGTGGGCGAGGGCACCGTCATCACGGTCAGCCTGCCCGATGACGGTTCCGGCCCGGTCGGCGTCGAAGACGGTCCGGCCGACGACAGGACCGTGGAATTCCCGCCGCGCCTCGGCGCCGCACGGACCACCGCGGCCAATCCACATGAGGGCATGAGCCATGGCACCCCGAAAGCCCAAAGCGCCTGAAAAGCGGCCGAAGCCGCTGATCGTCCGGCTGTTGTCCACCACCGCGCTGTGGCTGGGCCTTGGCGCGCGGGGTCTCGGCCGTCAGGCGCTGCGCCATCCCGGGCCGGCCCTGGCGAGCGCCCTGTTTCTGGGCGTGTTCGGCTCCGTCGCGGCCAATGCGCTCTGGTACCAGCCGCAGCGGCTCGCCTCCGGCTATTTCGCCACGCGCGATTTCGACCGGTTCGATGCTCTGCCCGGGCTGCGCCACCGCAAGCCCGCGCCCGCCGACGTCACCACCTTCAAGATCGAACGCGCCGATGACGTGGTCGTGGAGGGCGAGGAGCCCGCCGCCGCCCCGACCGCCGAAGAGACCGCCTCGACCGGCGACGAGACCGCCTCGATCATCCGCAATGCCGAAAGCCTGCCTGTGGCGGGGACGGTTCCGTCGGCCGGCCCGGAAAATGTCGCCCTGGCCGTCGCCGTGCAGCAGGCGCTGATCCGTCGCGGGCTCTATAACGGCAATGCCGACGGGGTGATCGGCCCGCGCACCACCGCTGCGATCCTGTTCTTCGAGCAGACGGAGGGCCTGCCGGAGACCGGCGAGGTGACCGAAGACCTGTTGAAACGGCTGACGGAGGGCGCGCCGCCCGCCGAAACCACCGCCGCCATCAGCGCCGCCCCGGCGGAAGCGGCCCCGGCCCCGGAGGCCGATCCCGTCGCGGCCGCCATCCGGGCCACGCCGGTCCCGGCCGCCCGGCCGAAAACCCGCAAACCGGAAGATCGCGCCACGCCGGTCAAGGTCAAGAGCGGCGCGGACGATCTCGCCAGCCTCATCCGCGCCAGCGATGACCAGGCACCGGCAAAGACCGCCGGCAAGACCACGCTGCCCGGCAAGAGCAGCGCCGCGCCGCCGCCGGTCGATGCCCACATGATCAGCCAGATCCAGGCGGGACTGGCCCGCATGTCCTACCAGAACGCCGATCCTAAGGGGGTTGCCGGCCCCGGCACCCGCGCCGCAATCCGCCAGTTCCAGAAATACTACCGCCTGCCGATGAACGGCGAACCCAGCGCCGAAGTGCTGGCCAAGCTGAAGGAAATCGGTGCGGTCTAGCATCCGTCAGGATGCGGTCTAGCATTCGGTTGGAGCGATCCGGCATTCTGCCGGGGGGCGTCCGGCTTCAGAGCCGGTAATGCCGCGCCAGCAGGCTGAGGGCGGTACGCAGCATCAGCTTGGCGGAGCGGGCGGGCCATTGCCGGTCGCGCTCCACCTGTTCCAGGCCCTTGCCGAAGCAGCAGACATCCAGCGCCACGCCTGACAGTTTCGGACCGAGGGCGGCAAGGGCGGCATCGAGACGGGCACGGGCATCGAGCTGGTGCTCGGAAAGCTCCGCCTGCCCGCCGCGTCCGCCGCTGTTGCGGGCGGAGAGATGCGGCTCCAGCCGCGCGGTAAGGCGCGGTTGAAGGCCCGCAAACGTGAAATCGCGCCCCAGTCTTTCGCCCGCCTGCACCGCCTCGGTCGAAAACCAGGGCGCGCCGGTGCGGTCCTTCCGCTGGGCCAGCTGGCCAAGCACGCTTTCGTGCCGGTTGATGCGCACGGAGCGGCCTGTGCCGTCGATCAGCCGGTCCTGGACGGCGATATCGGCATGCTGGGCCAGAAAGGCCGGCGTGTCGCCGCTGAGCAGCCGCCGCAGCAGGGGCCGGGCCGGGGGCAGGGGCGTCAGCCGGCGTCCGTCCCGGGCAAGAAGGCCGCGCCGGACGCAATGGGCAACGAGGAAGGGCGGCGCCTGCCGCGTCAGCGTGCCCCGGCGGAGAACCAGAACCTCGCCCTCCGCCTCGATGTCCACCGGTCCGGCCAGCACGAAGCCGATCAGCTTCACCAGCCCGCGGGCGGGATCGCCGCCACGCCCTTCCGGCACGGGCAGGCGGGGCGGAAAGGCCGGTGCACCGGCAGAGGCATCACGCGGCCGCATCGAAATCCCCCTCCGCCGGCTCGAAGACCGCGATGGCGAGCCGCTCCACGGCGGCGACGAAATCGTCATAGACGGGATCGTCGCGCCGGTCCTCCACCGCCGAACAGGCATGCCGCACGGTGGTGCGGTCCCGGCCGAACCCGTGGGCCACATCCGCCTGCGGGATGCGCAACGCCACATGGCAGACATACATGGCGATCTGCCGGATATGGCATTCGGAGCGGCGGCGGTCCGTCCGGAAGCGGATGCGATCGCCGGTGACGCCGAGCAGCTCCGCCGTCATCTTCCGGACCGTCAGGCACACCGGCCGCAAGGGCACCGGCGTGACCGGCGGCGGCGACGGCCGGGCAAGGGGCGGGGCCGACAGCCCCCGCCGCCCCCGCCGCCCGTCCGCCAGCAGCACATGCGAAAGCCCGGGTATGCGATCCGGGTGGTAATAGGGATTGATTTCCGACATGCCGAGACTCCCTCACTGGATGTAGGAATAATTTCTCTCAATTTGCCGGAAAAGGGAACGGGTAAAATTGCTTATAGGGCATGTGCAAGCTGATTTTGTTGGGTTATTTTTAGTTCTAATCCACAATTTATAGGCTTAATATCCTAAATTCTGTATCGAAATGAGACAGGTGGATGCGCGTGCACCCCACCGCTTCCGCATTCCGAAGCCCACCCGCGACGCCATCCTCGGCCTCCGTGCCGAGGATCTGCTGCCGGTTCGGCAACCTCCCGCTCTCCGCAGCCCTCGGCAGATGCTCGGGACAAGCCCGAGCATGACGGTGTGCGGCCTATACTTGGTGTCGTCCGCCCCTCGCACCCAGCCCCATACTCAACGTCATCCTCGGCCTCCGTGCCGAGGATCTGCTGCCGGGTCACCGGCCTCGCGCTTCCCGCAGGCCTCGGCAGATGCTCGGGACAAGCCCGAGCATGACGGCGTGTGCCCTACACTTGGCGACGTCCTCCGCCCGCACTCGGCGTTATCCGGCATCCCGAACTCCGCCCCACACGCGACGTCATCCTCGGCCTCCGTGCCGAGGATCTGCTGCCGTGTCAGCGGTCTCGCGCTATCCGCAGCCTCGGCAGATGCTCGGGACAAGCCCGAGCATGACGGTGTGTGCCCTACACTTGGCGTCGTCCTCCGCCCCGCGCCCACCCCCACACGCGACGTCATCCTCGGCCTCGTGCCGAGGATCTGCTGCCGGTTCGGCAACGTCCCGCTCTCCGCAGGCCTCGGCAGATGCTCGGGACAAGCCCGAGCATGACGGTGTGTGGATGGGGGCAATGGCGGAGGTGAGGAGAGCCGGGAGCGGCAGACGAAAACACAGAACCCGGAGGCCAACAGCCCCGGGCGTGGAGCGTTGCCCGGTCGGCAGCCTCCCGCTATCCGCAGTCATCGACAGATGCTCGGGGCAAGCCCGCCGAACATGCCCGAGCAGGACGGCTTGGCAGGGGGGTGGTGCGATGCAGGGGGTGCAAAGAAGAAAGCCTCCGCGAGGGGGCGGAGGCTTTCGGGATCTCTCAGGAGACGGGGATGCGAGGTTGCTCGTTGCCGCTGCTGAACACGCAAGAACAGGACGTTAGACCGACGGCTGCCGGACGAAATACTTCCCTCGTGGCGTGCACCCCCGCCTTCTGAAAGATCCTGGCCGAACGGGGCGGCCGGTCCTTTCTCTGTAGCGTGCCCCGGCTTTCGGAAGACTTTCCGCATGGACCCAATAAATCATACGGTACAATTGACAGCCTGCTTTCTTTACCCGTTGCTTACCCCGGCGGGATGCCTTTTGCTCCGGCGGAATCAGTGATAGTCCTGCCCGGACCGCACAGTGCCGTGCCATGAAAACAAAGGCTGCCGATTGCGCATGTTCCGGGTTCCGTTTCTCGTTGCCATCACGCTGGCCATCGCCTTTGGAGGGGGGATCTACTCCACGCTGCGGCTTCTGGACGCGACCTCCGGTTTCGGGGCGATCCGGCTGGGGGCCTGGCAGGCTTTTCCCGATGCGCAGACTTCGGCTGCCGATCCCTATGCGCGGGCGCACCGTGCCAAGGCGGGACGGCTTCTCTATGGCAGCGCCGAGGGCTTGATGTTCGAAGCGGACCGGGACGATCAGGGCAATGCCCTTGATGCCGCCTGCGATTATCGGCTTTCCGGCCAGACGCCGATTGCCCGGGCCTGGACGCTCTATGTGGCGCGGCCCGATGGCAGCGCGCTGCTTTCCGCCGCCGGCCTGCCGAGCGGGCTGAACTCCACCATCGTCACCCGCCGCCCCGATTCGTCTTTCGAGATCACGCTGTCGAGCCGCGCCTCGTCCGGCAACTGGCTGGCGCTGCCGCAGGGCGGCACCTTCCGGCTGGAGCTGACCCTGCTGGATACGCCGACCGCCGGATCCTCCGGCCTGTTCGATCTCGCCATGCCGAAGCTGGAAAAGCAGGAGTGCCGCCATGGTTAGGCTGCTGCACGCCCTTCTCACCGGCCTTGTCGGCGCGGCGCTTCTGCATGTGGTGATCATTCTCGGCCTGCCGCGCTTCGTGAAGGCGGATGCCTTTCGCCGGGTGGAAGCGCTGGGCGCGCCCGGGCTTTTCCACCCGCTGGCCGGTGCGGCCGAAGGCGGCGCGCTGCGGGGGCTTGCGGGCGATACCGGCGCATTGGCCGGGGGCGAGGGCCAGAAACGGCCGCCGCTGGCCAGCGAAGACCCGTTCCTCAGCGTGGCCGCCTGCATCGTCAATCTCGAAGGGGGGCCGGTGCGGCTCTTTGCCGAGGGCGACGTGCCCTTCTGGTCTGTTGCGATCTACGACCGCAATTCGAACGAGGTCTACAGCATGAGCGACCGGACCTCGATTACCGGTGCGCTGGACATTCTGGTGGGCCGGCCGACCGATCTGCCGGCGATCCGCAAGGCGGTCCCGCCCGATCTCGCCCAGTCCATTCTGGTGGAAATGCCGGAAAGTGGAGGCTATGCCGTGCTGCGCGCGCTGGCGCCGACGCCGAGCTATCGCTCCTCCGCGGCGGATTTTCTCGCCTCCGCCCAATGCGGCCCCTGGAAGGCCCCGGCCGCGGACAGCCAGCCGCCGGCCTCGGCGGAACCCGCCGGTTGACCACCGCCGCCACTATGCGGGGTGGAGAGGGCCTGCCTCAGCGCTTGCGCGCGCGGGTGGAGCCCGTGGGGCGCGGCTGCGTTTCCGGCTGGTATCGCTCGTAGCGCACGCCCGTGAAGAAATAGACGCGCGCACCGCCTTCCGGCACGGCCGCGCGTTCCGCTGCCTGGCGCCGTTTCGGTTGCCGGTCTCTCAGATAGATCACTGCTGCCATTCTCGTCTCCATGCCAAACGATGAGACGGATGATCGAAGTACCGATTTCACCCTGCCCGACCGCGCAGGTCGTCCTGCGTTCGGGCTGGCGCTGTCCGGACTGGACCCTCGGCCGCCGCCGTCATGGGCGGAAACCCTCAAGCCTCATTCCCGGTTCCGGCGGACCGGCCGGGAAAATCGTCCGGCGTCATGCGCGCCGTTCCCAGATCCCCTGTGAGAGCATGTCCGGATTGCCCCGCCGGGCATGCCCATCTTGTCCGCGATCCGGCCCGGAACGGCGTGCCGTTCCAGGATTTTGCCTCTCAACCCACAACCTGAGGCGGTTTCGCGGTCATTGAGAAAGACTACGCTACTTGAGCCTGCGAATCTTTCCCCTATGCCGCATTCAGCCACAGCATAGTTAACAGCTCGCTAACGATTTTGATCTAGTTTGATGGACTGTGTCTTGCGTAACCCGGGAATTTATCGTGGACGACCGTTTCAGAGAACTCGAGCGCCCGCTTGCCATGCGGAAGAAAGACGTCGTGCTGCTGGCTGCCGTGACCAGCTTCGACGCGCTCGGCCTGCCGGGCAAGATCGAACAGAAGCAATTTTCCGAGCTTTTTCCGCCGCTTTTCGCCGCCTCCACCGCGGAAGCGCGCCGTCAGGCTGCGGCGGCGCTCAGCCGCTCTGCCCATGTGCCGGATGCCGTCGCGCTGTTTCTGGGGCGCCAGCCCATCGACGTCGCCGCCGTGTTTCTCACCTCGGTGCCGGTCATTTCCGATGAGGTGCTGATCGAGATCGCCAGCCGCGAAGGGGAGGGTCATGCCCGCGCCATCGCCCGGCGCGAGAGCCTTTCGCCCGCCGTGATCGATGCGCTTGTCGGCCTTCGCTTCGAGCGCCAGCAAAAATCAAGGGAAGGGCAAAAAGCCGCCGCAATCCCGCCACAGGCCCCCACCATTCTCCCGCAAAACGAGCAGTTGGAAGCAAAAGAGGAACGTCTGACCATGCAGGAGGAACACCGGATGGACATCGAGGAGACCGCCGACAACAGCGCGCTTTCCACGCCGCCCGTGGCCGGGGAGGCCGAGGCCCCCGCCCGCATGGAGCGCGAGGAGAAGCTGCGTCAGGAACTGAAGGCGCTCGCCCGCCATCTCAATCCTCCGGAAGAGGACCGCGCCGGTCTGCGCCATATCCAGCCGGTGGAGCGCGCGCTCTTCGTGCGCTTTGCCCGCGCCGGCGAAATCGGTCTCTTCACCACCGCCCTGTCCTATGCGCTGTCTTCCACGCGCTGGCTGGCCGAACGGATCCTGCTCGACATGTCCGGTCTGCAGCTCGCCACCACGCTGGTCAGCCTGGGCATGCCGGATGAAGAGGCCGCCGAGGTGCTGTCCGGCGTCTATCCGCATCTCGCCGCAACGGAAGGGCAGGGAACCAGGGCCGTCAACCTCTTGGAATCGCTCGACCAGCGCGATTGCGACCTGCGCGTCGATAGCTGGCTGCGTGCCGATACCTATTCCTTCCCGGCCGCTGGCAATGGCCGCAAGGAAGACCAGCGCGTGCGTCGCTTCACCCGCCGCTGAGCCGAGCCGCATCCCGGCATGTCCAACGAAGAAAGGGGCCCGACGGCCCCTTTTGCATGCAGGCGTCAGAGAATGACGAAATCCAGGTGAGACAGGGCAAGTCCCGGAGAAAGCAGGGCGATTTTCACCGCCGCGCCCCGGCCGTTGCCGTCCGCATCATAGGAAAGCAGCCCGGTGCAGCGATTGTAGATCAGGATGTCGTCCCGGTCGGCGGGCAGCCCCGTCGTGGTGACGGCCAGCAGGCCGGGCGCCAGAACGCCGGTCCTGGCCAGCGCCGTGAAAATCCCGTTCTCCAGCTGGATCGTATCGTCCTTCACGGAAAAATCGGTGATCCGGTCGAGCGCACCGCCCGCGCCCGGCGCGGTGTCGAACAGGAAGAAATCCGCGCCCGCGCCGCCGGTCAGGATATCGCTGCCGCCCTTGCCGGCCAGCCGGTCATTGCCGTCGCCGCCTGAAAGCCCATTGTTGCCGGCATTGCCGGTCAGCTGGTTGGCCAGTCCGTTGCCGGTGGCGGAAATCGCGGCCGACCCGGTCAGCGTCAGGTTCTCCACCGCGCCTTTTGCAGAAGCCAGCGAGAAGGACACGGCGGATTCGACCCGATCCACGCCCCCGCTTTCGTCCACCCGGTCGCGGAGGTTGTCGACCACATACAGGTCGTCGCCCGCGCCGCCCTGCATCATGTCCGGATCCTGTCCGCCGTCCAGCCGGTCATTGCCGGCTCCGCCGAACAGGGCGTCCCAGCCGCTGCCGCCGACCAGCGTATCGTCACCGGCCTCGCCCATCAGGTGGTCGTCCTGCGCGTCGCCATACAGCATGTCGTTGCCTTCGCCGCCGAACAGGTCGTCGACCCCGTTGCCCCCTCTCAGGGTGTCGGCGCCGCCTTCGCCATGCACCGTATCCGCCGCGACCGTGCCGAGAATGACCTCGCCCCGGGCGCTCCCGAAGAAGGCCTCCACCCCCTGCCATTTCAGCGACAGGACCGCCAGGTTGATCGGCCCGGCCGGAACGAAATCCTCGAGCCGGACGATATCGAATCCGTCCCCGCCGCTCACCCGGTCGGTGGGGTCCACGGTCAGCACGTCATTGCCCGCGCCGCCGAACAGATCGTCCGCCCCCGCGCCGCCGGAAAGGCCGTCATTACCCTCGTCGCCCCTGAGCGTGTCGTTGCCCGTGCCGCCGGTCAGCCGGTCGTCGCCGATGCAGCCGCAGAGGTCGTCGTCCCCGGCGCCGCCGTCGATCTCGTCATTGCCGCCGGCGCCGTGGACCCGGTCCGCCCGCGCCGTGCCGATGATCACGTCCCGGAGATCGCTGCCGAAAACCGCCTCGATGCTCTGCCAGTGGGCCGAAAAACTCGTCAGATCCAGCGGATTGAGGCCGAGCGACGGGGAAATCCACACCATGTCATACCCGTCGCCGCCATCGATGGTTTCGGCGACATCGGAATAGAAGATGTCGTCGCCCGCTCCGCCGAGCATCGTATCCACGCCCAGCCCGCCGTCGAGCACATCGAACCCGTCGCCGCCGGACAGAATATCCTCTCCCGCGTCCCCGTAGAGGTGGTCTTTGCCGCCCCCGCCGAACAGGCTGTCTGCCCCGAGCCGGCCCCGGAGCGTCTCGTCCGCGGCGGAGCCGTTGATCGTGTCATCCCCATCCGTGCCCTCGAGAACGAGGCTGTTGAAAAGCGTCATGATGTGATCTCCCGCAGAAGGGCCCCTCCGGCCTTCCGCATGTTCGGATGCCGGACGGGCCGCCTGTTCGGACGACCCGCCGAAACTCCGCCTCAGATGACGAGGACGTCCAGATGGGTGAGGAGAGGGGCCTTGTCGAGGGTGGCGAACTGGATGGCCGCCCCCTTGCCGTTGCCGTCGGCATCGTAGAACAGCGCCCCGGTCTTGGTGTTGTAGACAAGGTAGTCGTTCTTATCCATGGCCACGCCCCTGGCATTGGCCACGAACTGGTCCTTGGCCAGCACCCCGGTCTTCAGCAGCTTGGTGAAGACCGCATTTTCCAGCTCGATCGTGTCGTCCTTGACGTTGAAGTCCGTGATCCGGTCGAGATTGGTCTTCGCATTCAACGCCGTGTCGAACACGAAACTGTCCTTGCCCGCGCCGCCGGTCAGCCGGTCGAGGCCGAGCTTGCCGAAGAGCCGGTCGTTGCCGGCCCCGCCGTCCAACTGGTTGCCGCTGCCATTGCCGGTCAGGCTGTTGGCAAGCCCGTTGCCGGTGGCGTCGATCTTGGCCGTGCCGGTCAGCGTCAGGTTTTCCACCGCGCCCTTCGCCTTGGTCAGGCTGTAGGTCATGGAGGAGAGAACCGTATCCGTGCCGGTGCCGCCGGTTTCGTCGACGATGTCGCCTGCCTGATCGACCACATAGGTGTCGTTGCCGGCCCCGCCCGCCATCCGGTCCGCGCCCGCGCCGCCGTCCAGCCGGTTGTCGCCGCCATTGCCGGTCAGGCTGTTGGCGAGCCCGTTGCCGGTGGCGTCGATCTTGGCCGTGCCGGTCAGCGTCAGGTTTTCCACCGTGCCCTTCCGCCTTGGTCAGGCTGTAGCTCACGGAGGACATCACCATATCCGTGCCGGTGCCACCGGTTTCGTCGACGATGTCGCCGCCATGGTCGACCACATAGGTGTCGTCACCGGCAGCGCCCGTCATCGTGTCCGCGCCCGCGCCGCCGTCGAGACGGTTGTTGCCGCCGTTTCCGACCAGCCTGTTGGCGAGCGCATTGCCGGTGGCGTCCATATCGCCCGTGCCTGTCAGCGTCAGGTTTTCCACCGCGCCGAGCGTCGTCCGAAGGCTGTAGGAGACCGAGGACTCGACCCGGTCGATTCCGGAGCCGTCGGTTTCGTCGACGATGTCGCCGGCAATGTCGACCACATAGGTGTCGTCTCCGGCGCCGCCCTTCATCGTGTCGGCCCCTTCGCCGCCGTCGAGACGGTTGTTGCCGCCATTTCCGACCAGCCTGTTGGAAAGGTCGTTGCCGGTTGCTTCCGTATTGCCCGTGCCTGTCAGCGTCAGGTTTTCCACCGCGCCGAGCGGGGTCCGCAGGCTGTAGGAGATCGACGATTCCACCCGGTCGGTGCCGGAGCCCTCGCTTTCGTCCACCACATCGCCGGCATCGTCGACCACATAGGTGTCGTCTCCAGCGCCGCCGATCATCATGTCGGCGCCTTCGCGGCCGTCCAGGCGGTTGTTGCCGCCATTTCCGACCAGCCTGTTGGAAAGGTCGTTGCCGGTTGCTTCCGTATTGCCCGTGCCTGTCAGCGTCAGGTTTTCCACCGCGCCGAGCGGGGTCCGCAGGCTGTAGGAGATCGACGATTCCACCCGGTCGGTGCCGGAGCCGTCGGTTTCGTCGACGATGTCGCCGGCATTGTCGACCACATAGACATCGTCTCCGGCCCCGCCTTGCAGCGTATCGGCCCCGAGCCCGCCGTCCAGCCGGTCGTTGCCCGCATCGCCCTTCAGGGTATCGTTGCCGGCGCTGCCGTCGATATTGTCATTCTGCGAGGAGCCGCTGATCCGGTCGGATTGCGCCGTCCCGAGCAGGCGGGCGACCCGGATCCCCACCTGGATTTCCTCGATATTGTGCAGGCGCGCCATCAGCGTGGAGAGATCCACGATGCTTTCGTCGAGATCGCCATCGATCTCGACGATATCGTAGCCATCGCCGCCGTCGATCTCATCGAGGCCCTCGGTGAAGAAGCGGTCGTCGCCGCCGCCGCCGCGCAGCGTGTCGCTGCCCGCACCGCCGCGGATGAGGTCGTTGCCGAGCCCGCCGTCGATGGTATCGTCACCCGCGCCGCCGTCCAGCATGTCATTGCCGTCGCCGCCGTCGAGCGTGTCGCTGCCTGTCCCGCCGGAGAGCGTGTCATGGCCGGCCCCGCCGCGCAGGATATCGTTGCCGTCGCCGCCATCCAGCAGGTCTTCGTCGTCACCGCCCTCGAGCGTGTCATTGCCGATCCCGCCGTCGAGCTTGTCATTGCCCGCATAGCCATAGAGCCGGTTGTTGCCGGAATTGCCTGATATCGCATTGTCCAGCCCGTTGCCGTAGCCATCCACGCTGCTGGCGGCGATATCGATCGCAGCCGGCTCGCCGGCCTTCTGTGCGAGTGACTGAAACCAGTTGAAAAGCGTGGTGGGGGTCAAAACCGGCAGGGCCGTGCTGTCGAGGAAACTGTCGATCAGGTTCAGATTTTCCACATTGTCCGAGAGATGCCAGGTTTTGGCGGTCATCACCGTATCGATGCCCTCATTGGCGTTCTCGAAGATCTGGTCCCGCTCCTCGTCATGGACGATATAGAGGTCGTTGCCGAAGCCGCCATAGAGACGCCCGTCGCCTCCGAGGGAGATCAGCACGTCATCGCCCGCGTCGCCCCGGAGCTCGTTGCTGCCCGTGCCGCCCGAAAGAATATCGTCTCCATCGCCACCGGAGATCGTATCGTCGCCGCCGCCGCCATCGATCTTGTCATTGCCGCCGAGCGCCAGGATGAAGTCCGCAAAGTCCATGGCCGTGACGATATCGTCGCCCTCGGTCAAGCTTATCCTGTTCGTTGTGGTCAAAAGCTCCGTCATCGCAATACATCCTTCTGAAAAAGGCAGCCCAAAAGGTATGGCTGCCGCAATCTGCGGTTTTTAAAATGGGTGTCTTCGGAAAAAGCTTTCCCTGCGCCGCCGCAACGGGGCTGCTGCCCCGATCCGGAGATCGGTGAAAAGGCCGAAGACGTTAAAATCAGGCTCTGGATGGAAATTTAAAGTTTATAAAGCCTAAAATAAGAAAACACGGATGAAGGGTGTTTTGCAACTGCCCGACTAGACCATCTTAAGAAGTGGTTAACGCGCCGCCTTGCATTCCGCAGGTTGTCGGCCGGACCGGTCTGGCGTGACTGAGTAGACCGGACACGATGCAGGCACCCGGGCGGAACGGACAGCAAGTCCCCTGCCAGAAGCCGGCGCCAGGGACATGGACCCCGCCCGAGCCCGGTGCAGCCTCTTCCTTCGGAGCGCTGCCTGACCGTGACGGGTGCCGCTTCTGCATGGGGGCCGTCTCCGAATGCGTTCCGTCTTCCAGTCGAGCGCCGCTTCGTGACGGATTCAGGAGGGATGACCGGATTTCGACCGGTCGACCGGAGCGGGACGACACGTGGCATTTTTGCGGGTGCATCGGGCGAGGGGCGGCCCGGACTGCCGCACGTGTCGGCGCCAATCACGCGATCAGGACGAAGTCCGTAGTCTCCCGGCGGCTGGCACCGAGGGACGTGCGGACCAGAGCCGTCCGGCGCGTGGCATTCTTGCGGTTGTATGGGGGCGGCCAGAACCGCCCCCTCGCATGCCATTGTCGATCAGGCGATCAGGATGAAGTCCGAGGCGGCCAGGGACGCCGGATGGTGGCCATGGCCATCGTCGAAAGTGGCGACCAGCCGCTTGCCTGTCCAGCCTTCCGCATTGGCGGCGCTGCCGTTTTCGTCGTACCAGAGCTCGCCCTTTTTCGCGTCATAGAGGAAGAAGTCGTTCTTGTCCTTGGCATAGGCGCCGTTCAGGAACACCTCCGCGTCAAACTTGCCTCCTGCCGTCATGCCCGCATCCGCCAAGGCGCTGAAGGTGGAGACGCTCAGGGCAATTTTGTCCGTCCCGGAGTCGAAATCCGTAACGACATCCGCATTGGCCTGGATCGTCCGGCCCAGCACCTCGTGGTTCGGTCCGAGGCGATAATAGTCCCGCCCGAAGGAGAAGGTGTCGACGCCCTCGCCACCGGTCAGGCTGTCCTTGCCCTGTCCGCCGTCGAGCCAGTCATTGCCTTTGCCACCGGTCAGCGTGTCGTTGCTGTATCCCCCGAAGAGGCGATCCTGGCCGTCGCCGCCGTCGAGCGTATCCGCGCCCGCGCCGCCATAGAGATTGTCGTTCCCGCCCAAACCGGAAAGCGTGTTGTTCATCAGGTTGCCGGTGATGGCATTGTTCAGCTCGTTGCCGGTGCCGTTGACCGCGTCCGTGCCGCGCAGCACCAGCTGCTCGATATTGTCGGGAAGCGTGTAGGTGGCTTCGACGATCACCGTGTCGCCACAGCCCATCTTGGCCTCAACCAGCGTGACTGCGGTGACCTTGCCGAGAATATAGGTATCGTCGCCCATGCCGCCGGTCAGCGTGCTGCCGGCCCCGACCTTGTCGAAGGTATCGTCTCCGGCCCCGCCATCCATGAAATCCTTGCCGCCCGAGCCGAACAGCCGGTCGTCCCCGCTGCCGCCGAAGAGGTGGTCGTCGCCGAGCGATCCGTAGATCGTGTCGTTGCCGCCCCGGCCATCGAGGGTGAGACCGCCGGGAAAGGTGTAGCCGCCGATCGTCGATCCGAATGCCGTGAGCCTGCCGTCCAGAACATTGTCCTGGTCGTTGCCATAGGCTTCCTTGATGCCGATGGCCAGCCGCAGGATTTCCACATTGGCCGGCAGCGTATAGCCGTTGACATAGGTTTCGACCGCATCGATTCCCTGGCCCTCCTTTTCCTCTATCCGGTCGCCGAGGCTGTCCACCTCATAGGTATCGTTGCCCGGGCCGCCGATCATGTAGTCGTCACCGGTGCCGCCTGAAATCCAGTCGTCGCCGTCGAACCCGACCAGCTGGTCCTTGCCGCCCTTGCCGTAGAGCGTGTCGCTGTCCTTCGT
This sequence comes from Gellertiella sp. DMC107, assembly GCF_056313605.1. Taxonomy (NCBI): domain Bacteria; kingdom Pseudomonadati; phylum Pseudomonadota; class Alphaproteobacteria; order Hyphomicrobiales; family Rhizobiaceae; genus Gellertiella; species Gellertiella sp. DMC107. The sequence goes on along the minus strand of NZ_JBQUZZ010000005.1, from coordinate 219,198 downwards.
ACCGCTGATGGTTTCGTCCCGGTCCGTACCGTTCAATATGGCCATGAATTATCTCCTTGAAATCAAAACAGGCCTTTAAAATGAAAATTATTATAGTCGAATTTAACGAATAAAGGAATGACCTGTTTGCCACAGATCACAGGCTTTTGATGACAGGCGGCACGATTGCCCTGTGCGGCGCAGCGCGCGCACAGAAGCGCGGGGGGAAACGGCTGACGGGGCTCCCGTCCTGAGCGCTCCGGACACAGCGTTGCGGATCGGGACATCCTTTGCCGCCACCGCGCCGATGTGGCCGGTTATCGACGCCGGATCTATCCGGCGCGCCTCAGTGCACGCTGCCGACCTTGGCGGGATCGGGGAGGGGAGGTGCGGTCTTCAGGTCGTTGGCGATCTCGCGGATCAGGCGCGTGGCGTCGCTGGAGAGCGAACGCGGGCGTTGCAGCGGGGGCATCAGCGGCAGGCCGGTTTCCTGGTTTTCCGCCACCTTCTGGCCCTCGTCCGGGGCCTCGCCCGCGGGCGTCGAGGGGTTGGGATTGTCGATGCCGGGAATGGGCCTCAGCTCGATGCCCTGATGCGCGTAGTCCATCAGCCGCTTGAAGGTCATGGCCGGCAGCGAGCCGCCCGTCATGTTGTTCGAGGAGGTATAGTCGTCGTTTCCGAACCAGACGGCGGTGGTGTAATTGCCGGTGAAGCCGCAGAACCACGCATCGCGATAGGCCTGGGTCGTGCCCGTCTTGCCGCCGGTGACGATGCCGTGGTCGAGCGCCGCCTTGCGCGCCGTGCCGATGACGGGGATCTGCACCAGCATCTTGTTCATGTTTGAGGCGGCCACTTCGGACAGCACCCGCTTGGGCGCCGGCTCGTCGCGGTCGAAATCATAGAGCACCCGCCCGTCCTCGGAGAGGATCTGGGCAATGCCGTGCCGGCGCGACTGCATGCCGCCCGCCGGAAACACCGCATAGCCGGTCGCCTGGTCCAGCACGGTCAGCTCCGACGTGCCGAGCGGAATGGTCTTGTCGCGACGGATCGGGGTTTCCACGCCAAAGGCCTTGGCGGTGTTGACGATGGCGTCGATGCCGAGCACGTCCTTGGCCAGCCGCACCGGAATGGTGTTGATCGACTTGGCAATCGCCGTGGTCAGGGTCACCCGGCCGGAATAGGAATTATGATAGTTCTGCGGCGACCAGCCGCGCCAGGTGATCGGCGCATCCACCACCACCGTGTCAGGCGTCATGCCCTTTTCCATGGCGGCGGAATAGGTATAGACTTTGAAGGAGGAACCCGGCTGGCGCAGCGCCTTCGTCGCCCGGTTGAACTGGCTTTCGCCATAGTCGCGCCCGCCCACCATGGCGCGCACGGCCCCGCCATTCTCGATCATGACAAGCGCGCCCTGCTTCACCCGGTAGCTCTCGCCATATTCGCGCAGCGAGGTTTCCACGCTGTCTTCCGCCGCCTGCTGCAGGCCCATGTCGATGGTGGTGCGCACCGTCAGCGTGTGTTCGGGAAAACGCGTCGCCAGCCGCTGCACGTCCTCGAAGGCCCAGTCCAGGAAGAAATCCGGAGAGGCGACGGTGCCGCGATCGACCACGGTCGCGGGGTTGCGCCGCGCCGCCACCACCTGGCCCTCCGACATCAGCCCGCCCTGGACGAGATTGGTCAGCACTTCGTTGGCGCGGGCGCGCGCCGCCGGCAGGTTCACATGCGGCGCATATTTGGCCGGCGCCTTGAACAGGCCCGCCAGCATGGCGGCTTCCGCCAGGTTGACGTCGGTAATGTTCTTGCCGAAGTAGAATTTTGCCGCCGCCGCCGCGCCGAACGTGCCGCCGCCCATATAGGCGCGGTCGAGATAGAGGCGCAGGATTTCCTTCTTGGAGAGATTGGCCTCCAGCCAGAGCGCCAGAAAGGCCTCCTTCACCTTGCGCTCCAGCGAGCGCTCGTTGGAAAGGAAGAGGTTCTTGGCAAGCTGCTGGGTCAGCGTCGAGCCGCCCTGCACCACCTCGCCGGCCCGGGCATTCTCGCTCATGGCGCGGATCAGGCCGAGAAAATCGATGCCGAAATGGTCGAAGAAGCGGCGATCCTCGGTGGCCAGCACCGCCTTGACGAAATGGTCCGGCAGCTCCTCGATCGGCACGCTGTCCGCATGGATGATGCCGCGATGGCCGATCACGTTGCCGTAGCGGTCAAGGAAGGTCACGGCGAAATCGCCCCGGTTCTTCCAGTCGCCCTTGGTCGCCTCCATGGAAGGTTGGGCCAGCGCCAGCATCAGCACCGCGCCGGCGGTGCCCCAGGTCGCGGCCTCGCCTATCACCTCGAACAGCGCCCGGGTCCAGCCCTTCACCCGGAAGCGCCGGAAGAAAATGGTGATTTCCTCCCAGATCTCGGCGGCGCGATAGCCCGCGTTCCACAGGCCCGAATCGATCCAGGAGTCGATGCGCAGCAGGAGGAACCGCTTGCGTTTGCCGCCATTCGGAGAGGGGGTCTTTTCGGTCACGCTGGATACATTCCCGGTCGAACGGCTGTCCGCGCCTTGACCTTCGGCCCATTCGGGGCAAGAAGCATGTCCGGCGGGCCGCAGCCTTGCTCAGGTCTTTCTGTCCGCGATCATTGGGCGATTTCCCGACAAAGGACAAGAGCTTGCGCGGGCTGCCTGCCGAAAATTGTTCTGATTTGAAACGGGTGTTGCGCAGAGGAGATGGCGGATGGGCCAGCCGTTCTGGAAGACGAAAAGTCTGGAAGAGATGAGCCTTTCCGAATGGGAAAGCCTCTGCGACGGGTGCGGCCTGTGCTGCCTCAACAAGCTCGAGGACTGGGATACGGGCGAGGTGGTGTTCACCTGTGTCGGCTGCCGGCTGCTCGATGGCGAAACCGCCCGCTGTCGCAATTATGAAAACCGCCAGGCGATCGTCGAGGACTGCATCCAGCTGACGCCGGAGGAGGTCCGCACCATCACCTGGCTGCCGCCCACCTGCGGCTATCGGCTGGTGCGCGATGGCGAGGATCTGAAGTGGTGGCATCCGCTCGTCTCGGGCGATCCGGAAACGGTGCACCGGGCGGGTATTTCCGTCCGCGGACGCACCGTGGAGGAAGGGGATGTCGAGATCGAGGATTATGAGGATTACGTGGTCGAATGGCCGCTGACGGTTGGGGAAGGGCCGAAGGCCCGCAAACCCTGAGTATTCTGTTCGACCAAGAGGCGCGGAAGCCTTGCGCCGGCAGGCCCCTGCGGGCACTGCCGGCGATGGCGGGCGGTTTCTGGTCTCCGCCCGCGCCCTGGGAGGCTCAGCGCAGTCCGAAGAAGGACAGGATGGCAATGACGATGACGACGGCGCCGACGAGCCAGATGATCTGATTCATGGAATTTCTCCCTCTTGGATGGACCGCCTCGCGGTCGTGACAGGCTAGGTTGCGAAGGCGGCTTCCGCCCTCCGGATACTCTCAGCGGAACCCCGCATAGGAGAGGATCGCGAGAATGATGACGATGGCTCCAACGGCCCAGATGATGCGGTTCATGGTCTTTTCCCTTTTTTGCCGGGCGACGATCTTCAAGGCCCGGTTGTACAAGGAAAGCCGCAACGGCCTGTTTGGTTCCCCCTCGCTTCGCTTTACCCCCATTTTTTTTGGAAGCGGCCCGCCGTGCCGGGAGGCGCAAGACACGAAAACGCCCGGCCGCAGGGAGAGGCCGGGCGTTTTCGGGACGGGAGGTCGGGCCGGTTAGTTGCCGGAACCGGAGCTGCCGCCGGTATTGCTGTCATTCGAGCCGTCGGAGCTGTGGCTGTTGGCATTGCCGCCGGTCGGGCTCTTGGACTGGTCGCTGCACGGCTGTTCGTTGCCGGTGCTGGCGGTGCCGGTCGTGTTCTTCTGGGTGCTGTCCACGCAGTTTTCATCGGCCGGCATGGTGGTGGTCGTGGTCGAATCCATGGTCGTGCCGGTCGCGGTGCCGGTGGAGGTCTGGGCAAGGGCCGGAGCCGCTGCAACGGAGGCGAAAAGGGCAGCGGCAAGGGCCGCATTCGTCAGGATTTTCATATCGATCTTCTCCTCTTGATCTGTTGAGCCGCGGGGACATCCGCCGGTCCGCCGGGGAGGAAAGGCGATCCCGGTCGAAGGATGTCCGGAGGCGGATGCTGCCGTCTCCTGCCGGGGAGGCTGCATCCGCCGGCAAGGAAGAAACACCTCGAACCCCGGGAGGTTCCGAGATTTCTTTCCCTTGCCGTCAGCGATTATCGGGAACCCACCGCCACCGGAGGCCACCGGAACGGGCCGTTTCCTGGCCATTTCGCCCTTTTCATCGCAAGAAAGAAAAATAAAAGATAATAGGAAAAATATCCTTGACACCGTCGCGGGGCCGGGTTATGGTTCAGGCATGATCGGAAAGCTGCGGCCGAAACGAACGGCGCCACCGGTTTTCCTCTTCCCCGCCTTCTTCAGCCATTGAGGCCGCGCCGGTTCTGCCGCCGCGCCTACCGGGAGCCTTGCCATGGATGACAGCCTCAACCCGACGCCCCCTCACGGCGTGCCGGACAGTCTTGCCTATATGGCCGACCTGATGCGGCGGATGAAGGCGGAGCTGGAAAGCCAGTTCGCGCTCTTCTCCACCGCCCGCGAGCAGGCGGAGCGTCGGCTCGGCCAGGACCTGCCCGAAGCGGAGCTGAAGCTCTGCCGGGCCGACCTGAAGGCGGCGGTGGATGCCTTGTCGGTCATCGTCCGCACGCTGGAAAAGGTGGACGAGATGGAGCGGCGCATCATGCGCGACCAGCAGGATCTCGCCGCCATGCCGGGCACGGAGGCCGATTACGACCGGCTCTTCGCCAGCGTCGAGGCGGCCATCGAAGCGCGGATCGCGGAGCGGCTCGCCGCCAGCGCCGGTCCCGCCCTGCCGGAACCGGTGCCGAAGCCGGAAATCGAAGCGATCGATAATCCGCCGGAGGCGGTCCATGCCCTGCAAGGATGAAGCCGGTCCCTCTCTCCGTCATCGGCGGCGCCAGGCGGCGGGTCTGGCGCGCGGCCATCTCTGCGCGGCGGGGCGTCTGAAAACCGGCGTGGAACAACGGCTGCTGGAGACCGCCCGGCAGCACGGGCTGGAACGGCAGGCCGTGCTCTTTCCCGAGGGCGCCCGTCTGGCCTCGACGCTTTCCGGCGACGCGCGACCGGTGCGGACGAAGCGCATCTGGGCCGATGCGGCCGATCTGCCGGCCCCGGCGCTGCTGCGGCTCTCGCGGGATTTCCGGCTGCTCGGCCGGGCCAGCCAGCAGCCGCCCGGCGGCGACTGGCGGCTCTGGCTGCTGCTCGGCGGTCGCGGTTCGGGCAAGACCCGGGCCGGGGCGGAATGGGTGCAGGCGCTGGCGCGCCGCGCCGGTCCCCGGACCGACCTGCGCATCGCACTGGTGGCCGAAACGCTGTCCGATGCCCGCGAGGTGATGGTGGACGGCATCTCCGGCCTTCTCTCCATCTCGGCGGGCTTCCGGCCCGATTACGAGACGAGCCGCCGCCGTCTGGTCTGGCCGAACGGGGCGGTGGCGCAGATTTTCTCCTCGGAGGACCCGGAATCGCTGCGCGGGCCGCAATTCCACTTCGCCTGGTGCGACGAGCTCGCCAAGTGGAAGCACCCGCAGGAGACCTATGACATGCTGCAATTCGGCCTGCGGCTTGGCCTCTCGCCCCGGCAGGTGGTGACGACCACGCCCCGTCCGCTGCCGCTTCTGAAGACCATTCTTGCCGATCCCGGCACGGCGCTGACGCGGCTTTCCACGGCTGAAAACCACGCCCATCTCGCCCCCGGCTTCATCGCGGCGCTGGAAGCGCGCTATGGCGGCACCCGGCTTGGCCGGCAGGAACTGGACGGCGAGCTGATCGAGGACCGGGACGATGCCCTGTGGAAACGCGGCCAGCTGGAAAAGCTGGTGCAGCCGCTGTCCGGCCCGCTGTCGCGCATCGTCATCGGCGTCGATCCGCCCTCCGGCGCGGGCAAGGGCTCGGTCTGCGGCATCGTCGCCGTGGGGCTGGATACGCTCGGCCGCGCCGTGGTGCTGGCCGATGGCTCGGTGGAAGGGGCAAGCCCCGCCGGCTGGGCGCGGGCCGTCTCCGGCCTTTTCCGCCGCTTCGAGGCGGACCGGGTGGTGGTGGAGGTGAACCAGGGCGGCGACATGGTGACGGCGCTGCTTTCCGCCGCCGACGCCACCCTGCCGGTCACCGCCGTCCATGCGGCGCGGGGGAAATTCACCCGCGCCGAGCCGGTCGCCGCCCTCTACGAGCAGGGGCGGGTGGTGCATGCCGGCCATTTCCCCGCTCTGTGCGACCAGTTGTGCGATTTCGGTCCTGATGGTCTCTCCGGCGGGCGCTCGCCCGACCGGCTGGATGCGCTGGTCTGGGCCATCACCGCGCTGCTTCTGTCGGGAACCGGCGAACCCCGCATCCGCGGACTGTAATCCGGTGGCCGCTGTAACCCATGGACGAGGAAAAACGCCGCATTGAACTTGGCAGAGGGTCATGTTATCCGCCCATCCGTCTGGACCGGTCCGCCGGCCCGCCATCGGAGTGCAGCAATCTTGATCCGCCACATCGTCTTCTTCACGGCCCGCGACAAAAGCGATGTCGAAACCATCCGCGATGGACTGGCGGTTCTGGCAGGCATTCCCCACGCGTCGAAGCTCGAAGTGGCGATGAACAAGAAGACCGACCAGCTCGGCAACGAGGTGGATCTGGTCGTCTACGGCGAATTCGAGAACGAGGCGGCCTTGGCCGCCTACAAGGCGCATCCGCTCTACCAGAAATCCATCGAGCTGGTGCGCCCGTTGCGTGAATTGCGGCTCGCCGCCGATTACGACTGCGCGACCGCCGCCGGTCGCTGACCGCATCCGCCTGACCTGACCGACACGATGTGAGGCTGCCGCCGCGTTTCGCGGAGGCTGGCCTTTTGACGTCTGCCGGCCACTCATCCGAACATCCGAACCTTCATGGAGGACGACACCATGCTGACCCTCTTCCGGGGATTGATCCGCCGTGCCGCAGCTGAGCCGTCGCGGGGCGTTTCCGGCGGCTCCGTGCCGCTGGCGCTCGGCGGGGGCGGGCTCGCCCCGGAGGGGCAGTCCTATGCCGCGCTCTCCCGCCGGGGCTATCAGGGCAATCCGGTTGCCCATCGCTGCGTGCGGCTGGTGGCGGAAACCGCCGCCGCCGTGCCGGTCGTGACCTATGAGCAGGACCGGGAAGCGCCCGATCATCCGCTTGCTCGGCTTCTGGCCCGCCCGAACCCGCTGATGGCGGGGCCTGATTTTCTGGAGGCGGTCTACAGCCATCTGGCGCTCGACGGCAATGCCTTCGTCGAGGTGGTGACGGTGGCGGGCGAGGTGCGCGAACTCTATCCGATCCGCCCCGACCGGGTGCGGATCGAGACGGGGGCCAATGGCTGGCCGTCGGCCTATCTGGTCGAGACCGGCACCCGGCTTCGCCGCCTGCCGGTAACGGGCGCGCCGGGCGATCCGGTGCATGTGCGCCTGTTCCATCCGCTCGATCCCGCCCGCGGCTTTGCCCCGCTGGCGGCGGCGGCAGGGGCGCTGGCGCTCTCCAATGCGGCGACCCGCTGGAACCGGGCGCTGATCGACAATTCCGCCCGGCCCTCCGGTGCCCTGGTCTACCAGCCGAAGGACGGCGGCAATCTCTCGCCCTCCCATTACGAGCGGCTGAAGCGGGAACTCGTGGAGGGCTATTCCGGTGCCGGCGGTGCGGGCAGACCGTTGCTGCTCGAAGGGGGGCTCGACTGGAAACCCATGTCGCTCACCCCCCGCGATCTCGATTTCGCCGAGGCGAAAAACGGGGCCGCCCGCGACATCGCGCTGGCGCTCGGCGTGCCGCCGCTTCTGATCGGTCTGCCGGGCGACAATACCTATGCCAATTACCAGGAGGCGAACCGCGCCTTCTACCGGCTGACCGTGCTGCCGCTCGTAACCCGCACGCTTGCAGCGCTCGTCCATGCGCTGGTGCCGGCAGGCGAGGGGGTCCGCATCGAGCCCGATCTCGACCGGATCAGCGCGCTTTCGGCCGAGCGCTCCGAACTCTGGAGCCGGGTCACCGCCGCCGATTTCCTGACCGATGCGGAAAAGCGCGAGGCGCTGGGCTACGGCGCAGAACCGGCCTGAAAAGCCTTTTCCTGACAATGAGTTGAGGCGAGAACCGGAATCGGTCCGGAAGCCGCCTCACGGGCTTCGCCCGCCGCTTCAGCCGATCCGGCCAAGCGATTCTAAAGATTCGACAGTTTCAACCCGCTTCACCGCGATCCCGCTTCGGGGCCGCGAAGGAAGCCCCGTGCGCAGAAAGGACCCTGTCATGACCGACCTTAGCGGCGCGAACGGCTGGCTCGCCGAACGCATTGCGGGATCGACGGCCGGTGCCGCCGTCTCTCTCGTCTATCTCTTTCCCGGCAGCCGCAAGGAGGCGGCGACGCGCTTCCTGACCGGGCTCTGCTGCGGTCTGGTCTTCGGCGGCCCGGCCGGGCTCTGGCTCGAACGCTCGCTCGGGCTCGGCGACCGGCTCTCCGGGCCGGAACTGATGCTGTCGGGCTCGGCCTTTGCCAGCCTCGTCGCCTGGTGGGGGCTCGGCATTCTCGCCCGCATCGCCGCGCGCCAGACCCGGCCGGGCACCACGCCCGCGGGCGAGGCGGGCAGGCCCACCGGCAAGCCCGGAGACCGGCCATGAGCGCGCCCGATCCCGTGGCGCGGACCGGCACGCTTTCGCGCCGCAACGCCGCCCTCTCGCTCGCCGGCCTTGGCGGGGAGGGGCGCTTTTCCGGCTATGCGAGCGTCTTCGGGCGGCCCGATCTCGGCCGCGACGTGATCGAACGCGGCGCCTTCCTCGCCTCGCTCGGCCGGCGCGGGCCGGAAGGGGTGCGCATGCTCTACCAGCACGACCCCGCCGAGGTGATCGGCCGCTGGACCGTGATCCGCGAGGATGCCCACGGCCTCTATGTGGAGGGGCAATTGACCCCCGGCTCGGCGCGCGCCGCCGAGGTCTATGCCAATCTTCTGAACCGCGCCATCGACGGCCTCTCCATCGGCTTCCGGGCGCTCAGCACTCGCCGCGACGGCCGGGGCGGGCTTCGCCGCATCCTGGAGGCCGATCTCTGGGAAATCTCCATCGTCACATTCCCCATGCTGCCGGAGGCGCGGGTGGGCGCGGTGAAGCGCGCCGACATCCCGCCGATCCGCGCCCCCGCTGCGCCGGTGCCCGGCCGCATCCGCACTCCCTTTCGCATCCCACCCCCACCAGGAGGACTGACCGCATGATCGAGACCAAGACGCTTACCGCCCCCGCATCCGCCGCGACCCTGCCGCGCGCGCCGGACATCAAGGCCTGGCCGGACGGCCTCGCCTCCGCCCATGACGAGATGATGGGCACTTTCGAGGCCTTCCGCGAGGCGAACGACCGGCGGCTCGCCGAAATCGAGAAGAAGCTCACCGCCGATGCGGTGACCACCGAGAAGGTGGACCGCATCAACCGCGCGCTCGACCGCCAGTCGCGGGTGATGGAGGAGCTGGCCCTGAAGGCGGCCCGCCCGCCGGTCGGCGAGGCCGCGCCATCGGGTGTCGCCCCGCCCGAGTTCAAGGCGGCCTTCGAGGCCTATCTGCGGCGTGGCGACGAGGCGCCGCTGCGCGATCTCGAGGCCAAGGCCTTTTCCGGCAGCGTGTCGGCCGATGGCGGCGTCGTCATCCCGCCGGAGCTGGATACGGAAATCGGCCGACGTGTCGGCGTAATCTCGCCCCTGCGGCGGCTGGCGACGGTGCGGCAGATTTCCACCTCCGTGCTGAAGAAGCCCTTCGCCACCAACCGCCTCGCCACCGGCTGGGTGTCTGAAACCGCCAATCGCGGCCAGACCAACAGCCAGAACCTCGCCGAAATCGCCGTGCCGACCTTCGAGCTCTACGCCCAGCCGGCGGCAAGCCAGACCCTGCTCGACGATGCCGCCGTGGACATGGAGGCCTGGATCGCGGCGGAAGTGGATCTCGTCTTTGCCGAGCAGGAAGGCGCGGCCTTCATTTCCGGTGACGGCACCACGAGGCCGAAGGGCATTCTCTCCTTCCCGGCCGTGGCGGAAAGCGCCTGGAGCTGGGGCAATATCGGCTATATCGCCACCGGCGTCGCCAACGGCTTCAAGGCGGCGAACCCGCTCGACACGATCTTCGACGCCATCTACGCGCTGAAGGCCGGGTATCGCCAGAACGGCACCTTCCTGATGAACCGGAAGACCCAGGCGGAAATCCGCAAGTTCAAGGATACGACCGGCAACTACATCTGGTCGCCGCCCGCCGCCGCCGGGCAGCCCGCCGCACTCGCCGGCTTCCCGGTCGCCGAGGCGGAAGACATGCCGGACTTTTCCGCCGGCGGCAGCGCCATCGCCTTCGGCGATTTCCGGAGCGCCTATCTGGTCGTCGACCGCATCGGCACCCGCATGCTGCGCGATCCCTATTCCGCCAAGCCCTTCGTGCTCTTCTACGTGACCCGCCGCGTGGGCGGCACGGTGCAGAATTTCGAGGCGCTGAAGCTGATCCGCTTTGCCGCCGCCTGACGGGCGCTGCACCCTCCCGCTTCCGCCGCCGCCCCCGCTCCCTGAAAGGGCGGGGGCTTCCTGTTCCGGACCCTTGCCGAGGAATTCCCCCCATGACCTATGTGACCGTCACGCCGCCCGCCGTGGAGCCGCTGACCCTTGCCGAGGCGAAAGCCCATCTGCGCGTCGATGGCACCGCCGAGGACGACTATCTCGCCGGCCTCATCCGTGTCGCCCGCGACCATCTGGAGCGCATGACCGGCCTCTGCCCGATCACCCGCACCCTGCGCCTCGCTCTTCAACCGGTGCCTGAAGACGGCGTGATTCCGATCCTGAAAGGCCCGGTGCAATCCATTGACCGGGTTATCCTTTATGACGGCAACGGGCTTCCGTCCGCCTTTCGGATCGACCCGCTTGCCGTCGAGCGGGACGGCCCGCCCTCCCGGCTGGCGCTTGGCAGCGCCTTCGACCGCAGCCGCGCCGAAAACGGCATCGAGATCGACTTCACCGCCGGCTTCGGCGCGAGCGGTGCGGATGTGCCGGACAGCCTCCGCCGGGCGCTCCTGCTGCATGTGGCGCTGATGTACGACCATCGCGGCGGGCTGACGCTGGACCAGCAGCCGGCCGCCGTGCCCGACGGCTATGACCGGCTGATCGCCCCCTTCCTGCCGCCGAGGCTCTGAGATGGGACGGCTCCTGATCGACGCGGGGCGCCTCCGCCACCGCCTGGTGCTGGACGTCCCCTCCGCCGAAGCGGACGGGGCGGGCGGCCTGAAGCCGGACAGGACGGCGGGCGAGGCGCTCTTCGCCCTCGTCGAACCCGCCGGGCCTCTGGCCCTTGAGGATACGGGCTTTGCCATGCCGGGCCAGCGGCTTGCCGTGACGATCCGGTTCCGGCCGGGCCTTGCCGCCGGCCAGCGCTTCCGCCACGGCGAGCGGTTGCTCGTCATCGAAAGCGCCTTCGATCCGGATGAAACCGGACGCTTCATCCGCTGCCTCTGCCGAGAGGAGGGCCGATGAGCCGCGCCGGTCTCGATCTCCGCGCGCGCGTTCTGGCGCGCCTTGCCGCCACGCCCGCGCTTGTCGCAAGGCTGGGCGGCAGCAACCGCTTCTTCGATCGGCTGCCCGCCGCGCCGGTGCCTTTCCTGCTGTTCGGCCCCGCCGATATCCGCGATTTCTCCACCGCCACGGAGCCGGCCGAAGAGCATCTGCTGACGATCGAAATCTGGACCGGCGCGGACCATCCGGCGCTTGCGGGCGAGCTTGCGGCGCTGGTCCGGGACGCGCTGTCGAGGCCGCTTGTCCCGTCCGGTTCCGGCAGCGGCCTGATCCGCCCCGACTATCTTTCGACGCGCGCCCGCCGCGTGCCCGCCGCCCGCGCGCTGGTGACGGCGCTCGTTTTCCGCGCGGTGACCGAGGGCTGAGGCCCGCGCCTGTTTTTCCATTCCATCCCTTTCATCACGGAGGACCCGATATGGTCATGCAGAAGGGCAGGGATTTCCTGCTGAAGATCCAGAACGGCAATGCCTATGAAACCGTGGCGGGCCTGAGAAGCCGCAAGCTTTCCTTCAACGCCCAGACGGTCGACGTCACCGACGGCGACAGCGCCGGGCGCTGGCGGGAGCTGCTGGCGGGCGCCGGCGTGCAGCGTGCAGCGATTTCGGGCGCCGGCCTCTTCAAGGATGCGACCTCCGACAGTCTGATCCGCAGCGCCTTCTTCGCCGGCCAGAGCCTCCTCTGCCAGATCGTCATCCCGGATTTCGGCACGGTCGCCGGTCCCTTCCAGATCGCCGCGCTCGACTATTCCGGCGATTACAATGGCGAGATGAAATTCGAGATCGCGCTGGAATCCGCCGGTGCGCTGAGCTTTGCGGTGCTGTGATGCGGGGCCGTGACGATAAGGGCCGGGCCATCAGGCACCGGGGCGAGGTGGAGGCCGTCATCGGCGGCGAACGCCGCATCCTCTGCCTGACGCTCGGCGCGCTCGCCGAACTCGAAACCGCCTTCGCCGCCGAGACGCTGTCCGATCTCGCGGCCCGCTTTTCCGGCGGGCGGCTGAAGGCGCTGGATCTGGTGCGCATCCTCGGCGCCGGCCTCAGGGGCGGCGGCAATCACTTTTCGGATGAGGACGTGCTCTGCCTCGATATCGAAGGCGGTGTGCCGGCGGCGGCGGATCTCGTGGCCGCGCTGCTCGTCTCCGCCTTCGGACAGGACGCGAACGAGGACCGCACGCCCCGCCCTTGAGGGCCGCAGCCCCCGGAGCCTCGGCACCGCCGGCCTTCCCCTGGCGGGCGGCAATGGCATTCGGCCTCGGGCGGCTGCGGCTTTCCCCCGCGCAATTCTGGGCGATGACCCCTCTCGAACTCGCCGCCGCCGCCGGTTCCGGCGAGCCTCGGACGGCGGCACCCGACCGTGCGGCGCTCGATGCGCTGATGGCCCGCTTTCCCGACGGGCCGCCCTCTGACGAAGGAGACATGCCATGAACGGACAGACCGATCCGCAGGCGGCAGTGACCGCCGCCAGCGAGGCGGCGGCGCTCGGCCCCGTGCTTGCCGATCTCGAAAGCCGCAGCGACCAGCTGGCCGCCGCCCTGACCCGCGCCTTCGCGCAAGGGGTGACGGGGGCGAAGAGCCTCGACGAGGCAGTGCGGGGGCTGGCGCTGAAGCTCTCCTCGCTTGCCCTCGATGCGGGGCTGAAGCCGGTGGAGAACCTTCTCTCCGGCGCGCTCGGCAGCCTTTTTACCGGGCTCTCGGGCAAGGCGGGCGGGGAGGCCGCAGCCGCGGCAACGCCCTTTGCCACGGGTGGCGTCGTCTCCGCCCCCACCTTTTTCAGCGATGCGGGCGGCGGGCTCGGCCTGATGGGCGAGGCGGGCGCGGAAGCGATCCTGCCGCTCCGGCGCGGCGTGGACGGGGCGCTCGGCGTCGCCGTTTCGGGCGCTGGCGGCGCCGGCCCCGGCATCGTCTTCAACATCCAGACCGCCGATGCGGACAGCTTCCGCCGCTCCGAGGCGGAGCTGTCCGCCATGTTCGCCCGCACCATCCGGCGCGGCAGCCGCCATCTCTGAGGAGAAACCCATGGCCTTTCACGACGTCCGCTTTCCGCTGCGGCTGGCACTCGGCGTCAGCGGCGGCCCGACCCGGCAGACCGATATCGTCAGCCTCGCCAACGGGCGCGAAGCCCGCAACCAGCGCTGGCGCCATTCGCGGCGGCGCTACGATGCGGGCTCCGGCATCCGCTCGATTGCCGATCTCTATGCGGTGCTCGAATTCTTCGAGGCCCGGGCCGGGGCCCTGCACGGCTTCCGCTTCCGCGACCCGCTGGACTGGAAATCCTGCCGCCCCGACCAGACGCCGACGCCGCTCGACCAGGCGATCGGCCGGGGAAACGGGGTGCTGAAGGCCTTTCCCCTCGTCAAGACCTATGGCGATGCGGCCGGCAGCTGGCCGCGCCCGATTGTGAAACCCGTGGCTGGCACGGTGCGCATCGCGGTGAACGGGGTCGAAGCCCGCGCCGGCGAGGTCGCCATCAATGCCGCAACCGGCCTCGTGACCTTCGCCGCCGCCCCCGCCGACGGCGCGACAGTGACCGCCGGCTTCCAGTTCGACGTGCCGGTGCGCTTTGCCACCGACCGGCTGGAGGTCAGCCTCGAAGCCTTCGCCGCCGGCCGCCTGCCCACCGTTCCGCTGATGGAGATCGACCCATGAGAGCCCTGCCACCGGGCCTTGCCGCCCATCTCGAAAGCGGCGCGACCACGCTTTGCCATTGCTGGCAGGTGACGCGCCGCGACGGAACCCGCCTCGGCTTCACCGATCACGATGGGGATCTGGTCTTCGACGGCGTCACCCATGCCGCCGGCTCCGGCTTTGCGGCGGGCGCCCGGGCGGAGGAGAGCGGCCTGCCCGCCGCCGCAGGCGACATGGAGGGCGCTTTTTCGAGCCCGCTGATCACCCGGGAGCACCTGCTTGCCGGTCTCTATGACGGGGCGGAGGTGGATCTCTGGCTGGTCAACTGGAAGAACACCGCCGACCGGCTGCTGCTGAGCCGCCGCGACATCGGCGAAGTGTCGGTGGAGGGCGATCTCTTCCGTGCCGAGCTTCGCCCGGTGACCCACCGCCTGCAAAGGCCCAAGGGCCGCGCCTATGTGCGAAGCTGCTCGGCGGATTTCGCCAGCGCGGATTGCGGGCTGACGCCGGTGGCCGGGCGGCATTCCGGCGCGGGTCAGATCCTTTCCGTGCTTTCGGAAACCCGCCTTGTCGTTTCCGGTCTTTCCGGCTTCGAGGGCAATGCCTTTCTCCATGGCCGGCTGCACTTCGGCGAAGGGGTGCTTTCGGGGCGGATGGCGGGCATTGCGGGCTCGGCCCGCTCGGGCGAAAACCACCTGCTGGATCTCTGGCTGCCGCTCGACCTGCCGCCCGCGCCCGGCGACCGGGTGACGCTTCTGGTCGGCTGCGACAAGCGCTTCGAGACCTGCCGCGACCGCTTCCGGAACGGCGTGAACTTCAAGGGCTTTCCCCACATGCCCGGCACCGATTTCGCCTATTCCTATGCCGACAGGGACACGGCCCATGACGGCCGTGCGCTGGTGCCATGAACGGGGCGGACGACACGGGCGAAAAGGTACTGGCGATTGCCGAAACCTTCCTCGGCACGCCCTACCGGCATCAGGGTTCGGTCAGGGGGGTGGGCTGCGATTGCCTCGGCCTCGTCAGGGGCATCTGGCGCGAGCTCTACGGCGAGGACCCGGAGGAGCCGCCGCCCTACCGCCGCGACTGGGCGCTCGATGCGCCCGGCGAACCGCTGCTTCAGGCTGCAGTTCGGCATTTCGGACCCGCGCTTTCGCCCCGGGCCATGCGGCCCGGCGATCTCCTCGTCTTCCGCTGGAAGCCGGAAGGCCCCGCCACCCATGCCGGCATTCTGGCCCGGCCGGAGCGGGACGGGGACAGCTTCTACCATGCCTATGAACAGGCGAGCGTGCTGCGCTCGCCGCTCGTGCCCTCCTGGCGGCGGCGGATTGCCGGCGTCTTCCGTTTTCCCGAACCGAAGAGGTAAGCCATGGCAACCGTGATCCTGCAGGCCGCCGGTGCCGCGCTCGGCAGCGTCTTCGGCCCCGTCGCCGCCATGGCCGGACGGGCGCTCGGCGCGCTGGCCGGCGGCATGATCGACCAGTCCCTGATGGGCGCCGGCGCAGGCGAGGCGGCCCATCTTTCCACCGCCCGCATCGGCGGCCCGGAGGAGGGCACGCCGATCCCGAGGCTTTACGGCACCGCACGGCTCGGCGGCACGCTCATCTGGGCGACCCGCTTTCTGGAAACCGTGGTGGAGGAGCGCAGCGGCGGCAAGGGCTCGGGCAGCGCGACAGAGGGCTACAGCTACAGCGTCAGCCTGGCGCTCGGCCTGTGCGAGGGGCCGATAGCCGGGGTGCGCCGCGTCTTCGCCGATGGCCGGGAATTGTCGCCCGCCCGTTTCGAGATGCGCGTCCATACCGGCACCCTGACCCAGCAGCCGGACCCGCTGATCCTTGCCAAGCAGGGCGCGGGCGGTGCGCCCGCCTATCGCGGTCTCGCCTATGTGGTGCTGGAAAACTTTCCGCTCGACGATTTCGGCAATCGCATTCCCGTGCTGCAGTTCGAGGTGATCCGCCCGGTCGGCCAGCTCGAGAAGGATATCCGCGCCGTGACCCTCATTCCGGCGGCGACCGAACACGGCTACCATCCGCTGACCGTCACCGAGAAGATCGGCGACGGCGCCACCCGCAAGATGAACCAGAACACGCTGGCCGGCAAAAGCGACTGGGCCGTTTCCCTTGACGAACTCCAGTCGCTGCTGCCGGCGCTGGAGACCGTGGCGCTCACCGTCTCCTGGTTCGGCACCAGCCTCGATGCGGGGCGCTGCGAGATCCTGCCCGGCGTGGAGGTGGCGACACGCACCGAGGAGAGCATCCCATGGTCCGTCAGCGGGCTCCCCCGGGCTGCGGCGCGGCTGATCAGCCGGAGCGGCGACGGCCCCGCCTATGGCGGCACGCCCTCCGATGCCTCGGTGATATCAGCGATCCGCGACCTCAGGCAGCGCGGCCTGAAGGTGGTGCTCTATCCCTTCGTGCTGATGGATGTGCCCGCCGCCAACACGCTTGACGATCCCTATGGCGCGGCCCGCCAGCCGCCCTATCCCTGGCGCGGGCGCATCACCTGCAATCCCGCGCCCGGCCGCCCGGGCTCGCCGGACAGGAGCGCGGCCATCACGACGATGGTGAGCCGCTTTGCCGGCAGCGCGAAGCCCTCCGACTTCGTGATCGAGGGCGAGACGCTGCGCTATACGGGCGTGCCCGGCGGCTTCCGGCACATGATCCTCGCGCAGGCCTTTCTGGCGCGCATGGCGGGCGGGGTCGATGCCTTCCTGCTCTCCTCCGAGTTTCGCGGGCTGACCACGCTTCGTGACGACAGCGGCCGCTTTCCCTTCGTGGACGAGCTGATCCGGCTGGCGGGCGAGGTGCGCGCCATTCTCGGACCCGGCACACGCCTGACCTATGGCGCCGACTGGAGCGAATATTTCGGCCATCAGCCGGCCGACGGATCGGGCGACGTCTTCTTTCATCTCGATCCGCTCTGGGCGAGCGCCGACATCGATGCGGTCGGGATCGACAATTATCTGCCGCTCTCCGATTTCCGCGACGAGGATCTGGCCGCCGCCCATCCCGACGGCTTTGCCCATGCGGAGGATCCGGAGGCGCTTCAGGCCGGGATCGGGAGCGGCGAGCGCTTCGACTGGTATTATGCCAGCGAGGCCGACCGCATGGCCCGCAGGCGCACGCCGATTGCCGACGGGTCGGCGGGCAAGCCCTGGGTCTTCGCGCCGAAGAACCTTGCCGGCTGGTGGTCGAACCTGCATTACGAGCGCCGCGCCGGCCGCGAACTGCCAAGCCCTACCGCCTGGCGGCCGCGTCTCAAGCCGATCTGGTTCACCGAACTCGGCGCTCCCGCCATCGACCGGGGCGCCAACGAGCCCAACCTCTTCCAGGACCCGAAATCCTCCGAAAGCCGTCTGCCCGGCTTTTCCCGCGGGCATCGTGCCGACAGCGCCCAGCGCCGGTTCCTGGAGGCCCATTACCGCTACTGGACGGGCGCCGCCGCGCCTGCGGGCATGGTCTCCCCGCGCGATATCTTCCTCTGGTGCTGGGACACGCGGCCCTATCCGGCCTTTCCCTTCGGCACTGCCTGGACGGACGGAGACAACTGGCGCACCGGCCACTGGCTGAACGGGCGGCTGGGAGCCGGAACGCTTGCGACTGTCATCGCGGCGATCCTGGCTGATCACGGCTTCACCGAGGTGGATGTCTCCGGCGTGTCCGGCGACCTGCCGGGCTATGTGCAGGCCGACATCGTGCCGGCCCGGGCGCTGATCGAACCGCTGATCGAGGCCTTCCAGCTCGACGTGCTGGAGCGGGAGGGACACCTCGTCTTCCGCAGCCGCGCCGAGGCAAGCCTGCCGGCGACCGCAATCGACACGCTGGCCGAGGCGAAGGGCGAGCCGCTGGTGGCGGAATTGCGGGCCGAGGCGTCTGCCATTCCCCTCGAGGTCCATCTTTCCTTTGCCGATCAGGCGCTCGACTACGAGCCCGCGCGCGCCCGCGCCGCTGCGCTTTCCGGCGAGGGAACGGGGGCCGCCACGCTGTCGCTGCCCGCCGTGCTCGATGCCGGCCTTGCCGAGCGGCTGGCCGCCGGCCTGCTGCGTGACCGCAGCGCTGGCCGCCGCGCCATCCGCTTCCGCCTGCCGCCGACCGCGCTCTCCCTCGAGACGGGCGATGCGGTGACGCTTCCCGACGGCCCGCCCGGGCGCTTTCTCGTCTCGCGTATCGAGGAGGGGCCCGCCCGGCTGGTGGAGGCCCATTCCTTCGCGCCGGCCCCCGGGGCGGTGCGCACGCTGGCGCCGGTGAAGCCCCGGCCCGGCCGCCTGCCGCCGGGTGCAGCCTTTTCCCCCGAAATCGTCTTTCTCGACCTGCCCCGGATGGGGGCGGGGGAGACCGGCAGCTTCCTGAAGGCCGCCGCAACCGTGACTCCCTGGCGGCCGATGACCCTTTCGCTGTCCACGACAGGGACGGGTTTCAAGACCCGCACGACCCTCTCCCGCCCGGCCATGATCGGCCGGCTGGCCGCCGTGCTTGCCCCCGGATCCTTGCGCGGCCGCTTCGATCCCGTGCGGCGGCTGCTGGTGGATTTTCCCTTCGGCGCGCCCGCTTCGGCCAGCCGCGCCGAGGTGCTGGCGGGGACCAACCGGCTCGCCGTGCTCGGCGTGGACGGAGCGCTTGAAGTGATCGGCTTTCTCTCGGCACGGGAAGTGTCCGGCGGGCGCTTCGAGCTGACCGGCCTGCTGAGCGGCCTTTACGGCACGGACGATCAGGCCGCTCTGGGCGCTCCCGCAGGCAGCCGGGTGGTGCTGCTCAACAGCGCCCTCACATCGCTGGCGCTGGGCGAAGGCGAGATCGGCAAGGCACTCTCGGTCCGGCTTGGCGCTGGCGGAGCGCTCGGCGGCACGGCCGGTCCCTTTGTCGCCCGCGGCGGCCTGCGTGCCGAGCGGCCGCTTTCGCCCGTCCATCTCAGGGGCCGCCGGCTGGCAAACGGCGATCTGCACTTCACCTGGATCCGGCGCGGTCGCCTGGATGCGGATGGCTGGGAGGCCAGCGACATTCCGCTCGACGAGGCGGCCCTGCGGTTCCGGATCGATCTCGCCGGGACCGACGGCCGGCTTCGCCGCACCCTGATCGCGACCGAGACCCGGGTCCTCTATGCCGCCGAGACCGAAATGCAGGATTTCGGCGCCCGCCAGACCGCGCTCGACGTCACCGTCCGCCAGCTCGGGCGGCGTGTGCCGGATGGTGTGCCGGCCCGGGCCCGCATCGCTCTCTGAGGCTTCATCGCTTTACCCCAAGAAGGAGAAAGACCATGTCCGACAGCAAATACTGGTATCAGTCCCGCGCCGTCTGGGGCGCGATGGCGGCCCTTGTCGCCACCCTCATCCGTGCATCCGGCCATGATCCGGGCGCGGCCGGCGAGGCGGCCATGGCGGAGGCCGCGCTGGACATTGCAACCGGAATAGGCGCGCTTGCGGCCCTTTACGGACGGCTGGCCGCCACCCATCTTATTGTTCGCTGAGGGCGGCCCTCTTCCACGGCCACATTCATTTGCCATTCAGCCGTGATCGGATAAGAATTTGACATCAATGAAGACCTCGGCAACGGTGTGACAATGGCGAAGCGGCTACCCATGACGGTTCTTGCGCTCGGGCTGTTCGGCCTGACGGCGCCGCTTGCCGCCATGCCGGCTGCAACCCCTGATGCATCTTCCGCCCGGGGGCTGGTGCATTATGTCGGCGGCGATTGTTCCGCCGCCGCCCAGCAGGTGGTGGACGAAACCGGCGGGCAGCTTCTGTCCGCCGAGCCCTCCGGCGATGGCCAGAGCTGCGTCATCACCGTCCTGGTGCAGGGGGATGGCACGTCCCGGCCGCGCAGGATAAGGGTGCAGGTGCCGATGTAGCGGCTGCGATTCTGCAGGCAGCCGCCCTTTTTCGAAGACAGGTCAGATCCATGCGCATTCTCGTGGTCGAAGACGATGCCCACCTCAACCGCCAGCTTGCCGAGGCGCTCAAGGAAAACGGCTATGTGGTCGATCAGGCCTTCGACGGCGAGGAGGGCCACTTCCTTGGCGATACGGAGCCCTATGACGCCGTGATTCTCGATATCGGCCTGCCGACCATGGACGGGATCACCGTTCTGGAGAACTGGCGCGCCAACAGCCGCACCATGCCGGTGCTGATCCTGACCGCCCGCGACCGCTGGTCGGACAAGGTGGCCGGCATCGATGCGGGCGCCGACGATTACGTGGCGAAGCCCTTCCATGTGGAGGAGGTGCTCGCCCGCATCCGCGCGCTCATCCGCCGCGCCGCCGGCC
The DNA here is from genome assembly GCF_056313605.1 of Gellertiella sp. DMC107. Classification (NCBI taxonomy): domain Bacteria; kingdom Pseudomonadati; phylum Pseudomonadota; class Alphaproteobacteria; order Hyphomicrobiales; family Rhizobiaceae; genus Gellertiella; species Gellertiella sp. DMC107. Next base: position 198,726 of record NZ_JBQUZZ010000005.1, on the reverse strand, counting down.
ATGCCTCTTCCGAAATCGTCTGCGGCCCGGTGCGGCTCGACACCAAGAGCTCCAAGGCCAGCGTCAATGGCGAGGCGCTGAAGCTCACCTCCCACGAATTCCGGCTGCTTTCCTATCTCATGCACCACATGGGCGAGGTCGTCTCGCGCACGGCGCTGGTGGAACACATGTACGACCAGGATTTCGACCGGGATTCCAACACGATCGAAGTCTTCGTCGGCCGCCTCCGCAAGAAGATGGGCGTCGACCTGATCGAGACCGTGCGCGGCCTCGGCTACCGCATGCAGCCACCCGGCGAGGCAAAGCCCGACGCCAAGCCCGGTAAATCCAGGTGAGCCGCAGGATCACCTCGCTCACCGCCCGCGTGCTGTTGCTCGCGACCCTCTGGTCGGCGGTGGCGCTGGTGGTGATTGCGGTGGTGATCTCGACGCTCTACCGCCAGGGCTCCGAGCGCGGCTTCCAGGAGCTGCTGCGCGCCCAGCTCTACAATGTCATCAATTCCGTCTCCGTCGGGGAAAACGGCAATCTGGCCGGGCGCCCGGAACTGGGGGACCTGCGCTTTTCCCAGCCCGCCACCGGCTGGTACTGGATGGTGGAGCCGCTTGGCGACTTCAAGACCGAACCACTCACCTCCGCCTCGCTCGGCACCACCAAGCTCGCCATGCCGCCGGTGGCGAGCGTGCCCTTCGACGACAATTACGAGCGCTTCTACGTGGAGGACGACGGGCAGGGCAACAAGGTGCAGGTGGCCGAGACCGAGGTGGTTCTGGACCAGGACGGCCGCGCCGCCCGCTTCCGCGTGTCCGGCAACCGCGCCATCGTGGAGGCGGATATCCAGGCCTTCTCGAACCGGCTTTATCTCGCGCTCGGTGGCTTCGGCATCGGCTCGCTGGTCGTCAATGCGCTGGCGATCCTGATCGGCCTGAAGCCGCTCGACCAGGCCCGCGCCGCGCTCGAAAAGATCCGCCGTGGCGAGGCCGAACGCCTGCCGAAGGATTTTCCCCGCGAGATCCAGCCGCTCGCCTCCGAGGTCAATGCGCTGATCGACAGCAACCGCCGCATCGTCGAGCGGGCGCGCATGCAGGTGGGCAATCTCGCCCATTCGCTGAAAACCCCGATTGCCGTGCTGCTGAACGAATCCCGCGTGCTGGACAAGGGCCATGGCGACCTCGTGAAAAGCCAGGCGGAAGCCATGCAGGGGCAGGTGCAGAGCTATCTCAACCGCGCCCGCATCGCCGCCCAGCGCGATACGGTTCTCGCCCGCAGCGAGGCCGAACCGGTGATGGAGCGCCTGTTGCGCGTCATGCGCCGGCTGAACCCCTCGCTCGCCTTCGATCTTTCGGTCGTGCCTCCGGGTCTGTCGCTTGCCATGGAGCAGCAGGACGTGGAGGAAACCGTCGGCAACCTGCTCGAAAATGCCGCCCGCTTCGCGAAAAGCCGGGTGAGCGTCGCCGTCAGCCCCGCCGATGGACCGACCGAGGAGGAAAGCCAGCGCCGCGCCTGGGTGGAGGTGCTGGTGGATGACGACGGGCCGGGGCTTGAGCCCGACCAGATCCGCGAGGCGATGAAGCGCGGCCGCCGGCTGGACGAGAGCAAGCCCGGCACCGGGCTCGGCCTGTCCATCGTGCACGAGATTGCCACCGAATATGAGGGAGCCATCACCCTGTCGCGCAGCCCGTCCGGCGGATTGCGGGCGCGGCTTCTTCTTCCGGGGGTTGCCGTCTGACGGGAGGGCGGATGGCATGCTGTCGTGCACAATTTTACGCCCTTCCTGACGAATAGTGGTGACGAAGCGATTGAAATTGTATTGTGCAACGCCATAATAGCGGGAAGGTACGCCTGTTTCGCGCATTCGGCATCCGGCTTGCATGGATGAGGGTTGAGGGTCGAGCCCGCCGGTCACCGCCAGACCGGAAGGGTGGCTGAAATTCCGCCGCAATTCTGCCCGAAGCACGGTCGCACCCGCCCCTTGATGCCCCGCCGCGGCAGGAGAAATTGGTTGTCTGCACTTCGTTCGTCGTTACCCGCCTGGAGACATGGACTGTTGACGGTGCCTCTGGCCGCGCTTCTGCTTTCCGCCTGCACCACCACGTCTCCCTATCTGGGCAAGAGCCTGTTTTCCAAGGCCCCGCCATCGCCCTCCGCCCGCATTCTCGCGGCGCTCAATGGCGGTATCGTCGGCAATACGGAAGCGGATCTTTCCGACAACGACACCAAGCGGGCGCTGGAAGCGGAATATCGCACCCTCGAAGCCGCCCCGGCCGGCCAGCCGGTCGTCTGGCGCGGCGACGATGCCAATGGCGAGGTGATGGCCGCCGCACCCTACCAGGTCGGCACCCAGAACTGCCGGCAATACACCCACCGCATCATCGCCTCCGGCAAGCAGATGCAGGCCCGCGGCTCCGCCTGCCGCAACGACGACGGCAGCTGGTCCCTGCTCGATTGAGGGCAGGGTCATCGGACATATTGAGTGCTTATTTAGATAAGGCTTTAATTTTGGCTTCAATCCGGATACCTTCATCCTGCTTTGGGGAGGGAGGCATCATGGACGGCAAGTTCACCACGGCTCTATTTGTCGGACTGCATCTGGTAACCTTGGTTTTTCTCGTTGCCATCATTTCAGATTATCATTTCATTGATCCCTCCCTCATGGCCGAGGTCGAAGCTCACGACGGGCTCGATACGATTGCTGTTGCCTCTCAGCTTGGCCGTTTCGATTTTCTCTCGGTCCTGCTGGCGGTCTTCGCCCTCCTTGCGGTATTCGGCGGCTTGTTCGGCTTTGGGTTTGTAAGGGGCGAAAGCCAGGCCACCGCCCGGCAGACTGCGGAGCGAATTGCCGAGGAGCGCTTGACGGAACTGTTGTCGGAGTTCAGGAAAAGCAACGATGATCTGCGGGCGATCCTCCAATCCAGCGAGGAGCCGTCATCCATGCCGCCGGCTCCTGAGTATTTGCGCAAGGCGGATGCAAACAGTGAAACGAGCCATCGGTCCGGCTGAGAGGGGATACCATGCGAGTGGAAGAAAAGATGCGCATGATCCGGGAGTTTACCTCCCGTCCTCCGCCTGTGATGACGATCGAGCTTGCGGAGGCGCTGGGCATCAACGTCTTCTACGTCGATTGGCCGGACGATATTTCCGGCCGTATCCAGAAGGATACCGTCAATGGAGGCAAGAGCGGCTACGCCATTCTTGTGAACCAGAAGCACCACCCCAACCGGCGGCGATTCACCATCGCTCATGAGATCGCGCATTTCGTGCTGCATCAGGATCGGATCGGCGACGGTATCTACGATGATGCGCTGTATCGTTCCGGGCTGCCGCGCCCGATGGAATTTGAGGCGAACCGGTTGGCCGCAGACATTCTCATGCCGCTTTCCACGCTTGGGGAGGCCCTGAACCAGTCCCCCGCATCCGTGGAGGAACTGGCGGAGAAATTTCAGGTCTCGAAGAGCGCCATGTCGATTCGGCTCGGCATTCCCTACGAGAGCTGAGACGGACCTATTCTTCCTTCAGCAGGTCCTTCAGACGTGCTTCTTCCTCTTCGGTGAGCGGCTGGGGTTGCGCCGTCTGGCGACGGCGGCCGAGGGCTGCGACGAGGAGGACAGCGCCGCCGACTGCGATGAGAGCGGCTGGAGCTCCCCACAAGACAAGGGTCTTGGCCGAGAAGCGCGGCTTCAGCAGCACGAATTCCCCATAGCGCGAGACGAGATAGTCGAAGACCTGTTCGTCCGTATCGCCGCGCTTCAGCCGGTCGCGCACCAGCACCCGGAGGTCCTTGGCCAGCTCCGCATTGCTGTCGTCGATGGACTGGTTCTGGCAGACCATGCAGCGCAGCTCGGCGGAAATCTTTCGCGCCCGGGCTTCGAGCGCGGGGTCGGCGAGCATTTCGTCCGGATTGACGGCAAGCGCCGGCAGGGCCGATACCATCAGGAAGAAGGCGAGGGCGAGCTTGCGGATCATTCGGCGGCCTCCAGCACAGGCGTTGCGGCCCGGTGGGCTGCCCGACGCGGCGCACCGACACGCAGCCGCCGGTCCGAGAGCGACACGAAGCCGCCGATGGCCATGATAACGGCGCCGAGCCAGATGCACAGAATCGTCGGCTTCCACCAGACGCGGACCACGATGCCGCCGTCCGGCGTCGGATCGCCGAGCGAGACATAGAGCTGCGACAGGCCGAAGGTGAGAATGCCGGCTTCCGTCGTCGGCATCTTGCGCGCCATATAGATGCGCTTGGACGACCAGACGTCGCCCACCGTCACACCGCCCTGGGCAATGGTGAAATGGGCGCGGCTTTCCGTATAGTTCGGGCCTTTCGCATCCTTCATGCCGTCGAAACGCAGCTGATAGCCGCCCGCATCGATGGCGGCGCCGGGCTTCACCTCGGTCACGGTTTCGGTCGCGAAGGCGGAAACGGCGACGATGCCGATGACCGTTACGCCAAAGCCCAGATGGGCCAGGGCCGTGCCGAAAGCCGAGCGCGGCAGGCCGGTGAGCCGGCGCATGGCCTGCCCGGAGGCGACGCGGCCGAAGCCCGCTCGTCCCCAGAGATCGACCAGCGCGCCGAAGACGATGTAGAACCCGACCCCCAGCCCGAGGACGGCCATGATCGGCCCGCCGTTTTCGGCATAATGCATCGCGGCCGCGATCACCAGCGCGGCGAGCACGGCGACGAAGAGACGCTGCGAGGCGCCGGCGAGATCGCCGCGCTTCCAGGCAAGCAGCGGCCCGAAGGGCAACACGATCAGCAGCGGCACCATCAGGAGACCGAAGGTGAGGTTGAAGAAGGGCGCGCCGACCGAGATCTTCTCGCCCGTCAGCGTTTCCATCAGCATGGGGTAGAGCGTGCCGATCAGCACCGAGGCGGTGGCGACGGTGAGGATCAGGTTGTTCAGCACCAGCGCGCCCTCGCGCGAGATCGGCGCGAAGAGGCCGCCGGAGCGCAAGGTTCCGGCCCGGAAGGCGAAGAGGCTGAGCGCCCCGCCGATGAAGAGCAGCAGCAGGACGAGAATGAAGATGCCGCGCGTCGGATCCGAAGCGAAGGCATGCACCGAGGTGAGCACGCCCGAGCGCACCAGGAAGGTGCCGAGCAGCGACAGCGAAAATGTGAGGATCGAAAGCAGGATCGTCCAGATCTTCAGCGCATCGCGCTTTTCCATGACGAGCGCGGAATGCAGCAGCGCGGTGCCCGCCAGCCAGGGCATGAAGGAGGCGTTTTCCACCGGATCCCAGAACCACCAGCCGCCCCAGCCGAGTTCGTAATAGGCCCAGTAGGAGCCCATGGCGATGCCGAGCGTGAGGAAGGCCCAGGCGCCCAGCGCCCAGGGACGCACCCAGCGCGCCCAGGCCGCATCGATGCGGCCTTCGATCAGCGCCGCGACCGCAAAGGAGAAGCAGACCGAAAAGCCCACATAGCCGAGATAAAGCAGCGGCGGGTGGATCGCGAGACCCACATCCTGCAGCACGGGATTGAGATCCTGCCCCTCGACCGGGGCGGGGTTCAGCCGGATGAAGGGATTGGAGGTCAGCACGATGAAGAGCGAGAAGGCAAAGCCGATCCAGCCCTGCACGGCCAGTACCAGCGTGCGCAGGCGCACCGGCAGATTGGCCGAGAAGCCCGCGACCATGGCCGAAAACAGCGAGAGGATGAGCAACCAGAGCATCATCGAGCCCTCGTGATTGCCCCAGACCCCGGAGATCTTGAACAGCGCCGGCACCAGCGAATGGGAGTTCTGCCAGACATTCATCACCGAGAAATCCGAGGTCAGATGCGCATGCATCAGCACCCCGAAGGAAAAGGCGACCAGCGCGAAATTGACGAGCGTCGCGGCGGGGGCAATCCCCATGAGCGTGCGGTCGCGGATGACCGCGCCGTAAACCGGCACGATCGAGAGCAGCAAGGAAACAACGAGCGCGATGACGAGCGCAAAATGGCCGAGTTCAACGATCACGGTGTCTTGGCCTCCTCGCCGCGCCATTCGCCCTGCTGCTTCAGCCGGTCGGCCACATCCTTGGGCATGTATTTCTCGTCATGTTTTGCCAGCACCGTATCCGCGGTGAAGAGCTTGCCATCCCCATTGAAGGCGCCTTCGGCAATCACGCCCTGTCCCTCGCGGAAGAGGTCGGGCAGGATGCCCGTATAGGTGACGGGCACGACCGTGCCGGTCGTATCCGTCACGGAAAAGGCAACCGTGGAGCCCTGGCCGCGCACGACGGAGCCGTTCGCCACCAGCCCGCCCAGGCGGATGCGGGTGCCCGGCTGCACATTGGCCTTGGCAAGATCGCCGGGCACGTAGAAGAAGGACACCGACTGACCGAAGGCGAACATGACCAGCAGCACGGCAGCCATGATGAAGCCCACGCCGCCGCCGATAATCGCAAGCCGCTTCTGTTTGCGCGTCATTCAATTGCCTCCTTCGGCGGAAATGCCCATGCTGTCGCCGAGCGCCTTCAGCTGGCCGCCCTTGTCCGTATCGGCGGGGAAGGTCTTCAGGGCGGTGGCGAGCGCGTCCGATGCCTTGTCCTTCATGCCGAGCACGCCATAGGAGCGGACAAGCCGCATCCAGCCCTCGAAATTGTCCGGTTCGTTCTGGAGCCGCGCAGCCAGCGTTTCCACCATGCCCATGATCATCTGCTGCCGGTCGGCGCCGCTCATGCCCTCGGCCGCGGCAATATCCGCCTCGCCGGGATTGCCGGGCGGAGCCGCCTCCGGCGCCGGCGCGGGCTTCGAAGGATCCGTCGCGGCGATGTGGCGGTCGACCAGTTCGAGATAATTCGCATCGGGCGCCGCATCCTTGCGGATCGCCTGGAAGGCGGCGAAAGCCTCCGCGCGCTTGCCCTCCTGCTCGAGCTTCAGCGCCAGATAGAAACGGGCGCGGGGATCGCCCGGTGCGCGTTTCAGCACCGCATTCAGCTCCGCCACCGCTTCATCGCCGACCTTGCCGCCGTCCAGGCCGATCAGCGCTTCGGCAAAATTGCCGGACCGCTCCAGCGAAGCACCCTCCAGCCGGATGGCGTTGCGATAGGCATCGGCTGCCTTGTCGTAGATCTGGTTGCGCAGATAGATCGGCGCGACGAGATCCCAGCCCTTGCCGTCTTCCGGGTTCTGCAACAGGTGGCGCTCGACCTTGGCGAGCAGGAGTTCCATGTTCTGGCCGGGATTGGCAAGCCGCTCTTCCAGCGGCTGGTCGGGAATGCCGGGCGCACCCGTCAGGAGATAGAGCGGAACGCCGATGGCCGGCAGCGCCACGATCACAAGCGCTTCCGCCAGACGGCGACGGAAGGGGCGCGATTCGATCTCGCCCGTGCCGCGGCCTTCTTCGACCGCCAGCAGGCGCCGGGCGATTTCCGCCCGCGCATAATCCGCCTCGGCCTCGGAAATCAGCCCGTTTTCCCGGTCCCGAACCACTTCCTTCAGCTGGTCGCGATAAACCGCCGCTTCCTTTTCCCTGTCCTCCCCGTCGGGCATGGCAGCGCCCTTTCCGGCGCGCGACAGCGGCAGGAGGAGCAAAATCGCCACAAGGGCGGTCATGACGGCAACGAGGATCCAGAACAACATGGAACAGTGGAATACAAAAATGCGGCGCGCAATCCAATCCGGAATAGACCGTACACGCGGATTTGAGGCGTTTGGCCGCAATTTGATGCATGTCAAGGCGGGAAGGGGCGAAATCGGGGTGGGATGGGCGGACAGCTCCCCTATGCCTGCTTCCCGTTTTCGATGTTGACGCGGTTAAGTTGACCATTTATTTTGGCAATTGCCTAAAAAAATGGGCAATTGACTATTTCAATGGGCATTGAGGCGTTATGAGCCGGATTGATACCGAAAGCGTAGTCCGCCGGCCGTTGAATCACATTCTCGGCTCCCTTTCCCATGTTCGACTCCTGCGGTCACTCCTATGGCACGGAGGATATGTTTCGGCTTCGGACCTCACGCGCTCTACCGGGCTCTCCCGAGAGAGCGTCCGACAGGGTTTGGCGACGCTGGAAGCGCTTGGTGCGGTCGCAGCGGTGGGGTCCGCCTATGCAAGAGTGTTCCGCTTTGATGAAAACGGTGCCCTGGCCCCTCAGCTTGCCGCACTGTTCATGGCGGAAAAATCTCGTTTCGAGACAATCCTGGACACGATCCGCTTGGCCGCCAGGGAGCTGAAGCCTCTTAGCCTGTTCCTCTATGGCAGCGCAGCGCGGGGAGAGGATGGTATCGACAGTGATCTTGATATCTGCGTCATCCTGCCCGTCGGCCGGTTGGCCGCAGGTGTCGAGCGCCTGCGCGAAGGATTGCGTGACCCTTCCCAGCGGCTCGGCTTCGTGCCGGCGGTTGTCGGTCTCGACCTCAGTCACGTGCGTCATCTCTCGGCCACCTCCGATCCGTGGTGGATAAGTGCCGTGCGCGATGCGCTCCTGCTTGACGGTCGCCGGCCTGACGATCTGGATGACCGGAGGGAGGCACGCCATGGTCAGAACGGGTCGCACAAAGCGGAAGGATGAGACCTATGTCTCTGAACGTCTGCGCATCGCACGGGCATACCTGAAATCCGCGTCCAGTGGCATCGATATTTCTGACACCGGCGATATCGGAAACCCGGTCATTTCCACAGCCATTCTCTGCGCTATCGCCTATGCCGATGCGCTGACGGCCCGAAGGCTCGGTGAAGTCAACCAGGGGGATCATCAGGGGATTGTCAAACTCTTGCGCCAGGCTTTCGGCAAAGAATTACCGGATCGGCAAGCTGCCAATCTCCGGGGGCTGCTGGAAGAAAAAGATGAAGCGCAGTATGGCGCCCGCGCGAAAACTCTCGATGAGGCGAAACGGGCGCTGGAACGGCTCCGGTCTTTCGCAGACTGGGCCGAACTCACCCTCAGAACCTGAGGGTGACAGTCAGGCCCGGGTGGTCGGGGGTGGTGGGGTCGGTATCCGAGAGCGTGATCTTGCCGCCATGCAGCACCATCACCGCTTCCGCCATGGCGAGGCCGAGGCCGGTGCCGGGTTTGGTGCGGCTTTCGTCGAGGCGGACGAAGCGTTTCATCACGTCGCCGCGCCGGTCGGCGGGAATGCCGCGGCCGCGATCGGAGACCGAGAGCGCCACGCCACCGCCGTCATGGGTGAGGCTGACCCGGATCAGCCGCTCGCTGCCTTCGCCGTCGCCGTATTTGATGGCATTGTCGATAAGGTTCGCGAGCGTCTGGCCGATCAGCTCGCGATTGCCCTTGACGCCGATGCCGGGTGCGATCTGCGCCTCCAGCCGGAAACCTGCTTCCTCCGCCACCGGCTCGTAGAGTTCGACGCAATCGGCGGCGATGGCGGAAAGGTCGAGATCGGTCAGCGTCGCGGCTTGCGAGCCCGCTTCCACGCGCGAGATCATCAGCAGCGAATCGAAGGTGCGGATGATCTGGTCCGCCTCGGAGAGGATGCCTTCGAGGCTCATGCGCCGCGCCTCGGGATCCTCGGCGGCCAGCGCCTCCGTTGCCCGGTTCTTCAGCCGGGTGAGGGGCGTCTTGAGATCGTGGGCGATGTTGTCGGAGACCTGCCGGAGCCCCTCGGACAGTTTGCCGATCCGCTCCAGCATGTCGTTGAGCGAGAGCGACAGCCGGTCGAATTCGTCGCCGGAGCCGGAGACGGGCAGCCGCTGGGCCAGATCGCCGGCCATGATCTTCTTGGAAGCGGCGGAAATCCGGTCGATGCGCTTCAGCGCGTTGCGGCCGATGAAGAGCCAGAGCAGCAGCGCCCCGATGCCCATGGTGCCGACGGTGATGAAGATCGCCCGCCGCACGAGGAAGCGCAGCGCCCCGGGCTCCGCGAGGTCGCGCCCGATCAGGATGCGCATGCCATTGTCGAGAAACACCACGCGGGCGATGGCCATGCGCGGATGTTTGTCGTTTTCCTCCTGGTAGCGGCGATAGGGGAAGGGATCGGTCGTCCATCCCTCCTTGTCGAACAGGCCCGGCGCGACCGAAGCGACATTGCCGGCGAGCATTTCCCCGGCGGGACCGGCGATGATGTAGAGATTGGCTCCGGGCTGGCGGGCGCGCACATCCATCACCCGGGCGAGCTGGCCAAGCCCGCCGCGCTCATAGGCGCGTTGCACGGCCGAGACTTCCTGATTGAGCGATTCCCGGATTTCGGCAATCAGCAGCCGCTCCGACATGGCGGTGACATAGAGCACCAGCGCGCCAGCCGCGAGCGCGAAGATGAGAATGAAGAGGGCGGACAGGCGCACCGCCGTGGACAGGAAAAGCAGGCGGAAACGCGACATGGTGAAAGGTCCTCAGTCCCCGTCCTTGATCATGTAGCCCGCACCGCGAATGGTCTTCAGCAGCGGCGGGCTGCCGGGCTTCTCGATCTTGGCGCGCAGCCGCGAAATATGCACGTCGATGACATTGGTCTGCGGATCGAAATGGTAGTCCCACACATGTTCGAGCAGCATGGTGCGGGTCACCACCTGGCCGGCATTCTTCATCAGATATTCGAGCAGGCGGAATTCGCGCGGCTGCAGCAAAAGATCCTTGCCGGCGCGGCGGGCGGTGTGGGACAGGCGGTCGAGCTCGATATCGGCGACCCGGTAGACCATGTCCTGCTCGGGCGCGCCCTTGCGGCGGCCGAGCACCTCCACCCGGGCCAGCAGTTCGCTGAAGGCATAGGGCTTCGGCAGATAGTCGTCGCCGCCGGCGCGAAGGCCGGTCACGCGGTCGTCCACCTGGCCGAGTGCCGAGAGAATCAGCACCGGCGTGTTCACGCCCTTGCGGCGCAGCTCCCCGATGACGGAAAGCCCGTCCCGGCGCGGCAGCATGCGGTCGATGACCATCACGTCGTAGCTGTTTTCCAGACCCATGAAGAGCCCGGCTTCCCCGTCGCTCGCATGGTCGGCCACAATGCCGGTCTCGCGAAACGCCTTGATGAGATAGGCGGCGGCTTCCAGATCGTCTTCGATGACAAGAATTTTCATGGAGTCGATCTTAGCGTCGCGACCCTTCCCTTCGCAATCCATCGTGTCGTTCATCCTGGGAGTCTCCCGCGTGTTCGCAAGGCACAAGGGGGCTCGCGCCGGCTCCCCGCCGGGGAGTGGCGCGCTCAAGCCCGATGGAAAAAAGGCCTGCCGGTGCCGGCAGGCCTTCCTGTTTTCGGGATCAGCCCTTGTTGGAAATGTCGAGGGCGAGGAAGCGGGTGCCCTGCTGGCTTTCCACCTGGAAGAGCGCCTTGGCGCGGCCCTGGTTGCGGGCCTTGTCGATGACCTTCTCGATGTCCTCGGCAGACTTCACTTCCTGATTGTTGACGGAGGTGATGGTCTCGCCCTGCTTCATGCCCTTGTCGGCCGCATCCGAGTCGGGATCGACCTCGGTCACGGTAACGCCGGCGCCGCCATCGGCAGGCGAGACGGAAAGGCCGAGGCCCGCCAGCGCCTTGTCGGTCGAAGGCTGGGTCTGCTCCTCGTTCTGCTGGTCACCGGCCTGCGCCTGCTGCTGGTCGGCGGGCAGCGAACCGAGTTCCAGCGACAGAACCTGGCTCTTGCCGTCGCGCCAGATGGTCACTTCGGCCTTGGTGCCGGGGCGGAACGAGGCGATGCGCTTGGCAAGATCGCGGGCATCCTTGACCGGCTCGCCGTTGACGGCGGTCACGACGTCGCCCTTCTTCATGCCGGCCTTCTGGCCGGGCGACCCTTCCTGCGGGGCGACAACGAGCGCGCCGGAGGCTTCCGACAGGCCAAGCGAGTCGGCGATATCGCGGGTCACGGGCTGGATCTGTACGCCAAGCCAGCCGCGGGAGACCGAGCCGTTCTTGATCAGGTCGTTGACCACGCCTTCGGCCACCGTGGACGGGATGGCGAAGGCAATGCCCACATTGCCGCCCGACGGCGAGAAGATGGCGGTGTTGATGCCCACCACTTCGCCGGAAAGGTTGAAGGTCGGGCCGCCGGAATTGCCCTTGTTCACGGCTGCGTCCACCTGCAGGTAATCGTCATAGGGGCCCGAGCCGATGTCGCGGCCACGGGCGGAGATGATGCCCGAGGTGACGGTGCCGCCGAGACCGAAGGGGTTGCCCACGGCCACCACCCAGTCGCCCACGCGCACCTTGCTGTCATCGGCGAACTTCACATAGGTGAAGGTGCGCTTCGGCTCGTCCACCTTGAGGACGGCGAGGTCGGTGCGGCTGTCCTTGCCGATCAGCTTGGCATCCAGCTCGGTGCCGTCGTTCAGCACCACGGTGAAGGCCTCGCCGTCGGATACGACGTGGTTGTTGGTGACGAGATAGCCGTCAGCGGAGATGAAGAAGCCGGAGCCCTGGGCGGTCGGGCGCAGATGGCCCTTGCCATGCGGCATGCGGTGCGGGTTCGGACGACCCTCGCCATCGAAGCCGGGACCGCCGAACTCCTTGAAGAAGCGCTTCAGCGGGTGATCGTCCGGCAGCTGGTCGAAGCCTTCGCCACCGAAATTGAAGGAAAAGCCGTTTCCTTCGGCAGCGGTTTCATCGACATTGGTCTGCACGCGGACCGAAACGACGGCCGGGGTCACGGCGCTCACCACATCGGCAAAGCTCGGCACCTGCGGGGCCTGCACGGCGACCGGCGCGGCATAGGCGGACATGATGCCCTGCGGCACGCCCGAAACGACGACGCCGGCGGCGATAAGCCCGGCCGCAGAGGCCTGGAGAGCGGATTTCACGGTGAAAAGACCTTTGATACGGGTGATCATTGTCGTCTGCCTTCTCTTGCTGGGACCCCGTTTCTGGCGGGGCATTCATTCGATGACCTCAGATATAGGCGGGCGCACCTTACGAAGAACTGTCCGGAGCATGAAATCTTTGTAATGTTTTCCGGTTCCGCACGCCGCCGTGGAATACCATCGCCGGGGATGACTTATGCCGTGCCGGCCTGCTACATCCTTGCAGGAGGACGCATCGCATCGGGGAGGACAAGCGGTTGGACATGGCAGGCCTGAAGGACATCACCGCTCATCCCTTGCGTCCCATGAGCCAGACGGAGCTGAAGTCCGTCCTTTCCGACCTGAAGGATATCGCCAAGACCGAGCCACCGGTGGCCGCCCTGATGGCCGGTGATGGCGTGCTGAAGGAATTCATCCTCGCCGCGCTCTCGCTCTCGCCCTTCCTGCGCGAGGTGATGAACCGCGATCCCGCGCTTCTGTCGCTGGCCATCACCGGGGCGCTGGAGCCGGAACTCGAAAAGCTGGTGGCCGCGGCCCGCCAGGCCTGGAAACCCGATGCCGAGGGCCGCGAGCCGACCGAAGCGGAGGTCATGTCGAGGCTTCGCCGCGCCAAGCGCAGCGTCGCCTTTCTCGTGGCGCTTGCCGATCTCGCCCGCCTGTTCGACGGCCGGAAAACCACTGGCTGGCTGACCCGTCTGGCGGAAGCCTCCGTCGCCGCGGCGATCGATCACCTGCTGCTCGCGGCCGATGGCGGCAAGATCACGCTCAAGAACCGCGACAATCCGAGCGCGGAAAGCGGCCTCATCGTGCTGGGCATGGGCAAGCTCGGTGCGGGAGAGCTCAACTATTCCTCCGATATCGACCTCGTCGTCTTCTTCGACATTTCGGCCGGCATCGTCGGCGACCCGCTGGATGCGACGGAAATCTATGCGCGCATGATGCGCCGGCTGATCCGCATCATGCAGGAGCGGACGGCGGATGGCTATGTCTTCCGCACCGACCTGCGCCTGCGGCCCGATCCCGGATCCACGCCGCTGGCCGTGCCGGTGGAAAGCGCGATGATCTATTACGAGGGGCGCGGCCAGAACTGGGAGCGCGCCGCCTTCATCAAGGCCCGCGCCATCGGCGGCGATATCGCGGCCGGCGAACGCTTCCTGCGCGATCTCGTGCCCTTCGTCTTCCGCAAATATCTGGATTATGCGGCAATTGCCGACATTCACTCCATCAAGCGGCAGATCCATGCCCACAAGGGCCATGGCACGATTGCGGTGAAGGGCCATAACATCAAGCTCGGGCGCGGCGGCATCCGCGAGATCGAGTTCTTCGCCCAGACCCAGCAGCTGATCGCCGGCGGCCGCATGCCGGCGCTGCGCTCCCGCGCCACCGAGGAGACCCTGCATCGCCTTGCCGAGGCGAAATGGATCGACGAGGCGACGGCCACGGAACTGACCGAATGCTACTGGTATCTGCGTGATGTGGAGCATCGCGTGCAGATGGTGCGCGACGAGCAGACCCATCTTCTGCCCGAAACCGAGAGCGAGCTGAAACGCATCGCCTACATGCTCGGCTATGCCTCCACGGCGGAATTTTCCGAAGCGCTGGTCGAGGTGCTGAAGCGGGTGGAGCGGCGCTATGCCCGCCTGTTCGAGCAGGAAACCCGGCTTTCGACCGGCACCGGCAACCTGGTTTTCACCGGCCAGAACGACGATCCCGATACGCTGGACACCCTGTCGCGCCTCGGCTTTGCGCGCCCCTCCGACATTTCCCGCGTCATCCGCACCTGGCATTACGGCCGCTACCGCGCCACGCAATCGGTGGAGGCGCGCGAGCGGCTGACCGAGCTGACGCCGGAACTGCTGCGCGTTTTCGGCGAGAACAAGCGCGCTGACGAGGCGCTGCTGCGCTTCGACAATTTCATTTCCGGACTGCCGGCCGGCATCCAGCTTTTCTCGCTGCTCTCGACCAATCCGGCGCTGCTCTCGCTGATCGTCACCATCATGTCGGCGGCACCCCGGCTGGCCGACATCATCGCGGAGCGGCCGCATGTCTTCGACGGCATGCTCGATCCGGCGCTGCTGTCCGAACTGCCGACCCGCGACTATATCGAGAACCGGCTGACCCTCTTCCTCGCCGGCGCCCGGCATTACGAGGATATCCTCGACCGGCTGCGCATCTTTGCCGCCGAGCAGCGCTTCCTGATCGGCATCCGTCTTCTGACCGGCTCCATCGGCGCGGAGGTGGCGGCCCGCGCCTTCACCCATCTCGCGGACTTGATCATTGCCGCCGCCCTGGAGGCGGTGCTGAAGGAGATAGAGCAGGCGCACGGCACCTATCCCGGCGGCCGCGTCGCCGTCATGGGTATGGGCAAGCTCGGCAGCTTCGAGCTGACGGCGGGCTCCGACATCGACATCATCCTCCTCTACGATTACGACGACACGGCCCCGGAATCGTCAGGGCCGAAGCCGCTCGATCCCGTCCGCTACTTCACCCGCATCACCCAGCGGCTGATCGCGGCGCTCTCCGCGCCCACGGCGGAGGGCATTCTCTTCGAGGTGGACATGCGGCTGCGCCCCTCCGGCAACAAGGGGCCTGTCGCCACCCGCATCCAGTCCTTCGAGAAATACCAGCGCGAGGAGGCCTGGACCTGGGAGCACATGGCGCTCTCGCGCGCCCGGCTGATCTCCGGCGACGAGACCTTGAAGGCCGAAGCCGCCGATATCATCGCCAAGGTCCTCTCGCGCCCCGGCGATCTCGGCAAGATCGCCGCCGACGTGCGCGAGATGCGCCAGCTCATCGAAACCGAAAAGCCGCCCAAGGCGATCTGGGACCTCAAGCTCATTCCGGGCGGGCTGATCGATATCGAATTCATCGCGCAATATCTCACGCTGGCGGCGCCCTATCGCGGCGTATCCCTCCCGGCCCGCGGTCTCGATACCGCCGAGACGCTGAAGGCGGTGGCAGGCGACGGGCTCGACCCCAACGATCTCGATACCTGCCTGGAAGCGCTCGCCCTTTACAGCGCGATCGCCCAGATCACGCGCCTCAGCATCGACAGCGGCTTCGACCCGAAGGAAGCCCCGGCCGGCCTGATCGACCTCGTCTGCCGCGCCGGCGACTGCCCTGACATCAAGACGCTCGAAGGCGAGGTAAAGCGGCTCTCGAAGGCTGTCCGCAAGGTATTTTCGGCGGCGGTGCGGGCGTGAGATTGAAAAGAAAGGAATTCTAATTTAAAGTTTCTGCAGAAACAGGCAGTCAGCGCTTCCCAAGCGCTTGGGTTTTTGTTAGGATCATTCCATGCCGACGGTGATGCGCCTCGGCGGATACCGGGTTGTCATCTATCTCAATGACCATCGGCCCGCCCATGTTCATGTGCTGGATGGCGGGCGCTCTGCCGTCTTCGCCCTGAATTGTTATCGCGGACCGGTGGAGCTTCGCGAAAGCCATGGCTTTGCGCGGGCTGAAGCAAGCCGCGTCTGCCGGCTTCTGGAAGCCGTGGTAGAGGCTCTTTGCCGGGAATGGAGGCGTTTCCATGCCGATATCTGACGAAGAATGGCAGACTGCCCGGGCGCGGGGTGCGCGCGTGGCAGGGCGTGCCGCGACCGGGGTGCGCTACGATCCCGTTCGCAAGGCGATCCTCATCGAATTCGGCGATGGCTCCTTTTTCGGTGTCCCGGCGGACCGCCTGGAAGGGCTGCGCGACGCGAGCGAGCCTCACCGCGCCCACGTCCTTCTGCAGGGCGCCGGGACGGGCCTTCATTGGCCTGACCTCGATCTCGACCTTCTGGTTTCCGGCCTGCTTGAGGGCCTGTTCGGCACCCGCGCTTTCATGGCCGGCCAGTTGGGCGCTGCCGGGGGCCGGGTGTGCAGCGCCGCCAAATCCGCCACCGCCCGCGAAAACGGCCGCAAGGGCGGCCGGCCGCGGAAAGCCGTGCAGTCGGAGAGCGTCTAGATGCGGAGGGCAGTCCCTCAGCCGGCTTTCAGCCGGTCCAGCTCCTCGGGATGTCTTTCCAGCAGCCGGAAGAGGTTGATGACTGCGGGAGAGGGCTCGATGGCGCCTGTCTCGTAGCGGGAGAAGGCATTATGTCCGCCACCGGTCAGTCGTGCGGCCTCGGCTTGCTTGAGATTCAACTTTTTCCTGATGCGCCGCAATTCAAGCCCTACCGCCTGCCGCGCTGCGAGGACCAGAGCATCGCCGGCCTCCGCATAGCGCACTGCGCTTTCAGGTTCGAATTCGATCTCGCCGCAGAGGGTGCACCGAAAGCCCGACAGGTTGCCGACTGTCGCCTGTCGATCCCGATAGTCGACGGTCAGGCTCTCGCCGCAAAAGGAGACCATCTCCGCTGCGCCGCAGCTTCCACACTGTCGTGTCATGTCTCCAGCTCCTTGAATTGAATGACGGGCGCGCCATCGTCACGAAGGGTGATCTTGATGTATGCCTTTCCCGCCGGGGTCTCCCCATGATAGACATCCTGCCACAGGCGGCTGTCCGCATAGGTCGTCATCGACTTGTAGAGACAGGCTGGCGTCAAGCACGAAACGGCCTCGACCATCTCCGCAAGGGTCAGGCCCATTCTGCGGCCCCCATCGAGAGCCGTCCGCGTGAATGCAGCACTCCCACGTTCCTCGACGCGGATGATCACCACTGCCAGATCGTAGTGCGCTATCCTTTTCTCCATGGCTAATATTACCCATATTGGGTAGTATCGCAAGGAAAATGTCCACATCGCCCCGCTTAACGAATCCTTATCAAATTTCGCTGGACAAGCCGAATCACCGATGATTCATTAGGGCAGATTCGCGAAGCGGCTATTGCGAATCATGACGAGGAATCAGGGTATTGACGATGATGGACGTGCGGCGGGCAACCGCGGCCGATGCTCGGCTGCGTTTCAAATTTCCGGACCGTGAACAGGGTGTGGGGCGCCCCGAGGGAGGGGTCCGGTTGTTTTCGGAACCGGTCGCCATGCAGCTCTCCCGTCTGGAGCCTCTTCTCAAGCGGGCCATTCCCGTTCTGATCGTCGTCTTCCTCGTCGTGGTGGCGATTGCGCGCGTGGCCGGCATTCTCTCCCAGCAGGCCCGCATCCAGGAAGCGGCGCGCGACAGTGTCTCGCTGTCGGCGGCACTGGCGGCCACCGCCTTTGCCGGCGGCGCCGTCGATCTTTCCGACCATGCGGCCGTCGAGAAGCAGTTGCAGAAGGTGTTGCCGCAGGACCGCATGGCCCCGGGCGCCTTCGTGATGATGGTGACAGCGACCGGCCGGGTGACGGGCGCTTCGGCTGCGGGCGAAGGCTTCGTCGGCCGCAACATCTTCAATCTCATTCCGGAAGTGGCCTCCGCCCAGCGGTTCGATGGCCATGCGGGCATTTTCGAAACCACCATCGGCGGCATTCCCCATTATGCAACGCTGGTGCTGGTCGGCGACAAGGGCGATTTCCTGCTGGCGGGCCGCTCGCAGGCGGCGATCAACGATCTCTGGCGCGAGGAAATCGCGCTGAATGTCACGCTTTTCGCCGGCATTTCCTCGATCCTGCTGGTCATCCTCTACGCCTATTACAATCAGGTGCGCCGGGCGCGCGATGCGGACAGCATCTTCCTCGAAAGCAATCTCCGGGTCGAGCTCGCGCTGTCGCGCGGCCGCTGCGGCCTCTGGGATTTCGATTTCGCCAACCGCCGGCTCTACTGGTCGCGTTCGCTTTACGAAATGCTCGGCATGCCGCCGTCGGACCAGTTCCTGTCCTTCGCGGATGCGGCGCGCCTCATGCATCCGGAAGACGACAATCTGAGCCAGCTTGCCCGCGCCGTCGCCAAGGGTGACAGCCGGCAGGTGGACCGCGTCTTCCGCATGCGCCATGCGCAGGGGCATTATGTCTGGATGCGCGCCCGCGCCCAGGTGATCCGCAATCCCTCCGGCCGCGTGCACATGATCGGCATCGCCATGGACGTGACCGAGCAGCACCGGCTCGCCCAGCGCTATGCGGAAGCCGACCAGCGGCTCGCCGACGCCATCGAATGTACCTCGGAAGCCTTCGTGCTCTGGGACAAGCATGACCGCCTCGTCATGTGCAACGCCCACTTCCAGCAGGCCTACGGGCTTCCGGACACCGTGCTGGTGCCGGGCACCGAACGGGCACTGGTGAATGCGGCGGCGGCCCGCCCGGTGATCGAGCGGCGGCTCGCCGACGAGACGCGCGGCGGCCTTTCCCAGACCACCGAAGTGCAGCTGGCCGACGAGCGCTGGCTGCAGATCAACGAGCGCCGCACCCGCGACGGCGGCCTCGTCTCGGTCGGCACCGACATCACCCAGCTGAAGCGCAACCAGGAGCGCCTGCGCGACAGCGAGCGCCGCCTGATGGCGAC
Organism: Gellertiella sp. DMC107; assembly: GCF_056313605.1. Lineage (NCBI taxonomy): Bacteria > Pseudomonadati > Pseudomonadota > Alphaproteobacteria > Hyphomicrobiales > Rhizobiaceae > Gellertiella > Gellertiella sp. DMC107. The sequence goes on along the minus strand of NZ_JBQUZZ010000005.1, from coordinate 179,715 downwards.
GATCAACGATCTCTCCGCCTCGCGCCTGACGCTGGAGCGCCAGAAAGCGGAGCTTTCCACCGCCAATGCCAATTATCAGGCGGAAAAGGAGCGCGCCGAGGCCGCCAACCGGGCGAAATCGGAATTCCTCGCCAATATGTCGCATGAGCTGCGCACGCCGCTGAACGCGATCATGGGCTTTTCGGACATCCTCCAGAACCAGATGTTCGGCGCCATCGGTTCGCCGAAATATCTCGAATATTCCCGCGACATTCACGAAAGCGGCAAGCATCTCCTCAACGTCATCAACGATATTCTGGACATGTCGAAGATCGAGGCCGGGCACATGAAGCTCAGCCGCGAGAAGATCGATCTGCAGCCGCTTGTCGAGGAAAGCCTGCGCTTTACCGCCATTCCCGCCGCCCACAAGGGCATCTATATCGACCAGCGGGTCGAGCCGGGCCTGACGCTGGATGCGGATCGCCGGGCGATGAAGCAGATCCTGCTGAACATCCTCTCCAATGCGGTGAAGTTCACCAATGAGGGCGGGCGCATCGCGGTGCGCGTGCGCCGCATCGGCAACCGCGCGGTCTTCACCATCGCCGATACGGGCATCGGCATTCCGAAGGGGGCGCTCGCCAAGATCGGCCAGCCCTTCGAGCAGGTGCAGAACCAGTATGCGAAGAGCCGCGGCGGCTCCGGTCTGGGTCTCGCCATTTCCCGCTCGCTCACCATGCTGCATGGCGGCACGATGCAGATCCGCTCCCGCGAAAATTGCGGCACGGTCATCACCCTGAAGATCCCGGATTGCGGCTGCTGACCGCCAGGGGGAGGGAAGCGGCCGGAACGGCCGCGATCACCCCAGCATGCGGTCGACGATATCCTTCACATCCCTTGAAAGGGCCGGCGCCGACTGGATGCGGCGCAAGGCCTTTTCCGCCTCGGCCCCGCGATGGGTCTCGAGAATCCGCCAGGAACGCAGCGCGGTGAGAAGCCGGGCGGCGAGCTGCGGGTTCTTCGGATCGTGTTCCAGGATCTGGTCCGCAAAGAAACGGTAGCCCGCGCCATCCGCCCGGTGGAAGCCGGTGCTGTTCTGGAAGGCAAAGGTGCCCACCAGAGAACGCACCCGGTTCGGGTTCTTGGCGTTGTAAAGCGGGTGGGCCATCAGCCCCTCGATCCGGGAGAGCGTTTCCGCACCGGGAATGGTGGCCTGCACGGTAAACCACTTGTCCATGACCAGCGCATTCTCGCCGAACCGGGTTTCGAACCGGGAGAGGGCCTCCTTCGCTTCCGCACTGTCGGGGAAGTGGTGGGCAAGCACCGTCATGGCATGGAACTGCACGGTCATGTTGTCGGCCTCGGCAAAGGCCTTCGCGGCGCGGGCAGGACTTGCCTCGCAGATCGCCAGATAGCCGAGCGCCGCATTGCCGAGCGCGCGGCGGCCGGCGCCTTCCGCATCGGGCGCGAAGGGCGCGGAGGTGGTCATGGCCGCATGGATGGCCTCGAATTCGGCCTGGCCGGCCGCTGCCACACTCGCCAGAATGGCGCGACGGGCGCGGTGGTTGGCATCCGGATCGTTGTTTTCGCCAAGCGCGCGGGCAATGTCGCCTTCGGAGGGAAGCGCCAGCGCCTGGGCGCGGAACGCCGGTTCAAGCGCGCCGTCGCGGGCCGTGGCGATCAGGGCATCGACGAGGGCAGGGGACGCCTTGGCCTGCGCGCCCGCACCGGAGCGCACCGCTTCCACCATATCCTTCAGCGCCAGATCGGTAATCGCCTGCCAGCGGGTGAAGAGATCGCTGTCATGCCGGGCAAGATGGGCGCGGTCCGCCTCGCTCTGGGCAAAGGCGATATTGACCGGCGCGGAGAAACCGCGATTGAGCGACAGCACCGGCCGTTCGGAAAGGCCGCTGAAGGTCACCACATGGCGCTGTTCCTTCAGGTGCAGCACGCCTTCGGCAAAGTCCGCACCGGAAGCGGAGGCCGGCGGAAGCGCCTTGCCGTCGGCACCGATCAGCCCGAGCGCCAGCGGCACATGCATGGGCTTCTTGACCGGCTGGCCGGGGGTGGCGGGCACCGCCTGGTCGAGCGTCAGCGTGTAGGTGCGGGTGGCCGCGTCATAGGCTTCGGCGACCGTGATGACGGGCGTGCCGGCCTGATGATACCAGAGCGAGAACTGGCCGAGATCGACGCCATTGGCATCCTCGAAGCACTTGACGAAGTCTTCGACCGTCGCGGCATCGCCGTCGTGGCGCTCGAAATAGAGATCCATGCCCTTCTTGAAACCCTCGCGGCCGAGAACGGTCGCGATCATCCGGGTTACTTCCGAGCCCTTCTCGTAGACGGTAGACGTGTAGAAGTTGTTGATCTCGCGATAGGCCGTCGGACGGACGGGATGGGCGAGCGGACCCGCATCCTCGGCAAACTGCTCGGCCTTCAGGTGGCGCACCTCGGCGATGCGCTTGACCGCGCGCGAACGCTGGTCGGCGGAAAATTCGTGGTCGCGATAAACGGTCAGCCCTTCCTTCAGGCAGAGCTGGAACCAGTCGCGGCAGGTGATGCGGTTGCCGGTCCAGTTGTGGAAATATTCATGCGCGATGATCGCCTCGATATTGGCATAGTCCGCATCGGTCGCGGTTTCGGGATCGGCGAGCACATATTTGTCGTTGAAGATGTTGAGGCCCTTGTTCTCCATGGCCCCCATGTTGAAGTCGGAGACGGCGACGATCATGAAGATGTCGAGATCGTATTCGCGCCCGAAGACCTCCTCGTCCCACTGCATGGAACGCTTCAGCGCATCCATGGCATAGGTCGCGCGCGGCTCCTTGCCGTGCTCCACATAGATCTTCAGCGCCACCTCGCGGCCGCTCATGGTGGTGAATGTGTCTTCCACCACGCCGAGATCGCCCGCGACCAGCGCGAACAGGTAGCTCGGCTTCGGATGCGGATCGAACCAGGCGGCGAAATGCTTGTCCGGGCCAAAGCCCGCGCCGCCGAGGAAATTGCCGTTGGAAAGCAGCAGCGGGTTCGGCCCCTTGTCGGCGATGATGTTGACCGTATAGGGCGCCAGCACGTCCGGCCGGTCGGGGAAATAGGTGATGCGGCGGAAGCCTTCTGCCTCGCACTGGGTGCAATAGATGCCGTTCGAGCGGTAAAGCCCCATCAGCTGCGTGTTGGCGGACGGATTGATGAAGGTGGTGACGGTGATTTCGAACGGCGTTTCGGCGGGAAGGTCGCGGATCTCAAGCCGCTCGGGCGAGACCGTGTAGCGATCCGCCGGCAGCTCGGACTGGTCGAGCAGCAGGCTGTAAAGCGAGAGTTCGTCACCGTCGAGAACGAGCGCGGCCTTTGGGTCGGCGCCCTCGCGGCGATGGAAAATCAGGCGGGATTCCACCTTGGTTTCGGTTGGGTCAAGCTCGAAGGTCAGATCCACCCGCTCGAGAACGAAGGGGGTAGGGCGGTAATCTGCCAGGTGAATGGCCTGGCCTGCTTCTTTGCGCATGGTCGTTCCCGGTTCGGATTTCTGGTCTTCTGTCGTCATTCTGGCGCGCCTCGGAAACCCCTCGGGAATGTTAAGCCAGTCCTTGTTCGGGAAGGCTGACAGATAATTCTGAATTATTACTAAAATTGACGGCAATAAATTCAAACGCCACCGTCAGGTTGTATCGGGGCGTTTTTGCCAAGGGGGGTATCATAAGTCTTGGTCGTGTCATCAGGATTTTTCATGAATACGCACAAGCGATTCCGCTAGCCTGTCGGCAAGCGATGTCGCCTTAACCCTCGGGCGCACTGTCCGGTTCCTGCTTCTCCCTGAAAGCCCCCATGCCTGCTCTTCCCACCGGCCCCATGCGGGGCATTGCCCTGAAACTCTGCTCCGTCGGCATTTTTCTCGCCATGCAAACGCTGATCAAGCTGGCCGGTACGGGCATCAATCCCGGGCAGGTGGTGTTCTACCGCTCGGCTTTCGCTCTCGTGCCGATCATGGGTTACCTGCTGTGGCGCAGTGAACTGCGCGCAGCCTTCGTCACGGAAAGCCCCTTCGGCCATTTCAAGCGCGGCTTCATCGGCGTCATTTCCATGGGCTGCGGGTTCTACAGTCTGGCGGTGCTGCCGCTGCCGGAATGGATTGCGCTCAACTATGCCATGCCGCTCTTTTCCGTGTTCTGCGGCTGGGCGCTGCTCGGCGAGCCGGTGCGCATCTATCGCTGGACGGCGGTGGCGGTCGGGCTGCTCGGCGTGCTGATCATCTCCTGGCCGAAGCTGACCCTGTTCGGCACGGAAGGCTTCGGTTCCACCGAGGCCGTCGGTGCGCTGGTGGTGCTGGCCGGGGCGGCGGGGGCGGCCCTTGCCATGGTGCAGATCCGCATTCTCGTGCGCACGGAAAAGACGCCCACCATCGTCCTCTATTTCTCGATCACCTCGGCATTGCTGGCGCTGGTCAGCCTGCCCTTCGGCTGGTCCTGGCTCGATCTGAACCAGACGGTTCTCCTGGTGCTGGCGGGATTTGCCGGCGGCGTTGCGCAGATCCTGCTGACGGAAAGCTACCGCCACGCGGAGGTCTCCACCATCGCGCCCTTCGAATATTCCTCGATCCTGTTCGGCATTCCGGTGTCCTGGATGCTGTTCGGAGAGGTGCCGGCCACGACCATGCTGATCGGCACCGCCATCACCATCTCGGCCGGAATCTACATCATCCATCGGGAACGCCGGTTGCAGCGGGAAATGCTGTCCAGCGAGGCGCCGGTTCGCTGACTCTCACCCCTCGGAGAGAGGGGAAACCCCTTCCGTCCCCTGCATGGGAAGCGGCATGGCGTGGAAATCGGTGGCGGCATCGCGCGTATCGGTGACGCGGCGCTGCATGCGCCACCAGGCATAGCCCGCATAAAGCGCGAAGGCGATGGCGAGGAACCAGAGAAGGCCGTTCGGCCCGACATATTCCATGGCGGTCCCGCCCATCAGCGGCCCGGACACGGTGCCGAGGCCATAGAGGATCATGATGCCGGAGGAGATCATCACATATTCCTCCGGTTCGGCGCGGTCATTGGCATGCGCCACGTTGAGCGCGTAGACCGGGTAGAGCACGGTGCCGACCAGAAAGGCCCCGACATAGAGAAGCCAGGTGCTGACCCCGCCCGCAAGGCTCATGGCCACGCAGGCAAGAACGCCGGTGATGCCGCTGCCGATCATCACGTAGCGCCGGTCGATCCGGTCGGAGAGACGGCCGATCGGCATCTGCGAGACGGCACCGCCCGCAAGGGCTGCGGCAAGCAGCGTCGCGCCCTCGGCGGTCGAAAGTCCCGCCTTCTGCGTATAGACGCCGCCGAGACTGCCCCAGGTGCCGGAGAGCGCGCCCGACAGCAGCGATCCCCAGAAGGCAATCGGCGAGCGGCGGAGCAGGCGGGTGAGGTTGAAGCTCGCCTTGGCAATCGGCGCGGGCGTTTCCGCCGTCGAAAGGGCGGTCGGCAGCAGCGCCAGCGAGAAGATGACGCCGCACAGGATGAACAGGTCCGGCTTGCCGATATCGCCGAGTGGCACCAGATATTGCCCGCCGATCGAGCCGACGAGGCAGGTGATCATGTAGACCGAGAAGAGCGTGCCGCGGTTCTCGTTGGTGACCCGCTCGTTCAGCCAGCTCTCGATGATCAGATAGGCGCCCGCAATGGCAAAACCCGAGACCATGCGGAAGAAGAACCAGGCCCGCCATTCCACCATCAGCGCGCAGAGCAGGATACCGACGGTCAGCAGCGTGATCAGCGCCCCGAACACCCGGACATGCCCGACCCGGCGCACGAAGAACGGCGTCACGATGCAAGAGAGGGTGAAACCGAACGTATAGCCGGTGGCGATGAACGAGATGGCGATGGTCGACCATCCCTCGCTGAGCGAACGGATCGGCAGCATGTAGTTCATCAACCCGAAGCCGATCATCATCAGCAGCGTGGACGCCATGAGGCTGGCAATGGAAAGCAGGCTGCGGATCATGGTCTGTGGTCCTGTTCGACGCGTCGGGCGAGAAATCTTCGGTTCGGTGTCATCATCGCGAATGAGGCAGCAAAGGGGCGGCCCCGTTTGCGACAGTCATTATCCCCATATCTTCTGTAGTTTACTAAAACTTATTGTGTTAACCGAATGTTAGTCTTCTTCTTGATTTTCAAGCATAATAGGGGCAACGTTCCCCTGCGGATGGGATGAAAGGCTGTCTGAAGCGGAAAAGGCGCACGGTAGGGCGTCGGGTTCCACGGTGTACCGAGCAAATGATGCAGAATTTGGCCTTGCAGACGCAGTCGCCGACAACCGAAGGGGAAACGGCCGCCGATCACGCTCCGCGCGCATTGACGCCGTCGGAGATCGCGGCGCATCCTGCCATTCTGCCGGCGCTGGCGCAGCTGGCCATGGGCCTGCGCGGCGTGTTTGGAGACAATCCCCGTCTCGGCCGCACTCTTGCCTCGCACCAGCGCTGGCTGATGTCGCAAGCCGCCATGGCGCTCTATCTCGAATATCGCCCCGAAGAACGCAATTCCGGTCTGACCGTCGGTCGCTTGCGCGACATCGTCACCACCACCTCCGCTGCCAGCCGCAATACCGTTTTGAACTTCATGGAAGAAATGCGCCACTACCGTTTCGTCCGGGATGTGCCGGCGCCGGCCTCCGGGCGCATGCGCCGTCGCCGGGTGGAAGTGACGGAAATTGCCGACCGCGCGATGCGCCGCTGGTTCGAGGTCAATCTCATGGTCCTGGATGGCCTGGATGGCGGAAACCGGGCGGCGCTGCATGCGGCCGATCCAACGCTGTTCGAGCGCGCCCAGCCCGCGATGGCGCGCGCTTGCCTGGCCGATCCGCTCTGGCTGGAGCCGCCGGGCCATGTGGGCCTCTTCCAGTGGACGGAAGGCGGCGCGCTCGTCATGGACGAGCTGGTTGCCCGCGCCACCGGCTACGAACCGGGCGAAGACGGTCGCCAGCCGGTCGGGCAGGTGAATGTCCGCTCCATGGCGGATGAATATCTCATGTCCCACACCCATCTGCAGCGGCTGTTCCGCAAGGCTGCGGAAGTCGGCGTCATCGGCTGGAGCGGCCAGCGCCGCAAGGCGGATCTCTGGGTCAGCGTCGCATTCCTGCAGGATTACGCCCGCTGGCAGGCGGCAAAGCTTTCCCATCTCGACCGGGCGTTCCAGGCGTCCCTCCAGAAAGACTGACGGGCGGGTCTAGCGCAGCGCGAAGGGCCCGTCATAGCGATGGGCCGATTGCGCGCCGGTCCGCAGGAGACCGAGCGCGCTCAGCTGCTCGTTCGTGGCAAAACAGGCCGGACGCCCGATGAAGGCGGTACGATGGGAACGGATCGCCGCCTTCAGGCTGTCGAAGGTGGAATGTGCGCGGTCGATGCGGTTGCTCATGGCGGTCGGCCTCAGTTCAGATCCGTGGATGGCGAGAACCTCCGGCGCATCGGCGCACGGAACCTCTCGGGTCGACCTCCCCCTAGCCAGAGATTACGACATGGCCGTGAAAAGACACAGGCGCGGCGACGCCGGTCTGCCATGCGCGGGCTGCACGGCCCGGTCAAAAATTTGCCATGGTCGATGGGTCGGGCACGGCAAATCGCCGGTCAGGCGAGGCCGAGCGTTTTCAGCCGGGCCTGAAAGGCAAGAAGATCCTGCCAGGCGAGCCGCTTGGAGGCCGGTGCCCGCAACAGGTCCTCCGGATGCAGGCTGGGAAGCGCGGCAATGGCCACGCCTTCCACGCCGATCTCCCGCCATTCCCCGCGCATCAGCTGGATGGAGGCTGCGGGATCGATGAGGTAACGGGCGGCGAAATTGCCCAGCACCAGCACGATCTTGGGCTTGCAGAGAGCGATCTGCCGCTCGACGAAGGGCCGGCAGATATCCATCTCCGCCTGGGTCGGCTGCCGGTTGCCCGGCGGTCGCCAAGGCAGGGCCGAGAGCGCCGCGACCTTGTCCCGGCCCAGCCCGATGGCCGCGAGCATCCGGTCGAACAGCGCGCCAGAGCGCCCGGCAAAGGCCGTGCCGCCGGAATCCTCGTCCGATCCCGGCACACCGCCGATCACCATGATGCCCGTCTCGCATGCGCCATCGACCAGAATGGTCGAACGGGCGCCGCGCTTCAGGCCGCAATGGGTGAAACCTTCGATGGCCGTGCGCAATTCCGCGAGGCTGGTTGCCATCGCCGCCACGCGCCGGGCCTCGGCAATCGCTTCCTGGTCCGGCAAGGGCAGCGGCTGGGCGGAGGGGGCAGGGCCGCGCGTGTCCTGCGGCCTTCCGGCCGCCGCCGCACGGGCAGGGGCCGCCGATGCCGGCGCATCCGCCACGCGAGGTGCGCGCGCCTGCCTTTCGGCGGCAAAGGCGGCGAACCGGTCCTGCGGCTCATCCTCCAGCAGCACGTCCACGCCCGCATCCGCATAGAAATGCAGAAGCGCGGCAAGGGCCTGCGGGGGGAGGGTCTCGGCGTCGATCATGGGCCGGACCTTATCCGAGGCGGGGCTTCCATATCAAGCAATGATCCTCAGGCCGCCCAGGCACCGATATCCTCCAGCTCGCCGATCAGCGCCAGGCCATGGGCAATCGAGATCAGTTCTCCACCGCTTTCGATGCGCGAGCCGTCGAAACGCTGTTCGAAGATGCGCCGGACCGCCGGCACGAAGGAGGACCCGCCCGTGAGGAACACCTTGTCGATGGCCCCGGCGGGTGTCTCTGTCTTTTCCAGCACCTCGTCCAGCGCCGCCTCGATGCGGGCGAGATCGGGCGCAATCCAGCGCTCGAAATCCGCCCGGCGCACCACCTGCCGGCCGGCGGCACCCAGAGGGGCGAAGGAAAATTCTGCCTCTTCCTCGCTGGACAGCGCCATCTTCAGTTTCGAGACCGCCTGATAAAGCGGAAAGCCCTCGTCATGCTCGACCAGTTCGATGAAGAGCTCCAGCATGTCGGGCGCATCGGCCACGCGCACGAGCTTCTTCAGCTCCTGGAATTCGCGGGAGGTCTTGAAGATCGAGAGCTGGTTCCAGCGGCCGAAATTGGCATAGTAGCCGCTCGGCACGTCCAGCCGCTTGTCGAAGGAGCGGAAGGTGGTGCCCTTGCCGATGGCCGGCGAGACGACATTGTCGACGATACGGAAATCGAAGTGGTCGCCGGCAATGCCCACGCCCGAATGGCCGATCGGGCGGGCGGAAAGCTGGCCGCCCTGTCGCTCGAAGCGGATCAGCGAATAGTCCGTGGTGCCGCCGCCGAAATCGGCGACCAGAACGGTGGCATCCGCCTTCAACTGCTGGGCGAAGAAGAAGGCGGCCGCCACCGGTTCGTAGACATAATGGATATCGGTAAAGCCGAGCCGCGACAGCGCCTCGTTGTAGCGGGCGAGCGCCAGCGCCTCGTCGGCGCTCGCGCCTGCGAAGGCGACGGGGCGCCCGACCACGATGCGCCCGGGTTGCGCGGGCCAGCTCTCGCCCGCATAGGCCCGAAGCCGCTCGGTAAAGGTCTCCATCAGGTCCTCGAAGGTCTTGCGCCACGCAAAGACCTGGGTTGCCTGGAAGAGCGGGCTTGCCGCGAACGTCTTGATCGATTGCAGGAACCGGCATTCGCCGGGATTGTCGATGAACTGGCGGATCGCCGCCTGTCCGGCCTCGGGATGCAGGCTGGTATCCGGCTTTTTCAGGAACGACAGCGCGGTGCGCATCGTATCCTGTTTGCCGGCCGGGCTGTCGAAGACCATGGACCGGGTCGTCTCTCCGGCCGAGACCGCGATGACCGAATTGGTGGTGCCGAAATCGAAGCCCAATGCGCGAGCCATGCCCGTCACTCCTTGCCATGCCTGTTTTGGGAAAAGGGGCTCGGCCAACAAAGGAAGGCGCCGCCCGTGAGGGACGCGCCTGATGCCATGTTCGGCAGGGGATGGCAAGATCGCACGGAGATTATCCGCCGGTAAGGCCCATCGGCGTGCGGCAGACCGTCACCGCGGCTGGCATCCTCGGGCTTGTCCCGAGGATCTGCTGCGGCCGGCAGGATGGAAGGGTCGGCGGATGCCCGGCACAGGTTGGGGCAAGAAGGCCGAATGTTACGGCCCGACATGAAAAGGGCGGGGAAACCCCGCCCTGATCCGGCTTACTTCATCGTGTAGACGTCGATGGTGAAGTACTTGTCGTTGATCTGCTTGTAGGTGCCGTCGGCGCGGATTTCGTCGAGCGCCTTGTTCAGCTTTTCGCGCAGCGCATTGTCTTCCTGGCGCACGGCAATGCCCACGCCTTCGCCGACGAACTTCGGATCGGTGATCGGATCGCCGGCGAGCTTGCAGCATTCGCCATCCTTGCTCTTGCTCGTCCAGTCGAGCAGCGGCAGCATGTCGCCCACCTGCATGTCGAGACGGCCGTTGACCATGTCGAGGTTCACCTCGTCCTGGGTCGGGTAGAGCTTGATGTCGGAGTCGGGATAGACGGCGGTGATGTAGTCCGCCTGGGTCGTGCCCGACTGGGCGCCGATGGTCTTGCCCTTCAGCGCTTCGGGCGAGAAGTCGGTAAGCGCGCTATCCTTCGGCACGACGCGGGTCATGGCGGCCAGATAGTAGGGGTTGGAGAACGAAACCTGCTTCTTGCGCTCTTCGGTGATGAACATCGAGGCGATGATCATGTCGTATTTCTTGGCGAGCAGGCCGGGAATGATGCCGTCCCAGTCCTGGGCGACGACGGTGCATTCCGCATCCATCTTGGCGCAGAGGGCCTTGCCGATTTCCACGTCGAAGCCGGTGATGGTGCCGTCTGCCTCGATCTTGTTGAAGGGCGGGTAGGCGCCTTCCGTACCGATGACCAGCTTGTCGGCAGCACCCGCCGGCGCGGCGAAGAGCCCGGCGGCAACGAGCGCGAGGGCGGCGATTGTCTTCTTCATGATCCGTGTTCCCCAAATGAATGCATCAAAAATTCCGGCCCCGGTTCTTCTGGGGGTGCCGGTGGCTCAACCGGGCCTTCCGTCCACATGGGCAGGAGGTCCCCGGATGCTGGACACTCTAGCGCTCAATGTGCATAAGCGAAATAGATACTGAAGATAGTCGGAATTGTTTCTGTTGATGGAGGGGAGAGGACAGCCCATGGCCCGTCATCGTCTCGAGCGCTTCGCCCATAATCTCGACTGGAACCTCCTGCGCACGTTCGCCGTGGTGGTGGAGGAAGGGTCGATCACCGGTGCCGCAAGCCGGCTTCTTCTCCAGCAGCCCGCCGTCAGCATGGCGCTGAAGCGGCTGGAACAGACGGTCGGCCACCGCCTCATCGACCGCAGGCCGGGTCGTTTCGACCTGACCGAAGCGGGTGACCGGCTCTACCGCCAGTGCCGGGATATCTTCGCCGCCGTGGTGCGCCTGCCGGAATCGCTCGACCAGGCCGGCGAGGACGTGACCGGCCATGTCAGCATCTATTCCGTCAGCCATGTGCACAGTCCCCACTGGGACCGGAAGCTCTCCAGCTTCTTCGCCGCCCATCCCAAGGTCAGCCTCAGCGTGACCATCCAGACCACCACCGACGTCATCTCCGCAGTGGAGCGCAATGTCGCGACCATCGGTCTCTCGGATGGCGTCATTCCGGAAGCGCTCCGGCGCGCGCCCTACAAGCGGGAACGCTATGCGCTCTATTGCGGACGCGGCCACCGGCTCTTCGGTGTCGAGGGCGTCACGCTCGATGCGCTGCGCGGCGATCCCTATGTGGCCTTTCCGGCCGACATGCTGGGCGGACCGCACATGAGCGCGGTGACGGCGGTGCGGGCGCTCGGCTCCTTCGGGCAGGAAGTGCGCGCCGTCTCCAGCCATGTGGAGGAGGTGCTGCGCCTCATCGCCGCCAATGTCGGCATCGGCATGCTGCCGGTCCATCTTGCCACCGCCGCGGTCCGGGCGGGTCGCCTCTGGCAATTGCCGCCCTACGCGGACCTGCCGGTCACCGAGGTGTTCCGCATCACCAATCCCAATGCCATGCTGAACGCCGCCGAGCAGCGCTTCCTTGCCCATATGGACGACACGGACTTTCTGCCCGAGGAAATCGAGGACAGCGAAGACTATTATTCCTATTGATAGCCATCTTCGGGGGTATCAATTTGAAGGCGGGGTGGCCGCCGCCTATTGCTCTTCTCGAACAGGGAAGGGGCGGGCATGGATACGGTAGACATCGCAATCGTCGGCGGCGGGATCGCGGGAGCATCGCTGGCCTATTTCCTCGGTGCAGGTGTTTCCGTGGCTCTTCTCGAGGCGGAGGACCAGCCGGGCTATCATGCCACCGCCCGTTCTGCTGCCGAATTCGTGCTGAACTACAATCCGCCGGAAATCCGGGCACTGGCCCGCGCCGCCAAACCTTTCTTCGATGCGCCGCCCGCGGGCTTTACGGATGTGCCGCTGCTGAAGCCGCGCGGCGGCGTGGTGATGGCGCATGAGGAGGACCGCGCGCTTCTCGACACGCAATTTGAAGACCTGTCCGGGCGGGTGGACGGCCTTCTCCGCCTGACACCGGAGGAGGTGAAGGCCCGTATCCCCTTCATCGATCCGACAAGTTTTGCCGCCGCCTATTACGATCCGGAGTATTGGGACATCGAGGCGGACAGCCTGTTGCAGGCCTATCTGCGGCAGGCCCGCAAGGCGGGCCTGGATGTCAGGCTGAAGGCTGGCCTCGTCTCCGCCCGCCGGGAAAACGGTGCCTGGGTCGTCGAAACCGCCTCCGGGCCGCTGCGGGCGGGCATTCTCGTCAATGCCGCCGGAGGCTGGGCGGATGCGGTGGCGGTTCTGTGCGGCGTCGCGCCGCTCGGCATCGTGCCGCACCGGCGCACCGCCATTCTGGTCGATCTGCCGGAGGGCATGGAGGCGCTTGCCCTGCCGGAAGTGAATGACGTGGCGGATGCCTTCTATTTCAAGCCGGATGCGGGCCGCCTGCTGGTCTCGCCGGCAGACGAGACGCCCTGCGAACCCGGCGACGTGCAGCCGGAAGAGATCGACATTGCCTGGGCCGTGCATCACCTGGAGTCACATACCGGCCTCAAGGTGAAGCGGGTGGCAAAGGCCTGGGCGGGCATGCGCAGCTTTTCGCCCGACCGGCTGCCCGTCGCGGGTTTCGACCCGGCTTGCCCCGGCTTCTTCTGGCTGGCCGGGCAGGGGGGCTTCGGCATCCTGACCTCGCCAGCCCTCGGCGCTCTGTCGGCGGCCCTGCTGCAAGGCGAACCGGTGCCGGATGCGCTCGCTCGCGAGGGAATCACCGCAGAAACCTTCGCGCCGGCCCGGTTCCGCCGGCGCTGATCGCCAGAAGAAGCGGCCTCAGACGCTGCGGGCCGCGCCGCCATCGCAGCGGATCATCGAGCCGGTGATATAGCTCGCCTTGGTGGAGACAAGGAAGGCGGCGGTGGCGCCGAATTCCTCCACCGTGCCGTAGCGCCCCGCGGGGATCGCGGCTTCCGAGTCCGCCCGGACCGTTTCCACCGTCCTGCCGCTTCGCTCGGCGGCCCGGCGATCGAGTTCGTCGAGCCGTGCGGTGAGAATGCTGCCCGGAAGCAGCATGTTGACGGTCACGCCATCGGCGGCAACCTCGCCTGCCAGGGTCTTCGACCAGCCTGCCAGGGCCGGCCGCAGCGTGTTCGAAATGGCAATCCCGGGAATGGGCTCGATGATGCCGGAAGAGGCGACCGTCAGGATGCGGCCGAAGCCGCGCGCCCGCATGCCGGGCAGGAATGCCTGCGCCAGCGCGATCTGGCGCAGCACCATCGCCTCGAAATGGGTGGCAAGCAGCTCGGGCGTCGCGTCCTGCGCCGAACCGGGCGGCGGACCGCCGGAATTGTTCACGAGAATATCGAGCGCGCCGCCATAGATCTGGTCTACCGTGGTGGAAAGCTTTTCGACGACCTTAGCATCGAAGAGATCGGCCTCGGTAAAGAAGGCCCGGCCCGGCCCCATCTCGTTGAGATGGGAGGTGCGGCGGGCGAGTTCGTCCCGGTCGCGGCCGCACAGAATAACATCTGCCCCCTCCGCCACCAGCGCGCCGGCAATGCCGGCCCCAAGCCCGCGCGACGACGCAAGCACCAGCGCCCTTTTACCAAGCAGTCCAAGATCCATGCATGACTCCATGAGAGGGAGAAAAGAGAGAGGGGGGCGATTTAAGTGTCCGTTTCCCCGGTGAACGGCACCTTGCCGGGATTGAACAGCAGCTCCGGATCGAGCGCGCGCTTGATCCCGTCGGCCAGCCTGCGCTTCACCCGATCGCTATAGGTGAAGTAGGCATGCCGTTTTTCAAGCCCGATGCCGTGCTCTGCGGAAAAACTCCCGCCGAGCGCCTGAACGCCGTCATAGACGGTCTGTTCGATGTCGATGCGCCTGCTGTCGCTGACCGCACCCGCATGGGTGATGGATATATGCAGGTTTCCGTCCGCCATATGGCCGTAGACATAGGCGCCGATATCGGGATCGAGCCGCTTCAGCCGCTCCCGGAAGGCGACGACATAGGCATCGAGGCTGCCTGGCGGCACCGACACGTCGAAGGAGGGGGCATCGGGATGCTCCCGGTAGATGAAATCCGCCTGTTCGCGCAGCTGCCAGAAGCGGTTTCGCTGGGCGAGCGACTGGGCGACGAGGCCGCAGGTCAGGCCGGCGCGCTCCCAATGGTCGGCCAGTATGGATTCCAGCGCCTCCCGCGCGGCTTCTGCCGAAAGGCCGGACACTTCTGTCAGCAGCACCGCCGGCGTTTCTGCGGTCAGCCAGTCGGTTTCGAAGCCGTGATTGCGGGCACTGTCTTCGAAGAAATGCCGCCACATCAACTCCGCGCCCTCCAGCCGCAGCGCGGGATGGGCCTGCAGCGCCCCGACCAGCCCCAGCGCCCGTTCGGCAGAAGGCAGGCCGACAAGCGCCGTTGCGCGCTCGCCCGTATGTCGTTCCAGCTTCAGCACCACCCGCGTGACCACGCCGAACGCGCCTTCGCCGCCGATCAGCAGATGCTTGAGATCGGGCCCGGCGGAAACCTTGATCACCCGCGTCAGGTCCGAGAAGATCGATCCGTCCGGCAGCACCGCCTCGAGCCCCAGCACCTGATGCCGCATCACCCCGTTGCGAAAGGCAAGGATGCCGCCCGCATTGGTGGAGACCATGCCGCCCAGCGTCGCCGAGCCCCGCGCCGCAAGATCGATGCCGGGCGTGAGCCCCAGCGGGCGCAGCCGCGCCTGAAGCGCCTCCAGCGTGACGCCCGCCCCGGCAACCACGCTCATCTCGCCTTCATGGATCGCTTCGATCCGGTCGAGTTTCGCGGTGGAAAGAATGATCTGCCCGGGCCGCGAAATGCCGCCGCCGACAAGGCCTGTCCGCCCGCCCTGCGTGACGATCGCGATGTTCCGCTCCCGCGCGAAGCGGACAAGCGCTGCCACCTCTTCGGTCGTGGCAGGCAGGGCCATGACGCCGCAGCCGAGATTGTCGGGATGTTCGCCGGGCGCGCGGGATGAAAGCGCGTCCGGGCCGAGCAAGGAAAGGGCGGGAAAGGCCCGGGCGAGGATGTCAGCGAGTTCAGCGGGATCAAGGGCCGTCATGGAAGCCTGCCTTCTGGAAGGAAGGCCAGCCTATGCCGGATCGAATGTCGGCTTCAAGACGCCGGAAGCGCCGGCAGGTCGATCCGCACCCCATTTTCCCACAGAACAAGCCCGCCCAGCACGATGCCGAGTGCCAGCGCCATCACAAGCGCCTGCGTGAGGACGATGCGCGCGAATCTGCCGGCGGTCATCGGTCCCAGCAGTTGCGACAGTGCAAAGGCCGTGTAGCCGAGCGAAGCCGTCGCCATCAGGCCCTGTGGCGGCACCCGGTGGAAGGGCGTGAAGAACAGCTCCAGCAGACCCTGGATCAGCGTGCTCTGCGCCACGATATAGGTGACCGCGATGGTGAATTCCGGCAGGGTGAAACCGGCGCGTCGGAAAAAGACGAAGCGCAGCAGAAGCGCCATCAACACCGCCTGCAGCAGTTCGAGCTGGTAATAATGATCATAGAGCCAGCGAACGGCAGGTTCCAGAACCGCCTTTTCGGCCGCGCTGCCATGCAGGCCCAGCACCGCATCGTCAATGCCATCGCTTCGCGTGTTGTAAAGCGTGAGCGCCCAGTACCGGAACGCCGCGATGACGATCAGATAATTGACAGGCTTGACCAGCAGCGCCCGATTTTCCTTGAGATAATGCCGGATCTGGTGTCCGGGGGCAAGGGTGAGGCCGACGATCGTGTCGCGAAAGCCGCGCTGTAGCCATATGGCGAGAAATTCCACCGCAATAGTCTGGAATGTCAGGCGCGGCGGATCCACCTCCAGCCCGCACTTGCTGCAGTACCGGCCATGGCGATCATGATCGCAGGGAACCACTTTGAACGAGCGAAGCATGCGGCCTTCCTTTTTGAAGATGCTCTAACCCGGGCGCCGCCCCGCGGCAAGGTGCACAAAGGCCCGATGCGGGCAGGGCGGGCGCGCATCCCGCCACCATGCCGCAGAAGAATATTGACGTGAACGTTAACGTCAAATAATTTGCGGGGAAGGAGCCGTTCCCTGCGGCAAAATGAGGGCTTTCGCGTCGCAAACCCGGCTCGACAATGCATCTATCATTTGCCAAGAGAGAGTGGAATGACGGGGACCGTGCCGTTTGGAGAAGACGGCCGCGAGTGGAGACTGACAGTATGACCGAAGCGATGGAGCTGCCCGAACGGGAAAGCATGGAATTCGACGTGGTGATCGTGGGCGCAGGCCCCGCTGGCCTTTCGGCCGCCATCCGTCTGAAGCAGATCAATCCGGACCTGTCGGTCGTGGTGCTGGAAAAGGGCGCCGAAGTGGGCGCGCATATCCTGTCGGGCGCCGTCGTCGATCCCGTCGGCATCGACCGCCTGCTGCCGGACTGGCGCTCAGACGAAAGCCATCCCTTCAAGACGGCCGTCACGGACGATCACTTCCTGTTCCTGGGTCCGGCCGGTTCCATCCGCCTGCCGAACGCCTTCATGCCGCCGCTGATGAACAATCATGGCAACTACATTGTCTCTCTCGGCAATGTCTGTCGCTGGCTGGCAACCAAGGCCGAAGAACTCGGCGTCGAGATCTATCCCGGCTTTGCCGCTGCCGAAGTGCTCTACAATGACGAAGGCGCCGTGATCGGCGTTGCGACCGGCGACATGGGCGTCGGCCGCGATGGCGAGCCCGGCCCGAACTATACGCGCGGCATGGCGCTGCTCGGCAAATATACGCTGATTTCGGAAGGCGTGCGCGGTTCGCTCGCCAAGGAACTGATCGCGAAATACAAGCTCTCGGAAGGCCGCGAGCCCCAAAAGTTCGGCATCGGCATCAAGGAACTCTGGGAAGTGAAGCCCGAGAACCACAAGCCGGGCCTCGTCCAGCACTCCTTCGGCTGGCCGCTCGACATGAAGACCGGTGGCGGCTCGTTCCTCTATCATCTGGAAGACAACATGGTGGCGGTCGGCTTCGTCATCCACCTGAACTACAAGAACCCCTATCTCTATCCGTTCGAGGAGTTCCAGCGCTTCAAGACGCACCCTGCCATTCGTGGCACCTTCGAAGGCGGCAAGCGCCTTTCCTATGGCGCGCGCGCGATCACCGAGGGCGGCTATCAGTCCGTTCCGAAGCTCTCCTTCCCCGGCGGCGCGCTGAT
The DNA here is from genome assembly GCF_056313605.1 of Gellertiella sp. DMC107. NCBI lineage: Bacteria > Pseudomonadati > Pseudomonadota > Alphaproteobacteria > Hyphomicrobiales > Rhizobiaceae > Gellertiella > Gellertiella sp. DMC107. Next base: position 162,112 of record NZ_JBQUZZ010000005.1, on the reverse strand, counting down.
CGGCTGCTCGGCGGGCTTCGTCAATGTGCCGCGCATCAAGGGCAGTCACAATGCGGTTCTCTCCGGCATGCTGGCCGCCGAAAAGCTCGCGGACGCGATTGCCAATGGCCGCGCCAATGACGAGCCGGTGGAGATCGAGAATAGCTGGCGCGATACCGATATCGGCAAGGACCTGAAGCGCGTGCGCAACGTCAAGCCGCTCTGGTCGAAGTTCGGCACGGCGATCGGCGTTGGCCTCGGCGGTATCGACATGTGGACGAACCAGCTCTTCGGCTTCTCCTTCTTCGGCACGCTGAAGCATGGCAAGACCGATGCCGCCTCGCTGGAGCCGGCGGCCAAGCACAAAAAGATTGACTACCCGAAGCCGGATGGCGTTCTGACCTTCGACCGTCTCTCCTCGGTGTTCCTGTCGAACACCAACCACGAGGAAGACCAGCCGATCCACCTGAAGCTGCTCAACCCCGAGCTTCAGAAGTCCTCGGAACTGGATGTCTATGCCGGTCCGTCGAACCGCTACTGCCCGGCCGGCGTCTATGAATGGGTGGAGAAGGACGGCAAGCCGACCTTCGTCATCAACGCGCAGAACTGCGTGCACTGCAAGACCTGCGACATCAAGGACCCGAACCAGAACATCAACTGGACGGTGCCCCAAGGTGGCGAAGGGCCGGTCTACCCGAACATGTAATGTTCGGGCGCGGCCCGCAGGAACCGCGTCAGTCAGCAATGTGGGCGAGGGGGCTGCGTCTCGTCCTGCCGGCTCCAGCGGGCAGCGCGGCACGGTGGAGGACAAGTTGGAAGCGTCTCGCCGCAACCGTGGCTTCGGGCGGCGAGACGCCATATTCCCACCATCGGCGACCCCTCACCGCGCGGGAATTCATTAGATTCGATTATACTGAAATTCTTAAATAATGCAACTCGGAAAGTGCCGGGTGGTATCCCCGACAGGGGAGGGTGCAAGGCCGAACGGGCATTCCCTCCGCCGGCGTCATGGGTTAGGTTTGGCGCCATGACAAAAGCCTTCATTTTCGATCTCGACGGGACCCTGGTGGACAGCGAACTCATCGCTGCCGAGACATTGGCCGATCTGTTGCCTGAGCTCGGGATGAGCGGCCACCACATCGCGCACCATTATCGCGGCTGGCGCTTTGCCACCATACTGGAGACCTTCTCCCGATTGACCGGGCGCGTGTTGGACGATGCCTTCATCGGGACCTATCGCACCCTGTCTGCCCGCCGCTATGAAAGCGAGCTGCAAGCTTATCCCGGCGTTCACGACATGCTGGAGGGTCTCGACCTTCCGAGGGCAATCGCCTCCAGCGGGCCGCCGGAGAAGATTGCCCGGTCTCTCGCCATCACCAGTCTGGATCGCTTCTTTCCCGCCCACACCTATAGCGCCTATACCCTGAACAGCTGGAAGCCGGAGCCGCATCTGTTCCTGCATGCGGCAGAAGCACTGCAGGTTCTCCCTTCCGAGGTCGTTGTCGTGGAAGACAGCGCTGTGGGGCTGGAGGCTGCCCGGCGGGCCGGCATGCGGGCAATCCTGCATAACCCCGACAATCATCCGGTGGATGGCGTGCCCCATTTCGCATCCTATCGGCAATTCCACGAGACCGTGGCATCCCTGCGCGATCTGCCTCAATCGTAAACACCTGTGTTCCGGTCTTTACCGTCGGTTAACCATAAATCCCTTAGGTTTCGAGGCATCAACGAAATCTAAAGGGTTTGCTTCATGTCCCTCTCCCGCCGCGGATTCCTGGCCGGTCTGCCTCTGCTCCTCGCCGCCTGCGCCACCAATCAGGACCAGTCGAAATATGCGGCCATTCCCGAGGAGAAGTTTCCCCTGGACAAGGTTCCGCTGGACAAGATCAAGCCCGAGCTGCGCCGCACGGAAGTGGCCTATGACAGCAAGCACCCTGCAGGCACGGTCGTGGTGGATACGCCGGCCCGTCGGCTCTACTACGTGCTCGGCAATGGCCGGGCGATGCGTTACGGTATCGGTGTCGGCCGCAATGGCTATTCGCTTGCCGGCTGGGCCGTGGTGGGACGCAAGGCGGAATGGCCGAACTGGACGCCGTCGCCGAACATGATTCGCACCCATCCGGAAAAGAACCTGAAATATGCCGGTGGCGTCCCCGGCGGCCCGAACAACCCGCTCGGTGCCCGTGCCATGTACCTCTATCAGGGCGGGCACGATACCATGTTCCGCATCCACGGCACCAACCAGCCGCAATCCATCGGTCTCGCCATGTCGTCGGGCTGCGTCCGCATGATGAACCACGACGTGATCGACCTCTACAGCCGCGTCTCCGTCGGTGACCGGGTCTATGTCATCCAGGGCGTCCGCGACGTCTGACCGGATCAGGCCGGATCGAGGCCCGATGCCTTGCGCAGGGCCGCGTTGATCCGGCTCTGCCACCCCTTGCCTTCCGCCTTGAAATGCGCGACCAGATCCGCATCGAGCCGCAGCGTCACCTGCTTCTTCGGGCTCTCGACCGGTGGCCGGCCGCGCTGACGCTGCATGTCCACCAGCGCTTCGTAGAGCTCCGGCGGCAATGCTTCCTTGGCAGGACGCATCGAGCGCAGCTCTTCCTCGGTCAATTCGGGGGAATCGACGTCGTCCCAGTCTTCCTTGGTGTAACCTCGACCGGGCACGAATTCCTTCAGTGTCGGGTAGATCTTGACCATAAGAACTCCTTCTTTTCTCTTGAATTCGCGGCCCGCAAGGAAATGAGCGAGAGGGCTTCACTTCCCAGAAAAGCGAAAATGACAATCACGATGGTTCCGGACAACGCCCCTGTTGCCTTCAGCCGCCGCTGCCCGAACTTGGAATCATGCGCCGCACCGTAAAGGGCGTTGGTCCAATCAAAGCTGTCGATCTGTTCGAAATCGAAGCCATGCTTGATCAGGTTGCTTTTTCGTTTCCGCTCGTCCCAAACGATCTTCATTAAATGTAACTACAAAAAATAAAAGAGTCAATTCAGCATATACGGAAATACGAAAAAGAAAATGGCCGGGTTGTGCCCGGCCATTCTGGTCTCGCGCTTCGGCGTCTGGCCTTCAGTGGGTGAAGGCGGCAGCGATCAGGGTTTTCGTGTAGTCGGCCCGCGGTGCATCGAAGATCATCTGCGTGTCGCCCTGCTCGACGATCTTTCCGTCCTTCATGACGACCACATGGTCGGAGATCGCACGGATCACCGAAAGATCGTGGCTGATGAAGATGTAGGAGAGGCCGTGCTTTTCCTGGAGATCGCGCAGGAGCTCGATCACCTGGCGCTGCACGGACCGGTCGAGCGCGGAGGTGGGCTCGTCGAGCACCACCACCTTCGGCTTCAGGATCATGGAGCGGGCAATGGCGATGCGCTGCCGCTGGCCGCCGGAAAACTCGTGCGGATAGCGGTTGCGGGAGGCGGGGTCGAGGCCCACTTCCTTCAGCGCCGCGATTGCACGGCTGTCCCGCTCGGCCTTGGAAAGCTGGGGCTCGTGCACGAAAAGCCCTTCGGTGATGATCTCGCCCACCGTCTGGCGGGGCGAGAGCGAGCCGTAGGGATCCTGGAAGACCAGCTGCATCTCCCGGCGATAGGGGCGCATCGCGGCCCGGTCGAATTTCGAGATTTCCGTCTGGCCGAAGCGCACATAGCCGGCCGCGGGCAGCAGTTTCAGGAGCGCGCGGCCAAGCGTCGATTTGCCGGAACCACTCTCGCCCACGATGCCGATGGTCTGGCCCTGTTCGAGCCGGACGCTCACATCGTCCACCGCGCGGAAGGTGCGGGTGCCACCCGCCAGGAATCCGCCGCCGATGGCGAAATCAACCGTCATGTTGCGCCCTTCGAGAATGACCGGGCTGCCGGCCGGGGGCGGGGGCTTGTGGCCGGTGGGTTCAGCGGCAAGCAGCATCTTCGTATAGTCCGCCTGCGGACGTTCGAAGATATCCTCCCGCGTGCCCTGCTCGACGATCTCGCCGCGCCGCATCACGGCCACCCGGTCGGCCACATGCTTCACCACGCCGAGGTCGTGGGTGATGAGAATGATGGCCATGCCGAACTTCTTCTGGAGATCGGCGAGCAGCTTCAGGATCTGCGCCTGAATGGTCACGTCGAGCGCGGTGGTCGGCTCGTCGGCGATCAGGAGGTCGGGATCATTGGCCAGCGCCATGGCGATCATCACGCGCTGCCGCTGTCCGCCGGACAGCTCGTGCGGATAGCTGTCGATGCGCCGCTCCGGCTCCGGAATGCCGACGAGCTTCAAAAGCTCCAGCACCCGGGCGCGGGCCTCTGCCTTGCTCATGTTCCGGTGGTGGATGAGCGGTTCCGAAATTTGCCTGCCGATCCGGTAGAGCGGATCGAGCGAGGTCATCGGTTCCTGGAAGATCATGGTGATCTTCGAGCCGCGCACGCCGTTCAGCACCGAAAGCGGTGCGTTGACCAGCTCCCGGCCACCGTAGCGGGCGGAACCGGAAACGCGACCATTGGCGGCGAGCAGGCCCATGATTCCCATCATGGTCTGGCTCTTGCCGGAGCCGCTCTCGCCGACGATGGCCAGCGTTTCGCCCTTGCTGACGGAAAGGCTGACGCCCTTGACCGCCTCGACGACACCATCCGGCGTATCGAATTGCACCTTGAGATCCTTCACGTCGAGGACCGTTTGCATCTGTTCCGTCATGTCAGCGGTCCTTCGGATCGAGGGCGTCGCGCAGTCCGTCGCCGATGAAGTTCAGCGAGAAGAGCGTCAGCACGAAGAAGACCGAGGGGAAGATCAGCTGCCAGTAGGCAGACTGGATGTTGCGCGCCCCCTCGGCGATCAGCGTTCCCCAGCTGGCCAGCGGCGCCTGCACGCCGAGCCCCAGGAAGGAGAGGAAGCTTTCGAGCAGCATGACCTGCGGCACGACCGAGGTGACGAAGACGATGACGGGGCCGATCGTGTTCGGGATGATGTGACGGCGGATGATCTGCCAGTCGGACAGCCCGAGCGCCTCTGCCGCGCCGACGAATTCGCGGCGTTTCAGGGAGAGCGTCTGACCGCGCACGATCCGGGCCATTTCCAGCCATTGCACCGCGCCGATGACGATGAAGATCAGCGTGATCGAGCGTCCGAAGAAGACGACGAGCACCACGACCAGGAAGATGAAGGGCAGGGAATAGAGGATTTCCACAAAGCGCATCATCACATTGTCGACGCGCCCGCCGATATAGCCGGAGGTGGCGCCGTAGAGCACGCCGATGCCGAGCGAGACGAGCGAGGCGGCAACGCCGACGGCAATCGAGATCTGGCCGCCCAGCATCACGCGGGCGAGCAGGTCGCGACCATTATTGTCGGTGCCGAATAGGAAATATTCCTGATCGACCTGGCCTGCCAGCGTCATCGACATCTGGTCGGCCGAGGTTTCCTTGACTTCCGTATTCTCGAACTCGTTTGCCCGGTCGAAATAGCGGACGGAACGGGGATCGATCGGCTTGGTCGAGGTGATCACCGCCGAATAGGTGCCGTTCTCCACCGAGAAGGAAGAGAGCGTTACCCGGGCGCGTTTGGCGGCACTGTCGGCCACTTCCTTCAGCGTATCGGGGTCGGGCCGCGGCGACAGGCTCGGTCCAAGCGTCACGTAGGACGGGAAGACCTGGTCATAGCCGTGCTTCAGGAACATCGGGCCGATATAGGAAAACACCACGATAAGCGCCAGCATCAGGCAGCCGAGCATGGCGGCCTTGTTGCGGCGAAAGCGGATCCAGGCGAGCTGCGCGAGGCTTCGGCTCGGGCGGTCGGCCTCCGTGCCGGGCACGGGGGCGAGGGTGGAAGGCGTATCAGTCATGGCGCACCCTCGGATCGAGCAGACCGTAGAGGACGTCCACGATCAGGTTGAAGAGGATCACGAAGACGGCAATCAGGATCACCGTGCCCATGACGAGCGTATAGTCGCGGTTGAGCGAGCCCAGCACGAAGAAGCGGCCGACGCCGGGAATGGCGAAGATGGTCTCGACCACCGCCGAACCGGTGAGCAGCGCCGCGGCGCAGGGCCCGAGATAGGTGAGCACCGGCAGCATGGCCGCCCGCATCGCATGGGTGACGACCACCACCCGGGGCGGCAGGCCATAGGCGCGGGCCGTGCGGATATGGTCTGTGTGCAGCGCCTCGATCATCGAGCCGCGGGTCAACCGGGCGAAGACCGCGAGCTGCGGCAGGCCGAGGGAGAGCACCGGCAGCACCAGGAAGCGGAAGGAGCCGTCTCCCCAGCTTCCGGCAGGCAGCCAGCTCAGCATGATCGCGAAGATCAGCGTCAGCACCGGGCCCATGACGAAGTTCGGCACGGTAACCCCGATGGTGGCGATGACCATCAGCGTGTAGTCGATCCAGCCGTTCTGCCGCAGTGCGGCAATGGTGCCGAGCGCAACCCCGCCGACCACCGCCAGAAGCAGCGCCCAGAGGCCGAGTTCGATGGAATAGGGAAGGGCATTGCCGATCAGTTCGGCAACCGTATTGTCCTTGTAGACGAAGCTCGGACCGAAATTGCCGGTCGCCGCATTGCCGAGGTAATGCAGGTATTGCTCCCAGAGCGGCTTGTCGAGCCCGTAGGTCTTCATGACATTGGCCATCGTCTGAGGCGCCAGCGGGCGTTCCAGGTTGAAGGGGCCGCCGGGGGCGAAGCGCATCATGAAGAAGGAAATGGTGACGACGACAAAAATCGTCGGGACGGCGCTCATCAGGCGCCTCAGCACGAATTGGATCATGGCAATAGACCCGCCGCCGGACCAGGGCTGATCCGGCGGCTGGGCTCCCTAGTACGGGTTACTCGGCGACGCTCAGGTACTTGGACAGGTGCTCGTTGACAGCATTGTCCTGCCAGCCCTTGATCCGGTCGGAGACCAGCCAGAGATTTGCGTAGTTCATCAGCGAGGCGATCGGCTGGTCCTTGTTGATCAGCTCCTCGGCCTTCTTCAGCGCTTCCATGCGCTTGCCGGCATCGCGCTCGTCATAGGACTGCTTCATCAGCGCGTCGAATTCCGGGTTGTTGTAATGCCCGTAGTTGAAGCTCTTGTTGGTGGAGATCATCAGCGACAGGAAGTTTTCCGGATCGCCGTAGTCGGCCGACCAGCCGGCACGCGCCACGTTGAACTTGCCGCCTTCCGTCAGATAGGCGTAGTGGGCGGAAACGTCCGAGTTCAGCAGGGTTACCTTGGCGCCGAAGGTGTTCTTCCACATGTCGGCAACGGCGGTCGCGACGCGCTCATGGTCGGTGTTGGTATTGTAGCGGATCTCGATGTTCAGTGGCTTGCCGCCTTCACCGTAACCGGCTTCCTTCATCAACGCGAGAGCCTTGTCTTCGCGGTCGATCTGGGAAAGGCTGGCCCATTCCGGAACCGGACCCTTGCCATAGCCTTCCATGCCTTCCGGCACGAGGTTGTAAACCGGCAGCTGGGCGCCGTTGTAGATTTCCTTGGCGAGGAAGTCACGATCGACGGCCATGGACAGGGCCATGCGCACGCGCACGTCGCTGTAGGGTTCCTGACGCGCGTCGAAGGAGTAGTAGTAGGTCGACAGCGCCGGCGTCACGCGGACCTGGTCCTTGTACTGCTCGCGCAGGCGTTTGATCTCGCTCGACGAGAAGTGATAGACCGTATCCAGCTCCTTGGCCTCGAAGCGGCGGATGTTGGCCGCATCGTCTTCGGACGGATAGAAGATCACCTTGTCCAGCTTGACGTTGGCCGCATCCCAGTAGTTTTCGTTCTTCACGGCGGTCAGGCTGTCATTCGGCACATGGGCTTCCAGCTTGAAGGCACCGTTCGATACCATGTTGCCGGGCTTCACATAGTCCTTGCCGAACTTTTCCACATTGGCCTTGCTGACCGGCAGCGCCGTCATATGCGCCATCAGCTGCGGGAAATAGGGGGTGGGGCGCTCGAGCGTGTATTCGACGGTCTTGGCATCGACGGCCTTGACGCCGAGCTGGTCGACCGGCACTTCGCCCTTGTTGACCTTTTCGGCATTCTTGATGGGATAGAGAATGTTGGCATATTCGGCAGCCGTCTTCGGGTCCTCGACGCGCTGGGCGGAGAACACGAAATCATCGGCCGTCACGGGCGAACCGTCTGACCACTTGGCGTTTTCGCGAATCTTGAACGTATAGACCGTGCCGTCGTCATTGGCGGTCCAGCTTTCAGCCGCGCCGGGTACGATCTTGCCATCGGCGGAATAGATCGTCAGGCCTTCGTAGAGATCCTTCAGGACGAAGGCTTCGATATCCACGGAGACATGCGCGCTGTCGAGCGTCTGCGGTTCGCCCGAATTGCCGCGATGGAATACAGCCTCTGCGAGTGCGGGGCTGGCGCCGACGAGGATCGTGGCTGCAAGCAGCGCAGCCTTCCAGTTTGTTTTCATGAGGGACATGACAGTTCTCCTTCCCACTGTTTGTTTTTATGATGCCATGAGAGAAGTCCAATTTTGCCCGAAAGACAAGCTGTACGCCTTCGCTATTTCCGTGAACGTAAGAAGCCAGCGGGCGAAAAACACTATTTTTTGGCTAAAATGAAAAACTTTATGCGGTTTGCCGCAAGATGCTGACCCAAATTGGCGAAAAATGGCAATTTCTTATCAACAGTTTGCCTGTGTTCGCATGCGAATTGCCACCGAAATTTTGGGTATTTCAGGCACTTCGCGCCGCACGGAGAGCCGCGGATGCCGCATGGGGAACATCCGCGACTGCCGGGTTGCCCGTTTTCGGGGCAATCCGCTTCGGGTCAGATCCTCGCGAGATAGGTCTGGTAATCGAAATCGCTGACCGTGCGCAGGTAGGTGATGGCTTCCTTCCGCTTTGTGTCGCCGTAAAGCTTCTGGTAGCGGGGGCCGAAGACGTCGGCGATGAAGGGCGAGGCGCAGAATTCCTCCACTGCCGTCAGGAAATCATGGGTGAGACGGCCGGGATTTTCGGGCGCGCTCTCCGGCGTGACCGGTTCGCCGGGGTCGATCTCGTTTTCCAGCCCGTAGAGCATGCCGCCGAGAATGGCCGTCAGCAGCAGGTGCGGATGGGCATCGGCCCCTGCCACCCGGTGCTCGATGCGCGCCGCCGGCCCGTTGGCATCAGGAATGCGGATGGCCGTGCCGCGATGGGCAAAACCCCAGGTGAGATCGACTGGGGCGAAGGAATTCGGCTGGAAGCGCCGGTAGGAATTGGCAAAGGGCGCGAAAATCAGCTGTGCATCCCGCATGGTCTTCAGCATGCCGCCGCAGAGGTGCTTGAGCTTCACCGGATCGCCGCCCTTGGCATCCAGCACATTGTGGCCGTTCTCGTCGATCAGGCTGGCATGCACATGCAGGCCGGAACCGGCGTGATTCCCGTAGGGTTTGGCCATGCAGGTGGATTTCAGGCCGTGCTTCCGGGCAGCCTCTTCCACCACCCGCTTCAGATAGATGCAGTCATCGGCAGCGGCCAGCGCATCCGGCCGGTGGTTGAGATTGACCTCGAACTGGCCGGGGCCGAATTCCGCCGTGGTTGCATCGGCGGGCAGCTCCATGGCGCGGGCATAGGCGCGCACCGTCTGCAGATAATCGTCGAGCGCGTCGACCGCCCGCATGTCGTAGAGCTGGAAGCCGTTCGGCTCGTCCCGGTAGCGCAGCGCTTTCGGCGGCACCGGCCGGCCGGTCTCGTTCCAGTCGCCTTCCACCACGTAGAATTCCAGCTCGGTCGCCACGACGGGCGTCAGGCCGATTTTCTTGAACCGTTCCAGAAGCTTGGCGAGAATGGCCCGGGGGTCGAGAAACATCGGTTCGCCGCTCATGTCATGCATGGTGGCGAGAACTTGGCTCGAACCTTCCGGCGCCCAGGGCAGGGGCACATGGGTGCGCTTGTCCGGCACGCAGAGCCCGTCCGGATCCCCGACCGATTGGGATAGCCCCGTCAGGTCGTCATTGTCGTCTCCCCAGATATCCAGCGACTGGGTGGAGGAGGGCAGGCGCACTTCGCCTTTCCAGACCTTCTTTTCGGCCTCAAGCGGAAGTTGCTTTCCGCGAAGGTCGCCATTCATGCCCACCAGCAGGATTTCCATCCGCGGCACCTGGCCGCCCGTTTCGTTTCCCGTATGCCCGACTTGCGTTTCCTTCATGATCCCCTGCGCTTTTCAGAGCTTTTCACTGTTTGGCTTCGACCGGGCGATTTCGCTCTCTTGTCAAAACAACTGCTAAAGTACATGCTCTAAAGCGTAGATATTAAGCCCACCCAACAGTCAAGACGGGATATCGGATAGAAACTGGGCTAAAAGACCTTCCGATATTCCCGAAATGGAGGACCGACAGAAAATGCCAACGAATGCCGCTCACGCTCGTTCCAACATCGGTGCCATTGATGCAGCGCATCACATGCACCCGTTCTCGGATATGAAAAAGCTGAATGCCTCCGGCACCCGGATCATCCAGCGCGCGGAAGGCGTTCACATTTTCGACAACCACGGCAAGAAATATCTGGATGGTTTTGCCGGCCTCTGGTGCGTGAATGTCGGCTATGGCCGCAAGGAAATCACCGATGCGGTGGTGCGCCAGATGAACGAACTGCCCTACTACAACACGTTCTTCGGCACCACGACCGAACCGGCGACCCTGCTTGCCGAAAAGATCATCGGCCATGCCGGCCCGCGCTTCAGCCACGTCTTCTTCACCGGCTCGGGCTCGGAGGCAAACGATACCTGGTTCCGCATGGCCCGCGTCTACTGGCAGACGCTGGGTCATCCGGAAAAGAAGGTGATCATCTCCCGCAAGAACGGCTATCACGGCTCCACCGTCGCCGGTGCCTCGCTCGGCGGCATGAAGTGGATGCACGAGCAGGGCGACCTGCCGATCCCCGGCGTCGTCCATATCGGCCAGCCCTACTGGTATGTGGAAGGGGGCGACCTCTCGCCGGAGGAATTCGGCCTCGCCCGTGCCCGCGAGCTGGAGGACAAGATCCTCGAACTCGGCGCCGACAAGGTGGCCGCCTTCGTGGCCGAGCCGATCCAGGGCGCCGGCGGGGTGATCATTCCGCCCTCCACCTACTGGCCGGAAATTGCCCGCATCTGCAAGAAATACGACGTGCTGCTTGTCAATGACGAGGTGATCTGCGGCTTCGGCCGGCTCGGCTCCTGGTTCGGCCACCAGCATTACGGGCTGGAGCCGGATCTCTGCCCGATCGCCAAGGGCCTCTCTTCCGGTTATCTGCCGATTGGCGGGGTGATCGTTTCCAAGCGCGTCGCCGACGTGCTGATCAACCAGGCCGGTGATTTCAACCATGGCTTCACCTATTCCGGCCACCCGGTCTGCGCGGCGGCTGCGCTCGAAAATCTCCGCATCATCGAGGAAGAAAAGCTGGTCGAGCGCGTGCGCGACGATACCGGCCCCTATTTCGCCGCCGCCTGGAAGAGCCTCGAGGATCACGACGTGGTCGGTCAGGCGGAAAGCGTCGGTCTGATGGGCGGGCTGCAGCTGGCCGCCGACAAGACGACCCGGCGCCGCTACGACAAGCCGGAGGATGCGGGCGTCGTCGTGCGCAATCACTGCCTGGAAAACGGCCTCGTGCTGCGCGCCACAAACGACCGCATGCTGGCCTCGCCGCCGCTCATCATTACCCGCGCCGAGATCGACCAGATGATCACGACGCTCCGCGCCGGCCTCGACCATCTGCGCGATACGATGCCGCGCTGATCCCCTTCCATCCCGGCCCCGTTCAAGGACGGGGCCGTTCTCTATCTTCTGTGTGAAGGGCACGACCCCGCCATGGCTGGCGACGAGAGCGAGACAGGGTCGCGGAAACGCTCGCTCATGGTCCGAAGGGCAATTTAAGATCGCGAAGGCTCGCGGCAACCAAGGGCCTGTAATGTCAGGCAATGGGAACTATTGTCCGCCACTATCATCGCCTCCGGCGCGCTTTTTGGCCTGTTTATTGTCGGCTGAAGCGGACACTTGTCCGGACTCATCATGATTAAAAACAGTCGCGCCCGTATTATTGTTGGAAATCACACAGAAAATATTTCGCGAGAGCCCGACTTTTTCTGTTTTAATTTCTGAAAATATAAATTAAGAAAACGTTAATTAACGCATGCCGTCTGGTGACGCCCACCTCGCGGGCGGCAGGCCAACGCCGTAAAGCTCAATTTTTTCAAAGCGCAAGCCCTTTCGCCGGGGTGGATCCGGCATGCGCAGGCGCGCCCATTTTCATAATGCGGGTTCCCGGTGTTTTGACCGGCTGTGCCCGGACACAAGCATAACCGGAAAATGCATAAAGACGGAAAATTCACGAAGTAATTTTTGTTTAAAGTGGAGATGATGTCCATGGTTTCTGTTTCAGATGAACTGAACGATACGAATGTAGTTTTTGGCCTCGACGGTAACGATACGCTCGACGGCGATTCCAGCGACAATACGATGGTGGGCGGTGCGGGCGATGACTTGCTCAGAGGCGGCGCCGGCAATGACACCTATGTGTGGAGCCGCGGCGACGGCGACGATACCATTGTCGAAGACATCTGGGGCGGGGATGCCGATACGCTGGTGCTGAAGGATATCCTCAGCACACAAGTCTCCTTCAAGGTCAACGCCGATGAGGTGACCATCGTGATCGCGCCGTCCGGCGAAGGGCGTAACGACGGCGGCAGCGTCAATATCGGCAGCATCAACGCTGTCATGCAGCAGGGCATCGAGGCCATTACCTTCTCGGATGGCACCTGGAGCATGAACACCCTGAGGGCCTTTCTGATATCGGAGGCCCGCACACCTGGAAACGACAGCATAAACGGGTTCCGGACCGACGATAACATCGTCGGCGGCCCCGGTGACGACGCGCTGAACGGTGGCGGGGGCAACGACACCTACATCTGGAATCGCGGCGACGGCCATGACACGATTACGGAGACCTACTGGAACGGCGATGCGGACCGACTGGTTCTGAACAGCGTGAAGAGCACCGAAGTATCCTTCGAGCGCGGCGCGAACGGAGTGGCGATCGTGATCGCCCCCTCGCAGGAGGGAGGGGAGGACGGCGGCAGCGTCAATGTCGGCAGCCTGAACCGCTGGGCGGAGCAGGGTATCGAAAGCATCGTTTTCTCCGATGTGACCTGGAGCGCGGACAAGCTGCGCGCCGAAATCATCGCCCTGGCGCAGACAGCCGGTGACGACACGATAGTCGGTTTCGATACCAATGACACGCTCATCGGCGGGCGCGGCAACGACCTCATGAACGGCGGCGATGGAAACGACATCTACATCTGGAGCCGAGGCGATGGGAATGACGCAATCACCGAGGGCGTGGTATCCGGCATTGGCGACAGGCTGGTGCTCAACGGAGTCCGCAGCAGCCAGGTCTCGTTCGAGAGGGTGGGCAGCGACGTGACGCTGGTCATCGCACCCTCGGCACCGGGTGCGGGGGATGGCGGACGCATCCAGCTCGGGAGCCTCAACCTTGTCTTCGATCAGGGGATCGAGCGGTTTGCCTTCTCCAATGTGACCTGGAGCATCGACAGCCTGCGCGCGAAGATCATCGCGGCAGAAGCGACGGACGGTAACGACCGGATCAACGGCTTCAACACCAATGACACGCTTGAAGGCGGGCGCGGCAATGACCAGCTGAGCGGCGGGGATGGAAACGACATCTATATCTGGGGTCGCGGCGATGGCGACGACACGATCACGGAGGGCAATTTTTCCGGCCATGGCGACCGGCTGGTGCTGCAGGGGGTGAAAACCACGCAGGTTTCCTACCGTCGGGTGGGCGACGACATCACGCTTCTGGTTGCCCCCTCCAAGGCGGGCGGAAAGGACGGCGGCAGCATCAACATCGGCGATCTGAACACGTCCTGGGACCATGGTCTCGAGCGTTTTGCCTTTTCCAATGCGACCTGGAGCATCGATACGCTGCGTGCCAGGATCATCGCGGCCGCATCCACTGCCGGCAATGACACGATCCATGGCTTTTACACCAACAACACGCTCGCCGGCGGTCTCGGCAATGACAAGCTGTTCGGCGGCGGCGGCAACGATACCTATGTCTGGAACCGGGGCGACGGCAATGACACCGTCACGGAGTATCAGTGGGACGGTGATGCCGACCAGCTGCTGCTCAACGGGGTGAAGAGCACGGACGTCTCCTTCCGCCAGACGGGCGACGAGCTCAAGATCGTGATCGAACCCACGGTCGCGGGCGGCAAGGATGGCGGCAGCGTCAATATTGGCAGCATCAGCGATTCCTGGGGGCGGGGCATCGAAAGTGTCGTCTTTGCCGACACGACCTGGTCTGTGGCGAAGCTGCGCACCGAGGTGCTGGTCCGGGTGGCGACGGCCGGCAACGACACGATCTATGGATATAACACCAATGACCTGATTGCCGGCGGTCTCGGCGATGACATTCTCAACGGCGGACAGGGCAACGACACCTATATCTGGAACCGCGGCGACGGGAACGACACCATCCTGGATGGGGATTGGAGTGGCGACGCCGACAGTCTGGTCCTCGCGGACGTCAAGCTCGCCGATCTGTCCTACCGGCGGAGCGGGGACGATGTCACGCTGCTCATTGCGCCCTCGGCTGAGGGCGGCAAGGACGGCGGCAGCGTCCAGCTGGGAAGTTTCCAGAACTACTCCTACCGGGGGATCGAATCGCTGGTTCTTGCGGACAAGACCATGACCATCGACGATCTCAGGGCCGATGTGATCGCGCGCGCCGCCACGGATGGCAACGACACCATCACCGGCTTCAATACGGATGACCGGATTGCCGGCGGTCGCGGAAACGACTGGTTGACCGGGGGCTTCGGCGCCGACACCTTCGTTCTGTCTCTCGATGGCGGGCTGGACACGATTGCCGACTTTGAGTCGGGAATGGGCGACAGGATCGCGCTCGACCGGGCGTCTTTCGGTCTTCGCGCGGATGCCAGCTTCGCCGATTACGTGATCCTGGGCACAGCCGCACCGGATTCAAGCCATGGCTATATTCTGGTGAACGGCAGTGGCCTTTTCTGGGATGCCGACGGCGCCGGTTCGGAAGCCGCCGTCCAGTTCGCTGCCTTCCGCAGCGCGCCGTGGCTGGCCGATCTTGGCGCGTTCCATTTCATCTGAAAAGGGCAGGCGGCTTAGGCCGACCTGTCACCGGCACGGCGCAAGATGCGCCTTGCCGGGCAGGGGCGATAAAATGGTTGCTCCGGCGGCGTTCGCCGGGGTGCGTTACTGGAACGCGGTCTCGAAGAAGCTCCTGAGCTTGCGCGAATGGAGCTTTTCCGGCGGCATGGCCGCGAGCTTCTGCACGGCGCGGATGCCGATCTGGAGATGCTGGGCCACCTGCGTGCGGTAAAAGGCCGTCGCCATGCCCGGCAGCTTCAGTTCGCCATGCAGCGGCTTGTCGGACACGCAGAGCAGCGTTCCATAGGGCACGCGGAAGCGGAAGCCGTTCGCGGCAATGGTGGCGGATTCCATGTCGAGCGCCACGGCGCGCGCCTGGGACAGCCGCTTCACCGGCCCGCGCTGGTCGCGCAGTTCCCAGTTGCGGTTGTCGATGGTGGCGACGGTGCCGGTGCGCATGATGCGCTTCAGCTCATAGCCCTCGTAACCGGTGATTTCCTCCACCGCATCCTCAAGCGCAAGCTGCACTTCGGCAAGCGCCGGGATCGGCACCCAGACCGGCAGGTCGTCGTCCAGCACGTGATCCTCGCGCATATAGGCATGGGCGAGCACGTAGTCGCCGAGCCGCTGGCTGTTGCGCAAGCCCGCGCAGTGGCCGAGCATCAGCCAGGCATGCGGACGCAGCACGGCGATATGGTCGGTGATCGTCTTCGCATTGGAGGGGCCGACGCCGATATTCACCAGCGTGATGCCCGCATGGCCTTTCCGCTTCAGGTGATAGGCGGGCATTTGCGGCAGGCGGGCCAAGAGCCCGGGCACATCCGGCTCCGCATGGCCGGCGGAGGTGATGATGTTGCCGGGCTCCACAAAGGCGGTGTAGCCTTCGCCGCCCCTCGCCATCAGATCCCGCGCAAAGGCGCAGAACTCGTCCACATAGAACTGGTAGTTGGTGAAGAGCACGAAATTCTGGAAATGCTCGGCCGAGGTCGCGGTATAGTGGGAGAGCCGCGCCAGGGAATAGTCGATGCGTTGCGCCGTAAAGGGCGCGAGCGGCGAGGGCTCGCCCGGCGGCGGAATATAATCGCCATTTGCGATTTCGTCGTCCGTGGTCGAAAGGTCGGGCGCGTCGAAGATGTCGCGCAACGGCAGATCGATCAGCGACGAGGCTTCCGCCTCCACATGCGCACCTTCCCCGAAGGCGAAATGCAGGGGAATGGGCGTCGAGGATTCCGAGACCACGACCGGCACATGGTGATTGCGCATCAGCAGCGCCAGCTGCTCTTCGAGATAATGCCGGAACAGGCGCGGCCGGGTCACCGTTGTCGTGTAGACGCCCGGCGCGGTCACATGGCCGTAGGAAAGGCGCGTATCCACATGGCCGAAACTGGTGGTCTCGATCGCCACCTGCGGATAGGTGGCGCGGTAGCGGCCCTGCACCGGCTCACCCCGGCCGAGCCGCTGAAAGGCATCGGTGAGGAAGCCGGTATTGCGCTCGTAGAGGGCAATCAGGGCCTCCACCGCGGCCGAAGCATCGGTGAATTCCTGCGGAGCCTGCAAGTCGGGAGAGATGAGCGGATGGGCGAGCGGGGAAGAGATTCGTTTTTCCATGCGCTATTATAGAGCGGACTGTCTGACACGCAAACGACACTTGACGCCTGTCAGACCCGGTCCGTTGCGCTTAGAGCGAGGAAAGGCACTTGTAGCCCGACACCGTGTCGCAATAGGCGAGGGGGTGATAGCGGTTTGCCTCCTCCCGGGTGCGGTCGATGGCCGTCAGCATGCCGAAGGCGAACAGGGCGGAGCCGAGAAAGAGAATGGTAAACCGGCGGGCAAGGACCAACATGGGGCGAACCTTAGAGACTGTGGCATGCCGGCCCCTGCCGGCATGGTCCGTTTCTTGTTGTGCCGACTATGCCCCAGCCCCCCTGAATGCGTGCTGATCTGCCGGTTCATTTTCAGTTCAGCTTGATGCGGAAGAGTCAACCATATATCTCCATTGATGATTGGACCCGGAGAGCCCCGCGAGGAGACCCCTGATGCATGCGCCTATCGATCTCTATTACTGGCCGACGCCGAATGGCTGGAAAATCACCATCATGCTCGAAGAGCTGGGCCACCCCTACCAGATCAAATATGTGAACATTGGCAAAGGCGAGCAGTTTGCTCCGGATTTTCTCAAGATCGCGCCGAACAATCGCATGCCGGCCATTGTCGATCCGGACGGGCCGGGCGGCGAACCCATCTCCATCTTCGAATCCGGAGCGATCCTTCAATATCTCGGTCGCAAGTCCGGCCGTTTCTATCCGCAGGAGGAGCGCGCCCGCGTGGCGACCGAGGAGTGGCTGTTCTGGCAGGTTGGCGGCCTTGGCCCCATGGCCGGTCAGGCGCATCATTTCCGCCAGTATGCGCCGGAGAAAATCCAGTACGGCATCGATCGCTATACCAATGAATGCAACCGTCTCTATGGCGTCATGAACAAGCGCCTGGCCGACCGCGAATTTCTGGCGGGCGAATACACGATTGCCGACATGGCCTGCATCGGCTGGATCGTTCCCTACGAGCGTCAGGGGCAGGACCTCTCCGATTTCCCGCATCTCAAGCGCTGGTTCGAGACGATGAAGGCCCGTCCCGCCGTGCAGCGCGGCTTGGATGTCGGCAAGGAAGAGCGGGCAAGGGCGGCAGACCTCTCGAAGGACAAGGCTGCGCAATCGGTGCTCTTCGGCCAGCGCGCGCGGGACTGATCGCGGAAGCCGCCCTTTTTTCGGGGGGCGGGCGAATTTGACAGGGGCAGGTGCCGGGGCTATGGTCCCGGCCTTCCCGACAAACCATGGGGATTGTTTTATGTTGGAGCTTGTATCGAACCGCTGACCGTCCTGATCCGAGATCAGGACCAGCTGCCATGCGCGAGCGGCGGGGCAACCGCCGGTGACGCCTGGCTGTCCTTGGTTCACATACAGGTTTCCCATGAACATTTCCCGTTTGGAACAGCGCGTGCTGCACGCACTGGCGCAAGGCGGCATGATCCGCCATGAACGCGGCGACAATGGCCGCATCCTCCGTGTCTTCTGCTTTACCCGCGACGGTTTCGTACTGAGCGACTGTACGCTGGACATCTTCCAGCGCCTGCGCCGCAAGCGCCTGATCGAATCCCGCGAGTCGAGCCCCTACCGCATTTCGGAAAAGGGCCGGCGCAGCGTGCGCGCCCAGGCAGACAACCGATGACTCTGACGATAGGGATCCGCCGCCGGGGCGGCGGGTCTCCCTCCCATCAAGAAAAGGATCCCATCATGCGTATCAGGCCGGAAAAGCCCGCGGATGTCGCCGCGATCCGCGCGGTGACGGCTGCGGCCTTCGCCACCGCATCCCATGCCAGCGGCACGGAGCCCGCAATCGTGGATGCGCTGCGAAAGGCCGGTGCCCTGCATCTCTCGCTCGTCGCCGAGGACGAAACGGGCGTGATCGGCCATGTGGCCTTCTCGCCCGTTCTCATCGACGGGAAAGCCTGCGCCTGGTTCGGTCTTGGGCCGGTCTCCGTGCATCCATCGGCGCAGGGGCAGGGCACCGGATCGGCACTGATCCGCCATGGGCTTAACTGTCTCCGGCAAGAAGGGGCGGCGGGCTGCGTTCTGCTCGGCGATCCCGCCTATTACGGGCGCTTCGGCTTCCGGGCCGATCCCGCCCTCACGCTGGCCGGGGTGCCGCCGGTGTATTTCCAGAGCTTGCGTCTCGCGGCGGAAACCATGCCCCACGGCGCGGTGACCTTTCATGAAGGTTTCGACGCCACCTGAACGCAGAAAAGGAAACGGCCGCCCCGGAGAGGGCGGCCGCTCAGACCTCTTGCAAAGCCTCAGGGCCGGTCAGAGCCGGGTCCAGGTCTGCGATTTGCAGAGAACCATCAGCACGCAGCCCTTCATCTTCAGCGAATTGCCGTTGACGGAGCCCGAACCGCTATAGGTCTTGTCATCCTTGGGGTCGGTGATTTCGCCCGAGTAGCTTGCGCCGGACCCGTCGAGCTTGCCGATCCGCTTGCCGGCATATTTGCCCGTCTTCAGCGTGACGCAGAAACTGCCGCCGCAGGGCGCGATCTGGGCCGTTTCGCCGCTGGCGGTCTTCCATTTGCCTTCGATTGGCTCTGCTGCAAAGGCCGGTGCCGTTGCCATGATCAGCGCGGTGGCCATCAGTATTTTCCGGATCATCCACATCCTCCAAGATGTCCTGCCCTACCGGCACTCCCCGGCCGGCATGAACAAAATCTGCTTCTCCCATGACGATCTGTCAAAGCTTTCCTTCAAGAGACCGCATAAGAGCAGAATAACTGACGCTAACGTAAAGGTAAATAAACAATCGGATGCCCGCAAAAACAGGATTTTGCCGCGATTTCGCCGGAGGGCTTCGAAAAGCATAGTTAGGGAAGGGTGAAAGCCGCGTGCCTAACAAAGTCTTGAAAAATCGAAAGAATCCCGCATTTCCGGGCTCTTCCATGTTTAACGGAACATGACGTTTACCAGACGTTTGTATTTCGTTTGTCTCAAATTAATCATGCATTTTAAGCGAGTATTGAAAGGAGTTTGGCATAGTCCTCTCAACAAAGAGCGGGGCACACCCCGCCGAAACCGGAAGGCCTGAAAGACCCGCAAGAAGACGGGAAGACCAAACGGGAAAGCCCGATCAAGAGGCTGAAAGAACAGGGAAAAGAGCCACGCAACATTTTTGACAGGGACAGAGAAAATGGCACAGTTCGAAAGCTACACCACTGAAATCCGACCCGACGCCCTTTTTGAAATGGGCCTCAAATATGCAACCGGCCGTGGTTGCGACGTGGATCTGGTCGCCGCGCACAAATGGCTGAACATCGCTGCGATCAAGGGCTCCGACCGCGCCGCCGAGCTTCGCTCGGATCTGGCTGCCTCGATGAGCAAGACCCAGCTGGCTGCCGCCCTTCGCGCCGCCCGCGAATGGATGACGATGCACTGATCGTCGGGCCGGTCCCTCTCACCGGCCGACCCATGGAATTTTCACCGATTTGACAAGAAACCCCCGGTGTCCGCCGGACCGTAAGCCACGGAAGAGGGCGCGGAGAAAGCAAGGACATCAGGAACGGACGCCAGACGTCCGGCAGGGGGAGTGGCGGGGCTTTTTGGACGGGGCCAATGTCACCACATCGCGGGACCGCGACCGGCAGGGACAAGGCCGGCGCGGTCCCTTCTTATTTTGTCCGGTCGGTCTCATACCGGCTCAGAGCCGCTTGAGCACCAGCGGCAAGGCTTCTTCCAGCAGGTCCATCGCGGTGGATGGGCCCGTGCTGACGCGGATGCAGCGGTTGAGCGGCGCCACACCCGGCATGCGGATGAAAACCCCATGCTCCATCAGCCCGTCCACGATCGCCCGCGCCCGCACCCCGTCGCCACCCGCATCGATCGCCACGAAATTGGTGGCGGAGGCGAGCGGCTCCAGTCCGTTCTGCCGGGCGATGCGGCCGATGCGTTCCCGCGAGGCGGCAATCTCCCCCACGACCCAGCCGAGATGCGCCTGATCCTTCAGCGCGGCCAGCGCCGCCTCGGTTGCCAGCCGGTTCATGCCGAAATGGTGGCGGATCTTGTCGAAGGCGGTGGCGTTTTCCGGGGTGGAGATCGTGTAGCCCACCCGGGCGCCCGCCAGGCCATACGCCTTGGAGAAGGTGCGCGTGCGGATGACGTTCGGCCGGTCGAGCAGGGCGTCAATGGCGGGCAGCGCCGATTGCGGTCCCGTCTCGCCATAGGCCTCGTCGAGAATGAGGAGCGTGTCCTCCGGGATCGCCCGCGCGAAGGAAACGATGTCCTTAGCCTCCCACCAGCTTCCCATCGGATTGTCGGGATTGGCAAGATAGGCAAGGCGCGGCCTTTCCCGGCGAATGGTCTCGGAAAGGGCGTTCAGGTCTTCCCGGTCGTTCGCATAGGGCACGGTCAAGAGCTGCCCGCCGAAGCCCGCCACGTGATAGTTGAAGGTGGGATAGGCGCCGAGTGAGGTCACCACCTTCTCGCCGCCCGCGATCACCAGCCGCACGATCAGCCCGAGCAGTCCGTCGATGCCTTCGCCGATGCCGATATGGGCGGGGGAGACACCGAGATGCGCAGCAAGCGCCTGTTTCAAGGCGAAATTCTCCGGATCGTTATACTGCCAGATTTCGCCCGCATGCCGCTTCATCGCCTCGATGACGGAAGGGGCGGGGCCGAAGCCGTTCTCGTTGGCGCCGATACGGGCGCGGACGGCCAGCCCCCGGTTGCGTTCGATCGCCTCCGGCCCCACGAAGGGAACGGTGGCGGGAAGCGTATCGACCAGGGGCGTGAAGCGGGAAAAGGCAGACATGAACGGCTCGCGGCAAGACAGACGGGAGCCGTGAGCCTAACCGGATTCGTTTCCCCGGCAAGAGCCCCGGCTTGCCTTCCCGGCGTCAGGCGAACCAGCGCAGCGCGAAAAAGCCGCCGGCCGCCGTTGCGGCGGTCACCACGGTGCCCCAGACGATGTCGACGACGGTGACGGCCACCGGCCAGTCTTTCAGCGTGGCGAGATTGGTGAAGTCGTAGGTGCCATAGGCAGCCATGCCGAGCACCGCGCCGAGGCCGAGCGCGACGCCCAGCGAGTTCCGGTCATAGCCCTGCATGCTGGCGAGGATGACCACAGCCACGGCATAGAACAGATAGAACAGGGCGGCGATGTAGAAATTCGGCTGTTCCGCCATCAGATGGCCGAGCCGCGGCACATAGAAGGAGCGGGCCGTAAGCCCGAGCCAGATGGCATCGAGCACGAGCAGCGTGGCGAGAGCGCCGGCATAGGCAATGAAAAAGGGCTTCATGATCTCTTCCTGTCGATCCCGGCGGGCGCAAAATTCCCGCGCGTTACGGACAAGATAGGGTAGCCGAACGGACCGTAAAGCCCCCCTAGCGGCTTTCGAAATCCAGCCGCAGGACGTGATGCAGGAATTCGGGGTCGATCAGCATGTTGAAGCCGACGGTGACGACCTCCTCCTGCCGGCGCATCAGCGTGCAGCCGATTTCGTCATGGATGCCGAGAATTTCGAGGAAGAAGTTCTTCGGGATCTGCTGGCCCGGCACCACTTCCAGCTCGGCACCATATTGGGAGATCTTCTTGATGATGCAGCGAATATGGTTCGAGGTGCTGAGATGATGGCCGACGAAGATGATCTTTCCGGGCCGATGCAGCGAAAAGCTCTGAAATGCCTTGTCGGGCGATTCCGCCCGGTGGCTCGTGAGATCCTGTGTTGGCAGAGACATAAAGGCCTCCCTTCGATCTTTTCGCCCAGAATAGGGGGAAATAATGGAAACTTCGTTTAGCGACTGTTTCACATTATAAGCGATCCCGCATTGCGCCACCCTTGCCGTATCAAAGCGGGAAGGGCCGATTGACAGCGGATCAAAGCCTGCGCATAAAGAGGCACGGTTCGAGGCACCCGCCGTCCGCAGGCCACAAGGCCATGGTGAAGCCCTCGCATTTTCCGAAGTCATGATCCCGCCCTCGGGCAGCATGCCTCGCTACTGGCAAAGCGGACCCCCGTATATCTGACCGGCATGTTCCTTTGGAAAGGCACGACCATGACCCATGGCAAGAACTGCTCGCCTGCCGAGGCGATTCAATCCTACAAGCAGCAGGCGAAAAGACTGCGCGAGGCGCTGGCCGTCGAGGGGCGCAGCCTGTCCCATGGCCAGGCGCTGGAGCTCGTTGCCCAGCAGCACGGCTTTCGCGACTGGAATACGCTCTCCGCCGCCGAGCTGAAGCGGCCGGCTGGCGCGAATTCCGGCCACACCTATGCGGTGGGCGGCACCATCGGCGGCCGCTATCTCGACCAGCCGTTCACGGGGACGATCCGTGCCGTGACGGCATTGCCGGATGGCGAGCACGTGCGTCTGGCGATCCATTTCGACACGCCGGTGGACGTGGTGACCTTCGAAAGCTTCTCCGCTTTCCGCCAGCGCGTGCATGCGACCGTGAACAGCCGGGGTATCTCCCCGCAGCGTACCTCCAACGGCATTCCCCATCTCGTCATCAGCCCTTGAATGGAAAAGGGCTGGCCGCCCGGCCAGCTCTTTCCCCGGAGCATCCTTTCATGTCTGTCGATAATCTCTTCCTGCAGGGGTCCATGGGCCGGCTATTCCTGCGCACCGCCGCGCCGATCATTCTGATCATGGCGGTATCCGGCCTTTATGTGGTGGTGGATGCGGGCTTCATCGGTCTCTATGCGGGGGCCGATGCGCTGTCTGCCGTCACCCTCATCTTTCCCGTATCCATGCTGATGGTGGCGCTGCAATCGCTGGTGGCGAGCGGCATGGCAAGCCTGGTGGCCCGCGCTCTGGGTGCCGGCGACCGGGAGCGGGCCGGTCGCCTGTTCTTCAGCGCGCATGGGCTGGCCCTCGCAGTTTCGCTGACCGCAGCCGCGCTCTACTGGCTGGCCGGTCCCGCCCTGATCGAATGGGCCTCCGACGGCGACCATGCGGTGGCCGGTCATGCCCGGCGCTTCCTGGGCATCATGATCACCGCTTCGCCCATATCCTTCCTCCTGTCGCTGCATCTCGATGCGCTGAGATGCGAGGGGCGGATGGCCTTCATGAGCGTGGCGACGGTGGCCGCCTCGGTGCTCAATATCGGCTTCAACTGGGTGCTGCTCGCCGTCTTTCATCTGGGCGTCGCCGGTTCCGCGCTGGGAACGGTGCTGGCGCAGGTGCTCTGCCTGTCCGCCGTCGTCGTCTACCGTCTGCGGGATACGAGCGCGCTCCGGCCGGTTCGGGCGCCGTTTCGCTTCGCCTGGAAGGAAATCCTCGGGCTCGGGGCCCCGTCCAGCCTCGGCTTTATCGGGGTTTCGCTGACATCTGCCGCGGTCATCGCCAATATCGCGCTCTGGTCCACCAGCCATCACGCGGTCACGGTCGCCGCCTATGGCATCGCGACGCGCATCCTCACCTTCGCCTATCTTCCTTTGATGGGGGTGAGTGCCGCACTGCAGACCATCGCCGGCAACAATTTCGGTGCGCGGCAGATGGATCGGGTGGGCGCGGCGCTCAAGCATGCGCTTGGTGTGGCGCTGGTCTACTGCACGCTGGTGGAGGTCGTGATCCTGATATTCTCGGGCGGTATTGGCCGGCTCTTTGTCAGCGACCCCGCCGTAATCGCGGAAACGGCCCGCATCCTGCCGCTGATGGTCGCGGTCTATGCCATCGTCGGCGTTGCCGTCATGCTGTCGGGCTATTTCCAGGCGCTCGGGGATGCCCGACACGCCGCCGCCTTCGGGTTGGCGCGGCCCTATCTCTTCAGCATTCCCTTTGCCTTCCTGCTGCCGCTTCTCTTCGGAGAAACCGGCATCTGGCTCGCCCCGCCCACGGCAGACATCGCCATGCTGCTCCTCGGCGCGATCCTGCTCCGCCGCCGGGCGGGCACGACCGGCTGGAAATATGGGGCGCTGCCTGTGGCGGCTTAGAAACCAGTCAATCGAGCGCCCCTCGTTTGGAGGGGCGCTCGCCTTTGTCCTGTCACTTCAGCAGCCACTCGTGCTCTTTGGCATTGTGGAACTTCCAGGTGCGCTTGGGGCCGGCCATGACATTGAGATAATAGAGGTCATAGCCGTGGATGGTGGCGCAGGGGTGGTAGCCCTTCGGCACCAGCGTCACATCACCGTCTTCCACCGCCATGGCCTCGTCGAGCGAGCGGTCGTCCGTATAGACCCGCTGGAAGGCAAAACCCTGCGGCGGGTTGATGCGGTGGTAATAGGTTTCCTCGAGGAAGCTTTCGTTCGGCAGGGCGTCCTGATCGTGCTTGTGTGGCGGATAGGACGAGGTGTTGCCGGCTGGCGTGATGACTTCCACGACCAGCAGGGATTCCGCCGGCCGTCCCTCGGGCAGGATATTGGTGACGTGGCGGACATTGTTGCCCTTGCCGCGCACTTCCTGGCCGAGTTCGTCCTCGGGGATCACCCGGGCCGGAAGGCGTCCCCCTTCGCCGGGAGCCGAACAGACGGCGAGTTCCACATCCGTTTCCGCCGTCACGGCCCAGCGGGAACCGGCGGGGATATAGACCGCCGCCGGCAAGCCCTCGAAGGGCGACATGCGCTTGCCGATGACGCCGAAATTCTGCGTTCCCGCCGTCACCTTGCCCTTGCCGGAAACGAAGACGAGGCAGACTTCGTTGATCCCGGTTTCTTCCGCAGCACTCTCACCGACCTTCAGCTTGTGGAGGTCGAAGCCGACATAGGTCCAGCCCGCATTTTGCGGGGTGACGTGGATGACGCGGCCAGAGGTGCCCTCTTGCTTCCGATGCAGCTTCGACATGGTGGGTTCTCCCGAGATCGTCCAATAAGTGCTGAGGTGATAAGAGGCCTTAACGATCCAGCCCGGCTTCCTTCGCATAGGCCTTGAGCGCCTTGAAGCCCATCGACTGATATTCGAAGGGATTGCGCACCAGCGGGTCCTGCTCGGCTTCGATCACCAGCCAGCCCTGATAGCCATGCTCGGCCGCAATTTTCAGGACCGGCACGAAATCGACGCCGCCTTCCGGATCGCCCGGAACCGTGAAAACGCCCCGGCGCACGCCTTCCAGGAAGGAAAGGCGCTCGCTCTCGACGATGGCGCGCACGGCGGGACGCACGTTCTTGCAGTGGATGTGGCGCACGCGATGCATGTAGTCGCGGGCGAGGCGTACCGGATCGGTCCCGCCGAACCAGGCGTGACCGGTATCGAGCAGCAGCTTCGTGGCCGGGCCGGTATGCTTCATCAGGAGATCGATTTCTTCGCCCGTCTCGACAATCGAGCCCATGTGATGGTGATAGACAAGATCGATGCCCTGCGAGGCGCAGTATGCGGCAATCGCTTCGAGGTCAGCACCGAACTTTGCCCAGCGCTCTGCGGGGAGAACGGGCTTCTCGGCGAGCGGCTTAGAATCGTCGCCATGGATCGCGTTGGACGTTTCGCAGACGATGCAGACCTTGCAGCCCTGCGATTTCAGGAGATCCAGATGCGGCTGGATCGCCTTCTTTTCCTCTTCGACGGAATGAACGAGCAGGTTGGTGGAGTGCCAGCCGGACACGAAGGCCAGCTTGTGGGCCGAAAGCACCGCGCGAAGCTCGTCCGCGTCGGTCGGCAGCTTGTGGCCCTTTTCGATGCCGTCGAAGCCGATTTTCTCGCAATCGGAAAGGCAATCTTCGAGCGTAAGATGAGCGCCGATGGAGCGGTCGTCGTCATTGGACCAGGCAATGGGATTGGTTCCGTAACGGATCATGGTCGTATCAGTCCTTGAGAGAAGCGCGCTTCAGCGCTGGTTCTTGCGGTTTTCGATATAGTTGGCATAGGCGGCATTGACCTCGCTCCGGGGGGAAACCTCCGGCACGGCCACATCCCACCAGTGCCCGCCTTCCTTCGTCGTCACCAGCGGGTCGGTGTCGATGACGAAGACGGAGGTACGATCATTGTTGCGCGAAGCAAGGATCGCCTTTTCCAGTTCATCGATGGAGGAGACCTTCACGGCAATCGCGCCCATGCTTTCCGCATGCTTGCGGAAGTCGATATCGGGCATCATCTCGATGCGGGCATCCTTCAGGAGATTGTTGAAGTTGGCCCCGCCGGTGCCCATCTGCAGCCGGTTGATGCAGCCATAGCCGCGATTGTCGAGCAGCACGATGTTGATCTTGAGGCCGAGCATGACCGAGGTGGAAAGCTCCGAATTCATCATCATGTAGGAGCCGTCGCCGACCATGACGGTGACGTCCTTCTTAGGGTTCGCCATCTTGACGCCCAGGCCGCCGGCCACTTCGTAGCCCATGCAGGAGAAGCCATATTCCATGTGATAGCTGCCGGGCGCAGTCGCTGGCCAGAGCTTGTGCAGCTCGCCCGGCAGGCCGCCGGCGGCGCAGACCAGCACGGAGTTTTCACCGCCGAGCGTCCGGGCGACAGCCCCGATCACGTCGGCATCGGAGGGCAGGTCGTTTCGGCTCGGGGAGAGGGCGCGCGCGGCGGCTTCCTCCCACGTCGCCTTTTCGGATGCGGCGCGATCCACATGCGCCTTCGGGGTCTTCCAGCCGTCGAGACCGCAGGCCAGCTCCTTCAGGCCCTCGCGGGCATCGGCAACCAGCGTCAGCGTCGCATGCTTGGCCGCATCGAAGGCCACGGTGTTGAGACCGACGATCTTGACACCCTCGTCCTTGAAGAGCGCCCAGGAACCGGTGGTGAAATCCTGCATTCTGGTGCCGATGGCGAGCACCAGATCGGCCTGTTCGGTGATCGCATTGGCCGCAGACGTCCCGGTGACGCCGACCGAGCCGAGCGCGAGGCGATGATCGTCCGGCAGCGCCGACTTGCCCGCCTGGGTGAAGACCACGGGTATCTCGTGGGTCTCGACGAACTGCTTCAGAACGTCCGTCGCCTTCGAATAGAGAACGCCGCCCCCGGCGATGATGACCGGCTTCGTGGCGGCACGGATCGCGGCAATCGCGTCTGCCAGCTCATCCGCATCCGGACGCGGACGGCGGAGCGTCCAGACCTTCTCCTCGAAGAAGCTTTCCGGATAATCGAAGGCTTCGGCCTGCGTGTCCTGGCACAGCGAAAGCGTCACCGGGCCGCAATCGATCGGGTCGGTCAGCACCTGCATGGCGCGCTTCAGCGCCGGCATGATCTGCTCGGGGCGGGTGATGCGGTCGAAATAGCGCGAGACGGCGCGGAAGGCATCATTGGCCGAAACCGTGCCGTCGCCGAAATCCTCGATCTGCTGCAGCACCGGATCGGGCGCGCGATTGGCGAAGACGTCGCCGGGCAGGAACAGCACCGGCAAGCGGTTCACATGCGCAACGCCCGCCGCCGTCACCATGTTCAGCGCGCCGGGGCCGATGGAGGTGGTGCAGGCCATGAAGCGGCTGCGGAACAGCGACTTCGTATAGGCAATCGCCGCATGGGCCATGCCCTGCTCGTTATGGGCGCGGAAGGTCGGTAGCTCCTCGCGCACCTGGTAGAGCGCCTCGCCGATGCCGGCCACGTTGCCGTGGCCGAAGATCGCCCAGACACCGCCGAAGATCGGCACGGTCCTGCCATCGATCACGGTCTTCTGGTTCTTCATGAAGTGCACGAGGGCCTGAGCCATCGTCAGGCGGATCGTCTTGGCCATGGAATTCCTCCCGTCTGTTTTCGTTAGAGACCGCGCGTCTTCAGCCAGGCGCCGGTCAGCTCGCTGAAGCGCGCTGCCATATCGGCAATGGCCTGTTCGTCGGTCATGGCGCCAGCCAGCCACTGGCGGGCGGAATGGGCAAAGATGGTGCGGCCAACGGCAAAGCCCTTGACCATGGGCGCGACCAGCGTGGCGCGGAAGGCTTTCTCGAGCTCGGCAGCCGGCGCTTCGAGGCCGAGCAGCACGATGCCGCGGCAATAGGGATCGTTCCGGGCAATTTCCGCCTCGATATTCTTCCAGGCCTCCGGCGAAGCCTGCGGCTCCAGCTTCCACCAGTCCGGCTTGATGCCGAGCGCATAAAGTTCGGCGATCGCGGTGGAAATCGTCCGGTCGTCGAGCGGTCCGTTCTTGCCGGCGATGATTTCGATCAGCAACTCGCGGCCCACCTTGCGGGCGGCCTCGAACAGCGAGCGCAGTTTCTCCTGCTGCTCCTTCTTCAACGCCTCCGGATCGGCGGGATGGTAGAAGCAGAGCGCCTTGATGCAGTGATCCACCGGCCATTCAACCAGCTGGGAGCCCATGTCCTGGCTGAATTCGTAGCGCAGCGGGCGCGAACCCGGCAGTTCGACCGGCCGGCCGATCCAGCTGAAATTCTTCTGCGCCGCATCGAAGAAAGCCTCGCGGCCGAACCGCTCGTCAATCAGCATGCCATAGCCTTCGCGGCCCTGCGCCACCCGGGCGGCGGCGGCCACGGCGAGCCGCTTGAACTGGTTGATCTTCTTGTGCGGCACCTTCAATTCGTCCGCCACGCTCGTCAACTGCGAGCGGTGATCGATGGCAAGCGCCATCAGCAGCGGGATCTCCTTGCGACGGGTGGTGGCCCAGTGCACATGGTTCAGCGCCTCGTCCTTGCGCAATGCATGCTCGCGCGAACCGTTCTTGAGGAAGAATTCCAGCTCCTCCGCAGTCGGGATCTCCGGCGAGCAGAGCAGGCGGGAAACGGCAAAGGCCCCGCAGGCATTCGCCCGGGTCGCCGCATCCTTCCAGTCGCGGCCCTTCAGCCAGCCGGAGAGCAGGCCGGACATGAAGCTGTCGCCGGCGCCGAGCACATTATAGACCTCGATGGGGAAGCCCTTGCCAACGATGCCGTCTTCCAGATTGTCGGTGATCTCCCCTTCATAGACGATGCAGCCCATCGGCCCGCGCTTCAGCACGATCGTGGCATCGGAAAGCGAACGGATGGTTTTCAGTGCGGCGAGCAGGTCGCTCTCGCCGGACGCAATCAGCACCTCTTCTTCCGTGCCGACAATCAGGTCGCACTGCGGCAGCACGGTCTTCAGATGGGCGGAAACCTTGTCGGAGGCAATGTAGCGCTCCTCGCCGGCGCGATGACCGGCAAGACCCCAGAGGTTGGGGCGGTAGTCGATGTCGAAGATCACCTTGCCGCCGTTTTCGCGGGCAATGCGCATGGCCTTGCGCTGCGCCCCATCCGGGCCGGGCTTCGAAAAATGCGTGCCAGACACCAGCACCGCCTTTGAGGACTTGATGAAATCCTCGTCGATGTCGTCTTCCGTCAGCGCCATGTCGGCGCAGTTCTCGCGGTAGAAGATCAGCGGAAAGGTCTTGTCGTTCTCGACCGAGAGGATGACCAGAGCGGTCAGGCGCTCGGGATCCACCACGATGCCATGCGTATCGACACCTTCGCGATCCATCTGCTCGCGGATGAAATTGCCCATCTGTTCGTCGCCGACGCGGGTGATCAGCGCCGATTTCAGCCCCAGCCGGGCCGTGCCGATGGCGATATTGGCCGGGCAGCCGCCGACGGATTTGGCGAAGGAAGCGATGTCTTCCAGCCGCGACCCGGTCTGCTGGCCATAAAGATCGACCGAAGAGCGGCCGATCGTGATGACGTCGAGTGTCGCATTGTCCTTGAAGCGCGCGCTGGTCATGAGTCCCCCAGTCCGGATGGCAAAAGCGGATGCGTCGCCGCATTCCGAATAGGCCCTTACTGAAACATGCATTCTGTTTTCAAGTCAATATGGAACGTTCATTCCATTTTCTGTTTCGCGCTCTTTTTGTGCCGCCGCTTCTCTGCAATCGCGACCGGCAGCGCCATGCAGAGCGCCATGGAGGCGGAGATGGAGCGGAAGCCGGAGAAATCCGCCTCGGAGACTTCGAACCAGCAGTCCGAAGCGCGCGCCAGCGGCGAGAAGGGCGAATCGGTCAGCGCCACCACCGGCGTGCGGCTCGTCTGCATCGCCTCCGTATGGCGGATGGTTTCGGGGGCATAGGGAGAAAAGCTGATGGCAAGAGCGGCGTCGCGCGCGGTCGCGAACTGGATGGTTTCCGCATCGACCCCGTTCGGAGAGGCAACGAGCTGGTGGCGGATCCCGAGTTTCGAAAAGGCATAGGACATGTGCGCGGCCAGCGGATAGGAGCGCCGTTTGCCGAGCAGGTAGATGGTGTCTGCGCCGGCGAGGATTTCCACGGCTTTCGAGAAGGTCTCTGCCGGCAATTGTTGCGAGAGACGGCTGAGCGACTGCATGGCGGCGGTCAGGAAGCCATTCAGAACCGCCGCATCGGCGCCACCCGTCTCCGATTGTTCCAGCGAAATCAGCCGCTCCTCGTAGGAGCTGTTGCGTTCCCTGAGGCGGCCGCGAAAAATGGTCTGCAGATCGGAAAAGCCCGCATAACCGAGGTGATGGGCAAGCCGGACGAGGGTGGAAGGCTGCACATCCGCCGTCGCCGCAATGCTGGCGGCCGTGCCGAAGGCGATATCGTCGGGATTGGCTAGCGCAAAGGCGGCCACCTGCGCCAGGCGCTTCGGCATCTGGTCCTGCCGCTCGATGATGGCCGCGCGCAGACTGTCGAAATCGCGCGGTACCACCCCAATCAGGCTCTCTGCCATTCTGTCGCGCCTTTCATGCCATGAAAATTCCACGGATGAAACGGATATTCCATTTTTGCGTTCTTGACCAGAGACCGGTCCGTTCCGCCAGACCGGTGCAAGGCGCTTGGATAAACATGTGACCAATTGGCCCTTTGCCGCCGGTCACCCTTTCCCGTCATGGGGCAAATCGGTCATGGCTGGCCGGTGGTTTTCTTGGTTGAGTCGCTTATGCCCGTTTTCCGCCCGCAATCGCGCAGCACGGCGCTCCGTCTGGTCATGCCGGGGGCGATGCTTCTGCTGGCCTGTTTTCCGATGGCCGCCCGGGCAGCCGCGACACGCGATCCAACCATCGGGGCGCCCGGTCTGGTGGATTCGGCTGAATGCTATCGGCTCGCAGGCGAGCCCTACGCTCCGCCCGCCTATGCGGGGGTCGCCCTCGACGAGATCGAGCCCGACGCGGCCATTCGCGCCTGCGATGCGGCGCGGCTTGCCGACCCTGCCGATCCCATGCTGGCCGATCTCACCGGACGGGCCTATCAGGCCCGTGGCGACCTGACGCTTGCAAGGCGCTTCTTCGAGCAGGCGGCAAGCGGCGGCAACGCCTATGGAAAGGCCAATCTGGCCTGGTTCTTCATCGAGGCGACGCTGGAACCTGCCGACATGCCACGGGGGCTCGCCCTGCTGGAGGCCGCGGCGGGGGAGGGCAACAGCCTAGCCCAATATTCCCTCGGCCTGATCTATCGGGAAGGTCGAGGCGGCCTCGTGGCCGATGGACCGAAGGCGGTGCGCTGGCTGGAAAAAGCCGCTGCCCAGGGCCATGCGGTCGCCATGTACGACCTGGCGATCATGCTGCGCGACGGGGCCGGCGTGCCCGTGGACGGCAAGGCCTCGCTCGGCTGGCTGGAGAAGGCTTCGGCTCTCGGGGATGCGGATTCCATGGCAGCGCTCGGCTATGCCTATGAGCAGGGCATCGGTACCGCCGCCGATTTCGCGAAGGCGCGGGAATGGTACGCCAAGGCCGCCGATGCACAGCAGATCGATGCGATGACCAATCTCGGCCGCCTCTATGAGGCCGGCGAGGGCGGAGAGCAGGACTATGCGCGCGCCTTCGATCTCTACGGTCGTGCGGCGGATGCGGGGAACCCGACCGCCATGGCCAATCTGGCCAATCTCTACGAATTCGGCTTCGGCACCGAGGCCAATCCCAAAGAGGCCGCCTACTGGCTGGCCCGCGCCATCATGGCCGGCAATCAGGATACGCTGGACCAGCTTTTGACCCGGCCCGAGGATTTCTCGGTCGACGTCGTGCGGCAATTGCAGGTGTTTCTGGAGGGGCGGGGCCTCTACACCGGCGCCACCGATGGCGCGCTGAATGCGGAGACGGCTGCGGCCCTTTCCCGCCTGCCCGGCGAGCAGCCCTGATCCCTTGGGGCCACTCCGGCGTCGCCCGCCGCCGCCGGCGTGCGGTTGACGGGTGTGAGACGAAGCATTACCCCTTGCGCAAACAAGCGCGGTCTGCCGGCATGGCGGGGGCCGCTCGACGGGCCGAACGGGGGAGAGACGCGTGGCAGGCAGACTGGTGATCGTGGGCGCGGGACAGGCCGCCTTTGCAATGGCAGCCAAGCTGCGCAGCCTCAAGGACGAGCGGGAAATCCTCATTCTAGGCGACGAGGCGGTGCATCCCTATCAGCGTCCGCCGCTTTCCAAGAAATATCTGCTCGGCGAGATGGATTTCGACCGCCTGCTGTTCCGTCCGGAAAGCTGGTATGCCGAAAACGCCATCGATATCCGGCTCGGGGTTACCGTCGACCGGATCGACCGTGAGGGCAAGGCCGTGCTTCTGCAGGATGGCGAACGGCTCTCCTACGAAACGCTGGCGCTGGTGACCGGTGCCACGCCCCGCCGTCTGCCGGCGGCTGCCGGCGGCGATCTTGCCGGGATTTATACCATGCGCTCCAAGGCCGATGCCGACCGGCTGGCGGGGGAGATGCAGGCCGGACGCCGTCTGCTCGTCATCGGCGGCGGCTATATCGGGCTGGAAGCGGCAGCCGTTGCCCGCAAGCTCGGCCTCGAGGTCACGGTCATCGAAATGGCGCCCCGCATCCTCCAGCGCGTCGCGGCCCCGGAAACCGCCCGCATCATGCGGGAGATCCATGAATCCGAAGGGGTGACCGTTCTCGAAAACACCGGTTTGAAGACCTTGCTTGGCACCGACGGCCATGTGAGCGGCGCGGAGCTTTCCGACGGTCGCACCATTCCGGTCGATATCGTGATTGCCGGTATCGGTGTCACAGCCAACGACCAGCTTGCCGCCGCAGCCGGCCTGGAAACCGCCAATGGCATTGTGGTGGATGCGTTTGCCCGCACCGCCGATCCCTCGATCTATGCAGCCGGCGACTGCACGGTCCTGCCCTGGAAGGGCAACCGCATCCGCCTCGAATCGGTGCAGAACGCCATCGATCAGGCCGAAGCCGCCGCTGCCGTCATGGCTGGTGGCAACGAGCCCTATGAGGCCAAGCCCTGGTTCTGGTCCGATCAGTACGAGGTCAAGCTGCAGATCGCCGGCTTTAATCTCGGCTATGACGAAACCGTCATTCGCCCCGGTCTCAAGGACGATTCCCGTTCCATCTGGTATTTCCGGGAAGGCACGCTGATTGCCTGCGACGCCATCAACGATGCCCGTGCCTATGTGGTGGCCAAGCGCATGATCGAGCTTGGAATCACCCCGGACAAGACGCTCGTCACCGATCCCGCAGCGGACCTGAAAGCGCTTTTGAAATAGGCCGCAATATTTCTACCGATTGGTAAAATATTTCGAAGAAAGGCCCTTGCGCGGCATTTTGTCTTCCCCGGTATGTTCGAACAGGCAAAGGCGCGTCGCTTTCCGCACGGGATTGCTTCCGCCCCCGATGGTAGCTTTTCGGGAAGGGATGCCGGGAGGAGGCTGTTTCGGGTTGTGCCTGAGGCAGGGCCGGCGTCGTCACGGAAGGAAACCGCAGGAATTTCGCCTGAATCGTCAGCCCTGGAGGCGTGGCGGTTCCGGAGAATATTTTTGCGGCTCGTCTGGGGGACCGCAATGATCGACAGGCCGGGAAACCATGTGCCCCAGGAAGTGCTCGTTGCCGAGCGCAATCCACTGGTGGTCTCGGCCCTGCGCGAGCTTTTCGACCGTCAGGGCGACTATGCGGTTTACGGCCATGTGCGTGCGCCGGCCGATCTTTACCATGCGCTCACCGAACGTCTGCCCGATTTCCTGCTGCTGGGCTGGTCGCTCGACGGCGCCGATGCGCCGGAGATCGTCGCCGAGATTGCCCGGCTGGGATTGTCTCCGCGCATCGTGATCTTCGCGGACCAGAACAATCCTGTCGTCGTGGCTGAGGCGGTGCGGCTCGGGGTGCACGGCCTCTGCTACCAGTTCGAAGATCCCTCGATCCTCTTCACGACCTTCCAGGCGGTGGCCCGGGGCCGCATCTGCATTCCCTATGCGGCGCTCAACAAGGTGGCGGAATCGCCGCTCGCCCGCCTCACCCAGCGCGAGCGCGAGCTTCTGGGCATGCTGGGCGACGGCTGGACCAACACCCAGATCGCCACCCGCACCGGCATTTCCGAAAATACGGTGAAGTACCACCTCAAGAATCTCTACGACAAGCTGGAGGTGCGCAACCGCGCCATGGCCGTCTCGCTCTTCGCCACCGAGCAACGGCGACGGGGATAAAGGCCGTCAATCGTTCCCCTCCGGTGGGCGTGTCTGCTGGAGCAGGGCATTCCAGTCATCGGGCGGGTGCCCGTTGTCCAGCATCGAACGGAAGACCGCATAGGCATCGGTCCGAGAGCCATAGGCACGAAGCGTGTTTGCGTCATTCACCCAGGCAAAAATGATCACCCGGCTCGCGGAACTGTAGCGGAAGAACAGGCGAAAGCGCTGGTTTCCGAACTTGGCGCGAAACCAGTGCTTTCGCGCACCACCCAGCGTCCCCCCCTGCCGGTATTCGGCTGACGATGGATCGGACGGGATTCTCTCGAAGATCAGGTGGTTGATCGCCTGGAGAAGCTTGGCGTTGGCGCTCTGGCCGTAACGATTGGGATCTTTAGCCTTCTCTTTCTCGACGGCCAGCGAAAGCCGCTCCAACTGCTCGATGAGCAGAGGATGAAACCGGATTGTCCAGCCTTTCGCAGTGGTCATCGTCAGAGATCGACGTCCCCCTCGATGGGTGCATCGAGGTCGATATCATGGCTGGCGACGGCAGCCATTCGTCTGCGAAGCGGTTCGGGCATGGGGCGTATGGAACCGGCCGGATTGCGTTCCATGTCTTGCGCAAGGAAATCGAGAAACCCCGAAATGACAGGGTCCTCATCCGCTGTTTCCGCCCGCTCCAGAACCACCCGGCGGTTCTCGTCGATCACGAATACCACGCGGTCGCCCGTGCCGATGCCGAGCGCCTCCCGAACCGGCTTCGGTACGGTGGTCTGCCCCTTGTCGGTGATGGTGCTGATTTTCCTGAGGATTGCCATAAGGAAACTCCTTTTCTGCTAATGTAAGGAAATTTCCTTGCTTCGTCAAATGTTCGCTTTCGCCCATCGGGTAGGCTGCGCCCCACCCGAGCCGTTCCCCTGATGTCGTTCAGTTTCTGCCCGAGGGAGTGTTGTTGAAGACCGTCCCGCCGGGGAAGGTTCCGTTAACGATTGCCGCTCCGGTTCGAGGCGGCGGTGAGTTCAGCGGAGGAAATTTCATGGCAGGCTATAACCATCTCTTCATTCCCGGTCCCACCAATGTGCCGGAAGCGGTTCGTCAGGCGATGAACCTGCCGATGGAGGACATGCGCGCCTCGACCTTTCCGGAACTCACCCTGCCGATCTTCGAGGATCTGAAGAAGGTCTTCCGCAACGAGACCGGCCGCGTCTTCGTCTTCCCCTCTTCCGGCACCGGCGCCTGGGAATCGGCGATGACCAACGTGCTCTCGCCCGGCGACCGGGTGCTGATGTCCCGCTTCGGCCAGTTCTCGCTACTCTGGGTGGACATGGCGGAACGGCTCGGCTTCGACGTGGATGTGATCGATTGCGACTGGGGCACGGGCGTGCCGGTGGAGCACTATGCCGAAAAGCTGATGGCCGACCGCGAACATCGCATCAAGGCCGTCTTCGTCACGCAGAACGAGACCGCAACCGGCGTGACCTCGGATGTCGCCGCCGTCCGCCGCGCGCTCGATGCGGCGAAGCATCCGGCTTTGCTCTTCGTCGATGGCGTCTCTTCCATCGGTTCCATCGAGTTCCGGCAGGAAGACTGGGGCGTGGATTGCGCGGTTTCCGGTTCGCAGAAGGGCTTCATGCTGCCCGCCGGCCTCGGTTTCCTCTCGGTGTCGAAGAAGGCGCTCGAGGCCGCCAAGACCGCCCGGCACATGCGCTGCTATTTCTCCTTCGAGGACATGATCAAGACCAATGATCTCGGCTACTTCCCCTATACGCCGCCGACCCAGCTGCTGCGCGGGTTGCGCGCCTCGCTGAACCTCATTGCCGAAGAGGGGCTGGACACCATCATCGCCCGCCACCACCGGTTGGCCGAGGGCGTCCGCGCGGCCGTCCATGCCTGGGGGCTGAAGCTCTGCGCCAAGGAGCCGAAGTGGTACTCCGATACGGTCTCGGCCATCGTGCTGCCGGAGGGCATCGATGGCGCCAAGGTCGTCCGCCACGGGCTGGTCAAATACAACACCGCCTTCGGCGCCGGCCTCAACAAGGTCGCCGGCAAGGTCTTCCGCATCGGCCACCTGGGTTCGCTGAACGAGGTCATGGTCTGCTCCGCGCTGTCGGCGGCCGAAATGACCATGCTGGATTGCGGCGTGAAGCTGAAGCCGGGCTCCGGGGTCGGTGCAGCCGTGGATTGTTTCCGCGACCGCGCCAGCCTCGCCGAAGCCGCCTGAAGGGAGACGGGATCATGAGCCATACCATCCACCATCTGCGCAAGCTGCGCGTCCAGCGCTCCGAACTCGCCGTCCCCGGTTCGAACGAGGAGATGATTGCCAAGGCCGCGAATTCCGCCGCCGATTATGTCTTCCTCGATATCGAGGATGCCGTGGCGCCGCCGGACAAGGAGCGCGCCCGTGCCAACATCATCCGCGCGCTGAACGAAATCGACTGGCGCGGCCGGGGCAAGACCGTTTCCGTGCGCATCAACGGCCTCGACACCCATTACATGTACCGCGACGTGGTCGACGTGATGGAACAGGCCGGCGACAAGCTGGATACGATCTTGGTACCGAAGGTGGGCGTGCCCGCCGATCTCTACATGGTCGATGCCTTGTGCAACCAGATCGAGATGGCGAAGGGCTACAGGAACCGCGTCGGTCTGGAAGCGCTGATCGAAACGGCGCTGGGCATGGCCAATGTGGAGGCGATTGCCGCCTATCCGCACCGGCTGGAGGCCCTGCATTTCGGGGTTGCTGACTATGCCGCCTTCAACAAGGCGCGCACCGTCAATATCGGCGGGCTGAACCCCGATTATCCGGGGGACCAGTGGCATTTCGCTCTGTCGCGCATGACGGTTGCGTGCCGCGCCTACGGCCTTCGTCCGATCGACGGTCCCTTCGGCGATTTCTCCGATCCGGAAGGCTACAAGGCCGCCGCGCGGCGGGCCGCAGCCCTTGGCATCGAGGGCAAATGGGCGATCCATCCGTCCCAGATCACGCTCGCCAACGAGGTCTTCTCGCCGCTGCCGGCGGAAGTCACCAAGGCGGAGCGCATCATTTCCGCGCTGAAGGAAGCGGAAGCGCAGGGCAAGGGCGCGGCATCGCTCGACGGCAAGATGATCGATGCCGCGTCCGAGCGCATGGCGAAGAACGTGATTGCCACGGCGGATGCGATCCGCGCGGCAAGCCAGGCGATTGCAGCGGAATAAGGCAACGGACAGGGAGGAGACAATCATGGACATTCATGAATATCAGGCCAAGGAAATCCTTGCCCGCTACCATATCGAGATCCCGCGCGGCGGGCTTGCCTACAGCCCGGAACAGGCGGCCTATCGCGCCAGCGAGATCGGCGGCAACACCTGGGTGGTGAAGGCGCAGATCCATTCCGGCGCCCGCGGCAAGGCCGGTGGCATCCGCGTCTGCCGCTCTGACAGCGAGATTTCCGATGCCGCCGAACACATGCTCGGACGTCGCCTCGTCACGCACCAGACCGGCCCGCGCGGCAAGCTCGTCTCCCGTCTCTACGTGGAAGAGGGCGTGGACATCGTCCGCGAGCTTTATCTCGGCTTCGTACTCGACCGCAAGGAAGAGCGCGTCATGATCGTCGCCTCCGGCTCCGGCGGCATGGAGATCGAGGAAATCGCCGACAAGGAACCGGACAGCATCATCCGCGCGGTGGTCGATCCCGGTGCCGGCATGATGGAGTTTCAGGCGCGCGAGATCGCCTTCGGCCTCGGGCTCGACAATGCCATGATCGGCAAGGCCGTGCAGACCATCATCGGCTGCTACAAGGCCTTCAGCGAACTCGACGCCTCCATGCTGGAAATCAATCCGCTGGTCGTCACCCGCGACGGCCGCCTGATGGCGCTCGATGCGAAAATGTCCTTCGACGACAACGCGCTCTTCCGCCGCGCCCATATTTCCGAAATGCGCGACAAGAGCCAGGAAGACCCGCGCGAAACCTTCGCCTCGGATCGTGGCCTGTCCTATGTCGGCCTCGATGGGCGGATCGGCTGCATCATCAACGGGGCGGGGCTGGCCATGGCGACCATGGACATGATCAAGATCGCGGGCGGCGAGCCGGCGAACTTCCTCGATATCGGCGGCGGCGCCTCGCCGGAGCGTGTGGCGAAAAGTTTTCGCGCCGTGCTGGCGGACAAGAATGTCGAGACCATCCTCGTCAACATCTTCGCAGGCATCAATCGTTGCGACTGGGTGGCCGAGGGCGTGGTGAAGGCGATCCGCGAAGTGGGCGTGCCCGTGCCGCTGGTGGTTCGCCTTGCCGGCACCAATGTGGAGGAGGGCAAGCGCATCCTCGCCGAGTCGGGCGAGAAGATCGAAGTCGCCGACACGCTCGCCGAAGCGGCCGAAAAGGCCGTGTCCATCTGGAAATCCGTCACCAAGACCGCAGCCTGAGGAGGCGAGCCATGACCATTCTCCTGAACAGCAAGAACCGCGTCATCGTCCAGGGCTTCACTGGCAAGATCGGCAGCTTCCACGCCGAGGACATGCGCAAATACGGCACCAATGTCGTCGGCGGCGTGACACCCGGCAAGGGTGGCCAGACCCATCTCGGCCTGCCGGTCTTCAACACGGTGAAGGGCGCCGTCAAGGAAACCGGCGCGGATACCTCCATCGTCTTCGTGCCGCCGCCCTTTGCCGCCGACTCGATCATGGAAGCGGCCGATGCGGGCATCAAGCTTTGCGTCTGCATCACCGACGGCATTCCGAGCCAGGACATGATCCGGGTGAAGCGCTACATGCGCCGCTACCGCTACGAGGACCGCATGCGGCTGATTGGCCCGAACTGCGCGGGCATGATAACCCCCGGTCAGGCGCTGCTCGGCATCATGCCCGGCCATATCTACCTGCCGGGCCGCGTCGGCATCGTCGGCCGCTCGGGGACGCTCGGCTATGAGGCCGCAAGCCAGATGAAGGCGCTTGGCATCGGCGTCTCCACCTCGGTCGGCATCGGCGGCGATCCGATCAACGGTTCGTCCTTCAAGGACATTCTCGAACTCTTCGACAAGGATCCGGAAACGGACGCGGTCGTGATGATCGGCGAAATCGGCGGCCCGCAGGAAGTGGAAGCCGCGCTCTGGGCCGAACAGCACATGAAGAAACCGCTGATCGCCTATATTGCCGGTCTCTCCGCGCCCAAGGGCCGCAAGATGGGCCATGCGGGCGCGATCATCTCCGCCTTCGGGGAATCGGCGCAGGAAAAGGTGGAGATCCTCAAGGATGCGGGCGTCACCATTGTGCCGACCCCCTCTGCCTTCGGCGAGACGATTGCCGGCGTGCTCGGCCAGCGGGCGAAGGCGGCCTGAGGCCAAAAAGGTAAGGCCGGCTGACGTTATCCGGCCTTGCAACGGCGCAGGATGCGTTGCATCCCGTTCAAGGATAAGCACTATGCAGGGCGGCGGAATCGGCAGACGGTTCCGCCGCCTTTCGATGTCACACCATGTCAGGACCGGTCATGCATTCCGAAACGATCTCTGCCCTGCGCGCCGATGCCCGCGCCTTCTTCGATGCGGCGGTCCGGGCGGCAGATCCGGAAGGGGCCGTGGAAAAGGCGTTGCGTCAGGAAGCCGAAGCAATCGCAGCCGCGCGACGGATCATCCTCGTCGCCTTCGGCAAGGCTGCGGTGCCGATGATCCGCGCGGCGGTGCCCTTCGCGACGAGCAAGCTTGCCGAGGCGGTTGCCCTGACGAACTACGAGAACGTGACTTCGGTGGATCGCGTCACCGTCATGCCCGGCGGCCATCCCATACCCGACGAAAACGGCATGAAGGGTGCCGCGGCCATAGAGCGCGCCGTCGCATCCGCCGAAGAGGGTGACCTCGTCATTGTTCTCACCTCGGGCGGCGGCTCTGCGCTCCTCTGCGCGCCGGCGGAAGGCGTGTCGCTTGCCGACAAGATGGCGCTCAATGCCGCCCTGATCCGGTCTGGCGCCGATATCACCGAAATCAACACCGTCCGCAGCATGGTGTCGCGATTGAAGGGCGGACGCCTCGCGCGGCTTGCGCATCGGGGAAAGCTTGTCTCGCTCGTGCTGTCCGACGTGCCGGGCGACGATCTCACCATCATCGCCTCCGGCCCGACCGTGCCGAGCCGCGCCACCGCCGCCCGGGCGATGGAGATTCTCGGCAAGTACGGACTGGTCGAGGGCCTGCCGGAGAGCATTGCCCGTCATCTCGCCGAAAAGGCGCCGGCGGAGGATCTCTCTGCCCCGATTCCCCATGCCCGCTCGCGCATCATCGGCTCCAACCGCTTGAGCCTCGACGCAGCCAAGGCGGCGGCGGAGGCCGCCGGCTATGTCGCCTTCACCGGTCACGAATGGCTGGAAGGCGAGGTGGGCGAAGCGGCTGCCGATTTCCACCGCATGGCCTCCTTTGCCGCCGACGGGCGGATCGCGATCATTTCCGGTGGCGAACCGGTCGTGGTGCTGAAGGGCAGGGGCAAGGGTGGCCGAAACCAGGAGCTGGCGCTCCGCTTTGCCGTGGCCGATGCGGCGGCTCCGCTTGCGCGTCCGTGGGTCTTCCTCAGCGGCGGGACCGATGGCCGTGACGGACCCACCGAGGCCGCCGGTGCCGTGGTGGATGCCGGCACATTGGCGCGCTGCGCCATCGCGGGCATCGACGTGGCTGCACGTCTCGCCGACAATGACAGCAATCCGGCGCTGGACGCGTCCGGCGATCTCGTCATGACGGGAGGCACCGGCACCAATGTCGCCGATATCCAGGTCCTCCTGCTCGGCTGATCTGCTTCTGCGAACACAGGCGTTTTTTTGTCGCTTAGCCGAATTTAAACCAACTTGCCTTATTATAGTTGCATTTCTACTAATGTAGATACTAGTGGAAATCCGGGCGGCGTCCCAACGCTGCACAATATTCAAATTTATGCTATTTCGCTGGTGTTCGGTGCGATTTGGATGCACCAGAAAGGACATTATGTCACGGCAAGCCTCTGCCACCCATAGCGATGCAATCCAGCGGGCCATGGCGTCGATCAAGCGATCGGCCGTCAGCGTCTTCATCTTTTCGGGCATCATCAATCTTTTGTATCTGACCGGCTCGCTCTACATGCTGCAGGTCTATGATCGCGTCCTTTCCAGCCGATCCGTTCCGACCCTCGTGGGTCTGTCGATACTGACGGTCGGGCTTTACCTTTTTCAGGGCGTGCTGGATGGCTTGCGCCAGCGCATCGTGGCGCGACTGGGTCTGCGATTTGACCGCGAACTCGTGCCGGTCGCCTTCGATGCCTTGCGCATGCTCACCCTTTTCGGACGCAATCCGGCAGAGGCGCAGGCCCCCATGCGGGATCTCGACACCGTGCGCAGCTTCGTGAGCTCGCAGGCGCTGATCTCGCTGTTCGATCTGCCCTGGATCCCGATCTACATGATCTTCGTCTTCGCGCTGCACCCGCTGCTGGGCTACATCACCATTGCCGGCGCGGTGCTGTTGATCGCCCTGACGCTTCTGACGGAAGCGCTGAGCCGCAAGCCGTCGAAGACCGTGATGGAGCTGGTGGGCAAGCGACAGGCCATGTCGGAGGCAGCCCGCAGGAATGCCGAGAGCATTCAGGCCATGGGCTTTGGATCCGCCTATTTCACCCAGTTCAATGCGGTCAACCAGAACTACATGGATGCCCAGCGCAATCTGACCGATGTGTCCACGACGCTCGGTTCGGTGGGTAAGGTTCTCCGCCTGATCCTTCAGTCGTCGTCGCTGGGTGTGGCCGCCTACCTGACCATTCAGGGTGAACTGAGCGCCGGATCGATCATCGCCGCCAATATCGTCTCGGGTCGCGCACTGGCCCCGATCGACATGGTCATCGGTCAATGGAAGCTCTTCGTGTCCGCCCGTCAGGCACGCAGCCGTCTTTTCGAGATCATCGGCAAGATGCCGGCCAAGGGAAAAACGCTCGATCTGCCCGATCCGGAAAAATCGGTAGCGCTGGAAGCCGTGACCGTCGCGACGCCGGGCGGCGATCGCATGATCGTCCAGAACATCAACATGACGCTTCAGGCCGGCGACGGCGTGGCCATCATCGGCCCGAGCGGAGCGGGGAAATCCACGCTCGCCCGCGCGATTGTCGGTGCGGCCCGTACCGTGCGCGGGTCTATCCGCCTCGACGGGGCTCCGCTGGATCAATGGGACGAGAAGAAGCTCGGACGCCAGATCGGTTATCTCCCGCAGAATACCGAGCTGTTCGACGGGACCATTGCGGAGAATATCTGCCGTTTCGATCCGACCGCAACGGCGGAGGAAGTGATCGAGGCCGCTCGCGCAGCCGGCGTGCATGACATGGTCTTGCGCCTTCCCGATGGCTACAACACGCGGATCGGCGAAACGGGCGTGATGCTGTCTGGCGGACAGCGCCAGCGGATCGGCCTGGCCCGCGCGCTTTACGGGAAGCCGTTCCTGATCGTGCTCGACGAACCCGCATCCAATCTGGATGGAGAGGGTGACAACGCCCTGATGAAAGCCATCAGCGACGTTCGGGCGCGCAAGGGGATCGTCATCATGATCGCCCATCGCCCCAGTGCGCTGGCCGTGGTGAATCTGGTCGCCGTGCTGCAGGATGGAGCCCTGACCCATTTCGGCCCGACCGAGAAAGTCATGCAGCAGCTCAACAATCCCGCAGGCCAGGGACCGATTGCCCGTCCCGTTGCCGTGAAGTCGTGAGGTGGGCGAAATGATACAGGAAAAACAGCCTTTCTCCGGTACGCCGATTCTCGACCTCAAGCCGGAATCGGGAAAGCCCGTGAATGATGGGCTCAACCGCCAGATCGCTCTCGGATACGGTCTCATAGCGCTGATGGTGCTCGGCATTTTCGGCTGGGCGGCCAATACGGAAATCAATGGCGCCGTCGTCGGCGCCGGCCGGGTCATGGTGCAGAGCAACGAGAAGCTCATCCAGCATCCGGTGGGCGGAGTCGTCGGCGCCATCTATGTGCAGGACGGTTCGAAGGTGAAGGCAGGCGATATCGTCATGCGCCTCGACGACACCACCGCGCGGGCCAACCTCGCGATCGTCGAATCCAGCATTTCTGCGCTGAAGGCCCGGCTGGCGCGCCTTCAGGCGGAG
Organism: Gellertiella sp. DMC107; assembly: GCF_056313605.1. Classification (NCBI taxonomy): domain Bacteria; kingdom Pseudomonadati; phylum Pseudomonadota; class Alphaproteobacteria; order Hyphomicrobiales; family Rhizobiaceae; genus Gellertiella; species Gellertiella sp. DMC107. Next base: position 118,258 of record NZ_JBQUZZ010000005.1, on the reverse strand, counting down.
CGGGACCGGGTTGACCACATTACCTTCCCTGCGGAAATGGTCGCCAAGCCTACCCAGGCCGATACCGATTCCATGCGCAGCGAAAAGCAGTTTTTCGAAACCCGTCGCCGCACCTTGATCAACCGGCAGGAACAGCTGCGCCAGAAGATCGATCAGCTCAGCCAGCAGGTAAAGGGCTATGACATCACGATCGACAGCCGCAAGCGGCAATGGGATCTCGTGAAGACGGAGCTTGAAACGGCGCAGGGGCTTCTGAAGAAGAACCTCTCGACCCGCTCCCAGGTCGCCAATCTCGAGCAGAATTCCGCGAAGCTCGAAGGAGAATATGGCGCACTGATCACTGATCGCGCCGGGATGATGGCCCAGATCGCCGAAACCAATGTCCAGATTGCCGGCCTGGAGGAAGAAACTCTGTCCGACGTGATGCGGGACCTGCGCGATACGGAATCGAAAATCGCCGAGCAGGAAGCCCGCCAGCTCGCCGCCAAGGATCAACTGGCCCGGATCGATCTGCGCGCACCGGTCGGCGGCATCGTGCACGAACTCTCCGTTCACACCGTGGGCGGCGTGATCAACCCTGCCGAAACGGTCATGAAGATCGTGCCGGGCACGGCACCGCTGGAATTCGAGATGCGGATCAGCCCCATCGATATCGATCAGGTGCATGTGGGGCAGGACGCCCGCATCCGCTTCCCCGCCTTCAACCGTTCCCACACGCCGGAAGTGGAAGGCACGGTCACGTTCGTGGCCGCGGATGCCTCCACTGACCGGCAGACCGAACGGAGTTTCTACGAACTGCGGATTACCCCGGAAGCGGACATTGCCAAGAAGATCGCGGAAAAAGGCGTCGAGCTCGTACCCGGTATGCCGGTCGAAGCCTTTATCCAGACGGAGAAGCGCACGGCCCTGTCCTACTTCCTGAAGCCGCTGACGGATCAGATCCGGCACGCCTTCCGGGAAGACTGAAAAAAGGGAGCGGGGACCGGGGCCGCATGAGCGGCATTGGTCCCCAACCTCCATCACTGGCCCGCGCCGCCGCGGGACAGTTTTCGGCGAAGCGCGAGCGCATAGGCCGGCAAATGGGCTTCGACCGCTTCCGCATCATTCGGGTCGACGCCGCGCGCAATCATCTGATGGTAAATTTCCGCCGTGTGGCCCGCCGCCGCGCCCGTATCCTCGGCATGACCGAGCTGGCTATAGACGCCCGTGACCGCTGCCGCGATCCTCTCGATCAGGGCACTTTGCACCGGTTCGGCAAGCGTTGCGGGCTGCTCCAGCATTTCGCCTTCGCCCGTCGCAAGCCAGTTGAGGTTGATGCCGAAGCGCGAACGGTACAAGGCGAGCAGATTCATGCCCGGCTCGCTCACGCCTCTTTCGTAGGTTCCTAATGTATCGACCGGAATGCCGAGCAGAGCGGCCATGTCCCGCCGCTGCACCATTCCAAGTGATTTTCGTGCGTGTATCAGTCTTTGACCTAGCGCTGTTCTTGGTTTTTCTGGTCTTGCCATTCCAATTTACGAAAAATCTTCGTTTACAAAACGAAATTTCTTCGTTATCCCTGTGCCAGCCTCCACAATTCCTTGTGGCTGCTTAAGTGAAGGTGGATGGAAAGCGGTTCTTGCTGGCCCGGCTTTCCGGCGGATGCCCGACCGGCTTTCTCCGTATTTGCTTGGGGAGAAAGGTCGTGCAATCAACGGCTTGATGCCGCCTTTGGGTAGAGTTTCAAGGCACTTTGTGCCGAATTTCGGTGTTTGGATTGGTGCGGCTATCCTGTTTGGGCGGTCGTTCATGCGGTTAAGGTGGATTGCTCCTCGCTCTGAGTCACTTGTAGTGGCTTAGAATATGAAAATAAAAGAAGCAATTTCAGGTCAACATTTTCGGAGCGGCATAGTATTTCGCACGAGTATAAAATCAACGCCAGTCCGAATTTGTCTCTTCGCTCGCAACGCGCTGTCCAGAGGAGGCCGTACCCCTGCGAAGGGAATGTCCCTTGGCCGGCTGCTGAAGGGCAACGCGTTGCGTTTCTCTGATCAGGTGGTGGCCGGTGGCTTGCCGGCCGCAAAGCAGAGGCAGGGGCTGTAGGTGGAACGCGATCCACTCACCAATGTTCCGCCTGCACATCCGGCATGCTGATGGCATCCGTTTTCAAGCCGAACCGGGCGATGGTCCCGGCAATATGCTCCAGTTCCTCGCTCAGCGGATTGCTGCGCCGCCAGATCATCCCGATCGTTCGGGTCGGCGCGGGCGAGGGCAGGCGCGCGACCGATACATTCGCGGACCGGATTTCCATGCGGCGCGCGATTTCCGGAATGAGCGTCACGCCGATATGAGCGCCGACCATCTGAACCAGGGTGGAGAGAGAACTGCCCTCGATGAGGTCGCGCATCGGTGAGGGATGCAGATTGCAGAAGGCAATCGCCTGGTCGCGGAAGCAGTGGCCTTCTTCCAGCAGCAGGAGCCGCATGGTCTGGAGCATTTCGAGGGAGGGTACCGGCGCTTCGGCGTCTTCGCGGGAACGCACCAGCAGAAATTCCTCGGAAAAGAGATCCCTTTCCCGGAAGCTGGATTCGCCTGTCGGCAGCGCCACGATGGCCGCATCCAGCCGCCCGTCGGCGAGATCGTCCTTGAGCTTCTGCGTCACCGCCTCCCGAGGTCTTACATCGAGCAGCGGATAGGCTTGCGTCAGCCCGTTGAGAATGCGGGGCAGCACATAAGGCGCGACCGTCGGAATGACACCGAAGCGAAAAGGCCCGGTAAAGGGGCTGTGGGACGTGCGGGAAAGATCCTCCAGTTCATCCACAGACTGCAGGATCGAGCGAATCCGCTCGGAGAAGCGCTCGCCCAGCATGGTCAGCCGGATCTGCCGGGACGACCGCTCCACCAGCGGTGCGCCGATCAATCCTTCCATCTCCTTGATCTGCACGGAAAGCGCCGGTTGCGAAACCGAACAATCGGCGGCCGCCCGCCCGAAATGTCGGTGGCGGGCAAGGGCATCGAAATAACGCAAATGCTTCATGGAGAGACCAATCATAAGGAAATCCTATCAGGCTCTTTAGAAAATACAATTTTCTTTTATCGGATGGCTCTTCTAGAATGATTCCAAAATCTTCGAAAAGGGCATTCCCCTGTCACAATCCTCTGCAAGAGGAGAGGGGAGACTGCTGCATCTCTAGGGAAGGAAGACACGATGAACGAACAAGCCAAGATCGTCGGCAAATGCCCGGTCGTGCATGGCGGACACACGTCCCGCCAGGCCTCCAACACCGACTGGTGGCCGAACGCGCTGAATCTCGACATCCTGCATCAGCATGATACGAAGACCAACCCGCTCGGTCCGGACTTCAACTACCGCGAAGAGCTGAAGACGCTCGACGTCGCGGCCCTGAAAGCCGACCTCAAGGCGCTGATGACCGACAGCCAGGACTGGTGGCCGGCCGATTGGGGTCATTACGGCGGCCTGATGATCCGCATGGCCTGGCACTCCGCCGGCTCCTACCGTCTGGCCGATGGCCGTGGCGGCGGCGGCACCGGCAACCAGCGCTTCGCTCCGCTCAATTCCTGGCCGGACAATGTCAGCCTCGACAAGGCCCGCCGCCTGCTGTGGCCGATCAAGAAGAAGTACGGCAACAAGATCAGCTGGGCCGACCTGATGATTCTCGCCGGCAACATTGCCTATGAAAGCATGGGCCTGAAGACCTTCGGCTTCGGCTTTGGCCGTGAAGACATCTGGCATCCGGAAAAGGACGTCTACTGGGGTTCGGAAAAGCAGTGGCTGGCGCCGAGCGATGGCCGCTACGACAATGTCGAAGACCCGAAGACCATGGAAAACCCGTTGGCCGCCGTGCAGATGGGTCTCATCTATGTCAACCCGGAAGGCGTGAACGGCAAGTCCGATCCGCTGAAGACGGCCGCGCAGATCCGCGAAACCTTCGCCCGCATGGCCATGAACGATGAGGAAACCGTGGCCCTGACCGCCGGTGGCCACACCGTTGGCAAGGCGCATGGCAATGGCGACGCCAAGCTGATCGGTCCCGATCCGGAAGCCGCAGACGTGACCGAGCAGGGCATGGGCTGGTCCAACCCGAACAAGTCGGGCAAGGGCCGCTACACCGTGACTTCAGGCATCGAAGGCGCCTGGACCACCCATCCGACCCGTTGGGACAACGGCTACTTCCAGATGCTGTTCAACCACGAATGGGAGCTGCGCAAGAGCCCGGCCGGGGCAAACCAGTGGGAACCCGTCAACATCCGCGAGGAAGACAAGCCGGTCGACGTGGAAGATCCGTCGATTCGCTATAACCCGATGATGACCGATGCCGACATGGCCATGCGGGTGGATCCGATCTATCGCGAGATCTCCCTGCGTTTCATGAACGACCAGGACTATTTCTCCGAAGTCTTCGCCCGCGCCTGGTTCAAGCTGACCCACCGCGACATGGGCCCGAAGGTCCGCTATGTCGGCCCGGATGTGCCTGCTGAAGACCTGATCTGGCAGGACCCGGTTCCGGCCGGCCGCACCGATTATGATGTGGACGCCGTAAAGGCGAAGATCGCCGCAAGCGGCCTCAGCCAGTCCGACATGATCGCGACGGCCTGGGACAGCGCCCGCACCTATCGCGGTTCGGACATGCGCGGTGGTGCAAACGGCGCCCGGATCCGTCTCGCCCCGCAGAAGGACTGGGTCGGCAACGAGCCCGAGCGTCTCGCCCGTGTTCTCTCCGTGCTGGAGCCGATCGCCGCCTCCACCGGTGCCAGCGTCGCGGACGTGATCGTCCTTGCCGGCAATGTCGGCCTCGAGCAGGCCATCAAGGCAGCCGGTTTCGACGTGAAGGTTCCCTTCGCGCCGGGCCGTGGCGATGCCACCGCCGAGCAGACCGATGCGGAAAGCTTCTCCGTTCTGGAGCCGATCCATGACGGTTATCGCAACTGGCTGAAGCAGGACTACGTGGTCAGCCCGGAAGAGCTGATGCTGGACCGCACCCAGCTGATGGGTCTGACGGCCCATGAGATGACGGCCCTCGTCGGCGGCATGCGCGTGCTCGGCACCAATCACGGCGGCACGCAGCATGGTGTCCTGACCGACCGCGTCGGCGCCCTCACCACGGACTTCTTCGTGAACCTCACCGACATGGCCAACACCTGGCATGCGGTTGGCAACAATGCCTACGAGATTCGCGATCGCAAGACCGGTGCCGTGAAGTGGACGGCAACCCGCATCGACCTCGTCTTCGGCTCCAACTCGGTGCTGCGCGCCTATGCGGAAGTCTATGCCCAGGACGACGCGAAGGAAAAGTTCGTCCGCGATTTCGTCGCCGCCTGGACCAAGGTGATGAACGCAGACCGCTTCGACATCTGAGCAGAGCGCGTCTAGAGCGCGGAAAAATGCCCGCCCTGCCACCTGGCAGGGCGGGCTTTTCTCTTTAAAGAGGAAAAGATCGTCAAACCCGGTGGCATGCCACGCCTCGACCCGCCGTCAACCCGAGGGGGCGGGCGAAGACTTTTCCCACAGGCATTCAATTCGCTCCGCTTTTGGGTTGATTAACCCCCCGAACTTCTTTATCAGCGCTTTCGTGGTTGGAGAGGTGGCCGAGTGGTCGAAGGCGCTCCCCTGCTAAGGGAGTATACCCCTAAAGGGTATCGAGGGTTCGAATCCCTTCCTCTCCGCCACCTGCTTTCTGTCCGCCCAATCGCGCGGCGATCATTTTCTTCCCCCTCGACACTGAATCGACTGACCCAAGCTGGCACCCGATGCCAGACCGGTCTGTGGCGCGTGACGCATGGCGGGAGAGAATCGGGCGGGAATCGATTCCCCGGACAGGGCGTGATGCGGGGGCTGACCGGGATGGACGCAGCCCGGCTCCAGCAGGCTTCCTCCACCGCTCAGACGGCCTCCTGTCCCAAAAGGAGATGAATTTAGGCCGGATTTCCGCGGATTATGGCCGGAAGCGCCTGCTTACCGCTTCGCTTAACCATTGATTTTCCAGCACTTCTTAACGAAAGGTTAACAAAAAGGGCGGTCGGAAGGTGGGTTTGTGTTCTTTTCGCAACATGTCACTTCCATCAACATTTTAAACAATCACTGACGGCCAGATGAATGTTGCGCGGCAATAACGGTTATATATTGTGCATCACAGAAGCGAGGCGGTGGATCGTCCGTCTTCTAATTCAACGGTACTGGGGCAGGGAACGCTGCCGACGTAGCGAAGAACCCAGAACCAAAGACAACTTGACTGGAGGTCAAACATGAACATCAAGAGCCTTCTCCTCGGCTCCGCTGCAGCTCTCGCTGTAGTATCTGGCGCACAGGCCGCTGACGCGATCGTAGCTGCTGAGCCGGAACCGGCTGAATATGTAAAGGTTTGCGACGCATTCGGCACCGGCTACTTCTACATCCCCGGCACCGAAACCTGCCTCAAGATCGGCGGCCACATCCGTTACGACATGCGCGGCGGCGACCTGCTCGGCCTCGACACCGACGCTGACGGCAACGGCGATGCATGGGACAAGCGCGTACAGTTCCGTCTGAAGGTTTCCACGGCTGCTGACACCGAATACGGCGCCCTGAAGACCTACGCTGAAGTGAACTTCAACAACAAGAACAGCAACGGCACCTCCACGAGCCTCGACCATGCTTACATCGAGCTCGGCGGCCTGCTGGTTGGTTTCACCGACTCGCTGTTCACCCAGTTCACCGGCTACGCTGGTAACGTGATCCAGGACGACCTGATCCAGGAAGGTCCGTACGGCACCGCCCTGATCCAGTACACCTATGACGCCGGCAACGGCTTCAAGCTGGCCCTGGCTCTCGAAGACGACAACAACCCGGATGAAGTTGCCCTGCAGGGTCAGGACTCCGGTTACGTTCCGAACGTAGTTGCTGGCGTTGGCTACAACAACGGCACCTTCGGCGTTGGCCTCGTTGGCGGTTACGACGAATCGGCTGAAGAAGGCGCGATCAAGGCTCGCGTTGACGGCTCCTTCGGCGGCGTTGATGTCTTCGTAATGGCTGGCTGGAACACCGACGGTTCCTTCAAGAACCAGTACGCTCGCTGGGAAGGCGATTGGGCTGTTTGGGGTGGTGCATCGTTCGCTCTGACGGACGCTGCCAAGCTCAACGCTCAGCTCTCCTACGACGACGGCGAAAACTTCGCAGCTGTTGCCAACGTAGCCTTCACGGTTGCTTCTGGCTTCACCGTAACCCCGGAAATCGACTACCTCCGTCCGGGTGCTGCTGGCGCCGACGACAAGTGGGGCGGCATGCTCCGCATCCAGCGCTCCTTCTAATCCCTGCTCTGCAGTGGTTAGGGAAAGGCCCGGCGAAAGCCGGGCCTTTCTTTTTTAGTATTTCATTAATCATATTCTTCTATCGCTGACCGTCGTGATTCCAGCGATTCCACCCATTCTGCCCGCTTCATCCTCTTCCTGGCGTCTTCAGCGGCCTTTTCCTGGCGTTTTTCCCAGGGAAGGTCATTCGCCGGGGTGAGCGCTTTATATTCGCGTGAATGTGCAACCATAAGAAGAATAATTGCGCGATTCTCGGATGGTATAGCGGTTCAAATCCCGTTTTAATGGATCTATTAGATTGTAGGTAATAACGTATACCATTGAAAAATATATTTATTTCGTGTGTTTAGTTAGTCACTAAAAAAATACAAATCACTTAAAAAACAAACACTCAATCAATTCGAAATTGCGAGTCTCCAGCGGCTTTGGTTTCCTTTCTCCAGACGCAGGGCATCTGCCCGGTCTTCTGAAACTGAGACACAGGCCCGAACAGGGGGAGCCGGCAATCGGCTTCGGGACGGCCTGACAACGTGACTGGAGGTCATTATGAACATCAAGAGCCTTCTCCTCGGCTCCGCCGCAGCCCTCGCTGTGGTATCCGGCGCACAGGCCGCCGACGCCATCGTTGCCGCCGAACCGGAACCCGCTGAATATGTAAAGGTCTGCGACGCATTCGGCGCCGGCTTCTTCTACATTCCCGGGACCGAAAACTGCCTGAAGATTGGCGGCTATGTCCGCTTCAACGTGGGCTTCAACAGCAGCGATGCGGCGCGCAAGTGGGATGCCGTCACCAAGGCTGACCTTCAGGTCACCGGCAAGTCCGAAAGCGAGCTCGGCACGCTGACCGGCTACATCGAAGCGGTCGCCGCGAATGACGACGGCACGTCCAATACGTTCGGCATCGATGCCGCCTACATGCAGCTCGGCGGCCTGAAGGTCGGCTACTTCGCAGGCTACTTCGACGCCGGTATCGGTGAAAACTCCAGCTGGGCTTCCAAGGCTAAGTTCAATGCTGTGTCCTACACCTATGAAGCCGATGGCTTCGGCGTGGGTCTCGGCCTGGACGAAACCGGTGAGGCAAGCAATGGCGTGGGCATCGAAGGTCAGATCTCCGCAGGGGCCGGTCCGTTCACTGCCAAGTTCATCGGCGCTTACGACACCGACGCCGAAAACGGTGCCATCAAGGGCATTGCTTCCGCTGAAGCAGGTCCGGGCACCCTCAAAGTTGCCGGTCTCTGGTCGAACGGTGAGAACATCTATACTGGCAAGACCAAGTGGGCCGTTGGCGCTGCCTACTCCGTGAAGGCAAGCGATCAGCTGACCGTCATGCCCGAATTCCAGGTTTCCGAAAACCTGGCAGGCGAGCAGAACTGGTTTGTCGGTGCGCTCACCAGCTACCAGATCGCTACCGGCCTGACCGGTTCGCTGGATATCAACTACAACAAGAACGAGAGCGTAACGGGTTACTTCCGTCTGCAGCGTTCGTTCTGATCGGATCCCCATCCGAGGAAAGGCCCGGCTTTGCCGGGCCTTTTTCTATTGTGCGTTCCGCTGCAAGGCTGGTCAGCCGGGCTTAATCCACCTTCTGCAGGTCTCTCTTGCAGCTCACGCCGGTGTGAGCTTGCGAGGATATAGGACCCCGGGCACTCCAGCGCACATCTTCGGAAATTTCTCCCGCTGCGCGCCTCGCCCGGCAGGCCGATTGTCACAAGCCCTATCTGTCACTCCGCGGAGGCGGCCACGCCGTAGCGGCCATAGCGGAGATCTTCCACGATGCTGGCGCGCTGGCCGAGGCGGCTCTTGTAGACCTCGTAATTCTCCATCACCCGCTGCACATAGTTGCGTGTTTCGGTAAAGGGAATGCGTTCGATCCAGTCCACCACCTCTTCGATCGATTTGCCGCGCGGGTCGCCGTATCGCCCGATCCATTCGGGAACCCGCTTGGGCCCGGCATTATAGGCGATGAAGGTCATGATATAGGAGCCGTTGAAGGCGTCGATCTGCTCGCCAAGATAGTGGGCGCCCAGCGTGGCATTGTAGCCCGCATCCGTGGTCAGCCGCTCCTTCGAGAAAGCAATGCCATTGTGCTTGGCAACGGTTTTTGCGGTGCTCGGCAGCAACTGCAGGAGGCCTCGGGCATTGGCGGCCGATACGGCCGCAGGGTTGAAGGCGCTTTCCTGTCGCGCGATCGCATAGGCGAGGGCCTTGCCGGAGCCGGAAATATTGGCGCTCTTCGGAATGACGCCCACGGGGAAAGCCAGCGCTGCGGCATCGATCCCGCGTCCATAGGCCGTCTTGCCAATATTGAGCGACAGCTGGTGGTTACCGGATTTCTCGGCGCGGGCGGCCAGCAATGCCAGCTCGCCGGGACTGTCCAGCTGTTCGGCAAGCGCCATGTACAGCTTGTTTGCCCGGTGCCCATGGCCGGCCGCTTCGAGGCGCGCAATGGCCTGAACCGCTTCACGTGCCTGGAAGCGCGCCCGGTCTTCCGCGCCGGGGGAGGGGTAGGACACATTCAGGGCCTGCCGCTTCAGCTTGGCAGAGGCCAGCTGGCCGTAAAAGGTGGCGGGATGACGCGCGGCCTTCCCGTAATAGTCGCTGGCCGCCGGATCGCCCGCGGCTTCTGCCGAACGGCCCAGCCAGTAATAGGCGCGCGAAACCGAAAGCGGCCGGTTCGAGGCTTTCAGGATGGCGCGGAAATGACGGGAGGCGGTGTCCGGATCCTTCAGCGCGCGCAGGGCGTACCAGCCCGCATGAAACTGCGCTTCGACCTGATCGGCCTGCTCTTCCGCCACTTCGGCTGCAACGATCCGGTAAGCGGCTTTCGGCTGGCCCTTGTCCATCAGGCCGCGGCTGACGATCCGCTGCTCGTTCCACCAGGCGCCCGGATCCACCAGGCTGTCGCGATCCCGCGGCATCGCGCCCAGAAGGGTCGCGGCCTGCTGCCAGTTTTCCTTGCGGCGATTATACTGGATCCGGGCAAAGAGATAGCCTGGATCGCTCTTCCATTTCGGGTCGACGGCCTTCAGCAGGCTGGCAGCCTGGGGCGACTTCGACAGCACGGCGGCCCAGGCGGCATAGAGGCTTTGCGCTTGTCCCAGCTGGGCAAGGCGTTTCGCCTGGGCGATCCTGTCATGATAGAGCAGGAGGTCCATGCGGGCCTTGTGATCCGCCGCAGACATCAGGCCGGACAGGGATTTGATGGCGCGGCTCTCGAGGCTCGGGTCGAAAACCATGCCACGCCAGGCCTTGCGCCATATCTTGGCCGCCCGCTTCGCATTTCCGGTTTCCGTCAGGGCCTTGGCCAGGGCGAAGGCGCCCTCGGGGGTCTCGGGCTGGGTGTCCCCGAAAGCGGCAATCACATCGCCGGCGGACGGGTCTTCCCGATAAAGCGCTTTCTCGGAAAGGGCGCGGAGCCGCTCCAGCCCCGGCCAGCCCTTCAGTTCCGCCTGTGCGGCGGCAATGTCGGAAGAGGGAACACCGGGTGCGCCGGAAACCGCAATGGCCCAGGTGAGGATGTGTTGATCCAGCCGGTTGCCGCGCAGCCGGTCGCGGATGGCCAGTGCCTGCCCAATATCGTCCCGGGTCAGCGCATCCAGCCCCGCCTTGAGCAGGGGACTGGCGGTGCCGCTGCCCGCCCTTGGAATGGCGCCGGTAATTTCGGGTGAGGGGGTGGAAGAGGCTTTCTTGCCCGCTGCAAGGGCCCCGGCCGAAACGGCAGGTTCCACCAACATCAATCCAACAAGGGACAGGGAAAGAAGTGTCTTCATCTCTCAGGCTCGCAAGTCTGGTCCCCAACATATGGAGACAGGGTGAATTCTTCAAGGCACGGCCAAGTCGCCTGTGCGGTATATGGAAGGCCGTCCCGCACATGGGTTCCCTTCCGGCGGGACCGAACATCCATTTGGCGCCCGTTCGGTTAATGAATCCTTATGCTCCGCCCCGCTTTCTTGCAGAATCCGCTTCGGATGCAGAGCGCCCGAAACATCTAAAAAAGCGGCGAAAACAGCTTCTTCCTTGCTTGTTTCAGCCGAAACCTGCCTTTATGGTGCGCGGGATTTGATAGGTGAAATGCGGCCGAATTCCTGTTCATGGCCGCTTCAGGAGTGTTCCATGTTCAAGGGATCGATCCCCGCACTGCTTACCCCCTTCACGGAAACGGGCGCTGTCGACGAAAAGGCCTTCGCCGGGCATGTCGACTGGGTGATTTCGGAAGGCAGCCACGGCGTGGTGCCCGTCGGCACCACCGGGGAGTCCCCCACGCTTTCCCATGCGGAACACAAGCGCGTGGTGGAAATTTGCATCGAGGTCGCTGCAAAGCGCGTGCCCGTCATTGCCGGCGCCGGATCGAACAATACGCGCGAGGCGATCGAACTGGCGCAGCATGCGGAAAAGGCTGGCGCAAGCGCGCTGCTCGTCGTGACGCCCTATTACAACAAGCCGACCCAGAAGGGGCTGATCGCCCATTTCAAGGCCATTGCCGAAGCCGTTTCCCTTCCGATCTTCATCTATAACATCCCTGGCCGTTCGGTAATCGACATGTCGCCGGAAACCATGGGCGCGCTCGCCCATGCTCACAAGAACATCGTGGGCGTCAAGGATGCCACCGGCAAGATCGAGCGGGTTTCGGAACAGCGGGCCAGCTGCGGCAAGGATTTCATCCAGCTCTCGGGCGAGGATGCAACGGCGCTCGGCTTCAACGCCCATGGCGGCGTTGGCTGCATCTCCGTGACCGCCAATGTGGCCCCGAAGCTTTGCGCCGAATTCCAGGAAGCAACCCTTGCCGGCGACTACGCAAAGGCGCTCTCCTATCAGGACCGGCTGATGCCGCTGCACAAGGCGGTCTTCATGGAGCCGGGCGTCTGCGGCGCGAAATATGGCCTTGCCAAGCTGGGGCGGATGAGCCGACAGGTGCGTTCGCCCCTGCTGCCGTCGCTCGAGCCCGCCACCGAGGCGGCGATGGACGCAGCCCTGAAACATGCAGGCCTGATCTGACCTCGTCGCTCTTCCCTTCGGGCCGGTTCGGTCTTACATGAATGCCCGGCCCGTCCGGAAAGCGAAAGAGACATACCATCATGGCACCCAAAGGCAGCCAGCGCGTCGTGAAAAAGGTCGTTGCGGAAAATCGCAAGGCCCGCTTCAATTATGAGATTATCGATACCTACGAAGCCGGTCTGGTCCTGACCGGCACGGAGGTGAAGTCATTGCGCGATGGCAAGGCGAATATTACCGAATCCTACGCCTCGGATGAGGGCAATGAGCTCTGGTTGATCAACTCGCATCTTCCGGAATATCTGCAGGCCAACCGTTTCAATCACGAGCCGCGCCGCCGTCGCAAGTTGCTGATGTCGAAGCGCGAGATCAATCGCTTGCGGGCCGCCATCAACCGCGAAGGCATGACCCTCATTCCCCTGAAGATCTATTTCAACGATCAGGGCCGGGCGAAGCTCGAACTGGCGCTCGGCAAGGGCAAGAAGCTGCACGACAAGCGCGAGACCGAGAAGGAAAGGGATTGGAATCGGCAGAAATCCCGCCTGCTGAAGGATCGCGGCTGAGAAACATCCCGAACGACCGCAATAAAAAACCCGCGCCGGACGCGGGTTTTTTTATGTCTTGCGGGCCTCAAAGGCTCGATCAGGTTTCCACGTCGTCCGCCACCGGCTCGACCACGCGAACGGGCCGCTCGGAAGGGTCACGGCCAACTTCGGCGCGCAGCGTGGTGAGATCGATGAAATGGTCTGCCTGACGGCGAAGATCGTCCGCAATCATCGGCGGTTGGGTCGACATGGTCGAAACGACCGACACCTTGCGGCCCTTCCGTTGCAGGGCCTCGACGAGCGTCGTGAAGTCGCCGTCGCCGGAGAAGATGACCAGATGGTCCACGGTTTCCGACTGCTCCATCGCGTCGATGGCCAGTTCGATATCCATGTTGCCCTTGATCTTGCGGCGACCCATGGAGTCCGTGAATTCCTTCGCCGGCTTGGTGATCACCTTGTACCCGTTGTAATCGAGCCAGTCGATCAGCGGGCGGATGGAAGAATATTCCTGGTCCTCGATCAGCGCGGTGTAATAATAGGCGCGAAGGAGATAACCGCGTTTCTGAAAGGCCTTCAACAGCTTGCGATAGTCAATGTCGAAACCGAGGCTCTTCGATGCGGCATAGAGATTGGCACCATCGATGAACAATGCAATTTTTTCACGGGGGTCAAACATGTCCTAATTCCTAATCCAAAAAGGCGACAATACGGGCTCTCTGTCAAACCGGCGATGCGGCACTCCGGCACCGCGCATGCATAACATCTTTACTGTCTAAAATAAATATTATTGCAAACTTTCATTTCTTCCAAGCAACTGATGGTTGCTGTTTCAAAAATGTAATGGTCGGATGTCCCGTAAAGCGCGCGGCTGCGGGACGCCCCGTTTCCATAGGCTTTTTACCATGACACAAAATATATTCAGTCGCACTAAAATTTGTCGAAGCCGTTTGCCTGAGGCTGCCTAAGCTGTGAATTTCCTGTCATTCGTCGGCCTTAGGGCGCATCCGTCCTGGCAAGCCGCAGGTCATGCCTGCGCCACGGGTTGGGACGGAAGGGCCCCCGAGACAGCCGCTCTGGCAGAAGTTGAAAACTCCCCTATAAGTGGTGGCGGGTGCACGGACGGGCGATGTCGGATGTCGGCATTTTCGAATGTGCGGCCGTTCGGATAAGCCTGTGGTGACATGATTCGACGGGTCCGCCGGTCGTCTTCCGTTCGTCGTAAAGCGCAGGCCGTTGCGATCCTTACAGGAAAAACTTGAATTTCCGGCGCATTCCCTGTATCGGCGGGGGCAGTAATCCCCGATTTCGTGAATATGAAGGACAGGCTATGGCCCGCGTCACCGTAGAAGACTGCATTGACAAGGTGGACAACCGCTTCGAGCTGGTGCTGCTCGCAAGCCACCGTGCCCGCCAGATTTCCCAGGGCGCGCAGATCACCATCGATCGCGACAATGACAAGAACCCGGTTGTCGCGCTGCGTGAAATCGCTGACGAAACCCTGTCTCCCGACGACCTGAAGGAAGACCTGATCCATTCGCTGCAGAAGCATGTGGAAGTGGACGAGCCCGAGCATGAGGGTGCTCCGATGATCGGCGCCGGCCAGATGGCTGCCGACAAGGGCGAAGACGAAGACGATATGCCGGAAACCATCACTTTCGACCAAATGACGGAAGAAGAGCTGCTGGCTGGCATCGAAGGCCTCGTACCGCCGGAAAAGAGCGACGATTATTGATGATCACACCGGCGGCCGGGCGAAGATGGCCGCAGGCCAGGCTGCCAAGTCCTGATTTAGAAGAGCGCAAGGGCCGGTTTTTTTAAACCGGCCTTTTCGTTTGACGTTGCAATGTCTTGCGTGGGTCCTATGATTGCGCGAGTTTGCTTATATGCCGGGGGATGACGGGGAATGATGCGGCAATACGAGCTCGTTGAGCGCGTTCAGAAATACAAGCCTGACGCCAACGAAGCTCTCCTCAACAAGGCCTATGTCTATGCCATGCAGAAGCATGGGCAGCAGAAACGGGCGAGTGGCGATCCCTATATTTCCCATCCCCTTGAAGTGGCCGCCATCCTCACGGAAATGCATCTGGACGAATCGACCATCGCGGTCGCCCTCCTGCACGACACGATCGAGGATACGAGCGCGACCCGCGCCGAGATCGATGAACTCTTCGGGGAGGATATCGGCCGGCTGGTGGAAGGTCTGACCAAGATCAAGAAGCTGGACCTCGTCAGCAAGAAGGCGAAGCAGGCCGAAAACCTGCGCAAGCTGCTTCTGGCCATTTCCGACGACGTGCGCGTGCTGCTGGTCAAGCTGGCTGATCGGCTGCACAATATGCGCACGCTCGATCACATGACCGCGGAAAAGCGGGTACGCATTTCCGAAGAGACCATGGATATCTACGCGCCGCTCGCCGGCCGCATGGGGATGCAGGATCTGCGCGAAGAGCTGGAGGAGCTTTCCTTCCGCCACATCAATCCGGAAGCCTATGAAACGGTGACGCGGCGGCTGGAGGAGCTCTCCCGGCGCAACGAGGGGCTGATCAAGAAGATCGAGGACGAACTGCGCGACCTGCTTGTGGCCAATGGCCTGACGGGAGCAAGCGTCAAGGGCCGGCAGAAGAAGGCCTATTCGGTCTTCCGCAAGATGCAGTCGAAATCGCTCTCCTTCGAGCAGCTTTCGGATGTGTATGGTTTTCGCATCATCGTCGAATCCGTGCCGGCCTGCTACCAGGCTCTCGGCATCGTCCACAGCCGCTGGCGCGTGGTTCCGGGCCGGTTCAAGGACTATATTTCGACGCCCAAGCAGAACGACTACCGCTCGATTCACACCACCATTGTCGGCCCGTCGCGCCAGCGCATCGAACTGCAGATCCGTACCAAGCGCATGCACGAGATCGCCGAATTCGGCATTGCCGCCCACACGCTCTACAAGGATGGCGGGACGGGAACGGAAGGGGAGGCGCTCGGGCGCGAATCCAACGCCTATTCCTGGCTGCGCCATACCATCGAGGCGCTGGCCGAGGGCGATAGCCCGGAAGAATTCCTGGAACACACGAAGCTCGAACTTTTCCAGGACCAGGTCTTCTGCTTCACCCCGAAGGGCAAGCTGATCGCGCTTCCACGCGGGGCAACGCCCATCGATTTCGCCTATGCTGTCCACACCAATATCGGCGATACGACCGTGGGCGCCAAGATCAACGGCCGCATCATGCCGCTGGTCACGCGGCTTGCCAATGGCGACGAGGTAGAAATCATCCGATCGGGCGTACAGGTACCGCCGGCAGCCTGGGAGGAAATCGTCGTCACCGGCAAGGCGCGCGCCGCCATCCGCCGCGCCACCCGCATGGCCATCCGCAAGCAATATGCCGGCCTCGGCCACCGCATTCTGGAACGCACCTTCGAGCGGGCCGGAAAGATCTTCTCGCGGGATGTCATGCGGCCGGCGCTCCATCGGCTGGGTCAGAAGGATGTGGAAGACGCCATCGCCTCCGTCGGACGCGGGGAAATCTCCTCGCTGGACGTGCTGCGCGCGGTCTATCCCGACCACCAGGACGAAAGGGTCACCGTCAAGCCCAGTTCGGACGAAGGCTGGTTCCATATGAATACCGCGACCGGCATGGCCTTTCGTTTGCCGGGGCAGGCCAAGGGCGACGCGGCTGCGGGCCTTCTGCCGATCCGCGGCCTTTCCGGATCCCTGGACGTGCGGTTCTCGCCGGCCGGCGCCGTGCCGGGGGACCGCATCGTCGGCATCATGGACGAGAACGGCGAAGGCATCACCATCTATCCCATCCAGGCCTCCACGCTGCAGAAATTCGATGACGAGCCCGAGCGGTGGATCGACGTGCGCTGGGATCTGGATTTTGCCAACAAGGCGCGCTTCACGGCGCGGATCCTCATCAATGCCATCAACGAGCCGGGAACGCTCGCCAAGGTGGCCCAGGCGGTCGCGACGCTGGACGTCAATATTCGTACGCTGAGCATGATGCGGGTCGCCATCGACTTTACCGAAATGGCCCTCGATCTCGAGGTCTGGGACCTGAGACAGTTGAACCAGCTGATTGCCCAGTTGAAGGAACTTGATTGTCTGGCGACCGTGAAGCGCGTCTTCGATTGACCGCCAGCCCGAATGGCGGTTAACCCCTTGTTCAGAAAGAAGGCCCGACGGTGTCGGGCCTTTTTAATTGCGCCGCAAAAATAAGCATATTGCATCGCAGCAGTGCAAATTTGTTCACAATATAGGCACAAAAGCGGCAATCCATGCATCCAGCGCATATCAGCCGTCGCGCATCAGCGTTGGTGCCAGAAGAGAGAAAATATTATCTCTGTTCTCAACGAAAACGAGCTGATTGGAGCAAAAAATGTTCACTTCGCTGAAGAGAGTTGCCCGGGCGCTGCGTGGTCCTTCTATCCAGGAACGGGAAATGGCCTATCTCAATGAAAGCCTTGACCGCTACGATTTCGAATATCGCCAGCGCCAGGTCGATCAGGGCCTGTTCCGCAAGGGCTACTGATATCGGGTCTAGGGCCGGCTTTCGCAGCCGGCCTTTTGCTATGCCGGTCGCTTGACCTTTTGCCCGAATCCGCCCGTAGACTGGCGGTGGGGCATAAGCCGCCCCGCCTGAACGAAGGGACGGCCATTCATGATCATAGGCATCGGAAGCGATCTCGCCGATATACGCCGGGTCGAGCAATCGCTGGAACGCTTCGGCGAACGCTTCACCCATCGCTGCTTCACGGATGTGGAACGGGCGAAATCGGACCGGCGCAAGAACCGGGCTGCGTCCTATGCCAAGCGCTTCGCCGCCAAGGAAGCCTGCGCGAAGGCGCTTGGAACCGGCATTGCCCAGGGCGTCTTCTGGCGCGACATGGGCGTCATCAATCTGCCCTCCGGCAAGCCCACCATGCATTTGACGAACGGCGCGGCCGAACGGCTGGCCGCCCTGCTGCCCGAGGCGCATCGCCCGGTCATACATTTGACCATAACCGATGATTACCCCTATGCGCAGGCTTTCGTCATCATCGAGGCCCTGCCTCTCTAGCCCATGGCCGCTCCGTTTGGGAGGTCCCGGCATTGCCCCGGCCCCTGGAAAGCGTTACAGAGAGCGCCTAAACGCGAAAAAGGATTGAGACAGCGTGTCCGAGCAGACTGTTCAGAAGCAAAATACCCTGTGGGAAAACGTCAAGGTCATCATCGAGGCGCTTCTGCTCGCCGTGGTGATCCGCACGCTGGCCTTCCAGCCTTTCACCATTCCGTCGGGCTCCATGATGCCGACCCTTCTCGTCGGCGATTACATCTTCGTGAACAAGTTCGCCTACGGCTATTCGAAATACTCTTTGCCTTTCTCGCCGGACCTGTTCTCCGGTCGCATTTTCGGGTCCGATCCCAAGCGGGGAGACGTGGTGGTCTTCCGCAAGCCGTCCGAACCCAACATCGACTACATCAAGCGCGTCGTCGGCCTGCCGGGTGACCGCATCCAGGTCACCGGGGGTGTCCTCTACATCAATGGCAAGGCTGTCCCGAAGCAGCCCGATGGCACCTTCACCTCCGACTACAAACTCGATCCGGGCATCGATGTACCGGTCTTCCGCGAAGCCTTCGATACGGGTGTCACCTTCGACACGCTGGATCAGGCGCAGGATGGCGAAGGCGACAACACCCGTGAGTTCCTGGTGCCGGAAGGCCACTTCTTCATGATGGGCGACAACCGCGACAATTCCCGCGACAGCCGCTTTGACGTGGGCTTCGTGCCGGCCGAGAACCTGATCGGTCGCGCCTCCTTCATCACCTTCTCCATCGGCAACAACACGTCCTTTGCCGAAGTCTGGAAATGGCCGGCCAACATGCGCTGGAACCGCCTGTTCAAGGCGGTCGAATGAACAAGCCCAGAGCGCTTTCGGCGGATGATTTTGCCCGTCTGGAGCAGATGATCGGCCATAGCTTCACCGACAGGGCCCGGCTGGACCGGGCCCTGATCCATGCCAGCGCGCTGCCGTCGCGGGGCGGCAATTACGAGCGGCTGGAGTTTCTGGGCGATCGGGTTCTGGGTCTCTGCGTCGCCGAACATCTCTTCACCACCTTCAAGGACGCCAAGGAAGGCGAGCTTTCCGTGCGGCTCAACCAGCTCGTCAGTGCCCAGACCTGTGCGTCCGTGGCCGACGAAATGGAATTGCACCGCTTCATCCGCACCGGTGCCGACGTGAAGAAACTCACCGGCAGCCGCATGTTGAACGTGCGCGCCGACGTGGTCGAGAGCCTGATTGCCGCCCTCTATCTGGAAGGTGGACTGGAAGTGGCGCGGCGCTTCATCCTGAAATACTGGGAAAAGCGCGTGAGCCAGCCCGACAGCGGCCGGCGCGATGCCAAGACCGAGCTTCAGGAATGGGCGCATGCAAAACACGCTGCCACGCCTTCCTACCGGGTTGATGATCGCTCCGGTCCGGATCATGATCCCCGCTTCAAGGTGACGGTTGAAATTCCCGGCGTTGCGCCGGAACAGGGCGTCGAGCGTTCGAAGCGCGCCGCCGAACAGGTTGCCGCCACGCGGCTTCTCGAACGGGAAGGCGTCTGGCCGAAGAGCGGCGCCGGAGAGTAAAGAGCGATGACAGAAGAAATCGAATCCGCGGCCGGCGAACATGCTCCGGCCCCCACCCATTCCGGCTTCGTGGCGCTGATCGGCGCGACCAATGCGGGCAAGTCCACGCTCGTGAATCGGCTTGTCGGCGCGAAAGTGTCGATCGTCAGCCACAAGGTGCAGACGACTCGCGCCATCGTGCGCGGCATTGCCATCCATCACCAGGCGCAGATCGTGTTCATGGACACGCCCGGCATCTTCAAGCCGCGCCGGCGTCTTGACCGCGCGATGGTGACCTCCGCCTGGGGCGGCGCCAAGGATGCGGATCTGATCGCGCTGTTGATCGACAGCGAGCGCGGCCTGCGCGGCGATGCCGAAACCATTCTGGAGGGCCTGAAGGACGTGCCGCAGCGCAAGATCCTCATCCTCAACAAGATCGACCGGGTGCGCCCGGAGGACCTGTTGAAGCTTGCCGCCGCCGCCAATGAAAAGATCGGCTTCGAGCGCACCTTCATGATTTCCGCTACCACCGGTTCCGGATGCGGCGATCTGCTGGATTACCTGGCCGACGCCCTGCCGGAAGGGCCCTGGTATTACCCGGAAGATCAGATTTCCGATCTGCCGATGCGCCAGCTCGCCGCCGAAATCACCCGCGAGAAACTCTTCCTGCGCCTGCATCAGGAATTGCCCTATGCCTCCCATGTGGAAACCGAAAAGTGGGAGGAGCGCAAGGATGGCTCCGTCCGCATCGAGCAGGTGATCTATGTGGAACGCGAGAGCCAGAAGAAGATCGCGCTCGGCAAGAACGGCGAGGCGATCAAGTCTATTTCCACGGCAGCCCGCCGCGAATTGTCCGAAATCCTCGAGCAGCCCGTGCATCTCTTCCTCTTCGTGAAGGTGCGCGAAAACTGGGGTGACGATCCCGAGCGCTTCCGCGAAATGGGGCTCGATTTCCACAGCTGAGGCAGAGCCTGTCCGGACGGAGGGCCGGTCATTCATGCAATGGCAGGAAGAAGCCATCATTCTGGGCATCAAGCGCCATGGCGAGACAAGCGTGATCGCCGAGGTGATGACCCGTGCCCGGGGCCGGCATCTGGGCCTCGTTCGGGGTGGCCGTTCCCGGACCATGCAGCCGGTGCTACAGCCGGGAAATCTCGTGGATGTCACCTGGCGAGCCCGGCTCGACGAGCATCTCGGCGAGTTCCGGATCGAACCGATCCGCCAGCGCGCCGCGCAACTGATGGAAAGCGCCGTCGCCCTTTATGGGGTCCAGACCATGGCGGCGCTGCTGCGCCTCCTGCCGGAGCGGGATCCGCATCCGCATCTCTATGAAGCGCTCGATATCATTCTCGACCATCTCGACGATCCTGCGAGCGCGGGGGAGCTCTTCATCCGGTTCGAGCTGGCGGTGCTGAACGATCTCGGTTTCGGCCTCGATCTGAGCGAATGCGCGGCAACCGGGCGGCGGGACGGTCTCACTTTCGTCTCGCCGAAGTCGGGAAGGGCCGTGACCCGCGAGGCGGGTGCACCCTACGCGGACCGTATGCTCAGATTGCCGGGCTTTCTGGCGCCGGAGCGACAAGCCGGCGGCAGCGCTGAAGATCTGGATGATGCCTTTCGCTTGACCGGCTTCTTCCTTCACCGGCACGTCTACGATCCGCGCGGCATCGAAATGCCATCGGCCAGAGAAGGCTTGCGCGAAGCGGCGCTGAAGGCGTTGCGCGAGCGGCCGTGAAAAGGAAGGCGGTGGCTATTCCGCCGGCACGAAGCCCGGACGATCCACCATCTTTTCCTCGATCGGCCAGTGTACGATGGCCGCAAACACGCCGAGCGCCACGCCAAGCCACCAGACGATGTCGTAGGAGCCCAGCTGGTCGCGGAGGAAACCGCCCATCCAGACGCCCAGGAAGGAGCCGATCTGGTGGGATAGGAACACCATGCCACCGAGCAGGCCGAGGTGGCGGGTACCGAACATCAGCGCGACGAGCCCGTTGGTCGGCGGGACGGTCGAAAGCCAGAGGAGGCCCATGACCGCCGCAAAAATGATGACGGAAACAGGCGTCTGCGGCAGCAGGATGAAAGCGGTGACGGCAACCGAACGGGCCAGATAGATAGTGGACAGGATGTAGCGCTTCGGCATCCGGTTTCCGAGCGAACCCACGATCAGCGATCCGAACACGTTGAAGAGGCCGATAAGGGCAATGGCAATGCCGGAATAGCGGACATCGATGCCGATGTCGCCGAGATAGGCGGGGAAATGCGCCGTGATGAAGGCCAGCTGGAAGCCGCAGACAAAGAAGCCCGATACCAGCAGCAGATAGCTGCGATGTCCGAAGGCTTCGCGCAGTGCCTCGCCGGTGGTCTGCTCGTAGGTCGCGGCGGCGGCCCGGCCCGAACTCGAATTTCCACGCAGCGGAAAGGCCAGCAGCGGAATGAGCAGCATCATCGCGCCCATGATGACGAGCGCATCCTGCCAGCCGAAATGGGAGATCAGCTCCACGCTGATCGGGGAGAAGAGGAACATGCCGGCCGAGCTGGCCGCCGAGCCGATGCCGAAGGCGAAGCTGCGCTGCTCCGGTGTCACATGACGGGCAAAGGCCGACAGGATGGTGCCGAGCGAACCCGCGCCAATGGCCAGACCCATCAGGACACCCCCGCCCACATGCAGCCAGATCGGGGCCGAGGCATGGGCCATGAGCAGCATTCCGGCGCCATAGAGCAGCCCGGCGAGGGCGAGCACACGGCCCGTGCCGTAACGATCCGCGACAGCCCCGAAGACCGGCTGGCTCAGCCCCCACATCAGGTTCTGTATGGCGATGGCCAGCCCGAAGGTCGAGCGATCCCAGCCCGTATCCTGCAGCATCGGAAGCTGGAAGAGCCCGATGGCGCTGCGCGGGCCGAATACCAGCATGGTGATCAGGGAGCCGGCGACGATGATCAGCCAGGGCATGCGGTTGGTGGTGGCGGCGGTCATGGCAAACTCCCTTGCGACAGGAAGGAGATGTCTATGACCAATATGCCAAAAAACAAAACGACATTTGCTGATGCATGTATCAAGTGGCTTGAGGGCGTGGGTCAGCGCCGCTTGAAGGCCCAGCCTTCGGGCCGGCCCTCGAGGAGCCGGACACCGTCGCCGACGGAAAGCTGCCCGCTCCCACGCGGCACCGCATTCCAGCCGAAGAGAGGACCTGGAACGCGCCGGTCCGCAGACATGCGGATGCGGCCCATCGCGGCCATCGGCGATGCGCCCTCGCGAGAGCCGTTCTGTTGATCCTGGGTGGTCATGATGCAGCGGGCGCAGGGCTTCACCAGGTCGAAGCGCAGGCCGCCGATGTCAAGGGCAGCCCAGCCATCCTCCTCCCACGGATCCGACCCGTCGATCACGATGTTCGGCCGGAAGCGGTCCATACCGACGGCCCCCTCGCCATGCGCGGCCATATCCTCGTTGAGGGCGGCAAGCGAGGCGGTGGTGGTGATCAGCACCGGATATCCATCGGCAAAGCTGACCGGTGTATTCGGTCCGGACCAGTCCGCGCTGGCAAGGCGGCGCGAATCGCCGTCGAAAAGGACGAGCGCCAGGGGCTGGCCGAACCACTCGGTCAGCGCCGCATCCACGCTCGCATCCGCTCGGGCGCCGCTGACGATCGAGCGCCAGACGGCCACATCCTTGCGTGGCCCGCCCGCCGCAAACCGCGCCTCGACCGCGCCCCGGCCCTCGACCGACAGCCGGTAGCCTTCCGCAAGCGGCGTCACCACGAGCGACGCCAAGGCAGGGAGTTCCCGCTGAGTCACGAATTGGCCGTCGGGGGAGACGAGCATCAGCCGACGGTCACCGTAAAGGCCCATGGCATCCACGGCGGACGTGGCAAGGGGAATGCCGCGGCCGCTCTTCAGCGGATAGATGGCAAGGAAGCTGACATGCATGGACTTCACCCTTCAGATTTCGCCGAGCAACCGGTCCAGCACGTCGGTCAACCGCCGATGCCGTTCTTCGGCCAGTCGGCGTCCCGTGTCAGTCTGGAATCCGTCCGCCAGCTTGAACAGTTTTGCGGGAAAATGGTCAATGGCGAATTGGCGGTCGTCCAGCGCCCGGTCCTGCGCAAGCGGATCGAGAACATCGTAGAGCGCCGAACCCATGCGGCCGGCAATATAGAAGCAGCGCGCCGCGCCGATCATGCCGATGGCATCCAGGCGGTCGGCATCCTGCAGGATTTTCGCCTCCAGCGTCCGGGGCGCAATATTGGCGGAGAAACTGTGCGTCAGCACCGCATGCGCCACCGCCTCGCAGTCCGGCTCTGTCCAGCCGCGCTCGGCGAGAAGCCGGGCCGCCCGCTCTGCGGCGAGCCGCGACGCCTCGGATCGGAGCGGCGAATTCTTCTCCACCGCGACGCAATCATGCAGCAATACCGACGCCGCAAGAATCCGTCCGTCTCCGCCTTCTTCGGCCCTTATCCGCATGGCATTCCGGAAAACCCGGAGAATATGGGCGGGATCATGCGCCCCGTCACCCGCTTCCGTCGAAAAGGGCAACAGCTCGGCCGCGAGCGTTTCATAGGGCTCGAACGCCCCGGCAAGCCGGGCGGGGAAAGAAGCGGTCATTGCATAAGCCTTCTCAAGACAGGTATCGGCATCCCGAAGATGGAAAAAAGGCAAGCCGTGTCAACGGCATCCGGCTATTTGATGATTCTCTTCAGGACGTTGAACTTGCCCCCGCTTCTTCCGCCTCTGCGCGGGCGCTTCTGAGCAGCAGGCGCTGGTAGAAGAGCCCGATTCCGATCAGCGCCAGGCCAAGCCCGATGAAGGACAGGGCTCTCAGCAGGCCTTGCAGATTGGAGAGGTCGATCAGGAATACCTTCAGGACGGTAACGATGACCACCGCTGCCGAAGCATAGCGCAGGCTGACGGCGCGGAAGCGGGTTCCGAGCACCAGCAGACCCACGCCGGTCAGCAACCAGACGACGGAGTAGGTGTAGGTCTCGCCCTCGAAGAAGCCCTGCCAGTCCGCAAGGCTCGTTCCCTGCCAGGCCTGCCGCACCGAGAGCGTGACCCAGGCAAAGCCGAGAACGGCGCCGGCAATCGCGAGCGCGAGAACATAGGGATAGGGTCGTCGCGGCCGGGCCATGACCGCCAGCAGACCATAAGCAATCCCCGGCAGCAGATAGCCGGGCAGGAGGAGGTTGAGCAGCGGCCAGTCGCCCACGAGTTCGCCGGTGAGATAAGGGTTGCGGACAACCAGATGCATCAGCAGCACCGAGGCCATGGACAGCGCGCCGGCAATCATCGAACCCCACACGAAAACCGGGCTCGAATCGCGCCGGTCGATCTGCAGCAGCGCGCCTGCAAAGCCGATCAGCAGGAGCGTGTAGATCGATGTTTCGCCAAGATTGGGCTGCGCGTCGTTGAGGACGCCGCCGTTCATGCCGTGCCGGACGAGGATGGCGATGGCAAGGAAACTCATCAGCACCGCTGCGGCATCGAGCAGCCGGGTCAGCAAAGGGTTCTCCATTCGCCGGCTGAGCCATGCCGTCAGCGCGAGAAGCAGCGCCGGTCCGCCATAGGCGGGCAACAGCGCGTTGAAGACCGGCGTCGTGCCCAGATGGCTCTGGCCGACAATGGTGGGATCCCAGCCAATGCGTGCGGCGACAAGACCTGCACCCGCCACCATCATGAAGGGCAGGGTCGGCCAGGGGCGCAGACGATGGGCAAGGAAGAAGCCGAGGCCAAGCAGGCTGAACCCCATCACCAGCGCCACGCCATCGAGAACCGCAAACAGCGCGAAGGCGAGGGCGAGGAAGGCGGCCAGCACCAGAACGCCCTCGACGACGAAGGAGAGGCCGGTGGCCCGACGCCCGAGCAGCCGGTCGGTCAGCACAAGAAGGGCGAGGCCAAGCAGCGCCGCCAGCAGGGCATGCACGGGATCGCTGATCCAGTTGCCGTGATCGCCATAGGACATGGCGAGCAGCAGCAGCGGTCCGCCGCTGCCCAGCACCGCCCACAGAATGTCGGGGACCGTTCCCCGATGCCGTTCGAAGCGAAGCGCGAGGATGGAGGAAAGAAGAAGAACGCCGCCGATCGCGACGGCCGGCATGGTGCGGTAAAGGGTAGACCCTCCAAACGTGTCGGGCTCGATATAGCGATAGTTTTCGAGAATGGTGCCCACAACCGTCAGCATTCCAATGCCGAAGACGGGAACGGCCGGCAGGGCGTCCCGCCGAAGCGCGATGGCAAGGCCGAACCCAAGCCCCAGCACAATCGCTTCCCAGGGCAGACGGTGGGGGGCGATCAGGGACAGGTCGTTGCCGAGCGCCAGTGCCGCGCCAATGACGGTGACGGAGAGGCACAGCCAAAGCGCCCAGTTGCTGACACGAGCCGTGATCTGTTCCCGCGCTTGCGGCGTACCGGCCATCGTGCCGAACAGGGGGGTATCGGGGGTCAGCAACAGCGTGCCCGCAAAAAGCGCGAGGAAGGCGATGATCGGCGGGTTCGTGCCGGTATCGGTCACTGCAAAGGCGGCCCAGCAACCCGCCCCGAACGTGGCGAGAACAGGAACGAGATTCCAGCCGCGCAGCCGTGAGGTTGCCATCGAACCGAACCATACGAGAACGACATAGGCCATCAGAAGCGGAATGTTCGGGTGCGCCTCCGGTTCGACGAGGGCGGGTGCGATCAGCCCGCCGAACATGCCGAGACCGGCCAGCGCCTGCCCGTGGAAAAGCGACAGACCGAGAATGAGGAAGGCCACAAGGGCCATCAGCACAAAGGTCACGCCTGCGCCGATAAAGCCGTAGAGCTGGTGCGCGGCAAACAGCGTGGCAAACAGCGAGACGCCACCGGCAGCCGTGAGAATGCCGGGGATCATGGCATTCGGTCCGATCCGGTTCGAAAGGGCAGACATGCCGGCGGGCATGCCGCGACGCCGCACGAATTCGCCGGCCATCATGAGGGCAGCGCCGAAGAATGCGGCGAGCATCAGGCGCACCGCCGGACCGATGAGGCCGTTTTCGATGGAATAGCGCACCATCAGCACGCCACCGAACGCCAGCGCCACGCCGCCGACCCACACAGCCCAGCGGCTGCCGAGATTGTTCTCGATTTGGGAAACGTCAGCGGCAGCCGGTGTCTTGAGGGCAGGCTCTGCCACGGCTTGAAGCGTTGCAGGTTCGGGTTCGGCGTCCGTCATGGCCGCGTCCGGCAGGGCTTCCTGCGCAACGACCGGAAGGGCTTCCGGTTCAGGAGCCTCCGCCTGCTGTTGACGCTCGCCAGCGAGGAACAGCAGGCTTTCAGCCCCCACCGCAGTCGTAGTTTCCGTGTGAGGCCGTTTATCGCGCTCTTGAGCGAGGCGATGTCCTTTTCAAGTTTGCGAACCCGGGCCACCAGTCCGCGGTGGCTGAAAAACGCAATGAAGACAACGATCGCAACAAGAAGTAATTCCATCATCGCATGCCCCCGGTGCCACCTGATTGCGGCCTTTAATCCCTAACACTCTTAATCGAAGCCTGCCATTCGTCAAAACATGGCCTTGTCTCCCGTGAGATCGGCCTTGCAATTGCGGTGGAAAATTCCTAATTCAATGCCGACCGGCCCCGCCGGTTTTGTTTGGCACCCCTTATGCTCAAAATGAGAATAAGGCATATCGATCGGAGGGATCGCATGGACACGCTGGCAATCGACCCGAAACAGGGTCTCACCGCGCGGGAGCGTTTTGGCGTGCTGGAGCGCCCCGATTTGACCTTTACGCCGGCGGTTGCCCGCGAAACGGCCCCTCTTTACGAGCGCGTGAAGCATTTCGTGCCCGAGATCGAATGGCCGGTCTATGCGCCCTATGTCCATGCCATCAACCGGCTGAAGAAGGAGCGCAACGCGGTCATTCTCGCCCACAACTATCAGATGCCTGTGGTTTTTCACTGCGTGTCCGACATCCGCGGTGATTCGCTGCAGCTTGCCCGGGATGCAACCCGGGTGGATGCCGATATCATCATCCAGTGCGGCGTGCATTTCATGGCCGAGACCTCCAAGCTCCTCAATCCGGAAAAGACGATCCTCATCCCGGACAGCAAGGCGGGCTGCTCGCTTTCCGAATCGATTACCGGTGCCGATGTGCGGGCGCTGAAGGCCCGTTATCCGGGCGTGCCCGTGGTCACCTATGTGAACACCTCCGCCGACGTGAAGGCCGAAACCGATATTTGCTGCACCTCCGCCA
Source organism: Gellertiella sp. DMC107 (assembly GCF_056313605.1). Classification (NCBI taxonomy): domain Bacteria; kingdom Pseudomonadati; phylum Pseudomonadota; class Alphaproteobacteria; order Hyphomicrobiales; family Rhizobiaceae; genus Gellertiella; species Gellertiella sp. DMC107. The sequence continues at coordinate 90,665 of NZ_JBQUZZ010000005.1, read as the reverse complement.
ACGCGGTGGACGTGGTCGAAAGCCTCGAGTCCGATACGGTCCTCTGCATCCCGGACGAATATCTGGCGATGAACGTCGCGAAGAAGACCTCCAAGAAAATCCTCACCTGGGCCGGGCATTGCGAAGTGCATGAGCGGTTTACCCCGGATGAGCTCAACGCCTATCGCGAGGCCGATCCGGACGTGGAGATCGTCGCCCATCCCGAATGCCATCCGGATGTGATCGCCGTCTCCGATTTCGCCGGCTCGACCGCCGCCATGATCGATTACGTGAAGACCCGTCGCCCGAAAAAGGTGCTGCTCGTCACGGAATGCTCGATGGCATCGAACATCGAGGCGGAAGCGCCGGGCGTGACCTTCATCAAGCCCTGCAATCTCTGCCCGCACATGCAGAAGATCACCCTGCCGAAGATCCTCGACAGCCTGCTCTTCATGACCGAGGAAGTCACGGTCGATCCCGCCATTGCGGGCCGGGCGCGGCTTGCGGTCGAGCGCATGATCAATCTGAAGCGGTAATGGCCGGGGCTGGTCCGGCCAGCCCCTCAATCTCCGGGAAAGGCAGTCTGATGCTGGTCGATCATTTCCGCCCGCAGAGTTTCAATGGAATAGACGATATCGTCATCATCGGCGGCGGGCTCGCCGGTCTGTTTTGTGCGCTGAAGCTCTCGCCGCGCCCCGTCACCGTGCTGACGGCAGCGCCGATCGGGCAGGGGTCGTCGTCCGCCTGGGCACAGGGCGGCATTGCCGCCGCCATGAGCCAGGAGGATACCTTCGGCAAGCATCTCGCCGATACGCTGGCCGCCGGCGCGGGCATTGTCGATGCCAAGATGGCGCGGCTGATGGTGGAGGAAGGGCCGGACCGCATTCTGGATCTCCTCTCCTATGGCGTTCCCTTCGACCGCGATCTGGAAGGCAAGCTGCTGCTCTCCCGCGAGGCCGCCCATTCCGAGCGCCGCATTGTCCGGGTCAAGGGCGACACCGCCGGCAAGGCCATCATGGAGGCCTTGATTTCGGCCGTCCGGGCAACGCCGTCCATCCGGGTTCTGGAAGGCCATGTGGTCGAGGAAATCGTCACCGAGGGCCGGTTCGTTTCCGGCGTGATCGCTCGTCCGGATGGCGGCCGTTCGCGCAAGCGCGTGGCTTTCTCTGCCCGTGCCATCGTGCTGACCTCCGGCGGCATCGGCCACCTCTTTTCCGTCACCACCAATCCGGTCGAGGCGCAAGGGGCCGGTCTCGGCATGGCCGCCCGGGCGGGTGCTTTGGTGGCAGACCCGGAATTCGTGCAGTTCCATCCGACCGCGCTTGCGGTCGGGCGCGATCCCGCGCCGCTGGCCACGGAGGCGCTCCGGGGCGAGGGGGCCTGGCTCGTCAACGGTCGCGGCGAACGCTTCATGCAGGCGCTGCACAAGGATGCGGAACTGGCGCCGCGCGATATCGTCGCCCGCGGCGTGTTTGCCGAGGTCAAGGCGGGGCGGGGCGCGTTTCTCGATTGCCGCACCGCCGTGGGTCCGCATTTTCCGGAGGCCTTTCCGACGGTCCATGCCGCCTGTGTTGCGGCGGGGATCGATCCCGTTGTCGATCTTATCCCCGTCTGCCCCGCAGCCCACTATCACATGGGCGGCGTGCTGACCGATGCGGATGGGCGCACCTCCATCGACGGGCTCTGGGCTGCGGGCGAAGTGGCCTCGACCGGCGTGCACGGCGCAAATCGGCTTGCCTCCAACTCGCTTCTGGAAGCCGTGGTTTTTGCCGGCCGCATCGCCGACAACATCAAGGGCATGCTGCCCGAAAGCCGCCTCTATGCCTGGAAGGGCCATGCGGGCGAGAATGACGATCTCTATACGGAAGAAGACAGCCCGCCGATGAAGGAGCTGCGCGATCTCGTCTATGCCCATGCGGGCGTCATCCGCGACCGGGAAGGGCTGGAAACGCTGATCCGTGCCATCCGTCGCCTGGAAGGGGACGGCAGCCGCGTGCGCTTCGGCAATATCCTGGCGGCAGCCAAGCTGGTCGCGGCTTCCGCCTATCGCCGCACGGAAAGCCGCGGCGGCCATTTCCGCTCCGATTTCCCCGCCGCGGATGACGGCTTCCGTCATCGCACCTATACGAGCCTCTCCGAAGCGGAGGCTGTCATCGACGAGATTGCGGGAGAGCGATCCCTGCTCGCCGTCTGATCAACCCGTACCTCCAGGAACCGCGTATCATGATGAAACCCAATCTGCCCGTCCTGCCCGCTCTTCTGGTCGAGGAACAGGTTCGTCATGCGCTCCTGGAGGATCTGGGACGGGCAGGCGATATCACCACGCAAGCCGTGATCGGCCGCGACAGGACGGCGACCGCGCGGCTCAACGCCCGCCAGACCGGCATTCTCGCCGGCATGGCCTTCGCGCGCACCGCGTTCCGGCTGATCGATCCGACCATCCGCTTCGATGCCTGCTGTGAGGATGGCGAAAGGCTGGCGCCCGGGCAGGATGTGGCCGTGATCTCCGGACCGGCGCAGGGCGTGCTCTCCGCCGAGCGGGTCGCGCTGAACTATCTCATGCATCTCTCCGGTGTGGCGACCTATACGGATCGTTTCGCCCGGGAAATCGCCCACACGGCCGCGCGCGTCACCTGCACGCGCAAAACCATGCCGGGTCTCCGGGCCGCCGAGAAATATGCGGTTCGTGTCGGGGGCGGCTCCAGCCATCGCTACGGGCTGGACGATGCCATCCTCATCAAGGACAATCATGTTGCGGTGGCAGGCGGTGTCGCGGCGGCCATCCGGTCGGCCCGGGCCTATGCCGGTCATCTGGTGCGTATCGAGGTGGAGGTGGACGGCCTTGCCCAATGCGAGGAGGCGCTGGCCGAAGGGCCGGATGTGATCCTGCTCGACAATATGGCGCCCGCCCATCTGGCCGTCGCGGTCGCCATGAACCGCAAGCACAGCGGGCTTTCCATAGACGACTATCCGCTGAATCGCCGGCGCATCCAGCTCGAGGCCTCGGGCAATGTGGCCATTGATACGGTGCGGGACATAGCCGAGACGGGCGTGGACTATATCTCCACGTCGAAGATCACCATGGCAGCGCCGACCCTCGATCTCGGCCTCGATATCGCCATCGGCTGAGAAGCGGCTGGGGTTTGCTCTTCGTTTCTGGCATTCCGGCCGGAGAAGCGTGCCCGCGCTTTTCTCGAAGACTTCAGCGCCCCCGCACCTTCAGGCCGGGATGCGGCCGTTCTTCCAGAACCTGCCGGCGGAAGCGGAACAGCGCGGCTGGCCGGCCGCCGGTCGCGGCGGTGGTACCGCCGGAGGGTTCGACCAGATTGGCGCCTTCCACCAGCCGGCGGAAGTTCTGTTTGTGCAGATGCCGCCCGGAAATGCCCTCCACGGTGGCTTGCAGGTCCGTCAGGGTGAATTCCGGCGGCATGAGTTCGAAGATGACCGGCCGGTACTTGATCTTGCCGCGCAGCCGCGCAATGGCGGTCGCGGCGATCCGCCGGTGATCGTGGCGCATGGGAAGACCGAGCTCGACCGAAACCTGACGGCTCGCGACCCGGCCATCTGCCACGGCTTCGCTGACCAGTCCGCTTTCGTAGAGCAGTTCATAGCGCTCCAGCACGCGCTCCTCGTCGAATGGCAGGTCCCCGTGGCCGAAGGCCAGCCGCAGGCGCGCCATGCGCGAGGCCAGTCCCGCTGCGGCATCGAGCGTTTCCGGTTCCCGCGCCCAGCTTTCGAGCGCTGGCAGAATGACCCGGTCGAGAATATCCGGCCGCCCCTGCCGCCAGTCTTCCCAGGGAAAGAACGTATACCAGTGCCGCCAGCGCACGCCGTCCAGCGGCTGCTCCGGCTCTCCCTCCGGCGGGGTCAGCGCCAGATAGCCGACCGAGACCACATGCGGACCGGCATCCCCCGGCAGCCGGTGGCGGCCCCGGTCTCCGAACGTGTAGAGCTGCTCCACATAACCCATGGTGAGGGCCGCCTGATCCGTTACGGTCTGTCGCAGGGAGACGTCCAGCGTGCGATGACGCTCGGGATCGAAGGGGCCGAAGGGCAGGGCGGGGCGCTGGCCCGGCTCGTCCACGGTCAGCAGCCGGGGCTCGGCGCCTGCCATGGACACGATCGCGGCATTGAGGCCGATCTCGATCCCGCCCGTCGCCATCACGCCTCCACGGATGCGTAAAGCGGCAGCACGAAGGGGGCGTTCCCATCCGCATCGGCCCCGCGACCGATGGATTTCACCGCCTCGACCAGTCGTCCCTGCCGCTCCAGCATGACATCGGCGATCTCGATCAGCCGGACATTGGGGGTTGCAAAGGGCGAGGCCGTGCGAAGCCGCAGCGCAAGCGCGGAATCCTCTTCTTCCGGATGGACGGCCAGCGAAGCTATGAGAGCCGCTGCCGGCGAGCGCGACACGCCCATCCAGCAATGAATGAGCAAGGGAGCCGACCGGTCCCAGGCTCTGGCAAAGTCGATGATCGCGGCGACATGGCTTTCGCCGGGCGCCACGAGATCGCCCGTCCCGGCAAAGGCAATGTCGTTCATGCCGAGCAGAAGGTGCCGTTCCCGGTCGATGACGGCGGGGCGGTGAAAATCCTGGCCGGCGGCGAGCAGGCTCACCATTTCCCGCGCCCGGTGGCGGACGGCCATTTCGGCGATGCGGGAGAGGGGAGATACGACGATGGCGGTCACTTGGCTGATCCTGTCCGGCGTTCGGCTTCGAGGGTTTCGAAGCGGTCTATGAAGCGACGCTGCACATTGAGGGCAGGCTGGGGCGTGATTTCCAGCGTCTCCGGGGTGACGCCCCGCGGCGTTCCGAAGAACTTCCGGGCTTCCGCTTCCGAAAAGCCGGCGAGCGCCGTGGCCTCGAAATAGGCCGCGATGCAATCCGCCTTCTTGATCCGCGCCTTGAGCTCGGTCGAGGGATGGGCCGGCAGGCCGAAACGCAGATGCACTGCCGCCTCCAGCCGCCGCTCGACCGTCTTGTAGCCACCGCCGACAACCGCTTTGAACGGCGAAATCATGTCGCCGATCACATATTCGGGCGCATCATGCAGCAGGGCCATCAGCCGCTCGCTCGCGGATGTTTCGAAAAGCTTCGAAAAAATCGCCTCCACCATCAGCGAATGCTGGGCGACGGAAAAGGCATGGTCGCCGCGCGTCTGTCCGTTCCAGCGGGCGACACGCGCCAGACCGTGCGCGATGTCGGAGATTTCCACATCGAGCGGGGAGGGATCGAGGAGGTCAAGTCGCCGGCCGGACAGCATCCGCTGCCAGGCGCGCGGTTCTCGTTGCGCCGTCACGGCTCGTCTCCGGCGTCGCTCGGGAAGGAGAGATCCGTCCATGCCGGCAGCGTCAGGGTCACCGGCACGTCCCCCGCGAAAAGGGTTTCCCCGGCAGCCATGGCCGCCCCCGCCTTGTCGATGCGCACGATGGCCAGACCTGCGGTTCCGAGAACGGTGCCGAGCGTTCCGATGGACTTGCCGCCCGTGGAAAGGGTCGTGCCCGACGGGGGAAGCGGGACGTCTGCCGAAACCTGCACCAGCCGCCGCCGCGCGGTCGCGCGATGGTGCATGCGGGAAACGACCTCCTGACCGACATAGCAGCCCTTGCGGAAATGCAGGCCGCCGTCCTTGTCCATCAGGATGTCGTGAGGGAAGGCATCGCCAAGGGCAAAATCCTCCGGCGCTTCGGCGATACCCGCCTCGATCCGGAGCGCCCGATAGGCCTCCGCCCCGTCCTGCGGTTCTGTTCCACCCGGCGCGCGGCGAACCGAAAGGCCTGCCCTGGCAAACCGGTAATCCACCGCGCCGTCGCCCGATCCGTCGAGGCTGACAGTCACGCCCGCTTCCGGCGCGGGCGTCAGGTCCACCGCGGCGCGAAGCCGATACATGGTCAGGCGTTTCAACAGGTTATCGCGGGAAGCGGAATCGGTTTCCAGGAGAAATCCGTTTCCGTCGCGGGAAATGAGGAAGTGGAACAGGATCTTGCCTTGTGGCGTCAGGAGCGCGCCCGGGCGGGCTTCTCCCGCATCCAGGCTGGCAAGGTCTGTGGTGATGAGGTTCTGCAGGAAGCTTTCCCCGTCGGCACCGCCGACACGCAGGAAGGAACGCCCGGCAAGAAAGGCTTTTGTCATGGCGAGTCAGATATCCGTGCCGAAAAATCGGTTCAGACATAATCGACTTCCGGTCTATTGGAAACCGCTGACTGCGACGCCGCTATTCGCCGGAGCGGATGAATTTCAGCTTGCCATCCGGCGCGATGCCGATGCGGAAGAAGCTGTAGGTGCCGAAATCCAGCATGTCCTGATAATCGCCGGCGGTGACGATGCGCATCAGCTCCACCTTTTCCGGAGCGGTGAGCCCGTTGAGCGGCTTGGCCGCAAAATAGGGCCAGACATAGGCCTCGTTCGCTGTGCCCACATCCACATGCACATAGCCGGTGGACAGGATGTTCAGAAAACTGGAGAGGACTTCGATCCCCTGATCGTCTCCTGCCAGTTCCTTAAGTGTGTTGATCGGATCGCCGGCCGTATCGCCGACATTGATTTCGGCCGCGCCAGCTCCCTGGCCGATGAGCGGACGCAGGCGCTCTATGTCGCCGGATGCGGCGGCCTCCACGAGAAGCTGCCGGGTCTTGCGCACCGCCTCGGGCAGCTTGCTTTCGTCGTGAATGGCTTCGGCAGGCTTGCCGCCGTTAAGCGGCAGGACGGTGGGTGTTTCGGAGGACGAGGAATTGCCGATCAGGGGATCGGGAAGGGGAAGGCCGGGCGCTGCGGGCGCCTCTTCTTCCTTTGGCTGCTCTTCGGATTGGCCGCCGGTTCCGGGCATGCCCTGAAGGGCAGACAGCGCCTGTGCCGGGCCCGAGGAGACGCAAAGCAGGGCAGACAGCATGGCGGTGGCGAGGGTCATCCGCTGAAACGGCAGCCGCTCCTGATCACCTTTCATTGCCATGCCTCCGGTTGCCCGTTCCTGATCCTGTCCGGTCGAGTAAGCCGGTTCAGAGCCTATTGCAAGGTCCGCGTTGGGGAGAATTCTCCCGCATGGATGCGATCCCGGAGACTGGTCAGCAGCGCTTCCGCTGCGTCTTCGCCGTGAATGCGCACGGTTTCCCGAATGGCGAGCGCGATGGCCGCATCGGCGATGATTTCCGGTTCGATACCATCCGCCATGCCGTCAGCCCAGGCTTCGTTCTGGTACTCCAGAGCGGCCTGCCGCTTTTCATGGACAATCATATCGTCGATATCGTTCAGGCTCGGTTCCATGTGCATTCTCATCCGGTTCTTACCGATTGCTTAATTCTTCTAACAGCCTTTTCCCAAATCGGCACGCGCCGAGAGAGAAACAGGTTAATAAACTGTCAATTTCCAAAGCGCGCGGTGATTTCTGCCGCCAGTGTTGCGCCTTCGGCACGGTAACGCTCTTCCGCTTCCAGGGCAGCACTCGTGCAGCTTGCATGAAGTGCGGCGAACGACCTGTATCCCCGGTTGAAAGCGGCGGTCAGCTTCTGCTTTCGCTGCGGCTCCTTGCCGGCTTCCATCGAAATGAGCCGCTGCATCTTTTCACGCCAGCGATCCTTTTCTTCGGGATTACAAAGACCCCTCAAATAGTGCATCGAGCCGAGAATTTCCGACAGCCGCAGCAGATCCCGGTCATAGGGAACGATCTGCGGCGTTTGGACCGGAGCCGGCGCCGTCTTTGCCACCGTTTCCGTTTCCTTGGCCTTGCCGGCAGCATCCGCCATGACGGGAAGAAAAACAGCGAAGGAAAGGGCCAGCAGGGCCGCGGTCTTTCTCATGCTTCCATATCCATCATGATCTCCGCTTCCATGCGCTCCACACATTCCAGAACGCCGTCGGTCACGGGCATCTGCCGGATTTGCTCCAGCGTGTACCATCCGCATTCACCGGCGTCATCGGCGGCCACCGCCTCGGTCCGACCGGTTTCCTTCAGCACGAAGACAGAAAGAAAATAGTGATGCGTAACTACATTCTCATCGTTCCGGGTCACGAGGTCATAGGTGGCATAGAGCCTCGGCTCCGTTCCCACGATGCCCGTTTCCTCGGTGCATTCGCGAATGGCCGCCTCGGCGGGCGTTTCTCCCGGTTCCGCCCGTCCGCCGGGAAAGGCGTAGAGGTTTTCCGCCGGCGGATAGAGCCGACGGACCAGAAGATAGCGGCCATCCCTGCGGACTATGGCAGAGGAGGCCGGAGCGGGTATCGACATCCTGTCACCGTTTCGAAAAGCGAATCGTCTTCCTTCGTTTATAGTCGTTCTCTCGTCCGACACGAAAGCTGGGGTTAATACATAGTTAACACCCCTAAGGATGAAGGGGGGATGAATGAAGGTCTGGCTCGTCTATGGTCTGGCCGCTCTCGGGGAGATCGGCGGCTGCTATGCCTTCTGGGCGGTCTTTCGCCTGTCCCGTTCCCCGACCTGGCTTCTGCCCGGCCTTCTCTGCCTCGCCCTGTTCGCATGGTTGCTGACGCTTGTGCCTGCGGATGCGGCCGGCCGCGCCTATGCCGCATACGGCGGCGTCTACATCCTCGCCTCGCTTGGCTGGCTTCTGCTGGTCGAAGGCCGGATGCCGGACCGGTTCGACCTTCTCGGGGCAGGGCTGGCGATCGCGGGGACGATCGTCATTCTCTTCGCCCCGCGCGGTTGACGCACCCCGTCTGCAGTGCCACTTATCCCGCATGTGTGGACGTTTTGCCCTGACTGCGACCCCGGAAGAGGTGCGCGAGCTGTTCGGCCTCCTCGAGCTGGAGGAGTTTCCGTCGCGCTACAATATTGCTCCGACCCAGCCGGTGCTTGTCATCGTCGACGGGGACAAGGCCGCACCCGGAAGCAATCTGCCCGAGCGCCGGGCTCTTCTGGTGCGCTGGGGCTTCATGCCCGGCTGGGTGAAGGATCCGAAAGACTTTCCGCTGCTCATCAATGCGCGCGCCGAGACCGCGATCGGTAAAGCTTCTTTTCGCGCTGCCATGCGGCATCGCCGGATATTGGTGCCCGCTTCCGGCTTTTATGAATGGCACCGTCCGCCCAAGGAGAGCGGGGAGAAATCGCAGGCCTACTGGATCCGCCCGAAGCGGGGCGGCATCGTCGCCTTTGCCGGGCTGATGGAAACCTGGTCTTCTGCCGATGGGTCGGAAGTCGATACGGGCGCGATCCTCACGGTGGGCGCCAATGCAGCCATTGCCCGTATTCACGACCGCATGCCGGTTGTCATCCAGCCCGAGGATTTCAGCCGCTGGCTCGATTGCCGCAGCCAGGAACCCCGCCAGATCGAGGACCTGCTGAAGCCGGCGGACATGGATTTCTTCGAGGCGATTCCCGTGTCCGATCGGGTGAATGCGGTCCGCAATACCGGACCCGACGTTCAGGACCCCATTCCGGCGCCCGCGACGGCCGAGCCGGAAAAGCCGGCCCGCCGTGCGTCCAGTCGTGGCAAGGACGGCCAGATGTCCCTCTTCTGAGGGCGTCGACAAACAAAAACCCGCCGGAAGGGCGGGTTCGGAAAGCGCGTCTGTTTCGAAAGAAACGGGGGAGAAAGAGGTCAGGCGGACTTCTTCAGGGCCTTCGGCTTCACCATCAGGGCTGCCGCAAGAACGGCCTTCAGGCCCAGCGGACGATATTGTGCGGACAGGTCGTTCTGGACCGGTTGATGGTTTGCACCCTGCTTGGCGCTCATGTCTGTTCCCTCTGAAAACGCGATTTGGTCTGTTGCTTCGCTTGATGCTAAAATTTGACCAATTCGGGGCAAAGGCAAGCAGAATTTTCAATTTCGGGCCATTTTGCTCGAAAAACCGGAAAAATCGGCCGGTTCACGCGCTCGTCTGAGCAAAACGGCCGATTTTTCGGGAAAAATGATCTCAGATGTTGCGATCGATTTCCGATTCCGCACCGGGCGGCCCGACTTCGCCTGCATCGCCGATGGTGAGCGTCCCATATTGTCGGTGCCAGGCCCGCGCACCGAAGGGAAGCGAGGCAAGATAGGCGACAACGGTGGCCACCAGAACTTCCCACGTATAGGTCATCAGCATGGCCACATAGAGCACCACGAGGAGCATCAGCGGCAGCACCAGATCGCGCGGCACGCGGCGTTTGCTGGATTTCCCGGACCAGACCGGCAGGCGGCTGACGAGAAGCAGGGCGATGACGACCGTGTAGAGCGCGCTCAGATGGGCGAAATAGATGGAGGCGGGAACGCCGAGAAAGCCGATATAGACCGGCAGCATCACCAGCATGGCGCCCGCCGGGGCCGGGACGCCGACGAAATATTCCGATTGCCAGGGCGCTTTGACCTTGCGCTCGTCCATCACATTGAACCGGGCCAGGCGCATGCACATGGCGATCGCATAGACGAGAGCGGCAATCCAGCCGAAGGAACGGGCCTGTCCGAGCGCATAGACATAGACGACGAGGGCCGGCGCCACGCCGAAATTGACGATATCGGCGAGCGAGTCCATTTGGGCGCCGAACTTCGACGTTGCTTTCAGCAACCGCGCAATGCGCCCGTCGATGCCGTCGAGGAAGGCGGCGAGCAGCACCATGCCCACGGCCATCTCGTAGCGGCCGTCAAAGGCCAGGCGAACACCCGAAAGGCCGGCGCAAATGGCCAGCACCGTGATGATGTTCGGGATCATCAACCGGACGGGGATTTCCCGCAGACGCGGGCCGCGCGCGGCATCGTTGTCCTCGCGGGTCGTTTCGCCGGATTGCCTTGCCTCTTCCATGGACATCTCCTCGCCGGGTGCCGGCTTCGCGTCAGCCGCGGCGGCCGATCAGCGGGCCCTTGGACGAACCGAATTCGGCAATCACGGTTTCACCGGCAATCGCGGTCTGGCCGACGATCACGCGCGGCTGCGCGGCGGTCGGCAGATAGATGTCGAGCCGGGAGCCGAAGCGGATGAGGCCGAAGCGCTCGCCGACGGCGATCTGATCGAGAGGGCGCGCCCAGCAGAGGATGCGGCGCGCCACAAGCCCGGCGATCTGCACCACGCCGATTTCGCCATGGGCGGTCTGGATCGTCAGGCCGTTGCGCTCGTTCTCGTCGCTTGCCTTGTCCAGCTCGGCATTGAGGAAGGAGCCTTCGCGGTAGGAAATGCCGGTGATACGGCCCGCCATGGGGGCGCGGTTCACATGGCAGTTGAAGACATTCATGAAAACCGAGATGCGCAGCATCGGTTCACTGCCGAGATTGAGGTCGGCCGGCGGCACCATCATCTGCACGGAGGACACGCGCCCGTCGGCCGGGCTGATCACGAGATCGTCGTCTTCGGGGGTGATGCGCACCGGGTCGCGGAAGAAATAGGCGCACCAGGCCGTCAGGATCAGGCCCAGCCAGAACAGCGGCTCCCACAACAGGCCGAGCACCACCGAAACAACGAAGAAAATCGCGATGAAACGATAGCCTTCCTTATGGATCGGGACAAAGGTGTTGCGGATCGTGTCGACGAGGCTCATGGCCGGGTTCTCCTTTTTGGGCTTTCGCTCTATCCCAGTTGCGCCGCCCGGGCAATGGTCTTGCCCGGATTGCAGAGGGGCATGGCTCAATGGGCCGGTGCCAGCCGGGTCACGATGCCGAGCGTATCATCCTCGCGCACCCGCTTCAGCTGTTCTTCCACCTGCGTCGCCTCGCGCTGGCGGTTCCACATCGAGGCATAGAGGCCATCGGCTTCGAGCAGCTGCTCGTGGGTGCCTCGCTCGGCAATCATGCCATCCTTGAGAACGATAATCTCGTCCGCATTGATGACGGTGGAAAGACGGTGGGCGATGACCAGCGTGGTGCGGTTCTGCGAGACGAGATCGAGTGCCGACTGGATTTCCCGTTCGGTAGTGGTGTCGAGCGCGGATGTCGCCTCGTCCAGGATCAGGATCGGCGGGGCTTTCAGAATGGTCCGGGCAATCGCCACGCGCTGCTTCTCGCCGCCGGAAAGCTTCAGGCCGCGTTCGCCTACCTTGGTCTTCGGCCCGTCTGGCAGGCGGCGGATGAAATCGCCGATCTGCGCCACGTCCGCCGCAGCCATCACCTCCTCGTCGGAAGCGCCAGGGCGACCGTAACGGATATTGTAGGCGATGGTGTCGTTGAAGAGGACCGTATCCTGCGGCACCATGCCGATGGCGGAGCGCAGGCTCTTCTGCGTCACGTCCCGGATATCCTGTCCGTCCACCGTGACCGATCCGGACTGGATGTCATAGAAACGATAGAGCAGCCGCGACAGTGTCGACTTGCCGGCCCCCGACGGGCCGACCACGGCAACGGTTTTTCCAGCCGGCACCTCGAAGGAGATACCCTTCAGGATCGGCCGTTCCGGATCATAGGCAAAATGGACGTCCCGGAAGGCAATCGCGCCCTGCGCAATGGCGAGCGGTGCGGCCGACGGCTTGTCCACCACTTCCGCCTCGACTTCGAGCAGGTCGAACATCTGTTCGATATCCGTCAGCCCCTGGCGAATTTCGCGGTAGACGAAGCCGATGAAGTTCAGCGGCTGAGCCAGTTGCAGCAGCAGGGCATTGACGAAGACGAAATCGCCGATGGACTGTTCGCCGCGCTGTACGGCGAGGCCGGACATGACGAGCATGACGGTGGTGCCGAGGCCGAAGATCACGCCCTGGCCGAAGTTCAGCCAGCCCAGCGAGGTCCACACATCGGTTGCGGATTTTTCATAGCGGGCCATGGAAGCGTCGAAGCGCTTGGCTTCCATCTCCTCATTGCCGAAATATTTCACCGTCTCGAAGTTCAGCAGCGAATCGATGGCCTTGGTGTTGGCCTCCGTGTCGCTGTCGTTCATGGCGCGGCGGATGGAGATGCGCCAGTCGGAGGCGCGCACCGTGAACCAGATATAGGCCCAGACGGTGAGGGCGGTCACCGCCAGGTAGGAGAAACCGTAACCCCACCAGAAGATCACCGCCGTCAGCACGAATTCGAGCACGGTCGGCACGGAGTTGAGGATGGTGAAGCGGACGATGGTTTCGATGCCCTTCGTGCCGCGCTCGATGATGCGCGACAGACCGCCGGTCTTGCGCTCCAGATGAAAGCGCAGGGAAAGCTGGTGCATGTGCACGAAGGTCTTGTAGGCAAGCTGACGCACCGCATACTGGCCGACGCTGGCAAAAAGCGCGTCGCGCAGCTGGTTGAGACCGAGCTGGACGATGCGGGTGAGGTTGTAGGCGATGATGAGGGCCAGCGCCCCCAGCATGAAGACCGGCAAGAGGCCTGCGGCATCCAGCTTGCCGTTCAGCGCATCGGTCGACCATTTGAAGAAATAGGGCACGGCCATCAGCACGAATTTGGCCAGCACGAGGTAGAGCGTCGCCCACACGACCCGCATCTTCAGGTCAGGACGATCGGATGGCCACATATAGGGCCAAAGGTTCTTGAGTGTCCCGAACGGATTGGTCGCATCCGCTGAAACTGTCTTGGTCTTCCCCGCCATTATCCGCTCCGCCCGCTTCTACCGGCAGCCTGCCCATGCCGTCACGGGCCCGCATCGCCGCTCGCTGTCAAACCATGCTTAAAACAACTGAAGCGGCGACCCCCGGGGATCGCCGCTTCCTTCGCAGATATGCCCTTGTCGGGGCGATTACAATGGCGGGCAGTGCCTTTTTGTGCCTGCCCTCCGCGATCAGTCGATCTTGTCGCCGTGCAGCCGCTGGCGGTGCAGCTCCTCCGCATTCGGCAGGGCCTTGTCCGGCACACCGAAGACCTGGCCCGGCATGATCCGGTCCGGATTGGTGATCTGATCCTTGTTGGCGAGGTAGATCGTGGTGTAGCGAACACCCTTGCCGTAAACGCGGCGGGAAATCTGCCACAGCGTATCGCCCTTGCGGATGATGACCGACGTATCCGTTCCCTTCAGGGGCGCCTGGACGACCTTTGCCGGTTCACTCGGCTTGACCGCCTTGGCCGCCGCGGTCTGGGCTGCGGGTTCGGCTGGCGCTTCCACCGGCTCGGTTGCCGGCGCCTGCGCCTCGGCGGGCGCTTCGGTGCTGCTGGCCGCAGGCGAAACGGTCTTGCCGATCAAATCGGCAATCTGTCCGAGATCCTGTCCGGCGCCCGCACCGTCATCCGGCAAGGCCTTGAGCAGCGCGATCGCCTTGAGCGCATTGTCCCGCGTCGTGGTCACGAGATCCCGCGTCGCCTGTCCCGCGCCTTCCGGCAGAGCAAAATCGGCGAGCGACTGAAGCGCGATGACGGTCGAGGAGCGGGCTGCGGCAAATTCCTCCGCCGTCGGCACTTTCCCGCCGGCAAAAAGATTTTGCAGAAGCGCCAGCGCCTTTACCGCTTCGCCGCGGCGTTGGTCGAATGTACCGTCGCCGAGCGGCTGCAGACCGGCGGCGGCGGTATTGCCATCGGCACCGGGCGTTGCAACGGCTGCTACCTGTTCGCCTTCGGGGCGGTCGAAGGGCACTTCGGCCCGGAAGGCCACCTTGCCATCCGGTCCTTCCTGATCCACGCGGATAATATGTTTGCCGACGGCCAGCGGCATCACGCCGTCGATCACGAAATGACCGTCCTCGCTCGCGGCTGTCTCACCGATCTTCTTCTCGTCCGCATAGGCGGCAACCTTCGATTTCGCATCGGCCGTGCCGGCAACGAAGACGCGGTCTCCCTCGAGTTCGACGGCCGAGATCTGCAAGGCGGCCTTCACGGCAGGCTTGGCAGGCTCTGCGGCAGCCGGGGCAACGGAAACCTCCGTGGCAGGCTCGACCGGCTCCTCGGTCTGAACCTCCGCCTTGGCCGTTGCCGGCTTGGTGCCGGGAGCGGTGATCACCCGGCTCGCCTCACCGGGCTTGGATACCATGGCAAGCAGCTCGCCGCTCGGATCGCTCGGTACCGATACGGTCGCGACCTCTTCGGACAGCGTCGTCTTGCCATCCTTGCCGGTTGCCTTCAGCGTCAGCTGATGATCGCCGGGGGAAAGCGGCGCATCGAAGATGGCGGCAAAGTCGCCACCGGCGCTGGCTTCCGTGGAGGAGACGACCTTGTTCCCGTCGAGAATGTCGATCTTCGCCCCGCCATCCGCCTGACCCGCGATCACGGTAGAGCCATCCGGCTCGACCCGCAGGATGTCGAAACGCGGCACGGGCGGGAAAGCTTCCGCCGGTGCGGCGGGCGCGGCCGGCGCTTCGCTCGTCTCCTGGGTTGCGGCGGCGGGCTGCTGTTCGGCGACGGCCGGTGCAGCCGGCGTTGCTTGCGGCTCCGCAGCAGGGGCGGCAGGCGCAGCGGGAGCTTCCGCCGTCGCAGCCTTGGCGGGCTCGGTCGTTGCCGGAGCCGGTTTGCCAGCCAGAACCGCCTGAATGGAGTCCAGCCCCGCGGCCATGCCGGCAGCATCGGCCGGAAGTCCCTTCAGGATCTCCAGGGCCTTGGCCGCGTTCTCCTTGGCTTTTTTCAGCATGTCCGCGGCAGCTCCTTCAGCGCCTTGCGGAATGTCGATGGCAGAGACACCCGAAAGGGCAGCCTCGATCTTGCCGCGCGCGGCCTCGAGCGCGGGCTGGTCGGGCATCTTGCCGTCCTTGAACAGATCCTTCATCGCCGCGGTTGCGGCGCCCGCATCGGCGATCAACCGGCTGGACTTGTCCAGCGTCGCTCCGAGATCGGCGAGATTGCTGGCCTGCTTTGCCGTTTCGGTTGCGGTATCGGCGAGCTGGGCGGCCTTTTCGGTCACCGCATCGCCCTTCTGCTTGAAGGCGTAATAGGCGCCACCGCCGAGAAGCGCGATCGCAATGGCGATCAGTACGCCCTTCTGAGTTTGGTTCATGCGGATCCCTCCGGGCGTCCCGGGCACGGCCGCGCCAGCGGGACACATCGCATTGTCAGGTCTGATTTTCCCCCTGTCCGACCGAGTGTTCCGGACATTCTGAAAATTGCTACCGATTCTGTCCTGCTTCCACAAGCACCCAGCACGGGCGAACGCCTTGTCACCCTATATTTATTAGCCGACATGCTTGACGCGAGCGTCCTTTCCGGGTTCCCGTCCCCCTCATGACCATATCTGAACCTTCGATTCGATCCGTTTGCGTCTATTGCGGCTCCCAGCCCGGACACGACGGCGCTTATGTCCGCGCCGCCGAAACGCTTGGCCAATCCATCGCCGCGCATGGTCTTCGCCTCGTCTATGGCGGCGGCACCACCGGCATCATGGGCACGGTGGGGCGCGCGGTGAAGAACCACGGCGGCGGTGTGACCGGCATCATTCCGGAATTCCTTTTCGGCCGCGAGAACGTGGCCCGTGACAGCGCCTTCATCGACGACCTCGTCGTCACCGGCGACATGCATGAACGCAAGCACAAGATGTTCGAGCGGGCCGATGCGTTCGTCACGCTTCCGGGCGGCATCGGCACGCTTGAGGAAATCGTCGAGATCATGACCTGGGCCCAGCTCGGGCGCCATCGCAAGCCCATGGTGCTTGCCAATGTCAACGGCTTCTGGGACCCGCTGATGGATCTCATCCATCACATGCGCGGCGAGGGCTTCATCCACACCGGCCATCTCGTGCAGCCGATCCTCGTTTCCGATCCCGCGGAGATCGTGCCGGCCATTTTGAGAGCCGGACAGCAAAACGGCGCCACCGAGGGTGACGCCGCCGTGATTTCCCGACTTTGAGCGGGGAGGGCTTTACCGGCCCTTCCGCGCATTCTTCAGCATCGATCCCGTATAGACCAGCAGCGCCATCCAGATCAGCGGGAAGGCGATCATCTGCGCGCGGCCGAAGGGCTCGCCGAACACGAAGACCGCAAAGATGAAGATCATCGTCGGCGCAATATATTGCATGATGCCGATGGTGGAGAGCTTCAGCAGCTTCGCGCCATTGGCATAGAGCATCAGCGGCACGGCGGTGACGATGCCGCAGCCCGCCAGCATGAGCGTATCGAAGAGCGGCTTGTCGCCGGTCATGAAATGTCCCTGACCGGCCGACTGCAGATAGATGATATAGCCGAGCGCGGGGATCGCCAGGATCATCACCTCCAGAAAGAAGCCCTGATTGGGGCCGACCGGCAGCGTTTTGCGAAACAGGGCATAGAAGCCCCATGACACGGTCAGGCCAAGCGAAACCCAGGGCAGCCCGCCGGCCTCGTAGGTCAGCACCGCAACCGCCGCAATCGCCAGGGCGATGGCGACTTTCTGCGCGCCGGACAGTTTCTCCTTGAGCAACAGGGAGCCGAGCGCGATGCTGAACAGCGGGTTGATATAGTAGCCGAGCGCCGTATCGAGCGCCCGTCCGGCACCGATAGCCCAGACATAGAGCCCCCAGTTGACCGTGATCAGCGCCGCCGTCATGCAGGCGAGCAGCAGCGTGCGCGGCGAGCGCAGCGCCGCCTTCAGGTCGTTGGTCCGCTTCAGCACGATCAGCACGAGCCCGGCAATCGGCAGCGACCAGACGATGCGGTGCGCGATGACTTCAGCCGGCGAGATATGGGCGACCGCCTTCATGTAGATCGGCAGGAAACCCCAGAGCAGGTAGGCGGAGAGCGCATAGAGGAAGCCGCCGAGCGTATCTTCGTTCTTCGGCAAGACCGCAGCGCTTTGATCGGACATGGAATGGACCTGTTATCGTGATGAAAGCTGGGACGTACTCCTTATTGTGCCGATGCACCAATTCATTTCGCTGAAGCATAGGTGAATTGGGGTGGTGAAAGCCCGTTCTGTCGTCCGGATGCGCGTCCGTCAGCATCTTGCTCAAGAAAGAAATGACTAAATAAGCGTTGATCCATATGGCGGCTGTGCTAACCTTCGCTTCAGGATGCCGGCAGAAACCGGCATCCCGGGGCTTCGAAAACCCCGTACACGATGCGGCCGTGCCTTGATCGGCACGTCCCGAACCCTTTAGCGTCTTGGCCATGGCGGCCGGGAGGCCTCGGTCATGTCCAGAACTTCGGTTTAAAAGCCGGGGCGGTCGTTCGTGTACGGCTTTTCGAACTCCCGGTCACCGGTGGCTACCCCATGGCCGCCGGTGTCGTCTTCCTCAGGACAAAGGGAGTGCCGCGTGGACATCAACCGGATCTATGAGACATCGCCCGACTGGCTGAAGCTGATCTTCATTCTGGCGCCCTATGTCACCTTCTACGCCTCAGTCGGCCTCTGGGCCTATGTGAAGATCCGCACAAACCCTCCATCTCCCGTTCCGGATGCCCGCTTCGTGACCTACCGGGTCGACGAGGAGCAGACGCCCTATATCGCATTCAAGGAATGACGCTTGTATCCGGGCGTGACATAAGTTAGAATTAAGGAATATTGTAGGTTAGGATCTCGTCCACATGACAGTTTTGAGTTACAATACAGGCATGGACGATGCAAAAGTCATGCGACTGGCGGATGGAAGGCTCTTCGTACTCGATCCGAAGACCAATACCCATGTCGAAGTGCCGGGTGCAAATGCGATGCGGGATACCCCTCTGTCGCTGGATGAGCGGATCGACCTCACAATGCCCATTTATGATCAGGCTCTCGCCCTGAACGCTGTAAAACCGCGTGAACGGCGCAGGAAAGCGTAAAATTTTGTCGGGAGCATTGCTAGACAGCCATGCCCTATACTGGCTGGTAACGCAGCCAGAACGCTTATCGCTGGAGGCTTTGTTTGCTATCGCAGAAAGCGGCAGACAATCTCGCCTCTATGTATCGCCGATTTCCGTGTGGGAGCTGACAACCGCCGCCCTGAAACCTCCTGTCAGAAACCCGCCAGAGCTAGGGACCGGAGCGCCAGACATTTGGTTTAGGGAAGCATTCGCTGCAATTGGCTCGCGAATTGTCCCCATCCGGGAAAAAATTGCATTCGAGGCTGCTGAGGTCGTGCGCCGCACCGGCCATAAGGATCCCGGCGACTGCTATGTGATTGCCACGGCGCGGGTGAAGAACGTGCCGGTCGTCACCCGTGACCGGATCATACTCCGGCTGTCCGATGCGGGGTTTGTCGAGACCATTCCCTGCTGATCTCGACTATTCACTGACAACCGGCCTGCCTCATCGCACGCCTATCCTGACGCCTGCCAGCGGCCTTGTCGCGATCGTTCAAGACAGGGCCTTGTTGCTGATGGACAAAGTCCCGTCACGAAAAAGGAGATGACGATGATCTTTCGCTACACGATCCTTTACGTCGAGGATGTTGCGGCCACGCTGGACTTTTACGAACGGGCCTTCGGCCTGAACCGGTCCTTCCTGCATGAAACGGGGGACTATGGGGAGCTCGCGACGGGCGAGACCCGGCTTGCCTTCTCCTCCCGCAGCCTGATGCGCCAGCTTGGCAAGCATCCGGGCGCGCCGGACCCCGAGCGTCCGGTTTCCGAAGTGGCTTTCGAGACCGCCGATGTCCAGGCGGCATTCGATCGGGCCGTGGCTGCAGGCGCACGGCCGGTGCAGGCGGTCCGCGAGGAGGCCTGGGGGCAGGTGACCTCCTATGTCGCCGATCCGGACGGCTATCTGGTGGAAATCTGCTCGCCGGTCCAGTTGCCCAGCGCCGGTTGAGCCAGCAGGCGCAAGGTTCGGGCATCCCGGCGCAGCCGCGCGGGCGATGCCCCGAACCAGCGGACCAGGTCCCGGCTCATGTGGGCCTGGTCGCTGTAACCGCTGTCCGAGGCGATATCGGCAAGAGGCAGAGTGCCTTGAAGGCGCAAGGCTGCCCGGCGGGCCCGGCAAAGCAGTCTCCAGAAATCGGGAGGAGGCAGGCCCTCTTCGGCAAAGACCCGTTGCAGGCTCCGCACCGAAAGTCCGCTGTTTGCGGCAACGGAACGCACCGTTTCGTGGCGCGCGCCGAGAGCGAGGATCGCCTGATCGATATCGTCGGAAAAGCGCAGGCCGTTGCCCAGGATTTCGCTGGCCGCCTCCGGTCTTGCCCGGATGGCGGAAAGCACGGCTTCCTTCAGCGTCACGCCCGGCCGCAGCCGGAACCCCTCGATCCGCGTGCCGGCGGCAAGTTGCACGCTTCGGGGGCTGAAATCGAAATCCGTCAGCGCGGCCCGCTCGAAGCGATCGTCCCGTTGAAAGATGAGCAGGTCCCGGCACCCGTCCGGATAGATCAGCGAGGGTGCCGATCCACGCTCCAGATAGGTCCATCGCTCAAAAACTATGCCGCTGCTCATCCACCCGATCTAGCACCGCCTGCCTTGCGGGGCCAGATAGCCTGTTCACTCGGCCGCGATCCGTCCGGCGAGCGCCCGGTTCTTCATCAGCTTGTAGATGATGGAATCCATCAGGGCCTGGAAGGAGGCGTCGATGATGTTGTCGGAAACGCCGACGGTCCACCAGCGCGCGCCGGTCGCATCGGTGGATTCGATCAAGACGCGGGTGATGGCTTCGGTGCCGCCATTGAGGATACGCACCTTGTAATCCACCAGTTCCAGATCGGCGATTTCCGCCTGATAGGAGCCGAGATCCTTGCGGAGCGCCAGATCGAGGGCGTTGACCGGGCCATGACCTTCCGCGACCGACATGACGGTCGTTCCGTCCACGGCCATCTTCACCACCGCTTCCGACACGGTCTTGAGCTGACCGTTCGCATCGAAGCGCCGCTCCACCATCACGCGGAAGCTTTCCACGGTGAAAAAGTCGGGCACCGAGCCGAGAATGCGGCGGGCGAGCAGCTCGAAGCTGGCATCGGCGCCCTCATAGGCATAGCCGGTCGCCTCCCGTTCCTTCACCAGTGCGATCAGCCGGTCGAGCTTCGGGTCGTCCTTGTCGACCAGGATGCCGCGCCGCTTCAGCGCATTGAGGAAGTTCGATTTGCCCCCCTGATCGGAGACCATCACCTTTCGGAAGTTCCCCACGCTGTCGGGCGTCACATGCTCGTAGGTCCTGGGGTCCTTGAGCAGCGCCGAGGCATGAATGCCGGCCTTGGTGGCGAAGGCGGAGGCGCCCACATAGGGCAGCTGGTGGTCGGGCGAGCGGTTCAGCAGCTCGTCGAAGGAATGGGAGAGATGGGTGAGGCCCGACAGTCGCTCGGGGTCGATGCCGATCTCGAAACGGTCGGCATAGACCGGCTTCAGCGCCAGCGTCGGGATGATGGTCACGAGATTGGCATTGCCGCAGCGCTCGCCGATGCCGTTCAGCGTGCCCTGGATCTGGCGCACGCCCGCTTCCACCGCCGCCAGCGAATTGGCGACCGCCTGTCCCGTATCGTTATGCGCATGGATGCCCAGATGACTGCCGGGCACGCCTGCCGCAATCACAGCCGAAACGATGTCGCGCACCTCCTGCGGCTGGGTGCCGCCATTGGTATCGCAGAGCACGATCCACCGGGCACCGGCCGCATAGGCCGTGCGGGCACAATCGAGCGCATAGGACGGATTCGCCTTGTAGCCATCGAAAAAATGCTCGCAATCGACCATGGCCTCCCGGGAGGCGCCGCGGGCGGCTTCGACGCTGTCCCGGATCGAGGCGATGTTTTCCTCGAGCGTGCAACCGAGCGCCACATGGACGTGATAGTCCCAGCTCTTCGCCACGAAACAGATGGCATCGGCCTTGGCCTGCAGGAGGACAGCAAGCCCCGGATCGTTGGAAGCGGAAACGCCCGCCCGCTTCGTCATGCCGAAGGCAACGAAGCCGGCGGATTGTGTGCGCCTGGCCCCGAAAAAGGCGGTATCGGTCGGATTGGCGCCGGGATAGCCACCCTCGATGTAGTCCATGCCGAATTCGTCCAGCAGCTTGGCAATCGCGATCTTGTCCTCGACCGAGAAGTCGATGCCGGGCGTCTGCTGCCCGTCCCGGAGGGTCGTGTCGAAGAGATAGATCTTGTCGCGGTTCATGGTTGCTGTCCGTATCGGATGGAAAGAGGGTCGTCTCATGCCTTGGCGAAATGGTCGGTGGCGCGCACCAGCGCATCGGTGATGCCGGGCTCCATGGCGGAATGACCGGCGCCCTCGATGATCTCGAACTTCGCCTTCGGCCAGGCCTTGTGCAGCGCATAGGCATAGCGGAGCGGGCAGGGCATGTCGTAGCGCCCGTGGACGATGACACCGGGAATGTCCTTCAGCCGGTCCGCATCACGGATCAGCTGGCCTTCTTCGAGCCAGCCGGCATTGACGAAGAAGTGGTTCTCGATCCGCGCGAAGGCGAGCGCAAAATCATCCTCGCCGAAGGTGGTGCTGTTGCCCCGATCGGGCAGCAGGGTGATCGTCTCGCCTTCCCAGAGGCTCCAGGCCTTGGCGCAGGCAATCTGGACGGCGCGATCGCTGCTGGTCAGACGGCGGTTATAGGCGAGCATCATCTCGTGCCGCTCTTCCGGCGGAATGGGTGCCAGGAAGCGCTCCCACTTGTCGGGGAACATTTCGGAGACGCCGAATTGGTAGTACCAGTCGAGTTCCCCCTTGGTCAGCGTATAGATGCCGCGCAGCAGCAGTTCGGTGACGCGCTCCGGATGGGTTTCCGCATAGGCAAGCGCAAGCGTCGATCCCCAGGATCCCCCGAAGACCTGCCACTTTTCGACCCCCACCATCGCGCGCAGCCGCTCGATGTCCTCAACCAGATGCCAGGTCGTGTTGGCTTCGAGATGCGCATGGGGCGTGGACTTGCCGCAGCCGCGCTGATCGAACAGCAGCACGTCATAGACGTCAGGGTTGAAGAACCCACGGTGACCGGGATTGATGCCGCCGCCGGGACCGCCATGCAGGAACACTGCCGGCTTGCCGCCGGGCTTGCCCACCCGTTCCCAGTAGATCACATGCCCGTCGCCGACATCCATATGGCCGGAGGCATAGGGTTCGGTGATCGGATAGAGCGTGCGCAGGGTCTCGGTCATGGCATTTCCTCTCAACGGTTCACATAGATGAGCACGCCTGCCACCACGAGCACGATGACGATGCCCTTGGCGATCAGGCCGTACAGCAGCCATTTCGGCATGCCGAGTTCGGGTTTCTTCTGCAGCTCGCTCACGGTCGGTCCTCCGGCGGCCAGGTGTCGGTGTCATGATCCGGGTGCTGATGGGTGCCGAGCGCCACGCGGGCGAGCCAGTCGGAAGACAGGTGCTCCGCCTCATCGGGCAGGCTGGCGAGCTGCGGGGTAAAGGAAAGACGGGCGGCCTGGCCGGACTGGATCTCCGGTGCAGCGCGCTCCGGTTCGTCCAGCGAGCCCAGGGTCACCGCCATGTCCCCGCTGTCCATCGGGTCGAAGAACAGCGGCGTGCCGCATTGACTGCAGAAGCCCCGCCGCACCACGTCGGAGGAATGAAACCAGGAGGCCGAGCCCCGCGTGAGGGTGAGGCTTGTCTTTGGCGTGGTCCCCAGCGGCAGGAAATAGTTGCCCGATGCCTTCTGGCACATGCGGCAATGACAGAGATGGCGATAACCGATCTCCCCCTTTATGCGGTAGCGCACCGCCCCGCACTGACATCCACCCGTATGGGTCATTCCTGCCTCCCGTGCCAGCCTTCGGTATCGTGATCGGGATGCTGGCGGCTCTTGAGCTTCTTCAGGTCGTCTTCTGTTCGATAATCGCCCGTTTCCTCCGCCGGAAGGGCGACCATTGTCTCAAACCAGGCAACCCGGCTTTCCGTACCGGATTGCCTGGACAGGGCTGGCAGCCCGTTCGGATCGTCGAAAGTCCCCATGGCGAGCTCATAGGCCTCGCCGTCCTCCCGCATGTAGAGCGGTGTGCCGCAGGCCGCGCAGAAGCCGCGCGAAACGATGGAGGAGGAGCGGAACACGCCCGGCGTGCCCCGCGTCCATTCGAGCTGGCTTTCCGGTATGCTGACGAGCGCGGCCCCGAAATTGCCGAATGCCTTCTGGCACATCCGGCAATGACAGATCACCGCGTCCCCGGGCGCACCTGTCACCCGAAAGCGAATTGCTCCGCACTGGCAGCCACCGGCGAGCATCATGGACGTGATGCCCCCGTCAGGCCTGATCCCTGGAGGTCCATCACCGCTTCAGCTCCCACGTGGTCACGCGCTCGCCGGTGGCGGGGTCCTTTCCATCCTTGAGCTGCACGCCCTTGGCGGAAAGATCGTCGCGGATCTTGTCGGCCTCGGCGAAATTCTTCGCCTTCAGCATTTCAAGCCGCATGGCAACCAGAGCCTCGACCGCAGCGGAGAGATCGTCCGAGACCTCCACCTTTTTCAGTTGCACGCCGAGAAGGGCGGCACTGGCTGCAAAGCGTGCGGCTGCTTCCGGCGAGGACGACGCCTCGCCCGCGAGTGCATGCAGGGCCTGGATGGCGGCCACGGTGTTCAGGTCGTCGGCCAGCGCCTCAACCACCCGGGGGTCGGGAGCAGAGCCATTGGCTTCCGCTACCGGCCACTTGGCGATCAGCCGCTCGGCCTCTTCCAGCCGCTTGGCGGAAAAGTCGATGGGCTCGCGATAATGGGTCATCAGCATGGCGACCCGGAGGACCTCGCCCGGCCATTTGCGGCCGGAAAACTGCTCCGTCTCCAGCAGTTCATGGATGGTGAAGAAGTTGCCCTCGGACTTGGACATCTTCCGCCCCTCGATCTGCAGGAAGCCGTTATGCATCCAGACATTCGCCATGACGTCCGTGCCATGGGCGCAGCGTGACTGGGCGATCTCGTTCTCATGATGCGGGAAGATCAGGTCCAGCCCGCCGCCATGAATGTCGAAGACCTTGCCGAGATAACGCTCGCTCATGGCGGAGCACTCGATATGCCAGCCCGGACGGCCGCGGCCCCAGGGGCTTTCCCAACCGGGTTCCGACTCGGAAGAGAGCTTCCAGAGCACGAAATCGCCGGGGTTCTTCTTGTGCGCCTCGACGGCAATGCGGGCGCCTGCCTGCTGCTCGTCGAGATTGCGCTTCGAAAGCTGGCCGTAATCGGGCATCGCGCGGGTATCGAACAGCACTTCGCCACCCGCCACATAGGCAAAGCCCCGGGCAATCAGCGTCTCGATGATCGATATCATCTCGGCGATGTTCTCGGTCGCGCGCGGCTGCACCGTCGGCTCAAGGCAGCCGAGCGCCTTCGTATCGGCCTGATACTGCTGGTCGGTCTTCTCCGTCACCCGCCGGATCGCATCGTTGAGCGGCAGGCCAGGATGGTCGCGCAGCGCGCGGGCATTGATCTTGTCGTCCACGTCCGTGATGTTGCGGGCATAGGTCACATGCGCCTCGCCATAGACGTGCCGAAGCAGCCGGAACAGCACGTCGAAGACGATGGCCGGGCGGGCATTGCCGATATGGGCGAAGTCGTAGACGGTCGGGCCGCAGACATACATGCGCACATTGTCAGGATCGATCGGGGTGAAATCGACCTTGCTGCGTGTCAGTGTATTATAAAGCTTCAGGGGCGTGCCCATATGTCCGTTTCTCCAAACCATACATGATCGAACCGGCCGGACCGGGACGTTTGTCATCTGCGATGGAAGGAAGACGAAAACGGCCAGGCCAGCGACGTGCTAGCGAATAATAATGCAGCAGATGCAAAGGGCCGTGTTCATGGCTGGCTTTATCGCGCGAAGCGCGCGGACCGTCAAGGGGGAGGAGGGGCAAGGTCGGCGCTTGCCCCCTGAGAAAGCCTTATTCCGGCAGCCGGTATTCCTTGAGCTTCTTCTCGCGGACCACGTAGAGCTTGCCGGTCTCGGTCAGCGCGGGGCCGCAAAGCGGCAGGATGGCCTCGGCCACTTCGGAAGGATGCGGCAGGGTTGCCGGATCTTCGCCGGGGAATGCCTGCGCGCGCATCGCGGTGCGGGTGCCGCCGGGATCGACGGAAACCACGCGCAGAGCGGTCCGCTGGCTTTCGCCGGCCCAGGTGCGGGCAAGCGCCTCAACCGCCGCCTTGGAGGCGGAGTAGGGACCCCAGAAGGGCATGCACTTGTGAGCGGCGCTCGAGGAGAGAAGCACGGCACGGCCCTGGTCGGATTTGGTCAGCAGCGGATCGAGCGAGCGGATCAGCCGCCAGGTGGCGGTGACGTTGACGGCCATGACCTTGTCGAACACCTTGGCTTCCACATGGCCGACCGGAGAAATCACGCCCAGCACGCCGGCATTGGCAACCATGATGTCCAGCTTGCCCCAGCGCTCGTAGATCGCGCCGCCGAGCGCATCGATTGCCTTCATGTCGGTGAGATCGAAGGGCACCAGCGTCGCTGAGCCGCCCGCGGCCTTGATCGCGTCGTCCAGTTCTTCCAGCCCGCCCACGGTCCGCGCGCAGGCCACCACATGGGCACCCGCCTTGGCCAGCTCCAGCGCGGTGAAATAGCCGATGCCGCGCGATGCGCCGGTAACGACGGCGATCCGGCCTTTGAGATCGGGAGTCATGAAATGCCTTCTTCCTGCTGAGAGATCGGTCCGGACATCAGCCGGAAACGAGCATCGAAACCTTGCGGCCCATCTTTTCGCCTTCCTTGTCCAGAAGGCGGGTCGGATAGTCGCCGGTGAAATAATGGTCGGTGAACTGCGGGTTCTCCGGATCGCGCTTCACGCCGCCCACCGCGTCATAGAGACCGTCGATGGACAGGAATTCCAGCGAATCCGCACCGATGTACCGGCACATGGAGGCGAGATTTTCATGCTGGTTGGCGAGCAGTTTTTCCCGGTCGGGCGTGTCGATGCCGTAGAAATCCGGGTGATAGATCATGGGGCTCGCGACGCGCAGATGCACTTCCTTGGCGCCCGCATCGCGGATCATCTGCACGATCTTCACCGAGGTGGTGCCGCGCACGACCGAATCGTCGACCAGAACCACCCGCTTGCCCTCGATCATCGCACGGTTGGCCGAGTGCTTCAGCTTCACGCCAAACGCGCGGATCTGCTGGGTGGGCTCGATGAAGGTCCGGCCCACATAATGGTTGCGGATGATGCCGTATTCGAAAGGAATGCCGCTCTGCTGCGCATAGCCGAGCGCTGCCGGCGTGCCGCCATCCGGCACCGGAACCACCACATCCGCATCGATAGGCGCTTCCTTGGCCAGGTTCATGCCCATGTTCTTGCGGGTCACATAGACGCTGCGTCCCCCCACGACCGAATCCGGCCGGGCGAAATAGACATATTCGAACAGGCACAGCTTTTCCGGCTGCGGGCGGGCCGGCGGGCGGGATTCGATGGAGATGGAGCCATCCGGCTGGATCTCGCAGATCACCACTTCGCCATTCTGGATGTCGCGGACGAATTTTGCCCCGATGATATCGAGCGCGCAGGTTTCCGAGCAGAAGATCGGCTTGCCGTCGAGTTCGCCCATGACCAGCGGACGAATGCCGATCGGATCGCGCGCGGCGATCAGCTTGGTGCGGGTCAGCGCGATCATCGCATAGCCGCCCTCCATCTGGCGGATCGCGTCGATGAAGCGGTCCGTGGTGGAGGAATGGCGGGAACGGGCGATCAGATGCAGCACCACTTCCGTGTCGGAGGTGGACTGGCAGATCGCGCCCGTCGCGATGATCTGGCGGCGCAGCGTCAGGCCATTGGTGAAATTGCCGTTATGGGCAATGGCAATGCCACCTTCCTCGAGTTCCGCGAACAGCGGCTGGACGTTGCGAAGCGCCACTTCGCCCGTGGTCGAATAGCGGGTATGGCCGATGGAGGCGGCGCCGGGAAGGCGCGCCAGCGTGGCCGGCTTGGTGTAGTGATCGCCGACGAGCCCCATGTGCTTTTCGGTGTGGAACTGCCGACCGTCGAAGGAAACGATGCCCGCCGCTTCCTGACCGCGATGCTGGAGCGCGTGCAGGCCGAGTGCCGTCAGCGTTGCCGCCTCGGGATGCCCGAGAATGCCGAATACGCCGCATTCCTCATGCAGCGTATCGCCGTCGAGTACGTCGCGGAAGGAGGTCGTCTGGCTGTCGATCATTGCTTTAAAGCCCTTCAAAGCTTCGAATGGAAACGCTTGACGACGGCCCCGGCGCCCGGAACCGTCATGCCCGGGCGCAAGGCCCGGAGAGAGGTCCGGGGTTCAGTTCGTGGTCGTATTGTTGGTCGCGGGCGCAAGCGCCGGCGCTTCATCCTGCGGGGCGACATTGTTCTCCGGATTGTCCGGAGAGGTCTGGTCTTCGCCGCCACCCATCTTCTTCTTGATCTGCTCGTCGATATCGGCGGGCAGCGCTGCCTGCAGCTTCACGACAAGCGCATCGAGCATCGGCTTGGACTTGGAATTGTTCACCCAGTCAGGACGCTGCTTGGGTTCGACCAGCCAGTTCCAGAAGGCAACGGCGACCACCAGCAGCAGGATGGCGCGCGCGGCCCCGAACAGGAAGCCGAGGGTGCGGTCCAGCGCGCCGATCCGGCTATCGATGATGAAGTCGGCAATGCGCATGGTGATGAAAGAGATCACGATCAGCGCCACAATGAAGATGGCCGCCGCCGAGCCGGCAATCGCGATCCGCTGGTCATCGGTATATTTCAGCGCATAGGGCACCAGCATCGGGTAGAAGTAATAGGCCGCCGCGGCCGAACCGCCCCAGCTCGCGATCGACAGAACCTCGCGAGAAAATCCGCGGACCATGGCAAGCACGGCGGAAAAAAGCGTTACGCCGATGACGATCCCGTCGAAGATGGTGATGGGCATCCGAATTGTCTCCAGGGCGGCCCCGATCGATGCGGGTGCGCCAAAGCCGTGTTTCCACTTTGCCCGCCCGCCATGGGAAACATGCCGGGCCGGGCCACGTCAATCGTCTTCCGCAGGCCGAAGCGCGCCGCGCGAGCCGGCGATGCGCGCAACCAGATCCGGCAGGCTGTCGATTTCCGTCCAGCGTCCGCCGTGCCCCTTGGGCGTATCTGCGGAGCCAGCGGGCAGGATCGCCGCCGAAAATCCCAGTTTCTCCGCCTCCTTGAGGCGCTGGGCGGTGTGCGCAACCGGCCGGATGGCCCCGGACAGGCTGACTTCGCCGAAATAGACGCAATCGGCCGGAAGGGCAAGACCGACAAGCGACGAAACCAGTGCGGAAGCCACCGCCATGTCCGCTGCCGGCTCCGTGATACGGTAACCGCCCGCCACATTCAGGTAGACGTCGTGCTGCCCCAGCCGCACCCCGCAATGGGCCTCGAGCACGGCGAGGATCATCGAAAGCCGCGCCGAATCCCAGCCCACCACCGCCCGGCGGGGTGTGCCGAGCGAGGTGGGAGCCACCAGCGCCTGCACCTCCACCAGCACGGGCCGCGTGCCTTCGATGCCCGCGAAAACGGCCGCACCGGGCGCTTTCTCGTTCCGCTCGCCCAGGAAAAGCTCGGACGGGTTGGACACTTCCCGAAGCCCGCGATCCGACATTTCGAACACGCCGATCTCGTCCGTCGGGCCGAAGCGGTTCTTCACGGTGCGGAGAATGCGATAGTGATGGCCCCGGTCGCCCTCGAAATAGAGCACCGCATCCACCATATGCTCGACCACGCGGGGACCGGCGATCTGGCCTTCCTTGGTGACGTGCCCCACCAGCACCATGGCGGCCCCCGTCTGCTTTGCGAAGCGGATCATCGCCTGAACCCCGGTGCGCACCTGGGTCACCGTGCCCGGCGCGCTGTCGGCCGTATCGCTCCAGAGGGTCTGGATCGAATCGATGATGACGAGGTCCGGCCGCTTGCCTTCGCCGATGGTGGCGAGAATGTCTTCCACATTGGTCTCGGCCGCCAGCAGCACATCGGTCGATGCGGCCTCCAGCCGCTGCGCGCGCAGCCGCACCTGCGCGACCGCCTCTTCGCCCGACACATAGATGATCCGGTGACCGCGCCGGGAGAGCGCCGCCGCGGCCTGCATCAACAGGGTCGACTTGCCGATCCCGGGGTCGCCGCCGATCAGCACGGCCGAGCCGCGCACGAAACCGCCGCCGGTGGCCCTGTCCAGCTCGGATATGCCCGTATGGATGCGCGGGGCTTCCTCGATCTCGCCCGACAGCGAGGTCAGCGTTACGGCACGGCCCTTCTTCGGCACCTTGCCGGGAGCGGAGCCGATGCCGCCCATCGGATCTTCCTCGACGATGGTGTTCCACTCGCCGCAGCCGTCGCATTTGCCGGCCCAGCGGCTGTGGACGGTCCCGCAGTTCTGGCAGATGAATTGGGTACGCGCCTTGGCCATGCAGGTCCTCTGCCGCGAAGGCGGCGGTCAAACGATCAATGGGGGAGCTTGTCCTTCCTCAGAAGGATTCGTCCCTTAGATAGAGACGCTCGTAGCGCAGTCCAAGGGCCGTCAGCAAATCATATTCGATTGTGCCGGCGGAAGCGGCGACCTCGCTGAGCGGGCGGTCCGGTCCGAAAAGCTGGATATAGTCGCCGGCGCGGATCGCACCTTCGGGCAGATCGGTCACGTCGAAGATGGTCGTATCCATCGTCACCCGGCCGACGACGGGCAGAAGATGGCCCTTGAACCAGGCGCGGCCAGACGGCGAGCCATCCTGTCTTTGCAGGACGGTGCCGCTCGAAAGCCCGCGAGGAAAGCCGTCGCCATAGCCCGCAAAGGCAACCGCCAGACGGGAATCGCGGGTGAAGCGATGCGTCGCGCCATAGGAAACCGCTTCGCCGGCCTTCGCCTGCCGCACCTGAAGGATACGGGCTTCCGCCGTCGCCACCGTCACCAGGCTTTCGGGGAGCGTGACACCCCCGGTTTCGCCATAAAGCGAGATGCCGGGCCGGGTCAGGTCGAAATGATAGTCGGATCCGAGCGCAATGCCACCGGTCGCTGCAAGGCTTGCCTCGACGCCCTCGAAGGCCGCGGCGATCTCGCGGAAGCGAAGAAGCTGCTGCGCATTCTCGGGGGCGCCCGGCGTATCGCCGCACATCAGATGGCTCATCACGAGGACCGGCGAGAAGGCCATCGGCACGGAATTGTCATCGGAAAGCTCCAGCGCCTCCTCGACGGTGAGGCCCAGCCGGTTGAAACCGGTATCCACCTGCAGCGCGCAGGGGTAGGGGCCATAGTCGGACAGCACCGTCATCCAGTGGGTCAGCTGCTCATAGGAGGCGATAACCGGCACCAGATCGTTCTCGAAGATGATCTGCTCCGTTCCCGGCCAGATGCCGGTCATCACGAAAATCCGCGCCTCGGGCGCGACCGCCCGCAGGCTTGCGCCTTCCGGTGCAGTCATCACGAAGAAATCCCGGGCGCCCGCCTCGTGCAGCGCCTCGCCGCAATCCTCGATTCCCAGCCCATAGGCATCCGTCTTCACCACCGCGCCCGTGCGCGCCCGGCCGGAAAGGCGGGCCATGGTGCGCCAGTTTTCGGCCAGCGCCGCAAGATCCACCGTCAGACGCAGAGGCGCATCCTCGAAGGCAAGGGAACCGGGAATGGGGAAGAAATCGGGGTGATCGGTCATGGCGGGCTTATTGCGCGCCAATCGTGTCAGGTCAATGGCGCTGCCTGAGGAGAGAAACCCGCCGGGCGATGCCGGCGGGCGTGTCGGGCTCAATGTTCTTCGTACTGGATGAAGCTCGGATCGGCGAGGTCCGCAAAGCGGGTGAACTCGGCCTGGAAGGCGAGCTTCACGGTTCCCGTCGGTCCGTGACGCTGCTTGGCAATGATCACGTCGGCGGTGCCGCGCACCTTTTCGAAATGGGCTTCCCATTCCGGATATTTCGGATCATCCGGATCGCGCGGTTCCTGGTTCTTGACGTAATATTCCTCGCGGAACACGAACAGCACCACGTCGGCGTCCTGTTCGATGGAGCCGGATTCACGCAGGTCCGACAGCTGCGGGCGCTTGTCGTCGCGGCTTTCCACCTGACGGGAGAGCTGGGAGAGCGCGACGATCGGCACGTTCAGTTCCTTGCCGAGCGCTTTCAGGCCGGTGGTGATTTCGGTAATTTCCTGCACGCGGTTCTCGCCGGCCTTCTTGGAACCGGTCATCAGCTGCACATAGTCGACGACAAGCACGTCGAGGCCGCGCTGACGCTTCAGGCGACGGGCGCGGGCGGCAAGCTGGGCAATGGAGATACCACCGGTCTGGTCGATATAGAGCGGCACCTTCTGCATCATCATCGAGCAGGCAACCAGCTTCTCGAAATCCGCATCGGTGAGATCGCCACGACGAATCTTCGACGACGAGACTTCCGTCTGCTCGGAAATGATACGGGTGGCGAGCTGTTCGGCCGACATTTCGAGCGAATAAAAGCCGACGACACCGCCGTTCCGCGCCTTCATCGAGCCGTCCGCCTGGACCTCGGCATCATAGGCGGCTGCGATATTGTAGGCGATGTTCGTCGCAAGCGAGGTCTTGCCCATGCCGGGACGACCCGCGAGGATGATCAAGTCCGAGCGCTGCAGACCGCCCATCTTCGAATCGAGCGACTGGATTCCGGTCGAAATGCCCGACAGGCCCCCGTCGCGCTCCTTGGCGGCCGCAGCCATGTCGATCGCCTGGGCGACCGCATCGGTAAAGGTCTGGAAACCGCCGTCATAGCGGCCGTTTTCCGCAAGGTCGAAGAGGCGGCGTTCCGTATCCTCGATCTGTGCCTGCGGCGGCATGTCCAGCGGCGCGTCATAGGCGATGTTGACCATGTCCTCGCCGATGGTGATCAGCGCACGGCGGAGCGCCAGGTCGTAGATGGCGCGGCCATAATCCTCGGCATTGATGATCGAGACGGCTTCGGCGGCAAGGCGCGCCAGATACTGGGCAACGGTCAAATCCCCCACCTTCGCTTCGGCGGGCAGATGGGTCTTGATCGTCACCGGATTGGCTGTACGGCCCATGCGGATGATGTCGCCGGCAACCTCGAAGATCTTCCGGTGCAGCGGCTCGAACAGGTGGATCGGCTTCAGAAAGTCCGAAACCCGGTAATAGGCATCGTTGTTGACGAGAATTGCGCCGAGCAGGGCCTGCTCCGCCTCGATATTGTTCGGGGCTTCGCGGTAATGCGGATCGGCCGGGTTCGGTGGGGCGATCTTGCGCGCAGCTTCATTCATGGGGTGGGGATCCGTCCATCGTCTTGCAAGCGGTTACATTTAGCCGAGAGGCCGGCCCGGGACAGCGGAAACTTCGCTGCCCACAGTGATTCACAGGCACCGGCGGGGGAAAGGGCATAAATGCCGGGCTCACCCATCTTTCCGGTTGACAGTGACATTGCCGAGTCGGCCAGGCCATCCGGCACCATAGCATCGATCAGTTATAGAACAAAACAAAAACGCCCGGGCAGGCCCGGGCGTTTCCAGTCCCTTGCGGGAGAAGAAGATTACTCTTCGTCGCCGTCGCGGTCGGCTTCCGGATCGAAGAAGTCTTCCGGACGCAGGGCGTCTTCGTCCACGCCGTAGATGGCGTCGGCGGAGGTGAGGGTTTCACCCTTGGCCTGACGGGCGGCTTCTTCGGCCGAACGGGCAACGTTCAGCTCGACGGAGGCTTCGACTTCGGCGTGGAGGGCCAGTTCGACCGTGTGCAGGCCGATGGACTTGATCGGCGTGTTGAGGACGATCTGGTTGCGGCCGACGTTGAAGCCTTCGGCAGCGAGTACGTCAGCCACGTCACGGGCAGCAACGGAGCCGTAGAGCTGGCCGGTTTCGCCGGCAGCGCGGACGACCACGAAGGACTTGCCGTTCAGCACGTCTGCGATCTTCTGGGCTTCGGAGCGGCGCTCCAGGTTGCGGGCTTCGAGCGTGGCGCGCTCGGATTCGAAGCGCTTCTTGTTGGCTTCGTTGGCGCGCAGCGCCTTGCCGAGCGGGAGCAGGTAGTTACGGGCAAAGCCGTCGCGAACCTTGACGGTTTCGCCCATCTGGCCAAGCTTGGCGACGCGTTCGAGCAGGATGACTTCCATTTCAGTGTTCCTTTCAGTGAAGTTCGAATGTCAGGTGTTGTTGGTGGGCGCTGCGCCGGCTCCGGGAGCCGATGTCAGCGCGATGGCTTGCCGCGAATCCGTCAGACCCAGCATCATGATGACGAAGGCGGGGAAGACCAGAACGAACGAGGCGAGATAGGCAAAGATGAGAAGCGGAAGCCGGAAGGACTTGCCGCGAGTCCGGAAATGCAGCACCGCAAATCCGGAAATCAGAAAACCGGCGACGAAGGCACCCGCAACCGTGGCCCCGATCAGGCCGAGCGGGCCGCCGACGAAGGCGAGGGCCATGGCACCCAGCAGTACGAAAATCGCGTTGCGGTTCATCCGCAAGGCGGAATTCATGTTCTCCCGCGGACGCACCGGCCGGCCGGAGGCGGCGACCAGCCGCGTCGCGAGATAGTAGGTCGAGAACTGGGTAACCACCCAGGTCATGGCCTGCGCCGCCGGAAGGATGTGGAACAGCACCTGCTTCGTCTGTGCAACGGCAGCCGGGTCCGGCACCGGCGCTTCCGGCTGGCCGGCCGAGGCTTCGAGCAGCATGTCGACGACCCGGTTCACGAGCTCTGGCCCATAGCCGATCATCGCCCCGGTGATCACCACGGCGACCGACACGAGAAGGCACAGTTGCAGCAGCAGATTGGGCAGGGGATACCAGGCGAGCATGTCCTTCGGGCCACCGATCTCGACGGCAGGCCGCGCGAGATTGGCGAGATGGCTGATCCAGCCGGCAGGCAGGAAGGAAATGACCGCCACGAGAAGGGCAGCCTGCGGCGACACCGTGATGCCGATGACCGATGCGCCGGTGACGACCGCAATCGCGGCGGCGGCATGACCCCATCCGAGGCCTGCAATCAGAATGGGCAGCGTCGATATGGCATAGAGCGTGAAGGTCAGCGAGGCACTCTTCACCGCGCCGAGCACCAGAAGTGCGGCGGTGATGCCTGCCAATAGGCCGAGACCGGCTATTTTACTGTCCAGCTTCATCTCTACTCGCTGTCCTGCGGGTTTCGCAGTTAGAGGCGCCGGTCTGTCCGGTTCAGCCCCAACATGGGTTTTGAATTCCAGGGTCTCCGATCCGCGCCCAACGGGGAAGGGAGGAGGGCAGGGCGGAAACCGCCTTGCCCGGAGCAACCGTCATCCCGCAACGGATGCGGGATGACGCCGAGTCAGTATCAGGATACGACGTAGGGCAGCAGGCCGAGGAAGCGGGCGCGCTTGATCGCCTGGGCGAGTTCGCGCTGCTTCTTCTGGGAAACGGCCGTGATGCGGGAAGGAACGATCTTGCCACGCTCGGAAATGTAGCGCTGCAGCAGACGGACGTCCTTGTAGTCGATCCGCGGTGCGTTCGCGCCGGAGAAGGGGCAGGTCTTGCGGCGGCGGTGGAACGGGCGGCGTGCCGGGGAAGAGGATACTTCAGCCATCGGTCAGAACTCCTTATGCACGGTCTTCGCGCGGACGGCGCGGACGGTCGGAACGGTCACGGTCGAAGCCGCGCTCCGGGCGGTCGCCATCGCGGCGCGGACGGTCGTCGCGGTCGCGCTTCTGCATCATGGCAGACGGGCCTTCTTCATGGGCTTCGACTGCAATGGTCATGTAACGAAGGATGTCTTCGTTGATGCGCATCTGGCGCTCGACTTCCTGGATGGCCGCTGCCGGAGCATCGATGTCCATCAGGGCGTAGTGAGCCTTGCGGTTCTTCTTGATGCGGTAGGTGAGGGACTTGAGGCCCCAGTTTTCGATACGGCCAACCTTGCCGCCGAAAGATTCGATAACACCCTTGTACTGTTCGATCAGGGCGTCCACCTGCTGTCCGGATACGTCCTGACGAGCAAGGAATACGTGTTCATAAAGAGCCATTGGCTTGCCTTTCTTGCGTTTCAAATCATCCGGTTTCGGCGGCTAAGCCTCAACGACTGCTCCTGATCGGTTGCAAACCGAGGCAAGAAAAGCGTTTCCGAGACGGTCGAGAGCGGAGACACGGGAGGCTGGAACCCTTGGTTCCGAGCGGTCTGGCAAAAGCCCGACCTGCCCTCCGTTCAGCCACCAGCCAGAAGACCGGATGTTGCGAACAGGCGCGCTTATACGCATTTTCGCCAGGATGGCAAGGGGAAGGGCGGATTTTCCCTGCCCCCGGCCGGGAGTTTGCCTCAGGAATTGAGGTGTGAGCGCTGCGAGCCGCGCTCGCCGCCGTGATAGAGCGCCATGACCGCATAGGGGATGATGTCCGGGGCGGCCTCGTGCACTTCGGCGAGATCCTCCTCGCTCACTTCCTCGGCCTCGTCTTCCGGATCGGCGATGGCGACGAGACCCATGAGGTTCATCAGCGCTTCCGATACCTCGTCTTCGCCGTTTTCCAGATAGGCGCTCCAGGAATCGATCCTGAGATCCATGGCGCGGCTGAAGCCGATGGCCCAGATTTCCCAGATGACCTCTTCCGTTTCCGCATCGATATCGAAGATCGGTTCGAAATTGTCGTTCGCGAGTTCGTCTTCGACGCTCTTCTTGTAATCGCGGATCAGGGCACGGAAGGCCTGCGCGTCGGCAACGCTTTCAAACGGACCGCCATCGTCTTCGCTGTCCCAGATTTCCCGCAGCCACTCGTCTTCGGGGATCACTTCGGGGGAGGTCAGGATACCGCAGAGATAGCCGTTCAGTTCGCTGAGCACCATGGCGACGTTTTCGCCCAGCCCGGCAAGAGCCTCGTCCACGCGGATCGCCAGCTCCGGCAGTTCGTTGAAACCTTCTGCGTTTTCCATTGTCGTATCACTTTCGTCCGGTGGGCCAGTTCGGCCCGTCAATAAAAATGCGGCGCCCCGCGACGCCGCATCTTAAGGCAATAATCGCTCTCTGTCCCACTTTTACATCGGCAGCGGATATTTGCGGTGGATACGTTCGATCTCTTTCAGAAGCTCGGGCGAGAGGGTGACGTCCTTGGCGCTGATATCCACCTTCAACTGCTCCATGGTCGTTGCGCCGATGATGACGGAGGTCATGAAGGGCTTGGTCAGGCAATAGGCGAGCGCCATCGCCGCGGGCTCGAGGCCGTGTTCCCGCGCAAGCGTCACATAGGCGCGGGTGGCTTCTTCCTGCGAAGGCACCAGCCGGCCGCCGATATCGCCGAAATCGGCGCGCGAACCCTTGGGACGGGCGCCGTCGAGATACTTGCCGGAGAGCAGGCCGCCCGCCAGAGCGGAGTAGGCGAGCAGGCCGACATCTTCGTGATGGGACACTTCTGCCATGTCGAGATCGTGATGGCGGTAGAGCAGATTGTACTCGTTCTGGATCGACGCGACGCGCGGCAGGCCGTGGGCGGCTGCAAGTTCCAGATATTTCATGGTGCCCCAGGCGCTGTCGTTCGAAAGGCCGATGGCCCTGACCTTGCCGGCCTTCACGAAGCCGTCCATCGTCTCGAGAATCATCCGCGTGTCGGCGGCGGCTTTCTCCCGGTTCTGCCGGGCGGCGTCGAAGCCCCAGTACTGGCGCCAGTGGAAGTGGCCCCGGTTGGGCCAGTGAATCTGGTAGAGATCGATATAATCGGTCTTCATGCGTCGCAGGCTGCCGTCCAACGCCTCCTGCATCCCGGCCGCATCGATGGGACGGCCGCCGCGGATATAGGGACGCCCCGGGCCGGCAACCTTGGTGGCGAGGATGATATCCTTGCGCTTGCCGGTCTTCTGGAACCAGGTGCCGATATAATCTTCGGTCAGGCCCTGGGTTTCGGCCGAGAGGGGCGTGACGGGGTAAAGCTCTGCAGTGTCGAAGAAATTCACGCCGGCATCGACGGCATGGGACATTTGTTCATGGGCTTCGGCTTCCGTGTTCTGCGTGCCCCAGGTCATGGTGCCGAGACAAATCTCGGATACGGATATGCCGGTGCGGCCAAGCAATTTGTACTTCATGGAAATGGCTCCTCGGGAGGAAAAAGGCTGGATATGCGGTCCCGCAATGTAGTGGGTAGCGCCTGCTCTTCAAGGCCATCCGGGGCAAATATGGTTCGCTTCGATCGGATTGCGGAAACGGCCCAACACTTGACTCATTCCGGCAGAATGTGAATGGAAAGGAAAAATTCGTGGAAGGAGCCTGAACCTCATGGCAATTGCATTCACCTTTCCGGGCCAGGGCAGCCAGGCCGTCGGCATGGGCAAGGAGCTGGCGGCGGAATTCGCCGAAGCACGGGCCGTCTTCGAAGAGGTTGACGAGGCTCTCGGCGAGAAACTTTCGGCCACGATGTTCGAGGGCCCGGAGGACGCGCTGACGCTGACCGCCAATGCCCAGCCGGCGCTGATGGCCGTCTCCATGGCGATCATCCGGGTGATGGAAGCCCGCGGCCTCTCGCTGAAGGACAAGGTGGCCTATGTCGCCGGTCATTCGCTGGGGGAATATTCCGCTCTCTGCGCCGCCGGCACGTTCTCGCTCGCCGATACGGCCCGGCTCCTGCGCATCCGTGGCAATGCCATGCAGGCAGCCGTTCCGGTCGGCAAGGGCGCCATGGCGGCGATCATCGGTCTGGAACACGGCGATGTGGAAGCCGTTTGCGCGGCTGCCCGCGCCGAGGGCTCGGTGCAGATCGCCAATGACAATGGCGGCGGCCAGCTGGTGATTTCCGGCGAAAGGACGGCCGTGGAAAAGGCAGCGGCCCTCGCATCCGAAAAGGGCGCCAAGCGCGCGCTGATGCTGCCCGTCTCCGCCCCCTTCCATTCGACTTTGATGGCGCCCGCCGCAGAGGCCATGCGCGAAGCGCTGGCCAAGGTGACGAAGAATGCGCCGGTCGTCCCCGTCATCGCCAATGTGCGTGCGGCTCCGGTTTCCGATGCGGATGAAATCGCCCGCCTGCTGGTCGAGCAGGCCACCGGTCAGGTCCGCTGGCGCGAAACCGTCGAATGGTTTGGCCGGAATGGCGTGACCACGCTTTATGAAATCGGCTCCGGCAAGGTGCTGACCGGGCTTGCCCGTCGCATCGACAAGAGCGTCAACGGCGTCGCGGTCAATGCCGCTGCCGACATCGACGCCGCCCTGGCCGCGCTGAACGCCTGATCCCTTCGGACGGCGGCCCGAAGGGCGCTGTCCCCGACCCTGGAAAGGATGACTTTCATGTTCGATCTTACCGGCCGCAAGGCCCTCGTTACGGGCGCAACCGGCGGCATCGGCGAAGAGATCGCCCGCGCGCTTCATGCCCGGGGCGCCATCGTGGCCCTGCACGGCACCCGCGCCGAAAAGCTGGAGCAGCTTGCCAACGACCTCGGCGAACGCGTGCACGTCATGCCCGCGAACCTCGCGGATCGCGATGCCGTCAAGGCGCTCGGCGAGAAGGCGGAAGCCGAACTCGGCGGCGTCGACATTCTCGTCAACAATGCCGGCATCACCAAGGATGGCCTTTTCGTGCGCATGAGCGATGCGGACTGGGATGCGGTTCTGGAAGTCAACCTCACCTCCGTCTTCCGCCTGACCCGCGAACTGACCCATCCCATGATGCGTCGCCGCTACGGCCGCATCATCAACATCACGTCGGTGGTGGGCGTGACCGGCAATCCCGGCCAGGCGAACTACTGCGCCTCGAAGGCCGGCATGATCGGCTTCTCGAAGTCGCTCGCCCAGGAAATCGCCACCCGCAACGTGACGGTCAACTGCATCGCCCCCGGCTTTATCGAAAGCGCCATGACAGGCAAGCTCAACGACAAGCAGAAGGAAGCCATCATGGGCGCCATCCCGATGCGCCGCATGGGCACGGGTGCCGAAATTGCATCCGCAGCCGTCTATCTGGCCTCCTCTGAAGCCGCTTACGTGACGGGCCAGACGCTGCACGTCAACGGCGGCATGGCGATGATCTAATCGTTTTGCAGCTGTGCGGCGAAGCCGGCCGGTTTTCGCCCGATTTGCATGTTGACCGATGCTTTGCCGGACATTTTCTGGCTTTGCGGCGAATGCAAACCGTGTTAAGCGGGCCATGGCTGTTGAGATCCTGAGGGGTTCCGACCGGTTGGCATGGGGGACAATTCCACCCGCCGAAGGGAACCTGGGGAGGTTAACGGAATTTGCAGGCATGTGGCGTCCGAAACGGTCGCCGCCGGCAATCATCAGTAAGGATGCCCTCGGGCGTCCAGGTTAAGTCAAAGGTCGAGGAAACCGACATGAGCGATATCGCAGAACGCGTGAAGAAAATTGTTGTTGATCATCTTGGCGTGGACGCCGACAAGGTTGTTGAAGGCGCAAGCTTCATCGACGACTTGGGCGCTGACTCGCTCGATACCGTTGAGCTGGTCATGGCCTTCGAAGAAGAATTCGGCGTTGAAATCCCGGATGACGCAGCAGACTCGATCCTGACCGTCGGCGATGCCGTCAAGTTCATCGAGAAGGCCCAGGCTTAAGCCCCGGTTTCCCCTTGATATGGCGGGTTCTCGTGAGAGAACCCGCTCTTTTGCCCGGGTTTCCGGGCATTTGTTTCTTCATCGGTAGCAATTGACCGAAAATAGGGTGGATCACGAACGATGAGACGTGTCGTTATCACCGGTACCGGCATGGTATCTCCTTTGGGCTGCGGAACGGAAGTCACCTGGCAAAGGCTCATCGCCAGCCAGAATGCGGCCCGCCTCGTGACGGAATTCGAGGTCGATGACCTCGCCGCAAAAATCGCCTGCCGCATTCCCACCGGCGATGGCACGGACGGCACCTTCAATGTCGATCAGTGGATGGAGCCGAAGGAACAGCGCAAGGTTGATCCCTTCATCATCTATGGCATGGCCGCCGCCGACATGGCGCTGGCGGATGCCAACTGGCACCCCGTAACCGACGAGGACCAGATCGCCACGGGTGTGCTGATCGGTTCCGGCATCGGTGGCCTCGAAGGCATTGTCGAGGGCGGCTATACGCTGAAGGAAAAGGGCCCGCGTCGCCTGTCGCCCTTCTTCATTCCTGGCCGTCTCATCAATCTCGTGTCCGGTCACGTCTCGATCCGCCACAAGCTGCGCGGCCCGAACCATTCCGTCGTCACGGCCTGCTCCACGGGCGCCCACGCCATCGGCGACGCGGCGCGCCTGATTGCGCTTGGCGATGCGGATGTCATGGTTGCGGGCGGCACCGAGAGCCCCATCTGCCGCATTGCCCTTGCCGGCTTTGCCGCCTGCAAGGCGCTTTCCACCCAGAACAACGACAATCCGCAAGCGGCCTCGCGCCCCTATGACCGCGACCGCGACGGTTTCGTCATGGGCGAAGGCGCTGGCATTGTCGTGCTGGAAGAGCTGGAACACGCCAAGGCCCGCGGCGCGAAAATCTATGCCGAAGTGGTCGGCTACGGCCTCTCGGGTGATGCGTTCCACATCACGGCCCCCTCTGAGGATGGCGATGGCGCCTATCGCTGCATGGGCATGGCCCTCAAGCGTGCCGGCCTCACGCCTGCCGACATCGATTATGTCAATGCCCATGGCACCTCGACCATGGCGGACACGATCGAGCTGGGGGCCGTCGAGCGCCTCGTTGGCGATGCCGCCTCGAAGATCTCCATGTCGTCGACCAAGTCGGCCATCGGCCATCTTCTCGGCGCCGCCGGTGCGGTCGAGGCCATCTTCGCGACGCTGGCGATCCGTGACAATATCGCGCCGCCCACGCTCAACCTGGACAATCCCGAGCGGGAAACCAAGATCGACCTCGTGCCGCACAAGGCGCGGGAGCGGGAAATCAACGTGGCCGTGTCGAATTCCTTCGGCTTCGGCGGCACGAATGCCTCCCTGGTGCTGAAGCGCTACCAGGCCTGAGGCCGAAAAAAAGACGGGGGCTCAGGCCTCCGTCATCTTCAAATGCGTCGCTCCCGGAGGATCCGGGGGTGCTGTGGCGAAGTGGCCTGGCCAGCGCCGGAACCTGTTTTTGCCGCATTCCTTGGCTTAGACCGGGGAATGCTGCGGCATGAGCGAACCGTCCGGCCAGGCAAGCGCTTGGCGCCAGCAAACAAATCATGAGGATGACGTGAGCGACAGCGACCTGAACAAAGATCCCTCCGCCCCTGAACAGCCCGCGTCGACGGGCGGCTCGGGACCGATCATTCCCAAATCTGCGAATGAAGCGCTCAAGCCGGAGCGCGTGCCGATGCCGCCGACCCGGTCGCGCGGGGCGCGGAGCCAGGTGGTGATCTTTTTCAATTTCCTGATGACGCTTGCGGTCTTCGGCGCACTGGCGCTCGGCGTGGTCGCCTATTATGCGCTGTCCGCCTTTACGGCCCCGGGCCCGCTGGAAACCAACACCACCTTCCAGGTGCGTCAGAAGATGTATCTGGACGACATCGCCAATTCGCTGGAGCGGAACAACATCATTTCCGACTCCCGCATCTTCCGTTACGTCGCGCCGACCTATCTCAAAGGCGATACGCTGAAGGCAGGCGAATACGAGATCAAGGCCGGCTCCTCCATGAAGGAAATCATGGAGCTGCTGCGCTCGGGCAAATCGATCCTCTATTCGATTTCCTTCCCCGAGGGGCTGACAGTCCGCCAGATGTTCAACCGCATGCTGGAAGACCCGGTGCTGGAAGGCGAGCTGCCGTCCGAGCTGCCGCCTGAGGGGTCGTTGCGCCCCGATACCTACAAGTTCTCCCGCGGCACGACCCGTCTTGAAATCGTCAAGCAGGCGCGCGCCGCCCAGGAAAAGCTGGTCGATGAAATCTGGGAGCGGCGCGATGCCTCGCTGCCCATCGAGAACAAGCAGGAATTCGTCACCCTTGCGTCCATCGTGGAGCGGGAAACGGGCAAGGCCGACGAACGGCCGCGCGTTGCCTCCGTCTTCCTGAACCGTCTGAAAAAGGGCATGCGCCTGCAATCGGATCCGACCATCGTCTACGGCATTTTCGGCGGTGAGGGGAAACCGGCTGACCGGCCGATCTACCAGTCGGACCTGAAAAAGGATACGCCCTACAACACCTATATCATCAAGGGACTGCCGCCCGGGCCGATTGCGGCACCCGGCAAGGCTGCGCTGGAAGCGGTCGCCAATCCCTCGCGCACCGGTGACCTCTATTTCGTTGCCGATGGCACCGGCGGACATGTCTTTGCGGAAACGCTGGAAGAGCACAATTCCAACGTCAAGCGCTGGCGAAAGCTCGAGGCGGCTAAGGGCAATAGC
The DNA here is from genome assembly GCF_056313605.1 of Gellertiella sp. DMC107. Taxonomy (NCBI): domain Bacteria; kingdom Pseudomonadati; phylum Pseudomonadota; class Alphaproteobacteria; order Hyphomicrobiales; family Rhizobiaceae; genus Gellertiella; species Gellertiella sp. DMC107. Next base: position 47,966 of record NZ_JBQUZZ010000005.1, on the reverse strand, counting down.
GAGGATGTGGCGGTCGACGGGCAGCCCGCCGACGAGGTGGCGCCCGACGCAGAGCAGCCGAAACAGAACAAGAAAAAGAAGAAGCAGAACTGAACCGCTGCCGCCACGCGGGCCGTGGCGGAGCGCATCACGCCCCGGAGGCCTTCGATGGCATTGCAATCCATGACCGGTTTTTCACGGCGCGAAGGCACGGCCGGTCGTTATCGCTGGATCTGGGAGCTGCGGGCGGTGAATGGCAAGGGGCTGGACGTCCGCCTGCGCCTTCCGACTGGCTTCGAGCATCTGGAATCGCCGCTGAAAGCACTGGCTGGTGCGGCGCTCACCCGGGGCAATGTCCAGGCGGGGCTGACCGTGACGGTGGCGGAAAACCGCCTGGAGGCCGTGATCAACCGCGAAGCGCTCGCCGCTGTCCTTGCCCTGCGCACGGAACTGGGAGATCTGGTGGATCAGGCCCCGCTTGGGCTGGATCAGATTTTCGCCATCCGTGGTCTAGTCGAATTCCGGGATGCGGAAGATGACGAGGCGGCCCGCGAGACACGCGACGCAGCGCTGATTGCGGGTTTCCGGGATGCGGTCGAGGGGCTGGTTGCGATGCGTGAAGCGGAGGGGAGGGCACTTTACACCGTCCTGTCCGGTCACATTGACCAGATCGAATCCCTTGGAGACATCATCGAGCGGGATCCGAGCCGCAGCCCCGAGGAAATTGCACGGAGACTGCACGCGCAGGTCGCCGCTCTTCTGGAAGCCTCCAGCGCACTCGACCGTGACCGCTTGCATCAGGAAGCGGCGCTGGCGGCCACCCGCGCCGACACGCGCGAGGAAATAGACCGTCTCAAGGCCCATGTCGCGGCAGCGCGAGAGCTTCTTGCCAAGGGGGGGCCGGTCGGTCGCAAGCTCGACTTCATGGCACAGGAATTTAACCGGGAATCGAATACGATCTGTTCCAAATCGAACAGCGCAGCGGTCACTGCCGCCGGCATCGAGCTGAAAGTGGTGATCGACCAGTTCCGCGAACAGGTCCAAAATCTGGAGTAGACATCATGAGCGGGGGCTCGTCGAAAAACATCACCATTCAGCGGCGTGGCCTCATGCTGGTCATTTCCTCGCCTTCGGGCGCGGGAAAATCCACCATTGCCCGTAATCTGCTGGAATCCGATATCGGTCTCAGCCTGTCGGTCAGCGTCACCACCCGCAAGCGCCGTCCGAGCGAAATCGAGGGCGTGCACTACCACTTCATTTCGGTGAAGGAATTCGAGCGTATGCGGGATAGCGACTCGCTGCTCGAATGGGCCGAGGTGCATGGCAATTTCTATGGCACCCCCCGGGAGCCGGTGGAAACGGCCATGGCGGAGGGCCGGGACATGCTGTTCGACATCGATTGGCAGGGCGCTCTTCAATTGCAGGAAAAGATGCGTGCCGACGTGGTGGCCATCTTCATCCTGCCGCCGAGCATGACCGAGCTGCAGTCCCGCCTGCATCGCCGGGCCGAGGATACGGCAGAGGTTATTGCCACACGGCTTGCCAATTCCCGCGCCGAAATCGAGCACTGGCGCGAATATGACTATATCATCGTCAATGATGATCTCCAGCACGCCTATGAATCCATGCGGGCGATCGTGAGCTCCGAGCGCCTGCGCCGCGACCGCCGTCCCGGTCTGTTCGATTTCGTCCGGGAACTGCTGGAGGAAACACCGGTTCTCCCCTGAGAACCGGTCATGCCGGTCAGACCACAATCAAAGGCAATTGGCGAGCGCCACGAATTCCGCGACCGAGAGCGTTTCCGCCCGGCGTGACGCATCGATGCCGGCGCGGGCGAGCAGCGCTTCGCCGCCAACCGGCTTCAGGCTCTGCCGCAGCATCTTGCGGCGCTGTCCGAAGGCAGCAGCCGTCACCCGCTCGAGCTTGCTCGCGTCGCAGGCAAGCGGCGTGGCGCGCGGCAGCAGATGGACGACGGTGGAGGTCACTTTCGGCGGCGGCGTGAATGCCTGTGGCGGAATGTCGAAGGCGGCGCGCGCATCCGCCAGCCAGCCGCACAGCACACCGAGGCGGCCATAATGATCGTCCTCTTCGTCCGCCACGATGCGTTGCACCACTTCCTTTTGCAGAAGCAGTGTCAGGCTCTCCCAGAAGGGCGGCCAGCCCTTTTCCTTTTCCGGCAGCAGCCAGTTCACCAGCAATTGCGTGCCGATATTATAGGGAAGATTGGCTATGATCCGGACAGGACCGGCAGAGCCTGCGGCCAGGGCCGCGAAATCCGTCTTCAGGGCATCGCCTTCGATCACCTCGAGACGACCCGGGTAATGGGCGGCGATCTCGGCCAGCGCCGGCAGGCAACGGCTGTCCCGCTCAATGGCAATCACCCTCTCTGCCCCCAAAGCCAGAATGGCGCGGGTTAGACCGCCGGGCCCGGGGCCGACTTCGATCACGGTCGCGCCTTTAAGGTCCCCCGCCGTGCGCGCAATCTTCTGCGTAAGGTTGAGATCGAGCAGGAAGTTCTGGCCGAGCGATTTCTTTGCATCCAGCCCATGCGTATGAATGACATCGGAAAGGCGTGGCAAACCGTCCAGCGCCGCCATCAGGCCGGCACCCGGGAATGGCTGGCAAGGTCAGCGGCCAATCGGAGGGCTGCCACCAGACTATCCTCCCGGGCAATCCCCTGGCCGGCAATGCCGAATGCCGTACCATGGTCGGGGGATGTGCGAATAAAGGGAAGGCCGAGCGTGACATTCACCGAGTCGTCGAAGCCCAGCGCCTTCGCCGGGATGAGCGCCTGATCGTGATACATGCAGATGGCGACGTCATAGCGCGCGCGCGCCTCCGCATGGAACATGGTATCGGCGGGAAGCGGCCCGATCGCGTGAATGCCTTCGGATCGCGCCTTGGCGATGGCGGGCGCGATGGTGTCGATCTCTTCGCGGCCCATGGCGCCCTCTTCTCCCGCATGCGGATTGAGGCCGGCAATGGCAAGGCGCGGGCTCTCGATACCGAAACGGTCACGCAGATCCCGGTGAGCGATCCGGCAGGTCTCCAGGATGAGCTTTTCCGTGATCTGCCCGGGGACGTCCTTGAGCGGTATGTGAATGGTGAGCGGGATCGTTCGCAACAGCGGCCCGGCCAGCATCATGAGCGGCAGGACCGGCTGGCCTGTCCGCCTTGCAGCCAGATCGGCCAGAAATTCCGTATGGCCGGGAAAACGGAAACCCGCCTGGTAAAGGACGGATTTCGCAATCGGATTGGTGGTGACGGCAGAAATCTCCCCGCGGAAGCAGAGGTCGACGGCTGCTTCTATCGCCTTGGTCGTGCCGCTTGCACTGGCGGGATGGGGATGGCCCGCGCGAACGGCGGCGCCGGCCGGGATCGGCAGGACGGGAATGGCGTCACGAAAGCTCCGCGCAGCACCTGCCGCATCGGTTTCCACGATACGGATATCGGTCCCCAGTTCCCGCGCTCGTTCCCTGATGATGGCAGGGTCGCCCAGATAGAGAAAGGGTGGCAGCGAAAGGTCGTTTCGTCTCGCCCAGGCAGCGATTGTGATATCCGGGCCGATACCGGCCGGGTCTCCCTGGGTCAGACCGATCGGTCGGTCGGGCAGACGCTGTTCCATCTGATCCTCACAGACCGGTTATGCGGGCCTTCTTGCGCAGTTCGGTGAGATATTCCTCTTCGCGCGGATCGGAACCCTTGGCCTTCGAAAGATCTTCCGCCCGGAAGACCACTTCGGCAGCATAATCGTCGTTGACCTGGCGCTGCTTGCAGATAGCCAGATACTCGACGCCGCGCGGGGTGACGAGCGTGCCCGTCGTGTTGCCCTTGGCCTTCTCGATCAGCGGCTTCCATTCCGACGGCATGGCGGGCAGCAGCACGCGGCCGAGATTGATGATCGATACGTCACGCATGGTCGCCGCGAAGATTTTCGATTGCTCGCAACCGGGGAACTTGGCGCGGGACGCCTCCGCTTCCGCCTTGCGCTTGCCGGTGATCTTGCCGCGCTTGGATTCCGGAATCACGAACACGACCTGCTGCAGGAAATACTCCGTCGTAACGGGCTTTTCCTTGCCGCCCAGACGTTGGGCGAGATCGGCACCATTCGACCGGGCCGGGTTGAAGCGGGCGCTCATGGCGCGCGGCCAGCTCATCTGGATGGCGATGTAGGATTTGAAATGGGCAGCACCGACGCCGGCCTTTTCGAGGATCTGGGTCATCTGCGCCGGGGAAAGCTTGTTGCTCTTGGCAAAGCGGGCAAAGGCCGCGTCGACGTCCTCGGTGCTGACGGATACCTGGAGCCGCAGGACTTCCCGACGCTTCAGTTCCTCGTCGACCAGCTGCTTGCGGGCGAGGCTTGCCAGATTGCCCTTCTGCCGCTGAAGGCGCAGGAAGGCCGCGCGCCGCGCCAGGTCGCCATTGGTGATCGGCGAGCCGTCTACCGTGATCGCGACACTCGTGGCGGAACCGGCAGCCAGTGCGGAAACCGGTGCCATACCGGCGGACATTGCCAGAATGGCAGCGCCCAGAAACAAACCCCGTACGGCAGTCTTCGCAAACATCGTTGTCATCCCTTCCATCGCAAGCGGCCCGGAGGCAGCGTTACCGCCGCCTCCGGGCCGAATAGCACAATTTTTGCGGCCAAACAAAGGCCCTGCGGGGAAACCGGTCTCCCGCGCACGGGGGCCTCCCTCCGGTCAGCCGCCGATATTGATGTCACCCAGCGTCCGGAAGGTCAGACGCGCGCCGATCTTGCGATCCACACCGCTCGTGTTCGACACGTCGCGATCATCCGAATAGAGAAGGGTGAAGACCAGGCATTCGTTCGTGTAGGAGAAACCGGCCGAACGCTTGCTGACGATATTGTTGTTCATATCCCATGCAGCACTGCCGAATACCGACCAATTGTCGTTGATCGCCACGGTCGTGGAACCCTGGACCTCATCCGTGCTGGTCGAATCCGCATAGATCGGCTGCGATCCGATGTGGGTATAGGTGGCGGTGGAGGTCAGGAAATCCGACCGGTATACAACCGACGCACTTGTGCGTTTCGGATCCCAATCGTCCTTATCGAAGCGGATATTGCCGGTCAGCGAAATGCCGAAGGGCGTTTCCACACCCGCCATCGCCACGTAGTCGGAGCGATCGTCCTCCAGGCCCGAATCGGCACCCGCATTGACGAGATCTTCCGTCGCAAAAGAGTTTTGCCCTGCCAGATGGAAGGACTGACCGAAAACGCCGTTCAGGCCCCATCCGTTATCGAAGCTTCCGGTGTAGCGGATACCGAGATTGGCGCGGGTTCCGCCTTCCATCCGGTCAAAACCGGAGAACTTGTCCCGGTCGAACAGGTTGGTGCCGTCGAATACGAAACTCTGGGCGTCTTCATTGGGCAGGCCGCCCGCATATTGCTCGTCCGGACGGACGAAAATCTGGCCGATCGGCTCGATGATATGCGAGCTGCTCTCGGTCGATATCAGGATCGGATAACGCACCTCGAGGCCGGCTGTCACCATACCCCGCGCCAGCGTATCATCGCCCTGGAAATCGCCGGCATAGCTCAGCTTGCCCGGATTGATCGTGTTCGGATCGCTCATCCGGACATTGATCGCATCGGCCCTGGCCGCGAGGATCGGTGTCACCATGAGGCCGCCTGGAGCAATCAGCGTGCGCTCCCATACAGCTTCCGAAGTGAGGCGGGTATAATCGCCCGGAAGGCCGCGGAAGCGGTCGAAACTGCCGTTCTCGACCGTATCGGCAAGATTGCGGCTGAGATGCGTGAGGTTCGTCTTGACCGAAAGCTCCCCGCCCGCGACAGCCTGCGGTGCGGTATAGTCATAGTCCAGCGAAGGATAGACCTTGGCCTGGCGGTCTTCCTGCTTGCTGGCCGGATCCGCGTCCTGGACGTCGAAATAGAAGGCCCGGAGATCGAAATAGTTACGCCGACCCAATCCGGTCAGATAGGCCGTATTGGTCTGGATAGAGCCGTTGGCGCCGGAGATGTCGTAGGTTCGCGAAAAGTTGTTATCGCTCTGCAGCATCACATCCCAGCCGAACGACCAGCGCGGATTGATCTGGAACGTGCCGATCGACTGAACCATCCCGCGTTGCGTTTCCAGTGCGTCGCTGGTCTTGGCGGTGAAGTTTTCCGGATTCTGCTGGTTGATGCCGGCAAAGCGCAGCGTATGCGCTCCCGTCTCGAAGCGCTGACGAAACTCGCCTTCGAGCAGCAGCCCCTGTTCCGAGTAGTAGGTCGGGCTGACGGTAAAATCCATGCTGCCCGAAATGACATAATAATAGGGAACCGTGACCCCGAAGCCGACGTTTTCGTTGAGCTTCATTGTGGGGAACAGGAAGCCCGACTTCCGCTTTACCGTATAATCGGGAACCTCGATGAACGGCAGATAGGCGACCGGCAGCCCGAAAATCTCGAATCGGGCGTTTTCCAGACGAATCGTATGGGTTTCGCCGTTCTGGATGACCTTCTCGGCTTTCACCTGCCAGAGCGGCGGCTTTTCCGGATTCTTGGCGCAGGGCAGGCAGGCGGTATAAACGCCGTTATGCAGGATCATGTCCCGATCGCCGACCCGTTCTGCGCTTTCGGCAACAAGGCGGGTATTGTCCGGGGTCTCGATCCGCAAGGAGTTCACGAAACCGTCAGCGAAGGTATCCGTCACATCCATCGTATCCGCATAGATACGGTTGCCCGACGGCTCGACGAGTTCGATGTTGCCGGTTGCCGTCAGACGGCCGCTCTGCTGGTCGTATTCGACCTTCTGGGCCACCAGCTTGTAACCGGAATAATTGATCTGCACGGCCCCGAGGGCCGTCACTTTATTCAAGTCCCGGTTGTAGACGAGATCGTCCGCAGCAAGCATGAGCTTGCCGCCTTCGGGAGCCTTCAATTCCTGAGCGTATGCCATGGTAGGAATAAGGCAAGCGGACGGTATCGCGGCCGCGCCTGCAAGCAGGGCGGTTGCGAACGTCCTGATCATTTTGCGGTCTTTTGCCGCCACTAGCCGTCCTCCTGATGGAGCAGAATCGTTGAACCCAGCGCCAGCGCCACGAATACAGGAATCCATGTCGCGACATAGGGCGGCACAACGCCGCTGCTTCCAAATGCTTTCACCAGCACCGTGACGACATAAAGCACGAAGCCGGAAAGGATGCCACCCAGAATTACAGCGCTTGACTGTGCAAAACGACTGAATCGGAGGGTCACTGTTGCAGAAATGAGTGTCATGGCGACGAGCAGCAGCGGCAGGGAAAGCAGCGAATGATACTGCGTTTCCAGCGCCTTGGTCGAAATCCCGAAAGACTTGGCCGCTTCAATTTTCCTAGAAAGATCATAAAAAGCAACGGTTTCCGGCGAGGTCAGTCGCTCGCGCACGAAATCGGGCGTGAGGTTGGTGGGCATTTCCACCTTTTCCTTGAATACGGCCACTTCGCCCGGCCGGGTCTCCCGTACCTTGTTAAGCAGCCAGTAACCATCTTTCAAATTGGCGGTCGCTGCGTCCTGGCGCAGAATGATCTGGCCCTCGGATGAGAAGTGAATGATGACGACGCCGGAGAGCGTGTTTCCGTCGTCGACCACCGTGTCCGCGCCGATGATGGCATCGTCGTTTTCGTAGATCTGACGAATCCAGGGCGGCGTTTCGCTGTTGGCCTGCGGTTTGTTGCCCTGCCACTGCGCTTCGACCGAGAGCGCGGTTTTTTGTCCCCAGGCCGCGAGCGGATTGAGGATCCCGACTGCCGCCACGCCAGTCAGGAAGGCCGCAAGGACGAAGGGAGCCATGAACTGCCAGACCGAAATGCCTGCAGCGCGGGTGACCACCAGCTCATATTTGCGGTTGAGCCCGATCAGGGTCGTCATGCCGGCGAAGAGGGCGATGAAGGGGATCGTCTGCTGCAGGATCAGAGGCAGGCGAAGCGCAGTCATCATCAGGCCGCCAGCCACCGTATAGCCGGGAAGGCCGGACATCTGGTTCGATGTCTCGTTGAAGTCGATGATGTAAATGAGCGCGACCACGCCGACGATGAACCAGAACAGCGTCGATATGTGGCGGCGGAAGAAATAGAGGCTCAGCGTCCAGGCCATCAGCTCGGCTTCCTCCCGTCCGGCGAGAAGCGCGCGGAGACTCCGCGATAGAGCGTGCCTAGGCGCTCCACCAGCCCATCGGCGACGGTCAGGCGTTTGCCACGCATCAGCAAACCTCCGGTAATGGCCATGGCGATAACGGGCACGCCGTACACGGCCGGGATGAACCCGGGATTCTGTTCAACCTGATCCTCGACATAAAAGGAGACCCAGCGGAGAAGAAAGGCAAAGACAAGCGCCGTGATCATCGGATGAACCCGGGCTTCACGATGGGAACGTGCGTCGCTGGCGATCAGGAGCGCGATCATCGAGTAGACAAACGCGTAAATCCATTCGGTCAGGCGTCGATGAAGTTCCGCGCGGAATTCGCCCGGGTTGTTTCGATATCGGCTATCGGAAGGATCGGGATTCCAGAGGAAGGCGAGATCCCGGTCGGATGCGGTAAGCCGTGTCTGGCCGCGGGATTCGGAAAAATCCGACAGGTCGAAACTGTAGCTGTCGAACCGAACCACCGAGACGTCGCCCGTCCTGGTTTTGCGATGCACCTCTCCGTCACGCATGACAAGGGCCGAACCCTTTTCATCGACGGCGCCTTCGCGCGCGTAATACAGCAGCTGAAACTCGGGATTGCGCGTATCGGAAATGAAGAGGCCTTCCAGCGTGCGCCCGGCAAGACGTCGGGAAATCTGCACATAAAGCCCGTCGCCGATCTGGCGGAACGACTTTTCCTCGATCACGGAGGAGAGAAGATCCGCATAGGCGGAAGCGATCAGGTGGCGAAATGTATAGCGAACCGGCGGTTCGACCAGGAGATTGACGAAGAGAGCAAAGGCACTCAGCGACAGGCCGAGAAGCAGAATGGGCTTGTAGATCACCGAGCGACCAGCGCCGGAGGCTTCGATAACCGTCAGCTCCGAATCGGTATTCATGGCGGTCAGCGTCTGGGAAATCCCGATGACGGCTGCAAAGGGCAAGACCACCGGCAGAACCATCGGCACGATACAGGATGCCAGCAGCATGAAGGATCCGATCGACTGACCGTTATCCGTCACAAGGTCCACGCGAGAAAGAACCTGGGTGGTCCAAATGATGGCAAGCACGGGTAGCAACGCTACCAGCACCATCTTGGCTGACCGCCGGAATATGTATCTCTCAATTGTTTTCATGCGCAGCCTTCTTACAGAGCTTCAACCCGCAATGGAAGCGGTGCAGTCGCAGCTCTTCAAGGCCAGGCCAGGGCCGCGAACGGGCATAAGCGGAAAATTGCGGGTGTCGCCTTGCAACCGCCGACGTTTTATCCATGATCGCCTCCATCCTATGCCTGTTTTCGAAAGTGAATTCCATGGCCTTTGAACTCGATATCTCCTTCGCCAAGTCCGCTAAGCTGGAAGGCGGCGATGCCGTTCTTTTGTCCCTTGCCGATCCGATGACCCCGTCAGGAGCGGGGGAAGCGGATCCTCAAGGGGTTTTCGCGCGGGCCGCCAAGGCGTCCGAGTTCAAGGGCAAGGCCCGGACCACCGTCGACATTCTGGCGCCTGCCGGATCGCCCGCGGACCGAATCGTCGTCGTCGGACTCGGCAAGAAGCCGGATCTAACGAGGCAGGACTGGCTCAAGGCTGGCGGCGTTGCGGCGTCGAAACTGGGGAAGGCGGATCGTGCAGCCGTATATCTCGATCTTCCGGGCGAAGGCGCTGATGCGGCTGCCGCAGCCGAGTTTGCCCTCGGCATGCTGCTGCGCTCCTATAGTTTCGACCGGTTCAAAACCGGCAAGGCCGGGTCGGCAGAGGACGGGGAAGCGGAAACCTCGAAGAAAAAGAAGACGATTCGGGTAACCCTTGTCACAGAAGCCGCCTCCGCTGCCAAAAAGGCGTTTGCCGATGCCGAAGCGGTTGCCAAGGGCGTCCTCCTCGCACGCGACCTCGTCAACCTGCCCCCCAATCTGCTCGGCCCGGTCGAATTCGCCGAAAAGGCGGAAGCGCTGCGGGAGATCGGGGTCGAGGTCGAGATTCTGACCGAGAAGGAGATGCGTAAGCTGGGCATGGGCGCCTTTCTCGGCGTTGCGCAAGGCTCCGTCCGTCCGCCGCGCCTCGCCATCATGAAATGGAATGGAGGCAAAGCGAAGGAGACGCCTGTCGCTTTCGTGGGCAAGGGCGTGGTCTTCGATACGGGCGGCATATCGATCAAGCCTGCCGCGAGCATGGAAGACATGAAGGGGGATATGGGCGGCGCCGCAGCGGTGATCGGCCTCATGCAGGCCCTTGCAGGGCGCAAGGCACAGGTCAATGCCATCGGCATCCTCGGTCTCGTCGAGAACATGCCGGATGGCGGCGCCCAGCGCCCCGGTGACATCGTCACCTCCATGTCCGGGCAGACCATAGAGATCATCAACACCGATGCGGAAGGCCGCCTCGTGCTGGCCGATGCGCTTTGGTACTGTCAGGACCGCTTCAAGCCGAAAATGATGATCGACCTGGCAACCCTGACCGGAGCCATCATGGTGGCCCTCGGTACCGATCATGCCGGTCTCTTCTCCAACGACGACGCCCTTGCAGGCCAGCTTCTGGCAGCCGGCTTGGCGACGGAGGAAAAGCTGTGGCGCATGCCGCTCGGCAAGGCCTATGACAAGATGATCGATAGCCGCTTTGCCGACATGAAGAACACCGGCGGCCGAAACGGCGGCGCGATTACCGCCGCACAGTTCCTGCAGCGCTTCGTCAATGGAACCCCCTGGGCCCATCTCGACGTGGCCGGTACCGCGATGGATTCACCGAAGAGCGATATCAGCCAGTCCTGGGCCTCCGGCTTCGGCGTCCGCCTGCTCGACCGGTTGGTCCGTGACCATTTCGAAGCCTGAGGGGCGACCGGTGACGGAAGTCCTGTTCTATCACCTGACGGAGAAGCGGCTGGAAGATACCTTGCCGCCGCTTCTCGAGCGCAGTCTGGGCCGTGGCTGGCGAGTGGCGGTGGAGGTACCCGATCCGGAGGTGATGGGACGGCTGGACCAGCATCTGTGGACCTATCAGGAGGAGAGCTTCCTGCCGCATGCGACGGACGCCGCACCGCATCCGGAAGCGCAGCCGGTCCTGCTGACCGGTTCCACCGACAATCCGAACAAGGCGGATATCCGGTTTCTGACCGGTGGCGCCTCGGCGGCCCGGGCGGAGGATTACCAGCGCATCGTCTATCTGTTCGACGGACTGGACCCGGCGCAGGTGGATCATGCCCGAGGCGAATGGAAGCGGCTGAAGACCGAGGGTCATCAGCTCACCTATTGGCAGCAGTCGGCCGATGGCCGCTGGGAAAAGAAGGCGTGACGACCCTTCGGCTTCTCCGCCTCAGTCGTGAAAGGCGTCCGTAATCCGCCGCTTGCCCAGCATGAAGGCATCGGCCACATGGGTCAGCGGCGACAGATCCGTATCGCTGGTGCCTGCGGCAATGATATCGGCAAAACGACGGTAGAGACCCGCATATTCTTCGTCCTTGCCGCAGACATGCAGGGAATCCGCCACGGTCAACCTGGCCCCGCCATCGGAGAGAAGCATGGCGCCCTGATCGGTCTCGGCGCGAATGTCCCAGCTTTGCTTGCCGGTCTGGCGCCAGTCGAATTCGGCCTGGATCGGAACGCCCGTCCGGTCGCGGAAGGAAAGGCTGGCGGCGATCGGCGCGTCGCGATTGTCCGGAAAGGTCAGTTCCGCACCGGTCAGGAAGGCGGGACGCGGCAGGATGCGCGTCATGATGGACAGCGCATTGATGCCGGGATCGAATACGCCGAGACCGCCCGCCTGCCAGATCCATTCCTGGTTCGGATGCCACTGCCGCACATCTTCTTTCCAGGTGATTTCCATGGAATGGATGGTTGCATCCGCCAGGAAGGCGCGCGCCGCCTCGACGGCCGGAGCATACCGGGAATGCCAGCTGGCAAACAGCGACTTGCCGTTCGCCGCCGCGAGCCGGATCAGGTCTTCCACTTCGGAAAGAGAAGCGCCCGGGGGTTTCTCGAGGAAAACATGCTTGCCCGCCAGCAACGCCTTCAGGGCGGCATCGTACCGATATTGCGGCGGCATGCATAGCGACACGGCCTCAATGGCCGGCACCGCCTCGAGCATGGCCTCGATCGACGTATAGGCGGGAATGCCATCCACCGTCCCGTGCCGGCTGGCCGTGGCGATCAGCTCGAAATCTGCATTCGCAGCAATGGCGGGAAGATGCTGGTCCCGGACAATCTTTCCGACCCCGACGATAGCGAGCTTGATGGGCGACATGTTTCCTCCGATCTTTCACGATACCGGGTCCACTCTTAGACACAGGCAGACAAAGCGGCAAGAATGTCAGAGCCTCCGGGCAGAGATTTTTTCCGGATTGTGAAAGAGAGTTCCATTATGTGGAATACTCAAGGGCGTGTAAATCAGCCTAGGCCGCCGGCCCGTTTGAGGGTCGGTCTGTTTGAATCGTTGCAGCGATGACAAGGTGCGGGCAGGCCCGGCGGGTCAATCCGCCATGGCCTCTTCATATTCGGCGGAAAGCGTCAGCCATTCCTCTTCGGCGGCTGACAGCCGGGTGGCCGCGTCGGACCGTTCCTTTGCCTTGGCAGCCGCCTTTGCGGGGCTCTTTTCGTAAAGTGCCGGGTCTGCAAGTTCTGCATCAAGCGCCTGAATCAGTTTCTCCAGTTTTCCGGTCAAGGATTCCAGTTCGTTGATCTTTTTCTTCAGCGGCGCGAAGGCGGCGCGTCTCTCGGCGGCGAGCTTGCGCTGGTCGGCCTTGTTGACGCTGTCCTCGGAGGGGCCTTTCCGGGCATCGTCTTTTTTCGGAGTCGCAATGATCTGCGAGCGATAGTCTTCCAGATCGCCGTCGAACACGTCGACAGTGCCGTCGCGCACCAGCCACAGCCGGTCCACGGTCGCCTCGATGAGGTGGCGGTCATGCGAGATCAGGATCACGGCGCCGGAATAGTCGTTCAGCGCTTCGATGAGGGCACGCCGGCTGTCGATGTCGAGGTGGTTGGTCGGTTCGTCGAGGATCAGCAGATTGGGATGATCGAAGGCGGCAAGACCCATCAGCAACCGCGCCTTTTCGCCACCGGAGAGATCCTTGGCGGGCGTATCCATCTTCTCCGTCGCCAGTCCCATCTGGGCGACGCGGGCGCGAACCTTCGCCTCCGGCTGGTCGATCATGCGCTTGCGCACGTGTTCGACCGCACTTTGACCGGGGATCAGGTCGTCGAGCTGGTGCTGGGCAAAGAAACCGATCTTCAGATGCGGGGCGAGCTTGACCTCACCTGCCTCCGCTTGGAGCCGGCCCGAAATGAACTTGGCGAAGGTGGACTTGCCGTTCCCGTTGGAGCCGAGAAGAGCAATGCGGTCGTCGGTATCGATGCGCAGGTTGAGCCGTTTGAGAATCGGCTTGCCCGGCTCATATCCGACGGCGCCGCCCTGGATCGCGATGATGGGGGAGGCGGCCGTCTTTTCCGGCTCCGGAAAGGTGAAGCCGAGAACGCTGTCTTCGATCACCGCTGAGACGGTGCCCATGCGCTCCAGCGCCTTCACGCGGGATTGCGCCTGGCGAGCCTTGGTTGCCTTGGCCTTGAAGCGGTCGATGAAGCTTTGCAGGTGCTTGCGTGCGGCCTCGTTCTTGGCGGCCGCCTTGTTCTGCAGCTCGTCGGCTTCCGCTTTCTGGCGTTCGAACTGGTCGTAGGAGCCGCGGTAGAATGTCAGTTTCTTCTTGTCGAGATGCACGATGGCATTGACCGCAGTGTTCAGGAGATCGCGGTCATGGCTGATGATCATCACGGTATGCGGATACCGGCGGATATAGTCCTCAAGCCAGAGCGTGCCTTCGAGATCGAGATAGTTGGTCGGCTCGTCGAGCAGCAGCAGATCCGGTTCTGAGAAGAGAACGGCCGCAAGCGCCACACGCATGCGCCAGCCGCCGGAAAAGGCCGAGGCCGGGCGTTGCTGGGCGGCATGATCGAAGCCGAGGCCGGCCAGAATGCTGGCGGCACGCGCTTCTGCGGCATGGGCACCGATATCCGCAAGCCGGGTCTGGATATCGGCGATCCGATGCGGATCGGTCGCCGTTTCCGCTTCGGCGAGAAGCGCGGCCCGTTCCTTGTCGGCCTTCAGCACGATCTCGATCAGCGGCTCTTCCGTACCCGGCACCTCCTGCGCCACCTGACCGATGCGGGCATTGCGGGGCAGGGCCACGGAGCCGCTCTCGGAGGCCATTTCCCCCGTAATGATGCGGAACAGGGTGGATTTGCCGGCGCCGTTCTTGCCCACAAGCCCGGCTTTCGTGCCCGAGGGGAGGGTCACGCTGGCATGGTCGATAAGGAGGCGTCCGGCAATGCGGGCGGAAAGGTCAGAAATCGCGATCATGCGCGCGGTTTTGGCTGAAACCGCTCCGCATGGCAAGAGTTTGCCGAGCCGTTACAGCCACCGGCCGCCTTCGGTGCGAAGGAAGTAGACCAGGTCCAGGGCGAGAGAGGGTTTGCCGAGTGCCGTCAGCGTGGCATGGCACTGACCGCGATGGTGGGTCTGGTGGTTGAAAAAGTGGGCGAGGGCCGAACCCAGTTTCTGCGTGATCCGGTCCGTCTTGCCGATGGGCGAATAGGTGAAGGTGCCTGCGATCCGGTCCACCGTCAGATCGTCCGTGAAAGCGTGGATACGGCTGTCCTCGGCCAGGCGCGCCGCCGCGAGATCCGAAAAGGCCGGATAGAGCATCTGGTCGAGGGTCGTGGGCATCATGCCTTCCCCGGTGAACCGATGAAGCCAGATCCGGTCGGCGACCAGGATATGGTTGAGCGTGTTGAGAATGGAGCCGAAGAAAGCGCCCTTGTCCGCATTCAGCTCTTCCGCCGTCAGCTCGGCCGCCGCGCCATACAGCAGGCGGTTTGCCCAGCTGTTATAGGCAGCAAACATCTGGAAATGATCTTTCACGATCATGCCTCCCGTTTTTTTGTCGATAGGCGCAAGAATAGAGCAATCCGCAGAATGGGTGGCGTCAATTCTTTTGATTGGACGTCCAAAGGCTGCTGATCGAAGCTGCGCCGGACCCTCGATACGGACAGGAGCAGCCCATGGCCTTGACCCTTTATACGCTGCGCGGCGCAGATCCCGCCTGCACCTTTTCTCCCCACTGCTGGAAAGCCGTGATGGCCCTGAAGCACAAGGGACTGGATTTCGAGGAGCGGCCCTTGCGGTTCACCGATATTCCCCGCACCGAGCAAGGCTTTTCGAAGACCGTTCCGATGCTGCGCGACAAGGGGCATCTGGTCTCGGACAGTTTCGCCATTGCCGAATATCTGGAAGATGCCTATCCCGATCAGCCGAGCCTTTTCGGCGGCGAAGGCGGGCGCGCCCTGTCGCGTTTCGTGGAATCCTGGTCCCAGACCACGCTTCACCCCTCCATCAGCCGCATTGCGGTGCGGGATATCTGGGAACTGCTCGATGAGGAAGACCAGGCCTATTTCCGCGCAAGTCGGGAAGAGCGGCTCGGCAGCTCGCTGGAAACGATCGCGGCCAATCGTGATGCCGATATCGCCGCCTTTGCCGGAAAGCTGGAGCCGTTGCGGGTAACCTTGAAGCGGCAGGACTTCCTGGCCGGCGAGCAGCCGCTCTTTGCGGACTATATCGTTTTCGGCGCGCTCCAGTGGTTGCGGATCGTTTCCACCCGGTGGCCTCTTGCCCCCGACGATGCGGTCAGCGCCTGGTTTGACCGGTGCCTGGATCTGTTCGGCGAAACGGGACGCAAGGTTCCGGCGCGAACCTGACCGAAACCCTGTCATTTTCCGTCACAATCGGGCTCCCCCCTTGTTTTCGGCACGGGAGGCGGTTAAACACCGCCCACTTTTCCCACCACCCAAAAGGATGAATTCCGATGGCGATTGAACGTACCTTCTCGATGATCAAGCCGGATGCAACGAAGCGCAACCTGACCGGCGCCATCACCAAGATGCTCGAAGATGCCGGCCTGCGCGTCGTCGCTTCCAAGCGCGTCTGGATGAGCCGCCGCGAAGCCGAAGGCTTCTACGCTGTTCACAAGGAACGCCCCTTCTTCGGCGAACTGGTTGACACCATGACCTCCGGCCCGACCGTCGTTCAGGTTCTCGAAGGCGACAACGCCATTGCCAAGAACCGCGAGATCATGGGCGCCACCAACCCGGCCCAGGCTACCGAAGGCACCATCCGCAAGACCCACGCGCTGTCGATCGGCGAAAACTCCGTTCACGGCTCCGACGCTCCGGAAACCGCAAAGGTCGAGATCGCCTACTGGTTCGCCGAGACCGAAATCGTCGGCTGATCCCGCCGGAAATGTCCCGAAATGCAAAAGGCCGGCGCCCCTCGCGCCGGCCTTTTTCCGTTTCATGACGCGTTCAGCTCTTCGGCTGGCTCGCGGGGCAGGCCGTATCCGGGGAATAATCGGCCGAACCGTCCTTCTTGAATACTTCGGGGTTCTTGTCGTAAGCGGGGCCGGTCACCAGCGGTTTGGCTGCCAGGATCGTCTGGTCTAGGCTCGAGACCACGGTTGTTTCGAGCGTCTGGATCTCTCCTTGGTCAGGACCCTTGATGGTGATCTTGACGTGATAGGGGCGATCCTTCACCACGCAGCGCAGCGCGGGACTTTCCAGGGGGATTTTCTCCCAGAAGGAGAAAATCTTGGTCGTCGTCACCAGCGGCGGCCCGCCGGCCGGGTTTTCGTATTCCGCCGTTACGGTGCTGCCCTCCGGGATATCGCCTGTCTTCCGCAGCGCAATTTCATAGACCGCGGTAGAAAGCCGATAGTTGAAGATGAAGATCTTTCCGGCAATTTCCGTCGGCCCCTTCTCGTCGCTGCGCTGGCAGCCGGCAAGCGGCAACAGAACCAGCGCGCACAGCATCATTCCCCGTCGCATCCGTCTTCCTCCTCATGGCTTCGGCTCTTGCGCCGGGCGGCATAGTGGCGGCTCGCCTTTTCCCGGTTGCCGCAAATGGACATGTCGCACCAGGTACGACTACGGTTCTTGGAGCGGTCGAGAAAAAGCCAGCCGCAATGGCCGCAAATCTTCATGCGGTCCGCAGAAGGGGTGCTGACCAGCATCAAAGCCGAACGGGCCGTCGATGCGATGAGGTCGCCCCTGTCTACCGGGCGACGAAGGGCGCCGGCAATCCGCTCCAGCAAGTCAGCCAGCCGATGCGGGTCGTCCGCTCCGCTGATCCGCGTCCGGAAATAGGCATCGATCGCCTCCCGAAGATCGAGCAGCTGCGGCACGTCCGCCTCTTCGACCGGGTGCAGCGGAGCGAACAGATCCGCCTCCGCCGAGAGGGCCGACGCCGCGGCCGGCAGGCTGGCGAGATTGTGCGGATCGGCCAGCCGGTCGACGCGCTTATCGGGCCGATGGCGAAGGATCACGCTGTTGGCAATATCCAGTGCCAGCGCGCCTCCGACGAAACGATGGGAAGTCCAGGTAAAGCTCATGGGTGAATTATAACTGGTAAAATCAATTTTGCCAGTTATAAATGTCGACGGAACGGGAGGAGGAAGGAATGGCCTATCTGCTGCAGCAACTGGCATTGTCAGTGCCTCTGGCCGCGCTTTATGCCTTGCTGGCCTTCGGTTATGCGGTTGCGTTCGGCGTGACGCGGCGGGCGGATATCGCCTATGGCGGTTTCTTCGCCTTCGGGGGACAGATTTATGTGCTGTTCGTGGATCAGGGATATAACGGGATGCGCTTCACGCTGCTCTCGGCCCTTGCATTCGGGGCAGCGGTGTCTCTGGCCTATGCCCTGTTGATCGGCGTCTTTGCGGGCAGGCATATCATGGGGCCGCTGGTTCGAGTTTCGCCTAATGCGGTTATCGTTGCAGCGCTTGGACTTCTCATCGTGCTGATGGAGACCGCGCGCCTGGCCTCCGGCACGCGGGACCTGTGGTTGCCGCCTCTTCTTTCCGGGCCGATCACGCTGGCGGTGGTGGGCGGGCAGGCCGTCCATCTCACCGGTATGCAGCTTCTGAACAGCGCTCTTTTCCTGCTGCTGGTCCTGACCGGCCATGCGATTCTCACCCGCACGCGCTACGGTCGCCAATGGAAGGCGGTGACGGAAGATCCCCTGGCTGCCGGCCTCTGTGGCGTCGATGCGCCGAAGGTTTTTGTCGTTGCCTATGTCGCGGCCACCATGATCGCCGCCACGACCGGCATGATTGCCACCAATTACTATGGCAACATGGATTTCGGTTCGGGCATCATGTTCGGCTTGAAGGTGCTGCTGATTGCAGCGGTGGGCGGCTACGGGCAGCCGCTCCGCTCCGCCACGGGCGCCGCAGCGCTCGGGGTCGTGGAAACCCTGTGGGGTGCCTATGCGCCTTATGTCTGGAAGGATCTGGCCGTGTTTTCCGGCCTCGTGCTTGTCCTGGTCCTCAGCCGGCGGGAGCGGATCATCCCCTAGCGTATGGTGGGAGCAGGCGTAATCGCGGTTGTGCGCGGGAACTCCATCATGTCAGACCTTGGAACGCGCCCGGCGAACCGGTGTCTGCCGGACAGGCTGGAGCGCGGACCTTCAGTCCCGATCCCAGCGCAACCTGGCCGCGTCGTCGGCATCCCGGGCGGATACCCAGCCGCCGGCCGTTCCGTCGCGCCCGTGCTCTTTCTTCCAGAAGGGAGCGGATGTCTTCAGGTAGTCCATCACGAAATTGGCGCCGTCGAAGGCCGCCTGCCGATGAGCGGCCGTTGCCGCGACCAGCACGATCTGGTCGCCCGGCTCCATCCGGCCGTAACGATGAAGGATCGCCAGACCAAGGAGAGAAAAGCGGGCAATTGCCTCTTCGCCGATGCGGTTGAGTTCCGCCTCGGCCATCCCCGGATAGTGTTCGAGCTCCAGAGCCGCAAGCTGCCCGGCTTCGTCCCGGCAAAGACCGGTGAAGGTCACGAGGGCACCGATATCCAGCCGCCCGTCGGTTAGCGCATGGACGATGGGCCGCGTGTCGAAATCCTCGCGTTGCACGGTCACGATGGGGCGAACGGCAGCCACCGCTCAGCCCCCGGTCATCGGCGGAAAGAGGCCGATTTCTCGCGCGCCGGCTATCGGTTCGTGCCGGTCTGCATGCTCCTGATTGATGGCGACGCGAATGGCATCCGGATATTCGAGGGCAGCCTCGTATTCCTCGCCCAAGCTCTTGAGGTGATTGAGCAAATCACCGACCGTGACGACGGAGGCAGGAATGTCCAGCTCCTCTTCGGCCTTGCCGATCCGTTCTCGAACCCAGGCGAAATAGACGAGCCTGGTCATCAGTCGTCCACCACATGTTTCAGGCCGGCCCGGAAATAATCGTAACCCGTATAGATCGTCAGAATGGCCGCGATCCAAAGAAGGAAAATGCCGATCTGGGTAGTGTAGGGGAGCACCTTGTCGCCGGCCGGTCCGGCGAGCAGGAAGGCGAGCGCCAGCATCTGCACCGTCGTCTTCCATTTGGCGATCCGGGTTACCGGAACGGAGACTTTCAGCTCGGCCAGATATTCGCGCAGGCCGGACACGAGGATCTCGCGGCACAGGATGGTGATGGCAGCCCACAGCGTCCAGCCCGCGATCGTCTTTTCCGTGTCCGCAGCCATCAGCAGCAGGCAGGTGGAAACGAGCAGCTTGTCGGCGATCGGATCGAGCATGCGACCGATGTTGGAGGTCTGGTTCCAGATGCGTGCGAGATATCCGTCGAAAAAGTCGGTGATCGAGGCTATGGCGAAAATGGCGAGCGCAGTCCAGCGGGCGAAATCGGAACTCTGCAGCTTGCCTTCGATGAAGAAGCACAAGACGATCAGCGGTACGGCCAATATGCGGCCATAGGTCAGCAGGTTGGGAATGTTGTATGCGCGCGAGGCCATGAATCAGCTTCTTTTCGTCCGGGGATGACACGTAGATGAAGGCGCGTTCCGCTCACCGTCAATGGTGGGTGAGAGAGAAATCGACTTTCAATGTGCGATTTTTGGGGCAGGGGGCTCACGTTCCGTCATTTTCGTGGAAATGGCCGTAGATCGTCCGCGCCATGGCTTCGGAGATCCCCTCGACGGCAAGCAGATCCGTGACGGCCGCCCGGGAAACCGCTTTCGCCGTGCCGAAATGCTTGAGCAGGGCCCGCTTGCGGGAGGGGCCGATGCCTTCGATCTCGTCCAGCGGGTTCCGGACCATCTCCTTCTTGCGCCGTGCCCGGTGCGAGCCGATGGCGAAGCGATGGGCCTCGTCGCGCATGCGCTGGATGAAATAGAGAACCGGATCCCGCGGCGGCATGGTGAAGCCGCCCGCCATGCCAGGCGGAAAGAAGCGTTCCCGGCCCGCGTCGCGATCGACACCCTTGGCGACGCCGACGGCGACGACATGTTCCGTGATCCCGAGTTCCTCCAGAATGCCCCGCACCGCTGTCATCTGCCCCTGGCCGCCATCGATCAGGATTACATCCGGCCAGGCAGGGAAAGGCATGTCTGCCGCATCTTCCGGCGCAACGGTCATCGACCGGTCCGGCAGGCCTTCTTCCTTCAGCAACCGCGAAAAACGCCGGGTCATCACTTCCCGCATCATTCCGAAGTCATCGCCGGGGGTGATGTCGGTCGATTTGATATTGAACTTGCGATACTGGTTTTTCACGAAACCGTCAGGCCCCGCCACCACCATGCCGCCCACGGCATTGGTGCCCATGATGTGGGAATTGTCATAGATTTCGATGCGGCGGGGCGTGTAGGCGAGCTTGAAGGTCTCCGCAAAGCCACGCAGAAGCCTTTCCTGAGACGCGGTTTCCGCCAGCTTGCGACCATGGGCCTCGCGCGCATTGGCCAGCACGTGATCGACCACATCCTTTTTCTCTCCCCGCTGCGGAACGGAGATCTGCACACGATGGCCGGATCGCTCTGATAGCGCCTGGGAGAGAAGCTCCATCTCCTCCACCGTTTCCGACAGGAGGATATGCCGGGGGCAAGGCTTGTCGTCGTAGAACTGCGCGAGGAAGGCATTCAGCACTTCCGCGCCGCTAAGTTGCGGATCGGCCTTTGGAAAATAGGCGCGGTTCCCCCAGTTCTGACCCGTGCGGAAGAAGAAGACCTGAATACAGGAAATGCCGCCCTCGTGATGAATCGCGAAGACATCCGCCTCCTCGACGCTGGCCGGATTGATGCCCTGATGGCTCTGGACATGGGAGAGGGCGGCCAGCCGGTCGCGATAGACGGCGGCCCGTTCGAAATCCAGGTCTTCCGCTGCCTCGTTCATCGCAGCCGCGATGGTCTGCTTCACTTTCTGGCTCCGGCCGGACAGGAAGTCCCGGGTTTCGGCCACCAGCTCCGCATAGGCGGTATCGCTGATTTCGTGGGTGCAGGGGCCGGAACAGCGCTTGATCTGGAACAGCAGGCAGGGGCGCGTGCGCGTCTCGAACACACTATCGGTGCAGGTGCGCAGCAGGAAGGCGCGCTGCAGACTGTTGATCGTTCGCCCGACCGCGCTGGCTGAGGCAAAGGGGCCGAAATAATCTCCCTTTCGGGCCCGCGCGCCCCGATGCTTCACGATCGCGGGGGCGCGATGATCCCCGGTGACCAGAATGTAAGGGAAGGATTTGTCGTCGCGCAGCAGCACGTTAAAGCGCGGACGCAAGCGCTTGATCAGATTCGCCTCGAGCAGGAGCGCTTCGGTTTCGGTCCGTGTCGTGACGAATTCCATATGGGCAGTTTCGCGCACCATCCGGGCGATCCGGTTGGAGTGGACCCGGCCCTGGGCGTAATTGGAAACCCGCTTCTTCAGACTGCGGGCCTTGCCGACATAGAGAACGTCTCCCGCCTCGTTCAGCATGCGATAGACACCGGGTCCGTTCGGCAGGCGCTTCACGAATTCGCCGATCAGCTCCTGACCACGCAGCCCGTTCTTTTCCGCAGCACCCTCGTTCCAGTCGATATCGAGCGCCGCTGGCGCGTCCGAGGCAGGGATTGCCTCTTCGTCGTCATCGGGCATGTCGTCATCGAAAAGAATGCCGCCATCGGGCAGCTTTCGTGCAGTCATGTCAGTCTCCGGCGGGCAAATCACGCACGCAGCGCTTCCCTCATTTGGGGCTTTCGCTGCCCTGTGTCAAAAAGAAAGAGCAGGGGGTGTCGAACCCGGCAACCTCCCGTACCGGGCAGACTATTGCAAAGCTTTTCCGACCGGTTCCGCTTCCCGCGGCCGGGCTGCGCCAAGCAAGCGGCGGGATTTGATGTTGGGTATCTTTTTAAAATGGCCGGAAACCAGCCGGGCGCGCCAGAATATAAAACGATTTATACTCGGATTAACTATGTATTAACCGTAATAAATTCTGTTTAATGCAATGTTATGGTTAATAAAATACCTGTTGCCCATAAGCAACGTCAAGTTTTGGACTTGGTATTGCCCCAATTATTTCACAATTTCGCTCTTCCATTTCCCAAATTCGATAGCATTTTAACTTTCGAGCCAAGCAGGCAAACAGATAATCCTCCGAAACGAACGGCCCTCCCATGGCCCCGCTCCGGAAGGATCGAAAGGAGAAAGAAATGCGTAAGTTTATCGTCTCTCTCATGGCTTCTTCGGTTGCTGCCATGACCTTCGCCGCCGCTGCCCATGCAGCCGACGCCATCGACTCGATCCCGGAAGCACCGCAGGCCTATGAACAGCCGGCTGCAACCGGCAACTGGGGTGGTGCCTATGTCGGTGGCGCCGCCACCTACAACTTCGGCCGCTTCGACAAGAACGGTTTCGACGACAAGGCAGCCGGTGGCCAGCTCTACGGCGGTTACAACATGCAGGACGGCCAGCTTGTATACGGCGGTGAAGCCGATATCGGTTACTCCGGCAACGACAACGTCACCGGTGGCGTGAAGACCAAGCAGGGCGTCAACGGCTCGCTGCGCGGCCGTATCGGTGTCGACACCGGTCCGGTTCTCGTCTACGGCACCGCCGGTGTGGCTGCTGCCCGTCTGAAGGGCTCCGACGCCACCACCTCCGACACCCGCAACGCCCTCGGCTGGACCGCTGGCGCTGGTGCCGAAACCATGCTGACCGACTCGATCTCGGCTCGCGCCGAATATCGTTACTCGGACTACCAGGACAAGAACTTCAACCTCGCTTCCGGCGTTGCCGAGCGCGGCTATGACGAACACAGCCTGAAGGTTGGTGTTGGCGTCAAGTTCTGATCGCCGACGATCGCACCGACGATCCAGAAGCCGCCGGCCCCGGATATCCGGGCCGGCGGTTTTCTTTTTGCGCGAAGCAACGGTTTGAAACCGCCTTGCGGACAGGCCCGGTCAGGGCTGTTGCGGCTTCATGGCACCGTAATGGGGAAAGTGCCCGGAAAACGCGGTCGCCCATTCCACGAGCTTCGGATGATCGGCCTCCCATTCACCCTTGAACCGCAGCTCCAGGTAGCCCAGCAGCGCGGCCACCGCGAAATGGCCGCCATGCAGCGTCTTGCCGAGCTTCGGTGGCTTCGTTTCGAGCGCGGCCAGGCCGCGTTTGGCCTTGTCCCATTGCCGCTCGGTCCAGGGCGCATGCTGCTTTTCCTCCGGCCGCATCCGCTTTTCGTAGATGATTGCGAGCAGGCAATCGCAGATCCCGTCGGCCAGCGCTTCCAGCACCTCGGCCTCCGTCCGCTTGCGGTCCTTTTCCGGATAGAGCTTTCCCCCGGATTCCCGGTTTAAAAATTGCATGATGGCGCGACTGTCATAGACCGCCTTGCCTTTGCCATGCAGCAAAACGGGTATTTTGCCGAGCGGATTGTTGTCGACCAGCTCGGCCGGTGCGGCAACCGTATCCACCATCACCTCCATATATTTGAATCGCAGATGGCGGGCGGCCATCCGCACCTTGGCGGAATAGGGGGAGGTGGGAGAGCAAAGGATCTTCATCATGACCGGTACCTTTCGCCTGTCAGAGGAGGGGAAGAATGGTGATCGTGCCCGAGCAGGAGCGGCGCGTATCCGTCGGGCAGGCGCGGGGCGACAGGCCGCCATCCAGGCAGACGCGTATTTCCTTCAGCGTCCCGCCCTTGCCGCATTGCAGGGCAACCGCATTGCCCGGCATCCCCGGATTGACCTTCGCGATCGCATCGAGCAGCCGGTTGCGTTCGATGCGCTGCTCGCGGCTGGCCGACCGCAGCAGATCGGGCTGCCGGAAATTGTTCCAGGCCCGTTCCGTTGCCGCAAAATAGTCCCGCTGGCTCAGGCCCGAGCAGCTGCCGTGCTTCTGCCATTCATGGCGGGCAAGCCCAACGCTTGGCATATAGCGCCGCACATCCCGTGCCACGTCGTCCCGCAGCCGGTCGGGCTCCGATGTGTCGCAGAATTCTCTACGCCCGTCGGGCCACAGGCCATGCACCACCAGCCCGCTGCCGCCGCCGATCTCGCACTGGTCGGAATCTCCTTCGGGGTCGCGGCTGGCGCAAAAGGCCGGTGACCAGCTCAGCGACAGCACATAGCCAGGCCCGGTCCGCTGCGGGGCCGGGGCCTTGACGACCTCCGGCTGCAAGGGCCGTTCCGGCGCAGCGGGCGCCTGTCGCTCTGCCGTTGTTTTCGGCGGGGTGGGGTGAGAAGGCTGCTGCTTCAGCAGGGCCCCGGCAATGGCAAGGGCGACAAAGAGAAGAATACCGAGCAAACGGCGCATGGGAAGGCAATTCCAGTCCTGGCAAACCCTCAAGCGGGCAGCAGGACCATAGGCCAGGCCGCGCTCGGGCGGAAGCTATTTCTTGTCTTCCGCCCGCAGCCAGAACACCCGCTGCGAGGCATATCGGTCGATTGCCAGCGTTTCCTTCAAAACGGGCAACAGGACGTGAAGTTCGTCCTTCAGCGTGTAGGGCGGATTGACGATCACCAGACCGGAGCCGTTGAGACCGGTCGTTTCCCGATCGCTGATCACGCTGAGTTCGGCGCAGAGCATCTTGGGGATTTCCAGCGCTTTCAGCGCCTCGTGGAACGCGGGGATCGGCGCCCCCTTCTTCATCGGATACCACAGGCAGAACGTACCGCCCGGAAACTTCCGCCAGCCTTCGGCGAGGCCCTTGACCAGCCGCTCATATTCGCCCTCCAGCTCGAAGGGCGGGTCGACGAGAACGAGACCGCGCTTTTCCTTCGGCGGCAGATGCGCCTTGAGCGTCAGCCAGCCGTCGAGTTCGGTGACGCGGACCTGATGATCGCCCTCGAAAAGGCGCGCAAGTGCCCGGCAGTCGTCGGGGTGCAGCTCGATGGCGGAGAGGCGGTCCTGCGGCCGGAACAGCGCCCGTGCAAGGGCCGGCGAGCCGGGATATTTCGTCAGACCCCCCTTCGGATTGAAGGACCGGACGGCGCTCAGATAAGGTTCAAGCAGGGCCGCGACCGCTTCGGGAAATTCCGCATCGATCAGTTTGCCGATCCCGCCCTGCCATTCCCCCGTCTTTTGCGCCTCGACGGAGGAGAGATCGTAAAGCCCGATCCCCGCATGCGTATCCAGCACACGGAAGGCGGCGTCCTTCTTCTGCAGATAGCGGATCAGCAGGGCGAGAACCGCATGCTTCAGCACATCCGCGAAATTGCCTGCATGGTAGATATGACGATAGTTCATCTGCCGTGATGCCTCGATGAAATCTTTTGGAGCGCGCGTCCGGGCCTTCTGTGCCGGTTGGCTTTGTCCTATACAAAGGGCATGAACATTGCGACCCCCGAGCTGACAAAATCCCGCACCGGTCATACGGCCTGCCCGCATGACTGCCCCTCCACCTGCGCGCTCGACGTGGAGATCGGCGCGGATGGCCGGATCGGCCGCATGCGCGGCTCCGCCGACAACAGCTACACCACGGGTGTCATCTGCGCCAAGGTGGCCCGCTATGCGGAGCGTCTCTACCACCCCGACAGGCTGCTGACTCCGAAGCGCCGCAAGGGAGCCAAGGGAGAGGGCCACTGGCAGGAGATCGGCTGGGACGCGGCGCTAGACGAGATCGCCGACGCTTTCCAGAAATCTGAGGCCCGTTACGGGTCGGAGGCCGTCTGGCCCTATTTCTATGCCGGCACCATGGGCTGGGTGCAGCGCGATTCCATCGAGCGCCTGCGCTTTGCCAAGCGGTATTCCGGCTTCTTCGATACGGTCTGCGTCAACATGGCCTGGACCGGTTTCGTGATGGGGACAGGCGCCCTGAGGGGACCGGATCCGCGCGAAATGGCGAAATCCGATTGCGTGGTCATCTGGGGCACCAATGCGGTCGTCACCCAGGTGAACGTGATGACCCACGCGATCCGCGCCCGCAAGGAGCGCGGGGCGAAGATCGTGGTGATCGACGTCTACGAAAATGCCACGATGAAGCAGGCGGACATTGGCCTTGTCGTGCGCCCCGGCACGGATGCGGCGCTGGCCTGTGCGGTCATGCATGTGGCCTTCCGCGACGGCTATGCCGACCGCGCCTATATGGCGCGCTATGCGGATGATCCCGCAGGCCTCGAGGCGCATCTCGCCACCCGCACGCCGGAATGGGCGGCGGCCATTACCGGTCTGTCCGTTGACGAAATCGAGGCCTTCGCCCGGCTCGTCGGCGAAACCAAGCGAAGCTACTTCCGCCTCGGCTACGGTTTCACCCGCCAGCGCAATGGCGCGGTCGCCATGCATGCGGCAGCGTCCATCGCAACCGTCCTGGGCGCCTGGCAATATGAGGGTGGCGGCGCCTTCCACAACAATGGGCAGATCTTCGGTCTCGATAAATCCGAGCTGATGGGCACGGCCATGGAGGATCCGGAAATCCGGGTGCTCGACCAGTCGCAAATCGGGCGCGTGCTCACCGGCGACCGGGATGCATTGCGCGGCGGTCCGCCGGTTACGGCCATGCTCATCCAGAACACCAATCCCGCCAATGTCATGCCGGAGCAGCGGCTGGTGCGGCAGGGCTTTCTCCGGGACGACCTCTTTACCGCCGTTCACGAGCATTTCATGACCGACACGGCCATGCTGGCCGATATCGTGCTTCCGGCCACCATGTTCGTCGAGCATGACGATATCTATCGCGGCGGCGGACAGAGCCATCTGCTGTTCGGCCCGAAACTTGTGGAGCCGCCGGAGACGGTCCGCACCAATCTCTTTGTCATCGAGGAACTGGCCAAGCGGCTCGGCGTGGCCGATCGTCCCGGCTTCGGCTTCACCGAGCGGGACATGATCGACCGCATTCTGCAACGGAGCGGCAGGGGCACGGTAGAGGACCTGGCTGAAAATCGCTGGATCGATTTCCAGCCCTCTTTCGAAACCGCGCATTTTATCGATGGTTTCGCTTTTGCCGACGGGCGCTTCCGTTTCCGTCCGGACTGGCTCGGTGGTCCGTCCCCGGTCAAGCCGCCGGAAAGCCTGGGCAATCTGGGACCCGTCGCATCGCTGCCGGTTTTTCCCGATCACGTCGACCTGATCGAGACGGCCGATGCGGAGCATCAGTTCCGGCTGGCCACATCGCCGGCCCGCAACTTCCTGAATTCGAGCTTCACCGAAATGCCGACCTCCCGCCAGAAAGAAGGCCGGCCTGAACTGCTGGTGTCGCCGGGAGATGCCACGCGGCTGTCGATTGCGGACGGAGAGATCGTCAGGATCGGCAATAACAGGGGCACGGTGCGTCTCCATGCGAAGATCTCGGATACGGTCCGGCATGGCGTTCTCATCGCCGAGGGTATCTGGCCCAACGGGGCTCACCTGGATGGCGAGGGGATCAATGTGCTGACCGGTGCGGACGCCGTGGCGCCCCATGGCGGAGCGGCCGTTCACGACACCAAGGTCTGGCTGCGGAGGGAAGCATGAGCCGTTTCGACAGCGCAAAAGTCGAGATCGTCAAGGACGAGACCCTCTCCCGGAACTGGTATCACCTGCGCAATGTGACCTTCGATTATACGGGATCGGATGGCCAGACAGTGCGCCAGAAGCGGGAGGTCTACGACCGCGGCAATGGTGCGACGATCCTTCTGCGGGACCGCAAGCGCGACCGCATCGTCCTGGTGCGGCAGTTCCGCATGCCGGCCCACCAGAACGGCCATAGCGGCTGGCTGATCGAGACGCCCGCAGGGCTTCTTGACGGACAGACGCCGGAAGAGGCGATCCGCCGGGAAGCCATGGAAGAAACCGGCTATCGTGTCGGTGCGCCCCGGTTCCTCTTTCGCGCCTTCATGTCGCCGGGTGCGGTTACGGAGACCATCGATTTCTTCGTGGCAGACGTGGATGTGGCGGATCGAATGGAAGCGGGTGGCGGCGTGGCCCATGAGCATGAGGATATCGAAGTCCTCGACATGTCGCTCGATGAGGCCTTGAGCGCTGTGGCCACCGGCGCCATCTGCGATGCCAAGACCGTGATGCTGCTGCAATGGGCGGAAATCGAGCGCCTGAAGGGGCGTTGAGGCGATAAAGCCGGGCCTCAGGCCCGGCTTTTCCCTTATCCGGCGTGAGCCGTCAGAACTTCATGGAGACGCCGAAGGAGACCTGCAGGGAGCGGAAATCCGCCCCCGCGGCATCCTCGTTGACGGACGTGCCACCCGTCACCGTATTGATCGTTTCCACGTCGCCGCGGGCGGTGAAGATCTTCTCGAAACCGCCGGCCAGATAGATCGTGGAATTTTCGTTCCAGTGGTAATTGGCCGACAGATCCACGCCCAGCATCGGAGCGGCGGTCATGTTGTCATAGAAACGCAGGTCGCGCTGCCAATGGTCGTCCGTGTCCCGGATCCCGAAGGAAAGGCCGCCTTTCAGCCCCGCGCCAAGGGTCAGCGCGCCGATGTCATGCGTTACGCCAGCCGTCGCATAGAGAACCGGAATTTGCTGGCGATAGCTGATCACGCGCTCGCCGTCCTTGAAGTTGCCGATCCTGTCGCGGAAATCATCGACCGAGTAGATGTAGCTGCCCCCGGTGGCGGCCCACTTCACATCCGTATACTTGAACCCGGCGCCGAGACTGAGCGCTGTATCCTCGGTCGAATACACCGTCTTGCCGATCTCCAGGCTGCCGGCCCAGTAATGGTCAAGTGCGGTTTCGGGGTGCAGCGAACGGTCGGTCCAGTCATCCGGTCCATTCGGTCCGCCACTGCCCGGATAGATCCAGTCATAGTCGACCATGTGGCCGTCGCCCTTCATGCCCGTGCTGATCGACGCCTTGAGCAGCAAGTCATAGGGCAATTCGGCCTCGCCGTTCAGCGTGAACAGCACGACACCCCGGCTCTCCCAGTCGAGCCGGGATACGGTATAGTCGCCGTCGTAGACGAATTCCCGCGCATCGATATTCATGAGCCCGACCCCGCCGGACAGCGAGAAACTCTTGTCCGCATTGGTGTAAAGCGTCGTTTCGGCAGCAGAAGCCGCGCCGGCCGCAAGGCCGATCATCGCGGCCCCGGCCAAGAGACCTGTGATCTTCATGAAAGATTTCCTCGGCTAATGGTTGTTAAAAACCCTTAGTCGAGGGGGAGTTTGCTCGGCAATAGTGCGAAAAGGCAAAGAATGGGCCCAAAAATGGCCCTTCACGAAAGGTTCAGCAGAAAAGCCCTGAGGGTGGATGGGTAAAGCATGTGCTCCTCGGTCAGCACGCGGGCGGCCAGGATATCGGCCGTGTCGCCGGGAAGGACAGCCACGCGGGCCTGAGCCAGAACCGGACCTTCATCCATGCCCTCGGTGACCACATGCACGGTGCAGCCCGCTTCCGCCATGCCGGCATCGATTGCCCGCTGGTGCGTGTGAAGACCGGGAAACAGGGGAAGCAGGGAAGGGTGGATGTTCAGAATCCGGCCTTCGTATTGGCGGATAAAATTGGCTGAAAGCAGCCGCATGTAGCCTGCAAGGCAAACCACATCGGGCTTCAGGCCGGCGAGGCAGTCGAGGATCGCGGCCTCGTGATCCGCCTTGCTGGCATAGTCGCTGCGTACGAAAGCATAGGTCGGTATGCCCATGGCCTCTGCCTTCGCCAGCCCGCCAGCCTCCCGCTTGTCTGAAATGACCGCGACGATGTCGGCCGGGAAATCGGCAGCCCCGGCGGCGCGCGCCAGCGCCACCATGTTCGAACCGCTGCCCGAAATGAAGATGACGACGCGGCGGCGGGCTTGGCTCATAGGCTAAGCGCGCCCTTGTAGATCGTGCCGGCAGCGCCCTCCGCACGGGCGACCATGCGGCCGAGGCGAACCGGCGTCTCGCCTTCGGCGGTCAGCGCTTCGATCACCGCATCGGCCTTGTCGGCAGCGGTGACGACGATCATCCCGATGCCGCAATTGAAGGTCCGCAGCATTTCCTTTTCGGCGACACCGCCGGTCTTGGCGAGCCACGAGAACACGGCCGGCGGCGTGATGGCGGCGAGATCGATCTCGGCGGCCAGGTGCTTCGGCAGCACGCGCGGAATGTTTTCCGGGAACCCGCCGCCGGTGATGTGGGCGAGCGCCTTCAGCGCCTTCGTCTTGCGAATGGCGGCCAGAAGCGGCTTCACATAGATCCGCGTGGGGGTGAGCAAGGCTTCGCCGAGCGTTTTCGCGCCATCGAAGGGGGCCTTGTCGTTCCAGCCGAGGCCCGACAGCTCCACGATCTTGCGAACCAGCGAATAGCCGTTCGAGTGGACGCCGGAGGAGGCAAGGCCGAGGATCACGTCGCCTTCGGCAATATCGCCGGAGGGCAGCAATTCGCCGCGCTCGGCAGCGCCGACGGCAAACCCGGCGAGGTCGTAGTCGCCGCCCTTGTACATGCCGGGCATCTCGGCGGTTTCACCGCCAATCAGCGCGCAGCCCGCCTGCCGGCAGCCTTCCGCAATGCCCTCGACAATAGCAGCGCCCTGATCCGGATCCAGTTTGCCGGTCGCGAAATAGTCGAGGAAGAGGAGGGGTTCTGCACCCTGCACGACCAGATCGTTCACGCACATGGCCACGAGGTCGATGCCGACGGTGTCGTGACGGTCCGCATCGATGGCGATCTTCAGCTTGGTGCCGACGCCGTCATTGGCGGCCACAAGAATCGGGTCCTTGAAGCCCGCAGCCTTGAGGTCGAACAGGCCACCGAAGCCGCCGATCTCGCCATCCGCACCGGGCCGCCGGGTCGAGCGGACGGCGGGCTTGATCTTCTCGACCATGGCGTTCCCGGCATCGATATCCACGCCCGCATCGCTATAGGTCAGACCGTTCTTTTCCGACTGGCTCATCGCATTTCACCCTATCTTTTCCGTGGTTGCGCATTCGCATGGGGTGGGGAGAGATGCAAGCAAAAACATGTGAAGGGACTGGCCAAATCCCATGCTGTCCAAGCCTTTCAGCTTTGCTCCGGCCGCTGGCTGGCGCGCCAGGCGGAAGGTGCCGCGCCGAGCACGCGCAAAAATTCCCGATTGAAATTCGACTTGGTGTTGAAGCCACTGTCGAGCATTGCGGACGTAATCGATTGTCCGGATCGGATGCGGTCTGCCGCATCCCGAATTCTGTAGCCATTCACAAATCGCGAGACACTTTCTCCGCTGTGGCGATTGATGGCTCCGGACAGGTGTTTGGCCGGAACGTTAAGGCGCTTGGCAAGCCTGGCAAGCGTAAGACCGGGTTCCTGATAGAGCTTGGTTTGGGACAGAAGTTTCTCCAGTCGCGAAACCAGTTCCGCATCGAAGGAAGGGTTGTGCGCCGCGGATTCGTCGTCTGACGACATGTCGTCCGATACATCGGCTGTTTCGGTAGCGGAGACAGGCATGCAAAGCACGCCGATGAGAAGCAGGGTCAAGGCCGACACGGCATCGATGAGGTAGAGCTTCAATTGCGGCATGTGGAACATGAACGCAACGGCGATCGCTATATCCGAAGCGGCAGATAAGATCAGCGAAATCGCCAGCAATCGCCACGTCATGACGGGCAGATCGCCAGCCCCGAGATTTGCCATCGGCAATGCGTCAGGCCCGGTTCTGCTTTGCCAGAGCATGGCGAAACCGTAGCAGCTGAACTGCACGACGAGTGCCACATCCACCCATTGCCGTGCGGCCAGCAGGCAGAAGAGGAAGAAAGCCGGTCCAAGCCCGTGATGCCAATCCAGAGAAAGGCTCAGCGGGCGGCGATTGACGGCGATGAATGTCAGCCATGCCAGGGGCGGGATCATGGAGGCAGTCAGCGGCTGAAGCGGGCGAAGCGCTGCAACGCCATAATGCTGGACGAGGGTGATGATCACGCCCTGTATGGAGAGTGCGAACAGCAGCCAGACATGGGGCGGTAACCGCCGGTCCTTCAAGCATTCCCGAACACCGAGAAAGGCAAGGACGATGGGGGCCATGAGCGGAATCGGGATGGTGAGCATAGGTATGGTTCCTTTTTCCGCCTTCTGGCCGAAATCCGGTTATGGCGCGACCTGAAACCGGTTTGAGGACGATAAGCTCGATGGGAAGCCCGATGACATGGCGGTCAACGTCATTGCAGAGGAGCTTCCCATGACGATCCGTTCCGCATTCATTGCATTCGCCGCCATTTCCCTTTTTTCCACCGCCTCGGCCCGGGCGCAAGAACTCGCCGGCTATGACAAGATGAGCTTTCAGCCAGCCCATCGGTCAGAAAGTGTGGCCGCATCCATCTGGTATCCGGCCGCTGCAAAAACCTACAAGACCATGCTCGGAGACGATGCAGTGTTTTATGGCACGCCTGTTTATGTGGGCCCGGCTGTAACACCGGGAAAGCATCCCCTTGTGGTGATCTCGCACGGATCGGGCGGCAATATGCATAATCTGGGCTGGCTGTCCTCAGCGCTTGCCCTGCGTGGCGCAATCGTTCTTGCGATGAACCATCCCGGGAGCACCTCCGGCGACAGCTCGCCACGTCGATCGATCCTGGCGCAGGATCGTGCATCCGATCTTTCGGCGGGTCTTTCGACTTTGCTTGCCGATCCGACATTCGGCCCCCTGATCGATACAAGCCGCATAACCGCTCTCGGCTTTTCTCTTGGCGGGGCAACCGTTCTGGAAAACGCCGGTGCCCGGTTCGACCGCAAGGCCTATGCGGCCTATTGCAGCCAATTCGGCGAGGCCGCCACGGACTGCTCTTTCTTTGCCAAGGGCGGTGTCGATCTCAACAATATCGATGCGGAGACCGAGGCCGACCGAAAGGACACGCGCTTCAAGTCGATCATTGCCATCGATCCGGGTTTTACCCGTGCCTTTCAGGAAAAGAGCCTCGCGCGGATAACCGCGCCTGTTCTCTTCATCAGTCTTGGTGAGAAAGCCAGCTTTCCGGCTGTAGACCTCACCGAACGTGGCAGCAATCTGCCTGCGCGGGTTGCGGGCGCGCAACATCTTTTGATCAAGGGCGCGCATCACTTCACCTTTCTCGCCCTCTGCAAGCCGGCTGCAAAAGCCATTCTCGCGGACGAAGGCGAAGATCCGATTTGCGACGATCCGGCAGGAACGGATCGCGGCAGCGTGCATGCCGAAATCATCCGCGCGGTTGCTGATTTTCTCAAGCTGTGAGTGACGCCTGAACCTTTCCATGGCCAAACGGAAAGGGGCCGCCATGTGGCCCCTTTTCATGCCTTGAGGGATACCTGAATTTGTTTGTGCCAAGCGGGCTTGGAATCTGGCGGACGAATGGACACATTCAGGCCATGTCGATACCCAATATCATCACCATCGCCCGCTTTCTGGCGGTTCCGGCCATCATTTATGCGCTTGCGCATCAGCATATGCTGATGGCCTTTGCCCTGTTTCTGGGGGCGGGCATTTCCGATGCGGTGGATGGGTTCATCGCGCGGCGGTTCAACCAGCGGTCCGAGCTCGGTGCCTGGCTCGATCCGCTGGCAGACAAGCTGCTTCTGGTCACGGTTTTCGTCATGCTCGGCATCGGCGGCCAGTTGCCGGACTGGCTGGTCTTTCTTGTCGTCTCCCGTGACGTGCTGATCGTCGGCGCCGTGATCCTGGCGAGCGTCATGAGCCAGCCCATGGAGGCCGATCCGATTTTCGTGTCCAAGGCGAACACGGCTGCGCAGATCATCCTGGTCGCGGTTGCGCTCGGCGCCATGGCCTTCGGTCTTGCCCTGCCGCTCCTCATCAACGGGCTTATCCTCGCCGTCGCCGTCTTGACCACAGTCTCCGCTGCATCCTATTTCCGTATATGGATGCGGCATATGGGTGTTGCCGGCCGGTCGTCCGACCGTTGAGACAAGCAATTTTCGTCAAACCGCAAAGCCTGGGGGCAGAATGGTCACGCATATTACCAGTGGGTATCTGAAGCGCCAGCTGGTGTTCTGGCTGGTCATCCTGGTTCTGTTCTATTTCTTCCTGACGACCTTCAGCTCCGTCTTGCTGCCCTTCGCGGCCGGCATGGCGCTCGCCTATTTCCTCGATCCCGTCGCTGACTGGCTGGAAGCCCGGGGTCTTTCCCGCATGATGGCGACGGTGGTGATCCTGCTCGGTTTCCTCGTCCTGTTTGCCGCGGCGCTGGTGCTCATCATTCCCATGATCGTCACCCAGATTTCCGATCTCGCGGCCCATGCGCCGGAGTATGTGCGCAAACTCCAGAGCGAAGTGTCGGCAGAGAGCTTGCAGCGCCTGCCGAAGTGGGTCACCAGCCAGATTGCTCTGGTCAAGGCCAATGCCACGAAGTTTCTCGGCGAAGGGGCAGCGGTGGCAACCGCCGTCTTCGGCCAGATCTGGAGTTCCGGCAAGGCGATCGTCGATCTCGCCTCGCTTTTCCTGATCACCCCCGTCGTCGCCTTCTATGTGCTGCTCGACTGGGACCGCATGGTGGCCAAGGTGGACAGCTGGATACCCCGGGATCATGTGGAATCGGTGCGGGAAATCGCGCGCGAAATCGATGCGGCCATCGCCGGCTTCGTCCGGGGGCAGGGCTCGCTCTGCCTCATCCTCGCGCTTTATTATGCGGCAGCGCTCACCCTTGTCGGATTGAACTTCGGGCTGCTGATCGGCTTTGTCGTGGGCATGATCAGCTTCATTCCCTATATCGGGTCCATGGTCGGCCTGGGCCTGTCCCTGGGCGTGGCCATCTTTCAGTTCTGGCCCGATTACTGGATGCCCGGTCTTGTGCTCGGCATTTTCCTGTTCGGCCAGTTCATCGAAGGCAACGTGTTGCAGCCGAAACTCGTCGGCAAAAGCATCGGCCTGCATCCGGTCTGGCTGATGTTCGCCCTGCTGGCCTTCGGTGCTCTGTTCGGCTTTGTCGGTCTTATCGTTGCCGTTCCGGCCTCGGCTGCCATCGGCGTGCTGGTGCGTTTTGCCATCCGTCGCTATCTCGAAAGCGATCTCTATCACGGCCACGCAGCCCTGCGCGCGCCTCCCGTGCCGTCGCAGATCGGTGTCGATGACTGATCCGCTTTCTCCCCATCCTGTGCTAGTCTGAAGTCATGCGTGATTTGCGTACCCGTAGGAACGAACAATTGCCTCTGGAATTGCCGCATGATCCGGCAACCGGCCGGGAGGATCTGGCCGTGGGCGGACCGCTGGCCGCTGCGGTCCAGCTGATCGACCGGTGGCCGCAATGGCCGTCGCCGGTTGTCGTTCTGGTCGGCCCGGCCGGATCGGGAAAATCGCATCTTGCCGACATCTGGAAGGAACGGTCCGGCGCCCGGTCCATCCTGCCGGCAACAAATGGCGATGCCGCCCTCGAAGCCGCCGCAAATCCCGTGCTGTTCGAGGATGCGGACCGGATCGCCTTCGATGATACAGCCCTCTTTCACGTGATCAACGCGGTGCGCCAGCACGGCCAGAGCCTGCTGATGACCGCGCGGACCTGGCCCGGCATGTGGGATGTGGCACTCGCCGACCTGCGCTCCCGGCTGAAGGCGGCAACCGTGGTCGAGATCGGCGAACCGGACGAGGATCTGCTCGCCCAGGTCATCGTCAAGCTCTTTGCGGACCGGCAATTGCAGATCGAGCCGAAGCTGGTCGATTATATCGTGCAGCGCATGGAGCGCTCCATGGAAATGGCCCAGAAGCTGGTGGACCGCATCGATTTCCTGGCGCTTGCCCGCGGCACGCGCATCACGCGACCGCTCGTGCAGGAAGCGCTGGTCGCCGCCGGAGCGCCTCTTGACGGCGAATAGCTGTCACGCAACTGTCGTAAATCTGTAATAGTGCGGTTTCTATCGGTATGGCATCTGCTGGGCGAGCAGGACCTTGGCAGAGCACGAGAGGGGCGGACAATGGACATGGCAGCGGCGACGGTGGAAAGCACCAGTGAGACGGCGGTCTCCGAGGGGATACAATCCGATCTGGCAGGCAGTCCGGAGCGGTTCATCAACCGCGAATTTTCCTGGCTCCAGTTCAATCGCCGCGTCCTCGAGGAGACGCTGAACGAATCGCATCCGTTGCTGGAACGCGTGCGTTTCCTGTCCATTTCCGCGGCAAATCTCGACGAGTTTTTCATGGTTCGCGTGGCCGGCCTCGAGGGGCAGGTGCGTCAGGGCATGACCATGAAGAGCCCCGACGGCAAGGCGCCGGCAGAGCAGCTGGAAGACATCCTGAAGGAAATCGACAACCTGCAGATGGAGCAGCAGGCATCGCTTGCCGTCCTGCAGCAATATCTGGCACGGGAGGATATCTTCATTGTCCGCCCGGCCTCGATCTCGGACCGGGATCGCGAATGGCTGGCCGACGAATTCGAACGCTCGATCTTCCCGGTGCTGACGCCGCTGTCGATCGATCCCGCCCATCCGTTCCCGTTCATCCCTAATCTCGGCTTTTCCATGGGCTTGCAGCTGGTCAGCAAGCGGACCGAAGAGCCGATGACGGCGCTGCTGCGCCTCCCGACGGCGCTCGACCGTTTCGTCCGTCTGCCCGATGCCGGAACCGCACTGCGCTATATGGCGCTCGAAGATGTGGTCGGGCTTTTCATCCACCGCTTGTATCCGGGCTATGAGGTGAGGGGATTCGGCACCTTCCGCATCATTCGCGACAGCGATATCGAAGTGGAGGAAGAGGCCGAGGATCTGGTGCGCTATTTCGAGACGGCACTCAAGCGCCGCCGCCGCGGCTCGGTGATCCGCATCGAAACCAATGCGGAAATGCCGGCCTCGCTGCGGCAGTTCGTGGTTCAGGAACTGGGCGTTCCCGATAACCGGGTCGCGGTTCTGCCCGGCCTTCTGGCGCTCAACACCATGAGCGAGATTGCCAAGGCCCCGCGCGACGATCTTCGTTTCCAGCCCTACAATGCCCGGTTTCCCGAGCGGGTCCGCGAACATGCCGGCGATTGCCTCGCCGCCATCAGGGAAAAGGACATGGTGGTCCACCATCCTTACGAGTCCTTCGATGTGGTGGTGCAGTTCCTGCTTCAGGCAGCGCGCGATCCGGACGTGCTGGCGATCAAGCAGACGCTCTACCGTACCTCCAACGACAGCCCCATCGTGCGCGCCCTCATCGACGCTGCGGAGGCGGGAAAATCCGTAACCGCGCTGGTGGAACTCAAGGCACGCTTCGACGAAGAGGCCAATATCCGCTGGGCGCGGGATCTGGAACGGGCCGGCGTGCAGGTGGTGTTCGGCTTCATCGAATTGAAGACCCACGCCAAGATGTCCATGGTCGTGCGTCGCGAAGACGGCAAGCTGCGGACCTATTGCCATCTCGGAACCGGCAACTATCACCCGGTCACGGCGAAGATCTATACGGACCTGTCCTTCTTCACCTGCAACGACAAGATCGCCCATGACATGGCGAATGTCTTCAATTTCATCACCGGCTATGGCGAGCCGGAAGCGGGGATGAAGCTCGCGGTCTCGCCCTATACCTTGCGCCCGCGCATCCTGAAGCATATTGCCGAGGAGATCGAGCATGCCAAGGCCGGCCGGCCGGCGGCCATCTGGATGAAGATGAACTCGCTCGTCGATCCCGATATCATCGACGCGCTCTATGCGGCCAGCAGCGCCGGCGTGAAGATCGATCTCGTCGTGCGCGGCATCTGCTGTCTGCGGCCCCAGGTGCCGGGCCTCTCCGACAATATCCGGGCGAAATCCATCGTCGGTCGCTTCCTGGAACACAGCCGCATCTTCTGTTTCGGCAACGGCTATGGCCTGCCATCCGAGAAGGCGCTTGTCTATATAGGCTCCGCAGACATGATGCCCCGCAATCTCGACCGACGCGTCGAGACGCTTGTGCCCCTGCTGAACAAAACCGTGCATGAGCAGGTCTTGTCCCAGATCATGCTCGGCAACCTGATTGACAACCAGCAAAGCTACGAGATACTGCCCGACGGTACTTCCCGTCGTATCGATGTGAAGGCCGGTGAGGAACCCTTTAACGCGCAGCATTATTTCATGACGAACCCCAGCCTTTCCGGCCGCGGCGAAGCCCTGAAGTCCAGTGCTCCGAAGCTGATCGCGGGTCGGGTATCCGGGTTGAGGACGTAAGATCGTTCCACGAACTGAAGCGTAAGAAACTGCATGGTTGAATCTGAAGCCCAAGGGCGCCTGCCGGGGATCGCTCCCGTTTCGGTAGTCGATATCGGATCGAACTCGGTCCGCCTGGTGATTTATGAAGGCCTTTCGAGGGCGCCGGCCATTCTCTTCAACGAGAAGGTCATGTGCGGTCTGGGTCGCGGCATAGCCACCACGGGC
This sequence comes from Gellertiella sp. DMC107, assembly GCF_056313605.1. Taxonomy (NCBI): domain Bacteria; kingdom Pseudomonadati; phylum Pseudomonadota; class Alphaproteobacteria; order Hyphomicrobiales; family Rhizobiaceae; genus Gellertiella; species Gellertiella sp. DMC107. Next base: position 9,416 of record NZ_JBQUZZ010000005.1, on the reverse strand, counting down.
CGCATGGATGCGGACGCCATTGCGCGTGCGCTCGCTGCCCTGAAGCGCTTTGCCGCGCTCAGCCGTCAGTCGCGCGCCAAAGAACTCCATGCCGTCGCCACCGCAGCGCCGCGGGAAGCCACCAACGGTCCTGATTTCATCCGTCAGGCAGAGGCGATCCTGGGAACGCGCGTGCGCGTGCTCTCCGGCGAGGAAGAGGCCTATTTCTCCGCGATGGGCATCGTGTCCGGCTATCACCATGCGGATGGGGTGGTCGGCGATTTCGGCGGCGGTTCGCTGGAACTCATCGACGTGCACGAGCGCGACACGCGCGATGGGGTGACAACGCCGCTCGGCGGCTTGCGCATCGCCGAGGAAGCAGACGGTTCTCTGGCCAAGGCGAAAGCCTTCATCCAGCAGCATCTCTCCCGGGCGCCCGTCATTTCGCGGGGGCAGGGGCGCACCTTCTATGCGGTCGGCGGCACCTGGCGAAACATCGCCAAGCTGCATATGGAGCAACGGGATTACCCGCTGCACATGATGCAGGGCTACGAGATTTCCTATGACGAGGCCACCGGTTTTCTGGATGCCCTGATCAACGCCAAGGACACCAAGGCTTTTGCCGGTGTTTCCAAGAACCGGCGCGGTCTCATTCCCTATGGCGCGCTGGCCATGCGCGAGGTCATTGCCCGCATGCGGCCGTCCCGCATTTCCTTTTCCGCGCAGGGCGTGAGAGAGGGCTATCTCTACGCGCTGCTGCCCCGCTCAGAGCGGGAGCGCGATCCGCTGATCGCGGCGGCCAGCGAATTGGCCATCCTGCGCGCCCGCTCGCCAGAACACGCCCGCGAGATCGCCGACTGGTCTGGCCGGATGCTTCCGTTCTTCGGCATCGACGAAACGGAGGATGAATCCCGGTACCGACAGGCTGCCTGCCTGCTGGCCGACATCAGCTGGCGTGCCCACCCGGACTATCGTGGACTGCAGGCGCTGAACGTGATCGCCCATGGGTCTTTCGTCGGCATCACCCATCCCGGCCGGGCCTTCATCGCCCTGACGAACTATTACCGCTATGAGGGCCTGAGCGACGATCCCGCCTCCATGCCCCTCGCCAACATTGCCACACCCCGCCTGCTGGAGCGTGCCAAGACGCTGGGCGGGCTCTTGCGCATCGCCTATCTCTTCTCCGCTTCCATGCCGGGTATCGTCCGAAATTTGACCTTTGCACCTTCGGCAACATCAGGCGCAGATCTCGATTTCGTCGTCCCCGCAGCGTACCGCGATTTCGTCGGAGAACGCATCGAAGGACGCCTGCAGCAACTGGCCAAGCTGACCGGAAAGAAACTGCTCTTCCGCTTTCTGTGAAACCCGACCGCTGTTGTTGAGAAAAATTTCCTGAAAACGCGTCTTCCCGGAGAGGCGTTTTTACTCAGGGTTGTATCCTGCCTTTTCAATAGCATTCTGTATAGTCCGGGGCCGAACTGCGACCAAGCGTGTCGAGCAAGCTGCGGATGATTTTCGGGACAGAAAGGGCATTTCTGAGTACAATTTCCTTCGATCCGGCTTTGCAGCCTGCCTGTACGACACGAATCCTCGTGAATCGCGATGGAAGCGGAAAATGATCCCGACAGGGGCCAGGTTACCCGTTCTGTTAGAATTTGGATCGCTTGCGATTTAATTGGTCGTTTAAGTAACTAACCATTATTCTTCAATGCGTATATCGTAATTGACATTAAAAACAATATGGTAGCTCGCATGACCAGCTTCAATTCCCTGTCGCATGAACTGATGGATCTGTGGCTGGTGCGGGATAAAATTCTCAAGGTCGAGGAGCTCGTCGAGGTGGTGGCCAGCCGCCTTACGGTCAAGATGGCGCTCAACCTGATCGAGACCGACCATGCCGATCCCTATGAATGGCGTTTTACACGGGTCAGGGATTTCGGCTTCAAGAGCCGCTTGCTCGATCGGGTGCGCAAGGAACTGCCCAACACCAAGCTGGGCGCTCTCAACCGGACCTACATGGATGAATCCGTCATTCCGCCCTTCCTGCGAGCGGTCGAAACGAAACGTCCGATCCTCGATCTGGTGCGAACGCGGTTCGTCGGTGCCCGGGTGGGCTATCATCGACTGATCCTGCCGCAGAAGACGGAAGGACGCCCCGGCTGGTGTCTCAGCATGGTGGAGGGCCGCTTCTTCATTCCCTCGAATGCGGAGGCCAAGACCGACATTACCGACGACAGCATCGTCCAGTTGCTGATCGAGGGCCATACGGCCAAGGAAATGGCCGAGCTTCTCAACCTGTCGCCCCGGACGATCGAGCACCGGATCGACCGGCTGAAGGAGAGGCTGGAAGCCAAGAACCTCGTTCATCTGGTTGCCAAGCTGGTGGCGAACCAGCTCGACAAGCAGGAGATGGCCTGACACGACGCCGGATCTCAGGCAACCCGGCGCGTTGCGCGGGCCTGTAGTGCCTCGCGGCTGAGCCCGGTACTGGCGGAAGCGATGGAATAGAGCGCTTCGGTCGTATCCCTCGTCTTGAAAGCGATGCCTTTCTTGCCGCGCTCGTAATCAAAGCCCAGCGTGCTTCCGAAACGGTCCACGATGATGTGAATGCCGAAGAACATCTGGTCGAATTCCTGACTGAGGGGACGGTAGATGCCCCCGGCCCGGGCCGTATCGATGTCGCCATGGAAATTGGCCACGAAAATCTGCGTGACGCCCAGCGTATCGGCGCTTCGCTCGTTGATGATCTCTCCGAACTTGCACGTGCCGAAGTAAGGCGCATCCGGCAGGACGGCCGAACGAATGGCCTTGCGCATCCGGTGACCGTCGGGAAGGCGGTGGGCGATGAGGTCGCTCGCATCCTCGCCGAGCGCTGTCAGGTTGTTCTTCGTGGCCATGGCGATTTCCATCGCGGTCATGTCGGCATTCAACTGCCGGTATCGGCGGTCGGTTTCCTCGGCGGAGCCGGGATCCTGGTCCGCGCCGCAGAACCAGCGGGAGTAGCGCGGGGGAAGATGGCTGAGTGCCGGGGCTGCGGCCATGGATGTCTCATGGGCCAAACGGGCGATTTCATTGCCGAAACGGTTGGCATATTGCAGCTTGGAAAGGGCGGTCATCTGTCTCTCTCGATACTGTGGTCGACAGAAACCAAATTATGTCTGAAATCTTAACGCCCGAGCGAGAACGAGTCCGTAGATTTACCGTATATGGGGTGGGAGGGAAAAAGGAATGTTCTTCTTCCCGCTGAGCTTGCAGGTTCGCGCCCTCTGCTCAGATCTCCACCGCCTCCACCTTCTTGTCCACAAAGCGAAGCGCCACGTCGCCACGAATGAGCTTCAGGGCCACATCCCCGAACAGGTCGCGCCGCCAGCCCTGCATGGCCGGAACATCGGCATGTTCGCCTTCGGCGGCGATCCGGTCTATATCGTCGCTGTTGGCGATTACCTTGGCGGCGACACCGTGCTTTTCTGAAATCAGCTTCAGCAGCACCTTCAGCATCTCGGCGGCTGCGGCGGCTCCTTCGGGGGCCTGCTGGTGACGCTGCGGCTGGGGCATTTCGGTACGGGGCAGGGCAAGCGCCCGCTGGACGGCTTCGATGACCTGGGTGCCCGCGGAGGACCGTTCCCAGCCCTTGGGCACGGTGCGGAGCCGGCCAAGCGCTTCGCTGTCCTTCGGCTGCTGCTGGGCGATTTCATAAATCGTATCGTCCTTCAGCACGCGGGAGCGGGGTACGTTGCGCGCCCGCGCCTCCCGCTCGCGCCAGCCGGCGACTTCACGCAAAACCGCAAGCTCCTGGGGCTTTTTCAGCCGCATGCGCAGACGAAGCCAGGCATCTTCGGGCGCCATGTCGTAGGTCGCCGGCGATTCCAGCACAGCCATTTCTTCCGACACCCAGAGATTCCGGCCTTCGCGCTCAAGCTCAGCCTTGAGGTGCAGGTAGACATCCCGCAGATGCGTCACGTCGGCCAGCGCATAGGCCAGCTGCTTTTCCGACAGCGGGCGATGACTCCAGTCCGTGAAACGGGAAGATTTGTCGATCGGTACGCCCTTCGTCTTCTGGACGAGCTGGTCATAGGAAACGCTGTCGCCGAAGCCGCAAACCATGGCGGCCACCTGCGTATCGAAGATCGGTCGCGGAATGATGCGGCCAAGATGGTAGACGATTTCCAGATCCTGCCGCGCGGCATGAAAGACCTTGGTGACAGCCTCGTTCGACATCAGCGCAAAGAAGGGCGCGAGGTCGATGCCGTCTGCCATGGGGTCGACAATCACTTCCAGTGTCGGGCTTGCCATCTGTATCAGACAAAGCACCGGCCAGAAGGTGGTCTCGCGCAGGAATTCCGTGTCGATCGTCACGAAATCGGACTGGGCGAGCGTTTCGCAAGCGGTGGCAAGGGCAGCCGTGGTGTTGATTATCTGCATCAATATACCAGTCAGGCGTGAAAAGGAGCGAGTGTTTTTCCTTTCCCCTTCACACCCCGGATGTCAATAAGGCGTTGTACGCTTTGCCTCAAACCACCCGTAAATAGGTCGTCATCCCGCTCTTTTGGTGTTCGATGATGTGGCAATGGAACACCCAGTCGCCCGGATTATCCGCGACGAGGCCGAGTTCCGCCTTCTCGTCGGGCAACATCAGCCACGTATCGGTGACGAATGGTTGGACCTCCCGCATGTTCGAGGACAGAACCACGAAATTCATCCCATGCAGATGGATGGGATGGGCATGGGGGGTCGGATTTGCGATCCGGATTCGGTAGCTTCGTCCCAGTTTCATTTCCGCCAGGGGAGCGGTCGGATCCGTATCGCCCGACCACGCCACATTGTTGATGGACCAGAAGGTGTAGCCGAGTGTGCCGCAAATGCTTTGCCTGGGTGCGGATTCGGCCGTGGCGGAGAGCTGCATGTCCAGGTTGGTTGCACCGGAGGGGTCGAAAGCGGGCACGGGATTGACCGTCAGCGATCCGAGATCGTCAAGCGCCCGTCTAAGATCCGGGCCGGAGGCCCGGAAGCGAGCCACCAGCTTCGGCTGGCTGCCGCGAATATCCATCAGCCGAACGTCCCTGCCTTCGTCTCCCGGCATGCGCAGCGCGAGATCCAGCCGCTGGCCCGGGCTCACCATCAGCGTGTCCAGCCGGAATCGCTTCGGCACCGGATTGCCATCGATGGCGATCACGTCTGCTTCGGCGCCCTCGAGCTTCAGCGTGTAGATGCGGGTTACGTCAGCCGCAAGAATCCTGAGCCGCACCAGGCCTCCGGCCGGAGCATCCAGCAGCGGTTCCTTCTGCCAGTTCGCCGTGCGGAAGGTGCCATAGGTGCCGGACTTTGCCGCATCCCGGGCTTTGAAGGCCTCGATGAACTGCCCATTGCCGCCCAGGCGCCAGTCCCGCAGCAGAAGCGGCAGGTCGGCATCGAAGGACGGGTCGTCCTTGCCTTCTACGACCAGCATGCCCGCAAGGCCGCGGCCCATCTGTTCCAGCGTGTTGCAATGGGGGTGATACCAGAAGGTGCCCGCATCGGGCGGCGTGAAGGCATAGTCGAAACCATCCTTGGGATAGACATAGGGCTGCGACAGCAGGGGAACGCCATCCATGCCATTCGGCACCCGGACGCCGTGCCAGTGAATGGTCGTGGGCTCCTCAAGCGCATTCACGAGGCGGGCAGCAAAGGGCTCGCCCTGGCGTGCCGTCAGCACGGGAGGCATGCTATCCGGGCCGTAGGTCATCATGCCTTTGGTTGGGCCCTTGCCCGTCAGGTCGAAATCCAGGGGCCGGGCTTTGAGGAGGACAGGGTCGCGGCCCGTGGCCAGTGCCCCGGCGAGGCTGTTCCGCCCCGCGAGAAGTCCCGCAGCGCCCGATGCGCCGATAATGGCAGTGGCTTTGAGAAGCGAGCGGCGGCTGAGGATGGTCATGCGTGCGATCCCTGGTTTCCGGCTCCGTTTTCCATAAGTGGACTTCTGTAATCAAGATAAATTTCGGCAGCGCCCCGGGTCTGCTACACTCCGTCGCGGAATGTCTTGACGTCGATCAGTTTCCGCGGTCGCGTTCGTCGGGCGGTGTCGCCAGCTTGTTGAAGAAAATGGAGGTTCTGAGCAGGTTGCGGAAGCGCCCGCGCCGCTTCTCCACCGGCACCGCCTCCCGCACCAGCATGCGGTTGAGGGTATACAGAATGAAGAGCAGGAAGACCCCGGCAAGATAGAGGAACAGGCTTTCCGCGCCGAGCCGCTCGATGAGGATCGATGCCACCATCGGGCCGAAGGTGGCCCCGACCGACCAGAAGAACAGCGTGCCGGCCGATACCAGCGCATGCTGCCCCTCCGATGCGTGATCGTTCGCATGGGCCGAACAGAGTGAATAGAGGGGCAGGGCGAAAGCACCGAAGAAGAAGATACCGAGATAGTTCAGATAGACATGGTCCCTGGCGACAAAGCCGATGAAGAGACAGGCTAGCATCGCACCGCCGCTGGACACCAGGATCATCAGCCGCCGGTCCAGCCTGTCGGAGAAATGGCCGAGCGGGTATTGCAGCACCACGCCGGAGAGAATGCCGATGCTCATGAAGGTGGCGATCGATGTCACCGACATGCCGATCCCCTTGCCATAGATCGGGCCAAGGGAGCGAAAGGCGGAATTGCTGAGCCCGATGGCGATACATCCGGCGGTGGCAAGCGGTGAGATGTTCCACAGGGCCTTCACGTCGAAACGGATGGCCGCCGGAAGCGCCGGGCTGGATTTGTCGGTGAGGGAAATCGGAACCAGCGACAGGGTGAGGGCCATGGAAATGATCGCGAAGAGCGCGAAGCCATCGATGCCGACGGACGGGATCATGTATTGGGCGAGGGTGACGGCGCCGAGATCGACGAAGCGATAGACGGAGAGCGTGCGCGCCCGCGTCTCGTTGTTCACCTTGGCGTTCAACCAGCTTTCCATCACCGCGAAGAGGCCGGCAAAACACAGGCCCGAAACCAGCCGCAGCAGGAACCAGGAGACCGGATCGATCAGCAGCGCCATGGCGAGTGCCGCGGCAGAGGACATGGCCGCAAGCGCTGAGAAGGCCCTGATATGGCCGATCGCCCGGATCACCCGGGTGACATAGATGCAGCCGATGGCAAAGCCGATGTTGTAGCCGGTACCGACCAGACCGATCAGGGATGTGGAAAAGCCCTCGTCCAGCGCCCGAAGCGCGATGAAGGTCCCCTGCAGACCGTTGCCGCCGATGAGGATCCCGGCGGTGACGAGAAGGGGAATGAGCGGCCGGATCTGATTCATCTGAAATGCCATCGGGGAAGGGAAGCGGAACGACGGAGCGAACGTGAACCCCGCAGAGCGAATCCCTGCCGTGTTCGCGGATTTGAATTTCTAGGCGAGCTTAAACGGGAAAAACAGTGCAAGAAGCTGGGTGCGCCGCCCAAGCCTTGACAAACGCCCGCGCGCATGCGCTTTTCCCCGCGATTCATGAGCTGTTGGATTCCGGACCGGATCTGGACTCACGGCCCCTGCCAGACATTTAGGATAATTTCCGATGCACCGTTACCGCTCCCATACCTGTGCCGCCCTCCGCAAGAGCGACGTCGGCTCCACCGTTCGCCTGTCGGGCTGGGTCCATCGCGTTCGTGACCATGGCGGCGTTCTGTTCATCGACCTGCGCGACCATTACGGAATGACGCAGGTGGTCTGCGATCCCGACAGCCCCGCCTTCAAGACGGCCGAAACGGTTCGCGGCGAGTGGGTGATCCGCATCGATGGCGTGGTCAAGGCCCGCACCGAGGACACCGTCAACAAGAACATGCCGACCGGCGAGATCGAGCTCTATGCCCGCGAGATCGAGGTGCTCTCCGCCGCCAAGGAACTGCCGCTGCCGGTCTTCGGCGAGCCGGACTATCCGGAAGACGTGCGCCTGAAGTATCGCTTCCTCGACCTGCGCCGCGAAACGCTGCACCGGAACATCGTGAAGCGCACCCAGATCATCGCCGACATGCGCCGCCGCATGGGCGATATCGGCTTTGCCGAATATTCCACCCCGATCCTGACGGCCTCCTCGCCGGAAGGCGCGCGCGACTTCCTCGTGCCGAGCCGTATCCACGAAGGCAAGTTCTTCGCCCTGCCGCAGGCGCCGCAGCAGTACAAGCAGCTTCTGATGGTGGCGGGTTTCGACCGCTATTTCCAGATCGCGCCCTGCTTCCGCGACGAAGACCCGCGCGCCGACCGCCTGCCGGGCGAATTCTACCAGCTCGACCTCGAAATGAGCTTCGTCGAGCAGGAAGACGTCTGGAACACCATGGAACCGGTCCTGCGCGGCGTCTTCGAGCAGTTCGCCGAAGGCAAGCCGGTCACCCAGACCTTCCCCCGCATCGCCTATGACGATGCAATCCGCAAATACGGTTCCGACAAGCCGGACCTGCGCAACCCGATCGTCATGGAAGCCGTGACCGAACACTTCGCCGGTTCGGGCTTCAAGGTCTTCGCCAACATGATCGCCTCCAACCCGAAGGTCGAGGTCTGGGCAATCCCGGCCAAGACCGGCGGCTCCCGCGCCTTCTGCGACCGCATGAATGCCTGGGCGCAGAGCCAGGGCCAGCCGGGCCTCGGCTACATCTTCTGGCGCAAGGAAGGCGAGAAGCTCGAGGGTGCCGGCCCCCTTGCCAAGAACATCGGCGAAGAGCGCACCGATGCGATCCGCACCCAGCTCGGCCTCGGCGATGGCGATGCCTGCTTCTTCGTGGCCGGTGATCCCGCCAAGTTCTACAAGTTCGCAGGCGAAGCCCGCACCCGCGCCGGCGAGGAACTGAACCTCGTCGACCGCGACCGGTTCGAACTGTGCTGGATCGTGGACTTCCCCTTCTACGAGTGGAACGAAGACGAGAAGAAGGTGGATTTCGCCCATAATCCCTTCTCCATGCCGCAGGGTGGCATGGATGCGCTGGAAAACCAGGATCCGCTGACCATCAAGGCCTATCAGTATGACATGGTCTGCAACGGGTTCGAGATCGCGTCCGGTTCGATCCGTAACCAGTCGCCGGAACTGATGGTGAAGGCCTTCGAAAAGGTCGGTCTTTCCCAGCAGGACGTGGAAGACCGCTTTGGCGGCCTCTACCGCGCCTTCCAGTACGGTGCCCCGCCGCATGGCGGCATGGCCGCCGGTATCGATCGCGTGGTGATGCTGCTCGTCGGTGCGAAGAACCTGCGTGAAATCTCGCTCTTCCCGATGAACCAGCAGGCCCAGGACCTACTGATGAACGCGCCTGCTCCGGCCACACCCGCCCAGCTGCGCGAACTCGCGCTGCGCGTCGTGCCGAGCGCCAAGAAGGATTGAGCCTCGGCTTGACGCTCAACGGAAAAAGACCCGGCCCCGCGCCGGGTTTTTTTATGAAATAGAGAAACCTCCACCTTCGGTGGAGGACTGGACGAGTTCTACACAGTCGTTGAGAGACCTCCTGCTTG